>KE993490.1:38561-200870 GCA_000466585.1 Clostridiales bacterium oral taxon 876 str. F0540
TAAATTACTCAGTGTTTCCGACTAAAAGGAGGTACAAGGTCTAAATGACCTTGTGCGGATAGTTTGTGAGTGGTAACGAGCGTTATAAACTACCCAGTGTTTCCGACTAAAAGGAGGAATAATGATTATAGAAAACAAGAGAATAGAAGGCAAAAATTTAACTTGGATACTGCGATGCCCAACTAAATTTGACGCAGAGGAATTATCTAAGCTAAGAGTGAAAATTGACGGAGAAACAGAAAATTTAGATAGAGAGCCCGGTGAAAACTTATTAACTTCAGAAGACTTTGAAAAGATCATTTTAGAAGATGCTGAGGCAGAAAGATCAATATTTTTAATTGCAGAAGCAGAGGGTAAAATTATTGGATTTACTCGGTTGGCAGGCAATAAGTTAAAAAGATTTAGGCACAAAGCAGAGTTTGGAATATGCATATTAAAGGAGTATTGGGGGTACGGAATCGGGAGAGTGCTTCTTGAAAATATTTTAATGTGTGCTGATAATTCAGGAATTGAAAAAATTTCACTAACTGTGGTTCAGTCAAATACAAAAGCAATTCGGTTATATAAAAAGCATGGCTTTGTAGAAGAAGGTTTGCTGATAAAGGATCGTATTCATAATGATGGAAATTATTATAATACGGTTATTATGGGGAGGATTTCAGGTAAGTAAAATAATTTTAGCAGTCAGCTAAATAGTTATATGGCTGCAGTTAAGAGGAGGATTGCAATGTCATCTAAAAGAAAGTCACTTATAATCATAGGAGCAGTTTTAATAGCAGCTATATTATTTTCTATATTTGGCACACCAAAGTATCAGTCTATGAAGATAAATAATATAAGTTCGGAAACCTTGATAAGTAAATTAAATGAAGCTGTTAGTACAAATCCTGATGTGGATATGAATAAACTGACTGATTTTAAATGGGATGAATGCTACGTGTTTACGCCTTACTATTCATCGAAGCAAGTCTATGAAAAGACAGGAGTTGAATGGACATCCTACAAAACTTTCATTGGATTTCTTATGTTTCATAGTACAGAAAATGAAACTGTCAATGACGATCAATATTTAATAGTATTTAAAAAAGATAACAAGGTTGTTTTAGCTGATAAATACAGCCTAAGCAAGTTGCCTATTATATTTAAGCTTAAGGATTTTAGAATTACAAGAGATAATGCAAAATTTAAAGTGACAGCTTCAAAGCAATATGATGGAGGAAAAGTTAAGGAGTTAGTGTTAAAGGAATAGTAGCGTTGATTTAGGTTATTAAATAATGTTTTTAAAAGAAGGAGTACTAAAATGAATATAGTATACAGAAAAACTAAGGATTTTGATCTGGATAGTTTAAAGGAGTTATATTTATCTGTGGGATGGAAGTTAGGTAATGATCCTCATAAATTGCAAATATCGATGATAAATTCACATAACGTTTTTTCCGCATGGGATGGTAACAAGCTAATTGGGATTATAAATTGTCTGTCGGATGGAATAGCTACAGTGTACCTTAATAATTTGCTTGTAGATTCAAAATATCAAGGTAAAGGCATCGGCTCAACACTTATAAATATGATGCTTGAAGAATATAAGGAGTATAATAAAAAGATACTAATTGCGGAAAAAGATAAGACTTCATTTTATGAAGCTTTAGGTTTTAAGGCAGGATATGATGTAGTGCCAATGAGCTATATAGATAAAAGGTGTAAAGATAATTGACTTGTTTGAAATATAGTTTATTGAAAAGAAGCTATAAGGAAAAGAGGTTTTGGTGATGCCACAAATTTTGAATTACGATTTATATTTTAAAGTTAACCCGATGGGTAATTTTTTTAATGTGAGTGGAACACTTAATATATTCAATGAAATGAACACTGAGCTAAGTAAATTCGACGTTTTGCTATATCATAACCTAAAGGTAAAAAGTATAAAAGATATATATAATACAAATTTAAATTTTGCTCAGCAAATTATATTTCTAGAAGATGAGAAGAATTATTATGTTAACCTTGTAAGCATTGATTTAGGGATTGTTTTAAAGTCTAAAAAACAGACAGAGCTAAGTATTGAATATGAAGGAACTATAAATGGTTACTCGCATTTAATGGCTTATATCAAAGACAAAGTTGATAAAGACTTTTCCATACTTCGTCCTGATAGCCATGTATATCCTATTATAGCTAAGCCATGCTTTAAAAGTATAATTGAAAGTTATCGAAACACATTTACATACAATCTTTTTATAGAGGTTCCACAAAAATATACAGTGGCATGTGGTGGAATGCTAAAAGAAGTACTAAGAACAAGTGAAAGTAGTATCTTTCATTATGCAAGCAGATTGCCGACATGGAGATTTGATATTGCCATTGCACAATACTCGCTAGTGGAAGATAATTCCATGAACCTTAGAATATTTGTATTTGACAAGCATAAGGATAATGCCAGAAATACAGTTAAAGCGGAGGTTAAAAGAGCCTTTGACTTATTTACCAATTTATTTGGTAAGTATCAAGAGGATAGATATTTTACTGTAATTGAAATTAAAGAATCCTACGGTTCCCAAGCTGGAGATAATTACGTAATGATGGAGGAACATGGATTTAGCGGCAGTATTGAAGAACTAACTCATTTATATCACGAAATTGGACATGCTTGGAATGTAAAGGCAAAGAAAGATGTTCAAAGAACGAGATTTTTTGATGAGGCATTTGCGTGCTACTTTGAGGCTATTGCAATAAAAAAGTTCTATGGATATGATGCTTTTATAGATAAAATGGAGACATATAGAAAATTATATGTTGAAAGCGTAGAAGATGATGAAATAAACTTATATACGCCTATATGTGACTATGGAAAATATGAGATAGGTCATAACAGCTATACTAAGGGGGCATGGGCGCTATATGTGCTTAATAAAATTTTAGGTGATGATATATTCAATAATGTTATTAGAAGCTTTTTAAAGAAATTTAGAGAAAAGGAAGCAGATTTTAAGGAGTTTCAAGATATTACTCAAGAAGTCTCAGGAAGAGATCTAAGGGGTTTCTTTAATAAATGGATATATGGAGCAGAATCATCAAATTTCTTGTGCAAAAAGGTAAATTTAGACTACATTATTGATAATAGTATACATTAAAAATTAATACATTATTTTATTTGTGTAAGTATGGGGGACAAACATGAATTATAATACCGAAAAAATATTGGAGCTTTTAATAGATGGAGCTTCTGAGTTAAATGAAGTACAGTCAATAGGAATAAGCGGAAGCAAAATTGAAATTCCAAAAGCAGGAGAGGGAGATATTGATGTTTTCATTTATTGCGATGAGATACCTAAGCTTGAGAAGAGAAAGGCTGTGGTAGATAAATTAGGAGACTTTCTGAAAGAGGTAAAATTCAATGTCTTTGAGGGGGGACATTGGGGAACAGGGGATTTTGTATCCATAAATGGAATTGAAACCTGGCTTATGTATTTTACAATAGATGAAACTACAGATAATATTAATTCAATACTAAGTGGAGACTATCCGGATAAATTGGACAACTATTATTATCCTATAGGACGCTGCGCTATGCTGAAAAATATAAGCATATTATATGATAGAAACATATTTTTAGCTTCATTGAAAGAAAAGTTATCTGATTATCCGGAAGAGTTATCACAAAAATTAGTGCAATATCATTTTGAAGAGCTAAACGATGTAGAAGATTTAGAACGTGCAGTGGCAAGAAAAGACGTATTGTTTTATCACTTTGCTTTGGATTTAGCAATAGATCATTTTCTTCAAGCTTTGTTTGCTATGAATAAAATATATTTTCCTAGCCGAAAAAGAACTATTAGCTTTATAAATAATTTTAGAATTAAACCTGAAGGCTGTGAGGATAAGCTATTAGAAGTTGTAAGGTTAGGTGCATATCCGGATAGTGTTAATAAGTCTTATGAATTGTGGACAAAATTGATTAATGAAATAGCAACTTTAAGATAATAAAAAGGGGCTGTATCAAAACAACTTAAACCTATCGCGTGGTATTTGAACTCTAGGAAGCTTTCACTTCGCAGATAAGACTAATAATTAAAAAATATATAAATCCTAAATCCTATAAACTCTCTTCGTTCAAACAATATAGGATTTTTAACGGTTTTATAAATTTTTTAATTAAAGTCTTATTACTGCTTACTCAAATGCTTCTACGTATTCAAATACCACGCAAAGTTTAGATGTTTTGAAATAGCCCATTTTTATATTAAAGCAGCACTAGTCTCCAACTCCGAAATCTGTGTTGTTAAATAAAATTTCAATATTAGGGTTTTCCGCTAGATAAGAATATTTTTGCTTAAACCATTCTATCAGCTCTTCGTCTCTTTCAAGTTTTGTACTGTTTTCTGTAAAGACATTTATGGTTGCATGGCTGAAGTGGTTTGAAACAATTTCTATATCTTTATCTATCATTTCTTTAGTTTGGCCCTTTATACCAACCATAAGACAGGTTGATTCAAAATATTCCTTTACTTCTTCAGGTGTAGTAAACCTTGCATTTTTGTTTAAGATTACATTTCTAAAATTATAATCAAAAGTTTCTACTCCTATTTTAAATATTATTGGTATACCAAAGAAATCTCTCATATCCTTAAGCCTTTTTCTATAGCACCAGTGGCTTTCAAGAAACAGCTTTTCTATATTTTTTTCTTTTATTATTTCCTTTATCTTTTCAAGAGTCTTTAAAGGAAGTTCAAAACAGCTGCCTGAGTTTATAACTTCTAAAACCTTATACTTGCCTGTTATATTTTCAAGTACCTCAAAATTAAGCCTATTTATTTCTTCTTCTGAATTAGAGTTGTCCAAGATATAATCACAAAAGCTGCATTTTCCCCAAATGCAGGGAAAGCTTTTTAAAAGAACTATCTCTCTTTTATTTTTATTTTCTATTATGCTATATCTGTCCATATTAACCTCGTACCAGTTTTTGTTTTATTGCATTTGGTATGGCAAGTGTGGCAGAAACAACTATAGCTGATGCTGTAAATTTGTCCAGATAGTCTGTTAGAAATTGAACTATGAATACACTTACTACTTTATTTACTCCAAGGTTTGATAAAAAGGCAACTATATAAGAGGAACCTGAAGAAGTAACTCCTCCAAAAACATATGCAGCTATTACAGCTCCAGCTGTGGAAGAAAAGAGTGTAACTATAAATACACCTAAAGGCATTTTAAGGCCCTTCATCAAGCCCTTTTTAAACATTATTCCGCTTAAAAGTCCGATTAAAATTTGAACAGGTGCAAAGTACAGAGAATATATATCAAAAGTTATCCCGCTGACTATGCTCCCTAAAAGTCCAGTTACTACTCCATAAATTGGTCCAAGAATAGCTGCGGACATTATTGTTCCGATAGAATCCAAATATATTGGTAATTTTAAATTCAGAGCTATAAAAGATCCTACTATATTTAAAGCAATTGCAAAACCTACTATTGTTAATTTTAATGGTGATACTTTTTTCATTTTACATAACCCCCTGTGTGTTTTGAATTAAATTTATTTTTTCAGGAAACAATCTTTCTAAAAACATAAGCATAAACCCTTTAGAATCTACCTCTGTTAACACAAAAGCATTATCCTCTCTTTTATAGAAGTTTTCTGCATCTACTATGGATTGTCCCATTGCAATACCTTCATGGACAATTTCAACGCTGGTAGAAAATCCTCTGCAGATTGATCTTTCTATAAAATAAGCTACTGCCAAGGGATCGTTTATAACGCAGCCTATTATGCCTTCCTGCTTCCAATGAAAATCCACATAAAACCTGGTTATGTCCTTTATATATTTTCCTAGTTCTCCGCCAATTCTTTCGATAAACTCGATAGTATTTGGAGTTAATACTATTTTCCTTGTTACATCCAAGCCTACCATGTGTATCTTTTTTTCTAAGTTTTTGTACACATAATCCGCAGCTTGCGGATCTACCCAATAGTTAAATTCTGCTACAGGAGAACAATTTCCATGAATTCTGAAAGCTCCACCCATTGATACAAATTCATCAAGGTTCTGGAAAGCTTCCTTGTCCTTCATAAGTGCTTTTGCAATATTTGTTAAAGGACCTAGAGCAATTATTGATACATTATTCTCTTTTTTTAAGGTTTCAAGAATAAAATCTATGGCTCCACTTTTAACAATACCGCCCTTTACTTTTTCAAAGAAACACTCTCCTACACCGTCTTCACCATGGGTGTCTTGAGCTGTTACAAGCTCTCTTTTTAGAGGAATTTCTTCTCCAAGATAAACTGGAATATGAAGACTTTTGCACATATCTAAAGCCTTCAATGCATTTTGTACCCCTTGTTTTGCAGGAACATTTCCGCAGACTATAGTAATTCCTAATACCTCAAGCTCTTTAGACTTTAAAGCTAAAAGCAGTGCAAGGGAATCATCAATACCGGGATCGCAATCGATGATTACTTTTCTTCTTTCTTTCATTTTCCTTCTCCTTTTCTCATTTTTGAGAACGGATTGTACAGCTTCTTTATAAAACAAAAAAAGCTGTACCTAAGGATAGATACAGCTGTACTGTAAAAATATAAATCCTTAGTTTTTTATACTGGGAGTTCTCGAACCAGTCCTGCTAAATAGCTGATTTATTCTGAAATCTTTCAGCAGATTTATGGATTTTAATGAATTTTGCTTTCACATTATAGCATATTATTTAAATTCATTAAATAGCATAGCTATAATTTCTATTTTCAGAAACATGTATGTAAATATTTGAGAATATTGAAATAAATTAGTATAATTAGTATATAAACTTTTGAGAAGTAATCTTCGTCTAATTAGTATGGGGTGAGAAGATGAAAAAAATTATAATCATAATGGCTATTTTACTAGCAGTATTGGGTGTTGCAGCAGCAATAAAAACAGCTAACTTTATTGATGAGGTACCATCTAGTACCGATCTACAAACTAAGGCTAATGAAGGAAAGAAGATTTCAGACGTAAAAACTACCTGGAAAGGATTTATAGATTCATATTTGAAGGAGCATCCGGATATAAAGTACTTTAACCCAAGAGAAGATATTAAGGAAGACCTAAAGGTTAGAGTTGTAAAGACAGAATATGGCAATGGATATGATGAGAAGGCCGGGCACTATAGTTATGCACTTATAACAAATGTATATGATGAAGACACAGCAGAATTGCTTACATCTTCCGGGGAATACAAGAAGGATGATTCAAAGAATCAAAAAGCAGAAGCCGATATAAGACAAATCGCCTATCAGTCTTTAAGTGAAGAAAGCAAAAAAACAATTATAAACTGGAAGACTGCTAAAGTTGAGGAATATAAAGCTGCAGATGAACATGAAGTAGCGAGCAAGAAAGGGAAAGCAGATATAAAAGATAAGGATACTTATAGAGTTACATTTAATACAACAGATGATGCCATCTTAGGCACTATAAATGTCTATTTAGATAAGAATTCCCATGAGGTTTTGGGAGTTGATTTTAGAAATTGATCAAAAGCTATGTTTATAGGAGGCAATGCTATTGAAGAAAAAATACACTTATTTACTTACAATCATAACAGCAATAGTTATCTTATTTTCAGTAGGATATATCGTAAGAACAAGTGCTTCAAAAAATAAAACTTTCATTGCAAAAGAAATAAATTTTAATACTTTTTCAAATAAGAAAATTAGGATTGCAATAGAACAAATTTGTAAGGATAACGGTGTTTTTTTATATAACTTAAAGGATAACGCAACCTATTTAATACTTGATGGCAGCCATGCTAATTTTAAGGGTGAAGCACCTTATTTTTCAGATGTGAAGATTGAAGCAAAGGAAAATTCAATTAGGATTTACTTTACGCAAGAATTGAAAAACTATCCTTTTGGCAAATATCCGCAGCAGAAACTAGTATATAAGATAACAAAAGATAAGAAATATGATTATATTAAGGTGTTTAAAGATGGAGTAGAAACGCACTTTGATTCTATAGGTGCTTAAAAATATGTTTTGTAAGGGGGATATATGAGAAAACATGTTTTTGCTACACTAATCTGTGTTATCTTCATTGGATTTTATGTTATTTCAATAAAGAGTTTTCCAGCTAGCAGCCATAACAAGATTGACATATCCAATGTGAAATCACTAGAACTAAATAATAAAAAATATACTATGGATGAAGATACCCCCTTAATTAGTGAGCTCGTATCAATGTACAATGAAGCACCATTATTCAAAAAGGATGCTGGTACTACTGCCAGTCATGAAATAATTATAGAACTTGATAATGGGAAAAAGATTGATATATGGGCTACAACTCAAGGCTTTCATTACGTAACTGAAGGGGATAAGTCCTATAAGATATCAAGTAATAGATTGAGTAAGTTTTTAAGAGAGTTGATAAATTCAGGTGAAGGATAATTAATAAAAAATTAAGTCTGAAAATAATACCCTTAATGATTGAACTTTAAGGGGATATAAAGTAGAAATTTACATGGATTAGGGTGAGTGAAACGGAAATGAGTATGGCTTCTGATTTAGGAGGGGTATGTGCAGTTTTTAAGGAGGAATCAAATACGCAGCTATACTCAAAGGGAAATAATTATAGGCCTGATATAATTGATATTATGATAAATAAATTTCAAAATCAGAAAAACAAATAAATGTTTAGATGGATATATGACTTTTTATTATAGGGAGAAAGAAAATGGATATTAAAGAAATAAGCAGCGAAAACAGGCAGCAAATCAATAATTTTATTAAGGCACAATGGTTCTCTACAGATATGGCGGTTAAAGGAGAATTAGTTGATATGACAAGTATAGATGGGTTTGCAGCTTATGAATATGGAGAAATTATTGGACTAGTTACTTATAGAATTAGTAATAGCGAGTGCGAAATTATGTCTTTAGACAGCTTGAGAGAAAAGCAGGGAATAGGGACTGCTCTTGTAAACAAAGTTATTAAAAAAGCAGCTAAAGAAAGCTGTGTTAAGGTAACACTTATTACTACAAATGATAATATAAATGCTCTGCGTTTTTATCAAAAACGTGGCTTTGACATGGAGAAGGTGTACCGGAATTCCGTAGAGGCTTCAAGAAAATTAAAGCCATCAATTCCAATGATTGGAAATTTTAATATACCTATAAAGCATGAAATTGAATTTGAGATGGAGCTTAAGGGTAAAAGATAAGTTAAATTTATATGGGGAATGGAGAGGGTGTATTATGAAAAAAGTTAAGGTGCTGTCAAAGAAGGCTATTTCTATATTGGATATGGTCTTATTCTCAGTAAGTATAGCTACAGCTTTATATTTAAAAGATACTTATAATATTAGCCTCTGGCTATATATTATTGTGGCATGAGGAATTGTTGGGATAGGCTCAACTGTAATAAGAATATTTGAGAAAGATAGCAGTAAAGAATAATGAAATAAGCTAGGGCGTAAATACATGAATGCAATTTATATGAGCTGACGCTATTAGATTAATAAATAACAGGGTTTATATTTTATCTTTGGTGGAGGTGAGAGTATGAAAAGATGGGAATATAAAGTCATTACTTGTGAGAGAAATATCGGTCTGTTTTCAAACTATGAATGGGATAAGGATATAGAAAAAATGCTTCCTGAACTAGGAGAAGAAGGCTGGGAGCTTGTAAATGTTATTGCTGAGTCTTCAGCTTATGGAGAGAATAATGCAGGATCAACTACTGAAGAAAAGTGGATTTTTAAAAGAGAGAAGTAGATTGTCATACTTAGATTGATTTTAGGATATAGGGGGTGGGGATATAATATGAGTTATGATTATAATGAAATAAGCAAAATATATGATGATGTGAGACAAGCGGATTTTGAAGTAATAAAGTTTATGATTGATAAGTTAAGCATCAATGAAAACAGCAAGGTTTTAGAGGTAGGCTGTGGAACAGCAAACTACTTAAAGCTTATTTATAATCTAACAAAAGCTGAGGTTTGGGGAGTTGACCAGTCTCAAGGTATGCTTGATAAAGCAAATGAGAAGTGTAAAAGCGCAATATTGGTTGAAGATAATGCTTCAGAGCTTTCTAAGCTTCCAGTTTCAGCTTTTGATTTGGTGTATATGGTTGATGTTATACATCATATTAAAGCTATAGACAAGACCTTTCAAAGTATAAATAGAGTTCTTAAGAAAGATGGAGCAATTGTAATATTTTCTGACAGCCACGAGCATATAAGAAACAGACTTACGACTAAATATTTTCCGGAAACTTTAGAACCGGAGCTTAAAAGGTATCAGAATACTTCGGAAATTATAGAAAGTCTTTCAAATAAGGGATTTAATAATATAGAATATGGCTCAATTGAAATAGGAGAGGACTATTCCTATGGCCCTAGACTTATTGAAATTGCAAGAAAAAAAGGTTATTCAATGTTTGGAATGATATCTGATGAAGCAATTCAAAGGGGAATAGAAAGAATACGCAAGGATATGCTGGAGGGGGCAGTTATATATCACCAAAGTGCTGACTATGTTTTGGCAAGGAAGAGGTAATTAATCAATGCGGATCTTAAGAAAAACTATGTTTCCTGATGAAATTTTTGAGGATATTGAGAAAAAGGATGGAGTAATTGCTTTAGCATTTTTTGCTATCATATTTATTTTAATGTTTGTGTTTCTTTACTTAATCAAAATATTGCCGTTATTTTTTATAATGAAAACTAATGAGAACTTTGCCTATAAGTTAATATTCGCTATTATAATGGATTTACCGGGTTTTGTTGGGATTATAGCTATACTGAAATTGAGGCAACAAAAGATAAGTACAGTTGGATTAAGGAGATACGGGTTAAAATCTTCTTTATATGTTGGAATTATACTTATATCTACATTTTTTATTTATTATATAAGTAAAAAGGGATTCAATCTAAACCTTATATGGAGAACAATCGATTTTATTATTTTTGTTGGTTTTTATGAGGAATTAATTTTTAGAGGCTTCCTGTGGCCAAGGCTTGTAGTTGGTTTTGGAAAGACATGGGGAACAATCTTGAGCGGAATATTTTTTGGAATGGCTCATTTGCCTATAAATATTGTTTTTAATAATAAGTCAGTTTTCCAAACCTTTATACTTGGCAATGGATCAAATGTAAATATTGGTGGAGGGCTAATAGGAGCCTTGTGGTTTATATTTATTTATACTCGTAATAGCAATATTTTATTGCCTTCATTTGTACATGGTATACAAGATATGATGTCTATGATATAAGGAAATAATCTATGCTTAAGAGATGAAATTCGAAGGAGAAAAAAGATGGATTATATTATTATGGCAAAGGAGCTTCTTGTGCTATATCCTATTGTTGAACCTGAAATTCAATTTATAAGGCACAATGAAAATATGACTTTTAAAGTAACTGATAAACTATCAAATAAAAATTATTTACTGCGTATACACAAGCCTGCTATTGAAGGCTTCTTTGGACTTCAGCATACGATTGAAGGCTTAAAGGCAGAGATTGAGATTCTTAAAAAGCTTGGATGTGAAGAACTTCTACATGTCCAATTACCCGTTGAAAATAGGTTTGGAGAGTATATAACTCAATATAAATTTGATAATTACGATGAACCTTGCTATGCAACTGTTTTAGAATGGATTGATGGGGAGATTCTTACCTCGAAGGAAGAAATTACTGAAGAGATAGCATTTAAACTTGGGCAAAATCTAGCATTATTTCATAAGTGCCTAGAAGAATTAACACCATCAGATAATTTTGTAAGGCCAATATATAATATTGATAAAATTGATATTGCTATTGAAGAGCTAAAATATTGTGTTGAAGCTGAGCTGTTTTCTATAGAGCGTTATAACATTATTAAAGATGTGCTGATTTCAGTAAAGAATCAAATGAATGAGCTTAAATTGAGAAATAATGCATTCGGAGTTATTCATGCAGACATTCAGTTAGGAAATATAGTAATATCCGAGAATAATCCCTGTATAATAGATTTGGGTTTTTGCGGCTTTGGATACTACTTATTTGATTTAGGAAGTGCTGCAACTATTTTTCCAAGTAATTTAAGACAAAACTTTTTACAGGGTTATGCCTCTAAAGCTTACTTTTCTTTCGAGGATTTAAGATATATAGAAGGTCAAATATTTATGGATATTTTTATGAGTTATACTTTATTTATGAGGGATAATCAAAGAAACTCATGGATTAAGACTCATGCAATAAAGACTTGTGATACTCTTTGCAGAGATTTCTTAGAGGGTAAAGAAGTGTTTTATTCTATGTAAATACCAGGAGAAAAGCCTATCTGCTATAGTGATAACTTCAGGAATACAAGTAATTTAAAAAATAGTCTGGAGGTATAAATATTGGAAGAAATTATTTGCAACGAGTTAAAAGAAAATGAAATAAATATAGATTTGTTTTCAAGTTTTAATCGCCATCAGGATGTAAAGAAATGCTGGCGTAAGGAAGATGGACAGTGGGTGCTAAAGGATATTGCTTTTGTTGAACATTGGGGAGCTGAGGAATATAAACACCTTGTTAAATGCTTGAAAAACACTATAAAAACAGGCGGTACAGTATTTGGAGCTTTCAAAAACAATTCTCTTGTAGGATTTGCTTCTGTAGAAAGCGGATTTTTTGGTTCACATAATCAGTACTTAGAACTTTCTTGCATACATACATCATATGAAAGCCGAGGCTTAGGTGTAGGCAAAAAATTATTTTCTCTTATATGCAAAAAAGCAAAGGATATGGGAGCAAAGAAATTGTATATATCAGCTCATTCCTCAGAGGAATCACAGGCTTTCTATAAAGCTATGGGCTGCGTAGAAGCTGAGCAGTATAATCCCAAATCAGTTGAGAAGGAGCCTTGTGATTGCCAGTTGGAGTTTAGATTAGATCAATAGCGGTTGTATTATTTTATGGCTTCGATTAATGGGATTAGAGTATTTAATAATAGTATCTTTTATTTGAGGGATGGTGTTCCATGATAAGGTATAAGAAGAAAATTATATTTATTGGAATCATATTATGCCTAGTTCTATCCGAAGCAGTTGGTATTCTGCCTTATGCTGCAGCAAGAGCAGCTGGGAGAATTTATGTGACTATAAATCATTCTTCAAGTAAGCTTAAGTTTGTAAGTGCAGAATATGCCTACGGTTTTGGAAATTATTCAGTAAGCTATAGAGATAAATATGGACAGCTTCAAAGCTTTATGATGTTTCCTAAAGCGTTTCCTATTTTTGTTGTTTTTGATTCTATAAAAGGGGAAGGCTAAGCAGCTGGCTCGTAATCGGGTTATATAGATGTAAGCTGCAGTCCTAATATAAAATTAACTGATAATCAGGCAATAGTAATCATAGATGATAACATTAGTATAATAGAATAGTTATCCTGATAATAAGATATCTTCTTATCAAGATAACTTCTTAAGAAGCTGCCTAGTGTTACGGCTAAAGGGGGAGAAACTTATGCAGTGCAGTAAAGAGTTTTGGGAGGCGCTTGATAGTCTTGTAGAAAAATCTGAGGTTATCATTGACAGGCCAAAGGGAACGGCGCATCCCAGGTATCAGAATTTTATTTATGAGGTTGATTATGGTTATTTGAAAAATACTGCATCAATGGATGGTGGTGGAATTGATGTCTGGAAGGGAACAGATAAAGATCAGAAGATTGATGCCATAGTGTGTACTGTTGATTTAACTAAAAGAGATTCGGAAATAAAAATATTAATAGGATGCACTGAAGAGGAAAAAGAAAAGATATATAATACTCATAATAATTCATCAAGTATGAAAGGAATATTAATTAGAAGATATTGAATATAAAATGGAGGGTATTATGAAAAGATTATTAAGCATTATCCTGGTTATCTTATTGGCTGCAGCCGGATGTAAAAGCGGAAATTATATAAATACAAAAGACAGCATTGATGACAAAGATGAAGCGATAATAAAAGAGTTTCGCTCTCATCATGAATATTCAAAGGATGAATTGAAAAGTCTGGATATAAAGTATCTTGGAAAAGTTGATGATTATAGAATTTACTACGTTCCTTTTAAGGGCAAAGAAGAAGTCGGCAATAACATAACAAAAGAAGGATACACATTTTCTGATACATCTTCTACAAGAATTATGGGTATAAGTTCCGGTAATTTATATACCTTTGGAAACTTAATAAATGAAACTCAGATTAATATTAAAAAACTATATGATGTATTACCTGAGGAGTTTAAAAAACAGACAAATGATAATTCTTCACAAATTGGTGATAGCAGTTCAAAGGTAACTATAGAATCTGAAATTAAAACGTATAGCCCTATGATGTCGTCTGTACCGGGATTGCCACTTGAGGCAAAGCTTGAAACAAATAAAGAATATAAGAATATTACATTTCAATGGAGTGCAGAGCAAGGGAAATTTTTAACTTGGGATAGAAGCAGCGGCAAGATTAATATATTAGGCAAGGATGTTAAAACTAATGAGAAGAAACTGTATTGGTCAGCAGATTTCAAAGAAGATACTAAAGTGCAATCTTTCAAAGTATTTCTGAAGGTTTATGATAGTGATTCTTCTAAGTTAATATGTGAAAATAGCATTGAAATAGAACAAAAAAAGGATGGGTTCTTTTCGGTAAAAAATAAATAGGTTTTAGGATATTGGCTATAAGTCGAATGGAGATGATTAAATGAATTTTATAATTTCAGTATCATTTTTAGTTATAGGACTCATATTTGGAAGATTGGTTTTAAATCAGTCATATGAAAAATATGATAAGAATTTATTAATTGTTGCTACTGTTTTCTTTGTTTTTGGATATAAGACAGTTATTTTTAGCACTAGCAGTAATTTTACAGTTATATTACCTTGTGTTGTGCCTCCTTTTCTTGTCGGAGTTGCATTAAGGCGATATATAAGTAAATATGTAATTAGAAGAAAAAATGCTTAATTTTTATAGGATGGGGTGTTTTTATGAATTATCCGGTTCATATTGTTTCTGCAGGTGGTTTGATAGAAAATGAGGAAGGAAAAATACTTCTTGTAAAAAGCCCTGATAGGGGATGGGAAATTCCGGGCGGGCAAGTAGAAGAAGGTGAAAGCCTAACCGATGCTCTCATAAGGGAAGTTAAAGAAGAAACCGGAATAGATATCGAGGTTAATGAATTAACTTTAGTAAATTCTAATATAACTAAAAGAGTTCAGCCTGATGGAGTTACTCCTATTGGAAGTATTGTGAGCTTTGGATTTACTGGAAGAGCTGTTTCAGGTGAGCTTACTACCAGCGAAGAAAGCCTTGAAGTGGGTTGGTTTGATAAGGATAATATATTAGACATAATTGATGAGGAGTTTACAAGGGATAAAGTAAAATACATGCTAAGCTATAACGGTAAGACTGCATATACTGTATTTTCACGAAACCCATATATTCTCCATTCGGTTCAGTATTATTAAACTTAGGAGACAGACTAATGATTATATGGATAAATGGTGCCTTTGGTGCAGGAAAGACACAGACGGCATTTGAACTTAACAGAAGGATAAAAAAATCCTTTATTTATGATCCGGAAAACTTGGGATTCTTCCTTTCAAAAAATATTCCTCAGAATATGAAAAAAGATGATTTTCAAGATTATGATATGTGGAGAGAGCTTAACTTTTCACTTATCAAGCATATAGAGGATAGTTATGAAGGAATTTTGATTATTCCTATGACTATAGTAAAACCTGAATATTTTAGAGAGATTATTGAAACTCTTAGGAGCAATGGAGTTGAAGTGAAACATTATGCACTAATGGCTTCAAAAGAAACACTTCTCAAAAGACTGAAAAGCAGGGGGGATGGGTCGAACTCCTGGGGGGCAAAGCAGATTGATAGATGTTTAGAAGGACTGTCAAATGAAATCTTTGAAACACATATAAACACAGAAAATATGTCTATTGAGGAAGTGGCAGAAAAAATAGCTTTGATGTCTGATTTAAGTCTTATGCCCAATAATATGAGTAGACTGGAGAAAAGTGTTTATCGCATTAAGGTTAAGCTAAGGCATATTAATTTATTTTCTTGAGAGGTTAAAGTTCGTTTATTACTTAAAAAATGGGGGATGACTATGAAATTGAAGAAAAAATATATAATAGCATTATTAATTTTTATAATACTTGCACTAGTTTTACCTAAGGTGACATACAGCATAGATTCTAAGCTGATATCAAATGATATAAGACCTATATTTGCAATAAGCCAGGGAATGGTTAAGGATGGTGGAACTACTGAATATAGGGGATTGGGATATCAGATTATAAGATGGAATAGACTCGTTAACGGTGGAATTGAATACGGTTATGAAATATACAAGTCACCTAATTACAGAAACTTAAATGATGGCCCTACTACAAAGCTTACTTTCATTAAAAATCAGCAGAGCGGAAATTAAGCTTTGAAAATAAAAAATTTAGGTACACTTCTTAAGAAAGCAAGTGTGCCTTTAATAATTCACCTCATTTGAAAGGCTGTCATAGGTGAGTAAAATGCAAAGTTATAAGAACTGTCTAAAATTAGGCAGTTCTTTTTTTATACAATAACTATAAGTAGATACAAATATTGGTGTATAATGTTATAAGGGGAAGTAAATACATTAAAAGAGATTTTTAATAATCGTATTTTATGGGGGATTTACAATGAATAATGAATTAAAAGCAAGGGGATTTTTGAAGAGGTATATATGGAGCAATAATGAGGTCAGTGAAAGCGATAAAAGATACAGATACGAGCACAGCTTGAGAGTTGCAGCGGTTGGAAGAAAGATTGCAGTATCAGAAGACTTAGATAAAGAGGCTTTGACATTAGGTTGCATTCTGCATGATGTTGGTACTTTTGACAGCAGGGACAATCCTAGAGAACATGGCAGGGTTTCCGCAAGAATAGCACGAGAATTTCTAAGAACCTTGGATTTGCCAAAGAAAAAGGTGGAGGAAATTTGTTATGGAATAGCCATACACGTTGACGATAAGGCTGATTTTCATGGAGAAAAAACTATTTTAAATGAAAGCATAAGTGATAGTGACAATATAGATAGATTTGACTCTTATAGAATATATGATACTCTGAGGTATTTAAGATTTCACGAGATGACCGTTGACGAGCAGTTGGATTACTTGAACAAAGTGATTCCAAGGCTCAAGGGTTATACAAAGCAAGAATTTGCTACAAAAACAGCAACAGCTATGTGGACTGATAATGTGAACTTTCAAATTCAGTTTTATGAAAGATTAAAGTATCAGCTTCAAGAAGGACAAATTTGATTTTACGGAGGTTAAAGACCTAAATGTGCTTTAGCCGGTAACTTGTGAGCGTGAGTGAAAATCTTAAGTTACCCAGTGTTCTGAATGAAAGGAAGAAAAATGTTAACTGAATTTATAGATAAAGTTATTAAAAATAAACTCAATATTTATGGAATTGTTGTTATTAAAGATGGAATTAAAGTTTGCGAGCATCATTTTGTTCCAGAGGAAAGAAGAGAACTTTACTCAGTAACTAAAAGCTTTACTTCAACGGCAGTAGGTATTGCAATACAGGAAGGATATTTTTCGCTTAATGACAGTCTTTTAAAATTTTTTGAAGAAGATATTCCAAAGGATGTACCTAAGGAACATTTGGACAACCTTAACAAAGTAACGGTGGAGAGGCTTCTCACCATGTCAATCATAGATTATCCTTTTGTAAGATTGAACTCAGATAATTGGCTTAGGCATATTTTATCAATACCTCTTCCTAATGTGGAGGAGAGGGTGTTCAATTATTCTAATTTATCTTCTTATCTTGCAGGGGTTATTGTAGAAAAAGCTGCTAAAACAAATATGATGGACTATCTTAAGCCAAGATTGTTTGAACCTCTTGGAATTGAAAATGTGGAGTGTGAGTATAGTCCTGAAGGATATTTTTACGGAGCAACAGGCTTGAAGCTTACAATCAATGAGCTCAGCAGGTTTGGCCAGCTATATCTTCAGGAAGGCTTTTATAATGGAAAGCAGCTTTTAGCAAAGGACTGGGTGGCTAGTGCTTCTAAGAAACACATTGAAACAAGAGAAGGAGGATATGGCTATTATTTTTGGAGAGAACAAGTACATTCCTACAGGGCAAGCGGCATGAAAGGACAAGTATGTATAGTGATTCCGGAGAAAAATGCTGTGGTTGCAGTTATGTCTGATGTAGGAGACAGATCTTTAGAAATGAGAAAGCTTATTTGGGATACAGTTTATCCTAAATTATAGGGGGATTTATGATGAGAGCTGCACTTGTAGTTAATAAAGTAGTGAGCGATGTATCAGAAAACATGAAAAATATTATTGGTTATATTAATAAAGCTGCGGATAATAATGTAGATTTGGTTATGTTTTCAGAAACCGCGCTGACGGGGTTTTCCATGACGGATAATCCAAAGGAAGATATTAAGTTAGGTGTTTCTATCCCCGGAGAGGAAACAGAAAAATTATGCCGGGAAGCTAAAAAAAGAAATATAAACCTTGCTATAGGAGTACTTGAAGAAGATAACGGCAGCTTATATGACTCTGCTGTTTTTATTAATAGAAATGGAACTATAGGCTTAAAGTACAGAAGAGTATCAAAAGGTTGGAGAGATCCAAATCAAAACAACAGCATATATAAGGAAGGCACTGAGGTTTTAGGCTATGAGAGCGATATAGGAAAAGTCTGCTTCCTAATTTGCGGCGATATGAATGATGGCCATTTAATTAATAAAGCTAAAGCACTAAAAGCAGATATTCTTCTTTTTCCATTTGCAAGATCCTTTTATGGTGGTACAGTAACTCACGAAAGATGGATAAAGGAAGAACAAGAGGACTATATTAACAGGCTTAAGCAAACAGAAACTAAAGTATTTTTGGTTAATTATTTGGATAAAGAATATTTTGGAGGGGCTTTTGTGCTTTCTAGCGAAGGTAAGCTTTTAGCAAGCCTTGAGTTAGGTAAAGAAGGAATGCTGATTTATGATTTTTAATAAAGGTAAGTCTTATGATAAAGAAGGTAATTATATATGGAAAAAACGTTAGTTTATGTCACAGGAAATTCTGTTAAATTTGATGTTGCACTAAAAACCTTTGAAAATACGGAAATAGTTCTGTTGCAGAAGAAGATTGAAACTCCTGAAATTCAAAGTAAAAGTGTGCAAGAAGTAGCTATGTATTCAGCTAGATGGGCCAGCAGACAATTAGATAATCCCGTTATAGTAACAGATGCCGGTTTTTATATAGAAGCTTTAAACGGGTTTCCGGGTCCTTTTATTAAGTTTGTAAATGAGTGGTTTTCAGCTGAAGATTTTATTAACTTAATGAAGGGTAAAGATAATCGTAGTATTGATATTCAGGATTGTTTGGCATACTGCCATCCAAATGAAGAACCAATTGTTTTCACAGGAATATATCATGGTAAATTGGCAGATAAGCCTAGCAGTCAGAAGGGAAGTTCAATCGATAGAATCTTTATTCCTGAGGGCTTCGAGACACCTATTTCTGATATACCTGAGGAACAGATGATTTCCTATTGGAGCCAAGGGGAAATCATGAGTAAATTTAAATATTATATTTTAAATCACAAATAAATTACATACATGGAGGAATTACAAATGAAGGTTTTAAAAAAATTAAAGCCAGGCGATTCTATAGGTATATTTTCACCTTCCGCGCCTATTACTTATACTTGCCCTAAAAGATTTGTCAGAGGTAAAGAGTATTTAGAAAGTAAAGGCTTTAAGATAATTGAAGGAAGCCTTACCGGTAAATTTGATTTTTATAGATCAGGAAGTATTAAAGAAAGAGCTGAAGAGCTTAATGAGCTTATTAGAAATCCAAAGGTTAGATGCATCATGTCCACTATTGGCGGGATGAATTCAAATTCTTTGCTTCCCTACATAGATTATGAAGCCTTTAAGAAAGATCCTAAAATCATTGTAGGCTACTCGGATGTTACAGCTATCCTACTTGGGATATATGCAAAAACAGGAATACATACCTTTTATGGACCAGCCTTAGTAGCTTCTTTTGGAGAGTTTCCTCCATTCGTCGATTGGACATATGAATATTTCAAGGAACTTCTTGAAGAGGATGTAAAGTTTCCTTGTGAGCTGAAAAATCCGGATTACTGGACAGAAGAATTTATAGATTGGGAAACTCAAGACAGAGCTAAAGAGCAAAAGAAAAACAGTCTTGTTACTGTTTATGATGGTGTCTTAAGAGGAAGAGTTATTGGCGGAAATCTAAATACTATGCAGGGAATCTGGGGTAGTGAATACATGCCTCAAATAAAGAACGGAGATATTCTTTTTATTGAGGACACAAGCAAAGATCCGGGAACTATAGAAAGAAGCTTTTCACAGTTAAAATTAAACGGTATTTTTGACAAGGTTTCAGGAATTATTCTTGGAAAACATGAAAACTTTGATGATTGGAGCTGCGGAAGAAAGCCTTATGAAATATTATTAGAGGTTATAGGGGATAGAAAGCTTCCTTTTATTGCTGAGTTTGACAGCAGCCATACACACCCGATGATCACTATGCCTATAGGTGCTGTAATTGAGCTTGATGCATCTAATAAAAAGGTAACTATTTTAGAAGATATTTTTATTTAACAGGAGATTAAAATGAACAGTAAAAAGACATTTATTACAAAAATACTTTATGCGTTATTTATTATTGGAACTATAATTTCTATTTTTATTGTCTATAAACATATAGATAGCAATTTTGCTTTTAAATTCTTAATCGGATACGCAGTGTTTACCTTTCTTATGGTTTTATATTTAATTATTACAACTATATCAAATTTAAAAATGATAAAGAAAAAGGAACTAAGGAAAAGATTTATTACGTTTATACCTGTATTTATAATATTCGGAGCTTTAAATTATGGTTTTGACTATATCGTTAGACCTGAAAAGATCGATTTACTTAGAGAATTTTCTATTTCATTTGGTTTGGCTGTTGGTATTTCTTTTATAAGATTAACACCTTTAAAAGAGAATGAGGGTGAGAATTAATAATGATAGAACTAAGAAAAATTACAGAGGACAATTTTGATGAATGTGTAAAACTAGAAGTTAACAGTGAGCAAAAAAGCTTTGTTGCAAGCAATATGAAAAGTCTTGCACAGGCTTATGTAGCATTAACCAATAATGAGTGCATACCTATGCCCTATGCCATATATAACGATGATACTATGGTTGGCTTTATAATGCTGGCATACACTGAACCAGATGAAGATAATGATAAATATGCTTATTGGGTTTGGAGATTGATGATTGATAAAGTTCATCAAGGTAAAGGCTATGGAAGACAAGCTATGCTAAAGGCTCTTGAACTAATTAAGACCTTTCCTCATGGAGAAGCATCAGAAGTTTGTCTTTCTTATGAACTAGATAATACAGTGGGAAAAGCGCTTTATGAGTCTTTAGGTTTTGTTGAAACTGGTAAAATCCAAGATGGTGAGATGGTGGCTAAATTAGTTTTGTAGAGATTTTATATATTGATTATTTATTTAAGCAACTGAAAAATAGGAATTTATAAGGGGGATAAAAATGGAGTATGATTGCGGATTTACTAAAGACAATGGATGGTTCAGATATAAGGCAACAGCAATAATTATTGAAAACGGAAGTGTACTATTTGCTAAAAATGATAGGGATGATTATTACTATCCGGTTGGAGGGGGCGTTCATATTGGTGAAAAGGCTGAAGACGCTGTTGTCAGAGAGGTATATGAAGAAACAGGGATACACTATGAAATTGATAGGTTAGCATTTATTCATGAGAATTTCTTTACTGGTAGTGGTAGTCTTGAAGGTTACAATTGCCATGAAATTGCCTTTTATTTTTTGATGAAGCCAAGAGGAACACAAGAACTTAATAGTAATAGTTATTCAGGTGAGTATAAAGAGTATATGCATTGGTTGCCAATAAATAACTTATCAAATTACAAGGCATTTCCTACTTTTTTTATTGATAAATTATCAAATATGCAAAATTACGTAGAACATATTGTTACAGATGAAAGATAGATAAATTGCAAATTTATTATTAAGTTGATATGCAAAGTTCTTAAATGCCTGAGATTGGAAACGTCATGTGAAATGGTTAAGGAAACGGAGGAACAGCATGAATTATACTGGATTAGTTTGTATAACGCATGATCCAAATGGAAAAAATACTAGTCTTCTTAAAAAACTTTCACCCATATTAAACCAAGTTTATTCAGATTTATTTATCACAGTAAGTGAAGTAACTGATAAAGATTTAATACATGAGCTTGAGAGAAACGGATTTAATATAAAAGTTATTCCGAAAAAAGGTGCAGCACATGCGAGAAGGGAAGTTCTGAAGTTCGGATTACAGGGTTCTAATGAAAGTTTCCATTATTGCGATTTTGATAGATTGCTTACATGGGCTGATAAATATGATTACGAGCTTATAAATATAGTTAATGATATACCTAATCATGACTATATGATACTTGGAAGAACTGAACGAGCATTAAATACTCATCCCATCGAGTGGATTGAGACTGAAAAAATTACTAATAGGGTTTTTTCTTTGGAACTAGGACAAGAAGCTGATGTTACCGCAGGCTCATGCGGTTTTTCAAGGCAGTGTGCTCAACTAATATCTGAGAACTCAAAGGATAATATGACCGATGCAGAGTGGCCAATGATTGTACACAGGATTGGAAACCTAAAAATAGAATATAGAGCTGTTGAAGGACTTGAATATAATGAAGATATAAATGGAATTACAAGTCAAATTAGCGAATCTGAAAAATGGCTTGGCAGGGTTAAACTATGCCATATCATATGTGAGTCCGCCATAAATACAGGAAGATGATTTCATTATAGATGGCTATTCAATTCGCCGATTTGTATAGATGAGCAAATGAGAAATCAAATAAACATATTCCAAAGAACAGGTGCTTCATAATAGATAATTGGAATGGACTTATAGACAAATTAAAAATAAAAGATGTACTGACAAGGTAAAAAGGGGGAAATCACAGTGGTAACGGCAAGAGAAAAATTATTCTCTTATAAAAAAATTTATGATCAAAATGGCAGCCAAGAGCTCTTTGTGGAAGCGATGAGAGAGTCTATTGAGCACCATAGCGACAACTGTAAATTTTATGGGAAGTTTCTAAGGGAAAATGGGTTTAAAGCTTCAGATATTAAAACCTTAGATGATTGTGCAAAAATCCCACCAATAAGCGCTCAATTTTTTAAGCGCCATGAAGTGCTTAGCATTAAAAAGGACGAAGTTGAAATACATGCAACTTCTTCCGGTACTCAAGAAACCAGCATGATTACAGTGAATATTTAAATATTTAAATACTTTTATATATTTATATTTAAATATTGGAATGAAGAAAGAACGTTGTTGCTGCATTGCATAAAAAGACTGCAAAAGGAGAAATAGGAGTGCTATGAGTTTAAAATATATCAAGGCAAAAAAAGAAGATGCGGACATGTTAATAGAAATCTATAATGAGTCATTTTATGATGATTATATTAAATACGGAGAATGCCCGGCTTATGGCAGGACAAGAGAAAGGATGCAAGCATCTATAGAGAAATTTCCTAAACATATTATTTATTGTGATGATATTCCTGTTGGAGTTATCTCAGTCGAAGATAGAGGAAAAGGAGAGTATTATCTCGGATGTCTTTGTGTGATTCCTAAATATCAAGGTGAAGGGATTGGAACACAAGCAGTTAAATATATGCTGGGTTATTATAAAGACTGGGGTAAAATAACATTAAAAACACCTGCAGATAAGGAAGCTAATATAAGTTTTTATACAAAGAAGTGTGGGTTTATAATAAACGGCACAGATATGGATGGGAATGTAAAGGTAGTAAATTTTATAATGGAAAGATAAATCAAATTTATAAGACTGATGCAGTATAATTTTAGAAAAATAAAGTTATGGCTCAAATACTTCTATATGATATACGTAAACTATTATGTAAGGTGCTTAACCAAAAATCTGAATGGGGTGGTTTATTTGAAAATTGCAGCAGTTAATTTTAATGCAGTTTTTGCTGACATAGATGAAAACATAAAACAAGTTAACAATTATGTAAAACAGGCATCAGACTTGGGAATTGAATTAATACTGTTTCCTGAATTCTTTACGTCATCGATGGGACGAGCTGAAGCAATGCTGGATGTAGCAATTAAAAGTGGTCATGTTGAAAGAGTATTATTACAACTAGCTAGTCAATACCATATAATAATTGGCGGCTCATATATTTTGTTTGATGGAAAGGATTCGTATAATTTATTTCAATTAGTTTTCCCTGATGGCAGTGTTTTCTCACATAAAAAAGACATACCTACAATAGTAGAAAATTGCTATTACACTCATGGTGATGAAAATAATATTTTAAAAACACCAATTGGAGATATTGGTGTTGCTTTATGCTGGGAAATGAACCGATATGATACATTAAAGAGGCTATCAGAGAAGGTTGATATTGTTCTTGCAGGTAGCTGCTGGGAGGATTTGCGAGAAGGTGCTCCGCTGAGACAATATAATAGACAATTTGCACTGCAAACTCCTGTAACCTTTGCGAAATTACTGCATGTTCCTGTCATCCATTCGAATCATTGCGGTAAAGTTACTGCAGTGGATTTCTATGATGAAAAAAATCCATTTACATTTCAAATGGTAGGAGCTGCGCAGATTATAGATGAGAGCGGGAATGTTATTGCTAAACGATCATTTGATGATGGCGAAGGAATGGTTATATCAGAGATATCTTGGGGTGAAGGAAAAAGAAAGCCTGCTGATATAGACTATAATAAATATTGGATAGAGGATATGCAGGAGCCATATATTTATGCTTGGGAGAATTATAGTAGTATCTGTAAAGATTATTATAACAATGTGGCAAAACCATATTATCATGATAAGTATCATGTATGAGCATAATATAGCTTAGCTAGGAGGATGGAAATAGCATAGTATTTTCATGTAGCTATACATGTTTTATGAGGAAAGGATAGGAGATAAAATGATTCAATCTGTTGTACATATTGCTTTAGTAGTTAAGGATTATGATGAGGCAATCGAGTTCTATACAAAAAAACTTAATTTTACTTTAATTGAAGATACATATCAGCAAGAGCAAAACAAACGATGGGTAGTAGTATCACCACCAGGTTCAACCGGGACTACCATATTACTTGCAAGGGCTTCAAAACCAGAGCAGGTGCCCTTCATTGGAAATCAATCAGGAGGAAGGGTCTTTTTATTCCTCGGGACAGATGATTTTTGGAGAGATTATAATGATATGCTAGCAAAAGGAATTGAGTTTGTTAGAGAACCCAAAAAACAAGACTATGGAATAGTTGCAGTATTCAAAGATTTGTATGGAAACCTATGGGATTTAGTTCAATTTGAAAAGAATCATCCAATGTCTCAACGTGTAAAATGAGAATAACTTTTAATGTTTTTATTGAACAAAATTTTTTATAGGGGTAAATGTAATAAGTAAATCCATTTAACTTAATAAGATTTAGATTTGAGGTGTTGTATGGAAGTTTCCATCCTTAAAGGAAAAATAGATTATATAGATGACTGTGAAGAAGCATTAGTAAAATCTGAACTAGGTTTAAGATATTTTTCAAAAGAAGGAAGTGCAAGAAAAGCGTTAGTAGAAGGTTTTGAAAAACAACAAATATATATTGCTGTGGATTGTAATAACAATTGCTTGGGATTTATTTGGTATATTTTAGATGGAATATTTCATTCTTTTCCCTACCTTCATGTTATTGCTGTAAAAGAGGAGAGCCGCGGCAATGGAATTGGCAAGAAAATGCTAAAATTCTTTGAAGATATTTGTTTCAAGGAATGCTCAAAAGTCTTCTTAGTCGTTGCGGATTTTAACCCTGATGCCAAGAGATTGTATGAAAAAATAGGATACACTGAGGTAGGAGCTGTACCTAGTTTATATAGAGAAGGTATGACTGAACATATAATGATGAAATTAAGAGATAAAAACAACTAAATGGGATATAAGAAGATAGGAAAATAGAGTTGTTTCTCGATTTTTAAAATATCATTTTCAGTGAAAGAGGGGGATAAATATGGAGTTATCAGTTTTAATAGGTCAATTTCCAATTAAGCATGATATAAAAGAAAACCTAAAGAATATACTTTCTATTTTAGGAAAATCAGAAAAAGATGATCTAGTTGTATTACCTGAAGGGGCCTTATCAGGTTATTCAGATGATATCTCTTTCCTGAAAAATATTGATGTTTATCAACTTCGCAGTGCAATGGAAGACATTAAAAATGAGGTGATAAAAAGAAGTATACATCTTATATATGGGACATGTTTTTTTGAAAATGGTGATTGGTTCAATACGGGCATATTCAATTCATATACCAGCGAATATTTTATCTATCGTAAAATTAACCTAGCGGTGCATGAAAGAGGATATTTTAAGCCAGGAAATGAATTGAAAGTATGCAAATTATCTATTGGTGAAGAAGAAATTAATCTAGGGATTCAACTATGCAGAGAGATAAGATTCCCAGAACAGTGGAGATGGCTTTCATTAAATGGAGCAGAAGTGTTTGTATATTTAACCAATGCTGTTAATGGGAGCAATATTTCTGTATGGAGAAGCCATCTTGTTAGTAGAGCAGCTGAGAACTTAAGATTTTTAATTAGTTCAAATAATGCAAACAAAAATCAGCATTGCCCTACGATGTTAATTGCTCCAAGCGGAGAAATAATAGAAGAGCTAGTATCTGATAAAACGAACATTATTAAGAGAAAAATAAATTTGGATAAGATATCTGATTGGTACATTAATCAATGTAGGAATGATGTAGTCAAATTAGTTGAGGGAAAGTATGATGTGAGATAATAAAACGCTCAAATCAGCCTTGCATGAAAAGATTATTTATATAACTGGAGGTGTAAAAAATGCCAGTAATTAAAGGCTTAGAAACTACATTTAACACTGTTTACAATGAATATGACAAATGGCGTCCTACTTATGTTAAAGAGCTATATGATGATATCTTTGATATGAAGGAATAAATCCGTCAAGTAATGTGCTCGAGGTTGGAATAGGAACCGGACAAGCAACATTACTAATACTTGAAAAAGGCTGCATGTTAACCGCAATTGAATTAGGTGACCAGCTAGCGGGATTTTCAAAGTATAAATTTAAAAATTATGAGAACTTTGAGGTTAAAAATTTAGCGTTTCAAGATTTCAAATGTCCTCCTAATTCCTTTGATCTCATCTTTTCGGCGACTGCTTTTCATTGGATTTCAGAAGATATAGGATATATTAAGGTATATAATATGCTAAAAAGCGGCGGAGTTTTTGCACGGTTTGCTAATCATCCATTTAAAGATAAAAAACGCAATAACATACATATTGCATTTGAGAATATATATGCAAAGTACATGCCCGGTTCATTAGGAGGAAATGAATATAATGAGGAAGATGCCCAAAATATAGCTAACATAGCTTCCAAGTATGGATTTATAGATATAAGCTGTAGACTTTATCAAAGAACAAGAACTTTTACAGCCGATGAATATACATCATTATTAGGTACCTACTCAGACCACATTGCTATTGAAGAAACAACAAGAAAGAAATTCTTTGATGAAATAAGAGAAGCAATTAATGATAATGGAGGTATTATTACTACATACGATACAATAGATTTACAACTTGCAAGAAAACCTTAGATCACTAACTCCAAGTCATATCTAAGGTATTGGATATCTAAGGATTGGGACTGAGCAACATGAAAGATTATATGATATATATAGAAAAAGGAGGTGCGAACCGTGAGTTCTTTCTTAAATAGATTTAATGAAATAAAAACTGGTGAAGATATGGAAGAGTTTCTATCAGTGGTAGGAAACTTCCATGATGGAGTTTTAAAAGAGATTCATATTTTGAATTCTGCATTTGTAGAAGAGAATCTATCAATGGCATATAATTTTAAATACGATATGCGGCTTCTAGTACAGCGGCAATGGGAGAATCCTTCTGCAGTAGAAATTATTCTAGGTGATGTGACGGAGGTAAAGTTGCAGCAACCAGACTGTATATGGTCTTCATCAGGTAAGGTTGAGATTAATAAAAATGGAGAGGTATCAGAGATAAGTTTAGACTTGGATAATAGCAGTTTTACTTGCAGAAGGATGTTTTGGAGACATGCGTCTGAATGGATGGGTGAGAAAAGTAGGTTTGGAGAATGCTTATCACTTGATTAGCGTCACCATGTGTGGTGTTTTAGAAGATGGGTAAGAAATATGTAGTGATTGTTCTCAAGTGTGAAAATCAAGTGAAAGCTCAGGTAGAAAAACACCAGGAGCATGAAATATTATTTGATATTTATAGAAGCAAAGCCTACACATATAGTTACTAAAAAACATAAAACAAAAAATAGCAATATACTATAGTTCGCCTTGTTTAAGGCGACATTTTTATATAGCTATATGTAAAAATATAACTTATAATCAATTTATAGGTTGAATGTACAGGCTATTATAGGATGTTTTATGAACGATAACTGAGATGACAGATATTTTAATATCGGGAGGCAAATCGGATATGAATGATATTTTAATATCGGGAGGCAAATCGGATATGAATGATAAGAAAATAGTTGTGCTTTTTCCATGTGGAAATTATAGCACAGATTCTCCGTTGCTATATTATGCAGGGTTTAAGCTTCAAGTTTGAGGATATGAAAAAGCAGCAATTAATTATGGCAATTTGCTTGACATAAATGAATCATTAGATGAGTGTATTGAAGAAATCAAGAAATATGTTCTGACACAAATAGAATCCTTGGATTTAGCAAGGTATGATGACATTGTATTTGTTTCTAAAAGTTTGGGAACAGTAGTTGCTGGATGGCTTGATGAAAAATTAAGTATTGGAGCAAGACATATATATTTAACTCCAGTAAAAGAAAGTCTAATCTATATTCAAAATAGGAAAAATATTATAGCTGTAATTGCAGGTGAAAAAGATAAACAATTAAGTGCAGATATCTTAAGAGAACACTGTAAAAAAGAAAATGTTTTTTTAAAACAAATTGATGGAGTTGGTCATAGATTAGAGGTTTGGGGAGATATGGATAAAAATATAGAAGTGTTAAAAGAGGTAGTGGCACTTTATTAGAGAAACGATATTTAAGAGGGTGGATGATATGAAAAAAATGTTATTAACGGCATATGGGCTATGCACTGAGGAAATAAAAGCAGCATTTTATAAATTAGTTCCCAGAGACTCAAAGAATATTGCTATTGCTATTATTTCTACATCTCAGCCAGAGCTGAAAGAGAAACATCCGCAAATGATTTCTGTTAAGAATACATTCAATGAGATGGGGTATAAAAATGTTGAGTTTATTGACGTTGAATTTGAGGACAAACATAAGTTGAACAATTTTGATGTTATATTTTTAAATGGCGGATATCCATTTTATCTTATATATCATTTAAAGAAGAGTGGAGCGGATAAAATATTAAGTAAACTAATAGATAATGGCAAAGTTGTAATAGGTTTAAGTGCAGGTGCAATTGCTCTAGGACCAGATAATAGTATGTGTAACTACATTTACCCGGAAGATAATATATTTAAAGTTACAGACTTGACCGCATTAAATACAGTCGATATAAGAATATATCCTCATTTTAAAGAACACTGCAGTATTAATCCGGACTTAAAAGATAAAGTATATGAGTTTGAACTAAAACACAATAGCAAAGTCACTCGATTAAATAATGACCAAGCTATATTAGTAATAGGTGATAAATTAGAGAAGATCGGATAATGCAAAATATTTAAATTAATTAAAATGATTCTTAATGTAATTTTTATAGAATAGGAGATAGGGGTATGAAAATAAGTTCACAAGTGTATGTCACTGGAAGCATTGAGGCAGTTGAAATGTATTGGAAAGCATTCGGAGCAGAAATAAGCTTTCAAATAAAAACAGAAGAAAATACCTACGCGCACTGCGAATTGTCGGTGAATGGCCAGCTGTTTTTAGCAGTAAGTGAAGCTCCGTTTGACTGCGATCATAATAAAGAGCATGTGTGGCAAAACATGGCGTTTAATGTATATGATATGGGAACTGAAGACGCTGTTCGCAATGCATATGATGTACTACGTGAAGGGGGAACGGTAATTGATGCTTTAGGGCCATGCCCTTGGAATGCCTTTTGTGCCAATGTTATAGATAAATTCGGTGTATTTTGGTGGATTGCCATATAGACAGTATTTATGGGGGGAATTAATATGGAAAAGGTAACCTTAGATAGTGTAGAAAGATATATTACTTTGAAAAATGAACTGGCATTTGAAGACCCATATGTATTAAAAATAACTATAAGTGAATTCTTAGAAAAACACATGGAAAAATTGGAATTGGGATGCATGGATATATTTATCTTATCCAATAACAAAGAAGATATTGGCTTTATTGAACTCTCCAAAGATGTTGATACTGCAACAATCGAAGAAATCTATGTTAGAAAACAATATAGAAAATATAATACATATAAAAGCATGTTAGAATTTGCAGATAAATATTATTGTAACACTAATATTAGTGGAGTGAAATTTATTACGGTAAATGATAAACCTGATTTAATAGAAGCTTTAAAAGATGTGGATTATGAGATGGAAAAAGAACATATTCAGATGGAAAAAATAATTTCTAAATTACCTAAAAGAAGTTTAACAATGGAATATAAAACATTTTATGAGATAGGTGATGAGGAATGGATTTACAATTTCATGAAAGAGTGCATGAAGGATAGCTTTTTTAATTATCAAGCTGAAGAAGTTCATGAATTGATTCATATAAATAGCGATTTAGTATTTGTCATATATGAAAAAGACCAACCAATAGGATTTATGATTTCTTATATAAATGAAAAAAGAAATAAACAGGAAAATAAAAATGTTGTATATATTGAAGAAATTGCGATTTTAAAGCAATTTAGAAATAAAGGCTATGGCTGCAAGGCTTTAGAGTTTGTTTTAGATAAAAACAATGATATGGATGTAGCAAGACTTCATGTATATAGGCATAATGAAATAGCATATAAATTGTATAAAAAATTAGGCTTTAATGAAATAAAGAGCATAGGATATTGGGTTAAAGACGTGAAAAATAACATTATGGAAACTACCATATGCGAATTCAATAATAATATAAATGTTTACTATACAAATCAAAGGAAGCCTTTGCCGGCAGTATATAGTGAGAAAGTAAAAAGGTATTGGGAAGATCTATTGAGCAGTGGTAAAAGTTTTTTTAACGGAGATGTATTTACAATAAATAAAATAGAGGCAAATGAAGGTATAATGAATATTTTTGTTGGCTTAACTGACTATGCACATTTCTTATACAGTATAAATAAAAGTACTCATGAAGATTATGATTGTAGGGTTATTCATACCTCAGTTTTAATTGTAACAAGTGATAATAAATTTGCTATCGGTGAAATGAATGAGGGAACGGCATTTCCGTACAAGCTTCAATTTATTGGAGGGGGTATAGACAAGAATGATATTAAAGGAGAACTTTTAGATTTAGAACATAATATAAAAAAAGAGATTCGAGAAGAACTTGGCATTGATTCAGAGGACAAAGCTATAGTAAGAAGCTTACAACCTTGCTTTTTAAAAAGCGGAGGAGCAGATAATCTTCTTTCAGCGATATTTAAGATGGAATTATTGATTGATGAAAATAGTCTTAGATTCTTGTTAAAAAAGCATAATGAAACTCTGGAATTAACAAATAAAATGCAAGAAATAAGATCATTAATCTTTATTGATGCTACAAAAGAGGCTGTGAGGGAATTTGTAGCTAAAGATAGAAGAAAGAAGGATGGAAATCTTGTAGCTACGTTAGAAGCTGCAGTTGGAATAAGGCCAGTTTCGGCTTTTAATAAATGCATTTAATTGTGTTGTTATAGGTAATAAATAATTATAGGATTGCAGCAATTTATACAAGGGGTGAATATATGAAAACAAAAAAGGTAACTGTTGTTCCATATGATTATAAATGGAGTGAAGAGTTTAAGAAAATAAAATTAGAGTTAGAGAAGGTCCTTGGAGACAGCATTATTACAATTGAGCATGTAGGAAGTACTTCAGTAGAGGGGCTGTCTGCTAAGCCAATTATAGACATAGATATAATTATTAAGAGCTATGATGATTTTAAAGAAGTTAAATCGCGTTTGGAAAATTTCGGGTACTATCATGAAGGAGACTTAGGGATAAGTGGAAGAGAAGCCTTCGGATATGTTGAAAAAGAAGATTTTATGACTCATCATATATATGTTTGCCCGCAGGATTCTGTAGAACTGAAGAGGCACATTGTATTTAGAGATTATTTAAGAACACATAAGGAAGATAGAGATAAATATAGTGAAATTAAATTGTATGCTGCAAAGATGTATCCAACGGACATCGATAGTTATATAGAGACTAAAAGTCCTTATATTAATGAAATTTATAAAAAAATTGGATTATAAGAATTATGTTAATTTAATAGGAATGGAGAAAAAAATGGGAATAGGTAAGGATAAAATTGCTATAAAAGAGTTATTAGAAAAGTTTCAGAAAGGATATATAGAGCGAGACTTGAATAATTTAGATTCATTTATGTCAGAGTTATTTGTTAATAACGATGATGTTTTTATTATTGGAACAGCAGAAGACGAAATTTTTATCGGGTATGAGCAGGCAAAAAAATTAGTTGAGGGAGATTGGAGATACTGGGGAGATTTAAGAATTGATGTAGATAATGCACATATTAACTGCGGTACTGATATGACATATATAACGGCATTTGGTACAGTTGAACTAAAAATTGAAACAGATAATTCTTTAAAAATGGCATTGAACGACTTAGATACTGTTATTAAATCAGAAAAACAGGATAAAGAAAAGTTAATGACGATATGCAGAAAAGCATGCACGTATTTGGTTGAAGCTAGTAGAGGTGAAAAACATATTTGGAAGATACGACTTACCATTGGTTTAGTAAAACAAAATAACAAGTGGTTAATAAATAATATGCACTTTTCTCACCCTATCGGTGATTATCCAGGAGGACGCATAATCGAAGCATATCAATAATAAGAGCTTCTTGATTATATTTAATTAGGGAGAAGTAAAAAGACATGTATAATAATCAGGTAAAAACAAGCTTCTGTGATTTATTCATTGAAATAAGAAATAAGCAATACTGGTAAAAAAACTGTGGGTAATAACCGTATAAAAGAAAAATGAGAAAAATGGAGTTAATATAGTGGCTGTTTGTGAAAATTTGGATGACTACAATTAAGGACTTGAATGGAAATGAATTAGGGTTTGGGAGGTAAATTATTCATGAAAAACTTAAAAGTAGCTTTATTACAGCTTATGCCTAAGGATACTTTAGAAGGCAATATGGAAAAAGGATTAAAATATTGCAGAATGGCTAAAGAAATGGGTGCAGATATAGCGCTGTTTCCTGAAATGTGGAGTGTTGGCTATAACATTCCTGAAGATGTTGATGAATTGAAAGCAAGTGCCGTAGCTGCTAATAGCGAATTTGTTAATTCATTTGGCATGCTTTCAAAAGAACTTAATATGGCTATCGGAATAACCTTCCTTGAAAAGCATGACCAATTACCAAGGAACACTCTCTGCCTGTTTGATCGTTTTGGCAATAATGTGCTTACATATGCAAAGGTACATACCTGTGATTTTGGTGATGAATGCAGATTAACTGCAGGGGATGATTTTTATGTTGCGGATTTAGATACTGAGGAAGGTAATGTGAAAATCGGTGCAATGATTTGCTATGACAGGGAGTTTCCGGAAAGTGCGAGAATTCTTATGCTAAAAGGTGCTGAGATTATTTTGGTGCCAAACGCTTGCCCTATGGAGATAAACCGCATTTCACAGCTTAGGGCAAGAGCATACGAAAACATGATTGGCATCGCAACTGTAAACTACCCCAAAGGCAAGCCTGACTGTAATGGTCATTCTACTGCATTTGATGGGATTGCATACAGGCCTTCTGACTATGGATCAAGAGATACGCTTGTTATTGAAGCTGGCGAGAGCGAGGGAATTTACATAGCCGACTTTCCTATTGATGAAATCAGAGAGTACAGAAGCCGTGAAGTACACGGAAATGCGTATCGTCATCCACAGAAATATAAATTGCTTATTTCTGAAAGTATTGAAGAGCCATTTATCAGAAAGGATTATAGAAAATAGTAAAAATAAAGTATAACATGTAAAAATGAAAGCTAAAGGGGGAAGGGTGAATGAAGCTTATAAGAAATATGTTAGCAGGTCTTTATGTAAATTTATTTATGGTTATTGCATTGATAATCACCCTGTTGCGTGGATTAATAAGATATAATTCAGGTAATATTTTGAAATCATTACTTATAGCAGCAGTTGTTATAACTTTAATATTGAATTCAATTTTGGCTGTAAAAAATATTATTAATACATATCGACTATATAAAGAAAGACAATATAATTTACTGCGCAAATATATGAAAGTAGTAAAGTTAGGAATGATTCCATATTTTATTATTAATTTTGTTATATACATCTTACTATTCATGCTTTTTTTTGCTGCATCTCGCGGTTTAGTAATATTTACACCGATTCCACTGCTTTTTATAATTCCAATCTTTTTTACATACCTGTCTATGTTATTTACATCATGCTATGGAATAGGCTTTGCAGCAATTGTTAATAGAGAAAAAAATTTAGGAAGCTTGAAATTTATAGTTCATATTTTATTTCAACTATGTTTTATTTTAGATGTAGTAAGCACCATAATTTTGCTTTTAAAATATAATCAAGACAGTAGACTAATTTAAATATTGTTATTATATAAATTTATAGGGGGATTAAAAATGGATACTTATGAAAAAGCTTTACAGGTTATGAATGAATTGTTTGCAAGGGATTATCAATTTGCAATGGCTACAGTAAAAGGTAATACACCATCAGTTAGATTTATTGATACTTTTTTTGAAGATGGTTCATTTTACGTAGTTACATATTTAAAGTCACAAAAGGTTCAGGAATTGATTGTTAATAGTCAAGTTTCACTATGCAATAAATTATATCGTTTCAGTGGGAATGCTTATAATATTGGGCATCCGTTATTAGTTGAAAATAAGGCTATAAGAGAAAAATTAATTAAAGTTTTTGAGCCTTGGTATTTCGCGCATAATAATGAAAATGATGAAAATATGTGTTATGTAAAAATTGAGCTTAAGGAAGGGTTTTTCTATAAAGACGGAGTAGGATATAAAGTAAACTTTCAATCAAAAGAAGCTGAGCAATTTCCATTTGAGTTTGATATTGTCCCAGTATCATAATTTTTCGTTCAAAACTAAATTTAAGGTATTGAAACTATAAAAATACATGGAAGTGATTTATATGAAAAAAATGGACAAGTTGATATAGGTACCCTATCATTACCTGACGAATTAATTGAATGGATTGGAAAATCACCTATTTATGAAAGCAGCGGAGAATCTGGTGCAAGAACGGTATATATTGACCGTGATGGGGGGGCGTATTTAAAAATTGCAGCTTTAGGATCTTTATTCCGTTCCGCACAAATGCAAGCATATTTTTCAAAGCATAAATTATCTTCTCCTGTTATTAGGTATTTGTCAACAGACAGAGACTACTTAATAACTTCACCCATAAAGGGAGAGGATGGGATAACAAGAAGGTATCTGGATGAACCAAAAAGGTTAAGCGAAGTTTTTGGAACATCCTTAAGAATTTTACATGAAATAAATGCGTATGATTGCCCCATTAAAGATAGAATGAATGAAATTGTTTTATCGGCTGAAACAGACTCATTCTTACAAAGTCACTTAGATGATATTGCTGAATACATAGGAGCAGCCAACGCTAACACAGCATCAGAGGAAATAACAGCTTCAAGAGGGCTGATGAAAAATGATGTGTTGATACATGGGGATTACTGTCTTCCTAACATAATTCTTAACAACTGGTCATTTGAGGGATTTATTGATATAGCTGAAGGCGGGTTAGGTGATCGGCATTACGATCTTGCTTGGGGATTATGGACATTAAATCGTAATTTGAAATCCTCAAAATATGGTCATCGCTTTTTAGATGCATATGGTAGAGATTGCGTAGACGAAGACAGACTGAGAATTTGTGGATTGTTAGCAGCTTTAGAATAGAAGAATAGGTGGAAGATATCTTTTTATAAGTGAAGATATTATTTATAGTGATTGATTGGCATCAGATGGTTTATGAGAAATTATAAATTATTTTATAGCTTATGTGTATTGAAGCGAGCTTAAGCGTATGCTACAATTTTCTTTATATAACATAAGTTGTAAAATGGGGGCTTTAAAATGATTGATGAGAAAATTATTAACGAAAGTAATGAGCTGGTTGAAAATTCAAAGATTGTGATGGTTGGCACAAATGGCGAGAATAGTTATCCAAATATAAAAGCAATGATGAGATTGAAACATGATGGCTTAAAAAAATTTTGGCTTAGCACGAACACATCAACTAAAAGGCTGCAAGTTTTAAAGAGAGATAACAAAGCATGCTTGTATTTTGTTGATGAGGATAAATTTGCCGGGCTTATGCTTGTAGGAACTATAGAAGTATTGCAGGATAGAGCATCTAAGGAGATGCTATGGTCTGATGGGTGTGAAATTTATTACCCACTTGGTATAGATGATCCTGATTATTCTGTGTTCTGTTTTACTACCGAATGGGGTAATTATTACCGGCACTTAAAGAATGTTAATTTTAAAGCTGAAGATATCTAAGAAAGAATAGTTAATTTCTGTATACTTATTGTTTAACAGTTCAGGTATAAAAAGGAAGGATTATATAATGCCGTATTATTCATATCAGAATTTTACGGCGTTTTTGTTTAAAAAGAATGCAAGTTAGATATATCTAAATTAATATAAATGATGGGGGAGAATTTTATGAGAATAGAATATGATTACAAAAGCACTGACGAGAAATACGATTTTAGGTGGAATACACCAAATGATTTATATTTAATTAAGCTAAGGGAAGAATTCAAATTAGATGAAATTGTTTGTGATTGTAAAACAAGTTTTGAAAAAGCTAAAAAGATAATGAATTGGGTACATAATTTATGGGAGCATGATGGGCTAAAAGAACCAATTAAAAATGATCCCATTTCAATTCTTCGAGAGGTACAAGCTGGAAAGAGATTTAGGTGTGTTGAATATGGAATTGTCATTAGCGGATGCTTAAATGCTTTAGGAATTCTTGCAAGGAAGTTATGTTTAAAGACTGCAGATGTAGAGACCAGAGAATATGCTGCAGGACATGTTGTCCTGGAAGCATACATAGAGGAATATGACAAGTGGATATTTATTGATGGACAGTTTAATGTAATACCCGTCATCAATGATGTACCATTAAATGTTCTTGAGTTTCAGAGAGCTTTAATTGATAAAGATAAGGCTTTGGAGCTTTTCACTTTTGGTGAAATAAATAAAGAAGAGTATTTTAAATGGATTAAAGATTATCTTTTTTATTTCGATGTTAGGTTTGACAATAGACTTGAGAGTGAAGCAGTAGACTCATTAATGCTTATACCTATAGGAGCAAATACACCTAAAGTTTTTCAAAAAAAATATCAGCTAAATAATTATATTTATACGAATTCTGTACAAGCTTTTTATACAGTTAGGAAATGATAAACATTAGCTAAGAAAGATTGGAAGTGACTTAGATGGAACAGGATAATATAAAGATAATAGAGTTTGAACCTATTTATTCTGAAGAAACAGTAAGAATGTGGAGGCAAAGTAAGGAAAAGGCCATCGGCCAGAAGGAAATTCATTCTTTTGAAGATCATGTATCTTTCTTGAATAATATATTAAGTAAAGACAACAAAATATATATCGCCATCTATAATACTAAAGTTGTTGGCATGATAGCTTTTAACGAAAGTGAAATTAATCAGTTATATATCCATATTAATTATCAAGGAAAGGGACTAGGAAGAAGGTTTTTAGAGCTTGCTAAATCTAATTCTAAAGGAAAACTTACTTTATTTACTTTTGAAGTTAATCGCAAAGCACAGCAATTTTATGAGAAAAATGGATTTAGAATAATTGACAGAGGCCATGAAAATGAAGAGAATCTGGATGACATTAAGTACGAGTGGGGAGATACGTAATGGAAAATAAAAAAGTTAAGCTAACAAATGTATGCCCGGTTTTTATATCTGAAGATGTGAAAAAAACTGTAGAATTTTATGTTGAAAAACTGGGATTTAAATTTGCTGAGCATTATGATAAGATAGATAACTTTACAACAATATATAGAGATTCTATTGAGATTGTAATTGTACAATCTAAGTTTGGACAAATACAGTCAAATACTAAGAGGTATGGGGCAGGCTATGATGCCTATATTGATACAGACACAGTGGATGGTATTGATATAATTTATGAAGAGTTTGTTTCAAAGGGAGTTCATATAGTATCAAAACCTCAAAAAACAGACTACGGCAGCTATGAATTTGTTATTGAAGATATTGATGGGAGATTAATTGGAATAGGGCTTATTTATAACAATCAAATTTACTTTGAAAACTCAAATTATTTGGGTTAATTTATTATGTTGGGGGAATATCTATGCGAGTTTTGATACTTATGGGGAGCTTTAGACCAAATGGTAATACAGCAACTTTCCTTAAACCTTTTATTGAAACGTTAAAAAGTATGGAAGCAGAAGTAGAATATATAACTTTAGCCGATAAAAAAATTTCACCTTGTGATGCTTGTTGGAAATGCCAAGATGTATTTGATGGATATGGTTGCCCTAAAAATGATTATATGCAAGATATATTTAAAGAAGTCTTAAAAGCAGACTGCTTGATTTTGGCTACTCCAATATATACATGGTATTGTACGCCTCCAATGAAAGCTATGCTGGATAGATTTTATGGAATGAATAAATATTACGGACGAGAGCCTGGACCTTGTTTATGGGAGGGTAAAAAAGTTGGCATAGTTGCTACTTGCGGATATGAGCTTGAATATGGCATAAGCCCTTTTGAGGATGGAATTAAGAGGCTTTGCGAGCATTCACATCTTGAATATATTGGCAAGATTGGCATAAGGGATTATGATAATATGATTGCGCTTAGAGATGGAGAAGCAAAAAAGAAAGCGGTTGATTTCGCAAAAGTTGTTTTTGAGAAGTGTACAAAGTAATCTAAAGGCTTTGCCTGGTGCGCTTTTTACATAGTGTTGTGTAATTTAATACAATTTGGAGGATATTTATGGACAGAAATCAAGTTATGACAGATCCAAAAAAGTTAGTAAAGATAGAATTAATGAACCATGGCATTGATATTGATAAAGCAAAAATTCCTCATAGAGTGTATTTGCTTGCAGACAGTCTATATGATGAAATGCTAAGTCGTAATGTAGGAGAATATAAATACCCTTTGGGTGGAAAGTTATTTGTCTTTAAGGATAATGAGAATATTGGATTTGTAAAGTCAATGATGTGTTCACCGGGAATTGCTATTCAGGCTGAGGATTTGGCAGCAGGCGGAGTAAAAGAATTAATTCATTTAGGCTTTGCTGGGGGCATAGGAAGTAATGTTAAAATTGGACAGGTAATTCTTACAGAAGGGGCATTTAATGATACAGCTGTAGCAGGATTATATGGATATGATGAAAAAATCATATACTCAGATAAGATTCTCTCACAAGAAATAAAAGATTTATTAGTTTACAAAGGATTAGATTTTTTGCAAGGATTACATTGGACTACAGATGCCGGATATCACGAAACATGGGGAAATATTTTAGACTATAGAGAAAAAAATGCTTTATGTGTTGAGATGGAAGGTGTTGGTTTATTTACTATTGCAAAATATCGAAATATTAAAGCTACAGCTGTTTACGTAATATCGGACGTATTTAATGATGAAGGATGGAACTTGGGATGGAGTGAAAGTAAAATAAATTCTACAGTTTCAGAGCTAATTACTGCAATTATTAAATCGATATAATTTATGGTTGAAGATAATTACATGATGTTTAATTATAAATGAGCAGGAGGTTAAAGTCCTAAATGAACTTTAACAGGTAATTTATGAACAGAGAGAGCGCTCTAAATTGACTGAAAGGAGGAGTTGCCGTGATCTATACAAAACTTATCATTTTGGAAGGTTTACCGGGTACCGGCAAGACCACAAATTCATTCTTTTTATTATCTCAGCTTGAACGCAACGGCATTGCTGCAAAGTGGATTCATGAAAATGCACGGCCCCACCCAACCTCTTACTTTAATGAAGCATGCCTAAGCTATGAGGAATTGGAGTTGTTTGTTAAAAAGTACCCTCATACAAAAAGTATCATAGAGAAGATAGGGATGAAGAGAAGGGCAACCGTGGAATTGGATCTAATGGAGATTAAGTGGCATTATCTTCAGGATTTTGGTGATAAAGCCTTTGAAGAGATAAGTAGATTTGATGTTTGGAATTTCTCTCTAGATAAGTATGAAAAAGTAGCTTTGGAGAAATGGGAGGCCTTTGCGGAAGAAGCATCAAAGAAATCAGAAGTCATTCTGCTTGACAGCAGTCTGTTTCAATTTCAGGTTTTCACCTTTCTGCTGAAAAATGCTCCTTACGAAAGAATACAAGATTTTATACAAGAACTTTTCAATATTATTATGCCTTTAAAGCCTTCATTGATTTATTTGTATAGAGAAAAGACTGAAGAGGCTATTGAATACTTAGAAAAGCAGCGAGGAGTAGGGTTCTTAGAATATATTTATGAAAGAGATAAGAATGAACCTTTCTATAAAGATCGTCCTGCTGGTGCTGATGGAATGCGACAATTTTTGAAGCATTACGGATGCTGGGCAGATAATCTTTATGAAGCCTCCCATTGCAGAAAAATGAAGCTGGAGCTTTCAAAAGAGCAGTGGAGTTTATACGAAGAAGAACTGCTCCTTTTTGTTGGACTTAAAAACATTAAAGATATTAAGGCACAGTGCTTCTGCAGCGGAATTTACAAAAATGATGAGATGAATACTGTAATTAAGATAGAGGAAGGTTTTTTAATAGATGGATGGGGTAATAGAAGAAAGCTTATTCCAAAGTCAAACTCTGAATTTTATGTATATAATCTGCCTGTTACAATAAAATTTACTAATGAGGATAATTTTATAGTAGATGGACAGCAGATTAATGAGAGATGGACTACCGTTGGTGCAGTTTACAAAAGGATATAAAATTTATTATGGAGTTGTTAGGATGATGTATGATGGACCGTAACATAAGTAACGGAGGTAGTTACTAAAATTGGGCAATTAAAAATAAGAGATAATGTGTAGAATATAAAATAATTTTCTAGGTGGAAGTATTTTAAATATACTGTTAAAATTATACATAGTGAATTGTAAATTAACATTCATAAATAGGAAATATTAATTAAAGAGTTTTAAAAGGGGTTGCTAAAATGGGGAAAATATTATGTTTTGTTTATGAAAGAATGGCAGATTTTGAAATGACATTGGCATGTCATATGTTAGGATGGGATCCAGAAAAACAATTAGTTACAATTGGTTATGAAAAAGCACCAATTATAGCTGCTTCAAAAATTCAATACCTACCTAATATATCAGTAAAAGAAGCTATTAACCAAGATGATGTCGATGCATTAATCATACCAGGTGGATTTGAAAGAGAATGCAAAGATGAATTAGTAGAATTAGTTCAAAAGTTTCATAGTGAAAAAAAATTAATTTGTGCAATATGCGCCGGTCCAGAATTTTTAGCTAAAGCCGGAATATTAAATGAACACTTATACACAACGACCTTAAGTGAAGATTATTTTAAAGAGAACGGAATTGAAGATTGCTTCCCACGACAGAACTACTTAGAGGAAAAAGTAGTAAGACATGAAAATGTTATTACAGCTAAAGGTATGTCATTTGTAGACTTTGCAATAGAAATACTTGATTATTTTAAGATGTTTGAAAATACTGAAGAAAAAGAGGCCTGTGCAAAGGCATACAAAGGGGAGTAATTTTGTAGAATTAAAACCAGTATCAATGTGCCAAATGTAGTACATTGATACTGGTTTTTTACATATTGATTTAGATTCTAAGATTAGAGTTACAGATAATGAAGGTAAGACAATAGAATATAGAGTAAATTTTTGAGTTGACAGTAATATGATAATGAGGATGATATGCAGAAGATAGAGTTCCTCTGCCATAAGTTATATGTGGTTGAGAAACAATATAAAATAGGAAGAAGACTCTATCATAATGATGGTTGTTCACTTAAGATTATTTGTTTCGGAAGAAGAGCTATAGTTTCTACTAAACCAGAAATTATGCCTTGGTTTCAAGAAAAATTAAAGGATTATGATGCTAACTGGTTGTTCATATTTCCAGTACTTAGGAATATAGACAAAATGCTTCATAATTTTGGACATGAGGTAGCTGATATTCACCATTTTTATTTACCATTAGCAACTTTGGAAGAGGTAGATCCTATCACAGATATTAGATGGTATGAGCAGGATGATATTATCCAATTTAAAAATGATGATAGATTTGATGAAGCTTTTGCGTTTGATGATAATTATCCAGATGTTTTAGCTGTTGCTGCTTTAGATGGTGATGAGATTATTGGCATGGCAGGGGCAAGCTGTGATTGTGAAGATATGTGGCAGATTGGTATTCATGTTATGGAAGGATACCGCGGAAAAGGGATAGCCACAAATTCAGTTTCTTTATTAAACTCATATGTAAGAACTGTTCAGATATAATAGAACAGTTCTTATTATTTTTTTGAAAAAATCTCTTGTTTCGTTGACATAATTATTAGTTCTGAGTATAATGAATATATGAACAGATATTCATACAAAGGGATGAAATTATGGAAGAAAAAATAAATATCGAAAACTGCAGTTGTACAATTATACATGAAGATGTTGTTAATAAGGTTAAAGATTGTATACCGCGAGAGGAAATGCTTTACGACTTAGCTGACTTGTTTAAAATACTTGGAGATTCAACCAGAATAAAGATATTATGTGCGCTGTTTCAAGCAGAAATGTGTGTATGTGATATAGCAGCACTACTTGGAATGACACAATCAGCAATTTCACATCAGTTAAGAGTTTTAAAACAAGCAAGACTTGTGAAAAACAGAAAAGAAGGAAAAGTTGTTTATTATTCATTGGAAGATGAACATGTTAAGAGCATCTTTGATCAAGGCCTAATTCATATAGCAGAAAAAAATTAAGCTTTTTAGGGGAGGGGATAATAATGAGTAAGGAAATAAAAAAGATTAATATCAAAAATAATATTAAGCTAGAACCCCAAAATATTAAACATAAAAATGTAAATTTTGAACTATCACAAAACAGCATAAAAAAAGAATTAATTCTAGATGGCTTAGACTGTGCTAGCTGCGCAACTAAGATAGAAGATAAAGTTTCAAAAATAGAAGGAATTAAATCTGCTAATATGAATTTTGTGACTAAAACTCTTACTGTTGAAATAGGTGAGATAAATAGGACCAATGAACTAATTGCAGCAACTAAAAATATGGTTCAAAATATTGAAGCACATGTAAAGGTGAGAGAAAAACAAACTGATAAGGTTATTAAAAGGACATTAATGCTTGACGGACTTGGCTGTGCGAATTGTGCTGCTAAGATTGAAAAAGAGAGCAGCAACATTTCAGGCGTAAGGTCAGTATCAGTAGATTTTGTATCACAAAAATTAAATTTAGAATTAGTTAATGCATCAAATCAAGATGCTATAATTGAAAAAGTTAAAGGAATTGTCAAGAGAATTGAACCTGATGTTAAGGTTATTGAAATTCAAAATAAGAATAAAGCATCAAAAGACGAAACTCATGAGCATGAACACGAGCACGAGCATAGTCATGAGCATGGAGAGAGCAACAAAATTGAAATAATAAAATTATCAGTTGGTGCAGCAATCTTTGCAATAGCAACTGCGCTAAAGCTGCCTAACTATTTGGAACTTATTTTATACCTAATAAGTTATGTTATAGTAGGTGGAGAAGTAGTTTTAAGAGCACTTAAGAATATAAGCAGAGGGCAAGTTTTTGATGAAAACTTCCTTATGAGTATAGCAACTATCGGTGCATTTGCTATAGGCAGCTATCCAGAAGGTGTAGCAGTTATGCTGTTTTATCAGTTAGGAGAAATATTCCAAGGTATAGCTGTTAATCGCTCAAGAAAATCAATTTCTGCTCTTATGGATATAAGACCGGATTTTGCTAACTTAAAGGTTAATGATGAACTTAAAAAGGTATCTCCGGAAGAGGTTGGCATAGGTGATATTATTGTTGTAAAACCGGGAGAAAAAGTTCCTCTGGATGGTAAGGTAATAGACGGAAGTTCTATGGTAGACACTTCTGCTTTAACCGGTGAGTCCGTTCCTAGAGAAGTAGGTACAGGGGACAGCATTTTAGGTGGAGTTATTAATAAAAATGGTCTTTTAACCATTGAAGTAGAGAAAGAGTTTGGAGATTCAACTGTTGCAAAGATACTTGATTTAGTTGAAAATGCAAGCAGCAAGAAAGCCCCAACAGAGAATTTCATAACAAAGTTTGCCAGATACTATACACCGGTGGTTGTTTTTTCAGCAGTAGCATTAGCAGTAATTCCAACTCTTGTTATAGAAGGAGCAGTATTTTCAGATTGGCTATATAGAGCATTAGCATTTTTAGTAGTATCTTGTCCTTGTGCTCTTGTAGTATCTATACCGCTTGGTTTCTTTGGAGGCATAGGTGGTGCATCTAAAAATGGAATACTTGTAAAGGGCGGAAACTATCTTGAAGCATTAAATGATGTTGAAGTTGTGGTTTTTGACAAGACCGGAACTCTGACAAAAGGAGTATTTAAGGTAACAGAGGTAAAGCCTCAAAACAATATCTCTGAAGATGAGCTTATAGCTTATGCTGCTTATGCAGAAAGCTATTCTAATCACCCAATAGCAACTTCAATACTAAAAGCCTATGGTAAAGAAATAGTTAAAGATGCTGTAAAAGATTATGAAGAAGTATCTGGACATGGTGTTAAAGTTGTTGTTGAAGGCAGAGAAGTACTAGCAGGTAATTATAAGCTTATGGATAAAGAAAATATTGCTTATAGCCAGGTAGAAACTATAGGTACAGTAGTTCATGTAGCTGTAGATAAAGAATATACGGGATATATAGTAATATCTGATGAAATTAAAGAAGACTCAGTAAAAGCAATTAAGGCTTTAAAAGCTATGGGAGTTAAGAAGACAGTAATGCTTACAGGTGATAATAAGACTGTTGGTACTAAAGTTGCAGATAAGTTAGGCTTGGATGAAGTGTATGCAGAGCTGTTACCGGACCAAAAGGTTGAAAAGGTAGAATTATTGTTTAAAGAAAAATCACCAAAAGGTAAGATCGTATTTGTCGGAGATGGAATTAATGATGCTCCGGTTCTTGCTAGAGCAGATATAGGTATTGCAATGGGTGGAGTTGGTTCTGATGCTGCTATAGAAGCTGCGGATGTAGTTATCATGACAGATGAACCTTCAAAAATTGCCTCAGCTATAAAAGTAGCAAAAAGAACAAGAACTATAGTAATGCAAAATATTATTTTTGCTTTAGGTATTAAGGTTATCTTATTAATTCTTGTAGCTTTAGGACTAGGTACTATGTGGGAAGCAGTGTTTGGTGATGTAGGAGTAACAGTGCTTGCGGTGTTAAACTCTATGAGAGCTATGAAAACAAAAAATATATAGTCATTTTTAGTGCAGCCATTGCATTGTATAATACAATGGCTGCACTTTTTTAATTATATGCAGGAGAAATAATACATAATATAGAAATAGGTAAATACAAGTATAAATTGTCTGCTGAAATTGGGTGGAGGCATTCAATTAAGGCAAATGGATTAAAGAGAAAAGATTTATTTATGAAAAAGTAGGCTCTATACTGAAAGAAGTTTCGTAATTTATATTGATTCTTATGGTAAAGATTTATAAAAATAGTACGATAACAGTAATGGTACAATTGTGGAAAATAGGAAAATTGAGGAGGGAGCTGAAGCTCTAGGGAGGAGTTTATTATGATAATTGGATATAATGCTAATGCAGCATTTGCATATAGACAAATGTCTATTCTTCAGGGCAAAATCAGCAAATCCATGCAAAGACTATCCTCAGGCTTGAGAATAAACAGCGCAGCAGATGATCCGGCGGGGCTTGCAATTTCTGAGAGAATGAGAGGACAAATTAGAGGATTGCAGGTAGCTTCAAGAAATGCTCAAGATGGCATTTCTATGCTCCAAACTGCAGAAGGAGCATTAAATGAAACTCATGCTATGCTGCAGAGAATGAATGAGTTGGCAGTGCAAGCAGCTAACGGCACATATTCTGATAAGGATAGAGCACAAATAGATAAAGAATTTCAGCAATTAAAAGAAGAAATATCGAGAAGTGCTAATCAAACTGAGTTTAATACTAAGCCACTGTTGGGAAAGGATAATAATGAAATCATAATACAAATAGGAGCTAACGCAAATCAGAACATGTCTATAAAGCTAGAGTCTATGACATCAGGTTCATTAAATTTAGATGATGTTGATATATTAACACAGGAAAATGCTTCTAAAGCAATAAAGAAGGTTCAGGAGGCAATTGACAAGACATCTTCTTTTAGAGGAACACTAGGTGCGTATGAAAATAGATTGGAACATGTAATTTCAATAAATGATAATACCGCTGAAAATCTTGAGGCTGCAGACTCCAGAATAAGAGATGCTGATATTGCAAAGGAAATGATGGAATACGCGAAGAACAGTATTTTATATCAAGTTGCACAAGCGATGCTTGCACAAGCTAATCAGCAGAATAAAAATGTATTGGAACTGTTAAAAAGTTTGTAATAATATCATGATTATATTTTTGAATAATATTGACTGTCACCTTGGGGGATAGATTATCATGATTTTGAGGTGATAAAATTGTTAATTAATCAAATATGTAAAGAATGTTCTCTCACGAAAAAGGCGATAGAATATTATGAAAAGCAGGGGCTTATAAGTCCTCAAATTGCTGAGAATGGTTATAGAAATTATACTGATAAGGATGTTTATTTGTTAAAAGAAATATCTTTGTTAAGACAATTGAGTTTAAGTATTTCAGACATTAAAAATATAATATTAAGCAAAAGTAAGTCTGCAGCCTTGTCAAGGCATAAATATTTATTGAGTTTAAAAATTGAAAAAGCTGCCCTGCAGCAGAAGTGTCTTGAAAATTTAATAGAGAGCTATGATATAAGCAGGGAATTAAAATATATTGAAACCAATATTAATCCGTTGTTTACAATTAAGGAGAAGCTTCTAATGTCCTTTCCCGGCAGCTATGGAATGTATCTGTGCGTGCATTTTGGACCGTACTTAAATGAAAAAATTGATAGTGAAGAAAAGGAAAAGGCCTATTCGAAAATAGTTAACTTTCTTGATAGTGTTCCTAAACTGGATATAACTGAGGAAGTGGAAGAATACCTAGAAAATTCTCTTGCTTTTATGAAAGAAGCAGATATGGATAAGATGAATAATCAGGTTCTAAGTGCGGTTGAAGATGTTCATAAGTATATTGAAAATAATAAAAATTTTATTGAAGAATATATGAAAGTACGTGCATCCAAAGAATTTAAAGAAAGTGAGGCATATAAGTTTCAGCAGCTGTTATTAGACTTTAACAAAAGCAGCGGCTACTATGATATTTTTATTCCAAATTTAAAGATTTTAAGTTCATCTTATCGTGAATATTCATCCAAACTTCAAGAGGCAAACAAATTGCTTATTGAAAGATATCCTGAGATGAAAAATTTATATTATGATAATATATAGTTTAAGAATATTTTTATGATGGATGAAAATATGAGGTAGCACTATGACAGAAAAAAATAAGAGTTTAATGGAAATACATTTTGCTGTTTTTCTATTTGGTATAGCAGGTTTGTTTGGAAAACTGCTATCTTTGCCGTCAATAATAATTGTTCTTGGAAGAGTATGCTTTTCCAGCATTTTTTTATTGATTTTAATAATTTATATTAAAGAAAATATTAAATTAAAGCAAAGAAAACACTATTTTTATTTAGTGATAATGGGTGTAATATTAGCAATTCATTGGTGCACTTTTTTTAAAGCAATTCAAGTATCTACAGTAGCAATAGGACTGCTTACCTTTTCTACGTTTCCGGTGTTTGTGACCTTTCTCGAACCTTATTTTTTTAAAGAAGAACTTAGTCTTATGGATATTATACTTGCAGTTATTACATTTTTAGGAGTAATTCTTGTAGTCCCAAGGTTTGAACTTAGCAACAATTTAACAGAGGGAGCTTTATGGGGAATAATATCAGGCTTTACCTATGCAATTTTATCAATGCTTAATAGGAAGTATGTAAGAGAATACTCCAGTTCAGTAATTGCTTTTTATGAGCAATTTATAGCGACCATAGCACTTAGTCCTTTTATATTTTTCTATAAGCCCCACATTGTGGTCAACGATTTGATTCTTCTGTTACTTCTTGGTATTATTTTTACTGGGGTATCTCATTTAATCTTTATAGATGGTTTAAAAAATGTGAAAACCCAAACAGCAGGGGTTATCTCCAGCTTGGAGCCTGTATACGGCATTATATTTGCTGTTTTTTTATTGAAGGAAATTCCAACGTTAAGAGAAGTACTTGGAGGAAGTATTATTTTAGGTACTGTGTTTTATTCCACTATAAGATCCAAGTAAGCAATGGAATTAAGGAAGTATTGGAAGAAGGTAAATTACTATGATTATTAAAAATCAACTTACAAAAAGAAAATACGGAAAGCTTATTTTATCAGAGCTCATGTTTGGAGGAAAAGTCAGCCTAATAATATTAGCACTATACTGTTTGCTGTGGAGAATAATGTATTCTATAGCAAAAGTAGGACAGTTAAAAAGAAACGTACCAGTATTTTCAGGAATTGCCTTTCTTTTGCTAGTGGTACTAATACTAGTTATAATTTTTTACAGAAGGCATATGAAAAATAATTTTATATATAAGAGCGAAACTGAATTTAATATAGATAGTGCTCAATTGGCTATAGGATTATCTGGAACTTACGATAAAGTTATATATAAATGGGATGATCTAACTAAGATAAAAGAAAACAATAAGTGGTACTTCTTGTTTTTTAAAGATAAAGCTATTCTTCCTATCTCAAAGAATATAGAAAGCAGCTTACTTGAAGAGTTGAAGGGGTATTTTGCTTCATTCAGATCTATTAGAAAAAGCTATAAAGGATTAACAGCAGCAGTGCTTGTACTTGTTACAGTAATAGGAACATATTTTGTAGGCAAGTGTGCTGTAAATTTTAATGGAGACTTATCTTGGAAGATCAGGGAACTGAAAACGGATAAAAAAGTTAGTGTAAATGAAATTAATTTTTACACGTCTAAACTTGAAGGAATAATGAAATATGTACAAGAAAAGGAGAAATTAGAGCCTAATTTAATGACCAATAGCGTTGATATTAAGTTTAAAAAGGATGGAACAATTACAAGTATTGATACATATATTTATGGTTTTGATGAAAATTATAATTTAAAGTCAGGATACTTGGTTTATTACGATAAGGCTAAGGGGGATAAAATAACAATCCATAAGCAGGATTGGGGCTCCGGAGGAACAACAAAATATAATCAGGACAATGATTTGTCTATCATAATAAATATGCTGAATAAGATACCTGTTGAGCAGGACGTAAAGCAGTGGAATGAGTCAGGATATGCAATTATGTACAAGGGAATACGAAGCTTTGGTTATAATCTTGAAGGCATTCGATTTATAGATAAAAACGGCGAGGTAACAATTCCTAAAATAGCACAGCAGGAAATTAAAGGCCCAGCTGTATCAGTATATTGTCCAGGTAAGGAACAGAGTCTTATTCCTAAGCGTTATGTATACAAAAAGTAGATTGGCCGGCGTAGATAATTGGAGTAATTACTAAATGAGTATAATATAAATAGCAGCTCTGCGGTATTAAAATTACCCTGAGCTGCTATTTTAAAGCCTTAGTCTAAATTAAGCTTTTTCTTAAAGATATAATTTGTTCCAAGGTAGAAACAGGAAGAGCCGGCAGCAAGAATTATTATAGAAGTCGGTAGAATTACTTTAGGAAGTACGGAAATTCCTAACTCTATATTTGAATTAAATGCTCCGAAGATAACTAACACTATAATCATAGCAAACTGAATAACTGTGTAAATTGCTATATAGGATATAAAGGAACCAATAATCTTATGCTTTGAAAATAATTGCCCTAAGGCTATAGAAGTATATATCATCAGTATATTTGTGATTAAGCTTAAAAGTATCATAACAATTCCTTCAACAAGAGCCAATATCCACTTTCCGCCGAAGTCTCTATTTAAGCTTGTTATAGCATCCTTTACTGCGTTTATAATATTAACAAAATCAGCTTGCGATGAAAATGCAATGAACAAGGAAATCAAAACTGCAGCAACGCTTATAATAGTCCAAAGTACTGTAATTATGAGCTTAGAGGTAATAAGCTCATGAGTTTTAGTTGGTAGTGTAAACATTAAATAACCTTCGTCTGTGAGAAGATTTTTATAAAATCTTACAATCATGTATATAACAGTTACAATTAACACTGCAAAAATTGATATTACATAGCTTATCATGAGAAAGGTGTTAACAATTTTAAATACTACCTCTTGATTATTGAAGTTAAATACAAAGCGGTTAACTATAGATAAAACAAGCAATATTAAATACAAAGGTAGCAAAAGCCTTGAAGTTGCCTTTAACTCATATTTCATTAACTTATTTAGCATTTGAATACCTCCCTGAACAATGAATCTACAGATTTACCTTCCTTTGCTCGTACATCATCCACTGAAGAGTGGAGAGTAACAGTACCATTTTTTATAAATATAACCTCATCTAATATATTTTCGATTTCTGCAATAAGATGAGTAGAAATTAATACTGTCGCGTTTTCATTGTAGTTACTGATTATTGTATTGAGAATATAATCTCTTGAAGCAGGATCAACTCCCCCAATTGGCTCGTCTAAGCAATAAAGCTCTGCACTTCGGCTCATAACTAAAATGAGCTGTACTTTTTCCTTTGTGCCCTTCGATAAAGTTTTAAGTTTTCTGCTAGGATCGATCTGAAGACGGCTAAGCATGTCATGGGCTTTATTTGCATCAAAATCACTATAAAAATCCTTAAAGAAAGCCACAAGTTCATTTACCTTCATCCAATCATTAAGATAAGTTCTCTCGGGAAGGTAGGATACTATTTTTTTAGTTTCAATTCCAGGTTCCCTGCCTGCAATCTGAATTTTACCTGTATCGGGAACTAAAAGACCATTGATAATTTTTAAAAATGTAGATTTTCCGCTTCCGTTAGGTCCTAACAGCCCTATAATACGACCTTTCTCTAAAGTTAGATTAAAATCTGAAAGAGCAGCAAAACCTGAAAATCTTTTTGATAAAGATTGGCAATCTAAAATTGTACTCATTTCTCCATCTCCTTTACTGTTTCTGATAAAATTGATAAAACTTCTTCCTTTTCATAGCCAAGCTGACTCATTTTGTCTAGAAAATCTATTACTAAGTTCTTGGCAGATTGTTTCTTCAGTTCTTTAATTAACGATAAATCAGATGTAATATATCTTCCGCTTGTACGATTGCTGTAAACAAGCCCAGTTCGCTCCAGTTCTGCAAGAGCCTTTTGCATAGTGTTTGGATTGACAGAAGCTTCTGCGGCTAAATCCCTCACAGAAGGAAGTTTATCAGCAGGCTTGAAATACCCTGAAATAATTGATGCCTGGATCTGCTCTATTAGCTGTATATAAACCGGTCTTTCCGAGTTAATATCCCACTGCATCTTCAAAACTCCTCTCATATATTATTGTATTAATGACTTAATACAATAATACATCCTTTGTAAACTACTGTCAATATATATATAAAATATTTTGTAGTACTATATTGATTTATAAAAAAAATTGATATAGACTTATGATGAAAACGTAGTGGTTTAGATTGGTTATGTTGTCAGGGTTATATGGAGGGAATATATGGTCACCTTAAAGGATATTGCCAGAGAAGCAAATGTAAGTGTTACCACAGTTTCAAATGTTATTCACGGAAATTATAAGCGTGTTGCCCCTGAAACTGTAGAAAAGATAAAGATGATAATCGAAAGAGATAATTATGTTCCTAATATGACAGCAAGATCTCTTGTTAATAAGCTGTCAAAAATTATTGGAGTTATTAATCATGTAGTTCCTGAGAAAAGCGGAAACTTTATTTCAGATCCATTTCATAGTGTGGTAATTGAAGGCATTGAAAAGAAGCTGCGTGAAAAAGGATATTATATGATGATACGTACAGTTTATAGTGAAGAGGACCTTTTTTCATTGCTGCGTAATTGGAACATTGATGGTTTAATAATTATAGGGTTATTTCAGGATGATTTTTTTGAAAAGCTGGCTAAGGCTAATATTCCTTTTGTGCTCATAGATAGCTATATTGATAATAAGAAAGTATTAAATATAGGGCTTGATGACTGTAAGGGAGGGTATCTAGCTACAAAATATCTAATTGATAAAGGGCATAGAAATATAGTTTTTGCATCTCCTATAATTAAGAAAAATGGTGTAGTAGAGGAACGTCTTATAGGATACAAAATGGCACTTAAAGAGGCTGGTATTCCATTTGAAGATAAAAATGTATACCAACAGGAAATTACGATTACTGAAGGTATTGAGCTTGGACATAAGTTGAGCAGAAGAACTGATATAACTGCTGTGTTTGCTACTGCTGATATATTGGCTGCAGGTATTATCTCAGGGCTTAATGAGCAGGGAAAAAGTGTACCGGAGGACATTTCTATAGTGGGATTTGATGATCTTTATATAAGTTCTCTTACAGCTCCAAGGCTGACTACGATACATCAAGATCCGCAAAAGAAAGGGAAAGTTGCGGTGGAGACTTTAGTAAGCGTTATTGAAGGTACCTCAATTGAAAATAACAATATAGTTTTACCGGTAAGTCTGGTAGAAAGACATAGTGTAAAAGATATTAATAGCAGTAATTTAAAAATAAAATAATAGCAATAGTAAAGGTTGTTGAAAAACAGGTATTTAATCTGAAATTCAACGGCCTTTTTATATAGTTTCAATTAGGAAATAGTTTTTCAGACAAATAAAAACCAGGATTTTAAAGGGTTTTTGAAAAATTGGATAGCAGACTTGCTATGAAATCTAAATAAATATATTTTTTCAAAACTTTTAAACAATATATTGACTTATGCTGTGAAAACGATTATAGTTAAATTAGGTTGAACGTTAAACCTATATTTTTTTAATATTTGGTTGAACGTTAAACTTAAGCAAATATCAAGGGGGAAGTTATATGAAAAAGAGTATTCAAAAAATTATTTCTTTAGGTCTCATGTTATCAGTTATAGCTTTAGCAGGATGCTCAAAGAGCACTCAAGGCTCAGGTAAGGATACAAATGCTCCGGCTTCAAAAGAAGTAGAGCTTAAACTTGGTATATGGCCGGAAGCTACTCTAACTGATGATATTAAAATGTATGAAAAATGGACAGAAGATTTTAAGGCTAAGAATCCTGGTGTAAAAGTTACACCGGCAAACTATAAGTATGCTACTGATACTTTTGTATCCTTAGCAGAATCAGGCAATCTGCCTACTATATTTGAAACTTGGTATACTGAGCCGCAAAAGCTTATAGAAGGCGGTTTTGTTAAGGATATAACTGCTGAGCTTAAGGAGCTTGGCTGGGACAATGCTATGAATCCTACTATTAAAGAGCTTCTTTCAAAGGATGGGAAAATATATGGTATACCTCGTGATGGTTATGCTCTTGGTTTAATGGTTAATGTAGAGCTGTTTGAAAAGGCAGGCCTTGTAGATGCTAATGGAGTTCCGAAGTATCCTAAGACATGGGAAGAGCTTGCTCAAACAGCTAAAACAATAAAGGACAAAACCGGAAGTGCCGGAATATGTATCTTGGCTAAAGACAACGCAGGTGGCTGGCACTATTCAAGCTTAGCTTGGGCATTTGGCGCTAAGCTTGAAGCTCAAAAGGATGGTAAATGGGTTGCTCAGTTAAACTCACCTGAAAATATAGCAGCTATGAACTATGTTAAGGATTTAAAGTGGAAGTATGATGTTTTAACAGCTGATCCAACAAATGAAGATTGGGGTACTGGATTCAAAGCGCTTGGAACTGGCGCTGCTGCAATGTATATTGGAGCTAATGATGCTGTTAATCAGCCAACTCAAGTAAATAAACTTGATGTTAAGAAACTTGCTTTAGTACCGCTTCCTGCAGGACCTGGAGGACAATATTCATTAATGGGCGGAACACCTTACATGTTCTCTGCGAAGGCTACTTCTGAGGAAGTTAAAGCTGCTCTTAAATTCCTTGAGATCATGGGAAAAGCTCCTGTAGCAACAGATGCGGCTAAGGCTGGTATGGAGACAGACGCTAAGAACAGAGTTGCAAACGGGGTGCCTGTTATACCTTCTTTCCCAGCATGGACAGCACCAGATTATCTAAAAGCACAGGACGAGGTTGTTAAGAAGTATTCAAATGTTAATATGGCTTTTTATAATGACTATTACAACATAATAAAGCAAAAGAACAACTTACATCTTGAAGAACCAAAGCAAACTCAAGATATGTACGCAGAACTAACAAAAGTTCTTCAGGCTGTACTTACAGATAAAAATGCTGATGTTAAAAAATTACTTGATACAGCAAACACAAATCTTCAAAAGATTTTAGACAGCCAAGTAAATAAGAAATAATAAGAACTTTCATACACCGTGAGAGGAATATGTACTCTCACGGTGTTAAGTTAAGCAGCAAAAGGAGGATGGGTAAAGTGCTTCAAGTAAGCAACAAGGAAACAAAAAAGCTTAAAATACCTGGCGTTATTAAAAAGAATATATCAGGGTGGCTGATTATGGCACCTACTCTGATTTTATTTGCTTTTTTCGTATGGGAACCGCTCCTGGCAAGCATTAGACTATCACTTTATAGTGCCAAAGGTATGCGAACAGTAGAGTTTGTAGGTTTTAAAAATTATATTGACGTTTTTCACCACCCTGATTTTTTTCCTGCGGTTAGGAATACATTTTCCTATACCATTTGGTCGCTTTTAATAGGATTTTTAGTGCCAATTATAATGGCATTAATTATAAATGAAATGGTACATGCAAAAGGTCTTTTCAGAGTGGGCATATATTTTCCTAATATTGTACCTGGCCTTGCTACAGTTATGATGTGGGCGTTTATTTTTAGACCGGGTAAAACAGGAGTGCTCAACATTATACTCGGAAGCATGGGTGTGCAGCCACAGGTATGGCTAAGTAATCCGAAGATTACTATACCGCTCATAGTCCTTACAATGACATGGAAAGGTGCTGGAGCTACAGCACTCATATATCTGGCAGCACTTCAAGGAATAAATCCGGAACTGTACGAGGCGGCAATTATAGATGGAGCAGGTATTTGGAAGAGAATAGTACATGTGACTGTACCTAATCTTCGAAATTTAATACGCTCTCTTTTGATTTTACAGGTTATTTCTGTTTTCCAAATTCTTTATGAGCCTTTAGTAATGACAAATGGAGGACCAAACAATGCCTCTATTTCTATAATGCAGCTTGTTTTTAAATATGCCTTTGAAAAATTCGATTATCCAAAAGCTGCCGCAGTATCGGTTATTATAAGCTTATTCTTAGTTACATTAACGGCGGTTTACAATAAATTCAGCAAAGAGCAGGATATATAGAAAGGAGTGAGCTTTTGTGTTTAATATAAAGAGTAAGGATAACGGAATTATAACTTATTCAGATTTAAAAAAACCATCTATACGGATTTTCTATTATGTACTTTTTGCTGTCTGCATAATTATAACTCTTATTTCGATTGCACCTCCGGTTTGGGTTTTTCTATCAAGCTTTAAAGATATAAAAGAATTTACACTTGAACCATCCTTGATACCAAAAAATTTTGATTTTAGCAGGTTTGTAAAGACATGGAATGATCTTAAATTTGTAAAGTATTATATAAATTCTTTTTATTCTGTGGCAGGAAGTGTTGTATGCGCTATAGTATTTAACGGCCTTTTAGCATATGCAATTTCAATACTTAAGCCAAAAGGCTCAAAGTTTATATATGGACTTATACTTGGAAGTCTCATGGTACCGGCTACTACAAGTGTGGTTCCTCTGTTTATCAATCTAAGCAAAATGCATCTTAACGGTACTTTTTATCCACTATGGTTTTCAATAGGTGCAAATGCCTTTTATATAGTTTTATATAAGCAGTTTTTTGATACACTTCCTGCGTCGATTATAGAAGCAGCGAAAATTGATGGATGCAATAACTGGCAGATATTTTTTAAGATAGTTATGCCATTAAGCAAGCCTATTACTATGGTAATCGCAATGTATGCAGTAAATGCTGCTTGGTCGGATTTCTTACTGCCTTACTTATTGTTAAATAATTCAGGACATGAAACTATAATGGTGAGACTGTTCCAGTTCAGAACCAGCATAAAAGCTACAGACGTAGAAGTTTTGAGGGCTATTGTTTTTGCTATTATTCCGCCAATTATTTTGTTTACTCTATTCCAAAAACAAATTACTCAAAGCAATACTCATTCGGGAGTTAAAGGCTAAAGATACTTAAAATGTAAAGCGGGGGTTGTTATGGCTAAAATTGCAGATATTTATTTTAAGGTTGATCCATGGAAAATTATTGAGGAAGGCTTTGACCCGGCAAGAAGTATGGTAGCTGAGTCGGTATTCTCCTTGGCAAATGAGTACATGGGTGTAAGAGGTTACTTTGAAGAGGGCTGCTCCTATGAAAGTCTTCTAGGAAGTTATTTTAATGGAGTATATGAGTTTTCAAATGATGTGAATAGGACTGCCTACAAAGGAATTGTAGATCATACTCATTTCATGGTTAATTCGGTAGACTGGCTTTATACAAGGATATTGCTTGATGGAGAGCAGTTGGATTTAAATAATATTCAATTCAGGGATTTTAAGAGAGTTCTGGACCTAAAGGAAGGCACACTTACCAGAGAATTTATCTGGGAACATAAGAATGGTAAAAGCTTAAAGATAAGATTCTTAAGGTTTTTAAATATGGATAGAACTAACCAAGGTTTTCAAAGAATAGAATTTGAACCTATTAATTTTACAGGAAATATTGAAGTTATAATGGCTTTAGATTTTGGAACTATCCACGTTTCCAAAGACAAAAATTTTTGGAACATAGTTGAAAAAGATAAGAGTGAGGATATAGCTGCTATCATAGGAGAAACTTTAACTTCAAACCAAAGGGTATTTTCAGGTTTTAAACTGATATCCGATAGTATTATAAGTAAAAGTAATTACGTAAATGATAAATTAATTGGCCATAAGATGCAGCTGTCTCTTAATCAAGGTGAAGTTACTAAGATTGATAAGCTTGTATCAAATATTGTGGTTAAGGATTTTTCAATCAGTAATCAAGATATTTGGAATACCGGTATTAATGCCGTAAAGGAACAAGCAGAAAAAGGGTTTGATGAATCGCTTAGTAACAATAAGCTGCTGTGGGAAAATATTTGGAACAGATTTGATATACAAATTGATGGAGATGCTAAGAATCAACAAGGTATAAGATTCTGTATTTTTCAGATGCAGCAGACCTATCATGGGCAAAATCCTACTAATAATATAGGAGCAAAGGGGCTTACAGGAGAAGCATATAATGGACACGCCTTTTGGGATACTGAAACCTGCTGCCTTCCATTTTTCCTATTCAACAATTTGAAGGCTGCTAAAAATTTATTAGAGTTTAGGTACAGTAAGCTTGAAAGGGCTAAAGAGAGGGCTAAAATGCTTGACTGTGAGGGTGCCTGCTATCCTATAGCTACCTTAAACGGTGAAGAGGCCTGTGACCTTTGGCAGCATGCAAGTCTTCAGTTCCAGCCAAGCACAGGTGTGGCTTATGGAATTTGGCATTATGTTCACTTAAGCGGTGATAAGGAATTCTTATATAGTCATGGTGCTGAAATGCTTATAGAAATAAGCAGATTTTTGAAATCTCGTGGAGCCTTTAGTCAGCTTACCAATAAATTCGGTTTTTATGCTGTTATGGGACCTGATGAGTTTCATATGATGGTTAACAATAATTGCTATACTAATTATATGGCGAAAAGAACCTTTGAATATACCTTATTTGTATTGGAAGATATGAAGAAAAATGCAAAGCTAAAGTATGAGGGACTTCAGCTAAAGCTGAACTTTACTGATGAAGAGCTTCAAGCTATTAAGAATTGTTCAGATAATATGGACATATTGTTTGATGAGGAAAGCTTGCTTTATGAGCAGCATGAGGGATATTTTACTCTGCCTCATATTGACGTGGATTCAATACCGGTTGAAGAATTTCCTCTGTATAATAACTGGTCCTATGACAGGATATATAGAAGCGATATGATAAAGCAGCCTGATGTTTTAATGTTTATGTTTCTCTTCAATCAGGATTTTAGTACAGAAGTAAAGAAGGCAAACTACGAATACTATGAGCCAAGATGTATTCATGAATCTTCGTTGTCACCTTCTATTCACTCGGTTTTTGCAGCAGAGCTTAAGAAGCATGAAGAGGCTCTTGATTTCTTTGGCTTTGCTACTCGTATGGATTTAGATAATTATAATAGAAATACAAAGGAAGGTCTTCATACTACAAGTCTTGCCGGTGCTTGGATAAATATTGTGTATGGTTTCGGAGGAATGAGAAGTGATGGAGAAGTGCTTACATTCAACCCTTCTATACCTAAGATATGGGATAGCTACAGCTTTAGGGTTGTTTACAAGGAAGCAATACTATTGATAAAGGTTGATAAGGAAAAAATCAGCTTTAGAACACTTAATGGATTGTCTGTTGAAATTTCTATTTATGATGAAAGATATATGGTTGACTCTGATGGTATAGTATTACCAATGCCGAAGGGTTGGAGAGGGTAACTATGGGATGGATTATAGAAGAAAATAAATTTGATAGTAATAACATAGTTAGTAATGGCAATAAGTTTATGACAGGCAATGGATATATGGGCTATCGCGGAACTTTGGAGGAGTATACTAAAAAAGAGCTTGTAGCCTGCAATCTGGCTGGTTTATATGACAGACAGGGAGATAGTTGGAGGGAGCCCATTAATGCTCCTAACGCCTTATTCTCAGCTTTATCAGTTGAAGGAAGAGAACTTGGAGTTATGAATGTGTCACCAATTGAGCATATTCAAAGCTTGGATATTAAAAATGGAATCCATAAGCGATGTACAGTTTGGGATACGGAGTACGGCAAGATTAAGATTACATCAGAACGCTTTGTGAGTCTTGCAGATGTTCATATGCTTTGTCTTAAATATACAGTAGCAACAGAGAGGTCTTGTAACGTGACAATAAAGACCGGCATAGACGGAGAGGTATGGGATATAAATGGACCTCATCTTGAAGACTATACTGTAGAACAGGAAAAAAGCCTTATAAAGGTTTCCGCCTTGACACAAGAGCTAAAGGTTCCGGTAGCTGTAGCAGAAATATGCGAAAGAACTTTTGAGGCGGAAGAAAGTATAATGAAAACTCAAAGTAGTATTTTTCGTAATATTGCTTTTAAGACAGAGCCAAAAGTTCAATATACAATATATAAATATGCTTCAGTATGGACAGGAAATGATAGCTCCAAAAATGTGCTGGAGGATTGTTGTTTGAGCATATTAAGAGCTTCAAGCATGGGGTATGAAAAGGTGCACTCAGAGCACATAGAGCAGTGGAAGGACAGATGGGAAGCTTCAGATGTATTAATAGAGGGAAGTGATGAGGACCAATTAGCGCTTCGGTACAGCATATATCAGCTTCAGATAATTGCACCTGCACACTCAAATAAACTCTCAATTCCGGCAAGAGGACTTTCAGGCCAAACCTATAAAGGTGCGATTTTCTGGGATACAGAGATGTTTATGCTTCCATTTTTTCTTCATATTGCACCTGAAGTAGCCAGAAACCTGGTCAACTATCGTATAAGAACCTTAGAGGGTGCAAGAAAAAAAGCTGAATTCTATGGCTTTAAAGGAGCCTTCTATGCATGGGAGAGCCATGAAAACGGGGAGGATGCCTGCAGTGATTTTAATGTAACTGATGTATTTACGGGACGCCCTGTGAAAACCTATTTTAAAGACAAGCAAGTTCATATAAGTGCTGCGGTTTCATATGCAGTATGGGAAACTTATAAGTTTACCGGAGATGTAAGCCTTCTTTTAAATGGTGGTGCAGAAGTTATATTAGAGTGTGCAAGGTTTTTTTATTCCTATGCTTATTTTAAGCAAGATAAGGATAGATATGAAATTCTAGATGTAATTGGTCCTGATGAGTATCATGAAAGAGTAAATAATAATGCATATACAAATAAAATGATTTACTACACCGTTGATGCCGCACTTAAGACCCTGGAACTTCTTAAAAGGGAATACATTAAGGATTATCAGGAGCTTATAGCAAAGCTCGATTACTCTAAAGAGATTAATAACCTTATCAAATTTAAAGAAAAGCTTTATATCCCTAAGCCTGATGAAGATACGCTCATAATAGAGCAGTTTGATGGTTATAACAGGTTAGAGGATTGTTCCCTTGATGAGGTCAGGAGCAGACTTATTGATCCTAGAGAATATTGGGGTGGAGGACATGGTGTCGCCTCAACTACAAAGATTATTAAGCAGGCAGATGTTGTGCTTATGTTATACCTATTTAGAGACGAATACTCTAAGGAAGTTAAAAAAGCTAACTGGCAGTACTATGAGCCTAGAACTGAGCATGGTTCAAGCTTAAGTCCCTGCATATACTCATTATTGTCCTGTGAAATAGGTAATTCAGAGTGGGCGTATCCTTTCTTTGTTAAGACTGCGAATGTGGATCTCACTGGTAATTCCAAGCAGTTTGCTGGTTCTATTTATATAGGAGGCACTCATCCGGCTGCCAGCGGCGGTGCTTGGATGTCAGCGATTTTAGGCTTTGCAGGACTAAAGGTGGAAAATGGACAAATAAGTGTTAGTCCTAACCTGCCTAAGAAGTGGAGAAGAATGGCATTTAAAATAACAGTTAGAGGAGAAAAATATTTAGTAGATATTACACATGAAAACTCTCAAATTACTAAGCTATAATAACTGAATAAAAGAAAGTTTTATGTAATAATGAGGTGGTGCTGTTTTATGAATAGCATCACTATATTTTTGGCTGATTTTAAGGAATATGTACATGTAAAGTATTTGACATTATATAAAATAGGACGCAAAATATAATTATAGTATGTTAACCTCTTGTACTAGTTGAGATAACTATATGGGTTAATTGGACTAGCACAACAGATTATGTTATTAATCAAGTATTTCCGGTAATGAAAGGAGGTTGGAGTCCTAAATGGACTCCAACGGGTAGCTTATGAGCAGAGCGAATGTCTTAAGCTACCCAGTGTTTCGAATGAAAGGAGAAATATTATGAGTCTTAATGAAAAGATCGATAGCTTAAAAGAAGAGCTTATTGAGGCAACAAGAGAAGTTCTTCAAATAAAAAGTACAGAAGAAGCAGCAGTAGAGGGAGGCCCTTTTGGAGCAGGTCCTAAAAAGGCTCTTGAAAAGGCATTAGAAATATCTTCAAAGCTTGGCTTTAAAACAGTAAATCTTGACGGTTATGTAGGATATGCTGAATACGGCCAAGGTGAAGACTATGTGGCAGTTCTTGGACACCTTGATGTTGTTCCTGAAGGAGACGGCTGGATGTATCCTCCTTATGGTGCAGAAATTCATGATGGAAAAATATATGCCCGTGGTAGTCTTGATGACAAGGGGCCTGTAATGGCAGCTTTATTTGGACTTAAGGCAATCAAAGATTTAAATCTTCCTGTTTCTAAAAGAGTTAGAGTTATATTCGGCTTAAATGAAGAAACTGGAGATGCAGACATTGAGCACTATAATAAAAAAGAAAAGCCTCCAGTAGCAGGTTTTACACCAGATGCTGAATATCCAATTATATTTGCTGAAAAGGGAATTATACATACCAATTTAAAGAAACAACTTAAGGCTTCAGAAGGAGACTTATTAGTTAAAGCTATAAAGGGTGGAGTAAGACCTAACATGGTGCCTGATTACTGTGAAGCAGTAATAGAAGCAAAAGATAAGGAAAAGCTTTTAGCTTTAGCAAAGAGTTTTTCGGAAAATAACAGCTTTGCTATAAGTGCAGAAGTTAAGGATAATCTTGTGATTTTAAAATCAATAGGAGTATCAGCTCATGGAAGCATGCCTCATATGGGTAAAAATGCAGTAATGCAGATGTTTAAATTCTTAGGAGAGCTTTCACTAGCTCAAAAGGATTTAGCAGAGTATATAGCTTTCGTAAATAAAGCTATAGGCTTTGAGACAGATGGAACTTCTCTTGGTGTAGGCTTTAGCGATGAAGCTTCAGGAAAGCTCTCTTTAAATGCAGGGGTTATGGCAATGGATGAAAATTCAATATCCTTATCAATTGACATACGATATCCTGTAACTATAGAAGGAAGCAAAATTATAGATATATTAACTTCTAAGGCATCAGAAAATAGCATGGAGATTTCCAAGACAGAGCCTGTAAAACCTTTATACTATCCTCCTGAGCATCCTGTAATTCAAAAGCTTCAAAAGGTTTATAAGGAGCAGACAGGAGAAGAGCCAAAGCTTTTAGCAATCGGCGGAGGAACCTACGCAAAGGCAATGCCTAATATAGTTGCTTTTGGACCTATATTCCCTGGAAAGCCAGACTTAGATCACCAGGCTAACGAATATATTGAAGTAGAAGATCTTCTTTTAAACTGCAAAATTTATGCTAATGCTATATACGAGTTAGCAAAATAATCGTATAAAACCTAAGATGAAAGCGGTGTACTGAACTAAAATCAGTATATCGCTTTTTTAAATTACATCCTTTATTTAAGGCTTTCTATAACAATGTATTTTCCAATAAGCTGTTTTATTAACAGTTATATATTAATTAGGAAGTTTATTGAACATGTTTAAAGGTAAGGGTATACTAAGACTATAATAAAATATGGGGGATAAACAATAAATGGGAAGAAGGATAATAACAATTATTTTATCTTTGACATTTATGTTAGCTGCAGCGTCCTGCAGCAATACAGCTAAAAAAGAAACCGCAGCTTCTGCAAATGACAATAAAAAGGAGGAGCTTAAAATTACTAAGTTTCCATATGCAGTTGACTACCGAAGAGGGAGTTTAAACAGCATGGAAGAACTTAAGGATAACTCGGGAAAGATGACTACCGATTTAAGGAGCTACAACCTTACAGCCATGGATCTATCTACATATAAAGATAGATTATTTAATTCAGTGTTTGACAGTAAGACAAAATGGCCAGAGAAGCTTCCGGAAGGTTTTAATCCGAATAAATTTTTGGATTTTCATAAAAACCCAGGGCTTGGGCTTAGAAAGCTTCATGATAAGGGGATTACAGGCAAAGGGGTAAACATAGCATTTATTGACTATGCGCTTTTAATTAATCACAAGGAATACTTTGATAGAGTAAAAATGTATGAAGAAATTAATTATAAATCCCAAGATGCTCAGATGCATGCAGCTGCAGTGGCATCCATTGCTGCAGGTAAAAATACAGGAGTCGCACCAGAGGCAGATCTGTACTTTATAGGAAGCGAAAATTATAATGTGGTAGACAATAAAATGGAGCTGGATTTTTCATGGACAGCAAAGGCAATTGAGAAAATAATTGAAGTAAATAAAACTCTTCCTAAGGAAGATAAAATACGAGTATTATCTATATCTGCAGGTTGCCCACCCAGCAGTAAAGGCTATGAAGAGTTTATTAAAGCTATTAAAAAAGCCATAGGAGAAAATATCTTCGTCATGACAGTAAATTCATTTGAGACCTATAAAGACAAGTTCTATTTTTATGGAATGGATACAGATAGTCTTGCAGATAAAGATGATATTTCTTCTTACAAGCCTACTGAGTGGAAAAAGTGGATGTCTAAAGTAGAACATATAGATGGATTAGATAAATACTACGAAGAAAACTTTAATAAGGATAAGCCTAAAGAACTGCTTCTTATTCCAATAGACGCAAAAACAACAGCTAGTCCTACAGGAGAAGAGGATTATGTATTTTATAGAGAAGGAGGCTGGAGCTGGTGCATGCCCTATATTTCAGGTCTTTATGCTCTTGCCTGTCAGGTTAAGCCTGATATAACCCCTGAAGAATTTTGGAGAAAGGCTCTTGAAACAGGAGACTTGAGGCAGATACGAAGGGATACACAAAATTATAATGGAAAAATAATAAACCCTGAAAGGTTAATTTCTAAACTTAAATTGGAGGCTTAGATATGAAAAAAAATCTTATATTAATTACTGCCCTTTTAATCAGCGTATCTATAACCGGATGTGCTGGTAAAAAGGCGGCGGTACAAAATGAAATAAAGCAGGTTCAGACACAATCAGCAGGCAATAATGATAAAACTGATGCTGCTACTGAAACCCCAAAAACGGATGAAGCTTCAAACACTGTAGTTTCAGAAGCAGGCTACTCAAAATACTCAGGAAGATGGGTAACTGAAAACAATTTAAAACACGACATACCATTTGGAACTGTAATTAGCATTAAGGTGGACAAAAGCGGCGAACTGTCAGGTACTGTAAGTGATTCTTCCTCTGGCTTTGGGCATATATCAAATATTGATATCAAGGGAAAGATTAATAATAATAAATTCAGCACTAATTTCAGCAATGACGGCTGGGATCATAGCGGAACAATAGAGCTTGAATTTAAGGATAAGCAAGTGGTGCTTAAATTATCCTATGATAAGAAAAGTGAAAATGTAAATTCAGGCTGGGGGATTAGTCCAGGTACTTTTAATCTTGTAAATATCAATACACCTATTAAAAGAACAATAAACGATCTGAGAGAAGGCGGCTGGAAGGATGTTGAAGGCCAGTGCTTTGACGTGGATTTAAATAAATATGGAAAGATTAAGTTTATATCTGAAACCAACTGGAATACAGGTTTCAATTTTTATCTTCAGGACAGCAAAGGCAGTATAGCCTATAAGTTCCCTGATCTTTATTTAAATGATTATCAGACTAAAAATTGTGCTATCGAAAACATAAGCGCAATATCTTTTACGGATATAAATAATGACAGTCTAAAAGATGTAATTATTTTATATAAAGCTACTGATGTAACCAAAAAAGTCCCAGCAGCTATATGTAATGTATTTACTCAAAAAAGTGATGGGACCTTTGTAAATAACAGCAGTTTAAACGATAAAATTAACGCTTCAGGAAGCACTAAAGACATTGCTTCAATAGTAAAGTTTATTAAGGAAATCAAGTAAAAATAAGGGATGCTGAAAAACAACTTAAACCTACCGCATGGTATTTGAATTCTAGGAAACTTTCGCTTCGCAGATAAGACTAATAATTAAAAAATTTATAAATCCTAAATCCTATAAACTCGCTTTGCTCAGGCAATATAGGATTCTTAACGGCTTTATAAATTTTTCAATTAAAGTCTTATTACTGCTTACTCAAATGTTTCTACGTATTCAAATACCACACTAAGTTTAGTTGTTCTTCAGCATCCCCTTGTGCTTATTTTGATAGGTTGCTTATTAAATCTTCTATAGCTGAATCTTCATTATTGTTGCTTCTCACTATAGAAGTTACAGATTTATACCCTGAGGAATGATTTTTGATAGTGCTTCCTTTAGAGGTTACAACTAAATGAACCTTGTCTGAAGGAAACTTTTTAAGAAAAGACATAACAGCAGGGGCAGGTCCTCCAGCCCATAAAGGAGTAACAAGTACGATTTCATCTGAATTTTCTACGCTGCCGCTGAGGCTAATTTCAATCTCTTTGTTTCTTGAAGCATAATATCCGCCCTTGATAAAACCTATAAGTCCTTTCCAATTCATATAGTCATTAATTTCAACAGTTTCACAAGAAAGCTTATCAGCTATCTTATTAGCTACTCTTTTACTAGTTCCCGTTCTAGAAAAATAAACTACCTTATAATTCATGATATCTTCCCCTTCAGTTTAATTATTCCATAAATTTATTGCTCTAATTATAGTTCAAATTACTCATATGCACAACAATATAAGAGGCTTAAATTTAAATTATTTCTTTTCCACAACTTCAACATCTTTTATGTTAGCAGCTTCCATCATAATATTCTGTACTATTTTAGCTGACTGGCTGTTTAGTTTCTTGTGTTTAGATTTTACAAATATGGTTGCTCTATTATTATCTAATATAGCTGCAAAAGAGTCATCAAAGCCTTTTCCTTTAAGTATTACTTCAACTTTATTTTCCATATTTGCGGTATTAATTTCTTCTTTAAGCTTCTTTTCTAGAGAATTCTTAGACTCTTGAGAAATACTTTTATCATCAAGCATAGCTTTATAGGTATAAATAATCTTGCTGAGAGTTTCATCTCTATTAAGCCTTGATTGAACAAAAAAGTCTGTTCCTGAGGCTTGTCTTTGTATGTAATAAAACTGTGCAATATTTAATATAAGCAAAACCAGGATGATGAATGTAGTTGGCTTTTTAAGCAATCTAAATTTTAATTTAATATCCATATAGTTCCTCCACTAAAATTATTACTATATTAATACTTGTCCAACATAGTAAATATTCTAGGAAGAGAAATATAAATTATAAGTCTTGCTTGTGACGGTGCAGGACTTGCATTAAAAGTTAAGCTTTTAAATTATAACTTGATTTTATTCAAAATGCTTTGATATATTATAGAATCTTTCAGCTTCCTTTTGGTCTCCCATGAGTTCATATACCTTTGCTATCAAGGAATATGTTTCAGCACGGTTTATATCAAGCGGAAGAGTATTTTTAAGTATATTTAGGGCCTCATTAAGCTTCAACTCATCAATAAGTTTTTTAGCTGTACTTATATTAAAGCTTATGTCTGATGAAGCATCACTTTTAAGTTCATTAAGGAGATTCCTTACTTTATCAGCAGTAAAAGGCTTTTGAAGGTAAGCTACAGCTCCAAGTCTTGTACACTCAACTGCGTTTTTAACAGTTCCAAAGGCAGTCATAATAACGACAGGAGTGTTAATGCCATTAGAACGTATTCTCCTGAGCACTTCTGTGCCGCTAAACTCCGGCATTTTGATATCTAAAAAAGCTAAATCAAAAAATTCTTTTGTGAAAGAATCAAGTGCTTCCTCTCCGTTTTTAGCTGAAATGACTTCATAGCCTTCAAGCTCTAAACAAGCTGTAAGCAGAACTCTGATATTTTTTGTATCATCAACTATAAGTACTTTTTTCATATTCTATTCCCCCATAACTATCGGCAGGGTAAATGTAAAAGTAGTACCAATACCAAGCTCGCTTTCACACCATATTTCTCCGCCGTGAGCTTCAATTATTTCTCTTGCTATTGCAAGTCCGAGACCTGTCCCTTTCGCTTCTTCATCTTCTCCGGGTACTTGAATAAATTTATCAAAAATTTTGTCTAGATAATCATTAGGTATTCCTACACCTGTATCTTTTATAGAAACACATACCTTATTCTGTTTAACAAAGGAATTGACAAAGATATTATCATTAACTCCGGTATGTTTAAGAGCATTTGAGATTAAGTTGTTAATTACCCAAACTATCTTTTCAGAGTCTGCATTTACTTTTGGAAACTCGCCCTTCAATGTATTATGAATATATACTTCCTTAGACTTTGCTTGCTCTATAAACCCTTTAATGCTGGTATCTACTATCTCTTCTATAGAAGTTGGCTTAATATCAAAGACTGACTTGCCCGCTTCTATTTTAGATAAACTAAGTAAATCATCTACTAATGTCAGCAATCTTTCGCTGTCTTCCTCTATGGTATATAAAATGTTTTTTTGTTTTTCATTTAAATCTCCCAGTTTTTCGCCCGAAATCAAGCTTGTACCTATCATAATGGAGGTTAATGGTGTTTTAAATTCATGAGAAATAGTAGCAATAAAGTCCGATTTTATTTTTTCAATTTGTTTTAGCTGAGTTACATTTTGAAATAGTACTACTAATCCTGAATTGCTGCCCTCAGCATCCTTTAATATGCCTACGATAACATTGAAATAATAGTCTTCTCCATTAATATCTAAATATATTATCTTTTGATCTACTTCGTTCCCATTTGAACTAAATACTCCACTTATGTATTCATAAAGGTCGCCGTTGCTTATAACTTCTAAGAAGTACTTATTTAAAACATGCTGTTCTTTTATTCCAAAAATATTTTCGAAGGCACTATTTAGCAAGGTTATTTTATAATTTGTATCTAAAACTATTAATGGATCGGCTATACTTTTTACTATTGTGATGGATTTTGTTTTTTCAGACATAAGTTGGCCTAAAGTACTCTGTTCAAACAGCTGAAGCCTTTTAGTCATATTATTAAATTCTTCAGTTAAATCTCCCACTTCATCCTTAGATAAAATAGGGGCCTGCTTATGTAAATCACCAGCCTTTACTGCCTTCATGGTCTCTCTTAATGAGTATATAGGAGACAAAAACTTTTTAAGTAATACCATGGATACAGCAAAACCAGCTATAACGCATAGGGTAGATAAGCCGAGTATAAGATACATGGAGTAATTTGCATAGTTATTAACTCTGTCTTTGCTGCTGAACATACCATTTTCATTTAGCTTTGAGGCTGTGCTTAATATTTCCTTTATATGACTATGCTGAGGCTGAAGCTTTGATTTGTAGAAGTTGACAGCAGATTGAGTGTTACCTCCAACACTTACCTCCTGAAGCTCAGAAAAAAGAGTAATGTAGGTTAGGTATGAACTGTTAAGCTCATTTACAAGCTCTTTTTCACCGCTTTCAGTTACATTGTTAGCCTCTATATTATAATTTTCGTTGAAATTTAACGAGTACTGATGGAAATTTCTAATACCTTCCTCATGACTTATATTCAAATAGGTTAAGATAGCGGCATTTTGCGCATCTGCTGCATCAGACATATTGTTTATAGCCTTGATACTTTTATAATTGCGAACCATTAAGCTATTTATTTGCTTTCCTAATATAAACGTATTGTAGGCTGCGAAAATACCTATTATACCGATTATTATTACAAGACTAATATATATGGCTGAGAACTTAGATTTTAATTTATTAAACATAGAAAACCTCTTTAAAATAATACTTGTACTAAACAAGAGAAATAATTAACACTAGTGTGATCTAGCGAGATAATTTTATTTAACAGCCTGTACTAAATAGGATAAATTTTATAGCTGTAAATAGGCGAACTTAGCTTTATGTGCAGTCCGTAGTATAATTTTCTTGTAGCTAAGATAATAATACAATTTAGCTAACTTAAATACAACATAAATCCATATAACCTATGGGTTTATATATATTATTCTCTTGATAAAAAAGATAAACCAAAGCTTTTGCTTTGGTCTATCTTTTTGTATAGGACAATCGCTTTTATAACAATCAAAATTATAGGGGGAAATTATCTTGCTTACAGAAATAAAAAGTGTACTAATAGGGAAACCGCTAAAAAACGAAGAACTGGCAGAAGAAAAGTTTAATGTGTTTTGGGGATTGCCCATCTTATCAAGTGATGCTATTTCGTCAGTAGCCTACGCAGGCGAAGAAATACTTTGGATTTTAATTCCTGCAATAGGCGTACTAGCTTATAAGCAGATGTTTTTTATAGCTCTATCAATAGTTGCGCTGCTTTCTATATTGGTATTCTCCTATAGGCAAACTATAGATTCATATCCTAACGGAGGAGGTTCTTATATAGTTGCGAAGGATAATTTAGGTGATAATTTTGGATTAACAGCCGGTGCCGCACTTTTGATAGACTACATTCTTACTGTAGCTGTAAGTATATGCGCCGGAACAGCAGCTATAACTTCTGCGCTTCCAGCCCTGCTGCCCTACACTGTAATAATAAGTGTTGCTATAGTATTGTTAATGACTATCGGAAACCTTAGAGGAATAAGAGAGTCCTCGCATATTTTTGGCGTGCCCACATATTTATTTATAATCTCTATGATAACAATGATTATTTATGGCTTAGTCAAAGTTTATATTTTTGGTATTGTTCCTGCTCAAACAGTTCAAATAAATCAAGCAACAGGAAATATAACTATACTCTTATTATTAAAGGCATTTTCAAGAGGTTGTACAGCATTAACAGGGGTAGAAGCTGTAAGTAATGGAATTCCAAATTTCAGAGAGCCTTCTCAGAAAAATGCTAAAAGAACGCTATTCTTATTAGCAGCTACAGTTTTATTTATTTTCGGAGGAACTTCTTTACTTGCAACTGTATATCACGCTGTTCCCCAAAAGGAAATTACCGTGCTTTCACAAATAACAGAGCAGGTATTTGGAAAAACCTTTATGTATTATGTAGTGCAAATTACTACCATGTTAATTCTAACTATGGCAGCAAATACAGCCTTCAGTGATTTACCGCTGCTTTTGTCCATAATATCAAAAGACAGGTATATGCCGAGACAGTTTACAAAAAGAGGTTCAAGACTTTCTTTTGCTAATGGTATAATTTTGCTGGGGCTTTTGGCATCTTTGCTTATTGTAATATTCAGAGGTGAGACTCATTTATTACTTCCTTTATATGCTGTTGGTGTATTTATTTCCTTTACACTATCACAGACTGGAATGTTTATAAGGTGGATAAGATTAAAAAGCAAGGGCTGGAGACATAAAGCTCTTATTAATGGTTTGGGTGCATTGGTTACCTTTGTAACAGTTATAAATATAGGCATTACAAGATTCGTAGACGGTGCATGGATTATTGTTTTATTGATTCCAACCTTTGTAATATTAATGAAACTTGTTAAACATCATTATGATAATATTGCACATGAACTTACATTGAGCACAACTGAAATAGAGAAGGAAGTTAGGGCGGTTGAAGTTAAGGATTTCGTTATAGTTCCTATAGATTCACTTAATAAATCTTCCTTTAAAGCGCTTAATTATGCAAGACACTTATGCGATGAAAAAAGAATTGTTGCACTACATGTGAGCACTAATTTAGAAGAGGCTAAAAAGCTGCAGCTAAAGTGGAAAGAGTGTGGGATATCAATAAAATTGGTAGTAAAATATTCGCCGTACCGAGATATAGTAAATACATTAGTCAAGTATGTTGAGTCACAGGAGCATGAAAGCAAGCCGGGTGACATCATAACTGTTGTAATATCCAAGTTTTTAGTAAGACACTGGTGGGAAAACATATTCCATAACCAGACAAGCACAATTTTAAGACATCAGCTTTTAAAAGACAGGCATATAGCTGTTGTAACAGTTCCTTATGTTTTAGATAAATAAATGTAATAGGCTCCGATGGGTTTCTGCCCATCGGAGTTTTTTCATAAATAATGTAATAAAGTATCCAATATTTAAGGGCTTTTGTGGTATGATTAAAGGGTTAGAACTCATACATTATATATATTTAATTTGTAGTATAATAGATATTATTTACTAAGGAAAGGTTGGATAGAAGTGAAACTATCAAAAGCACTAATGACAACGCTTAGAGAAGTTCCGGCGGAAGCTGAGATACAAAGCCATAAGCTTATGCTAAGAGCCGGACTTATGAGGAAGATGGCCTCAGGGATATATAATTATATGCCTATGGGCTTAAAGGTTTTGAAAAATATTGAAGAGATTGTAAGAGAAGAAATGGACAATACGGGAGCTCAGGAATTTTTAGCTTCGGCTCTTCTTCCTTCAGAGCTTTGGAAGGAATCAGGAAGATGGGATACTATGGGGCCTGAGATGTTCAGACTTAAGGATAGAAACGAAAGAGAATTTTGCTTAGGACCAACACATGAAGAAGTTTTTACTGATATAGCAAGAAATGAGATAAAGTCTTATAAACAGCTTCCTTTAAATCTATATCAAATACAAACCAAGTATAGAGATGAAAGAAGACCACGTTTTGGTGTTATGCGTTCAAGAGAATTTTTAATGAAGGATGCCTACAGCTTTGATAAGGATAACGAAGGCCTTGATATTTCCTTTAATAAAATGTATGAAGCTTATCATAAGATTTTTAAACGCTGCGGCTTAGAGGCAAATTGTGTTGAAGCTGATTCAGGGGCAATGGGAGGCTCAGGCTCAGCTGAGTTTATGATTAAATCTGAAATAGGTGAGGATGAAATAGCTTTTTGTACCTCCTGCGACTATGCAGCAAATATGGAAAAAGCACCAGGAACTCCTGAAATACTTGAAAAGGAAGAGTTAAAGCCTCTTACTAAGGTTGAAACTCCTGAGGCAAAAACTATTGAGGATTTGGTTGCCTTTTTTAATACGAACTCTAAGAGATTTGCTAAAACACTTATTTTTAAAGCGGATGAAAAGCTTGTTGCCGTAATGGTAAGAGGGGACAGAGAGGTTAATGAAATAAAAGTTATCAATGCCCTAGGGGGGATTGTAGATTTTAGAATGGCAGATGCTGAAGAAGTGTTTAAGGCTACCTCCGCAGCGGTAGGTTTTGCAGGGCCAATAGGAATAAATGTGAATTGTATTCTTGTAGATAGAGAAGTAGCTGAATTATATAATATGATAGTTGGAGCTAACGATACAGGCTACCATTATATAAACGTAAACTACGGCAGGGATTTTGAAGGACTGCTTGGTGACTTCAGAAAAGCAGTTGAAGGGGATATATGTCCTAAATGCGGCAAACCTCTTACTATTGCAAGAGGCATAGAGGTTGGACATATTTTTAAGCTGGGGACTAAGTATTCAAAGTCTATGGGAGCAAACTTTATAGATGAAAATGGAGAAACGAAGCCTCTTATAATGGGATGCTATGGTATAGGACTAAATAGAACTATGGCTGCAATAATTGAACAGAACAATGATGAAAACGGGATAATATGGCCATTGTCAGTTGCGCCTTATAAAGCTATTATAATACCTGTGGTAACAAAGGATGCTGAGCAGATGAGAATAGCTGAGGAGCTTTATAGCAGTCTTAAAAAACTTGGTATAGATGTACTTATGGATGACAGAGACGAAAGGGCAGGCGTTAAATTCAAAGATGCGGATTTAATCGGAATTCCTATGAGAATTACTGTAGGAAAGAAGATAAATGAAGGCGTTGTAGAATTTAAGCTGAGAAACTCAAATAATATTGAGCTTGTTTCTATAGACCAGGTTGTTGAAAGAGTGATAAAGGAATTAGATAAAATTAAGCATTAAAATAAGTTTCACTTAATAAAAAACTCTTATGCTCAGACAGCATAAGAGTTTTTAAGTTTTAGTACATTACCTATACTAAGGAAGTACTACAAAGGTAGATGGAACTTTTCTTTCTCCATCAGTATTACATGGATGATTGATTACGCTGCCGTTATAATACATAGTTGATGAGCTGCCACCATCAAGAAGACAAGCATTATAAGCATCGTTTCGTAGAAGTATTTCTGAAACATCCTTAACCGATACGCCAGGAGAAGATTGATTTCTTCCATCAATAACAAGAAATATTACTGTGCCGTCACTTTTTTGACCTATGGCTGTTCTAGGATTAATGCCTAAATTAATACTTGAAGAATCGGTTAGTTTTCCGTTTTTAATCAAAGCCGGTCCGCTGACAACAGCATCTCTAATTTCCAAGTCTTTCAATTCATTTAAAGAGTAATCTCCAACTACTAAAAGACCATTTTTCGTAAGTCCTGCTGTAGGGAATTTTGCTGAGGTATCCTTTGAATCAATGTTGATCACATTTCCATTTTTCATGATGAAGCCATAAGGACCCTGGTTAATTTTAAAACCTCCCGCATTTATAGCTGCCGATGCATTCTCTTCTTTAGCAATCTGGCTTGTTGTTTTATCAGTCTTTGAATCTTTTAAGCTGTAAGCTACTGAAATTTTATTAGGATTTGAAATAGTCATCAGCTTTCCATTAAAGTTTTTCCCCTTAATGTCCTTTACATCAATTGAATTACTGCTCAAGGTTGTTGTAAGAGTCTTTACATTTTCCTTTATAGAATTGTCTGCATGTGCAGTATTGGTTTTTGCATTAGTAAATAGAGTAAAGCTTAATAATGATATTATGACTAACCCAGCTGCAGAAAATTTAAATGACTTTTTATTGAACTGTGATATCATAACTATTCTCCTCTTTATATTAGATTTGTCTGATAATAGTCCCGCTGTTCGTAAAAGACGCTTTTGAGCTGAGGATATTTTAAGCATATGTAAAATCGTATATCCATACTCTAGCTGCTCTTCTTTGCTCATGTACTCCATTGCATCATAGTCACAACAAAGCTCGCAATCTTCCTGCATTTTATAAAAGCCATACCAGATAACAGGATTGAACCAATATATCATCTTTAAAAATAAGATTATATATTTTACGGCATTATCTTTTCTTTTATAATGAGACAGCTCATGCAGAAAAATATGTTTTAACTCATTATCGTTTATCTTGTCTAGTATATCCTTAGGAAGAAGTAAAACAGGTTTATTTATGCCTAAAATTGAGGGCGAAGTTACATAGCTTTCTAAGAAAACCGGAATATCCTTTTGTATATTCATTAAAAGTGTACATTGCTCAAGAGTTTCTCGAATATCAGCGATTTCTGAAGGCTTACTCTTTTTAGTTTTTAATGAAAGCCTTAGATTAATATAGCAGGTATATATAGTAAAGGTTATTACACCTAAAAGCCAAATACCCATAAAATAAAGCTTTAAGTTCATTTTTGTAAAAGAGCTGCTTGAAGAATTATTTTGCATATCTAAAAAAGAAGTAGTATTAGCTATATAATCATCCTTAAGACTTAAATCTGAAATATTATTATTTGTTGGAAGCTTCTCATTTAATGCTTTACTTTCAGTGTGATGCATATTAAAAGCAGAAGGAGTTACAGTGTTAAATATACTTATAGAGCTTTGCGGTGCATAAGGAATAAGCAATCTTATCACTAGTACAAACCATATATAATAGTGCCACTTTACACTTTGTTTGTCTCTCATAAGCTTTTTAATAAGAATGATGGCCGCTATTAGAATAATTGCTCCGGCAGAGGAGAATACTATCCAATCAAAAACAGCTGTTAATTTCCCCATTGCTTCAACCCCTATCTTTGCTCTTATCAAGAATTTTTTTAAGCTCTTCTATGTCTTCCTCTGTTAGATCCTGTTCTTCAACCAAGTTTGACAGCATAAGGTTTAATGAACCGTTATATACTTTTTTTATAAAAGAGGAATATTCTTTTTTAGAGCAATCCTTTCTGGATACTAAAGGATAGCAGATATAAGGAGAAGAGCCTTCTTTTATTCCTATAGCATTTTTATTTACTAGCCTGCTTATTAAGGTATAGATAGTTGTGGGACTCCATTTTGTAACTGGTTTAAGTATTTCAACAATCTCACTTGAAGTCAAAGGGGATTTATCCCATAATACCTTCATAACTTCCCATTCAGAATCAGAAATCTTAGGCATATCCTTCATTAATTTCACCTCCTCTACAATTGTAGAATGTAATTTTATTCTACGATTGTAGAGGAGAGCTGTCAATAGTTTATTTCAAAAAATTTTGACAAAATAAAAAAGAGTGCATTTGCACTCTTTAAACTAGCTATTTTAGTTTAAACCTATTAACCTGCTCCAGCATATCTTTAGTCATGTTGCTTAAGCTTAAAGCAGTATTGGCAACTTCATCTGAGGAACTTTCCATCTCTTCTGAGGAGGCAGCTACCTCTTCTGAGGTTGCAGCTACTTCTTCTGCTATAGAACTTGTTCCTTCCAGTTTTGTTAAGATATTATCCTTTTCATTATTAAGCTTTATTGATGCTGTGTTAACTTCCTCAATTTTTGGAAGAATAGCATTTATTGAAACAATTATTTCCCTAAAGGAAGAAACCGAATCATTTACTGTACTCATCTGGTTTTCAAGTTCTGAACTCATTGAATCAGCATTATCTATCATAACTTCGGTGTTTTTAGATATTCCGGTAATCAGCTTGTTAATGCTATCAGAGGAGTCCTTGCTTTGCTCAGCAAGTTTTCTTATTTCTTCAGCAACCACGGCAAAACCTCTGCCTGCTTCTCCGGCACGAGCTGCCTCAATAGAAGCGTTTAATGCAAGCAGATTTGTCTGGTCTGCTATGCTGTTTATAACGTTAGTAATTTCATTGATATTGTTGATATTTTTGCCTAAGCCAGAAAATAAAGTTATAAAGTCTTCGAAGGATTGGCTTATCTTTGTTAGAGAATTAATTAATAATTGAAGCTTATCATTACTGCTTTCAGCTTTAACATTAATATCTCTCGAACTCACATCTACATCTTGAACTGCTTGTACTATATTTTCGAGTTCATTGCCAAATTTATTAAGAGTATTTACTATTTCTGATAGGTCTTCTGCCTGTGTACTTGAGGCCCTTGCTGCTTCTTGAATAGCAGAGGATACATTTCTTGCAGCAGAACTCATTTCTTCAGAAATAGCGCTAAGGTTTTCTGATTGATTATCTATAAGAGCAGATTTATCCTTAATACCTTTTACCATATCTGAAAAATTTTCAACCGTTTGCGCAAGCGCTTTTCTCATCATGGAAAATTCACTTTTGCCCTCGTAGCTGATTTCTAAAGAAAGATCTCCAGATGCAACGGTATCTAACTCTGAAATCATCTCCTTAGAGGAGCTTTTGATTACTATTGTAACGAAATAAGCTAGTACAGCAAATATAAGTATGGATGATCCTATTATTATTAATATCATATTATAACTTGAAGAATATATTGCATTGCTTTGGGATATAGTTTTATCAGCTTGACTTTCATTATAGTCCCTAAGATTTTTCATTATTTCCTCTGTTTTTGAACCTAAATCTGAAAGCTTAGTTAATTCGTCAGAGGATAATTTTTCACCTTTTGCAAGCTTAGGAGATACATCCTTCCAAAGATTCAAATAGTTTTGCTTGTACTGATCAAAATTTTTTAAACCTTCAATTTCTGTTGAATCCATTCTTGTGGCCTTGTACTCGTTTTCAAAGGTCTCGACTTTTTCTACAAAACCTTGAATGTTTTTATCAGTATCGCTGCTGTAATTTCCGCTGTTAGCTTTATTAACTTCTATTCTTATATTTAGAAAGTTTGCTCTTATGGAACCAACTCTGCTTATGGGTATAAGATTATTTTTGTAAATGTTAGTCATATTATCATTTATGACCTTCATTTTTGATACGCCCATAAAACCAATCCAAATCATAAAAATTCCAGCGCAGATACTCATGAGTATAAAGCTTGTTGAGATTTTGATACTTTTTTGTTTTTTAACCATTGTTGCCATCCCCTTCAGTTTTTTTGTAATATAGCAAAGCTGGTATAAGATGACTTTTACTATCTTTACCAGCATAGCTTTTAAATATTAATTTAATAATAGGACGGTTTAAAAATTAACATATTTATAAGATTATATCGAATATTAGTACAACTTGTCAACAATTAAAAAAATATGTATAATTATGATATATTTTATCAATATTTGTTATGTTATGTAAAATGAGTATATCGATATTTATTTAGCATTCATATTGATACTGGTAAATAGAGTTGATATATTATATATGTTATATTTATAACAAATTTACAATGATATTAAATGGGGGATGTTTTAGTGTTAAGATGGAATGAAAAGTATACTTTAGGTATTGAAATGATTGATGAACAGCATAAAAAGCTGTTTGAGATTGCTGAAAGAGCGTACGATTTGCTCACTAATGACTTTAGAACAGATAAGTATGACGAAATTGTAAATATACTAAGCGAATTAAAAGACTACACTGTATTTCACTTTAATTCTGAAGAAGAGTATATGAAAAGTATAGGATATAAGAAATTTTTATCTCACAAGGTTTATCATGAAGATTTTATAAATGCTATAAATAATACTGACCTAAGCAAAATAGATTCAAATCAGGACGAGTATATAATGGAAATACTTAATTTCATTGCTAAATGGATAGATGAACATATATTAGAGCAGGACAAGCAAATAGTTTCCTAATAATACCTATAATCAATGCACATATCTTACAAAAAAGATATGTGTATTTTTTATATTTAAAATAATTAAAAAATTTGCACAAATCTGAATAAAAGTGTTATACTTATAAGAAAATATCATTTATAACCTATGGGGAGGGACATCGATGGAAAGTTATGTTGGGAATTTAAATATGAATCTGTATAATAAAGGCTTAAAGCTTGCAGAGGAAAGAGGAAGTAATTCTCTTGAAGACTTAGCAGGTATCTTCTCAGGAGGAAATATCACTAACATTGTCAAAAACGGAGTTGACGAAGTTTACGTTAAAAATTCAGCTTGTCTTGCAAGGAATTTTGCAAACGATTTACCCAAGGAAGAATTTAAATGCGGCTGTGATAATGCTTTAGCAGAGGGTTTTAATAATAGTCTTGGCTGTGAAGTTATCCAAACCATTGAAAGTGGCTGTAGTGTATGCATACATAGATTATATATAAAGAAATAGTAAAGTAATAAGCTTTTAATTGCTAATTTGGTAAAAATCAGATTAGCAATTTTTATATTTATCAAAACTATATTTGAAAGTTATGTTAATTAATATGTATAAATATTGATGATATTAATAGTAATATGGTATAACCTATATAATAAAAGGAGAGTGATTTAATGAAAAACATTAACATAGGAAATGGAGCACTTACAGCTTCTGAAATTTCACTAGGTTGTATGAGAATTTCAGAAATGCCTATAAAGGAAGCTTCTAATCTTGTAAACACAGCGCTAGAAGAAGGTATAAATTTTATAGATCATGCAGATATATACGGCGGAGGTAAGTCTGAAGAGGTTTTTGCAGCTGCAGTGGATATGAAGCCAAGTGTTAGAGACAAGTTTATAATACAAACAAAATGCGGAATAAGAAAAGGCTTCTTTGATTTTTCAAAGGAACATATATTAAATTCTGTTGATGCTAGCCTAAAAAGATTAAAAACTGATTACATAGATGTACTTTTACTTCACAGGCCGGACACTCTTATGGAGCCTGAAGAAGTTGCAGAAGCTTTTGATATTCTTCATAAAGATGGAAAGGTAAGACACTTTGGAGTAAGCAATCAAAACCCAATGCAGATTGAGCTTTTAAGCAAGTATGTAAAGCAAAAGCTTATAATAAATCAGCTTCAGCTCAGCATTATGCATACACCAATGATTGATGCAGGACTTAATGTAAACATGAGAATTGATCCTGCAATAAACAGAGATGGCGGAATACTTGAATACTGCAGACTTAAGGACATCACTATTCAAGCCTGGTCACCATTCCAATATGGCTTCTTTGAAGGTGTATTTTTAGATAATGACAAGTTCCCAGAGCTAAACAGTGTAATAAACAGAATAGCAGAAGAAAAAGGTGTGCCTAATACAGCCATTGCTATTGCGTGGATACTAAGACATCCTGCAAAGATTCAGTCAATAGCCGGTACAACAAATGCAAAGCGTCTTAAAGATATATGCAAAGCATCTTCTATCGAGCTTTCGAGAGAAGAATGGTATGAAATCTATAGAGCAGCAGGAAATAAACTTCCTTAATATTTGCATATAAAAATATTTATATATAAAACTTCTTAAGAAGATATCTTCTTAAGAAGTTTTATTTTACAGAAAAATGAAGTAATGGGTATAATATAGGTAGTGAAAAGGAGGAAGTGAAAACTTCATAAAATTAATTGGCAGCATTAAAAGATTGCTAAGGGGAATGGGGGATAAAGGTGGAGACTATATTAAACTACTACAACACTTATGATGAAGACAACAGGCTAGTTAAGGACAAGGCGCATGAAATAGAATTTATAACTACAGTTCATTTTTTAGACAAGCTTATTAATAAGACTTCTAAGGTCCTGGAAGTTGGGGCAGGCACAGGAAGATATTCTTTTTACTTTGCAGAAAAGGGCTGCGAAGTTACAGCGCTTGATATTACTCCAAGGCATGTTGATATAATGCAGGAAAAAACAGCAGGAAAGACCTTAAAGCTTAATCCATTACTGGGCAATGCTTTAGACATGAAGGAAATTGAAGATAATTCTTTTGATGCAGTCTTATGTCTTGGTCCACTTTATCATTTAGTAAATCAGGAGCAAAGGAGACAATGCATTAATGAATGTTTAAGAGTGCTAAAACCAGGCGGTGTTCTGGCAATTGCCTATATAAACAGAGCCGCTACCTTTGTTAATTACATACATAGAAATGCACAGAATATAAATAATGCGGGACTTTGGAATATTGCTAAAACCGGTCTTGAATTTAATAATGAAGAGGATTGTTTTTATTATTCCACTTATGCTGAAATGGAAGGGTTAATGGACAGCTTTAATGTAAATAAAATTGATAATATTGCTTCTGATGGTGTGGGAGGAACGCTTAGAGATATCATTAATAAGTTTACTGATGAAGAGTTTAATAAGTGGATGGAATTTCACCTTATGACTTGCAATGATCCAAGTTTGATGGGCTACAGCCAGCACGGACTGTATCTATGCAGAAAGGCTTAGGTAGCAGAAGTGAATAATTGGTTTAGTATAGAAAAAATTGATGAAGCTACTTATTCTATAAGCGAATATGGACATTATGAAAAAATGCATTCCTATCTCTTAATTGGAAAAGATAAAGCGGCTCTTATTGATACAGGGCTTGGTATAGGGGATATAAGAGAGGAAGTTAGAAAGCTTACTTCATTTCCTGTTGTGGTTATAACAACACATGCTCATTGGGATCATATAGGGGGGCATGCTTTGTTTGAGGATATTCTTATTCATGAGGCTGATGAAGATTGGCTTGTCAATGGACTTCCTTTGCCAATAAGTATTATAAAAAGCAATGTTATAAAGGAACCATTCACAAGAGAGCTTCCTAAAGCTTTTAATATTGAAAATTATAAGGTTTATAGGGGAAGGCCTTCAATGAGTTTGAAGGATATGGATACTATAGATATAGGTTCAAGAAAGATAACTGTTCTGCATACTCCGGGGCATTCACCGGGACATATATGCCTTTGGGAAGAGGATAGAGGATATCTATATAGCGGAGATTTAATATACGAGGGAACTTTGTATGCAAATTATCCAAGTACAAGCCCTGTAGATTTTAAAGCTTCCATAGATAGGATAAGCAAATTAGAGAATATAAAAAGAATTTTACCGGCACATAATTCATTGAATATTGATATAAAAATTATAGAAGAAATGAAAAAAGCATTTGCATCAATAGAGGAGGATGGATTATTAAAGCATGGCGGGGGAACTTTTGAATTTGATAATTTTGCAATAAGGCTGTGATGGTTCATGCAGATATAGGCAATCCATACCCGACCACTTTGAGCATAGTAAAAAATGATTATAAAAAAGTAAATTATATGGGGGTATAGCATGGAAAATATTAACTCAAATAAATTATTAGTTCTTAAGGAATATATATATGAAAAAGATTATGAGGACATTAAGCAGCTTGAGAATTTATGTTACGAGAAGGATAATGTAAATGTGAAGCTGGAGCTTGATTTTAGAAGGTACTTCAACAGAAAAGAAAGAGAAGTAATTGAAAATATCAATGAATTTTTATACTATATAGATAATGTTTTGGCAGGCTATATAAGCATATCATGCTTTGGAGGCAATATAGCTGAAGTAACAGGGCTTGTTCATCCTGAGTATAGAAGAAAAGGCATATTTAAAAAGCTTTGTGGTTTAGCCCTAGATGAGTGCAGAAAGAGAGACTTCAGCAAGATACTGCTTTTAACCGATGATAAATCAGCTTCAGGAAAGGAATTTGTTAAATCAACCGGTGCAGAATACGACTTTTCTGAACACGGAATGAAGCTTAAAGAAATACCGGATATTGAAAGTAATAAGATTATTGTATTAAGGAAAGCATTAAATTCAGATGCAGAAGAAATAGCAAGACAAAATACCATTTACTTTGGAGACAGCAGAAGTGAACTTATATTCCCAGAGGAAGAAGAAAAAAATGGCATGACAACTTATTTAGCTGAACGGGAAGGAAAGGTTGTTGGAAAACTTAAAATAGAGATAAATGAAGCTTCTGCCTTTATTAGCGGAGTAGGAATTCTGCCTGAGTATAGGAGCAGGGGTTATGGAAAGGAAGCCTTAAAAGAGGCTCTTAGAATAATCAAAGAAAAAGGAATTAATGAAGCAGCTTTGGATGTTGCAGCAGGAAATAAAAATGCATTGAAACTCTATAAGGGCTGCGGTTTTGAAGAAGAAGATGTAATGAATTACTATGAAGTAAAATAGCAAGCTACTTACTTGTCAGAATAAGGTCGCTCCTTTATAATTATTTTAGTATGACAAAGGAATGGAGGTTGAAGTCCTAAATGGACTTCAACGGGTAATCTGTGAGCAGAAGTGAGTACTCTAGATTACCCAGTGTTTTGAGTGAAAGGAGGATAAAGGTCTAAATGACCTTTATCGGGTAGTTTGCGAGTGTGAACGAGCATCTTAAACTACCCAGTGTTTCGAGTGAAAGGAGAAATTAATATGAGTATAGCAGACAAACAATATTTACAGCTGGTTAAGGATATATTAGAAAACGGATATTATGAAACGGAAAACAGAACAGGTATACCAACCTATAAGCTTCCTCATAAAATGTTTCAATTTAATTTAGAGAAGGAATTTCCTATACTTACAACCAAGTTTGTAGCTTTTAAAACTGCTGTTAAAGAACTTTTATGGATATATAAAGATCAATCCAATGATGTAAAAAAGCTTCAGGAGCAGAATGTACATATATGGGATGAGTGGATGAAGGAAGATGGAACTATAGGAACAGCTTACGGCTGGGTAGTTAAAGAGTATAACCAAATTGATAATTTAATTGAAGGTCTTAAAAATGATCCTCAGGGAAGAAGGCATATCATGAGCCTTTGGCAGATTCCTCATCTTAACGGCGGAACACTTCACCCTTGTGCGTTTATGACAATGTGGGATGTAACTGATGGAAGACTAAACTGTATGCTTATACAGCGTAGTGCTGATACACCATTAGGTTTGCCGTTTAATATGGCCCAATATGCTGTATTAGTTCACCTTATAGCACAAGTAACAGGTTTAAAACCTGGACTATTTACTCATGTTATAAATAATGCTCATATTTATGAAAATCAAGTAGAGGGCATGAAGCTTCAGCTTACAAGGGAAAATGAAGCCTTTGAAGCTCCAAAGCTTTGGATAAATCCAGAAATTAATAATTTTTATGACTTTACTATAGAGGACATTAAACTTATTGATTACAAGCATCATCCGGCAATAAAAATGGAGGTGGCTGTTTAATGCTTAGTTTTGTAGTTGCTATTGCAAACAATAATGTTATTGGAAAAGACAAAAGTCTTGCCTGGGGACATCTTCCAAGTGACATGAAAAAGTTTAAAGAGATAACTCTTTCAGGCAGCAAAACTATGATAATGGGCAGAAAAACCTTTGAATCTCTGCCTAATATTCTTCCGGAAAGAAAGCATATTATACTTACAAAAAACGAGAATTATAAAGCTGATGACGAGGATGTCGAAGTAATCCACACTATGGATGAGATTATGAAATATGTAAATTCTGAAGAAGAGTACTTTGTTATTGGAGGAGGACAGATTTTTAATCTTCTGTTTCCTTATACAGAAAAAATGTACATCACAGAAATTCATGAAGACTTTAAAGGAGACACCTTTTTTCCAACCTATGATAAGTCAGAATGGAAGGTAAAGGCTGAGAAAGAAGGCGTAGTTGACGAAAAAAATAAATATAGACATACATTTTTGATTTTGGAAAGAATTTAGGGAAAATGAAAAATTTAGGGTGCGCTAAAATATACTATTTTGGCGCACCCTATTTTAATAATCAGATAAATATGTTTGAACATTTGAGAAAACCTGTTTATAATAGGGAATAGCGGCAAATTTTACACTGGCAATATGGGGGAGAGTAAATATTGGGATCATTTAGAAAATCAGGAGTTAAGGGGCTTGGAGAAATACCATGGGGAACGCACATGAGTATGTTCTATTCAGAAAGAGAGGATTTTTCAGATATTCTTGTTGATTATATAAAAGCAGGTCTTTTAAATAATGAATTGTGTCTATGGATTTACAATGATATTGATGAAAAATCTATTACAGAAATTTTAAAGAAATCTATTAATGACTTAAATGCCTATATTGCAAGTGAACAGCTGGTCTTAATATGCTATAAGGATTGGTATGTTGATGGTTTGGGTTTTGCTACTGACAAAACTACAAGTAGATGGCTTAAATATATAAATATTTCTAAAGCTCTGGGTTATGAAGGAGTGAGAGCTATTGGAGATATAGGGTGGATAGATAAAAACTTATGGGTTGAATTTTCTGTTTATGAAGAACAGCTTTCAAGCTTTATAGACAATCATCCTTTTATAGTTATGTGTCTGTATAATACGGAGAAATGCAGTTCCTTTGAGATTGCTGACGTTATGCACAACCATAGATATGTATTAATTAAAAACGCGAATGAATGGTGCGTAATTAAAAATAATCAGTTGGAGTTAAAAGAGGCCGAGCTAGAAAAAGCCAATAATATGCTTGATGAAGCAGTAGAGTATAACGAGCTGAAATCAGAGTTTTTCTCTAATATATCACATGAGTTAAAAACTCCGATAACACTTATATTAACAGCTATACAGATGCTTGATAAAGAAGATAAAACTCAATCAAAATATATTGAAATAATAAAAAACAACAGCTATAGATTACTAAAGACAGTGGATAATATAATTGATCTAACTAAGATAGATGTTGAATTCTTTAATATGAATATGAAAAATGTAAATTTGGTTGAAGTGGTGGAGGGCATTGTAATGTCCTCAGCTAAATTTATAAAAAGTAAGGGAATAAAGATAATTTTTGATACCGATGTTGAAGAAAAGATTATAGCAATCGATACTCCACAGTTTGAAAGAATAATTTTAAATTTAATTTCAAATGCCGTAAAATTTACGAAACCGGGCGGGAATATTTGGGTCAATATATATGACAAGAAAAGCTATGTTGCTATTTCTGTAAAGGATAATGGAATAGGGATTACAGGAGATAAGCTTAATATAATATTTGATGGATTTCGCAAGGTGGACAAATCTCTTTCAAGAGACTGTGAGGGCAGCGGTATAGGACTTTCTGTGGTTAAATCATTGGTAAGTAAGCATGGAGGTACAATAGAAGCTGCAAGCAAGCCAGGTGAAGGGAGCGAATTTATAGTTAAGCTTCCGGTAAGATGTGTATTAGAAGAGACATCAGGTTCTGAAGCTTATGCTAATAATATTGAAAATTGTATACAAAAAGTTAATATAGAATTCTCAGATATATACTTATAAATAGTGTTAGTTTTTGGAGGATTACAAATTGAAAGTAAAATTATTAATAGTAGATGATAATAGAGAGTTAGCAGATATACTTGGAGAATATTTAGAGGAAAAGGGCAAATTTGAAATTGTAGCTAGGGCAGAAAATGGATTAGAGGCATTAAGATATATTAGAAGCACAGATATAGACCTGGTTATTCTTGATTTAATAATGCCTAAGCTGGATGGAATAGGAGTATTAGAAGAATTATCTGCAATGAAACTGAGTAAGAGACCTAAAATTGTTGTTCTGTCAGCTGTTGGCAGTGAGGAATATACAAAAAAAGCATTAAGCCTTGGAGCCGACTATTATATATTGAAGCCTTTTGATATAGAAGTGTTTGCCAATAGAATGATACAGCTATTTGATGAAGAGTATGCTTTTGAGGCAGAAAAGCAAACAGCTGCTTCATTAGAGAACCCTTCATCATCGGTAGTGAGTTTGGAATTAGAAATTTCACAGTTTCTACGCGAACTTGGTGCGCCTGTTAACAACATGGGGTATACATATTTAAAAGAGGCTATAGAAATGGCAATCAATGATATGACTGTGCTTTCAGGAATAACAAAGATTATTTATCCTTCTATAGCTGAGAAGTTCAATACAACGGAAAGCAGAGTTGAAAGATCAATAAGGCATGTTATTGAAGTTCTTTCTACAAGAAATAATACAGAGCTTTGGAGAAAACTATTTATTAATACTGTGGCAAACAATAAAGAGAAGCCTACTAACGGAGAATTTATCGGAGTTGTAGCTGATGCTGTAAGGCTAAAGCTTAAAAATAGGAATTAATATAGGGTGTTTTAAAAGTTATAAAGCTAATTTTTATAAAAGTCTGGATAAGAGTATCCGGCTTTTTTATATTAGTTAATAATTTTAATAGAGGTGACAGAGTATATTATTATAGTTACCCTTGCTTTCTTTTTTAAGCACCTTGCATTTTCTTCTTATTACCTTAGCGGTATCAACGGAAGTTTCAGAGGTGTTTTGATCAATCTTTCTAAGCATCTTGTATGCATTGCTGGTAGAATCTCTCCTTATAACTTTTATAAGTCCTAGCTCGACTAGTTCGCTTATATATCTTTGTGCTGTTCTTACACTTTTTCTTAATCTCTGTGCTAATATATTTTGAGACACTATTTTGTCGTTTTATATAGACTTTAGCCAACTGTTAATGCTTCAATATGAGTCGTATGTGCAGTAGGCCTAACTGAGATAATAAATTATGTAAGAGGTGTAGCAAAACATCATGTAAAATAACCTCACATTTGCTATACTTTTAATAAGTTATAAGGAGTGTTGAAGAAATATTAAAAGTGAGAGATTTTTGAGAGAATAATTAGTAAAATATAATTAGTAGATATATTAATACTAATGAAAAGGTGTTGAATAGTTATGAATAAATGTATAAATATAAAAAGGTTAATTAGCTTACTCTTAACAATCAGCGCTATTTCTATATTCTTTTTAATTTCTTATTACGAGACAATGCCAAAGGTCAGGTCTCCAAAGGTAATAGAAGGAAGTTTAGACTTGTCGAATTGGAATTTTGAAAAGAATGGGATAGTTTTTCTTAATGGAGAATGGAGTTTTTATCCGGAAAAGCTTCTTGATCCTAATGATATAGCAAATTCTCCCCATTATTATATAAAAGTTCCTGGAAACTGGAGTTTGGGAAATCCTAAAATCCAAACTTCAAAAGGTAGCGGCACTTATCATATTTCAATAACTTTACCAAAAGATAAAGAACAATTGCTTTTAAAGGTACAGAATATTTGGATGTCTCACAGACTATACATAAATGGAGTTCTTGTAAAGGAAATGGGGATGCCAAGTTTAACTAAAGAGAATAATGAAGCAAAAAATACTCCATATTTAATTAAAGTTGATGCTAAAGATAAATTGGATATAGTAATTCAAGTTTCTAATTATGTGTATTATAATGGAGGAATTATCCATCCGCTGCAATTAGGAAATGAGAAAGCAATGGAAACAAGATATCTTCTTTCTTTTGGAACTGATGTAGCAGGCTTCCTTATGCTTTTAATATTTGGCGTATTTCATTTAAATATGTACCAAATGGAAGGCAGAGAATCTGCATATTTATATAGCGGAGTTTATTTTATTATTTTGTCGTTTACAGTTATTACTACCGGTGAGAAAATTTTTATGAGACTTATGGAAAATATACCTTTTCAAATAGCCTATAGACTTCAGGAATTATCCATTTATTCGGGGTTTCCAATACTTCTTTTGTTCATTAGGTCCCTTGAACCAAAAGTTGCAGGAAAGAGAGTTCTTAGAATTGTTGCATTACCGATTATTGCATATTTATTCCTAGTAATTTTTACTCCCTGCAGTTTTTATACTAGTATAAAGTATTATATGTCCATTTATACAGATGTAATATTACTTATTTTTGTGTTTAGATTAATTTACATATTACTGCTAAGGAAAGATAATGACTTGCCTAATGATGAGTTTGTATATATTATAGCAAGCAGTTCCTTTATAGCAGTAATGCTTTGCGATTCAGCACTTTTTTACACAAGTTTAATAAGTACTAATTTAATTGGAAAGGCATGCTTGTTTGGATTTTTACTAAATTTCAATCTTTTACTTGCTAAAAGATTTACAAATAAAATGAATGAAGTGCAGACCCTATCTGAAAATCTTATAATAGCAAATGAGATAAAGGATGAATTTTTAGTTAGAACTTCTCATGAATTAAAAGCTCCACTTAAAGGGATATCAGATATGGCTTCTCAATTGCTTAAAGAAAGCAATCTTTGTATGACAGTTGAGCAAAAAGACAATGTAAATCTCATTCAGGATACATCTGTAAAGCTGTCATTGTTAGTTAATGATTTAAATGATTCAGTAAAATTAAAGCATGGAGATATAAAAGTTAATATAAAGGCAGTTGATTTATATGTATTAATTCAAGTGGTATATCAAATACTGTCATTTGATATATATGGAAAAAAACTGAAGTTAATAAACCAAGTAAGGCCTAATACGTTTATTAATGCCGACGAAAATCGATTAAGACAGATATTATATAATCTTATCAGCAATGCTATTAAATATACTGAGAGTGGCAAAATAACGGCAAGAATTGAAGAAAAGGGTGATAATATTATTCTTATGATTTCGGATACCGGCATAGGAATACCTTATGATAAATTTAATTTAATATTCGAAGATCCTTATAAGGATATAAACTTTGAAGTTAGAAAAAATTCTGATACTGGTTTAGGACTTTATATAAGTAGAGAACTTGCAAGGCTAATGAATGGAGATATCTGGGTATCAAGATCTGTTTTAGGACAAGGCACTGAAATATCACTTATGCTGCCAAAAGGTTATGAAGAGGCTTTAACAATTAGATATATTGAAAGAAATGTAGGAAGAGAAGAAAAGCTCAATAAGCCAGTTGTAATTGACGAAAGTAATAAATTGAAGAAAGTTCTTATTGTAGATGATGAACATATTAATATTAAAATGTTATCCATGATATTAGAAGGAGAATTTGAGGTTTATAAGGCTTATAATGGAGAGGCTGCCTTGAAAATTCTTACGGAGCATAAGATTGACCTGGTGATAACTGATATTATGATGTCAGGAATGTCTGGAATAGATTTAATTCAAAGAATTCGAAATAAGTATTCCATTATTGACTTGCCTATTATTGTTTCAACAATTAAGTATAACGATTATGATGTGGAGCTTGCCTATCAGGCAGGGGCAGATGATTATATTACTAAACCATTTTCTGAGGAGTTAGTGCTGTCTCGTGTGGGTATTTTGTTGAAATTAACTGATACAATGGATAAAGCACTAAAAAGCGAAATTGCATTTTTACAAGCCCAGATTAAGCCTCATTTCATTTATAATGCATTAAGCAATATTATTGCTCTTTGCTATGAAGATGGAGAAAGGGCTGCAGAACTTTTATCCTTACTTAGCAGATATCTAAGGTATATTTTTCAGACAGAACAGTTTGGGCAAATGATACCTATTAGGCATGAACTTGATTTAATAAATGCATATGTAGAAATTGAAAAGCTCCGTTTGGGAAATAGGCTTATATATAAAACTTATATTGATCCCGTAATTTATGAAGATAAATTTGAGATTCCAGCACTTATAATTCAGCCTTTACTAGAAAATGCTATTCGACATGGGATTTTCAACAAAGATGGAGAAGGGACAGTTACTTTGAGTATTACAGAAGGAGAGGAATTTATAAGCATAGTTGTTGAAGACGATGGTATAGGGATTAGCGATGATGAGATATACAAAATTCTGCACAATGAAAAAGGTAAGGGTGTTGGTATAAGAAATATTATAAGAAGGGTGAAGGCTATTGCAAATGCATCTTTTTCAATAGATTCGGAACTCGAAAAGGGAACTAAATGCAGGCTATTTTTGCCAAAGGAAATGATGTATGCTGCAGAAGAAGGAGAGAAGTATTTTGTATAGAGTGATGATTGTAGAAGATGAAGTAAATATTCTGAGTTATATGCAAAAAAAGTTATCAAAATATGAAGTTTTTAAAGTAGAAGCAGCTTTCTCATCACCAGATGAAGCACTAGAAGCCTTTGAAATTATAAAGCCCGATGTTGTGTTTTTAGATATAGAAATGCCCAGAACAAATGGCATTGACTTAGCTGGAAAGCTGCTCAAGAAAAAAGATGATGTTCATATTGTTTTTACTACAGCTTATGGTCAATATGCGGTTCAGGCATTTGGAGTTGAGGCTATAGATTACTTATTAAAGCCTATTAGTGATGAGGATATTTTGAGAGTTATTAAAAGACTTAATAAAGTGGACAACATGAAGCATCAAAAAGCAGAAGAATTTAATGCCAATAAACCTAAAGAGTTAAAAATGCCTATAAGCTGCTTCGGCAAATTTCAGGTTTTAGATAAAGAAATTCAGGTTGTAAAATGGCCTACAAAAAAGGCAGAGGAGCTATTTGCTTATTTTGTAATGCATAAAGGTGAATACATAAGCAAGTGGAATCTTTTAGAGCTCTTCTGGGCAGACATGGAGGAAGAAAGAGGACTTCATAATCTATACAATACTGTATACAGGATAAAGCAGACTATAAAAAAACTTGATTTTTTAATGAGTATTAAAAAAGTAAATGATGGTTATATACTGGAGGCCCAGGAAGCATTATCAGATTTGGACAAGTTAAATAATCTGATGAGTATTAATAATAGAATGGAACATATAGAAGAAGCAGTAGAACTATTTTTTCAATATACTACCCCTTTGCTGGGGAGCAGAGATTATTTTTGGAGTATTTCTATGCAGGAACATGTAGCAAGGCTTTATGGAAAGTTATGTGTTGAGTTGTTATCATATTACAAGGAAAAAAATCAATACCAAGAAGCTGAGGAAGTAATTCGTCATTATGTGCTGCAGCATATTGAGGATGAAAGCATGATGATACGATGGCTTGAAATGCTTAAGCAGTGGAAGGGACATGAAGAAAAAATTATAGAATTTAAAACTTGGTTTAATAAAAAATTACAGGAGGCAGAATTGCCAGGCTTATATTGAAAAGATCTCTCTTTAGAGGTCTTTTTTACATTTTGTGAGATTTTTGAGAGATTATATTATTAAAATTATAGGTGTAAAAGGTAAAAAAAGAAAAAAGGAGGGAAAAATTTGAATAAAAGGTCGAAATCCAAAAGATACTTTGCTTCCTTTGTAGCTGCATTATTTACTCTTAATGTGATTAGTACTGCTATAAAAGTTAAAGCAGAAGATAACGATGTATTAATTTCTTTAAAACCGCAATATAACGCGGATATAGTTCTTACAGTCGAAGATTCTACTGTTGATCCAACAAATTTTCAAAAAGACTTGGGAGCTAAGTTAAATGAGCTTGGTATAAAAGATTCAAGAATTAACATAACAGGATTAAAGGCTCAAGAAGTAAACACTAAGGATAATTTCGATTGGATTGTGTATGATCACAAGGGTAACTGGGGTGAAGATAATTATCCAAATGGTGATGGACAAGCTGATAAAAGAAATAACCAGCATATAATCGTAAAAAATAGTGGAAAAAACATGATATTCTATGGCTATGGACAACCATCCTATAAGGATTTTATGTTCATGGAAAATGATTCTACTTTAAAAAAGACCTTCCAATTTGATTTGAATGAAAGTGGTATAAACTATCACAGTATGGAAGGTGGAGGTTTTCTGTTCAATTCAAAAATTGAAGGTGGAAAACTTAGTGGGTACTGTATTTTATTTACCCAACCTGGGATAAGTGTTTATAAAATAAACAACATCGATGTAAATGCTTTTCACAATTATTGGGGATATAATACTATGGCAAATTATCCGGGAATAACTTTGGTTAAGAGTTATAATAAGGCTAGTACAACTTTACATACAATAAAAATTGAAACTGATAGCAAGACTTTAAATATGTGGGACAATGGAAACCAAACTATAAAAGGGTTAAGCTTAGATGCTCAATATGGTAATGGCTTTGGACCAATAGCAAGCTATCTGCAGCATGATTGTAATATACTATCATATTTTGCCTTCAATAATTTGAGTATGCAAACTACAAATGTAACTAAATTCAAAGATCTTATTAGAAAACCTCAATGGGATACAGCAGCAAAGAAGTTTGTGGTTAACTTAAATGATACATCTGACGAAGACTTCCATAATGCAAGTGCCTATGCTGAAATTCAATCAAGAATAGGAAGTGAAGGAATTCACTACATAGGTTGGGGTACAAATGCTAACAAAACAGAAGCAGAGGATTTAGTTGCAAAAAATAATGGCAAGGGTACTTTTATAAGTAACAGTAATTATGCTGCTTCAATTGATTCGATTGCTGACTACATATTTAATCAATTAAAGCAATCAAGCTCAGGAGAAACAAAGGTTATAATTGGACAACCTATGGACGTGGCTGTAACCCCAGAAAGCCTAAAAGAAAATACAGCAAATAGTGAATTTCCCTTAGGCGGCTGGAAACTTGATCATGATGACAGTTATTATGAAAATAGCATGGGAAAAGCTACCTTTGATGGTCAGTACATGGATAGCTTAAATATGGTATTTGATAAGCCAGGCAAATATGGAATAACCTTCAGAGATAATGTTGTATCACCTAATACTGTATATGCTCATAGACTTCCAATTGCTAATTTTGATGCAAATGTAGTTAATAATTCCGGAAGCTATAGCGTTCAAATTGTAGACAGTTCATATGATGAAGATGGAAAAAGCAAAGCAGATAAGGGAATTAAAGTTGAAAAATGGCAGTGGAGAGAGCTTGGCTCAACTACTTGGACAGATGGACAAATACCAGAAAACCTTGAAGCTGGCAAACAGTATATGATTCAGCTTATGGTTCAGGACTATGATGGAGCGTGGAGTATTCCTGAAATAAAGTATATATCTACTAAGGAAGATATTACTGAAAAGCCTTTAGCAAGCTTTATACTTACACCCGAAAAATTATATACACCTATAGTTAAGGATGTAACTTTAATAGATAATAGCTACGATCCTCAAGGAAAAGAAATAACAGATAGACTTTGGACAGTTGAAAAAGACGGAAAAGTAGTTTATTCCGGGTCAACACCTATGACTGATTTTTCAGGAAAGGCGGAAGGCTATTACACTATTTCATTAAAGGTTAAAACTACTATTTGGTCAGAAAGTTTTTCTAGAAGCTTTACTATAAAAGATGTGGAAAAGGAAGCTGACGCTGCTATTGGAGATGTTAACATCGGATATGCAGAAGGTGACAATGCAAATAGTGTAACAAAAGATGTTACATTGCCTGCTGCAGGAACTAATGGTACTTTAGTTAGATGGAGATCTGATGACGCATCTATTACAAAGTATGGCAAGGTTACAAGACCTGGTTTTCTGCAAGGAGACAAGGCAGTGCAGTTAACTGCCACACTTTATAATAATGGTGTAAATTCTACAAAAAATTTTACAGTGATTGTTAAAGCACTGCCAAATACTGCTCCAGTTGTAGTAAATGGTGATAAGAATGGATACATGAATAATATTACTTCCTTTACAGATATTGATTTTACTTCAAAGTATACAGATGCGGAAGGAAGTGCAGAAAAATCAATATTGATTACAAAGCTTCCTATGAATGGCAGACTTATGTTTGATGGAAGAGAAGCTACTATAAATCAAGAAATACAAATTACAGATATATATAGATTAAGCTATGCTCCTGATAATAATTTTGTGGGAGCGGCTGAGTTTGGATATAAAGGTAAAGATGGTTATGCTTATTCTTCAGAAGCAAAGTTTACTATAAATATTTTGGACAACGTGGCACCGAGTATAAGCAATGTTTCCATTAAATCTAACAATGCTAAGAACCCTATTTATGCAAAAGAAGGGAATATAATAGCTCTTGACTTTGCTGTAAATGAAGCATTAGCTGAAAATCCTAAAGTGACTATTCTAGGAAATGAAGCAACTGTTTCTAAGGTAGGTGCTGCTGCTTACAGAGCTGAGTACAAGCTTAAGAACAGCGAGACTCAGGGAATAGCTAAGTTTATAATTTCAAACGTAAAGGATATATACAATAATGAAGCTCAGCCAATAAGTCTTACAACTGATGAGAGCTATGTTATTGTAGACACCATTGCACCAGCAATTTCAGGTGCAACAGAAGGCGGGAGCTATAAGCCTGGAATTGTACTTACCTCTAATGAAGGAGTACTGCTTTTAAATGGCAAGGAATTTAACTCAGGAGCTAAAGTTTCTATAGAGGGTGATTATACCTTAAAGGCAGAAGATAATGCTGGTAATGTTTCAGAAATCAAATTCAATATAGATGGAACGCCGCCAGTAATAAGTGAAGTAGAGAATAATAAGTATTACAATAAGTCAGTTACTCCTAAGTATAATGAAGGAACTGCGACCATAAATGGCAAGCCTTTTAAATCAGGGGATGAAATAACTAACGAAGGAACTTATACTATTATTGCCTCAGATAGAGCTGGAAATGTATCTACAGTTACTTTCGTTATAGATAAGACTCCGCCAGTGATTAGGAATGTAGTTGAGGGCGGACAATATAATACAGATGTTAGACCAACCTTTGATAAGGGAAATGCTATATTAGATGGAAAAGAATATCGCAGTGGAGAAGTTGTAACTTCAGAAGGAAAGCATACTATAGTTGTTACAGATAACGCAGGGAATGTTTCTACTGTAAACTTTATTATAGATAAGACAGCACCAGTTATAAAAGGAGTTTCAAATGGAGAATACTATAGTAATGACAGAGAAATAAGCTTCAATGAAGGAACTGCAACACTTGATGGAGAGCCGTTCACAAATGGAGCAAAAGTCTCAGCTGAGGGTCAGCATATAATAGTTGTAGTTGATGGAGCAGGAAATGCTACTTCAGAAGCATTTGTAATAGACAAGACAGCACCTGTAATCTCTGGAGTAGAGGATGGAAAAGCTTACAATGAAAAAGTTGTAATTACCTTTAATGAGGGTGAAGCAATTTTAGACGGAGCTACCTTTAATAATGGAGCAGAGGTTACACAAGAAGGAACACATACTATTACGGTAAAAGATAAAGCAGGAAATGTAACTACTAAAACTTTTACAATAGATAAGACTGCACCAATTGTTACTAATGCTAAACTTAATGAAACCTATAAAGAAGACGTAGCTCCAGAATTTAATGAAGGAACTGCAACTTTAGACGGAAAACCATATATATCAGGAACTAAGATTACTGAAGAAGGAACTCATACTTTAATAGTAAAGGACAAAGCTGGGAACACTACAGTAGTTACTTTCACTATAGATAAATCTATGCCAAGGACATTGGATCTTAGAGGGAGAGTTTATTCAGTAAATGGTAATGAAGCTGGAGCTAAGGTTACTTTAGAAGATATAGATGGCAAACTTGTTGGAAGCACAGTAACTGACAAGGATGGAAACTATAGCTTCAATAATGAAAAAATAGGTTTGTATAAAGTATTAGTTGATCAGAACGGATTAAAACAGATTGTTGATGTTAATCTACAGCCTGCAAAACCTACTGACAAAGAGAAGGCAGTAGACGTGTATCTATCAAGATATAGAGTTGTAGTTACTGCAAATCCAAATTCTATAGTGGGTGATGGCGAAGATACTACAACTTTAACAGTGACTGTAGTAGATGAAAAGGGTAATCCTGTAAATGGGAAGACTGTTACTATAACAGTAACAAGTGGTGACTTATTGAATGGAAACACTATTATAACAGATAAAGATGGAAATGCTTTATTTAAACTTAAGGCTCCAAAGGTTAATGGGGATGACATGACTACAGCTACTGTAACAGCAAAGGTTGATGGTTTAGATGTGCCCGTAGCCAATAATGCAATAATACATTTTGCACCTGGAAGCATAAAAGGTGTGGTTGTAGATAATGAAACAGGACTTCCTGTTGAAGGAGCAGTTATAGAGGTTTCAAAGGACTTTGACAATAACGGAATTCCAGAATTTTATGCAAAATATGTGACTCAAAAAGATGGTAAGTATAAGATTGCTATTCCTAAAGGAAATGTAGAATACCAAGTTAAGATAACTAAGAAGGTAAAGGTTGGAGAGGATTCTAAGGAGATGACCTTCCATCAGAATATTAAAGCCGGTTCAGTAACTTCGCAAGGCAAAGAAAGCTATAATGCTTCAAACACAGCTACTGGAGTATTACTTATGAAAAATCCTAATGGTGATACAAGCCTCCTTAAGGATTATTCAAATTATAATGTATTAATTGTGGATGAAAATGGTGAACCAGTGATGTTACCTTCGGAAAGTTCCAAGTTGGACAATGGAGTATTTAACTTCAGTGAACTTGAAAAGAATAAGACTTATTATGCAAACATCTACTATCAATTGCCTGATGGCAGCAAGATAAAATTAGGAGCATCTAAAATAGCAATAAGTAATGAGGGAGAAATAAATATTACTAATTGCTTGATAGACCCATATGGTGATGTAACTAATAAGGAAACTGGTAAGCTTATAACTGGAGCTAAAGTAAGATTATATTATGCAAACACAGCAAGAAACCTTGCTAAAGGCATTAAACCAGATACTTTAGTAGAACTGCCAACTGTTAATGACTTTCCACCAGCAGACAATTTAAATCCACAGCAAAGTGATATAAATGGTAAATATGCATGGATGGTATTCCCTAATACAGACTATTATATAGTTGCTGAGGCAGATGGTTATGAAAAGTATGTGAGTCCATTAATATCAGTTGATACAGAGATAGTAAGACATGATATTAAAATGACTCCTCTAAAGAATTCAAATAATAATACTGGGGGAATTCTTCCGAAAACAGGCAGGATGATAGACGACAATGTGTTATTCGCCATAGGAACTCTATTTACGGTATTAGGTTTGTTTATAGAATTTAGGAAAAGAAAGCCATATAATAATTAACCTGCTGTTCAGTTTAAATAAAAATATTTTACTTGGTTAATTATTTCAGTGTAACATTGCAAAAGTAAAAAATCGCAAAAGCCTAAGCTTTTGCGATTTTTTATTTAGTTAGACCTTAGAGTTCCTGTACGAATTAATTCAATATCAGGGTTAACTTCAAATTTTATATTTGGATAGATTTCAGTAATCCATTCATTTTTAGGCATATAGTCTTTATCGTTTGACCAATAAAGCATCTGAAGATGAAGAGGATCAACTTTGTTTTCTTTAAATTTATCAAGAAGTGCAGTAATTTGCTTTTTTAAAATAGTTTCAAATATTGGTGCAAGCTTGGGGGCATCTCCTGAAAAGTTATCAAGCTCCTCTAAAGTAGCATTTATCTTAGGATTTATTGTGCACAAGATATCTCCTTCACTTGTTTTCTTTATTTTTATTTTTGAACTTCCTCTGTTTATGCTCATAGATATGGGGGGACCTTTTTCTTCAAGTTTGGTAGTTAGGGAACCAAGGTGTATTTTATCAGTAAGCAAATTAAGAATTTGTGTTTCATCTTCATTTAAAACAAGATTCAATTTTCCCTTTGAGAGAACAGCTGCTTTATTCATTACAAGCTTATCTTCTTTTGTTTCTATTATCGAACAAGAAGGAGAGGAGCCGGGAGTTATTGTATCGTTATACATTTCAAAAAGTCTTTTTTTATAGGAATAAGGCGATTCTGAACCTTGCCCAAACTTCATAAATAAACCGTTTCCAGGAATTCGTTCTTCTTTAGGGGTTATGCTAAGCACTGCTTTAGCTGATGGAACTCCTAAAGATACCCAGGCTATATTTTGGAAATCACGTCTTCGAGTAAAAAAGTCAAGAATGTAGTCAAGACTACGTTCCTTGACAAACTGCTCTCCAAATATAATGAGCTTCATATGGCTGAAGTCAGGTTCCAGCGGAGTCTCGCTTTTAATTCTCCTTAATATATTTGCCATAGAATCTCCTGACAAAGTATATAAATTAAAATTTTCTTTTTCAGAACTGCTGCCACCGCCTCCATCTTCTCCACCACTGCTAGGTAAGGCTGCCTTAAGAGATACTCGCATCAATTCTTGGTTTGAAGGCTCTAAATCAATTCCTATGGCTAGTATAAATACTCTTCTGTCAATATCTTTAAAATCGCAGCCGGTTAAGGTATACAAAATTATGATATTAATTAAGACTAAGCTTATAAGTCTTTTCATCTATTAATGCCTTCTTTCAGTTTAGTTAGAATAAAAACCAAAGTTGTATAAAAAAGATGATATAGTAAAGCTAGAGTAATACATAAGCTGCCAAGTCTAAGCATAGTTTCTGTATCCTTTATCAGGTAAGAAATAATTGTATAGCCTGCGCCAAGTATATTTACTGTAAAGAAGCTGAGCTTTTTATTTTTTATAGCTTTTTTGATTAATGACCAAGATACATAACCAAAAACTATGAAGTCGCTAGCTGAAAGAAGAAAAAATAGTGGCAGCATTATATATAATGCTCTCTCAATAAAAAATAGATCCACGGAAATTGTATCTGCTGTAGTGACGGCAGTAAGCTGAACCTTTTGGAGCATATAGGGACCTAAGGTCCCAACAGGTATATATATCGCTAGCAGAGCAATGGGTAAGCCTGCAAAGATATAAATTAAACAGGTTTTCTTCCAGCTGATTTTTTTGAATTCAGGGTTGAATAGTGACAGATGAGATACCCCAGAAAAAAAGAAACCTGCTGCTGCTATAGTTGTAAGGTTAGGAAGCTTAAATGAATGAATAACTGCTGTTTTTATGTAATACATATGAACTGATTTTATGCTTATCAAAATATAAAGTATGGACCAAAATATAGTAAATATCGATATAAAGGCTATAAAATTAAGAAAGCTCTTATTATCGTTTAACAAATTTATGTATGGCAGAAAAAGAAGGGTTATAGATAAAAACCAAATGGGTGTAGAAGGAAGCATAAATTTCATAACAATTTCAAGCAAGCCTCTGAACATAAAAAAGCTTACCACAAGGTTTATTATTATAGTAAAAAGTGAAAATAAGCCTCCTAGGTATTTTCCCATTAAATTTTTATTTATAGCTAGTATGTTGCTGCTTTTATAGGTATTGTACACATATATAGTCATGTAAGCATTTATGCAGCAAATTATTAATGCTATAAAAATTGCTGTGAAGGAGCCTGAAAATAAATTTCTGTTTAGTTGGTATGGAGCATAAAGAATAAAGTGGGACAGTATAGTTGTTAACAAAAGCAGGTAGTAATATCTATACTTCATCTTAATGCCCCTTTCTAAAGAAGGACTTAATGTCTTTAATACTCATATTTTCTACAGGATTAAAATAGGGAATATTAAAGGTTTTAAGTGAAAACATGTAGCAGACTAAGCAGTAAAGTCCTAAATATATACCGTATACACCGGTAAAAGATGATAAAAGCAACAAGCCATACTTTGCAACTCTTACTGATAAATTCATTGATATTGCAGGTATCATAAAGTTTGATATGGCAACAGTTGATACTATTATGATCATTATATTGCTTACTAAATGAGCCTGGATTGCAGCCTGACCAAGTATGAGACCTCCTACTGTTGTTGCAGCCTGACCTATTGACTTTGGAAGCCTTAGGCTGGCCTCTACCAGAAATTCCATAAGCAGCAGCATTATAAACACTTCTATAAAAGAGGGGTACGGCACACCGCTTCTGCTTGAAGAAATAGAAAGAGACAATTGTATTCTCATAATTTCGGGATTATAAGAGACAATTGCGACATAGGCAGAAGGCAAAATAATGGATAACAGTAGTGCAAGATATCTTAAAATCATTAGAAAAAGTGCAGGTATAGGCAATAGATATTCATCATCAACAGTTTTCATAAAATCATGAAATTGTACGGGAATTATAAGCGCCGTTGCAGTGCCGTCTAAAAATAAAACTATTTTCCCTTTGGTAAGATACTCAGTAACTCTGTCCGGTCTTTGTGTTACAAGCATACGTGGAATTAAAAGCTGTTTTTTCCATAAAAGCTGTTGAAGGCCGTTTAGAGACTGAACTGCCGGAACATTAATTTTGTTTAACCTGTCAGTTATCTCTTTTAGCAGATTTTCATCAACATAATTAGAATCGTATAGAAGAGCAACTGTATTATGACTTCTTGTTCCAACAGCAAAGTTTTTTACTACTAAAGCAGGCTGACGGTAGTATTGGGCTACTAAATTTACATTTGTAGAAGTTACCTCGTTGAAACCCTCCATGCCTCCTTCAAAGGAAGACTCCCTTTCAACATCAGGAACCCCTCGGCTTTTGATTTTGTCAGCTCCGATAATTTTATAAGGCTGATTTTTATAAATACCTAGTATATCTCCTTTTATTATGCCTATTTTAATGCTTTCTAAAGTTTCATTTAGAGTAACTTTAGTAGCTAAGGACTTAAAATAAGAATCAAAATCTATGTTCCTATCAAAGTATACCTTTTGAATATCTTTTGTAATAAAGTCTGTATCAACCAAGGTTTTTATGTAGTAAAGTTTAAAATCATCTCCTAAGTTCAATACTTCTCCGTTTGCCTTAGTTCTTAGAAAATCCTCTATAGTATTTTCTAATTTTGAAATACCATTTGCCATAAAGTTCATCACCCGATTAACATAGTTGTATTAAGTATTTGTTGTTTTATATAAATTTACTCATTTTATAACGTTTACATTGACTTGTAAAATTATGGTGATATAATTAAATTAAGGTGATAGTTTAACTATCAGGTGGGAGGAGTGCCATGACTAATAAGTTATACGATTGGGAAAATCCAAGGATTATCAAAGAGAATAAAGAAGATGGACATGTTATTTCCATGCCATACAACAATCTTGAAGAAGCCTTTGATATGAATGCATCTATATTTAAGCTAAGTCTAAACGGAAAGTGGAAATTTAACTGGTGCAAGGGCATCGATAACAGGCCCGTTGACTTTTACAAGGAATGCTATGATATAACCAAGTGGAAAGATATCGATGTGCCTTCTGTTTGGGAGCTTAAAGGCTATGGAAAACCATATTATATAGCCTTTGATTACCCGCCCGCCATAAGCACCAGAAAAAGTGAAATTCCGAAAATAAGTCACGAGTTAAATGAAGTAGGTTCTTATAGAACAAACTTTAACCTGCCGAAAAGCTTTAAGGATAGAGAAATATTTCTTCATTTTGGTGCTGTAAAGTCTGCTTTTTATGTTTATGTTAACGGGAAAAAGGTAGGATACTCTCAAGGCTCTATGACCCCTTCGGAGTTTAATATAACAGGGTATTTAAAAGACGGAGAAAATATATTAGCTGTTGAGGTTTACAGATTTTCAGACGGAACATATCTTGAAGACCAAGATATGTGGTTTTTCAGCGGAATATATAGAGAAGTTTATTTGTTTTCAGAACCTAAAATTTTTATAAAAGACTTTTTTGCTGCCTGCAGCATGGATAAGGAATATAAAGACTGCAGCCTTTCTATAGAGGTTCTTGTTAAGAATTATTTGGACCAGGAAAAGAAGGTAAAAGTTGAAGCTTATTTGGAGGAGTACGGTTCGAAGACAGTGAGTAAGCCTATTGCAGATAGTAGTTTTAAAATTGAAAGCAATGGTAACGGAAAAGTTAACTTAAAGACAGATATTAAAAATCCAAAGAAATGGACTGCAGAAACCCCTAATCTTTATAAGCTTTTAATTGTATTAAAGGACGAAACTGCAGAAATTATAGAAGTAAAGGTTATACAATATGGCTTTAAGGTTGTGGAGATAAAAGATGAAAAGCTGCTTATAAATGGACAGCCTATAATGCTTAAAGGGGTAAACAGACACGATTATGATCCTGATTACGGATGGGCTGTGCCTTTAGAAAGATATCATGAAGACTTTAAAATAATGAAACAGAATAATATAAATGCGATAAGAACAAGTCATTATCCCAATGCCCCTGTTTTTTACGAACTTTGCAATGAATACGGTTTTTATGTTATGGATGAGGCTGAGGTAGAAACTCACGGTGTTAGAAGAAAGGGAGTTCCAGGCGATAATCTTTTATGGACTGAGGCTGTAGTAGACAGGATGGAAAGAATGGTTTTAAGGGATAGGAATAACCCCTGCATATTTATGTGGTCACTCGGTAACGAGGCCGGCAGCGGAAGCAATTTCAACAGGATGAAGGAAGCTGCTTTAACGCTTGATAGTACGCGGCAGTTTCATTATGAAGGAGACTTTGATATGACTGTCAGCGATGTGTTATCAAGGATGTATCCAACTATAGAGCTTCTAGAAAAGATAGGAAAATATGAAGAGGTTAAAATAAGCTTTGTTGATAATATTATGAATAAGCTTGCAGCTGATAATAAACCTTTAAAGTCTGAGCAGTATAAGGGAAAGCCTGTGATTCTTTGCGAATTCGCTCATGCTATGGAAAACAGTTTAGGTAATTTTCAAAAGTATATGGATATCTTTGAGAAATATTCTAATATGGCAGGAGGCTTTATTTGGGATTTTGTTGATCAGTCAATCCATAAGTTAGAAGAAGACGGTACAGAAAAGTGGCTTTACGGCGGGGATTTTTGCGAAGAGATAACTCACAGGTACTTTTGTGCAAATGGAATTGTATTTGCGGACAGAACGGCTCATCCTTCTATTTTTGAAGTTAAAAAGGTGTATCAGGAAATAAAGGTTGAGCCTGTAGATTTACTTATTGGAAGAATAAAAATAAAGAACAAGTACAGTTTTAAGGATTTGAAAGATGTTTATCTTCACTGGCTGATTACTGAGGATGGAGAAAAAATCATTGATGGAAGAATCAATGATTTGGATATAGGCCCAAAAGAAACAAAAGAGTACTACCTTAATTACTTAGATATGTTTTTTAGAGCAAATAAGGAATATCATCTTTTGATATCCTTTAGGCTTAAGGAACCTAAGTTTTGGGCTGATAAAGATTATGAACTTGCCTGGGAGCAGTTTGAAATTCCCGTAGCTCAAGAGAATAATATTGTGTTTAAAGCTTCAAATCTTACTCCAAGCCTGAAAGAGTATAAAGATAAAGTACTTGTATTTAACGATAATTTTAAAGTTATAATCGGAAGAAAGTCAGGGGGCATTGAAAGCTTAGACTACGGCTATGGTGAAATTATTCATACTTCATTAAAACCTAATTACTACAGGGCTTTAACTGATAATGATATAGGGTATGCAAACTTTAAACCTGAGTTTACCTGGCTTCTTGTAGATAAGTCCTGGGAAACAGCAGGTGAAAGAAGGCTTGTAAAAGGCGTAGGAATTGATAAATCGGAAGGCTTAATAAAAGTATGTATAACCCAGAAGGTTAAAAACTGCATTGGAGATGTAATAACAGAATACACCATAAATGTAAAGGGACAAATTAAGGTTAGGCATATTCTTACGCCTAAAAAGAACATGTATAGGATAGGAATGCAGATGGCTGTTCCTAAGGCTTATGAATTTATAAGTTTCTTCGGTAAAGGTCCTCATGAGAACTATATTGATAGAAATACCGGAGCTAAGACAGGTATATATAAAGGAACTGTAAATGAACTTATTCATAATTATATGAGGCCCCAGGAAAACGGAAACAGAACTGAAGTAAGGTGGATCAATGTTTTAAATAAAGCTGGAAAAGGCATAAATATTCAAGATTGTTCAGGTGAATTTTTAAATTTTAGTGCTTGGCCTTATAGCCAAAAGGATTTACAAACGGCAAAGCATATTCATGAGCTTCCTTTTAGAGAATTTAACACCTTGAATATAGATTATATGCAGTGTGGTGTTGGTGGTGATTTGCCCGGTGTAGCCAATCTGCATGAAGAATTTAAAATACACAATAACAAAGAATACAGCTATTCCTTTATTATATCAAATTATGCAGGGAGTTTTTAAGTATGGAAACAAATAGAAAAAGAGAAATAGAAGCAGAAAAGCAAAAGAGAAAAGAGGAGGTTATTGCTGCATCAATAGAGGTATTTCAGGAAAAGGGAATCGAAAACTCAAAAATGACTGATATTGCAGAGAAGGCAAAGGTTGGTGTGGCTTCCGTTTATAGATATTTTAAAACAAAACCGGAACTTGTAATAGAAGCGGCTGTTAGGTTTTGGGAAGAAGAAATAGGACTTTTGTATGGCAAATATGTTAATGAAAGCTTTGAAAAGATAAGTGGACTTGATAGAGTCGGGAGAATATTAGGGGTTTTTAAAGTACTATATATGGAACATAAGGATTTTATAAGATTTATCGAGGAATTTGATAATTATATTATTAAGGAGAAGATAAATCCTGAAAGGCTGGAAAACTACGAAAAAAATATAGTTGGTTTGAAAAAGGTAATATTTGAAGCCATAGATTATGGCAGACGGGATGGAAGTATAGCACAAAATATTGATTCGGAAATCTTTTATATAACAACAACACATGCTCTTATGAGTCTTTGCCAAAAGCTTGTACTAAGAGGAAATATTATCAAAAGCGATAAGGATGTAAAAGCAGAGGAGCAGATTGATTTAGTTATAGCTATGGCTTTAAGCTTTATAAAAAATAGATAAATTTATTGAGAAGCAGTAATATCTTTATGATTTAGGGGAGGGGGAATTATAATGAATAAAAAGTTTGTTCCATATGTTATTGGAGTGCCAAATATGGGGGTAGGACTTTTATGGGCTATGAATATGGTGCTTATACCTATGCTTGCAGGTACCATAGCAAAAAATAATAGCCAGCTTGCTATTTTAGTTTCAATGGGGGCTTTTACGGGTATATTTGTTCAATATTTGGCAGGAATCATAAGCGATAGAAGCAATTTTAAGATGGGAAGAAGAAAGCCTTTTATAATTATTGGGGCAGTAGTTTCAGCATTTTTTATGTGCTTAATGCCTTTTACAAAAAGTTATTTATTGTTATTTATAACAGCATTTTCATTTTATTTCAGCTTAAACTTTTATCAAGGGCCTTATTATTCACTTATTCCGGAAGTTGTTGAAGACAGCAAGCTTGGACTTGCAAATGGTTTTTCAAAGGTAGTAAGCGTTATAGGAAGCGGTATTATTTTTATTGTAGGACCATCCCTTTGGGATAAAAACAAGAGTCTGCCATTTTTTATAGCAGCTGCACTTGGACTTGTTACTGTACTCGGAGCAATATTATTTATTAAAGAAGATAACAGCAAAATTATTGAAACAAAGAAAATCAAAATTGACTTTTATAAATATCCGGCAGTATTTAAACTGTTTATGGCAGTATTTTTTATATACCTAAGCTATGGCTGCATTACGCCTTTCTTCGTTAAATATTGTGTTAAGGTTTTGAGTATTTCAGAAGGAGCCGCCAGCACAGGACTTCTTTTAATAACTGTGGCAGGAGCAGTTTTTGCTTATCCAATTGGAGTTTTATCAGACAAAATTGAAAGAAGAAAGGTACTTATGCTTGGGGCAGTAGTGTTCACCATTGCTTTAGTGTGTGCGATTTTTATAAGAAGCACAGGAGCGTTATATATAATGCTTTCCTTTATAGGAATTGGATTTATTGCAATACAGGTTACTGTATATTCCATACTTGCTGAAATAGTTCCGCCTGAAAGACTGGGAGAGTTTATGGGAATAATTAATTTATTTATATCCTTAGGACAGTTTATAACTAATAATATAATGGGAATCATTTTAGATAAAATAGGCTTTTCCTATTACTTCCCCGTATCAGCAGCATTGATGTTTGTTGCAGTGCTTATAATTGGCTTTAGCAAGTACGAGAAGTATAATGTTAAACTGGAAGAGAACATAACGAGACAGATAAATTTTTAAATATTATCTAAAAAATAATAATATACGGTAAAGCAAATAAATTCACCTTATATAAGATTTACTTATCTGTTAATTAGCAAGAGCAGTTACGCTCTTGCTTTTATCTTTTCATGATATCAATATTTCTATATATCATGAAAAGAAGATATCGCGACAGAAATCTTGTTGTACGATTTATTTATTATTCGGAAACCTTTTGATATTTTAAGCAGTATATCTATGCAAGGAGGTGAGAGACTTAAAATGAAAAAATATTACTATAGCAGATTTAGATATAGAAGTGATTAATTTCAATGCTTTAAGCAAAGATTATTATAAAGCTTGATGAATTAGGAAAACAAATATTTAAAAAGCCCACTATAGTTTTACGCTAATAGTGGGCCTTTTATCATTAAAGTGTATAGTACATTTCGTACTGGCTTATAATATCTCTAGTGAAGCCTTTGTGATTTACATAGCCTTGAAGGGAGGCGTTGTTTGGAAAGCTTATGCTTAACTTTTCAAGCTTTAATTCATCTACACCCTTTAATATTAAATCTGTTCCTATACCGTTGTTTCTAAACTCAGGGCTTACCCATATAAAACTTACTTTAGAAGATTTGTTTAGGCTGATAGCGCCTATTAATATGTTGTTTTTGTAGGCTCCAAAGCTTAATTGACCTTCTGATTTTTTAAGATAGTCTAAATCATTTTGCCAGTTTATATGAGTATCTTTAAGATTTTCAAAGGCTTTTTCTAATTCTTCAAAGGGTATTTCTTTAATAATAATGTCATGGTTTTCTTTAAAGGACAGCTTGTTTAAATCAGTTAGGGAATAATAGCTTAAGTCATAGATTTTTTCATAGCCGTTCTTTTTATAAAAGTTAATTGCTCTGTCATTTCCAACTATAACTTCTAAAAATAGCTGCCTGCAGCCTGCTTTGATTGCGGCTGCCTTATGAAGATCATGAAGGTTTTTGCTTACTCCTTTTCCTCTGTACTCAGGATGAACTGCCAAGGTTCCGCATCTTATTGTTTTAATGCCTTCATAAGTTTTGATGGCACCTAATATTACCCCTATAGGCTTATCTTCATCTAAGGCTATAAAGGAAGTTTCTAAATTATTTCCTTCCGGACCGAAAAATCTTTTAAAAAAGAAATCTTCGGGGACCTCCATTTTTATTATATAGTCTGAAAATCCGATTTTAAATGCTTCGTAAATAAGACTTTTCTCAACTTCCAAGCAATTTTTATAAGTTATCATTTTTAGTTACCCCCATCTATAATGATTTTAAAATAATATCTATGTAGTTTTTTATGATGCTCTCATTGATTGGTACATCCATAACACTATTGAAAAATCCCATGCCATCCATACTTGACAGAATTATATATACCATTGAAGCAATATCTAAATCCTTTTTAAATTCACCATTTTCTACTCCGGACTTCAGTATATCTGAAAGGTCCCTTTTGAAAAGCTCATATCTTTCTTTTGCTTTATCTGAGGTATCCTTATTTTTTGAAAGCACAGACCAAAACTCAAAGGTAAACCTTGCATTAAGTCTTGCTTCTTCGTTAAGCTGGCCATAAAGTATCCATTCAATATATTTAATTAATTTTTCCTTATTAGACATATTGCTAGTAAAGCTTTGAACAAGCTTATGCCTTTGAGCAAACCGATCTTCTGCAATGGCTAAAAATATTTCTTCTTTACTTTTAAAATAATTATATATTCCTCCCTTGCTTATGCCGGAAGCCTTTACAATGTCATCCATGGAGGTTTCAGTGAAACCTTTCTTGGAGAATAATTTCATAGCATGATCTATTATTATATTTCTTCTTAAGATTTTTGCTTCATCAGAAATTTTAGGTGCCATAATAGTCTCCTTATTAAAACCGACTGGTTGGTCTTTTATTTTATAGTAGCATATTGATTAGGAAATTTCAATTATATGATAAAATTTACTCATGAGAATATAAATCTTCATAAATTAGAAATGATGTATCATTCTATTAACTGGTAGGATTTAAATAGGGAAATTAAGAAAAACACAGAAGCTGCGGAAGAAAAGATTATGCTTCCGCGTTTTCTGTGTCTTTTTAAAATCAGCAGCAAGTATAGCTAAGAATTGGCGTATTGGCTATTGTATAGCCTAGCATAAAATCCTTCTTCTTTAAGCAGTTCTTCATGATTGCCTTGTTCTATTATGTGTCCGTTTTTCATGACAAGAATTAAATCTGCATCACGAATGGTAGAGAGTCTGTGAGCTATAACAAAGCTTGTGCGTCCCTTCATTAGTGTTAAAAAGGCCTTTTGAATTCTTGCTTCCGTTAAGGTATCAATGCTGCTTGTAGCTTCATCTAAAATTAGCATTGAAGGATCCATAAGCATTACTCTTGCAATAGTTAGAAGCTGCCTTTGTCCTTGAGACAAATTGCCACCTTCTTCAACTATGAGAGTATCGTAGCCTTGAGGAAGTCTTTTTATAAAACTGTGAGCATGAGAGGCTTTAGCGGCATTTATGATTTCTGCCATAGAAGCATCCGGCTTTCCATAAGCTATATTATCCTTGATAGTTCCTGCAAAGAGCCAGCTTTCCTGAAGCACCATTCCAAAAGAACGTCTCAGACTGTCTTTTGTAACTTCCTGAATATTAATACCATCAATTGATATGCTGCCGCTGTTTAATTCGTAAAATCTCATAAGCAGATTTACAAGGGTAGTCTTGCCTGCGCCTGTTGGACCAACGATAGCAACTGTGCTTCCGGGTTTTATATCCATATTCAAGCCTTCAATTAATGGAACGTCCTGTTTATAGGAAAAATAAACATTATTAAAGCTTACGTGACCGCTTACCTCTGGAAGTTCAGGTACTTTATCACCGTCAAAGCTTTCAGAAGCTTCATCTAAGATGTTAAAAATTCTCTCAGCAGAAGCAATAGCAGCCTGAAGCTGAGTCGCAATACTTGTTATATCGTTTATAGGCTTAGAAAATTGAGTGGAATAAATTAAAAAGCTTGATATCTTTCCTATAGAAAGTCCGCCCGCTATTGAAAGCAATGCTCCAATTATTCCTGATAATACATAAGCAGTATTATTTACAAATCTGGTTGCGGGATTTGTAAGGGAAGAATAAAACTGAGCCATTTGTCCGCATTCATAAAGTCTTGCATTTATCTCTTCAAAATTTTGCTGAGAGCGCTCTTCGTAGTTGAAGGCTTTAACAATCTTTTGATTTCCTATAATTTCTTCTATATAACCATTAAGCTCGCCTAAGGTTTTAGACTGTTCTCTGAACATTTTTCTTGAACGCTTTGCAATAAAAGAAGAAATCAAAAAACAAAGTGGAGTTATAATGACTACTACAAGAGTTATTATAGGACTTAACTTCACCATAAATGCAAAGGAACCTACAAGGGTTATAACTCCTGAAAAAAGCTGGGTAATACCTTGAAGAAGTCCCTCTGAAACAGAGTCAATATCATTAGTAAGCCTGCTTATTATATCTCCATGAGGATGAGTGTCATAGTATTTTAGTGATAGAGTATTTATTTTATCAAAAGCCTGCTGCCTTATATCTCTTACTGTACGATTTGATATTATACTTGTAAACACAGAAAGCAGCCATTGGAAAATCGCACTTATGGCATATATAACAGCAAGCAGAATAACTATTTTTAATATTGCAGAAAAGTTTACATTACCTTTTGAGACAATATTGTCAATAGCTTTTCCGGTGTAGAAGGGAGCTATAATTAGAAGCATATTGCAGGCAAAGGAAAAGAATATAACCGAAGCCAAATACCCTTTGTATTTTCCTACATATTTTAAAATTCTAAGCAGCGTATTATTTTTCAAGCTCATCTACCTCCTTGCTGTCAAGTTGAGATAAGCAGATTTCTTTGTAAACCTCACAGTTTTTAAAGAGTTCCTTGTGAGTTCCTATACCTGCCTGTACACCATCATCAAGTACAATAATAAAATCCGCATCTTTTACTGAGTTAACACGCTGTGAAACTATAACTACAGACATATTTTCAGTGGAATCCTTAAGGGCTTTTCTCAAGGCTGCATCCGTAGCATAGTCTAGAGCGCTGGAACTGTCATCTAAAATCAGTATTTCAGGATGCTTAACTAAGGCTCTGGCTATAGTCAGCCTTTGCTTCTGACCGCCCGAGAAATTGGAACCGCCTTGGGATATATAGGTTTCATAGCCTTCAGGAAGCTTTTCTATAAATTCAGCAGCCTGAGCAATTTTTGCTGCAGCCTCTATCTCATTATCAGAAGCACTTTCAAGTCCCCAGCGGATGTTTTCAGATACAGTTCCGGAAAAAAGCACAGCCTTTTGAGGAACTACACCTGTTTTATTTCTAAGTGTTTCAAGTGAATAATCTTTAACATCTATTCCATTTATGAGCACATTTCCTTCAGTTGAATCGTAAAATCTAGGTATAAGATTTACAAGAGTGCTCTTACCGGAACCTGTGCTTCCTATTATTCCGACAGTTTGGTTTTTAAATATTTTAAAGGAAATATCCTTTAGCGCATATTCATTTGATTGTTTATATGTAAAAGAAACTCCTTGAAATTCAACTGCAGGAGAATTATCGTCCAAGCTATCAGCTAAGTTTGAAGACTTTTCCACAATGCTTCCTTTAGTTTCAAATACTTCATTTACACGAGCAGCTGAGGCAGCAGCCTTTGTAAAGGTAACAACCAGGCTTGCAACTATTATAAGTGAAGAAAAAATCTGAGTTACATAGTTTATATAAGCTATAATTTGTCCCTGAGTCATTCCGCCTACATTTACCCTAATGCCACCAAACCATATAATTGCTATAATTGCAAAGTTCATTATTATTGAGGTTGCAGGGTTCATTAAGGAAGAAAGCTTTCCAACAGATATTGCAGTATCTGACAAAGCTGTGTTTGAACTTTTAAACCTGTCCTTTTCATGAGTTGTTCTTGCAAAGGCTCTTATAACCCTTACGCCGGAAAGATTTTCTCTAAGGACTGCAGCTAATTTATCAAGGTTTCCCTGCACAGTTTTATAAAGTGGAATTGATTTGGACATAACTAAAAATAAAACTATTGCAAATAAAGGCAGTATAACAAGTATTACAATAGAAAGCTTAAAATCCAGAATCATAGCCATAATGAGTCCGCCTATACATAAAAAAGGAGCTCGTACCACCAGTCGAATCCACATGGCAACAGCAAATTGAAGCTGAGTAACATCATTTGTAATTCTGTTTATAAGAGATGCTGTACCAAAGCTGTCAATTTCAGTGTGGGATAGAGTTCCTATATGCTTAAAAATAGAATTTCTTACTATTGTTCCAAAGCCTTGAGAGGCTATGGAGGCAAAATACTGACAGGTAAAGGCGCATATCATTCCCACTACAGCGATAAGAAGCATCAATGCTCCCATTTTCAATGTGTAGGATACATCCTTGTTTTTTACTCCATTATCTATAACGAGAGCCATAAGCGTTGGAATAGTAAGTTCAAATATAGCTTCTAAAAGCTTAAAAAATTGACCGAGAAACACATTTTTCTTGTAGTTTTTTAAAAACGGCAGCAATTTCAGCAATTAAAGTCCCCCCTTGAAGAATGTTATATAAAACTCCATATACATTATAACAAATATAAAGGTTACAAAAAGATTAAAAAAATAAAAATCTATGGCTATTTTGTTAAACTTACTATACAATTTTTATACAAGATGTCTCATTTTTACATCTAAGAAAGATAGTAATGCTGAATGCACTTGAACGGGTAGTTTGCGAGGCTAAAGTCCTAAATGGACTTTAGCGGGCGACTTGTGAGCGATAGAGAATGCATTAAGTTGCCCAGTGCCAAAAGGGAAACGAGCACTCTTAAACTACCCAGTGTTCCGAGTGAAAGGAGGTACAAGTGCTAAATGCACTTGTGCGGGTAGTTTGCGAGTGGAAACGAGCATTCTTAAACTACCCAGTGTTCCGAGTGAAAGGAGGAAAATATGAGAAGAAAAAGATCGAAAAAGAAATCAAAGAACAAGGTAATAGTGGTTGCGTCTCTGTTAACTATATCTTTCCTAGCTTTAGGGTTTTACATAGGCTACAGGCTAACAAACAATAAAATTTCAGCTGAAAAGAATAATAATAAAGTTACAGAGGCAGTGAAGCCCGCCGAGGAAATTAAACCTCAGGTTCCTGAGAAGCCAGCAGCAGCTTCTGCAGAGCTTGTAATAACAAGTGTTGGCGACTGCACTATAGGACATGATGATAAATTTGCCTTTGCGCAAAGCCTGCCAGATGTTTTAGGAAAAAACAATAACGACTTAGGATACTTCTTTAAGAATGTTGCCGATATATTTAAGGCAGATGATATAACTACAGCAAATTTAGAAACTACTTTTACGACAGCAAACAAAAAGGCTGAAAAGGAATTTACCTTTAAAGCGCCTCCTGAGTATGCAAAGGCTTTTGTACTTGGAAATATTGAAGGAGTAAATGTATCAAACAACCATATTTATGATTATTTGCAGCAGGGGTTTAATGATACGCTTAAATCTTTGCAGGCAGCTAATGTAAATTACTTTGGGGAAGGCAACAAGTGGGTAACTGAAGCTAAAGGCATAAAGGTAGGATATTTAGGCTATAGAGGCTTTAGTTATGATAATGCCTTTCTTAAAAAGCTTCAAGGTGATATTGAAGGCTTAAAGAAGGAAGCTGATTTTGTTGTAGTTAACTTCCACTGGGGTGAAGAAGGAAAGTATAGTCCGAATGCAACTCAAAAGTATTTAGCACATTTTTCAATTGATAAGGGTGCTGATCTTATTGTTGGGCATCATCCTCATGTAATTCAAGGACTTGAAACTTATAAAGGCAAGACCATAGCCTACAGCATGGGAAACTTTGCTTTTGGCGGAAATAAAAACCCACCGGATAAGGATACCTTTATTCTTCAGCTTAAGCTTAATTTTACTAACAAGAAACTTGAAAAGTATGCAGTTCGTGTTATACCTTGCAGCATATCTTCTGTAGACTATATTAATAACTATAGCCCAAAGCCCTTAGCTGGAGCTAAAAAAGATGAGCTGCTTCAAAAATTAAATAAGCTTTCTCCGGATTTAGGTTATTCTATAAAGGATCAGTTTTCAGAATAAAGTATTTACAATGCAATAAAGTTTTTTATGTTACTGTGATTAAAAAATAAATTGCTGGCAATACTTTTAAATGACCTCAATATTATAATCCATAAATTACGTAGTGAGCAGTTGGTCTATCCCCCTAGCCGGCTGCTCTTCTATTTTATTAAAAAATGGAAAAGCTTAAACTTTTACTTCACCTTTTCCGTAATAGTAGTATAATGTATATAAAACACTGCTAACACTTAGTTTGAAGACTATAAAAACAGTGGATTTTAACAATTTATTCACAAGGTATAAATTTATAATTGAAATCATTTGTATATCTAATATTAAATTTTGGACTAGCATGTTTGCTTGATTTTAATCATTATTGGGATGGTGCGGGATATGTGGAAACTTAAGAATTTTTCCTTTAAAAAGCTTTCAAAAAAAGGTAAGATAATAACGATTAGTGCATCAGCTGCGGTTATTGTAATCGGTTCAATAGCGGGAGCTTATTTGTATGTCAGACATTCATATAATAATATAGTAGCAGCAGATGCTAATAAACCCTCTGAAAATACCTATACTCCAGAGGTACAGGCTCCGGAAGAACCGCAGGATGTAGATTACGGACTTGAATCTGATATAGTTAATATTCTTTTAGTTGGGGTTGATACAAGAGGAGAATTCGAGGATTCACGAACGGATTCAATGATAATTGCAACAGTTGATCCTAAGGATAAGAAAGTAAAGCTTACATCTCTTATGAGGGACATGTATGTAGAAATACCGGGGCATGGCTATCAAAAGATTAATGCTGCCTTTGAGCTTGGAGGAATAGAACTTCTTAAAAAGACTATAAAATATAACTTCGGCCTTTCTTTAGATAAATATGTGGCTATCGACTTTAAAGGTTTTCAAGAGCTTATTGATACATTAAACGGTGTAGAGCTTGAAGTAAAGGATTATGAAGTAAAGGAAATTAATAAATATATTGAAGATGTAAATGGTGATAATTCAACGCTGCTTCAAGGACCGGGTGTTCAGAAGCTTAACGGACAGCAGGCCCTATCCTACAGCAGAATAAGAAAAGTAGGGAACAATGATTTTGAAAGAACAGAAAGACAAAGGAGAGTACTTTCACTTCTACTTTCAAAGGTTAAGGAAACAAAGGTTACAAGCTATCCTAAACTTTATTCAACTATTTCACCATATTTGAAAACAAATATAGAATTTGAGCCTATGCTTAAATTAGTTTATACAGTATACAAGCTTGATAATTTTACACCGGAGACAACTAGGATACCGGTTGATAATCATTTTAAGGATACAAAGATAAACGGAGCCTCAGTTCTGATACCCGATTTAAGCTATAATGCTAAAGAGATCTTTAAATTTATTTATAATACTGTGCCGGCAAAATTATCGGTACCAAATAACAGTAAGGTTTATAATGCGGATATAATAGAGGCAGAAAAGAAAAAAGAAGCCGAGCAAAAGTCAAAAACAGAGACTCCTGCTGCGACACAGACTCCTGTGACTCAACCTCCAGTACAAGCGCCGCCTGCAGCACAGAACCCACCGGGAAATCAAAATCCGGTTGAGCCGCCTAAGACTACTCCATCTGGTCAAACCCAGCCGCCTGCAGCAGGGAATGGAGCAGGCAGCACAAATACGGGGGGAAACACTGGTGCAGGATCAACAGGCGGAACAACAACACCAAGCGATACTAAAAAGTAAAATATTTTGTATAAATAAAAGCACATCGAAATTTCAAATAACCATGAATTTCAATGTGCTTGTTTTAATGCTTCTTCCACCTATAGCCTACTCCCCATACGGTTTCTATATACTCTGGCTTTGAGGGAAGGGCTTCTATTTTTTCTCTTAATCTTCGGATATTTACATCCACAATTTTTGTATCGCCAAAATATTCATAGCCCCACACTATGTTTAAAAGTTCATCTCTTGTAAAGGCTTTATTTTCATTTTCTATGAAGGTTTTTAAAAGCATATATTCCTTTGGAGTCAGGTCAATTTCCTTATCCTCCTTATAAGCTTTCATAGAAAAGATATCTATCTTTATCAGCCCTGAATTCAGTATATTAGCAGTCTCTGTCTTAGGTTCACCAATACGCCTGAGCAGTGATTTTGTTCTGGCTATAAGCTCAAGGGGGTTAAAGGGTTTAACCATATAATCATCTGCTCCAAATTCAAGGCCCATTATTTTATCCATATCCTGTCCCTTTGCAGTGAGCATTATGATTCCTATGTTGGGAAAGTAACTTCTAAGAATCTCGCAGGTCTTAAAGCCATCAATTCCTGGAAGCATTAAATCCAGTATTACAATTTGAGGATTTTCCTTTTGAGCCATCTTTATCCCATCTTCACCTGAAGCAGCCTCAACAACCTTAAAGTTATTTCTTTCAAAATTTATTTTAACAAATTTTCTTATGGATTCCTCATCTTCTATTATCAAAACCTTGTACATCACATAACACCTCTTTATAAAACCCATTATAGTATTAAGTTTATCATTGTATAGACATTAAATGGTTACAATTTAATTACAAGTAAGTTTTACTGATATATAGAGATTATTTTTAATGATATAATTATAAATCATGAAAAGTAAAGTTAGAAGGTGATTTTTTGAAGAGTATAACTCAAAGATTAGTTCTAAGCTATTTTATAGTAATACTTATAACCGTAAGCGTTTTGGAGGTTTTTTTGATTTCTGCCTTAGACAAGTATTACAACAATAATATGAAGGAACTCGTTGGAAATCAAATTAAAGCTTCAGCAGATTTTTACAATAACTATTTTTCATCTTCTAGTCTTGAAAAGAATATTGAAGACAATGCAGATATATTTTGGAAAAATACAAATGCAGAAGTTCAAATAATCAATAAGGATAAAAAGATGCTTTTAGATTCAGTTGGTAATTTTACAGAGGAAAAGGTTGAGGCCGAGGATGTGGAAAGAGCCTTGGAGGGAAAGCTAAGCAGCACAACAGCTAAGGACAAAGCTACAGGGGAAAGAATAATGTATATGTCCTATCCTCTTATGTCTTCAGGAAAAATTGAAGGTGTTTTAAGATTTGTAACCTCGCTTTCAGAGGTAGATGAAATTACTAAAAGAATAACTTACATATTTATTTCTATAGGACTTGTGGTAATAGTAATATCCAGTTTGATAAGCATAAAAATTTCCAACTCTATTGTAAAACCTATTAAAGAAGTTACAAATATGGCGGAAAAAATTGCAGAAGGCAAGTTTAATGAAAGGCTTAACATAAATAGAAAGGATGAAATAGGAACTCTATCGGTAGCTTTTAACTCCATGGCTGAAGAGATATTAAAAAATGATAAGCTTAAAAATGAGTTTATAGCTTCAGTTTCTCATGAGCTTAGAACCCCTCTTACCTCTATCAAGGGCTGGGCGTCAACACTTAAAACAGGACAATTAGATAATAAAAGTGAACTAATAGACGGCTTAAATATTATAGAAAAGGAAAGCGACAGGCTTACTTTAATGGTTGAGGAGCTTCTGGATTTTTCAAGATTCATTTCCGGGAAAGTATCTCTAAAGAAGGACTATATAGATATAAAAAATAATCTTTTGTATTTGGAAAAACAGTTTATGCCAAGGGCAAATCGTCAAAATATTAATTTTACAGTAAAAGCACAGGAAAATATGAGCCTGATATTTGCTGATGGAAACAGAGTAAATCAAGTTATAATAAATGTGCTGGACAATGCCTTTAAATTTACCCCTGCCGGCGGCAAGGTAGAGATGACTTGTACTGAAGAAGAGGATAGCATAGTGATAAAGGTTTATGATACAGGTATGGGAATACCAAAAGATGAACTTTCTCATGTAATGGAAAAGTTTTTTAAAGGAAAAAGCAGCATGTCCAAAAATGGTCTTGGATTATCTATAAGCAAGGAGATAATGGAGCTTCATGACGGAGCAATCTTTATTGAAAGTACATTTGGAGAAGGAACAACAGTAACTATAAAATTTCCTATAAATAAAGAAGAGGGTGCGAAGGCTTGAAAAAAATATATGTAGTTCTTTTTAGTGTAATTTTAATAGTTATGTATCTATTGCACAGCAGCTTGGATTTATCCTTAAATGCAGAAATAACTCCAAGGAAGTTAGTGAAAGCTCCAATAGAAGGAGAATGGATAGTCGATAAAACAGTTGTTTTTGGAGATAAAAATTTAAGTGACAAGGACAAAGATCAATGGCTCAATAAGCCAGCAAGCTTTAATAGTAAAACCGCTGTTTTTGATGATAAGCTGTGTGATTCACCAAGCTATAAAGTGAAGCTTGTTAATGCGTATAATTACTTTTGGGATAACTTTAAGATAAACCCTAAGACCTTAGGGCTTAAGGAGGAGAAGGTTGAGGTCATAACAATAAGCTCTAAGGATAGGTATTATGATGAATATGTAAAAATAAATGAAAATTCTATAGTGAAGCAAAATGAAGATACTCTTTTATTCTTCAAAAAAAGTGACAGCAACAAAGATGGTACAGCTAAAAATAAAGAAAATTTTATTGATTATAAGAGTATCGCTTCTGCAAAGGAAAAGGAAGTAAAGAATAAGTCAGGATTTCTCCTGGGTTTAAGAGATGCGAAAGGAAGCTATAGGACAATTTGGATAAGCTATATTAATAAAAACTTTATGCCGGTAACTGAGGTTAATAATATACTTCTTCCGAGAATGGATGGATTTTGGCAGCTCGGCAGCGATAATAGTTTATGGGCATACCCAATGAAAAAAGATATAAATAAAGATAACTATAAAAATATAAAAGAATTTTCGCAAGGCAGCAGTGCGATAATTAATTTTGTGGGAAGTGATTATGTTTCTATTGAAACAAGTGATAAAAAGCTTCAGGTTCTTCCTATAGATAATTTAAAAAGTACTCCTTTGAAATTCGCTGCTGCACTTGGGCAAGGGTTGTCAAATTCTCTTCTTAAGGAGGATAGTAGCGAAAAGAATACAGCAAATTTTAATGAAATCAATTGGGGCGTTTTTAGAAGGGCAGGCAGGTGGATTCTCAGATCAAGAAAAAATACAGATGAAAAGAATTATAAAGATTTTGATATGAGCTATGCAATCACAAAGAGCATGATTGTATATGATGAATTATATCCCTCGTTTAGTGAAATAAAAGAAAAGGAATCAGAAGCAATTGATGCCTTTTCTTCTCCTAACAGAGATTTTGATGTGATAATTACAAGTACTGATATACTTGTACTTCCAATAAAGGATGGGAAGCTTTCAGATGTGCAAAATAGGATTAGGCTAAAAAAAGGTGAAGTTCCTGTAATGGCTCATTGGGCTACGGGGAGCTACGTTGACGATTGGGCAAAAATAGCAAGATAGAAATTTGTAATCATTTTGTAATAGTTTGATAATTTATTTGAAACCTCTCCCTAATTATTACGTTATATACTTTAATTAGACAATTAAGCGGAGATGGGAGAGGATTTTGATGAAATCAAGAAAAAAACGTAGAAGGGGCCTCAAGGCATTAATGATAATATTGGCGGTAGTTATTTCTGCTGCAACATTATATCTTAAGCTTGATATAGCACGAGCAACAGCAAAGGTTGATAATATACAGAAATACGATAATAATGTACAAGCTTCAGCAGAAAGTAATGCTGATAAGAATGCAGAGGATAAAAAGAATCTGCAGCCTGAAGAAAAAACCAAACAAGAAGTTCCAATAAAGCAAACAGAGTCTAGTGAGACAAAAAGTATAGTAGTCACTACTACAAAAAATAGCGATACAAATAAAACTGCTTCTTCAGCAAACAACAGTAGCAAGGGAGATAAGATAGCATATTTAACCTTTGACGATGGTCCATCTTATAAAGTAACTCCAGCTGTTTTAGATATTCTAAAAAAAGAAAATATTAAAGCAACCTTCTTTGTTGTTGGACAAACTGTAAAATCAAACCCAGAACTTTTGAAAAGAGAAAAAGCAGAAGGTCATACTATTGGTAATCATACTTATTCTCATAATTACAAGTATCTTTACAGCAACACAAGCAACTTTCTAGAAGACTTAAAGAAAAATGATTCTATAATAAAATCTGTAATCGGTGATTACAACGATAAACTAATAAGATTCCCTGGAGGCTCTTTTGGTAAACAAGCTTATCAAAAGGCGGCAGAAGAAGCCGGCTATACCTATATAGACTGGAACTGCTTAAGCGGTGACGCTGAGTCAAAGAAAAAATCAGTAGAGCAGCTAATACAAGGAGTTAAAAGTACAGCAAGAGGACAGCATCAATTAACAATACTTATGCATGATACCGCTGGAAAGGAAACAACTGCAGAGGCTCTGCCAAAGATCATTGAGTACTTGAAGGGACAAGGATATAAATTTGAGGTTTTAAAATAGAAAAACTTAGGGCATTAAAGTAAACATGCCCTAAGTTTTTATTGTATATTTTTACAATTAATATATTATTATTGACTCTTATTACAATATAAGGTAATATGATGTTAAGGCTTACAAATGTAATCTATCTTGAACTTGCAGGAGGTAAAAAAATTATGGATTCTCTAAAAATATCAGATTCAGAATGGGAAATAATGAAGATTATTTGGCAAAATTCTAACTGCACTGCAGGAGAAGTAATAGATGCTTTAAAGGATAAGAAGGAATGGCAACCTAAAACTGTTAAGACTTTAATAAGAAGGCTTGTAGATAAGAAGGCTTTAGGCTACGAGCAGTATAAAAGAGAGTACAAATATTATCCCTTAGCAGAAGAGGTAGATTGCGTTAAAGAAGAAAGTAAGTCTTTTTTACAAAGAGTTTACAGAGGCTCGCTAAAAAATATGCTTCTCAATTTTATTGAAGATGAAAGTCTTACAAAAGAAGACATAGAAGAATTAACTCGCATTCTTGAAGAAAGGAAGTAATAAGCTTTGGATGATGTAAACTTAATTCTTAAATATTTCTTTAGCATCATTTTTCAGCTGTCTATTATGGCAGTTGTAATAGTTCCTTTTATTCTATTAATTAGGTTTTTAGTAAAAGACAAGATTACAATAAAGTTTCAGTATGCCCTTTGGCTTATACTTGTTATAAGACTTGTTTTTCCGGTAACCCCAGCAAGCAATATCAGTATTTATAATTATATTTCAAGGATTGGAGCTAACTCCTATGTTCAATCCTTTAGGGATATTTATATGAATAGAGCAGATGCTGGAAGCGTTAATGTTGAAGCAGGGTATGGCAATAATAATCAAAAGATAGGTGAGGACAAAGCTAGTGTCATAAAATTTAAAACAATAAATTATTTAACTGCATATTGCCCTAAGATATGGATAATCGGTACGGTAATTGGGTTCTTATTAATATCCATAAGCTATATAAGATTTTTATATTCTATCAGGAATTGTAGCTACGTAGGTGATAAGAAAATACATGAACATTTGAAAAAATGCAAAAAGCTTATTAATTTGAATAAAGAGGTTTCTATTGTTGAAACAAATCTTGTTAAAACTCCAGCTCTATTAGGTGTGTTAAAACCCAAGATACTTATACCATCTAATTTATTTGAAAGTTATAATTATGATAATTTAAAATATATATTTTTGCATGAGTTAGCCCATATAAAACGCAAAGATATACTAATTAATTATATTATTACAATGCTTTCAATTATACATTGGTTTAACCCTCTAATTTGGTATGCATTTTATAAGATGCGTGAAGATAGAGAAATATGCTGCGACTGCATGGCATTATTTTGTATAAATGAATCAGAGATTTATAATTACGGCCTTTCAATTATTACTCTTTCTGAAATATATTCCAGGGCGCCATGGCTGCCAGCAATGGCAGGCATTATTAATAAAAAATCTAAAATAAAAAGGAGGGTTACTATAATTAAAGAATTCAAAAAAAGTACCTATAAGCTATCTATAGCTGCCTTTGCGGCACTATTAATAGTTAGCAGTATATCTCTTACAAATGCGAAGGCAGAACCTGCTAAAACACCGATAAATAAAACTGCCCTAGAGGATAAAATTGATTATCCATTTGTTAATGATAAGACTGTAATCGGAAAATGGGAATGCGTTGATTTCGTTAAAGAAATTAATGATTTTAAACCGGGAAAGCAGGATTGGCAGGGACAGTTGTATTTAAAAAGCATTGTTATGCTTGAAAATGGTAAAATGACTCAACCTATGACAAGAGACATAAAGTCAGATGAAAAAACTCCTGTGAGCTGGTTTACATGGACAAAAGGCTATATCATACATCACGTAGATAAAACAGCTATGAAATATACTATCAAGAATATTGATAGAGAACAATACCTATTTTTCGAATTTAAAAATGGGGACTATATAGATAGAGGTCAGAAGCCTTATTACTACGTTCTTCAAAAGGTTAAGTAGATTTATTGTTCAATTTTGACAAAGAAAATGGGGAAGATTTCAGTATATATCTTAACTGAAAAATTTGGGGTGAGAAGATGAGAAAGTATAAATTAATATTGTTAATGGGAGCAGTGGCTATCCTATTATCCGGTGGCTACTTAATCAAAGACAAGCTTCTAAATAATAAATCTACCGAGGAAAAACCAGTTGCAAACAAACTAGTTGAATCAAACCTAGATAAAATGTATGAACTGCCGGCTTTTTATGATGATTTTCCAAGTCCGGAAAAGTTGAATTTAATGCAGGTTGATTTACGCAGAAAAGATTTATCCGAGCTAGACCTAAAGGGAAGAAGGAAAGACCTTTTTAATGCATATTTTGACAGTACAACAAAATGGCCATCAAAAGATAAAATGCCTGAGGACTTTAACCCTGAAAAAGTATTAGAATTAGGAAAAGATCCTGGTCTTGGTATTAGTAAGCTGCATAAGGAAGGAATAACAGGAAAAAACATAGGAATAGCTATATTAGATTCACCATTGAAAAATAAACATGTCGATTATAATGATAGAATAAAACATTATGAAGAGATGTTCAATCCTAAAGGTGATAATCTTGAACATGGTCCTGCTGTAACTTCCATAGCTGCTGGAAAGAGTGTTGGTGTAGCATCAGAAGCTGACATATATTATTTTGCAGATGATAATGATTATACTGATAAAAATGGAAATACGAAAAACGATTTTGAAAAGGTAGCAAAGGTAATTGATAGAGTTATAGAAATCAATAAAACCTTGCCTGAAGATAAAAAAATAAGAGTTATATCCATGTCTGAAGGATGCGGACCAGAAGATAAGGGGTATAAGGAATTTAAAGATGCTGTTTCAAGAGCAGGTAAGGAAGGCATATTTGCAATATCGTCAATCTTAGAAGATACTCATGGATTTAAATTTAATGGACTAGGACGTTTCCCGGAAGATGATGTAAATAATGTTTCCTCATTTATCAATGGGAAGTTTTATCAAAGTGTATTATTTAGACATACTCCTGAAGAATTTTTAAAGTTAGACAAAGATTACTTATACTTTCCAATGGACTCTAGAGCAGTAGCTGGTCCAAACTATGATGATGAATATATATTTTATAGATTTGGAGCCTACAGCTGGGTTGTACCATATATTTCAGGTCTTTATGCACTTTCCTGCGAAGTAAATCCAAAGGTTACACCAGAATTATTCTGGAAAACCGCTTTAGAAACAAGCAAGGAAATAAAGTTTGATTACAAATCAAAAACTTACGAAATTAAGCACGTAGTAAGTCCAGTGGACTTGATAGAAAAACTTAGGGCATTAAAGTAAATATGCCCTAAGTTTTTATTGTATATTTTCATAAGTAATATATTATTATTGACTCCTATTACAATATAAGGTAACATATAATTAAGGCTTACAAATGTAATCTATATTGAATTCACAGGAGGTATAGAAATTATGGATTCTTTAAAAATATCAGATTCTGAATGGGAAGTAATGAAGATTATTTGGCAAAATCCTAACTGCACTGCAGGGGAGGTAATAGATGCTTTAAAGGATAAGAAGGAATGGCAACCTAAAACTGTTAAGACTTTAATAAGAAGGCTTGTAGATAAGAAGGCTTTAGGCTACGAGCAGTATAAAAGGGAATATAAATATTATCCTTTAGTAGAAGAGAGAGATTGTGTTAAAGAAGAAAGCAAGTCTTTTTTACAAAGGGTTTACAGAGGCTCTCTAAAAAATATGCTGCTTAATTTTATTGAGGATGAAAGTCTTACTAAAGAAGACATAGAAGAATTAGCTCGTATTCTTGAAGAAAGGAAGTAGAGGATATGAATTTGGGGGAATTAATTCTTTACAGCTTATTTAATGTTATGCTTTCGGTGTCTTTAAAAGCAAGTGTTATTGGAGTTTTTATTCTTGTACTGAGATCTATTCTAAAGGATAAAATGTCATTAAAGTTTAAATATGCTCTTTGGCTTGTTTTAATACTTCGACTGCTGCTTCCTATAACACCTCAGAGCAAATTCAGCATATATAATTTTACTCAATTCACTAATCAATACACTCATTTATATTCAGCTCAAAATACTAGTCTAGATATGCCTACTAACTCTAAAGATAATTCTAATATGAATACTACAGCTCAGAATAACACTTATATAACAGAAGCTATCTCAAATAGTTATGATAACTCATCAGTAAAACATATTTTAAATTTAGTGCCAAAGCTATGGCTAATAGGCAGTATGGGTGGCCTTTTATTTGGAGGACTACTTTATATAAAATTTCTGTACAGTATTAAAAAATGTCCTAAAATCAGCAATCGTAAAATTTTAAACCTGTTTGATGAATGCAAAGAGCTTATGGATATACATAAGAAAGTAATGCTTGTACACACGGATACTATAGCAACACCTGCCGTGACAGGTTACATGAGGCCAAAAATATTGGTGCCTAGTTCAATAATGGAAGACTGTAACATTACTCACATGAAATATGCATTATTGCATGAGTTAGCTCATGTAAAGCGAAAAGATATACTTGTTAACAACATCTCTTACTTTTTATCGATTGTATACTGGATGAATCCTCTGATTTGGCTGTGCTTTAATAAGATGAGAGAAGATAGAGAGCTCTGCTGCGATTCTTTAGCGCTTTCATATTTATCAGATGAAGAAGTGAAAAGCTATGGAAGAGCAATAATTAAGATGGCTGAAGTTTCTTCAAGGACAGCATGGATCCCGGCGGCGGGCTTTACAATCAATAAATATAAGATTACTAGAAGAATAAAAAATATAAAGCTTTATGATAGATATTCCTATAGATTGTCAATTCTTTCAGTTTCAGCAATTTTAATTTTAAGCTTTGTTTCCTTAACCAATTCTAAAGCAGAGACTATCGGAAGTTATTTAAAAGGCAATAGTAATACTGCATTGATAAAGTATACAGATAATACCAATATTCCTTTTGTTAATGACGAAGAGGCCTTAGGAAAATGGAAGTCTATAGATTTTGTATATGATATAGATAATTTCAGTACAAAATATATGAATTATGAGGGAAATCTGTTTTTAAAAAGTATAGTTCTTCTTCCAGACGGAAAGATGCCTCAAATGAATACAGAAGACAGTAAAGTCAATGAAGAAAAAGCAGCAAACTGGATGAAATGGTCAAAAGGATATGTAATAAATAACATGAGTAAAACAGCAAGCAAGTATATCATAAAAGAAATAGACGGTACTAAATATATGTTCCTTGAATGGAAAAGCGGAGATTATACAATACGAGGCATGAAGCCATCTTATTATGTGTTTAAAAAGGTGTTTTAGGGGTGGAAATTTATGAATAATGTTTTAGAACTTAATGATGTGCATAAATCCTTTGGAAAGATAGAGATAATTAAAGGAATAAGCTTTGAGGTAAAAGAGGGGGAAGTATATGGTTTTCTTGGGCCAAATGGGTCAGGAAAAACTACCACAATAAGAATGATTGTGGGACTTATTAAGCCAAACAGTGGAAATATACGGATTAATGGATACGATGTGCAAAAACAGTTTGTAAAGGCAGTTAGTTCAGTAGGATGTATTGTTGAAAATCCGGATATGTATTTGGATTTTACGGGAAGAGAAAATTTAAATATTTTTGCAAAGCTCTATGGAAATGTAGATAGTAAAAGAATAGATGAAGTCGTAGAAATTATAGGATTAAAAGATAGGATAGATGACAAGGTGAAAAAATATTCCCTTGGAATGAAGCAGAGATTAGGTTTAGGTCAAGCGCTGCTTCCTAAGCCTAAATTATTAATACTGGATGAGCCAACTAATGGATTGGATCCTTTAGGAATTATTGATTTTAGAAATATAGTTAAAAATTTAGCCAAGGAATGTAATACTGCTGTCTTTGTATCATCTCATATTCTTTCAGAGATTGAACAGTTATGCGATAAAGTTGCTTTTATAGATAATGGACTTATAAAATCTATAGAAAAGATAAATGGATTGAGATCAAATAGCACAGAAAAAATTATACTTAAAATTCATGAAATTGAGAAAGCAAAGCAGCTTTTAGGAGAAGTTAGCTTTGTAAAAAAAGTTGAGGAAAAGGAAGGAAGCTTAATTATAACTGCAGATAAGGATTGTTACTCTATGCTTATTACTATTCTAAGTGCAAAAGGAATACAGATATTAGACATTAATAGGATTCATCAGAATCTTGAGGATAGATTTATGGAGATATCTGGAGGAGGTAAGCACAGTGAATTTGTTTAAGGTAGAATTTTATAAGCTTATAAAAAGCAAGAAATATATCTTGTTTTGTTTAGCTTTAATAATGCTTTTACTTGCTCAAATATATATTATTTATAGAAATGCCCAGAATGAAACACCTGATATAAAGCTCAAGTATAACGAGAAATTGCTTGTAGACTATAGAGCAAAAGTTAAGGATGAGGAATTATCTAAAGATATTATAAAGGATTATGAAAATAAAATTAAAAAGATTGAGCAGGAAAATAAAGAACTTATAGAAGAAAAGAATAATCCAAACTACAATTGGATTGAAAAATTGAAAAAGAAGAATGAAAGTCTTGAAAATGAAAGAAAAAATGCGGAAATATCGTTGAGATTAAACGAAGCAGAAGACATTAATTCGCAGATTATGGTTAACAACTATTTAATCAATAATAATATAATGCCACATAAACTATACGAAATAAGTGCATATAACAATATGGACAGCGTTATAAGCTTTGTTAATATTATATTCCTTCCTCTATTAATTGTAATACTAACTTATGACTTAGTTAGCGGGGAAATGCAGTTTTCTACAATAAAGCTTCTGGCAACTAAGCCTGTTAAGAGAAGTCGTATTATACTGGCTAAGTTTTTTAGTGCATTTATTGTGGCAGTTGTAACTGTTTTAATTTTAGAGCTTATGGGGTTTTTGTTTATTGCAGTTTTCTTTAAAACAGGAAGTCCTGTATATCCAATTTCTGCAGTCACTGAGTACACTGTTGACAGCTTAGGAAAAGTAAGTGCAGCAGTAAATAGCTCTTCCTTAATATACGCATACAGCTATCTTATTAGATTAGCATTGCTTCAAGTTTTATTTATCTTTTCATCAGTAAGCTTTACTTTAGTTATTTCAACTCTATTTGTAAACAACACAATAAGTTTAATGGTCAGTTCAGTTGTTATGCTGTTTTTGAACATAATTACTTTTATTTTACCTCAAGCCTTTCTTTCTAGAATTTATCCTTACCTGTTTACTACTTATGTGGATGGAGCAGGAGTAGTAAGAAGAAGTATTAATATAAGTTTAGGAACTGTTAATATAGGCTTCACTACAGGTTTATTTAGCACATTATTATGGGGAATTTTGTTTATAAGCCTGTCCTGCTGTAACTTTATTAATAAAGATATTACTGCATAGGGGGATTAAGATGTTTAACATTATACAGATAGAATTATGGAAATTCGTTAGAAGGAAAAAATTCATTATATCTCTTGCATTATTAATGGTAGTATGTGTTTTTTGTATACTTTCTACAATAGTAGCGGCACCAAAGACCAGAGGAATAACAAATGAAATTAAAAGAACAAAGGATTATATTAATATTCTAGAGGAGCAAGGTAATCTTCAAAAGGATAAGGGAGCATCTGAGGCAGTAAATAAAGGCTACAGTAAAATTATAAATGATCAAAAGGAAAAACTTATACAGCTGGAAAAGCTGGCAGATGAAAATGTGCCTTGGCAGGAAAGAGTAAAACAGGATATAAGCTATTCAAAGCAATACTTAGAGAAGAACTGGAATTTGACTCCTGTAGCCCAATACCAGGAACGTATAAATATAATGAAAAAACAGTATTACCTAGATAACAATATGCCCTATGACTATAACGAGAGTATAAAAAGCTTTGAGGATATGCCGGCTGAAATGAGGATATTTGGACTTCTTGGTCTTTTAATTATAGCAGGGATAATGGTCGTTGACATAGTATCAGGAGAGAACAAGCCTGCCACAATAAAATTATTGCTAACAAAGCCTATAGAGAGAAGAAAAGTCGTACTGTCTAAATTTATAGTAAGCTTCTTTGTGGTTAATGGAGTCATTTTATTATTTGAACTTATAATTTTTATTGCAATAGGAGGTATATTCGGCTTTGGGAACTCTTCCCTTCCTGCAGTCGCCGGAACAAGATATACGGCTGTCTCCCCTGAATACGCAAATGAGCTGAAAAGTATAGTTATTCCAAACTTAAGCAGCACTTTTTTAATATCTTCAGGCAATCTTATTGTAAAAATACTGGTTATTCAGATTTTAGCTGTTACTGCAAGCATAGCCTTTTGCTTTCTTTGTTCTACAGTAATTGAAAATAGCAATATATCAACTGGAGTAGCAGTATTCTTTATGGGATTTACTCATGCTCTTGTTTTACTAAAACATAATGGATTTATGTATCGTGTTCAGCCACCGACTATCATAGATAAAATTTCTGCCTTTATATTTACTACTTATTATGATGGTCAGGCTGTTGTTAACGGAGATATAAATATGAAATTAGGACTTGATTTTATAAGTTACAGATATGTACTAGTAATTCTTATAGTCTGGATAGTTTTGTGTTATGGTATAAGTCATTTAGTATTTGTTAGAAAAGATATAACTTCATAAGGTATAGTGTGAAAAACAGAATTTATTTAAAATATATTTTATATAAGGGGTTGGGAGTTTAATGAATACTGTTTTGGAAGTCAATAATGTCTATAAAAGCTTAAGCAGAAGAGAAATTATTAAAGGAATATCCTTCGATGTAAAAGAGGGAGAAATATTTGGATTTTTAGGAGCTAACGGGGCCGGAAAAACTACTACTATAAGGATGCTTGTTGGCCTTATTAAGCCTGATAAAGGAAGTATAAAAATTATGGGTTACGATATTCAAAAGAATTTGGTAAAAGCCTTAAAGCAGGTGGGCTCTATAGTAGAATATCCGGATATGTATAATGACTTAACAGGAAGGGAAAATTTAATCATTTTTTCAAGAATGTACGGTAATGTAAGCAAGGAAAGAATAGAAGAGATTATTGAGCTTATAGGACTAAAGGATAGGATAGATGACAAGGTTAAGAAGTATTCTTTAGGAATGAAACAGAGATTAGGCCTTGGGCAGGCACTGCTTCCAAATCCAAAGCTTCTTATATTGGACGAACCAACAAATGGTTTTGATCCTCTTGGAATTATTGAGTTTAGAAATATAATAAAGAACTTGGCAAGAGAAAATAATACAGCAATTTTTATATCCTCCCATATCTTAGCTGAAATTGAACAGGTTTGCGACAGGGTTGCTTTTATAGATAAGGGTATTATTAAATCTATTGAGTACACTAACAAGCTTAAAAATAATGAGGAATATGACAAGGTGGAGCTTATAGTAAAAGGGCAAGACAAGGGAGCAGAGCTTTTAGGTAAATTAGAGTATGTAAAAACAATTGATATTCTTGATAATAAAATTTTACTGAGTATAGAGAAGGACGCTTTTTCAAAGCTTATATTTGATTTAGGTAAAAATAATATTGAGGTTGAAAGCATCAATAAGCTTCAACAGAATCTTGAGGGAAGATTTATGCAAATTGTAGAGGAAGTTTAATCAAGGGGGAGATTTAATTGTGGGGGCTAATAAGAAATGAAGCATTAAAGCTTATAAAAAGTAAAAAATTTATTATACTCTGTTTTGTACTTATAGCGGTTTTTATGTATGCCAATATTTCTACTCAAAATGATATAAAAAGTTTAGATCCAGAGATAAGAAGAATGAATAATGGTCAGATGATAACAAATCTTTCAAGGCAGCTTGAAACTGATAAGAAGCTTTCTAAGGAGGATAAGCTGAATATCGAGAACCAGATAAAAAGGCTGACAGAGGAGAATATGGCTTTAACTGAAGAAATGATAGCTTCGGTTAGGGATTGGAGAAAAAATACGGAAAAGAAAATTCAGACTTTAAAAGAGCAAAAGAAGGATATAAATGCTATAACTAATAATAATGTAATGGAAAATCTAAATGCTCAAATAATTAAATTCCAATATTATCTAGATAATGATATGATTCCTGAAAAGGATTATAAGATTTATAGCTTTTCTGCTATGTTAAAGGTTATGGATACTATAAGTACTTTGCTTATCCCTGTGTTTATAGTTTTTCTAAGTGCTGATGTTATGTCAGGAGAGTACAGCAATTCTACAATAAAATTACTTTTAAGCAAGCCTGTATCGAGAAAGAAAATAGTTGTCTCTAAATATCTTACCCACTTACTAATAATAATAGCAATTATAGTTTTGGCAGAAATAGCTAATTTTATGTTTTTAGGCTTAAAGTTTGAATTTGGAAATATTAAAAATCCTGTTATAGTAGGAACTAAATATGTTTTTAATTCAAATAAAAATATGTGTACGGCGGTACTAAACAGTTCCTATTTATGGACGGTCGGAAAAGTTTTAATAAGTGCTATAGGCCTTCAAATATTTTTTATAGCAGCTACCAGTGCTTTTGTTATATTAATATCTATTATTTCTGCAAGCAATGTTTCATCTTTAATAATTAGCTTTGTGCTAAATGTATTATTAAGTTTAACAACTTTTTTAATTCCGTCTCAAGGATTAAGAACCTTATATCCTATTTTATTGACAAGCTACAGCAATGAGCCTCAATTGATTACTGGCCAAGTAGTTAATATTGTTAATAATCCTGCTGTAAATATGAAGATGGGCATTATTATGATGAGTTTATATACTATAGTCAGTCTTGCATTATCTTTAACTATATTTAGTAAAAAAGATATTCTAGTTTAGAAATGGGGTATAAATTATGTGGGGATTAATAAGAAATGAATTTAAGAAAATGATAAGCAAGAAGAGATTTATCGTAGTATTTTTTACGTTTACTGCTGTTACAGCGTTCTTGGTTTTCATGATGTACCCGAACTATAAGAGACTGCTTACTATTGACGGGCAAGAAGCTTTCATAAACAGAGACTTGAAATTTTTAAATGAAATTAAACCCTATGCACTTTCTATGGATGAAAGTGGAGAAAAGTATAAGCAATTAGATGTTCAGATTCAAAGCTTGAATGAGAAACTACAAAAGTTGGAGGAGCTTAGAAGTAATGATATACCATGGAGGAATAGGCTTATAAAGAATATAGAAGACTTAAAAAAAGAAAAAAGCTCTTATGAAAGCGTAAAACTTTTTACTGAAGCAGAAAAAGTTAATAAGGAGATATTAATAAGAGAATATTATCAGAACAATAATATTGAATACAATTTTAATGGAGAATGTACAGCTTTTAGCATGTTTTATTTGTATTTTGATGCAAGTGAGAGATTCTTTCTGATTCTTATTTTGTGTTTAGTGCTTTCGGATATTGTGTCAAAAGAAAATAGTGATTCAACAATTAAAATGCTTTTGACAAAGCCTGTTTCAAGGGGGAAGATTATTCTTTCAAAGTTTTTGGCCGGCTTTATGGCAGCTAATGGAATGGTTATGCTAGTACAGCTTTTAGGTTTTACAGCTATGGGTATAATCTTTGGCTTTGGGAATCCATCCACCCCTATAGCTTTAGGAACTAAGTATGAAGTTTCAAGTCCTTTAGTTTTTAAAATTACGGGACAATATTTAAATTCAACTTTAAATAGCAGCTACATTCTGCCAATGTGGAAGGCAATGCTTTTATGGTTTGGACTTCAAGCTTTATTAAATTTGGCATTAACAGCTTTTTGCTTATTTACTTCCACCTTGTTTAAATCAAGTATAATATCTACCGGTGCAGCCTTTATTTACTGCACAATTTTATTTAGTATTTCTGTTCATGTTTCAGTGCTCCCTTTGCGAAAAGGATTTTTGACTCCAAGCTCATTTACAAAGTTTTTCGCCTATCTTTTTAATACTTACTATGACGTGACTAAAGTAACTGATGGAAGTTTATCATTTAGCTTGTTAAATCCTCAAATAAGTACTATGACATTTATTGCTGTTTCAATTTCTTGGACAGTTGTCTGCTATGGATTGGCGCATATTATTTTTACTAGAAGAGATGTGTTGGAATAGAATAGCTAAATAGACGATCCTATTAAGGAGATTATTAACCTTAATAGGATTTTTTTATTTTAGTGCAAAGGTTGTTTAAGTAAAAATATTAATAAAAATATATAAAATTTTAGTAAAAATATATTGAAAATATGAATAAAATTTAGTAAAATAAAAACAAAGATAATAATTTGAAAATTCGGTATTATCATAAAATATGATTTTATATAGATTTCAAAGTAAATCTAATATTTGAAACTATGTAGAAAGAGATGGTTATGGAAAGAGTAAAAGGAAGAAAAACCCTTGCAGCAGATTCAGCTTTACTGCTGGTAGCAGTGTTTTGGGGAGGAGGCTTTGTTGCAGTTAAAGATGCTGTAACAAGTATCACACCCTTTTATATGATAGGGATAAGGTTTCTTTTGTCCAGTTTGATTTTAGGAATTATATTTTTTAAAAAAGTAAAAAATTTAACTAAAAAAGATATTAAGATAGGAACTATTGTAGGAGTATTTTTGTTTCTTGCTTTTGCAGCACAGACTGCCGGAGCACAATATACTACAGCAGGCAAGCAGGCCTTTTTAACCGGAACAAATGTCGTTATTGTACCTTTTCTTGCTTGGCTTATTTATAAGCATAAGCCTGATATTTACTCGGCAGCGGCCTCTATATTGGTACTTATTGGAATAGGTTTATTAACCTTAAAGGAAGGCTTTGCAATAAATTTCGGTGATGCCCTTACGCTTGCTTGTGCCTTATTTTTCGCTATACATATAACCTGCCTTGGTTATTTTGCAAAGAAAACAGATACTATAATTCTTACTGTTACTCAGATGGCAGCAGCTTCCCTTATGGCTTTTATATGTGCTTTTATATTTGAGCCTCCTTTAAAGAATATACCAAAAGAAGCGGCAGGCTCTATGGTTTATATAGTCATTTTCAGCACAATGCTTGCTTTCTTTATTCAAACAACTGCTCAAAAATATACTACGGAAAGTCATGCAGCTATAATACTTTGTCTTGAATCAGTATTTGGTTCTATATTGGCAGTTATATTCTTAGGTGATGTTTTTACTAAAAATATGATAATTGGCTGCATTTTAATATTTTCAGGAATTTTAATCTCGGAAACTAAGCTTCAATTTTTGAAGAAAAATATCAGGGGGTGTGGCAAATGCGCGAAATGAAGCTTTGGGAAAATATAAACATAGACCATATCAATAGAATGAGAAGTCGTGTTTATTTCAATTCCTATAAAGATAGAGATAAGGCAATTTTAAACGAAAAAAAATACAGTATAGCTTACAAGAATTTAAATGGAGTTTGGAAGTTTACACTTTTAGATGCTCCGGAATATTCTCCTAAAGGTTTTTACAGGACAGACTATGATTACTCTGACTGGAAGGACATCATGGTGCCGGGTAATTGGCAGCTTCAAGGTTATGGAAAAATGCACTATTCAGATGTTTGGTACAGCTTTCCCATAAGGCCGCCTTTTGTACCTTCCGAAAACCCAACAGGAATATACAGAAGAAGCTTCTATATAGATGAAAGCTTTAAGGATAAAAGAGTTATTTTAAGGTTTAATGGAGTTGATTCAGCCTTTAATCTTTGGATAAATGGTAAGGAAGTTGGCTACAGCAAGGGAGCAAGGCTTTTATCCGAATTTGATGTAACCGATTACGTGACCTGTGGCGAGAATATCTGTGTAGTAAGTGTATATCAATGGTCTGACGGAACTTACCTTGAGGATCAGGATATGTGGTGGCTCAGTGGAATATTTAGAGATGTGGAGCTTTATGCCGAGCCTATAGATGGAATTGAGGATATTTCTGTTATAGCAGATTTAGACGAGAGCTACATAAGTGGAAGACTTACTATAAAAACTGCTTTAAGAAACATAAGAAATATCAAAAACTATTCACTTGTGTATGAGCTTATAGATTACAAAAATGAAACTGCATTCTTAGAAGAACAAAGGGTTTTAGGTATTAATAATACTTTTGAAAAACAGGTAGATAAACCTCTTAAGTGGTCAGCTGAAGAGCCAAATCTTTATAGGCTGCTTATAAGCTTAAAAGAGGGAGATGAAATAAAGCAAGTAATTCCTCAAAGCATTGGCTTTAGAAAGATTGAACTTAAAGAAGAAAACTTCTTAGTAAATGGAGCTGCCATAAAGCTTAAAGGTGTTAACAGACATGATTTTAATCCTGTTAACGGAAGGGTTGTTGCCAAGGAAGAAATTGAAAAGGACATTGTGCTTATGAAGCAGCACAACATTAATGCAATTAGAACCTCTCACTATCCAAACTCTCCTTATTTATATGATTTGTGCGATAAATATGGAATTTACGTTATGGATGAAACTGATTTGGAGTGTCATGGTTTTGAACTGACCAATGATTATAGTTGGATATCTGATAATTCTGAGTGGAAGCTTTCTTATGTAAGCAGAGTGGAAAGAATGATTGGAAGGGACAAGAACCACCCTTGTATTATAATGTGGTCTCTTGGGAATGAATCCTCCTTTGGCTGTAATTTTAAAGCCATGGCTGAAAGAGCAAAGCAGCTTGATCCAACAAGGCTTATTCATTATGAGGGGGACAGAAAGGCAGAGGTTACAGATATTTATTCTACAATGTATACCTGGCTTGAACATGAAAATCCAAACAGACTTACAATGGATAAAATTATTAGTGATGCTAAAAAACCTCACATAATATGCGAATACTGCCATGCTATGGGGAATGGTCCGGGAAACTTAAAGGAATACCAGGAGCTTTTTAATAATAACAAAAAACTTCAGGGAGGTTTTATCTGGGAATGGTTTGACCATGGCATTGAAGCCTTTAATGAAAAAGGCGAGAAGTTTTATAAGTACGGCGGAGATTTTAAAGATGATCCTACTAATGGCAATTTCTGCGTAGATGGACTATTAATGCCTGACAGAAAACCATCACCGGGGCTTTTAGAGTTCAAAAAGGTAATTGAACCTGTAGAAACCAGTGAAGTATGCTTAGAAGAAGGCATTATAAAAGTGAAAAACAGATATGACTTTATAAGTTTAGAACATCTTGAGCTTATATATTCTGTTGTTAAAGACAACGAGATAATTGCAAGCGGTAAAGGAAATATAGAAAACATTAATGCAGGAGAAGAAAAGAAAGTAAAGCTTGATTATGAAAGCAGTCTGCCTAAAGAAAGATATGGAGATTACTATTTAAATATTTCCTATAAGCTAAATAAGGACATGAGCTGGGCTAAAAGCGGGCATGAGATTTCTAATGCTCAATTCATGCTATCTTCAAAGGAAGAGTTTACAAAAGTTAAACCTTTAGGAAAACTTGAGGTTATTGAAGAAGGTTTTAAGCTTATTATAAAAGGAAATGATTTTGAAGCAGCCTTTGATAAAGTAAAGGGAACTCTTTTATATGTGATAAAAGATGACTGCAAGATACTAAGCAAAGGTCCTAAACTTAACTTCTGGAGGGCGCCAATAGATAATGATATGTACCTTTTGGAAGATTATTATAAGAAATATTTCATGCACCTTATGCTTGAAAGCGTTGAAAAGTTTTACTACGAAAGAAAAGATAATTATGTTTTAGTCAAGATTTCAACGGTTAATGGAAGTCCAAACAGTGCATGGTATTATTCAAGCAGCTATGAATACAGAATTTATCCAAGCGGAGATATTCTATTAAATATTGAAGGAGAGCCTAGCGGGAAGCTAGAAAATGCTCCTGATATGCTGCCTAGAATAGGAATAAAAATGGAGCTTGATAAAAAATACAGCAATGTTAAATGGAAGGGAAGAGGCCCAGGAGAATGCTATTCAGACTCAAAGCAGTGCAATTTGTTTGGAATATATGAGAAAAAAATTGAAGAGCTTTTTACAAACTATGTGAAGCCTCAGGAAAATGGAAACAGAACAGACTGCAGCTGGGTAAGCTTAGCTGACGATAGAGGAGTTTCTTTTATGGTTTCTTCTAGAGATAAGTTTGATTTCAGCGCAATGTATTACGAGGCAGAGGACCTGGAAAAGGCAAAGCATACGACTGATCTAATAAAAAGAGATTATATAACTCTAAATATCGATTATAAGCAAAATGGACTTGGCAGCAACTCCTGCGGACAAAATCAGCTTCAAAAATACAGGTGTAAATTTGAAAGCTTTAAATTAGCATTAAAGCTGTCAGCCTACAATAACAAGGAAGTTTCAGAGCTTTCATTGGCAAAAGAAATAATAGAGGATTAATTTATAAAAAATGTTACAGGAAAAACCTGTTCATTAAATAAATAATTTAAAAGGGGGACTATTTATGAAAAGCAAGCGTTTATTAACTCTTGTACTTGCAAGCTTACTATCAATTATGACTTTAACAGGCTGCAACAAAACTAAAACAACTGAAGCTCCCAAGGATGCAGACATAAATACCAATGAAAAAATAACAGTTAAGTATTGGGTTCCTTTTACTCCAAATCAATTTATTAAAAGCTTGAATGAAAGCTTGATGTATCAGGAGCTTGAAAAAAAGACAAATGTACATGTTGAATTTACTCATCCGGCTGAAGGGCAGGAAACAGAACAGTTTAATCTTCTTGTAAATTCCAAGGAATTGCCGGATGTTATACAAACCTATGCAGGAGAGTATAAGGGTGGAGTAGATAAGGCTATAAAGGATGGAGTTTATTTAAGACTTAATGAATTAATAGATAAATACGCTCCAAACTTTAAAAAACTTCTTCAAGAGGACCCAGAGCTTGCTCGTCAGGTAACTACTGATGAAGGCAACATTTACGCTTTTCCTGTAATAGGAGAAGACAAGAATGAGCCAGCTTGGTGGGGGCCTGTTATTCGTAAGGATTGGCTTAATGATTTGGGCTTAAAAGAACCTGAAAGCTTAGATGATTGGTACAATGTATTAAAGCAGTTTAAGGAAAAGAAAAATGCTCAAGCGCCTCTTATGCTTGGCAAAAAAGGTATAGATTCTTATGGAACTTTGGTAAGTGCTTTTGATATTGGTCCTGGTTTTTATAAGAAAGGTAATACAGTAAAATATGGACCTATGGAACCGGAATTTAAAGATTACCTTGCAACAATGAATAAATGGTACAATGAGGGCTTAATAGACAAGGACTTTGCTACTCGAGATAAAAAGAGCAGAGAAGCTGTAATCACTTCAGGAAAAACAGGTGCATTTATTACTGAATATGCTTTAGTTGACCAGTACTCAGCAGCTATTAAGAGCACAGATGCTAAGGCGGAGTTTGCGCCTACAATACAGCCTGCTTTGAAGAATGGAGATAAGGTTCACTACAGGGTAGTTAATAATAGAAACGGAGGCTATGAAGCTGTAATAACTTCCTCCTGCAAAAATCCTGAAAGACTTGTAAAATGGTTTGACTACGCTTATGGAAAAGAGGGCTATATGCTGTTTAACTATGGTATTGAAGGAACAAGCTACACTATGGTGGACGGCAAGCCTAAGTTTACAGATCTTATGACTAAAAATCCTGACGGTCTTGATTTCTGGACAGTATGTAACAAATATAAGCTTGAGGTTGGACCTTATTTAAGAGACTACAAGGCTGTACCGGACTTTACAAAGTTTGATAAGGATGCAATGGATAAGTGGACTAAGGCAGAGGCTGATTATGTACTTCCTCCGGTTAATATGACTGCTGAAGAGAGCGATAACTATTCAGCAATTATGGGAGATATAGATACCTATAGAGATGAAATGGTATTAAAGTTTATAACGGGCAAAGAGCCTTTAAGCAAGTTTGACGGCTATGTTGCTCAGCTTAAGAAAATGCGTATTGATGAAGCAGTAAAGATTTATCAAGCTGCACTTGAAAGATATAACAATAGAAAGATAAAGTAAGTAGTTTTAATATACAATGAAAAAGTTCTAATACATTATATTATAGGTTCTGAGAAAATTTTTTCTCAGAACCTATGACTAAAAAGCCTATAAAATAAGGGGGGCTCAAAAATGGCAGAACTGCAGGCTAACATAAAAAATAATCCTGCGCCTAAGGTAAGTCTATGGAAGAAAATAAAAAAGGATTTTAAGATAAATAAATATGTATATTTAATGGCTGTACCTATGATTGTGTTTTTTATATTGTTCAGCTATATTCCAATGTATGGGGTAATAATAGCTTTTAAAAACTTTAGTCCCAAGCTTGGTATTTTAGGAAGTCCATGGGTAGGGTTTAAGTATTTTGAAAACTTTTTTCACAGCATGTATTTTGCAAGGACAGTTAAAAATACAGCTCTTTTAAGTTTTTATTCTCTTTTATGGGGATTTCCTGCAGCAATAATACTTGCGCTTTTATTAAATGAAATAAGAAGAGAAAAATTTAAACGTACAGTTCAAACTGTTACCTATCTTCCTCATTTTATTTCCTTAGTCGTAATTTGCGGAATGATTGTAGACTTTACTTCTACGGATGGCTTAATCAATTCAATACTATCAAGCTTTGGAGTAGAGCCTGTAAACTGGCTTACAAAGCCTGAATGGTTCAGAACAATTTATATAAGTTCAGGGGTATGGCAGAGCATTGGCTGGGACAGCATAATTTATCTTGCAGCGCTTTCAGGTATTGATCCTACTTTATATGAAGCAGCAACAGTAGATGGCGCCGGAAGGTGGAAACAGCTTGTTCATGTAACATTGCCGGGTATAGCTCCTACTATAGTAATTATGCTCATACTAAATATAGGAGGGCTGATGAGTGTAGGCTCAGAAAAGATTATACTCTTATATAATCCTATGACTTGGGAAACTTCAGACGTTATTTCAAGTTATGTTTACAGAAAAGGACTTATTGGCTCGGATTACAGTTTTAGTACAGCGGTAGGGCTTTTGGAGTCTGCTATAGGCTTTGTACTGCTTATGGCTGCCAACAAGTTCAGTAAAAAGATATCTGAAACTAGCTTATGGTGAGGTGATTGTATGCTGAAAAAATTAAGCAGAGGAGAACGCGCCTTTGATATATTTAACACTATATTCTTAATTCTTTTCATGATTGTTTGTATATATCCATTATTATATGTCTTATTTGCATCATTGAGCGATCCTTATAAATTGATGCAGCACAGAGGACTTTTGTTAAAGCCTCTTGGGCTTACGTTGAATGGATATGCGCTTGTATTTAAAAACCCAAGCATAATGACAGGTTTTTTAAATACTTTATTTTATGTTGTAGTTGGAACAGGTTTAAATTTACTTCTAACCTGTATGTCAGCCTATGTATTATCTAGGAAAAATCTACTATTAGGAAAGCCTTTAATGCTTATGGTTACTATTACAATGTTTTTCAGCGGAGGTTTAATTCCTTTTTACCTTCAGGTGCAAAGACTTGGACTTATAGATTCAAGATGGGCAATAATACTTCCTTCGGCCTTATCTGTTTGGAACCTTATTGTAATGAGAACAGCCTTTAAAAGCATACCTGAAAGTCTTATAGAGTCTGCTAAGATTGATGGAGCAAATGATTTTACCATACTTTTTAGAATAATTATTCCTGTTTCAAAGGCAACCTTGGCTGTAATAGCATTATTCTGCGCTGTAAGCATGTGGAATTCATGGTTTAATGCTATGATCTTTTTAAGAGACAGAAGCAAATATCCTCTTCAGCTTATACTTAGAGAAATCTTAATATCAAATGATACAAGAGAAATGATGAATCTTCCAAAGGGTTCTGCTCAGTTTATAAAGGCTGATGCTTATAAGACACTAATCAAATACAGCACGGTTATCGTTTCAACTATTCCTATATTATGCGTATATCCATTCCTGCAAAAGTATTTTGTTAAGGGAGTTATGATAGGTTCAATAAAAGAATAGAGAAAAGAGGATATACTATGAAGCTGTCAAGACGAATTGCAATGATGCTGACTTCCTGCTTTGTGATTACAGGCAGTATGTCAGGATGTAAGAGCAATGTTTCTAAAGGGGATGAGGAAATGAGATATGAATATAAAAATATTATTGACGTAGCAGGAGTTCCTTCAAAGGTAGTACCTGATGATAACTACGAAATAAATCCTTTTTCAGATATGGGTGCTTGGCAGGCTTATCACCTGCCCTCTAAAAAGGATAAGGAGTATTACGGCGGCTTTACAGGGCCCTTATATATAGCTGAGGAATATGGAAAATGGCTCAGTAAGTCATTTAATGTCATTAGAATATATAATGCAGCAGATGAAAAGGAAATTAAGCTCTCAGAGTGCAAAAACTTTGATATTGCATATTATCCAGGTATTCTTGTTCAAAGCTATGATATGGATAATTTTAAGCTGACCTTAGAATTAAGGTTTGTTACAAACAGGACAGCCTTAGTTACAACAATAATTAAAAATAGTTCTAAAAATGACTTAAGTTTAAGGCTTAATTGGGAAGGAGAACTTTTAAAAAGCGATACAGCAAGCCTTAATTCTTTGCCTAAGGGAATTACAGCCAAGCTTAACAACCCTGAAGGAGCAGAATATGAAATAAGATATCCCTTTGAAGTAAGCACTAAAATAAAAGGGAAAGGTTATATTATATCTTCAAAGGACTCCATAGCTATCAAGCCTAACAAGGAATATGTTTTAAATACAACTAATTCCTATACCTTTACAAAGGAAGAAAAAGATAGCGAAGACAAAAAACTTGAAGATATCTTAAAAAATCCTTCTATATATATCAATGAAAATAGCGACAGATGGAATAATTATCTCAATGCAGCATTAAAGGAAGGAAAAGAAAAATATAATATTGCTGCTGTAAAGGCTGTGGAAACTCTTATAACTAATTGGAGAAGTCCTGCAGGAGCTATAAAAAAAGATGGTATTATACCTTCCATGTCTTATGTATGGTTTAACGGCATGTGGGCATGGGATTCTTGGAAGCAGGCTGCAGCGGTTGCAAGCTTTGCACCGGAACTTGCTAAAAATAATATAAAAGCTATGTTTGACTATCAAAGGCAAGACGGAATGATTGTTGATGCTATATTTTACAATAAGAATGGAGACAACTGGAATGAGAGGAATTCAAAGCCTCCTCTTGCAGCTTGGGCAGTTTGGAGGGTTTATGAAGAAACTAAAGATGATAAATTTTTAGAGGAAATGTATCCTAAGCTTATAAGCTATCACAATTGGTGGTACAGCTTCAGGGATAATGATAAAAACGGTATTGCAGAGTATGGTGGAACTATAGATCCTAAAAATAACAGTCATGAAGAAATCTTAAAGGCTGCTGCATGGGAAAGCGGTATGGACAATGCAGTGAGATTTGATAAGGATTACGGCGTAAGCATTCTTGAAAATAGAGACAAAGAAGGAAAGGCTTTAGGGTACTCCATAAGCCAAGAATCCGTTGATTTAAATTCGTATCTTTTTGCAGAGAAAAAGCTTTTATCTAAAATGGCTGATATTCTTAATAAGTCAGAAGACAGAAGGAAATATGAAAAAGAAGCGGAATATGTTAAGGAATTTATTCAGAAGAATATGTTTGACAGTGAAAAAGGCTTTTTCTTTGATATTGATATTAAAACTAAAAAGCCATTAACAAGTAGAGGCATGGGTCCTGAGGGAATAATTCCTTTGTGGGCAGGAGCAGCTTCTAAAGAACAGGCTGAAGCAGTTAAGAACAACGTAATGGATTCAGCCAAGTTTAATAGCAAGGTTCCTATTCCTACAGCTTCAAAGGATAATGAGAGATATAATCCTGTGAAGTATTGGAGAGGACCTGTTTGGCTTGATCAGGCATATTTTGCAATTGAAGGCTTGAAGCTGTATGGTTATGAAAAAGAAGCAGAAGAACTTTCTAAAAAGATATTAGAAAATGCAGAAGGGGTTAATGAAAAAGGTAAGACTATTAGAGAAAACTATAATCCTGAAAGCGGAGAAGGACTTCACTGTACCAATTTCAGCTGGTCTGCAGGAATGATATATCTGCTTTATAGAGATTACTTACGATAAGTTTTTAAGTAATGTATTAGAACTTTTCAATTGCATATGCAAGTAAATTGTATATTAAAAATCGTTGTGTTATGATTACAAATAAGGAATAAGTTTCATGGAAAGCGGGGAGAAGTCCTAAATGGCTACAATTAAAGAAATAGCTGAAAAGGCAGGGGTGTCTATTGCAACTGTCTCAAGAGTTTTAAATTACGATGAGTCACTAAATGTATCAGATACCACAAGAAAAAGAATATTTGAGGTTGCTCAGGAGCTTGAATATGTTACTACAAAGGAAAGAAAAAGCAAGAAAGCAGCTTACGAGGTCTGTATTATTAAAGGATATTCAGAAAAGGAAGAATTAGAGGATACCTATTACTTATCTATAAGACTTTCTATTGAAAAGTGCTTAAAGGAAGAAAATATAGATTATATAGTTATTTCTAAGGATAAGCTTGTCGATGAAAGACTTAAAACTATAGACGGAATATTGGCTGTAGGTATTTTTTCTTCTAAGGAAGTTGAAATGCTTAAAAATATAAACAGCAATATAGTGTTTGTTGACAGCGACCCAGAGGATGAAGAATTTGATTGTGTAGTAATCAGTATGAGAAGAATAGTTAAGAAGGTGCTTGATTACTTTATAGCTACAGGTCATAAAGAAATAGGATATATTGGAGGAATCGACAGCTTTGACGAGGCCAGCCAAAAGCTTACGGATTACAGGGAACGATGGTTCAGGGAATATATGAAGGAAATGAGACTTCTAAATGAAGACTTTATTAAAATAGGAAGCTTTACTCCTGCCAGCGGTTATGAACTTATGAAGGATATTCTAAGCACAGAAAAATATCCTGATGCTTTCTTTATAGCTAACGATTCTATGGCCATAGGAGCCTATAGGGCTGTTATGGAAAAGGGACTTAATATTCCAAATGATATAAGCATAATAGGCTGCAATGATATATCTACTGCTCAGTTTATAGTGCCTCCACTAAGCACTGTAAAGATTTATATAGATTTAATGGGAGAAACTTCTGTGGAACTTTTGCTTGATAGAGTTAAATTTGAAAGAAAAATAAGCAAAAAAGTTGTGCTTCCAACTAAGCTTATAATTAGGGAAAGCTGCAAAAAAAGTCCTGAAGAGTCTTAACTTTTCAGGACTAAATTATTATTAAATTTTATTTGCTTTTATAAAGCTTTCAATATCATCCAGCATAAGATTTGCAGCTTTTACTCCGCCGGCTGTGTTCCAAATAGCATCATCTACCCTGTAAGCCTTGCCGTTTTTAACTGCATTCAGGCTCTTAAACATTGGGTCTTGAAGCCACTCTTTTTCCCTTGAAGAACCTTCGCCGTTTCCGGTTTCGTAGGTAAAGTAAAACATAATCTGACCGTCTGCCTCTTTAAGTCTTTCCTTTCCTATCTCAATAGTAAAATCATTGCTTCTTTGATTTTCAGGTCTTGCAAAGCCGATTTGCTTTAGTATTATTCCTGAAAAAGTATCTCCGAGATAAATTCTTGTTTTACCCGGCATAAATCTAACTATGGAAATTTCCGTTTTAAGCTTATTACCTGCAAGCTTTGCTATTGAGGCTGCTCTGTCATCGAATTTCTTTATGATTTCTTTTCCTTCTGCTTCTTTATTAAGTACTTTTGCATAAAATTCAAAGTTTGTCTTCCATTCTCCTCTTAATGTATCTGAAAAAACAGTAGGTGCTATTTTTGAAAGCTGGTTGTATATCTTTTCTTGTCTCATTTTGTTTCCTATAATTAAATCCGGCTTTAATGCAGCTATAGATTCTATGTTTATTTGACTTTCATCACCGAGGTTTTGAACACCATCCATTTCTTTTTCAATATGGTTATACCAAGGTTTGCCTGTCCATGATTTTGCAGCGCCCACGGGTTTAACTCCAAGCTCCAAGAGAGCTTCTGTTCCTTCATTTGTCAAAACAACTATTCTTTTTGGAGTACCTTTAATTTCTGTTTTTCCCATAGCGTGTTCTATTATTTTTGTATTGGTATTAGCTTGAGGTGAGGCTTCCGGCTTTGCTGAAGAAGAGCAGGCTGTAAAGGTTGCTGCTACAGTTAGAATTGTTAGAGTATGTAATAATTTTTTAAATTGCATATGAACAACTCCTTATATTGTTAGTTGTGAATCACAAAAAGATATTAACATAGAAATTTCTCAAATGCAAACTAATTTCAATTAAAAATAAAAATCAATTAGCTTGACGAGAATTTTGCTATAAACTATACTAAAGTTGAAGAAAGGGTTTATCATAAATAATAAATGGAAGGTGCTAACTTTGCTTAAGAACAACAAATCAAAAACCATTTTTCTTTTAGTACTTATACTTTTGCTTATAGTTTCATTTCTGGGCAGTCTGCTGCTAGGCTATATAAAAACATCCTTCAATGATTTAATAAATACATATACAAATTACCAAGATATAATTGAGCATATAATTTTAAAAACCTCAAGAATGCCAAGAGCTTTAACAGCGGTTTTCATTGGCGCAAGTCTAAGTGTATCCGGTGTTTTAATGCAGACTCTGACTAAAAACCCAATGGCTTCACCAGGGCTTCTTGGTGTTAATTCCGGTGCAGCTTTTTTTATGGTTTTTGCTTATAGCTTTTTTCCAAATCTCAGCCAAGGTTATATGATGGTGTTTTCTTTTATAGGAGCAGCACTGGCAGTTGTCTTAGTATATGCTTTGGCAGGAGGGCTTAAAGGATCAATACAAACCTTTGATTTAACCCTTGCAGGAGCAGCAGTAGCGGCTTTTTTTATGTCTTTTACTCAGGTTGTTCTTTTCAAGGATCAAAAGACCATGGAGGAGATTATGTTTTGGATGACAGGCTCTGTGGAAGGAAGAAGCATGAGTGCTTTAGTAAGTGTAATGCCTTATTTGACGGGGGCGTGGATACTATGCTTTATGATATCAGGAAGGCTTAATATATTTTCTTTAGGGGAAGAAATGGCAAAGGGATTAGGCCTAAATACAGAGCGTTTGAAGCTTGAGATGATACTTCTTACTGTTGTCTTAGCAGGAGCTTCAGTATCGGTTGCCGGACCAATAGGTCTTGTAGGACTTATAATTCCTCACTTGACCCGAAGCCTTGTGGGCTCTGAATTTAAATGGGCAATACCTTATAGTATTATATTAGGCTCTGTATTTTTACTTTTGGCTGATATAGGTTCAAGATTTATAGCCTACCCAAAGGAAATACCTGTCGGTGCGTTGACGGCTATAATCGGGACTCCATTTTTTATCTATATAGCTAGAAAGGCGGAAAATAGATAATGAGTAAATTTATTGTTTTTAGAAAAGGAAAGCTCTCTTTTATATATGAAAAAAGAAGTCTTTTTATTTTATTTGCTGTGTTTTTAGCAGCTGCCGCTTCTATAATTTTGAGCTTAAGTATAGGGCAAAGATATATATCTGTATTTAAAATCCCTGAAATATTATTTGGTCATGGAGATGCAGGAGATAGTCTTATTGTAAATACTCTTAGACTTCCGAGAACTCTTGCAGCGCTTCTTGTAGGAATTTCTCTGGGACTTTCAGGAGCAGTACTTCAGGGAGTGGTTAAAAACCCTTTAGCTGCACCAAATATCATTGGAATAACAGATAGCGGCTCTGTAGGAGCATTGATTTTTTTAACTATATTTACAGACCCCAAAAATAATTCCTTAACAGCAAGTATTTTTTATATGCCTGTATTTGCCTTTGTAGGAGCTTTTGCTGCAGTGCTTTTGGTTTATGTGCTGGCTTTCAAAAAAGGTGTAACGCCCTATAGGCTTATTCTTATAGGAATAGCTGTAGCAGGAGCTGCAAAGGCTGTTACTTCTATACTTATAATAAATGGACCGGTTATTTTTATTAAGGAAGCCCAGCTTTGGATTACAGGTACAGTTTATGGAACTAATTGGACTCAGGTTAAGCTGTTGGCTTTATGGGTTTTAATATTGTTTATTTTGACTTCTGTTTACGTTAGAGAGCTTAATATACAAGGGTTAGAAGACAATATATCAACAGGGCTTGGAAGCTCTGTTGAAAAAAATAGATTTATTTTAATGGTTTTAAGTGCAGCCTTAGCAGCAGGAGCAGTTTCAATTGGAGGAGGAATAAGCTTTGTTGGCCTTATCGCACCTCATATATGCAGAAAGCTTACAAATTCATCCTTTGAAAATATAGTTCCGCTTTCTGCCTTAGTAGGAGGAATAATAGTTATTTTATCAGATATAGCAGCAAAAACTTTATTTTATCCTCTTGATTTACCGGTGGGAATATTTACAGCAGGAATCGGAGCACCATTTTTTATTTATCTTCTTATTAAAAATCAAAGAACGCTAAGGAGAGGGATGTAGATGAGTTTATCAGCAAGCAATTTAACTTTAGGTTATGGAGATTATATAGTACTAAAGGATATAAATATAAAGATTCCAAAGAATAAAATAACTATATTAGTAGGAAGTAACGGCTGCGGCAAGTCTACTTTATTAAAGACTATGGCGAGACTATTAAAGCCGATGTCAGGGAAGGTTCTTCTAGAGGATATCAATATTTTTGAAAAATCCTCTAAGGAAATAGCAAAAGAACTTTCCATATTGACTCAGACTCCAAGTGCGCCGGAAGACTTAACAATTTTTAATCTTGTAAAGCAGGGAAGATACCCATATCAGAAGTGGTTCAGTCAATGGAGCAAAGAAGATGAGAAAATAGTTAATTATGCACTTCTAAAGACTGGATTAACGGATATTAAAAATAAAAAGATTTCTGACCTATCAGGAGGTCAAAGGCAGAGGGTATGGATAGCCATGACCTTGGCTCAGCAGACGGATATAATTTTACTTGATGAGCCTACTAATCATCTTGATATAAAATATAAAATTGAAGTTTTGGATCTTTTAAAGACCTTAAATAGTGAGGAAAAGAGAACTATTGTTATAGTACTTCATGATATAAATTTAGCGGCAAGGTATGCTGATAATATTATAGCCATAAAAGACGGTGAGGTTTATGCTGAGGGTGAGCCAAAGGATATTTTAACAGAAAAGCTTATAAAGGATGTTTTTGATGTTAATTCTGTAATAATGCAGTGCCCGATTTTTGGAACACCTATGTGTGTAACCTATCAAAATTTGCACGGAGAAAAGGAGAAGAAATGATGCTTTAAATCTTCTCCTTAAAATAATGGTGTTTTGGGTTCAGGCTTAATATCCCTAAAAATAAAATTATTAATTTGATTTACTGTTGCTCTGCTATCAGGCTTTAAAGTCAGGTACCAAATTCCACTTAATACTTCACCTTTGCAGTAGCCATCTAAAGGAAACCTCTCTTGCTCAACAGTTCCAAGGTTTTGTGCAAGAACAGAGCTTCCAAGCTTTATGATTTCAGCTTTTGAAAGACTCGTTTCTATCATAGGAAATATTTCTGAAGCTAAGGAAGTATATTTTAAAAGTCCAATACTTTGAACCTTCTTAAACAGTTCATTTAATACTATTCTTTGTCTTGAAGTTCTTTCAAAATCACCATGGCCCACACTTCTTATTCGGCAGTAGGCAACAGCCTGAATACCTTTTAAATTTTGAGCACCGGCTTCTTTTACAAGTTGAGGCTTTTTATTTTGAAGGTCTGCAGCTTCTCTTATTCTGTAATTCAGCTCCTTTAGTTCATAGTCTTTCACTTCCACAGTAACGCCGCCAAGTACATTAATTACCTTTTCCAGGTTGAAGAAATTCACTGCAGCGTAATCTCTTATATTAAGGTTGAAATTCTCATTAAGAGTTCTGATTGCAAGCTGAGGTCCGCCATAGGCATAGGCATCTCCTATTTTTCCACGTCCATGACCATGAATTCTGACATATGTGTCTCTCATAACAGAAGAAAGCTTAATTTTATTATTTTTAAAATCTAAGGTAACAATAATTATTGAATCAGAATGTGCAGCTTCATATTTTGCTCTGCCAACATCTGTACCATATAGTGCTATATTTATTATATCGCTTCTCTTCTCAGGTAAAGGAAGCTGTTCTTCTTCAGCTTTTGGTGAAGGGGAAGTTTCTAAACTTGATGGGGTAAACTGAAAATTCTGCTGATTGGGAATGGGTACATTCTTAATTCCCAGGTCTTCATCTGTTTTTGAAATTTTTACGTTTTTTATTTTATTAAGCTGAGAATAAGCGTATATGGTCGCTGTGGTTGCAGAAGCCACAAATAGTATAATAAATATGTACAAAAACTTTTTAAAAGTTTTGAAGCTTTTCTTTTCCATTTTATACCCCCTTTATTACTTGAAATTATATAAGGATCACCAATCTTAAAAACTATATATAGTGTAAATATTATTAGCGGATATTGTTTTTCTACTATTTATATTTCCCGCTTCAAGGATACAAAATGCCGGGGGTTGATGGGTGCAATGGAACAAAATTCTATATAAAAATAAAAAGTGAATTTTGAAAATTTTTTTATTTATGATATTATTTATAGTAATGATATTTTGGAAAAAATAGATAAATATAAAAATATATAAATATTTATCTATTTTTATATTTAAACTCAATTTGATTAATATAAACAATTGAAAGCATAGGAGGAATCTAATGGACATCATTCAGAAGCTAATAGATACAAAAGAGAAGCTTAGTCAGGGTGGAGGTGAGCAGAGAGTAGAAGCTCAGCACAACTTAAATAAGCTTACTGCAAGAGAAAGAGTAGAAGCAGTTATTGATGAAGGTTCTTTTATTGAAATAGGTGCACACATAGCCAAGAACGGATGTGGAGTTATAACTGGCTATGGAACAATAAATGGCAGATTAGTGTATGTATTTAGTCAGGATTATACCTCTAATGGGGGAAGCATTAATTTATCAAACAGCAATAAAATATGCAGGATAATGGATATGGCTTTGAAGATGGGAGCGCCTATTATTGAAATTTATGATTCTGTAGGAGCAGAAATATCTGAAGGACTTGAAGTTTTAGGAGCCTATGGAAGAATAATTAAGAAGAATGCCGAACTTTCAGGTGCTGTACCTCAAATAGCAATTATAGCCGGAGCATGTACCGGAGCAGCAGCTATAAGTGCAGCAATGAGTGACTTTACTATAATGGTTGAGAACAGTGGAGAGCTCTATATAAATTCTCCTGAGAAGATTGCTGAAGCAGAAGAGAATTACATTAATATTAACATGTATGGAGATGCTGTAAGCGGCAGTAAGAATGGAACAGCTCAGCTTACTGCTAAAGATGATAAGGAAGCTTTAGAAGTCGCCAGAAGACTTATTGATTATCTGCCTTCTAATACATTAGAAATTTCCTTAAACAGTGGATCTGAGGAATTAAGCGTTACTGAAAATGCTTTAGATGAAATTTCTAAGGAAAAGAACTATGACATATATGAAATTTTAAATTATATTGGCGATAAAGACAGTTTAATAGAAATAAACGGAAATCATGTAAAAGAAGTTCTAACAGGACTTATGAAGCTTAATGGAGTTACTGTGGGAGTCATGGCCACAGATAAAATTGAAAACAATGAAGGTATATCAATTAAGGCAATAGATAAGCTTACAAGGTTTGCAAAGCTCTGTAGTTCGTATAATCTTCCGATATTAAGCCTTGTAGATACAAAAGGTTTTAGAATTGCCTTGGATGAAGAGAGAAGTGGTTTGGCGTTATCAGCTTCCAAGCTTTTATTTACACTTTGTGAAGCAAAGGTGCCAAAGATTTCTTTAATAATTGGAGACGCCTTTGGAAGTGCATATATAACACTTGCAAGCAAGGAAGCAGCTTTTGATATTACATATGCATGGCCAAACGCCAGAATCTCAATAGGAGAGCCCGAAGCTGTAATTAAGAGTATATATAAGGAAGAAATTTTAAGTTCAGATAAACCAAAGGATAAGGAGAAGGAGATAATACAAAAAAGCATCGCCGAGTTTGCAAGTCCATATTCAGCGGCAGAAAAAGGTATTATTGATGACATAATTTTACCTTCTGAATCAAGAATTAGATTATTTGCTGTAATTGATATGCTTCAAAGTAAAAGAGTAATAAGTTATCCTAAAAAGCATGGCAGCATCTTAATTTAGAAAGGAAGGTTACTATGGTTAGTTTTTTTAGCAGTTCAACTGGTATAGCTGTTTTGACAATTGCAGCATTTGTGGTTATTTACTTTTTAAGACCGACGCATAGAGAAATAGATACTATTGACAATGCAAATGCAGGCGACGATCAGATAGCTGTTTCAGAAATAAGCACTGTATACGAAGATGAAAACAAGCAGGAAGACCTAGAAGTTGTTGCGGCTATTATGGGAGCTTTATCTGCTTTTTTAGATACTCCTGCATCAAGCCTAAGAATAAAGAGTATAAAAAGAGTTGAACAAAACGTTCCTGTATGGAGGTCAAAGCCCTAAATGGGCTTTGACGGGCAGACTACGAGCGGTAGCGAGTGATCTAGGCTGCCCAGTGGGCGAAGCCAAAGCCCTAAATGGGCTTTGACGGGCAGACTACGAGCGGTAGCGAGTAATCTAGGCCACCCAGTGTTCGAGAGAAAGGAGAAGAGAAATTAAAATGAAAAAATATTATGTAACTGTTAATGGAACCAGATATGAGGTTGAGGTTGAAGAAGTAAAGGGGGATTTTGAAGGAGTACAAATGCAGGCTGCAGAGCCTGAAGCTTCAAAGCAAGAAGTAAGTCAGCAGGAAACCAAAAAAGAAACACCTAAAGCAGCGCCTAAGTCAGTACCTGCGGGAGGAACAAAAATAAATGCCCCAATGCCCGGTACAATTGTTGGAGTTAATGTAAAAGAAGGAGACAAAATTAGCAAAGGGGACCTTTTATTTGTTCTTGAAGCTATGAAGATGGAAAATGAAATTGTTTCACCTGTTGATGGAACAATTGCAAGTGTTCAAGTTTCAAAAGGGCAGAGCGTTAATACTGAGGATTTAATGGCGGTTATAGAATAGAAATATTTTTCTCTTGACAAATTGTTGCCAGGGTTTAAAATTAAAGGCGTGAAAAAAGAGGTGTTAAGTATGATTTTGGTTTTAGATGTTGGAAATACAAATATTGTTCTTGGTGTTTATGAAGGTAAAAATTTAATTGCAGACTGGAGACTTGCAACGGATCATAAGAGAACAGCGGATGAATACGGTGTTCAGGTTATGCAGCTATTTACTCAAAAGAAAATTGAACTGGAAATGGTTGAGGGAGTAATAGTTTCATCTGTAGTACCTAATATTATGTATACAGTAGAACATATGGTTAGAAAATATTTTAATCAAACTCCGCTTGTAGTAGGTCCCGGTATAAAGACTGGCATAAATATCAAGTATGATAATCCAAAGGAAGTTGGAGCTGATAGAATAGTTAATGCTGTAGCAGCACATGAGACCTACAATAGAGCTCTCATAATTATAGATTTTGGTACAGCAACTACCTTTTGCGCCGTAACTAAAAATGGAGATTATTTAGGAGGAACAATTTGTCCGGGAATAAAGATATCTGCAGAGGCTTTATTTGAAAAGGCAGCAAAGCTTCCCAGAGTTGAGCTTGTTAAAACTCCCGGAGTTATTTGCAAAAATACTGTTACAAGTATGCAAGCCGGAATATTATACGGTTATACAGGCTCAGTAGATTATATAGTAGAAAAAATGAAAAAGGAAATGCAGGATTATGGTGAGAGCGAGCCGCTTGTTATTGCTACAGGAGGTCTTGCAACCTTAATAAGTAAAGATTCAAAGCATATTGATAAGGTTGTTCCTTATTTAACCTTGGAGGGACTAAGAATAATTTACGAAAAGAATAAAGAACAGGTGAGTTAATGAAGATTGGAAATCTGGAGTTTAATAATAATGTGTTTCTGGCACCTATGGCAGGAGTTACAGATATAGCCTTCAGGGGACTGTGCGTTCAGATGGGCTGCGGTTTGGTATATACTGAAATGATTAGTGCCAAGGGACTTTATTATAAAAGCGAAAATACTGAGCAGCTGCTTAAGGTTTCGGATGAAGAAAAGCCTGTGGCAGTTCAGATTTTTGGCAGCGACCCTTATATAATGGCACAAGCCTGTGATTATTTTAATGACAACGAGGACATATGCTTAGTTGATATAAATATGGGGTGTCCTGTACCTAAGGTCGTTAAAAACGGTGAAGGCTCTGCGCTTATGAGGAATCCTAAGCTTGCAGCTGAAATTGTTAAAGAGGTTAAAAAAGCTTCTGTCAAGCCTGTTACAGTTAAATTCAGAAAGGGCTTCAATGACAGAGAAATTAATGCGGTTGATTTTGCAAAGGAAATGGAACAGGCCGGAGCTTGTGCTGTAGCTGTTCATGGGAGAACCAGGGAGCAAATGTATGAAGGAAAGGCAGACTGGGATATAATAAGACAGGTAAAAGAAAATGTAAGTATTCCCGTTATTGGAAATGGAGATGTTTTTTCTGCAGAAGCTGCTGCTATGATTGCCGAGCATACAAAGTGTGACGGGATTATGGTAGCAAGAGGGGCTCAGGGAAACCCATGGATTTTCAGAGAAATAGCTCAAGCTCTAAAGGGTGAAGAAGTAAAATACCCATCAGACTTCGAAAAAATAGATATGTGCTTAAGACACTTAGAACTTTCAGTGAGATATCATGGTGAACTTAAAGCTGTAAGAGAAATGAGAAAGCATATTGGTTGGTATATAAAAGGAATGAAAAATTGCACAGATATTAAAAACGAAGTTAATGCTGAGAAAACTGCTAAGGGTGTAAAAGATATATTAATAAGGTATAGAAATATACTGTAATTTTTAAAATATGTATGAATATAATAGCATTGTAAATAATTATTAGAGGTTCATAATGAAGCCTGTTATATATGTAAGTACTGACCTCAATAAGGCATATTATGATGACAGCTTTCTTGGTAAGGTTAAAGATAGGCTTAGAATAAGGTTAAAGGGAGAGAGTTTTATAAAAGAGCTTGGTTTAACAGTGGCTCATGTAAAACTCCCTCCTAATTTTAATAATAAAGCCTACCTTATTAATATGGAGAAAACCAAGAAGTTTATGAGAAGGCAGAATGCACAGCTTGCCCCAAAAACAGCTAGAAACTTGGATTTTAATATTTTAAATGAATTCCAAAGACAGCTTTTTGCATATGGCGTGACTAATAGTATAAAGCTGCTGCTTAGAATTAGCCAAAAAAGCATCAAAAATTCCTGTATCACAGTTTACGATGCAGCAGATAAACAGCTTTATGATATAGTCTGTGAGCTAGCTAAGGAGTGTAAATACCTTATACTGGTTTCAAATGATATAAAAAGAATAAGTATTTTAAGTGATTATGTATTAGCCAGCTATGGTATATCTCCCATTGTAACAGCAGATTACAATTATGCTTTGAGCAGAGCAGATTTTATAGTAAGTTCTAAAGAAATTGAAACTATAGTTCCGGTATGGTACATAAATAACTTGTTTATTCCAAATAATACATCCACAGCAATAAATGATATAAGCTTTGCTGTTCCGTGGAAAGTAAATAACTTAGAATTCAGCTGTGAAGTTTTAGGAGCTATTTTAAGTCAGATGCAGGAAAGAGATGTTTCGAAGGCGCTTAGATATAATGGAATTTATTTAGATAAGGTAAAGTTTAACGAAAATATTATAGAAATCTAGAGAGTAAAATTGCTAGTTGTTGACATTATGAAAATGCTGTTTTATAATATGTACTTAATGAATTAGCTTGTTTAACTTACATAAATCATAGGGTAAGGGAATTATCAGTATATTTTAGAAGGGGAGAAAGAAATGAGTGATTCAAAAAAGTTTTTAATGACATACGAAGGTGTAAAAAAGTTAGAGGAAGAATTAGAGTATCTTAAAACAATAAAAAGAGTTGATATAAAAGAAAAAATAAAGGTGGCACGTTCCTTTGGGGATCTAAGCGAAAATGCTGAGTATGACGAAGCTAAAAATGAACAAGCTTTTGTTGAGGGAAGAATTGCTCAGCTTGAAAATATGCTTAAAAATGCATCCGTTGTGGATGAATCAGAAATTCCTAGAGATAAAGTAAGCGTAGGTTCAATAGTAAGAGTTAAGGACTTTGAATTCGATGAAGAGATGGATCTTTCAATAGTTGGTTCTGCTGAAGCTGATCCAATGCAGAATAAAATTTCTAATGAATCACCGGTTGGAAATGCGTTAATAGGTAAAAAGGTTGGGGACATTGTAGAAGTTCCTGTACCGGATGGAGTAAATAAGTACGAAATTCTTGAAATAAGAACAGCGTAAACAAAGAAATTGGAGGAAAGATAAATGGCTAATGATGAATTAAATGTTCAGCAGCAGGAAGCTAAGTTTAATGAGCAGGTAATGCTTAGAAGACAAAAGCTTGCTGAGCTCCAAGCACAGGGGAAGGACCCATTTGATGTTTATAAGGTTAACAGAACACATACATCAAAGGAAATCAAGGACAATTTTGAAAGTCTAGAGAACCAAACTGTTACAGTTGCAGGAAGACTTATGTCTAAAAGAGTACAGGGGAAAGCCGGCTTTTCACATATTCAAGACAGATTTGGCAGACTTCAAATGTATATAAAAATTGATGATGTTGGAGAAGAAAAGCTTAAGGAATTTAAGACTTTAGACTTAGGAGACTGGATCAGTGTAACAGGTTTTGTATTCAAAACCAAAACAGAAGAGATTTCTGTTCATATTAAAGACTTCCAGTTAATATCAAAGTCATTAAAGCCGCTTCCAGACAAGTGGCATGGACTTAAGGATCCTGATTTAAGATACAGACAAAGAGAAGTTGATCTTATAATGAACGAAAATGTAAGAGAAACTTTTATTAAAAGAACTCAAATCATAAGATATGTAAGAGAGTTTTTAGATAACAGAGGATACCTTGAGGCTGAAACTCCAATACTTTCACCTATAGCTGGAGGAGCTGCTGCAAGACCATTTACTACTCATCATAATGCTCTTGATATAGATATGTATCTTAGAATAGCAACTGAGCTATACTTAAAAAGACTTATCGTAGGCGGTTTTGAAAAAGTTTATGATATGGGTAAAAACTTCAGAAATGAAGGAATCGATATAAGACATAATCCGGAGTTTACCATGATAGAACTATATGAGGCTTATGCTGATTATAACGATATGATGGAGCTTATGGAAAATTTAGTAGCTTACGTTTGTCAAAAGGTTAACGGAACTACAAAGATAACTTATCAAGATACAGAGATAGATTTAACTCCTCCATGGAGAAGATTATCAATGGTGGATGCGGTTAAAGAATATTCAGGCATAGATTTCACTACAATCAAAACTGATGAAGAAGCTCAGGCTATAGCTAAAGAAAAGCATCTTGAGTTTAAGAAAGAAATTAAAGATTGCACAAAGGCAGATGTATTAAATGGATTGTTTGAGGAATATGCAGAACATCATTTGATTCAGCCTACTTTCTTAATTGACTACCCTGTTGAAATTTCACCTCTTACTAAGAAGAAGAGAGGAAATTCAGACTTTACAGAAAGATTTGAAGGCTTTATCTTTGGAAGAGAAGTATGTAATGCATACTCAGAGCTTAATGATCCAATAGTTCAAAGAGACAGATTTGAACAACAGGCTAAGGAAAGAGAGCTTGGGGATGATGAGGCCTATGTAATAGATGAGGAATTTATGAGCGCTCTTGAAACAGGAATGCCTCCAACAGGCGGACTTGGTATAGGTATAGACAGAATAGTAATGTTCTTAACAGATGCTGTATCTATAAGAGACGTATTATTATTCCCAACAATGAAACCAATAGATCATAAATAACATATAAGACGGTTGGCTTGGGCTAACCGTTTTTTTTTATGTATTATTTCATTTACTTAGATAAGTGAAATGTAGTAAAATAATTTATGGGCAAACGAGCGATGGGGTTTGTGAAAAAATAAACAATGTTTTAAAATTTGGGAGGAAATTATGAACACTATAGCGAAAATACCTTTTTCAAGAAGATTGAAAACAAAAATAACTATAATGTTTTTTGTTATTTCATTAGTTATGATTAGTTTATTATCAAGTGCCTTATATCTGATAAACTATAATATAACGACTAAAGGTCTTATTCAAAGGGCCTCAGATATATCAAAGGATACATTGGGATATATTGATGCCAAGGAGTTCCAGGAACTTAAGACTAAAGAAGATGAGCAGAAGCCCTCATATAAGAAAATGAGAGATAGCCTTATTTCCATCAGGAAATTCAGCGGTGCCAAATATGTTTTTACTATGAGAAAAAATGAGGATGGAAATTTTTCTTATGTTGTCGATGGCTCAGAGGAAAAAAATTTATCCCATATCGGTGATGTCGAAGAAGGTAATAAAAGGTATGAGACTGCTTGGAATGGGAATATATACACTGATAATCAAATAAGAAATGAAGGAAAGTGGGGGATACTTTTAAGCTCCTACTATCCTATAAAAGATAATGAAAAAATTGTTGGCTTTGTTGGTATAGATTATGACGCAGCCAGCACCTATCAAGCTTTAGGCAGGTTTAGGCTTATAGCTGTGCTCATATCTTTAGGTGTAAGCTTAATTATAGCCTTTTGCGGATATCTTCTTGCTAACTATGTTTCTAAACCAATTGTAGAGATTGCCGGTATTGCAGAAAGTGTAGCTTCTAACAACTTGAATGTTAAAGAATTGAAAGTAAGAGATGCGGATGAATTAGGAGTGTTATCAAAATCATTTAATTTAATGATTTGCAACATTAAAAATATGGTTAATAAAGTTCAGCAGACTTCAGATGAACTAGTAGAAACCTCTAAAATTATTGGACTTTCAACCCAGGAGATAGCATCTTCCAGTGAAGGAATTGCAAGTCAGGTGCAGCAGATTGCCGCAGGTGGGACTGTACAAGCGGAAGAGGCATCTAAAAGTTACGATATGGTGAGTAGTTTATCAAATAAGATTGAGGAAATAAATGAAAGATTAGATACTGCTTCTAAGAATACAGCAAATATGCAAGAAGCAAATAAGCAAGGCACAGTGGCCATCACAAGTCTTGAAAGTAATTTTGACAAGTATTTAGGAACTGCTCTAGAGGTAGCTTCAAGGGTAGAAGAGCTTAACTTATCTTCGAAATCTATAGGAAGTATTCTGACAACTATTAATGCAATTGCTGAGCAGACTAATTTACTGGCTTTAAATGCTGCTATTGAAGCGGCAAGAGCAGGAGAGCATGGAAAAGGTTTTGCTGTTGTATCGGAAGAAATAAGAAAATTAGCAGAGCAGGCAGCCTTATCTACTAAAGAAATTCAAGGCATAGTAGATAAGATTTCGGAAGATGTTTTAAATATCAGTAACCTTACTGTGGAATCTAAAGATTTAATACTTTATGTAAAGGATGCAATAGATAAATCAAAGGAATCCCTTGGAAATATAGAGGTATCTGCAGCAGATACAATTAATAAGATAAATATCCTGGATAATGACGTAAAGCATATTGAGACCCTAAAAGAAAAAGTTTTAAAATCTGTTTCGGATATGGCTGCTATAGCTCAGGAAGCTGCTGCCGGAACCGAAGAAATAAGCGCTTCTTCAGAAGAAGAATCAGCATCTATTGAAGAGGTTGCATCTTCTATTGAGAACTTAAATAATATGATAGAAACCTTAAATGATATGGTAAGAGAATATAAGTTATAATTAAAAGCTTTATAGGTAACGCTTTCTTTATATTTACATACTATATATCAGGACAAGCAAAGTATGATTATAAGGAGGCAAATTATATATGAGCTACGGTTTTGGGTTTACTGAGAATGTTCAGGATAATTTAGGACAAACTGTTACGGTATTTACTACAAGCGGCGGTCAATCAGGTTCAGGCTTTACCGGAGTTTTGGCAAATGCAAATAACGATTTTATAAGATTAGTTAATCAAATAGGACAAGGGCCGGGATGTGCACTTGGAAACTGCTGTGAAGGTTTTGGCGGCTATGATGGTTACAATGATGCAGCAATGAACTGCGGTAGAAATACGTTAGGTACAGTGGTTGATATTCCATATAATAGAATGGCAGCATTTGTCCATAATACAGTTGGTTCTCGCTGGTAAAGATAGAAGCTCTCTATATAAAATATAGAGGGAGTTTTTTTGAATTTAAAAATTATTATCAATTAATATAAATTATGATTGACAAATATATCAGAGTTGTTGTATTATACTTACATAAGATAACTAAGTAATATTAAGTTATAGATGTAATATGTATAAAAGTTATGTAATTTACTACTAATATAAAAGAATAGATGCTTAGTTTAAAAAAATAGAGAAGAATTTGAAGGAGAAGATGAAAATGTCGAAAGTATTATATATTACTGCAAACCCAAAGGCTAAGGAACAATCCTTTAGCTTAACTTTAGGAGATGCCTTTTTAAACACTTATAAGGAGTTAAATCCTAACGATGAGATTGTTAATGTAGATGTATATTCTATGGAAATTCCACTTATAGATGAAATTGTTTTTAGTGCCTGGACTAAGCTTGGACAGGGAGTTTCCTTTGGAGATTTAACATCAGAAGAGCAACATAAAGTATCAGTTATGAACGAAATATTAGAGCAGTTCTTATCTGCTGATAAATATGTTTTTGTTACACCTCTTTGGAATTTTTCTGTTCCCCCAATGATGAAGGCGTATATTGATAATATATGTATTGCAGGCAAAACCTTTAAGTATACTGAAAATGGTCCTGTAGGATTATTAGAAGGCAAGAAGGCTCTTCATATTCAGGCAAGAGGCGGAATATATTCAGAAGGACCGGCAGCAGCTGTTGAAATGGGAGACAGATATATTAATGCAGTTTTAAATTTTGTAGGTATTACTGATAAAGAATCCATAATAGTTGAAGGAATGGCAGCGGCTCCAGATAAAGCAGAAAGCATCAAAAATGATGGTATTGCAAGAGCTAAAGAAGCAGCTAAGAGATTTTAACGAAACTAAAGGGCTGACGTAAAACAATAAAAACTAGCGTGCTATTTGAATTGTAACGAAAGTTTTATAGAATTCAAATAACACGCGATAGGTTTAAACTGTTTTGCGACAGCCCATTTTTATTATTTCAGATAAAATTATGCTTCAATTAAGGGTAAACTAACACTTATAGTAGTACCAGTTCCCCTTTGACTGTTTATTGTTACTCCATATTCGCTTCCATAAAGCAATTTAATTCTGTCGTCTACATTTTTTATTCCAATCCCCGTAAAATGCTTACTTTTTAGTGGGATAGAAGAATAGAGATTAGATATTTGTTTTTCGTCTATTCCTGTACCATTATCCATAACTTCACATAATAGTTTGTTATTTTTTTCAGATATAAAAACATGTATACGACCTTCTTTCTCATCCGTAAAGGCATGGAAAAAAGCATTTTCAATAAAAGGCTGAAGTATAAGCTTAGGAAGTTTGTAATGCACATGCTGCGGCATTACATGAAAGGTAGTTTTTATATTATCGCCATATCTCATTTCGTTAATGAAAACATAATTTTTGAGATTTTCTATTTCTTGTTCAACAGTTATAGTTTCACTTGTGTTGCCAACAGTATTTTGCAGCAGTGAAATAAAAGCATCTATTGTTTCGCTTGCCTTTTCAGTGTCTCCTCTAAAAACAAGCCATTTAATTGAAGCTAAAGTATTGTATATAAAATGTGGATTAATCTGCATTTGAAGTGCTGCCAGTTCTGCTTGGCGCTGTTTCTCTTGTGCGATAAGCAGCTGCTCCACATATTCATTTAGATCATCAAGCATAATATTAAAGGATTTGCTTAATTGGGATATCTCATAACCACCCTGGAGATTTATATGGTTATTAAAGTTTCCATCAGCTACTTTTGACATTTGCTTCACTAATATTCTTAGAGGCTTTGTAGTTTTTCGTGTAATAAAAAATAAAACAATAACTGAAATTAAAATTATTACAGCGCATATAACAACAATTTCATTCACATTATACATATCATCAAGAGCTGTTTTCGTATCAACGCGGTTAATCAAGTAAAGGTTATAGATAGGCATATAGCGTGACATTACAGTATAATCTCTGCTGTCTGATTTTATATTCATATATTTTACTGTTGCATTATCAATTTTTTTAGCTGCATCAAGTAAGCTTGTATCTTTTTTTCCTATTAAACCCTTATTGTTGGAAGAAACAATAGTACCATCATAGGACATTAGAAAAATATCATTCCCTTTTGTAGGGAAGTTAGAATAAAATTTACTAAATACATTTTCATTTATTAATATATACAGAATTCCAAACTGCTCATTTGTATTTTTATCCTGCAGTACCTTTGTAGCTATAATAACATTGCTGTTTTCTGTAGAACTTGTAAATCCGGAACTTCTGTATTGATATAGAAGCCTGTCAGGGTATTCGAAAGCATATTTGGTTATACTATCGCTTCTTATAGCTTCTTTTGAGGAAGTGAGTAAGGCTGAACTTCTTGTATAGGTATAACTATTGGTGCCTAAAACCACAAAATCAATATTTACAGGGTCTAAAACTGCATCTAGCGGCTTTAAATGCTGTTTCATATTATATATTGTTGTTGCCTGCTCTATAGTGCTGCCTGAGTTATTAGTAAGGTACTTTCTAAATGCCCAGCTATTATTAACAGTATTCATTACTGTAATAAGTTTGTCATTTAGGTCAGCAGAGCTATCTTGTATTTGTCTTAAAATTTTGTTATTGGTTATTGTAAAGTTATTAATAAAAAGCTTTCTTGATATATTCATTACTGAAAAAGCAGTAATGGCAGAAATAGCTATACTGCTGATAAGAATAATCAAAGTTAATTTAAAAAATAAACTTAAAGATTTAAATCTATTAATCAATTTATTCATAGATGCCTCTTTTATTGCTCAGAATATTTTTTCTAAATTTACTTGGAGTTACTTTTGTGAATTTTTTAAATACCTTGCAAAAGTAACTATGATCTGAATATCCTACAAGATAACTTACTTCTGAAACAGGTATAGCTTCATTTCTTAGAAGCTCAAGTGCCTTTTCAACACGAATCTTATTGAGATACTCACTAAAACCTTCAGCTATATGAGAACTGAAATATGAAGAAAGATAATAGTAATTAAAATGAAATTTATCAGCAATATCTTTTAATGATAATTGCTCATTATAGTGGCTTGTAATATATTGAGTAATTTTCCCTATTATTTCATCATCAATTGGTGATTCTTTACCATTTAATGCTTTGGTTAAATCGCTATTAATATTTTCTAATATATTTAATAGTTCGTCAGCATACCTAGAATCATCAATCTTTTGAAAGTACTCTATTTTTGAGCCACTGAGTTCACCTATATCAAAATTAAGTTCTTCTAAAATATTTATTATGTTGTAAAATGCATTTTGAAATAGAGTTTTTAATTCAAATTCATCTATGCTGAACTCTATTATGGAGTTCTCAATATATTGTCTTAGGTAATCTAGAGCTGAAGCTATGTTTAAGGAATATAGCATTTCAGAATAATACTTGAAATCAAATTTTTTCTTAGGACTCCTATCAGAAAGTTCCTGCTGCATAATTAAAGATTTATTCTTTAAGAAAAACTTGTAGCCTAATAGACATTTGAAACTATTATAAGTATCTTTAAGGTTATCTAAAGAATTAAAGGTATTGCTTACTGAAAAATAAATATCAGGGCACTGATGTATAAGTGATAATGTCAAATTATTTAAGCACTCTATAAGCTCAGCATAATCTTTACTGTTAAAGTTCACTATGAGTACAAAATAATCTTTTGTTGTATCTAGTTCATAATAAGTAAAAGTATTTAACAAAGGTTTTAGTCTTCTTATTAATGATTGCTTTAATCTTGAAATATTTTCAGCAGTTTTACTGCATATTTTCCTTACATCCGTACCTAGAAGTAGAAAAGTATCACAAGGAAAAGCTTCAGATATTTCAGTACGGGTCAAGTTTGTTGAAAATCCGGAAACAAGCTTATTTAACTCGTTTATAACATTTGGCTTGGCTTCATTTGTTGAGATAGTCAGGTTTGGAATATTTAAGGCTATATTTTTTAGGAGTGTGACTATTTCATCAGGATTTAGCTTAGGTTTAAGTATATAATCGTTTACACCAAGTTTAAAGGTGCCCTTGACATAGTTAAAGTCACTATAACCGCTTAAAATTACTATTTGTATTTGCGGATAATTTTCTTTAACATATTTAACAAGCTCTAATCCATCCATAACCGGCATAACTATATCAGAAAGAATTATATGGGGCTTAAGAGTTTCAATTAAGCCTAAGGCCTCTTTTCCGTTTGATGCTTCCCCGACTATTGAAAACCCTTCTTTTTCCCAATCTACAAGATGTTTTATACCTTGTCTTAGAAGATATTCATCATCTACTATTAAAATTTTGCACAAGTTGTCCAATAATATCAAATCCTTTTTAATTAATAGTGTAATAGTCTATAATTAAAATTAGCATAAAAATATGTATGAATAAACAAATAATACTTAAGATTATTATAATAATTATGAACAAATTAATATTAGTAGTAGTTTTG
>KE993491.1 GCA_000466585.1 Clostridiales bacterium oral taxon 876 str. F0540
TTACCCAGTGTTTCGAGTGAAAGGAGAAAATTATGGCAAATGCAAACAAAACTAAGGTTATTACAGGTACAAACACTCGTTTAAGCTATTTCAATGGCTGGGAGCCAATTTCAATTAACGGAAGTCCTGAGAAATATTCTGTATCAGTGCTTATTCCTAAAACGGATACAGAAACTATAAATGCTATTAATGCAGCGGTAGATGCGGCAATCGAAGAGGGTATCGCAAAATTTGGAGGCAAAAAGCCAAATAAAGCTGCTATAAAGCTGCCTTTAAGGGATGGTGACGTAGAGCGTCAGGAGGACGATGCCTACAAAGGCCATTATTTTGTAAATGCCAATAGTATAATTGCACCTGAGATTGTGGACAAAGCAGTAAGGCCTATTCTTGACCGCAGTGAAGTATACAGCGGCTGCTATGCAAGGGTGTCTTTGAATTTTTTTGCATTTAACAGTAATAACAGCAAAGGTGTTGCCTGTGGGCTTGGCAACATCCAAAAGATTAAAGACGGCGAGCCATTAAGTGCAAGAACTAATGCAGCAGAGGATTTCACTATTGTGGAAGAGGAAGATTTTTTAGCATAAGACAAAATAATTATAAGAGGAGGTGGCGGAGGATATTCTGCTGCCTCCTTTTTATGAAAGGATGGTATTTATATGAAATATATCTCAATAGACATTGAAACCTTCTCCAGTGTTAATCTTCAAAGATCAGGAGTTTACCGCTATGCAGAAAGTGAGGATTTTGAAATATTGCTTTTTGGATATTCAATAGATGGCGGAGAGGTTAAGGTGTTGGACCTTGCAAGCGGAGAGAAAATTCCAACTGAAATTATAGATGCTCTTAATGATGCTTCTGTTATTAAGTGGGCCTTCAATGCACAGTTTGAAAGAATCTGTTTATCAAGGTGGCTTGGCATGAAAACAGGTACTTATCTTTCACCCAGGTCCTGGCACTGCACCAGGGTTTGGGCGGCGACCTTAGGACTTCCCTTATCCCTTGAGGCTGTTGGAGAAGTTTTAGGTCTTGAAAATCAGAAACTATCAGAAGGAAAAAACTTGATTAAATATTTTTGTGTTCCATGCCCGCAGGTTAAATCAAATGGAGAGCCTGCTCGTAATCTGCCAAGCCATGACGCAGAAAAATGGGAAAGGTTTATTTCTTATAACAAGCGCGATGTGGAAACAGAAATGGAAATACAAAATAAATTATCAAAGTTTCCTGTATCAGAAACCGAATGGCAGAATTACTGCTTAGATCAGATAATCAATGACCGTGGTATTGCTCTTGATATGGATTTTGTAAAGCAGGCAATTTTCTGTGATGAAAAATTCAAAGCAGAAAATATTAAAAAAGCAAAGCATTTAACAGGACTTGAAAATCCTAATTCTCCTGCACAATTAAAGGATTGGCTTTTGAAGCAGGGTATGGAAACAGCTTCTTTATCAAAGGCGGTAGTTTCAGAGCTTATTGAAGACTCTGAGGGAGAAGTACAGGAAGCACTTTCCATAAGGCAGCAGCTTGCAAAAAGCAGCGTAAAGAAATATACCGCAATGGAAAAGGTGGTTTGCAGTGATAAGAGAGCCAGAGGTTTGATTCAGTTTTATGGTGCAAATAGAACAGGCAGATATTCAAGCAAGCTAATCCAGGTGCAAAACCTTCCTCAAAACCATATTCCTGATTTAAAAGAGGCTCGTGCTTTAGTTAAAGCCGGCAATCTTGAAGCGTTGGATTTACTTTATGACAGCATTCCCACTGTGCTGTCGGAGTTAATCAGAACAGCCTTTATACCAAAGCCTGAGCATAGGTTTATCATAAGTGATCTAAGTGCCATTGAGGCCCGGGTAATTGCGTGGCTTTCAAATGAACGCTGGCGAATGGAGGTATTTGCAGGTGGCGGAGATATCTACTGCGCCTCAGCTTCACAGATGTTTAAGGTTCCTGTAGAAAAAAACGGAGTTAATGGGGCTCTAAGGCAGAAGGGCAAAATAGCAGAATTGGCCTTAGGCTACGGCGGCTCAGTAGGAGCTCTTAAAGCAATGGGCGCAATTCAAATGGGACTTTTTGAAGATGAACTTCAGCCCTTAGTTACAGCTTGGAGAAATACTAACCCTAATATTACCTCTCTTTGGTGGGGAATAGACCGTGCAGTGAAAACTGTAATAAAAACAAAACAACCTCTGGAAGTTTATGGCGTCAGCATTTTTTATGAAAGTGCAATTCTCTTTATTAACCTTCCAAGCGGCAGAAACCTTTCCTATATAAAGCCCCTTATTGAAGGTAACAAATTCGGTGGCGAGTCTGTTACCTATGAAGGTGTTGGCGGCAGTAAGAAGTGGGAAAGGATAGAAAGCTATGGCCCTAAGTTTACAGAGAATATTGTACAAGCTATTAGCCGTGATATTTTAGCGGAAGCAATGCTTAGATTAGCTGCCAATGGATTTAAAATTGTGATGCATGTTCATGATGAAGTTGTAATAGAAGCACCAAATAATATATCTTCTGCAGAGGAAATATGTGCTCTTATGAGTGAAACACCGGCATGGGCAAAGGGACTTATTCTTAAGGCTGAGGGTTATGAGTGTGAATTTTATAAAAAGGAATAAGGAACAAGAAGAATAAAAAATCTTAGATATTTAGGGATTCGATTATACAAACTTTTTCGCTTATAGGCAGAGGATATTTCCTCAATAAATTTAATGGAGGTATTTCTATGAGCGAAATACAAATTTTTAGAAGTCCAGAGTTTGGTGCAATCAGAACCCTTAAAGAAAATGGCAAAGGATTATTCTGCGGCAGGGACATAGCAGTTTCTCTTGGCTATGACCAGCCTCATAAGGCAGTGGAGCGCCACTGCAGGTATGGTATGAAATGTACCGTACCTCATCCGCAGTCAAAGGACAAGACGATTGAAATGATTTTTATTCCTGAGGGTGATGTTTATCGCCTTATTGTGCACTCAAAATTACCTGCTGCAGAGCGTTTTGAGCAATGGGTTTTTGATGAGGTTTTACCTTCTATTAATAAGCATGGTGCCTATATTACCATGCAGAAGCTGGAAGAGATTATGAATGACCCGGATTCCTGGATTAAGGTATTAACTGCACTTAAGACTGAAAGACAGGAAAAGAAACGTTTGCAGATTAAGGCAACAGAGGATAAGCCAAAGGTTGTGTTTGCAAATGCAGTAGCAGTATCAGATGGAACAATTCTTATTGGGGAGCTTGCAAAAATACTTAAAGGCAATGGTGTAGATATAGGTCAGAATCGCTTATTTGAACACCTGCGTCAGGAAGGATTTCTTATAAAGCGTAAAGGGACAGACTATAATGCTCCAACGCAGATGGCTATGGAATTAGGTTTGTTTAAGGTTAAAGAAACAGCAATTACACACTCTGATGGTCACATTACAATTTCAAAAACAACAAAGGTTACAGGAAAAGGGCAGCAATATTTTATTAATAGATACTTGGGGGAGGCTCAGTAACATGAGAGTTAATAAATTTAATTCTGAAGGCTGTTTTGATTCAATTCCTATTGTAACCTTTACTAACCTTACTAATAAGAAAAAGGCAGAGAAAAACTCTGTCTTTAAACCTTTTGTGTATATTTGCTCCAATTATTCAGGAAATACCTGCAGAGATTTAAAAAAGGCTCGTGATTTTTGCAGCTTTGCCATAAGGAAAAATTATATTCCTCTTGCTTCTTACATGCTTTTTTCTAAGCATTTGGATGCTGATAATCCTATAAATCGGGAACTTGCTATGATTTTGCTTGGAAAATGCAGTGAGCTTTGGGTGTTTGGAAGTGCCATATCAAAGGCTATGGCAGAAGAAATTGCAAAAGCAAAGAAACTCAAGCTGTTAATAAGGTATTTTAATGAGAACTTAGAGGAGGCTGATATTTTATGAAGATAGCAGTGGGAAATAGCCGCATGGATAAAAATTGGAAAAATACAGATATTTCCTGGGAAATTTTTACCACTAGAGTAAAGACTACACAAAAAACAACAGAAACCGTAGAAGAATACCGCAAGCTAAAAAAAGGACAGCAGGATGCTGTTAAAGATGTAGGGGGTTTTGTAGGGGGACACTTAAGAGATGGCAGACGCAAGAAAGGTAATGTGCTTTGCCGTTCACTTTTGACGCTGGATATGGATTATGGAACAGTAGACATATGGGAGCAGATTACAATGCTTTTTGATTTTAAATGCTGCATGTATTCAACCCATAAACATACCCCGGAAAATCCAAGGCTTCGTTTAATAATTCCTCTTGCCCGTGAAATCAGCGAAGAAGAGTATGCAGCTGTCAGCCGTATGGTGGCAAAGGAAATAGGCATTGAGCTTTTTGATGCTACCACCTATGAAGCAGAGCGCCTTATGTACTGGCCTTCCACCTCTTCAAATGGCGAATTTGTATATAAAGAAAATGATGGGACTTTACTTGATCCGGATGAATACCTTGCAAAATATGATAATTGGAGGGATACCACCACTTGGCCTATACCTTCCCGTGAGTATCAGATTATAAAACGAAGTTTAAAAGAACAGGCTGATCCGCTTATAAAGGAAGGAGTTATAGGAACCTTCTGCCGTACTTATGGGATTCGTGAGGCAATTGAAAAATTCCTGGCTGAGGTTTATGAGCCCTCCGCCATGGAGGGCCGCTATGATTATATTCCTGCTGACAGCAGTGCGGGCGTAATTATATATGAGGATAAGTTTGCCTACAGTCATCATGCTACAGACCCTGCAAGAGGTCTTCTTTTAAATGCCTTTGATCTTGTTCGTATACATAAATTTGGTCAGCTTGATGACAAGTCAGCTGTAAATACAGCAGAGGGTAAACTTCCGTCTTTTGCGGCAATGCGGGACTTTGCCGTTAAGGATGCTAAAGTAAAAGCAGAGTTTGTAAAAGAGAGGCAAGCTCAGGCGACAGAGGAGTTTTCAGAGGTTGATTGGCAGATAGCTTTGGAACTTGATAAGCAGGGCAGAATAAAAGACACTCTTGATAATATTGTGATGATTCTGAGCAATGATGAAGGACTTAAGCCCATTGCTTTTAACTGCCATCGTGATGGAATAGATGCTAAGAGTACCTTACCTTGGGAGCAGATAAAAAGTGGCTGGAATGATTCTGATAATGCCTGTTTAAAGGTTTATTTAAGCAGCAGGTATGGAATTTATTCACCTACAAAAACAAAGGATGCTGTGCTGGCAGTTGCGGCAGAAAGGGCTTATCATCCCATTAAGGAGTATCTTGATAATCTGCCAAAGTGGGATGGCATTACTCGCGTCGAAAATCTTCTCATTGATTATTTTGGTGCAGCAGATAACAGCTATACAAAAGCAGTGATAAGAAAAACACTGGTGGCAGCAGTGGCACGCATTTATCATCCGGGAACAAAATTTGATAGTGTGCTTATTTTAAACGGGCCCCAAGGCATCGGTAAATCCACCTTCTTTGCAAAGCTAGCGGGAGATTGGTTTTCAGACAGCCTAACTATTACAGATATGAAGGATAAGTCCGGTCCCGAAAAGCTGCAGGGCTATTGGATACTTGAGCTTGGAGAGCTTGCAGGAATGAGAAAGACCGAAGTTGAAATTGTAAAATCCTTTGTGTCAAGAGTAGATGATAAATATAGGGCAAGCTATGGAGTTAACGTGGAAAATCATCCTCGTCAGTGTGTCATTGTTGGTTCTACCAATGCTGAGAACGGATTTTTGCGTGATATCACAGGCAACCGCAGATTTTGGCCGGTACCTATAAGCGGCAATGCTGCTAAAAAGTCCTGGCAGATTACGCCTGAAGAAGTTAATCAGATTTGGGCAGAGGCTTTAAACTTATATGAACAAGGCGAGAAGCTCTACCTCGAAGGTGAGGAGGCTGTTCTTGCAGGCAGCGAGCAGGCTGATGCAATGGAAACGGATGAACGTGAAGGCTTAGTGCGTGCTTATCTTGATGTTCTTTTGCCAGAGGATTGGGACACCCTGTCTTTATATGAACGCAGAAATTTTCTAAGCGGCAGCGAATTTGGCATCGGAACCCGCATAGGCACTGTAAAACGAAGCCTTGTCTGTAACATGGAAATTTGGTGCGAGTGCTTTGGCAAGGATGCTTCTTCTATGAAAACAGCCGACTCTTATGCTATCGGGGCCATCATGAGAAAAATCAGCCACTGGGACAGGTATTGCGGCAACAAAAACGGAACAAGCAATTTTCCTATCTATGGAAAGCAGCGCGCTTATTCCAGAGTAAAGGAACTTCAGTAGGGTTGTACCATATATTGTTTCAAAACTGATTCGCTTAAGAAAGCTAGTAAGCTAAAGAAAGACAAGCTGTTTGGAACAGTTGGAACAAACTTTAGGCTATATAAGCAAAAATAATAAAAAAGAAACAGTGAGCCTGCGCAGGTGTAGGTATAGGCGCGTATAGGAAAATTGATTGAAAATTGTTTTTCTGTTCTGTTTTGTTATCAGGTGATGGACTTGATCTTCAAGCAGGGAACAACGGTTTTTTGATTTAGGCTTGCTTGGAGTTTGGAATTTTATGAGTAAGTCAATGCCAAGCTTCGGAGATAGGGATAAAAAAAGTGTGGTTATACATCATAGGATTTCTAAAGGAGCTATTGATGGGCAAGTGATGAATGTGATTTAGAAAAAGCTGAGAGGGTATGAGTCCTTGATGGATGTGGTTAGGCGAGGATAAATGTGTGGTAATTTCGGAGTAATTTCTGTTAGAGATTACACAAAACTTTATAAGCTCTAAAGTGCATCTAGATAACTATTTATCTAGAAATATAAATATAGTTAACTATATAACTAGTTGGAGTTTTTGTAAAAAGTAATGGACGTATGAGCGGCAGTAAACATAGACTGTGACCCTACTCCAATTTGATAGACAGTAAGAATCCGTCTATAATCAAATTGGAGGGATTAACAATGAGTGAAAGAAAGAAGTTTGATAAAGCATTTAAGGAACAAGTAGTTTTAAGAATAACTTCAGGAGATACAACAATCAGTAAAATATCTGATGAGTTAGGTATACATTACTCAACAGTTAGAGATTGGGTTAAAGGCTATAAACAAGATGGAGCTTCTGCCTTCCCTGGGAGCGGTAATCTTAAGCCTGAAGACGAAGAACTCAGAAGGCTTCGCCGAGAATTAGCAGATCTCAAGGAGGAAAATGAGATACTAAAAAAAGCAGCGGCCTACTTCGCGAAGAATCTGAAATAGCAAAATTTAAGTTTATATTTGAACACCGCTTCAAGTTTCGGATTGCGAAGATGTGTAAGGCCTTGGGAGTATCGCGAAGCGGGTATTACGCATACCACTCACGTGGAGAAAGTATGAGAAGCAAAGAGAACAAAGAGCTTCTTAAAGCTATAAAGAAAATACATGAGGAAAGTCATAGAATATATGGTGCTCCTCAGATAACTAAGAACTTGCCTAAGAATCAAAAGGCAAGCAAGGGGCGCGTAGCTCGGTTAATGAGAGCTAACGGTATAAAATCCAAAGTAACAAAGAAATATAAGGCAACCACAAATTCAAAACACAATTTCCCCGTTGCAGAAAACGTACTTAATCGAGAATTTACTGCTACTAAACCTAATGAGAAATGGGTATCTGATATAACATATATCCAAACTAAAGAAGGATGGCTGTATCTAGCAGCAGTAATGGACTTATATGGACGTAGAATAGTAGGCTGGGCTATGGATAGGCGCATGAAGACCAGCCTTGTTTCTGATGCCCTTAAACAAGCTGTTGGTAGGGTTGGTGCTACAGAAGGTCTTATACTCCACTCAGATAGAGGAGTACAATATGCAAGTAACGAGTACCAACATCTTCTTAAAGGCTATGGCTTTATCTGCAGTATGAGCCGTAAGGGTAACTGCTATGATAACGCTCCTATGGAGTCTTTCTGGGGTAAGCTTAAAATGGAATGGCTCAATGATTATAACTTTAATACAAGAGCAGAAGCTAAACAAGAAGTATTTAAGTACATTGAACTATTCTATAACCGTAAGAGAACACACTCTTCCAATGGTTACATAGCACCTTATCTATTGGACAAAGTATCATAGCAAATTTATGAAAAATGAAGAAAATTGGGGATTTATACTGTCTATTTTATTGATGCAAGGTCAATCTTTATAAAACTCATAAATCAGAATATTATTATGAGTTGATGAATTCGATCCAATATTGAGGTTAAAAGTGTGGAGCTGTTATGGCTAATTTAAGGAGGAATAAAAATGACTGATAGTAAAAAATATATAGGAGTGTCAGGTAAATATACAAAAAATGGAGTACCTGACGGTTTTACATCTATTACACCATTTATAGTAATAAAGAATCCTACTGAAGCAATAGAGTTTTATAAAACTGTTTTCAATGCAAGGATTAAGGATATTACTGAATTTTCTGATGAAAATGGTAATAAAATAGTTGTTCATGCGGAATTGGATTTTGGGAATGGATTTTTACAATTGGGAGCAGCGAATCCTGCATATAAATTGGTCTTGCCGCCGGATGAGGATAATGCATGCTATTCTTTAGCAATTTACGTTGCGGATGTTGATCAGGTATTTGAAAATGCAGTGGCAAGAGGAGCAAAGATCAGGGAGCCGCTAGCCAATTTTGTTTCAGGTGACCGATTCGCAAGCATTTTAGACCCTTTTGGCGTGAGGTGGACCATTATGACTAGAATTGAGGACTTATCGGAAGAAGAGAGCGCCCGTAGAGTAAGAGAATGGGCCGATAGCTTTACAAGCACAGAAAAACAAAAAGAATAGGTTTGATTGAAAGGAGAAGAAATTATGAGTGGATTTAAAATGGAGTATAAGAATCCCGAGGGCTTATTCGTATCAAAAGCATTTAGTCAAGCGATTACCGTAAGTGGAAAGGCAAAAACAATTTATATAGGCGGACAAAATGCTACAAATTCAAAAGGTGAGCTGATTGGAGCAGGTGATTTGGAGATACAGGCAAAGCAAGTGCTTAATAATATCGCAACTATTTTAGCTTCTGAAAATGCAAGCTTTGCTAATCTGGTTAAACTCAATATCTATTTACTCAATGGATGCGACCCGCGAGTTGGCTTCAAAGCATTTCAAGAAGTCGCTGGTTTATTAGACAATCCACCATTAGTCACCGTTTTATTTGTTTCAGGAGTTGGGAGTCCAGGTTGCTTGCTTGAAATAGACGGAATTGCTGTCATTGAGGATAAGGACTAAATTTGTATCTTAATATTCTAGAATCTAACAGACAGCCCCTGTACATTTAAGCTCACCGATTTCCCGCGTATATGAAAAAGGATACTAACGGAAACGACTTATTAGTTAAGCAGTTTAAAGAGGTTTTAGAAGGAAATTGGTATAAAGTTCCAATGACCACAAAGGAACTTACTACATATACTGCTAAAGAAGCAGCTTCAGAATTTGATATAGATTATATAATTGATTTTTGCATGAATGCCTATTACAAACTGCAGTAGGGATTAGAAGTTACTATATCTTCAAACAAACTTAAATAGAACAGCAAAAGGTCATTACCTTTAAAAGCCTACAAAGCTTCCAGGTGATGACCTAATTTTAGTATTTACTGATCTGTTCTTCTGTTATAATTTTGCCTTCGTCTAAATCAATAAGCATAACATAAAGATTTGCCCTTAAAGATAAGGGCGGCCTGCTTAAAAAATAATGAAAAACTTCTTCATTGTTAACTACAATGGTGAATTTGTCATCTGGATAAATTTCTTTTGCAGCAATCCTGCCATAAACAGTGTAAAAGTCAAATGTTAAAAAACTTCTATTATCTCGAACCGGTTTGAAATCAAAATGCCATCTCTTGTATTCTGAGTCTTGTAAATTAAGAATCATATCTGGATATCTTACTCCAGCTTCAAGCTTCTCAGGACTCCAGTTAAAAGGCTTGTCATAAAGGTCGGCTAAAAGTATCTGCTTAAATCTATTTTTTATAGCTTCAATCTTATTTCTATAATTCATAGGTGAATCTTTTGTTATAGAAGGTTTTTCATATGAAATTGAATCTTCTTTATAGGCAATAGTATTATTATCATATTGCCTGGATAAATGTCCGGCGGCAATCATTAAATCCTGATATGTAACTTCGTTATAAGCTTTTGCAGCTAGTTTTGATATGGTTTCAGGTGTTGGAGGCGCCGCAATCATTTCTCTTAAGAACCTTGATATATGAGCTGCGCTTACTCCAGTATCACCAGCGTATTGATTTATAGATCTGTTTCCTTTTGCCTTATCTAAAAGCGCTGCAAATTCAGCTTTATTAAAAACTTCTTTATTATCCATATTTTTCACCTCATAATACTATTATATACAATTCGTTTACTATAGTCAATGGATATGTTGAATTAATTTAAAAGTTAGTATTGTTTTGTAAATAAAGATGTGATATATTATTTTTAACAAAGATAAATTTTATACATAACAGGAAAAAAATAAAATGGTTTCAAATAGAAGATTTAGTTGAAAATTAATCTTTTGACGTCAACTTCATCCATGGTTGTAACAACTGAGGAGCTGGTAGTTGCTTTGAAAACTATATAATAAAATCTTAAAAAGGTGGTGGGGGACAAGTGATTAAAACATAAAAGGGTAATAGAGAAACAATATCATTTTTTTATAACTACTATTGAATACAGTCAATAGATAAATATAATATAGTCAATAAAATGTGAGGGGGAATAATAATGAAGGAAGTTACAGTATCATGTCCAGAAAAAAAGCCTGCAAAGGTGTGCAAACTTGTTAAGGAGGACTCAGGTATAATCTATATGAAGATAAAATTTCCAAATACTAAGGAGCTTAAAATAAATCTAAGCGACTACCTAAAGGAATTAGCAGTGTAGCCATCTTTGCTTGACTTCAAACAATAAAATAAAGCACAACAATTCATACTGAGCAAATCGGAGCATGATTAACGCATACAATGCAAAAGTTCTGATTCATTTATGCTGTCCCAAAAATCCTTAAAGATTGGATATTTTATGGCAGCATAAATGTAAGAACTTTATTGCATTGTATATACATAGCTGCCAACGCCTGATGAAAAAGCAATTAAATTAATTGTTTTTTTGTCAGGCTTTTTTTATATACAATTGAATACTTTGGCTACCTAGCAACGGGTCCGCTAAAAGTGAGTCACCAAATCGCAGGAGTCTACGAAATGAAAGTTTGTAGGCTGCAAAGATGCGATTTAGGCTGCTTTCTTTAGTGCGCCCTTTTTTGTCTTTTGGATTCTTTCGTTTCGGTATTCAACAAAACGAAAGGAGCCAAAACATGTCAAGAAATTTTAAAACCAGCCAAAAGAACCGTACAATCTATATCTACTACCCACTAGAAGAGCAGCCAATAACAATTAAGCCAAATGAGAATGAAGCTACAACTGCTATCATTGCCACTCTGCACAGTTTTGACGACGAAGAAGTAAATACTAATCGCCGTGAAAATTATCATGTGCCGGTACATATGGATGCTTATTGCGTTGAGAACGAAGAAGTTGCAGCTGACCGTAATCCATATTTAATTGATAATGCTTCTGACCCGCTGGAAAGCATTATTAAGTCTATTGAAGAAACTGAGCATAAGGAGAAGATAGACAGACTTAAAGCGGCTATTGAAACCTTAAAGCCTCAGCAGAAGGAGCTTATAAAGAAGGTTTTCTTTGAAAAACGCAGCAAGGTTTCTATTGCAGCAGAAGAAGGTGTTAAGGAAGCTGCTATTAGAAACCGTTTAAAAAAGATTTATGAGAATCTTCGTAAAAAAATCTAAAAATAGGGGAGCAATCCCCTAAATAAAGCGTTGAAAAATAGAGAGAAAGCTTTACTAAATAAAGTTTTGAAAAGTGGGGGTTCGATTCCCCTGAAATTTTTGTATATGTACAGAGGAGTAAATAAACTCCTTAGAAAGGGGAAAAGGATATGAGTTTAAAACATAAGGTATGTATCAACATCGCACATCCAAGCGGTAATCCCAAGCCTGTTGTTGAGAGCGGCACAAGGCAATTGCGCAAGAGACTATTAAATTTTCTCTTTGGCGAAAAAATGAATGTACTTGTGCTTACACCCGGGGATTCCATTGAAACTGTGGAAATTCGTGAAATTAAAGGAGGTGAAAGCCATGAGTAAAATTAAACTGCTGCTTGATGTGGTTTCAGATATGCGTTCTTTAGCAGATAGCCTGCAGGCTGTTTGTGAGGCAATGGCTCAAAGTGAACCTGAAGCTTATGATAAGAAGCCTGATGAAGCTTGCGAGGCAGAGTCAAAGAAAACAGTAAAGTCAGCTAATAAGAAAGTTAAGCTTGAAGAGGTAAGGGCTGTCCTTGCAGAAAAGAGCCAAGCTGGCATGACTGCCAAGGTGCGTGAGATTATTGAGAAATATGGAGCAACAAAATTAAGTGAGATTGATCCTAAGCATTACGCTGAGGTTTTGAAAGCTGCAGAGGGACTTGTAAATGAGTAACAATTCCAGACTTAACACATCAAAGTCAAATAAGAAATTTAATGAAATACGAAGGTTGAAGTCCTAAATGAACTTCAACGGGCAACTTATGAGCGAAGCGAATATCTTAAGTTACCCAGTGTTTCGAGTGAAAGGAGAAAATTAT
>KE993492.1 GCA_000466585.1 Clostridiales bacterium oral taxon 876 str. F0540
GACCAATTACTTCGCCGTCATCTGACAGCTTTTACAGTTTATCAGCTTCACTCTACTTTGTCAACAACTTTTTTACTGAAAGTTTTTAGTAGCTTTAATAGTTTAAAAGTACTGAAGCGATCGCCGTGTAACTTATTATATACTCAACCGGTTACCATGTCAACAAACTATTAGCTGTTAATTTTTTCTTGCTAGCAGTTTGTTTCTGCTTATACTTTAATCCAAATATTTTTACATAGTAATCATAGTTTTTCAATAAACAGCTATTAGTTTTCTTATTTCTTAGCAGTAATTTAACAGCTCATTTATCTCATTTATAGCAATATCATAGTTTGCTACACTGCCAAAACCATATTTAGCAAATATAAAGGGTATTCCGGCAAGTATAGTCGCTTCATAATCTCCCTGAGTATCTCCAACATATGCTGCATCTTTTAAGTTGTTTCTTTGTATAACAAGTTTTATGTTCTCACCTTTACTTTTGCCAGTATCTCCGAAACACTCATAGTCTGTTATATAATCTTCAATTCCAGCTTTTTTCATAAACAATTCAATATAGCCGGATTGACAATTGCTTACTATAAACAACCCACATTTTTCAGAAAGCTTTTTAATTGCTTCTTTTACATCATTAAATAAAAGGTTATCTGTATTTTCCATTAAATAATCATGCTCGTATTCACAACATCTCTTAAGCAGAAGTTCTCTCTCACTATCACTAGCGTTAGGAAATAAATTATTTGCAATTACATCCATAGTTTTTCCAAACTCTTTTTTCAAAATAGAAGATGTTATGTTTGGAGTTGCTAAGCCTAACTCAGAAATTGCCTTATTCCAAGCTTTAGCTACAACCTCAGTAGTATCCCATAATGTACCGTCTACATCGAATATTATGTTCTTCATGATCTAAACCCTACTTTCCCTTAAAGCCTTACTAAACTAATATATAAGATAATAATAAATTGGTCAATACTGGATGGCTTTATTGTAAATTCAAACTAATCTATGGCTTCTCTGAGCTTTGTTCCATAAGTATATAGAATATGTACTTACAGCAATTATAATACCCGATATTATAATTGTATTATTAACAGAATATATAACACTGTTTCCTAAGAAACTGTAAAGTATCATCATTGGCATATTGGCAGCTAGTACAGTCAGCATAAATTTGACATAATTTAACCCTGTTGAACTTCCTAGAAAGCACACAGCATCTGAAGGAGCTATTGGGCATAAGATACCAATAGCAAGTATTTTGGTGTTGTTTCTAATAAGTAACTCATAAAGCTTAGGATTCTTATTTACAATATAGTCTTTTATCCCGGAACTAACTAGAACTTTAGATGCTATGTATACAATAGTTTCACTTAGTATAACTGAAATAAGTGTAAGAGCAAATCCCTGTATTGGACTAAACATCATCCCACCTAAAATCATAAATACTGCGCTCGGAATTAATGCGGCTATTCTTAAAGAAGATAGAGCAATAAATACTAAGGGTTTATATTTTCCACAGCTGTCAAAAAACTGATTTAGATTATCCATATTTCCGGTTAACAAATTCATCCTATACAGTATGTATATTAATCCTGCCCAAACAGCTATTATTGAAAATCTACTTATCTTCTTCACGCTCAATACCTCCTTGTAACTAATCAATTTCATATAAAAATGTTCTTATTATTTACATAATAAACCCTGATTGTCACAAGCATATGGCAATTTTGTGTGAAAGTTATGTGATTTTAAATAAAAGCCTGTGTGAAAACCCAAGCACTATTTATATGTAATTGATTGGATTATTAAAAATCTCTTGAAGATTATTGAAGAATTGCCCAACATGCACACCGTCAACTAATGCATGATGCGCCTGAACAGACAGCGGAAGCTTAATTTTACCATTATCCTCAAAGTACTTTCCCCATGATATTCTTGGTATACTGTCAACTGGCTTCATCTGAATTGGATGGGTAATATTAGTAAAGGAAATCCAAGGAATACTTGTTACATATATTAAGTCATCACGCCCTGGCTCATCTTCTATGCTAATATTACTTTTTACCTTCTCAATCTCCTTATATGTACCATCCCTAAAATCTTTAAATTCTTCTGTAAATTCTGATGTACAGAAGCTGAATATTTCGCCTTCAGTCATCACTGTAAAGGATGGACTTATAGTGTCATGCTCTATCACCTTGTCTTCTCTTATCCTATATTTAAACTCTTTTATGCTGTTTGCTGTTTTTATTGAAGCATACAGAACCGCCACAAAAAACGGTATTTTATTTTCTTTAATATATTTGTGAAACTTTGTTATATCAAGATTTCCACAAATACTAAAATGAGGATAATCAAGTTCTTTAAAATAATTATAGTGATTTTTTCTATTCCAGCTTTCTACATCTATAAATTTCATAATATATCACTCTCCATTAAAATTTCAGGCTATATTTAATACATCAAAGAAAAATTGGATGCATAAGATATAATTGGACTGTCATTCAAGAGTAAAATATAAAAAATGAAAGCGAGGTGCAATCGGATATATTATAATATATCCGAAAAAATTATGAAAGTTAAGTTTCAAGGTGAAGATATTACACTCATCGGACATCAATTAAACATAGGTGAAAAAATGCCTGACTTTATCGTTATTAGTAATTCTCTTAATCCAGTATCTTTAAAGGATACACACGGTGTAAGAATATTCCTTACTGTACCTTCTATTGATACTCCAGTATGCGATCTTGAGGTAAGAACCTTCAATGAACGAGCATCAGAACTAGAAAATATAACATTATATACTATTTCAATGGATCTTCCTTTCGCCCAGTCAAGATGGTGTGCCGCTCACGGAATAAAAAATGTTATAACTTTATCAGACTACAAAAATAGATTATTCGGAAAAAATACCGGAACATATATTGAAGAGCTTGGTTTACTTGCAAGAGCTGCATTTGCGGTAGATAGCAATGGTACTGTAGTCTATACTGAATATGTAGAAGAAGTTACTAATAATCCAAATTATGATAGTATTCTTCAAGCTGCTAAAAGTACAAAATAGGAAAGTTAACTCTTATTTAAAGCTATACCTTTTCATGAGGTATAGCTTTATAGTTTTAATAAGTATTTATAATCAAAGTAAATATTTTCTCTTCGAGCCTACATCTTAAATAAAATCCATCTGCAAGTTCGAAGTTCATACTTCAGTTCAAATATTTTTTGTGTATTATTTATAACACTTTGACATTTAAAAACCAGCATATCATTTCCTACTATCTTCTCTTTATCTACAGTAACAACTTTATCAATTCTTATTATTGTTTCACTTTCATCTTCATCGGTAACCTTAAATCTGACAGGATGCGGTACTCCTGTTTTCTCAAACCAGCAGACCATATCAACAGGCTTAGCAATTATCTTCATAATTTCACCTACCACTCATTTTCTCTATAGGTAAATTATATCAGAACATAAGTTCTCATGTCAACAAACACGCCTCCTTCCCTGTGCAATGTAAAAAACATGTTTGCATAAATACTCTTCTTAAACAGGTCTTTATTAAAAACAAGTAATATTCTTTTATCATTTACATATTTAAATATAAACCTATAAATATTTTTAAATATATAAATATTTACTGCAATCATG
>KE993493.1 GCA_000466585.1 Clostridiales bacterium oral taxon 876 str. F0540
GTCTAGGGTTCGAATCCCTATATCTCCACCAAAAAAAGCAGTCATTATTGACTGCTTTTTATTTTGTATTAAACCATAAGTTGATTAATGTAAATATAATTAGCTTATGGTTTTAACTCCGATGGCGGCTAACTTTAATATAGTACCAACAGCTTTTTATAGCTCAGTAAATAAAATAGTTGAAAAAATTAATCAAATAAAACCTGATGCAGTTTTAATGATAGGTCAGGCATGAGGAAGATTTGATATTACAGTTGAAAGAGCTGGTATAACTGCGATAGAGGTCATTGCATCTAATGATAAGGATGTTGCTGTAACCGGAGGATTAATTTGCTGATAAGCTAGTATAGAATGATAAAAAGCAATTATAAATGCTCCCTATAAGGAAGTTAGTTTTATAGTAAACTATCTCCTTATGGGGAGCATATTATTTTAAACGCTTTTTTTCTTATATTTTAAATACCTTAAGTAAAATGATCCGCTGGATAATAATCTAAGTATTCCTACTACTAATAATGCAGTATATATATTTGTTAAACCTTTTAGTTTCATCCCAAGTATTGGAGCAAACATAAGCGTAATATTTGTTATAACCGTATAAACGGCAATATAAAGGGTTCTGTCTTTGTTAGGTGCTGTTTCATATAGATTACTTAAAAGTAGCAGAGTAGTTCCTGCAACAGCGCTGCCTGTTATTGCATTGAAGAAAACAACATGAATTATACTGGTAGATAAAAGATATAAAAATGGAGTAACACCCATTAAAAATATAGCTATAAAGATTGCAAAAGAATTTCCCTTTTTCTCGGACAGCTTTTGCCACAGAGGAAAGGTTACAGCTTGAGCTATGCATGAAACCGTTGCTATTATTGAAGACCAGGACTCATTAGAATGAAGTATATCAAATTCGTAGCTGAAAAATAATGGCCATCCCATTTGCCATGCAAAATGAAAAATTACTACGCATATACAATAATCAAGAAAAATTCTATTCTTAACCACTAGTCTAAATATATTCTTAAGTTTATCTAAAAGCGGTTCATTTTCAAATTCAGTTATGGTTTCAACCTGTTTACTATTTTTATCAAGTCTATGCTTGATTAGAGAGCCTACCTCAAATATTGCTATAACAAAAGCTATTATGAAAAATATTTGATATAGCTTAATTCGCTGCGAATCACTTTTAGGAATAAAGTAAAGAAGATTGCCGGTAATTAATGTAACAACTAAAGCGCTTAAGGTAGATAAGGTACTTCTTTTTGAAAAGGCTCTTCCCCTCCACTTTTCAGGAAATAAATCAGCTAAGTAGGACTGCCAGCCCATGTTTGCTATGGAATTGGGAAAGCTCATAGCTCCGTATAATAATACAAACAGTGAGGCCTGAATTGAAGCCGGAAGAAAAGGTATAAAAACAAATAATAAAAAGAAGGAACGTCCAAATCCAAAGAATAAAGCTGTAACTTTTTTCTTATTTTTATATTTTCTAAATAAGTATGTACCAAGAAATACAGAAAGAATAGCAAAGATAGAAGGATAAGCATTTAAAAGGGCTATATCGTTGTCTGTACCATTCAAACGCTTTGTATAAAGACTTGCGAAAGGCATTACAAGGTTTATGGAAAGTGCCTGCAAAATCCCATTTAAATTATTTATGAACAAATTATGATCTAGTGTAGTTCCTTTATGTTTTTTGAAAAACTTCATTCTTCAAGCCCCCCTAATTAAGTATTTAAGCCCCAGTTTTGTACACTAATATTATATTAATCTAAAAGTTAATTAAAATCAAAATATTTAATAATCGTATACATTCATTAACAAATTGTTAATAGACTATAATATTCAAATGTATTAAAATGTAAGTGAATGTCAAAAGCATAGAAGGTGAAAAAGCATGTCTATATATAGAATAAAGCAGTTCTATTGGTCAGTAACTGCTAAGATAGATTTAAAAGACAGAGAAATCATAAATAAATATTTAGATAAAAAAGAACAGGATTTATTTAGTAAGCTTTCTGAGTATGAGCAAAAGCATTGTGTTAATGTAGCTAGAGATATTATGAATTTTTGTATAGATAAAAACATAAGCAGCAATAATTTAATAAGGGCAGGGCTTCTTCATGATATTGGTAAGATCTATAACAAATTAAATCCAATTGAAAAGTCTCTTGTTGTTATGCTGGATAATGTCTCAAAGGGCAAGCTTAAGAAATTTAAAAATCTCCAAAAGGTAGATGTATATTATAATCATGCGGAAAAAGGCTATAAACTTTTGAAGTGTCTTGGAGGTTATGAGGAAAGATTTTTGTACTTAGTAAAAAATCATCATAATGACTGCATAATTGGAGACAAAGAACTTGATATATTAAAAAAATATGATAGTATGAATTAAGTAATAGGTTTACATGAGCGTGGAATACTCCACGCTTTTAGAACAGGAGAGATAATAATGAGTTCAAAAGATAGGAGAAAGCTAATCGAAGAACTTTTAATAAAAAGAGCAGAACCTCAAAAGGGAAACAATCTCGCAATAGAGTTCGGTGTTACAAGGCAGGTTATAGTAAAGGATATTGCAATACTCAGAGCTGAAGGGGTTAATATAATAGCAACACCTGAAGGTTATATTATACCTCAAAACAGCAAAAATAGAGTTAAGAGGGTTATTGCAGTAAGCCACAGATCAGATGAAATAGAAGATGAACTTACTTGTATAGTTAAATTTGGCGGAAGTATTGAAAATGTAATTATAGAGCACCCTTTATATGGAGAGATAAGAGGAATGCTTATGATTAAAACCTTATATGATGTTCAGAGCTTTATGGAGAAGTGTAAGGAATATAAGGCAGAACCCCTTTCAGCTCTTACCAGAGGAGTTCACATACATACTATTGAAGCAGAAAATGAAGAAACTATTGAAAGAATTTTAAGTGAGTTAAAGACTAGAGGATATTTAATTTCAGACTAGATGGGAGATAATTTTGTGGAAAAGGTAGCACTATTAAAATGTACAGATTATGAGGTTGACGTTATAGAAAGAAAATTAAGAGAAGGCTTTGAACTTTTAGGTGGAGATGCTTACCTTAGAAAGCTTATACCTGTAGGCAGCAAAGTTTTATTAAAGCCTAATATGCTTAGTGTAGAGCAAGCCGGTTCTCCTGTTGTAACACATTATGCTGTATTTGAAGCAGTTATAAGGATTATAAAGGATTACTTAAATGATATAACCTTTGGTGATTCGCCTGGCTTTGGTGATTCAAGAAAGGCTGCGGAAAAAAGCGGGCTTATGGAGGTTGCCAATAGGTATGGTGTTAAATTTGATCCATTTACTGATACATTGCATGTAAAACTCGATAATTCTATATTATGCAAGTCCTGGGACGTTGCAAGGGCGCCTTATGAAGCTGATGTGGTTATAACACTTCCTAAGCTTAAGACACACGCTATGGCTTATTTTACAGGAGCAATTAAAAATCAATTTGGATGTATCTCAGGCACTCAAAAGGCAGGATGGCATACTAGGATGCCTGATGCTAATAATTTCTGTAAAATGCTTTTAGATTTAAATACATTAGTAGGAACTAATTTTGCAATTTTAGATGGTATAACAGCAATGCAGGGTAATGGACCTAAAAATGGAGAACCCTATAAGATGGATACTATAATTATGGGTGATTGTATGAGTGCTGTAGACTCTGTTGCAGTTAGGCTTATAGGCTATGATGACCCATTAAAAACTCCTACATTAAAAGAAGTTTATGATAGTAAATGGGGAGCGGTACTTCCTGAGGAGATAGAGGTTTTGGGAGAATCCATAGAAAGTATGAGGGCTAAAAACTTTAAGCTTGCAAGACAAGGTGAAGGGTTCCACTTCTCAAGCCCTGCAGTTTCAAAGTTCTTGTCAGGAATGCTGGCACCAAGTCCGGTATTAACTAAGGATGATAAGTGTGTTGGCTGCAGAAGATGTGAAGAAGTTTGTCCTGAACAAGGAAAAGTTATTACTATGGTTAAAAAGAATGGCAAGCTAAAACCAAGCTGGGATATGAAAAACTGTATAAGATGTTTTTGCTGCCAGGAATTATGTCCTGTTGGAGCTATAGAAACTAAAAACACTACCTTAGGTAAATTATTAGGTATGAGTGGGAGACAATGAATATGAAAAAAAAGTTTTTTGGAATAACAACCCTATTTATAATAATTTTAGCGGTCCTGTTCTTTGATAGAATAGTTAATTTTATTGTAAACATTAAATGGTATAAAGAAGTAGGATATCTTTCTGTTTATTTTACTAAAATATTAGCTATAGTTAAGCTTATGGTTCCTATATTTATTATAATGTTTGTTGGAATATGGATTTACTACAGAAGCTTAAGAGCAAGCATTATGAAGCTTGCTAATGTTATAGAAGTTAGTTCAAAGAGCAAAGCTTTAGAAAGAAAAATTTTTATATTAGCTAATGCTTTAATATCTCTTTTTATATCCTTTTCCATAGCCTCAAGCTACTGGTATAGGATACTTCAGTTTGCTAATTCTACAAGCTTTGGAGTTAAAGATCCTATTTTTAAAAAGGATGTATCCTTCTTTGTATTTAAACTTCCGTTAATAGAATCACTTTACTCAGCAGTTATGGTCTTACTTGTATTACTAATCATAATAACTTTTATTGCTTATTTTGTATTAAGTACAAGAGATAAGTTTTCCAGTGGTGATTTTAGAGGAAATGTAATCAGAATGAAAGGAATAAGAAGCGGCATTACCAAGTTTGCAGGAAAGCAGCTTGCAGTAGTATCTGCACTTATTTCTCTTCTCATAGCTTTAGGATACTTCATAAAAGCTTGGAATATAGTTTACAGCCCAAGAGGAGTTGCCTTTGGAGCAAGCTATACAGATATACATGTAAGTCTTTTATTCTATAAAGTAATAAGTGTTGCGGCTGTTATAGCAGCAGTTATTATATTTATAAGTGTACTTAGGTCTAAGGCAAAGCCTATAATTGCTTCCATTATAGCTATCGTAGTGCTTATGGTTGGAGAAGGCCTAGTATCAGTAGTTATTGAGAACTTTTTAGTTAAATCTAATCAAATAAGCCTTGAAAAGCCATATATTGAAAACAATATAAAATACACAAGAAAGGCTTTTAATATTGATAATATAGAAGAAAAGCCTTTTGAAGTAGTAAATAATTTAACTAAAGATGATATTAAAACCAATAAGGACACTATAGACAATATTAAAATAAATTCTTTCAGCCCTGCACTGGAATTTTATAATCAGGTTCAGGTAATAAGATATTACTATAACTTTAATGATATAGACGTAGATAGATATAATATAAATGGTAAGTACAATCAGGTGTTTGTAGCACCAAGAGAAATAGACTTAAGCAAATTAGAAGGTAATGCTACAACCTGGCAGAACAAGCATTTAATTTATACTCATGGTTATGGCGTAGTTATGAGTAAGGTTAATTCAGTAACCTCAGAAGGACAGCCTGATTTTGTTATTAAGGATATACCACCAGATAACAGCACTAATATAGAGCTAAAAAATCCAAGGATATACTTTGGAGAAAAGACTAACGATTATGCTATAGGAAATACTGATACAAACGAGTTTGATTATCCTAAAGGAGGAGACAATCAGGTAAACAAGTATGATGGAAAAGCAGGCATAAAAATGAGCTTCCTTAACAGAGTATTGTTTGCTATAAATGAAAGAAACATTAACTTCCTTCTTTCAAAGGATATAAGCAGTGAAAGTAAAATTCTTATAAATAGAAATATTAAAGACAGAGTAGAGAAAATAGCACCGTTTTTAAGCTATGACAGTGATCCCTATATGGTTATAAGCGGCGGAAAGCTTTATTGGATTATAGATGCATTTACTACTTCTGACAGATATCCATACTCTCAGCCTTATAACAATATAAACTATATAAGAAATTCAGTTAAAGTAGTTATAGATGCTTATGATGGAGATACTAACTTCTATATTGTAGATAAAAATGACCCTGTGGCAGCAAGTTATTCTAAGATATTCCCAAGTTTATTTAAAGACGTAAGCACATTATCTCAAGATTTAAGGGATCATTTTAGATACCCAGAAGATTTATTTAATATACAATGCAATGTTTTGGGCAAATACCATATGACAGATCCAACAGTTTTCTATAATGGTGAGGATTTATGGCAGATAGCCGAAACTCAAAAGAAGGTTGGAGAGCAAAAGCAGAATAATGAAGGCTCATATATGATTACAAGACTTCCGGGTAATCAAAGCGAAGAAATGGTACTTCTTGAATACTTTAATATGAAGAGCAAGGACAATATGGTTGCCTTATTTGGTGCTCGAATGGATAAAGAGAACTACGGTAAAATGGTTCTCTATAAATTCCCTCCTCAAAAAACCATATACAGTCCATATTTATTCAAGCAAAAGATAAATCAGGACCCTTCAATTTCCAAGGAAATATCCTTATGGAATAAGGAAGGCTCTGAAGTTATTTATGGTGATACCATGATTGTTCCTATTAAAAATTCGCTTTTATATGTTGAACCAATATATATAAGAGCTACAGGAAAGAACAGTATTCCGGAAATGAAGAGAATAGTTGTAGGTTATGATGATAAATTACTTCTTTCAGACAGCATTGAAAATGCTCTAGAGCAGATATTCAACTATACAGCAGCACAGCCACAAACTCCAAATGTACATTCTGTACCTTCAAATGTAGATGCAAATGTGAAGGATAAGATAAAGAATGCAAAAGAAGCATTTGATAAAGCAATAGAGGCTCAGAAGAGCGGTGATTGGGCTAAGTATGGTGAATATATTAAAAACCTTCAGGATATTCTGGGAGAACTAAACAAGTAATGGAGGCACAACCCTATGGATTATGATGTTCTTATTTTAGGCGGCGGAATAATAGGCTGTGCAGCTGCATATGAGCTTTCAAAATACAGTCTTAATATAGCGCTTATTGAAAAGGACTATGATATAGCAGATGATGTTGCTCTTATAAATTCGGCTATTGTGTATGATGGGATAGAGAGCAAGGATACACTTGTATCTAAGCTGGAGCTTATGGGAAATGAAATGTTCGATGAACTTTCCCATAAGTTCAACGTTCCCTTTAAAAGAACAGGCGGACTTATAATAGCAGGTAATGAAAATGAAGAAAAAGCATTAGTTGAAATGTATGAAAGAGCTATAGGCAGAGGAATTGAAAATATATCTCTTATAGATAGCAATGAGATATATGAAATGGAACCTAATTTTAATGGAAAAGCATTAAAGGCAATACACTCCAAAAACTTTGGAGTGATTTGCCCTTATGATTTGGCTATTGCTTATGCTGAGGTTGCTTTTGATAATGGAGTTAACTTTAAGCTCAATGAAGAAGTAATTGATATAATAAAAATATCAAGAGGCTTTAGAGTTGAAACAAATAAAAATAAATTTACCTGCAAGATGGTTATAAATACTACGCCCGGAAAAAGCTATAGCATAGACAGCAATGATATAGTTATAGAAAGCAACGTATTTTACCAAAAGTATTTTATGCTGGATGATAGCTTTAAAAATATTTACTCAAGTATACTGTTTACAATCAACGAAAAGGGTGAAAGAGTTTATACTGTACCTTCTATTCAAGGAAACACTATAGCTGCTTTGAATACGAAGGAAAATCTTAAATATAATGAAGCTGTTAAAAAGGCTTCAAACCTTGCTAATGGAATTGTAGATGATAATATAACAAACTACTATCAAGCTTTATCCTATAAGAACGATGTACTTATTGATGACAGTTCTGTAGATAAAGGATACATAAAGATTTCAGCAAAGCATTATGGTGAGGTTACTATGACACCGGCTATTGCAAAGATAGTCTGTGAAACAATAGTAAGCAATGTAAAATGCACTTTAAAGAAAGATTTTAATGATAAAAGAAGAGAATTTTACAGGTTTAGAGAGTTATCCAATGAAGAAAGAAATCAGTTGATCAAGCTGGATAACAGGTATGGAAGAGTAGTCTGTCTTTGTCAGCTCATTACCGAGGGAGAGATCATAGAGGCTATTAGAAGGCCTTTAGGAGCTCGTACTGTGGAAGGGGTTAAGAGAAGGACGGGAGCAACTCTTGGAAGCTGCCAAGGCTCCTATTGCATGAATAAAATAGTTTCAATACTGGCCAGAGAAACAAATAAAAAAATAACAGATATAGTAAAGGACTCTAAAAATTCTAGAATTATATTAAATAGAATTAAGGAATTCGATGGAGTGTAATTTATGAGTGAGTATGTAAAAAGTGATGTTTTAACTACCTTAGTTAGAATTAAAGGTTCAAAATATAATGTTGTTCCTGTTAAAAGCAGCAAGCCTATCGATAAAAAACTTTGGATAGAATGCTCTAAAGCTTTGAGCAGGATTTATGTCGGTGCTCCTATAAAAATAGGAGATATAGTATGCAAAAATATTTTGAATACAGGTGTAGATATAATCTGTACAAAAAATGTAACTAAGGAGTAATCTAATAAAAGGCAGGAGAGAAATAAATGTTAGACATAAGAAGAATAAGAAATAATCCGGAAGAAGTAAAGAAGTTAATAAGCAGCAGAGGAGAGGCTTATGTTGCGTACATAGATGAAATACTTGGACTAGATGAAAAAAGAAGAGAGCTTTTAGTTCAGGTTGAAACTTTAAAAAGTAAAAGAAACCAAGTTTCAGCTGAAATACCAAAACTTAAAAAGGCTGGACAGGATGTAACAGAAGTAATGGCTGAAATGAAAAAGGTTGGAGAAGAAGTTAAAGAATTAGATTCCAACTTAGCTGAAATAGACGAAAAAATACAAAGCATATTGCTTAGAATACCAAATACTCCAAACCCAAGTGTTCCGGAAGGAAAGTCCGATGAAGACAACGTAGAAGTAAGAAAATGGGGAGAGCCATCAAAGTTTGACTTTGAGCCTAAAGCACACTGGGATTTAGGAACAAAGCTAAATATTTTAGATTTTGACAGAGCAGGAAAAATAACAGGCTCAAGATTTACAGTTTATAAGGGCTTAGGAGCCAGACTTGAAAGAGCTATAATAAACTACTATTTAAATACTCACATAGATGTTGCAGGCTATACAGAAATACTGCCTCCACTTATGGTTAACAGAAAGAGCATGACAGGTACAGGACAGCTTCCTAAGTTTGAAGAAGATGCCTTTAAGGTTGCAGGAACAGACTACTTCTTAATACCTACAGCAGAGGTTCCGGTAACAAATTTATATAGCGATGAAATATTAAACGGCGATGAGCTTCCTATAAAGCACGTGGCTTACAGTGCTTGCTTCAGATCAGAAGCCGGTTCAGCAGGAAGAGATACAAGAGGTCTTATAAGACAGCATCAGTTTAATAAGGTTGAGCTTGTTAAATTTACAAAACCGGAAGAATCCTACAATGAGCTTGAAAAGCTTACTAACGATGCTGAAAGAGTGCTTCAGGGGCTAGGACTTCCTTATAGAGTAGTTAAGCTTTGCATGGGAGATTTAGGCTTCTCATCAGCAACAACCTATGATATAGAAGTATGGATGCCAAGCTACGGAAGATATGTAGAAATATCAAGCTGCAGTAACTTTGAAGACTTCCAGGCAAGACGTGCAAACATCAGGTATAAAGAAACTCCTAAAGATAAGCCTCAATATATACATACATTAAACGGATCAGGAGTTGCTATAGGAAGAACAGTAGCGGCAATTCTTGAAAACTTCCAGCAGGAAGACGGCAGCATTATTGTTCCTGAAGCTTTAAGACCTTATATGGGTGGAGCAGAAGTTATTAGATAATTAAGAATTAAGGACATGTCTCAAAACAACATGAAACTACCGCGTGTTATTTGAAACCTATTGAACTTTCGCTGCACAAAGATATTCTAAATTTCTGAATTTAAATAAAACCAAGTGTTTTGGTTAAACTCGTGCCTCAAACACAACCAACAACACTAAGGTTTTATTCAAATTCAGAAACAAGAATATCTAATGTTCGCTCTAATGTTCCTAATGTTTCAAATAACACGCTAAGTTTAGCTGTTTTGAGACATGTCCTTCTAATAAAATTAATTAACTCATTTCCCCCCCAAAAACCTACTTTAATTCTACATTCTACATTATTAAGTTTTTAGTATAAAAAAATTTTCTTGGTTTATAATAAAAACTGTTGACACATTAAAGACTTCTTGATATAATTTATTTTGTCGTTGGACGTGGAAAGATGGTCGAGTTGGTTTAAGGCACCGGTCTTGAAAACCGGCGTACGGGTGACCGTACCTAGGGTTCGAATCCCTATCTTTCCGCCATTTTAATATTTTTGGAGATGTACTCAAGTGGCTCAAGAGGACGGTTTGCTAAACCGTTAGTAGGGGTAACTCTAGCATGGGTTCGAATCCCATCGTCTCCGCCACAAAGGCACCTAACTTAGTTTAGGTGTTTTTAATTAAATTTAATATGCGATAGTAGCTCAGTTGGATAGAGTAGCTGGCTACGAACCAGTTGGTCGGGGGTTCGAATCCTCTCTGTCGCACCAGAAATTATTGAAAATACAGGGTTTACAGAAATGTAAAGCCTGTATTTTTCTTTTATTACCACACTATTCCAGCATTAAAAAATGATGAAGGTTCAATCTGACATATATACTTGAAGGTGTTCACTTTAACTGTTGGAGGAACTTTCATTGTTTTATAGAATAATAAAGTTAAATGAAATATATTATAAATACATTATTTTTAGTTTGAAATCTTCAATTGTCATGGATAATTTAATTGTGGAGGAAGAGATGATTAATTATAAAGATATTAAAGATTATTTGCCAATAATAACAACAATTCTGGCAGCGCTATTAACTTATTTTTTTGTCTTCAGAAAAGGAAAAAAGGATAAATTTAACACTCAGATAGAAGAAGGTCTAGAAGAAATAATAAGTCCTATGTTACATTCATTAAGGTTTATTATGAGAGAGAAAAATCCTTTCCAAAGAGAAAAATTGATAAAAGCTTTCTTTTTTAAGTACAGTTCAGAGGAAACAAAGCTCTATAAGATGTGTAGTAAATATATTGTTGACTGGTATTATAAAACCGAGGATTTATTTTATGAATTTATAGATAGTAGAAAAAAGGAGGATTGGGAAATATTCTGGGTGTACTTTTATAAATATAATATTATGATAAATGAAGAGTACAAGTCTATTAGAACCATAATATATTCTGATTATAGATGGCTGGTTGATTTAAATCAAAAAAATCCGTTTTTACGCTTAGTTATAGAGTTTTTTGTGCTAATTTATGAGATGTGTAAGTTTATTATATTATCATGCTTTATATTCATTATGGGATTTATAGTTGATAATATACAAGGTAAGCATCTAATTCCCGCATATTTAAAACAATTAGCATTACTAATATTATTTATATTTCTGTTAGTTTATTGTATATTACTGATGTGTTTATCAAGTTATGCTTCACAAAAACAAATGCTGAAGGAAAGTCACTCAAGAATGTTTTTTCAAAAGGTATTCCCTAGGGTATATAACATCTGGAACAGGTATATATATATGGATGTAGAGAAGGAGAAAAAGAAAATAAGTATCCCAGATTTTTATAAGTAGATAGAAGATATAGTATAAAAAGCTAATTAAGATATAAATCTAACATTATACTAGCTAATCTGTGGAGTAAGTTGAGGTTAAAACACGAGAAATGCTGCAACTAAGTTATGAGGAGGATACATCTTCATCTAGGGGCTTGAAGGAATATGATTAGAGAATGTACAGAAATGAGCTTGTGCATCCTTTATGCTTACTGAGAATATATAAGGATAATAAATATCAGGAATAGGAAAAAGCTCTCATTACTATGAATGAAAGCTTTGTAGTTAGGTGCTAGCTGATTTTAACTTTTAATCCTCTATATTTATTAACCCTAAATCAAGCAATGATATACATAATAAGCTTAGAAGTTTATACTTTTTATAAATGGAGTAATGATTCTCTTCATACTCATAGACTTTCAGATTTGTTGCACTAAAATCATCTAGGTTATAATCATCTATTCCTATATTTGTAAGGGCTCTAAGCATTTCGTGTGCCGCTGATAGAATGGTATCTTGATTTATTTTTTGATTTGTAAATTTATGAAAATGATGCAAATATGATTTAAGGCTATTACCAGTATCCATCTCTATTTCAAAGGTATTATCTATATAATTTGCAGCTGTGAAGCTTTCTATAGAGGGATAGCTTAATAGTAACAATCCTTGAGTATAAGTATAATCATTAGGATCCCTGGAGCTCTTAAGATTTTTTATTAGCTTTTCAAAAGTCCTAGTATTTGTATTTGATTTATTATCCCTATCAAAAATATAAAATATGGCTGCTTTATCAACCGGAAATTTATAATCATTTATAAGTTTTGTGAACAATTCATCTAAATAACCATCCGTATTCTCGATGTCTTTTATATTAGATTCTTTTGTGTTTATTACAAAAATTGATGAATGAGGATTGTCTTTAACATTATAGGGTTTATATTTAGACAGTCTATTTAACTTTTCATATTGATAGTCAAATACTTGAGTAAATATTTTATGGAGTATATACATTTCATCTTCTAAGCCTTCTACGATAAATAATACTTTACCTATTCGCTTATCTTTATTAAAAGTAATACTACTCATATCTATACTCCGGCTTTCCACCAAACACTCCACTGTTGTACATCTTTTCTATATTTTGAGCCTCGCGAGGCCTATCATTAGAAAATCTATTAATCGTACTACCTTGAGAGCCTCTGAACTCTACAGAGTATTCCTGATCAGGCCTAAAGATTGTATTAGATAGTAGGTTTGTTGAATGAGAAACTAAAAATATCTGAGCTCTATTTGATTTTTCCATAAAGTACCTAATTAGTAATTCTTCTAATTCATTATGAAAAGCACTGCTAAATTCGTCTATGATAAGCATACCACCGTTTTTAATCACCTGAAAAAATGATGGAAGCATATTTAGAAGATTTCTGTTTCCTAGAGATTCCCAGACATAGGGTATTGGCTCACCTATACCTTTTCTTTTAAAGAATATGTCTTTTTCTCCCTCCATATCAATAGAGGTGATGTTTCCCTGACTTTTTTCGGAGTACTCGATTGATTGATCAAAGTTATACTCTGTAAAGAAATTATTAATATCATTAACACCGTTTTTGTCTAGATAATCAAGTATATCTAGATGGTTAATTCCAGCACTTGATCTAATTCTAATTGATGCATCTAGGTAAACGGAATTGATTAAGTAATCAAACCATTTTCTTAAAATAGGTTCATTGTTAAATTTTGTGTTAAAGTATATTGTTCTCAACAATAATGTTTGATGATCTAGATTTTCATGTACTGGGTTTTCTGTTATAGATGATTTTCCACTTTGGCCAATTCTGTCTACAATGATTTCACCATTTAGTAGTAACTTCTCTACTAAAAATTTTCTTAATCCTTCATATTCAATTTTGTATTCTATAATATTTCCTTCAATATCAAATTCATAATTTAGTTTAATATTTGTATCCTTACTAAATAAGCATCTATATACACCAATATTTATTAATTTCTCTTTAAATAATAAGTCAAGTAAAAGTCTTAGAGCTAAAATGATATTGGTTTTACCAGCGGCATTACCTCCGACAAAGATAGCTCCTTTTAAAATTCCATCTTCTGAAACATTTGTTTTCTCTAAGATTTTATAATTAGTGTTTCGCAAGTCTATAGTTGTCGGGTATTTAAACGATTTGAAGTTTTCCATACTTATCTTGGTTAACATTTTCAACACTCCCTTTCTTAGTTGTATTATATCCAATTATCTGAAAAAAGTGTATAGTTTTTTCTTTTAATTAATAAATAAGTGTAAAAAAATTACTTTGTTTATTTATATGAGCGTATTTTTGTTACTATTCCAATGCGTTTTAATTTTAAGTGTTGTGTTTAATTATTCTACAAACTAACAAAATGTTTAGAAAACAATTTATTAGTTTAATAATATTTAAGAATAATTTCAAATATATTTATTTTATAAAAGTATTTTAAGGTGGGATAATATGATTTTAGAGAAAATACAGCAAAAACTAAATGAGAATGATTACAGCTTCTTTGTAAGGGAAGATCATTTAAATGAACTTGATTTTGTACACATTAACTTAGCTGAAAAATTATCAAGATTCTTTCCAGACGATAGTTTAGGTATTCAATGGAATGATAATCCTAGTGTTGAGCAGCTACTGAAAATAAAAAATGACGTGTATTTTGATGTATCAATTGATACAAGAAAAGACAATTTAACAAAAGAAGCTTCATTGTGGATAACAGGTATATATATTCCTATTGATTTACCAACCTATATATTTAATAAGATTACGAGTAAACTTTTTAACTATGCTTTGGTTGAAAAGAGGAAACATGCTAGTAGTGAATATATATATTTTTGGTGGGACTAATACAAAAAAAGATAGGATAGTTTTCAAATTTTTTAGGCAACTTAAAAAAATAATAAGATATTGATAGAGATTAAATAATAGTTACAAGACTTTATAAACTTATATAAATTAGATAAAATCGTTCCACTTAATCGGGAATTCCAATCCTTTCCGTCGCACCAGAAATTATTGAAAATACAGGGTTTACAGAAATGTGAAGCTTGTATTTTTTATTTTTTGGCTTAATATTTCTATATAAAAAGAAAAAATAATTGGAAAATAATCGATATATGGTTATTAGTATTAGCGAAATAAACGATAATAGATTGAATTATAAAAAATCATACTATATAATATAAAAAATATTTGATATAAGATATAGATAAACAATACGTAAACTTAACTTACAGACAATAAAAATAGCAAAGCTTCAATGCTTTTTTATTGTCTGTAAGTTAATAGTTGAAGTTGTTTATCTACATGCGCAATTTTATGATAGAAAAGTTGGGTGAATATGAATATAAAAAGAAGAATACACAAAGATTCTTTAGTATTTAAGCTTTCAACAGGTACTGCAGTAGTAATGATAATTCTTTTTGCAGTGTTAATTACAAGTAATCTTTATTCATTGTATGTTGTAAGAACTAATACCATCAATTCTGCTATGAGTGAAATGAAAATTCACATCCGTGATATAGATAATTCTTTAAATAATGCGGTAAATGATTTAAATGAAGTTGCTATGAATATTGATGATATTACGGCTTTAAAAAGCAGTAATGAGTCAGAAAGGTACTTTTCTACAATGAGGTTATCAGATATTTTATCTGAAAGAATAAATATAAGTAAAACTACGGATGCATTAGCTATATATAATCATGAGCATGGAATATTATTGTTTAGCAACAGCAGTAGACTTTCATCACAAGAGAAGATTTCAGCAGCCGATGTTATAAGGGCCGGATTATCAAGTCAGAACCATAAACTCAATGATTTGTGGTCAACCGTTGAGATTAATAAAAAGAACTTTTTTATTAAAGCATACGATTTTTCCGGAACTACAATTATTTCTTTAGTTAAGGCAGATACATTGATGACTTTAGCTAATATAAAGGACCTAAGTACAGAGCAGCAGATAGTTTTAACTGATAAAGCGGGCAATTCTTTAGCTAGAGCGGGGAATATGAGCCTTTCAGATATAAATTTTCCTTTAGGAAATGACCAGCAAGTAGTAAATAATTTAGCAGGGAAGTATCTAATGATTTCAACAGATTTAGATTCAAGCTATGCTAGACTTTCTACAATATTAAAGGAAAAAAGCGTATTGCTTGGACTTGGATATATTCAATGGGTTATTGTTATTTTAGGTATTGTATCTATATTTTTGGTGCCATATATTATTAATTATTTGAATAAGGAGATTATAAAACCAGTAAGAGCATTGGTTGTTGGTACAAGACAACTTGAACAGGGAAATCTGGATTATCAGGTTGATGGTAAGGGGAGTTCATTTGAATTCCAAACCTTGAACAATTCCTTCAATTCTATGGCAAAAGAGATTAAAACTCTGAAAATAAGTGCTTACGAGGAAAAGATTGAATTGCAAAAGGCGGAGCTGAAGTACCTTCAGATGCAAATAAGACCTCATTTTTTCTTAAATGCATTAACAACTGTACATAGTTTAACCTATAAGGATAAGAATGAGGATATTAGAAAGTTTATAGATGCCCTATCGAAGCATTTGAGGTATATGTTTAAAGGTGGACTTAACATGGTGCCGATAAATGAGGAAATAGAGTATATTAAAAATTACTTTTGCATGCAGGAAATTAGGTTCCCCAATAGTATTTTTTATGTTTTTGATGTTGAAGCATCTGTGGAACAAGAACAAATACCACAATTTATTATTCACACCTTTGTAGAAAATTCATTTAAGTATGCAATGACACTAGAAGAGCCGCTTTCTATTTTCATTAAGATAAAGAAAGATACTTTAGATGGAGAAGACGCTGTGAAGATTGTCATAGAAGATAGTGGTGAGGGGTTCCCTCAAGAGGTTTTAGATAAAGTTAACAACTCTGAGGATACAAATACACTTGATGGGTACAGAATTGGAATTGCTAATATAAAAAGGACATTATCATTATTGTATAGGAAAAATAATCTTTTAAAAATTTCAAATGTGGAAGACTTAGGGGGCAGGGTTGAAATAATGATTCCTACTCAGAAAGGGGATAAAAATGAGACTGATAATAGTTGAAGATGACTTGCTCACAGCAGAAGTAGTACGTGATTCTATTAACTAGGGTGTGTTTGGAATACATGATGTTCAAATGGCTCATAATGTTACGGGTGCCCAAAAACTCTTTGAAGAAAATATACCTGATATTGTTATCTGTGATATCGAGATGCCAAAGGGCTCTGGATTGGACCTTTTAAAATGGGTTCGAAGCAATAATTATAAAAGTGAATTTATATTTTTGACAAACCATGAAAACTTTCAATTTGCATCAACAGCATTGGAATACAATGCTATAGGTTATATAACAAAACCCTTTAATATTGAAAAGACAGAGATGGCTATTTCAAAGGCAGTTGATAAAATTAGAAAGGAAAATCACCTTCAGCAATATAGTGAATATGGACAATACTGGCTTGAGAATAAAAAGCTTATAGTAGAAAGCTTTTGGAGAGATATATTATTTTTTAATATACCGCCTGAACAAACGGCAATAGCAGAGGAAATAAGAAAGAGAAAGCTTTTACTGAATATAGATGAGTTATATCATATAGTGCTGGTAAGTGTAATAAAATCTGAAAATCAGGGAGATGAACCTAATGATCAGACCTTTGAATATGCTTTAAAAAAGCTTTCATCAGAAGTTATACTTGGTGAATTGGATTTCGAGCATACAATTTATTATGTTACTGACAGAAATCATTATGTTGCCGTTCTCTTAGCTGATACATTTTCTGATGAGCAGATAAAGGATAAATGTGCAGAGTTTATTGAAACCTGTAAAAAGTATTTAAAATATGCTGCAGTATGCTATATTGGCAATAAGACCGCAATAAATGCGTTAGCTAAAAATAGAGTGAAGCTGGAGGAAATGGATCAGAATAATTTTATATTAAGAAATAATGTTCTTTTTGAAAGTGACGTTGAAGCTCTTAATCTTAAAGGTCAATATGCCCTCGATACAGATACACTTAGAACCATGTTTGAAAAGAGGGAGAAGATTCAAATTGTAAACTTTTTAAAGAGCGAGCTAGAATTATTAGTTGCAAAGAATAGTTTGGATGGTTCCACTATGTATTCAATTCATCAGGATTTTATGCAAGTAGTATATACTTTTTTGCATAAGCAAGAAATACAAGCACATAATCTATTTTCCGATAAAGTATACCAAAAACTAAACCAAAGAGCGGATAATTCAGTATTTGATATGTTGAAGTGGGTACATTTTGTTACAACGAAGACAATTGACTATGCAGAAGAGGTAAGAAAGTCGGATAGTATTATAGATAAGGCTAAGAAATATATACAAGAACACTACAAAGAGGAAATCACAAAAAATGATGTAGCAGCAAGTGTTTTTCTTACACCTGACTATTTGGCTAAAATGTTTAAGGCAGAAACAGGTGTAGTTATTAAAGATTTTATTAATAATTGCAGAATTGAAAAAGCCAAGGAGCTGCTTAGAAACAGTGATGCTAGTGTTAGTATGATTGCTTCAGAGGTAGGTTTTGATAATTTTTCGTATTTCTCAACTATCTTTAAAAAGTTAACCGGGGTCAGTCCACAGTTGTTTCGTAAAGAGGATGAAAGGTAAATTTCGTCCTCTTTTTAAAATTGCTTAAAATTGAAAACTCATCACTTATTTTTGAAAGCGTTTACCCGGACTAAGAAATTATAATAGAAATATAGTAAAAACTAAATAATATAAAGTATAAAAATAACAAGGGGGATTCATATGAAAAGGTCAAAAAAACTTCTTAGTGCTTTAATGGCGGTGACTCTTTGTGGCTCAGTATTTACCGCTTGCAGCAAAAGCTCACAGGATTCAGCAGACGGCAAAAAAGGCGAGGCAGAAGAAATAGTTTACGCTTTTACGACATTTAATAAGGTTTCAGAGGACTTAGGAACTGTAGAAAAAGCTATAAATGATATCACTGTTCCTAAAATAAATGTAAAGGTTAAACTAAAGCCTATGGCTATTTCAAACTATACTCAGCAGGTTAATTTGGCTATACAAAGCGGAGAGCAGCTTGATGTATTCCATACGCTAGGTGATTTAAATCAATATATTTCTAAGAATGAATGTGCTCCACTTGATGATCTACTTAATAATTATGGTAAAGAAACAAAACAGATTGTAGGAGATGCTTTCTTAAAAAGTACTCAAGCTAATGGAAAAACTTATGCTGTTCCGGCATATAAAGGCTATGCTCTTGCCCCTGACTTGGTATATAGAACTGATATAATGAAGGAACTTGGAGTTTCTCCAGATAGCATCAAAACAATAGCTGATTTAGATGCACTTTTTGCAAAAGTAAAGGCTAAGTACCCAAATATGATTCCGATTGCACCAACAAATCAAGGATTTTCAGGTGTCTTATCAACATTAAATGGTGTTGATTATCTTACAGATGATTTTATGAAACCAACAGCTGTATTGATTGGTGATAATACTAAGGTAGTTGATTTTTATGAAACAGATCTTTTTAAAGAAAGAGTAAAGTTAGCTAGAGATTGGTATAACAAAGGATACATTATGAAAGATGCTGCAACCTCAGCTACTTTAGCAACAGAACTTATTTCTTCAGATAGATGCTTTTCATATATAGCAAGCTACTCAGGAAAAGAAGCAGGAGCTCAAATTTCAGCAACTACAGGAAAGCCAATAGATATGATAAGAATAGATCAACCATATTTATCAACTACAAGTGTAAATGCTGTAAGCTGGGCAATATCTGCTAATAGTAAAAAGCAAGAAGCAGCAATGAAATTCTTAAATTTAACTTATTCTGATAAAGCTGTTGTTAATTTACTTATATACGGAATAGAAGGACAGGACTATGTTAAAGTAGATGCTGACCACGTAAAATATCCAGAAGGAAAAGATCCAAATACAGTACCATATACTGCTCAACTTAGCTGTGGAATTATAGGAAATATGTTCAATCAATATGCAATGCAAGGTCAAAGCACAAATGACCTAAAGCTTATGGATAGTGAAAATAAATCTTCTGCTAAATCAAAAGCATTTGGATTTACCTTTGATAGTTCACCGGTTAAAACCGAATATTCTTCAGTTTTAAATGTAATAAATCAATATTTACCTGGATTAAACTGTGGAAGTTTAGATCCTGATAAGGAAATTCCAAACTTCGTTAAGAAGCTAAAAGAAGCAGGTATGGATAAGATAGTTGCTGAAAAGCAAAAGCAGCTTGATGCATGGCTTGCTAAACAAAAATAAATATAAATTTTGTGAAGTGAAGTGTTTTTTAAACCTTCACTTCCTTTATAAGGTGGGAAGGAAAGTGAATATGGAAAAAGGTATTAAAATAAAAAAAGCCAAAAGTTCATTGCCTTTATTGATGCTTACAATTCCGGGATTACTTTATCTGTTAATAAATAATTATATTCCAATGGCAGGAGTAATTATAGCATTTAAAAATCAAGACTTTTCAAAAGGAATTTTTGGAGGAAAGTGGATTGGGTTTAAAAACTTTGACTTTTTATTTAAGACAAAAGATGCTTGGATTATGACACGAAATACAGTTTTATATAATCTTGCATTCATTATTATAGGTACAATTTGCGCTATAATAGTCGCAATATTAATGACAGAATTAACTAAGAAGACAATATCAAAATTTTATCAAAATGCACTAGTGCTACCAAGTGTTATTTCTATGGTAGTTGTATCTTATATTGCATTTTCATTTTTAAATTCAGATTCAGGACTTATAAATAAATCAATTTTACATCTCTTAGGAATGCCGGAAGTTTCGTGGTATTCAGAGCCAAAATACTGGCCTGTTATATTAATAATTGTTTTTTTGTGGAAAAATACAGGTTATGCCTCAATAGTTTATATGGCAAGCATCGCTGGTATGGATAAAAGCATTTATGAAGCAGCCAAGATTGATGGAGCAGGAAAGCTTAAACAAATTACAAGTATTACATTGCCTTTACTAAAGCCAACAGTAATTATTATGACGCTTATGGCTGTAGGTAGAATAATGGCTTCAGATTTTGGGCTTTTCTATCAGGTGCCAATGAATTCAGGTGCATTATATAGTACTACTCAAACAATAGATACCTTTGTATATCGTGCTATGATGCAGCTAAATGATACAGGAATGGCTGCAGCTTCAGGTTTATATCAATCTATTGTTGGGTTTATCTTAGTAATTGTGGCTAATGGAATTGTTCGAAAACTAGATCCGGAAAATTCATTGTTTTAGGAGGTTAAAGTCCTAAATGGACTTTAACGGGTAATCTGGCGAGTGGTAACGAGCTAAGATAGATTACCCCGTGTTCCGACTATAAGGAGCTAAAAGTCCTAAATGGACTTTTACGAGTAATTTTCGAGCGGAGCGAGAGTTCTAAATTACTCAGTGCTTCCGACTAAAAGGAGGTTAAAGTCCTAAATGGACTTTAACGAGCAATTAGCGAGCGGAAGCGAGGTTAATGTCCTAAATGGACATTAACGGGATGTCTAGCCGGTCGAAACCGGCGAGAACAGACAGCCCAGTGATTAATTGCTCAGTGCTTCCGACTAAAAGGAGGAAAGAAAATGGAGGAATTAAAAACTCGTGGAGAAAGGGCGTTTAGTATTTTTGCAGCAACAGTAATAACTGTACTAGCTCTATTATGCCTTGCACCATTAATTTTGATTTTTATTGCATCATTTACAAAAGAAAGTTATTTAGTAGCTAATGGCTATAGTTTTTTTCCTAAAGCTCTGAGTCTTGATGCCTATTATTACATGGTTTCTCAATCTAAAATAATTTTGAGAGCTTATGGTGTTTCAATACTTGTTACCGGAGTTGGTACTTTTTTAAGTATTATCATGACTGCTATGCTGGCATATCCACTATCAAGAAAAGATTTTAAGTATGGAAAAATTATTTCTTTTATTGTTCTGTTTACTATGCTTTTCAGTGGAGGTATAGCTCCAGCTTATATTATGTGGACTAGGGTTTTTCATATTAAGAATACAATATTTGCTTTGATGATTCCTAATTATTTAATGAATGCTTTTAATGTTTTTCTTATGACAAATTACTATAAGAATAATGTTCCTGATTCATTAATTGAGTCAGCACAAATTGACGGAGCAGGCGAATTAAGAATATTTTTCAAGATAATGTTACCTCTTTCTACTCCTGCTATTGCAACTATTGGAATATTTACTGGACTAGCTTATTGGAATGATTGGATAAATGGATTATATTACATTACTAACCCAAAGCTTTTTGGAATACAAAATTTATTGGTTAGAATTATGGATAATATTCAATTCTTAAAGTCAGGATCCGCTACCAGTGCTGTAGGATCTGTAGCTATTCAACTACCAAGTAATGCAGTTCGTATGGCACTAGCTGCAATTGGAATACTACCAATCCTAATAATATTCCCATTTGTTCAGAAGTATTTTATAAAGGGTGTTGTTGTTGGAGCTGTTAAGGGATAAAACATTTAGTGATTAAAATCATGAGGAGGTTATATTATGAAAGTAAAACAAATTATAGATGAAATTATTAATAAATTTGGAGGAATTAAATTTGAGCATACTTGTGATCAGCTTATGAGTGGAAGTTTTGACACAGAAGTAACTGGTGTTGTAACTACATTTATGGCTACTGTAGATGTTATTAACCAGGCTATAGATTGTGGAGCAAACTTTATCATTACTCATGAGCCAACATATTATACAGGACTTGATAAAACAGAATGGATTGAAAATGATCCTGTATATATAAAAAAGAAAAAGCTGCTTGAGGATAATGGTATTGCAATTTGGCGTTTTCATGACCATATGCATGCTGCACCAACAGATTTGATATATGACGGATTATTAAAAGAGATAGGCTGGGGAGATTACTTGATTAAAGGACTGCAATTTCCTCATTGTTATGAAATACCTGAAATGTCCTTAAAGGAATTAGGTGACTTTTTTAAAGAGAAGTTAGAGATGGATGTAATTCAAATCGTTGGATCACCTAATACAAAATGTAGACGTGTAGGAATTTTAGTTGGTGGCGGAAGTCTTGGACTAGGAGTTGAAGAAATGCCTATGAAACTTATGAAAGATCAAGATTTAGATGTTATGGTTTGTGGTGATATTACAGAATGGACTTTATGCCCATACATCCGTGATGCGGCAGCACTTGGTATGAATAAAGCAATGCTTGTACTAGGACATGAGCGCAGTGAGGAAGCAGGTATGAAATATATGGCTGAATGGCTGGCCCCTATGGTGGCTGGCACTCCTGTATATTTTATAGATGCAAAAGAACCTTTTAGTTATTTGTAAAATTTAAAGGATAACAGAGATTTGAAGAGAAAAGTATACATTATCTGATAATTATTCTATAAGAGGTGTTTTATTTATGTCATATGAAGATAAAGTTTTGCCTGAACTATTGCCAATGCTGCATAGTAACGTAATATTTGATTTAAACAAAGATTTAGTGATGATGAGGAACCTCAAACAGCCAGCTTTAGAAAAGTCCCCTCATGTATTGACAGCTACTCGTATGATTAAAGGCCCGGAATCACAATTGCTGGCTAAAATTTATGAGCCAAAGTACAGAAAGAATGAAAAACTCCCTGCACTATTTTGGATTCATGGCGGTGGCTATGTACTTGGTCATCCTGATGGTGATGATGGACTATGTGAGTGCTTTGTAAATGAAGTAAATTGTGTTGTAGTTTCAATTGATTATAGGCTGGCACCGGAGCATAAATATCCAGCAGCAATTGAAGATTGCTATGCAGGATTAAAATGGACAGCTGATAACAGTGAAGAGCTAGGAATAGATGCTTCAAGAATAGCAATTGCAGGGGCTAGTGCTGGAGGCGGATTGACAGCAGCTCTTGCTTTGATGGCTCGGGATAAAGGAGAACCTAAAATATCATTTCAAGCTCCTTTATATCCTATGTTAGATGACCGTAATGTAACTCCATCAAGCTATGAGATTAATGAAGAGAATTTACCGGCAGCATGGAATAGGGAAGCTAATATAGTTGCATGGAATATGTATTTGGGACAAAATGCTTCAGCTGAAGTTTCACCTTATGCTGCTCCGGCTCGAGCTAAGGATTTGACTGGGCTTCCACCAGCATATACTTTCATAGGACAGCTGGACCCTTTTAGAGATGAAACAATAGAGTATGTTGCACGACTAGCTCAGGCTGGTGTACCGGTTGAGTTCCATTTGTATCCTGGATGTTTCCATGGCTTCGATTCAATTTTTAATAATGCGGAGATTAGCAGGCGAGCTAGAGGAGAGTTTATAAATGTATTAAAGCGAGCTCTGAATAAGTAAATATAAGAAGGAGTAGATAAAAAATGGCTTTCTTACAGGTGAATTTTTATTCAAAAGCATTAAAAAGACTAGTTAACTTTAATGCTCTTGTACCAATAGATACTTTTGAGATACCAGGTCAGGAGAAGATTGATAGAGGACCAATGAAGTCCATTTACCTTTTGCATGGCTATTCAGGAAATCATATGGACTGGGTTTCTGGTTCTAAAATTCAGGAATTATCACTAATTTATAATGTAGCAATATTTATGCCTTCTGGAGAAAACAATTTTTATATAGATGATGTTGATAGGGGAGCGTTATATGCTGAATATGTTGGAAATGAGCTAGTTGAGTTTACACGAAAGATGTTTCCGATTTCAGATAAGAGAGAAGATACATTTATAGGTGGATTGTCCATGGGAGGATATGGCGCATTAAGAAATGGACTAAAGTACTCTCATAATTTTAGCCGTATTATAGCATTATCTTCTGCCCTCATAACTCATAATATTGCTGGTATTCCTGTTGACTTTAAGGATTCAATAGCTGATTATAAATATTATAGGAGTGTTTTCGGAGATTTGAATGAACTTCTTGGAAGTGATAAAGATCCTGAGGCTCTAATTATTAACTTAAAGAAAGAAAATGCAGCTATACCTCAAATATATATGGCTTGCGGAACAGAAGACTTTTTGTTAAATGAAAATCGTAGTTATCATGATTTCCTTACTTCAGAAGATGTAGAACATACCTATGTAGAAGGACCTGGGGTTCATGATTGGAACTTTTGGAATGAGTATATAGAAAAAGCAATTCTTTGGGCATTAAAATAAAATGGGGGATTTATGAATGATTAAAATAATTAAGCTTTTTCCTGGTGGAAATAAAAAAGCTTTTACGCTAAGCTATGATGATGGAATTACTCAAGATAAGAAACTTGTTGATATATTTAATAAATATAATCTTAAAGCTACTTTTAACTTAAATTCAGGACTCCAAGGGATAGAAGGTTCTTTTGTTATAAATGATTTGCTCATAAAAAGGATGGATAGAGAAGAGATAACTCATTTATATGATGGACATGAAATTGCAATTCATGGATTAAGACATCTTTCATTAATTGACATACCTAAGGAATTTATGATTGAAGAAGTTCTAGAGGATAGGAAAAATCATGAAAGGATGTATGGATACCCTGTTAGAGGAATGGCTTATCCTTATGGTACTTATAATGAAACTGTTTTAAAGGTATTAGAAGCTCTTGGAGTAGAATATTCGAGAACAGTAAATAACCATAGGGGATTTAGTTTACCTTCAAATTTTCTAGAATGGAATCCTACAGCTCATCATAATGATCCTAATTTAATGAAGCTCGCTGAGAAATTTGTTGAAAGTGAATCCTTAGGAATGGAGCTTTTCTATTTGTGGGGTCACAGCTATGAATTTGATTTGGACAATAATTGGAACGTAATAGAAGAGTTCTGTGAGTATATAAGCAATAAAGATAATATTTGGTATGCAACCAATATACAGATAGTAGATTACCTTAATGCTGTGAACAGCTTGAAATTTTCTGCAGATTTTACTTCTGTATTTAATCCCTCAGCTATTTCAACATGGATAGAGTTAAACGGAACGAAAATTGAAATAAAACCAGGGGAAACTAAAAAGTTGTAAGGGTGTGAGAGTAAATGCAATTAGAAGCGGATTTAGTCCTAGAATTAGATGTAGAGGTTGGAGAAGTTCAGGAGGTTGGAAAAACTCCAGAGGGTTTTTTGAGACTTATTCCAATCACAGGAGGAACCTTTAAGGGAACTAATATAAAAGGAAAAGTAATATCCGGGGGTTATGACTGGAATATAGCCTTAGATGACAACATGGCACATGTCTTTGCAAAATATGCTCTACAGACAGATGATGGTGTGTATATTTCTGTTGAAAATGAAGGGTATTTAGATTCAAGAACACAAGACAGCGTTATAAAGACGAATCCTCGTTTTCAGGTAGCTGATGGTAAATACGACTGGCTTAGAAGCGGAGTTTTTGTTGGAAGCTTGGAGGCTGCAAAAACAGAGAAACCGGGTGTATGTATAAAGATTTATAGGATGAAATAGGCGACTAAAAGGGGGAATTAAAATGACTTTTGAAAAAAACAATCTTGATATACAGTGGACTGCTCCAAAGATTTCTGATTTTAGTACAATACAAAAAGGGGACATGCCAGCGGATAAAATTGTTATAAATGATGGCAATGTAGATAAGGCAAATGTTATTTTTCCAGAACTATTAAAGCTTTTGAAGCAAATATCGGAGGCACAGCCAAATCAGAAAGCTGTTATTAGCGTACATGGCGGGTCAGGTGTTGGAAAATCGGAAATAGGTTCATTAATAGGATATTATTTAAATGATTTAGGAATAGGCAGTTATATTTTGTCCGGAGATAACTATCCACATCGTATACCTAAAGTAAATGATGCAGAAAGAATGCGTGTTTTTAGAGAAAATGGTATAAAAGGTCTTGTTCGAAAAGGTGAATTTACAAAGGAAAGAAATATTAAGCTTCAGGAATTGCAGGATCAAGGCAGTGATTCTAATCCTGAATTATGCAAAGAACTTCCATGGTTAGCTGTCTATCAGGAGGCAGGAAAAAATGGACTTAGTAATTACCTAGGAACAAATAATGAAATAGATTTTAATGAAGTAAATCATATTATTGCTGAATTTAAAAATGGCGCAGAGAGCATAATGCTTAAACGTATGGGAAGAGAAGAAAAAGAACTTTGGTATGATGCCGTTGATTTTAGTAATGTGAAGGTTTTAGTCATTGAATGGACTCATGGAAATAACGATAATCTAGTAGGTGTAGATATACCTATATTACTTAACAGTACACCACAGGAAACCCTTGAGCATCGCAGGTCTCGTAATAGAGATGGTGCTACAGATAGTCCATTTACAATGATGGTGCTTAATATAGAGCAAAACCTATTATGTTCACAGGCACATAAAGCAAAGATTATTGTAACTAAGGCCGGAAATGTAATTTCTTATGACGATTATCTTAAATTGATGAATGAATAATTGAAGGGGGTGAAGGACTATGTCCACAAGCACTTTAAATACATCAGAAAATAAGATTATTAAGTCAGGGCCTATGCTTAATGCATATCCTGATAGTATTGGAGGAACTTTAAAAGACATTGCTCTATTTATTAAAAATCCAAAGCTTAAAGATGTCTTTCAGTCTTTTTATATTCTGCCAAGTCTTTTTAATACGGATTTAGACAGAGGTTTTTCCGTTATTAACTATGAGCTAAATGAAATGCTTGCTTCTTCAGAGGATTTAGAGGATTTAAAAAATAGTGGTATTGCATTTAAGTTTGATTTTATATTGAACCATGCTTCTGTGCTTTCAAAGCAGTTTCAGGATATTATAAAAAATGGTGAGGCTTCTAAATATAAAGACTTTTTCATTAACTGGAACAAGTTTTGGGAAGGTCATGGAGAGATGACCGCTGATGGATATATACAGCCTGATGCAGAGCTAATAAAGGATATGTTTTTTAGAAAACCTGGACTACCTATTCTTATGGTTCGTATGCCTGATGGAAGGGAAGTTCCTTATTGGAATACATTTTATCAAGAAGTTAAGTATGAAAAAATCGATGCCCAAGACATTATGGCTGCTATAAATATCCAATATGCAGCTGCAGATGCTATAGCGAGGCTAGTAAATGATTCCCTTGATGCTAAGAAAAGACCTAAGGAAATAGACTTTGGCAGATTTGAAAAATACAAAGATGGTGTTGTAGAATTACTTGAATCAAGACGAAAATATTTAGGACAGATGGACTTAAATATAAAGTCACCGCTAGTATGGGAATTCTATGAGGATACCTTAAAAAAACTGGCAGAGTATGGTGCAGAAATAGTGAGATTGGATGCATTTGCATATGCACCAAAAGAGCCGGGAGAAAAGAATTTTTTAAATGATCCAGGAACCTGGGATTTGCTCGAGGGTGTTAGAGAGCTGGCAGATAAATATGGTTTAGTGCTTCTTCCTGAGATACATTCAAAATATGAAGAGAAAATTCATGAAAAAATAGCCGAAAAAGGATATATGACTTATGACTTCTTTTTACCTGGATTAATTATTGATGCCTTTGAGAGGAATACAAATGAGACTTTACTTACATGGATCAATGACATTCAGAAAAAAGGAATTAAAACAGTAAATATGCTAGGCTGTCATGATGGCATACCACTACTTGATTTGAAGGGATTATTGCCTGATGAGCAAATAGAAACTCTTATCAAAACCGTGGTTGAGAGAGGCGGCTATGTGAAGGATCTTCATGGTCAGAAAAATATGTATTATCAAGTTAATGCCACCTATTTTAGTGCATTAGGTGAGGATGAGCAAAAGCTTCTCCTAGCTCGTGCTATTCAGATGTTTATGCCCGGAAAGCCACAGATATGGTACTTAGACCTTTTTGCTGGCAAAAACAACCACGAGGCTGTAGAAAAAGCTGGCTCTGGCGGACATAAAGAGATTAACCGTACGAACCTTTCATTGGAACAAGTTGAAGAAGGATTAGAGAAAAAAGTTGTCCAGGAACAGCTTGAACTTCTTAGATTTAGAAATACTTGCCCTGCATTTGGATTTGATGCTAAGTTAACCATATTACCATCTGAAGCACATATTTTAAAATTGCAGTGGGAAAACAATGGCTGCAAGGCAATACTGGAAGCTGACTTGAAGAATTACAGCTATAAAATTAGTAACGATGGAAGTTGCATGTAATGCAGATGGAAAGGGAGGCAATGTGTAGGATGCATATTGTCATGATTACGGAAGGGTTTTACATGGAGAATCTGGAGATTAGGTAATGTAACACATAGAATAATGTATTGTGGAAAAAGGAATGCCTTTATGTTAAAATTGAATACGCTATATTAAACTTTAAAATAATAATACATGCAAAACTATATTCAATAACATGGAGGCTTACAAATGATAAAAGCAAGAAGATTTACCATTTATATTCTCTGCATAATGTTAGTTATTCTAGCAGGGTGCAGTGCAAAGAAAAGTACATCAGCTAATAAAGATGTTTCTCCAGAAGTGGCAAAGGGAACTGAAATTATATCCTCACAAGCTTCAGCTATGAAAGCACTAAAGAATATGAGTGATGCTGAGCTAAAGGATTTTACTAACAAAGCTCAAGTTGATTCTAATGGTGTAGCTGTTGCAGGTAAATTTCAGATTGCAACAAATGATGATGGAGAAATTATAAGTGGTATTAAAGTAACCAACTTAAATAAGAACAATCAGCTTTACGTGGTATTCACTGACTTCTCATTAATAGATGAGAATGGAACTGTTTATCCTGCTGATAGTAACACCTTTGCCATTGATGGAAAGCTGCCGGACATAAAGCTTGACGGTGGTAATTCTACACAAGGAGCAGTACTATTCAAAGTACCAAAAGGCCCAAATAAATTTTTATTAAAATACAATTATGATTCTGCAAAAAATAAAAGCCTATACAAACCAATTATTGTAGATAAAAGTACAAGCACTGCCGCTAATAATAGTTCCAATAGCAACACTTCAGTAAACACAAATAATACAGACCTTAATAACGACTACATAACCGTATCTGATATTAAAAGTTCTTTAAAAAAGAATAACTCTATATTAGAAGTTCAAATGAAAATAAACATAGGAAATGGCTTTGTAGGAACTATGTATTCCAATATGTTTATACTTAAACAAGGGGATAACAATTCAGTAAAATCATATTCTGCATTGTTTTATGATAACCCTATTGCTGAGAAATCTAAAAAAATAGTACAAGATCGAATTGATCCTACTCCTGGCGATGTATACTATACTACAATGTACTTCAATATAAACCCCAATGATGCCTCTAATTTTAAATTGAGTTACTCCTTTGGCGGAACATTATTGCCACTAGGAAGCTTCACAAGCACTAAGTAAAATAATATCAGTCATATATAGAGTAAGGTAATATTCTTAAATATATACCTTACTTTTTATTTTGCATATTTTTATTAAACAAGTTCTTAAGTTTATCTGATACTTCCATATCGGTCTCTTGTAGTTAATGAGAGTAACTACGCATCGAAGTTGAGGTTCTAGTATTTAATTTCTTATCATTCATTCATATCTAATAAGCAGCCTTTATGCGATCAGCAGAGCTGCTTGGAATAGCTAGAGGTACTTCATATAAGCTTGAACAAGGATATTTATATCCAAGCATTAAGCTGTTAAATTAGATTGAGATTATTTAAGGGCATGCCAGCGGCATGCCCTTAGTTGATGATTATAATTTTTTTAGTTTGATGTTACTAATCATTAGATATGAACAAATACATACTATTATTGCAATAACAATAATGTTAATCATTATAGCTGCATTAGCAAATATGTATATAATATAATATAACGCCATAAAACATCCAACTATAGTAATAGGCACTCCAGTAAATACCCCATTAAAATCGAATGCATTATATCTTGCCAGCCTATAAGCTCCAGCTATCGGCATGAGAATAGTTATAATATACCCGATTAAAGAATAGGAAAGCAGGTTACATATATAGAATGTCAGAACAGATGGCGCTACACCAAATGATATTACATCCGCCAGTGAATCCAGCTCTTTTCCTAGAGTATTTTCTACACCAAAAAAGCGTGCAATACGTCCGTCATATCTATCAAATATGGCTGAAACAATAATGAATGCACTGGAAAGAAGGAAATTTCTCTCACATGCCATTAGTATAGAAAGCACACCAAAGATTAGATTGCCAAACGTGAATATATTAGATAGATCTTCTTTTCTAGGTAAATTAGGAATATTAACACCTCCTATTTTTCACATCATAGTTAATTATATATTGATTTACAATAGATTGCTATAACAAATTAAATGGATTCGACTATATTGGGCAGTTTGCGAGTGGAACTTAACACTCTTAAACTGCCCGGTTTTCTAATTGGAAGGAGAAGAATAATTGGTTGTAAAAACGAAGTCATTATCTATATATGAGGGGCCAGCCTTTGCTTTTTCCTGTTTCTCGATTGTTCTATGTTTTTCTAGTATTGGTACGAGAGTAGATTGAATTGGCACAGTTCTAAAGCTGCCCTTTGTTTTGTGAGTTTGAATTACAGTTTTGTATTCTGAGGTTTCGTCAGCAGCTATTATTTTTACCTGTTTGATGTTTCTTTGAACCTTTAAGTCTTTATACCACTCTGATAAATCAGACCATTTCAGAGCTAGGAGCTCCCTCTGCCTTATGCTGGTTCCTAGTTTAAGTAGAATTAAAGCTTGAATTTGATTATCCTCTAAGTCATTACTTATATGTTGTATTTCTTCACTTGTAAAAACAACTATATCATCTTCATTTTCATCAAGATTAACCTCACCCTCACCTGGTATAGCAATCTTCTTACCACCGCAAGGAGTTTTAGAAATATATCTTTCATCTACAGCATAATTGAAAAAGCTCTTCAGAAGTTTATTTAGATTTTTAACTTGACTATTAGTCTTAGCATCTTCATACAAAGGGGTATAATAGCGCTGTAGCTGTATGGATTTTAAATCATTCAGCAACAGGCTTTATATTTCTTTATCTTTGATATAATTTATGTAGATACCTTCATGTCTTTTAAAGGGGAAAGGCTTACTTTTTATCCTTACTACTTCAAACAGCCATACATAAATTAATCCCCCTATAGAGGTAGTGTTAAAATCCAGATTTAATCCGTCTTTTATTTCATATATGTACTCATCTCTTTTTGTCTTTGCATCTTTTTTGCCTTTACAGTAAAACTCTTTTCTTATGGGTTTACCTTTACTATCTCTTCTAATTGTTGCAGTTACTCTGTAATACTCATTTTTGTTTTTTCCATAGTTTGTTCTAACTGCCATTGTAGCACCTTCTCTTAACTATATTGTAAAAGTTTTTTTCGAATTTTAAAGTAAGAAGTTAATTGGTTAATGCTTAAAGTTTCAAAATAACACTACTCAAAGCTGTGTACATCTAAAAGTAAAAGCGAAGCAAAATAATTAGCTTGATATTTAAGTTTGCTCTTGTTAACTTTTGAGCTGTAGTAATATTCGCATGATATTGTGTGCAAGAGTATATGACCAAGCTCATGACAAAGTATATGTTTTTCTATATTTTCGTCAAGAGGAGAGGAAAGGTATATAATAATTTTTAAATGGTTTGGACTTAATTGGTCTTTAGAACTCTATCAGCAGGCAAACAAAAGATTGCACAGGTAGGGGCAAACTGAAAGAGTTATTGTGTATCACTCAGTTGTGGAAGGTGGTATGGATGAAGAGGCTATAGCAGTACTGGAGGGCAAGGGAGCGATGCAGGAGAGGTTGATGGGGGCACTGAAGGCGAGAATCGAGAGGTATAAAAAGTAGTTAAGAATTTAATTATGAAGATTAAAGCTACATGAAGTTAAATGAGGATGTAATTAATTAAAAGATAGGTGAGAACAATGAGAAGATATTAAAGTTGATTTTTTATAGTATTGTTTTTATGGAATGCAATCTGAAGCTTATGTTGGAGAAAAGATTCCACAAGAAGGAGCAAAGACTATAACGAAGCAGATAAGCTTGTTTTAAAAATTAATTCTACTAGACTGTATTTTTATAGATATAGCTTATTTAGCTAATTCTGAGATTGCCTCAGAGTTATATTTTTGCCTATTGCTGCAAGTATTGCAGGGAAATAATGTTTTTTGTTGAATTAATTGAGATATAGGCTAATGAAAAACTACTTATAATGTTCAAAAAATAGAAACTTGACGAAATAGATAAGGTTTTTAGTTTACAAGGGAGGATAAAAATGCTTATTGGGAAAAGATATAGTCTTGATAATATTATCAAAAGGAAAAATGATAATATATGTACATTGTGGCAAGGGAGTGATATTAAAAATAACTGTGAAACTGTTGCAATAAAAGTATTGAGTGTATCAACTAAAATTAATAATCAGAATCAAATTGATGTAAAAGAACTATTTAGAAGGGAATCAGATTCTCTATCGAGGTTAAAGCATCCCAATATTATTGGATATATGGATGCTGGTATAGATGAAGATAATTTTTATATCGTAACTGAATATTTTGATGGGTATAGCCTGGATAAATATATTAAACTTTCAAGTCTAAATGATGAAGAAATACTAAAGATAGCAATAAGTATTCTAGAGGGGTTAGCTGAAGCACACACAAATAATATTGTACACAGAGACTTGAAGCCAAATAATATTCTTGTAGATGAGTTTGGCAATGTAAAAATTATTGATTTTGGAATAAGTAAAATTCTTGACTTGACCTATGATCCAACTGAGACATTAAAGGATCTAATGACAGTTGCATATGCTTCACCAGAGCAATTGTTGAGAGGTTCGGTTAAATTTGAAAGTGATTATTATTCATTCGGAGCTATACTGTATTTTATGTTTTCAAAGGAAGATCCTCCTATTAACAGAGAACAGTTTTATGAAAATATTTATAGATTAACATGTTCAAATCGCATTAAGGAACTATTAGCGAGCTTGCTACAAAATGAACCAAGTAAGAGACCTAGGAGTATTTACCATATTATTAATGAGATAAAAAAAGAATATATAGATACTTCTACAAAAGGAAAAGTTCTGTATTTGAAAATGAATAATTTTATCCCAAAGGTATTGTATGATCTCGGAATGATTAAATATCCAAATGCTGAGACAGCTGTTACCTTTATCACTAATGATATAAAAGTTAGTAGTATTTATAAACATAATAATAATTTATATTTAATTGGTGATTCAATAAAATATCATTGTAAAATGTCATTGGATGGTTCACATCTTCTAATAGGAAATATAAATAGCATAGATGATGATTTTAGTGTCAAGGAGAAAGAATTTAATAGAGGAATTGAAATTATTGCTAATTGGATTGTGACAAAACAAAATCAATTTATACCTGATAACGACTTTTGGGGCGAATTATTATCACAAGTAACTGATAAAGAAAAGAAACGCAGAGTAAGATTGAATCGTGAACAAGAAGAGGATATGTTATTAAATAAATGGGACAAGTACCTTCAAGAAGAATACCAAATATTGCAGAAGAAGAAGAGAGTTTGTAACTATTACGATTTTGATTATGATGCATTAGAAGGTAAGTTGCTTGTAAGTGTTGATACAATTAACGATGATTTAGAAAAAGGTGATTTAGTTCAATTAACGTCAAAGGTAGATCAAGCAATTACTGTTGGAGTGATTGATGAAATTGAAGAAAATACTGTAAGTATTAATCTAAGTCCAAATATTAACTTGGATAATGTATCAAAACGTGGAAAAATAGGACTTGACGTTGTGCAGGTCGAATCGAGTTTAAAAAGACTTAGTAAAGCAACAAGAGCAATTAAACTTGGAAATAGTGTAAATCCAAATCTTATTGACATTATACGTTCTCCGGAAATTGTAACTATGAACAAGATTGTTGAAGTAAATGATTTCTTCCAAAATATAGATGAGGCCAATAAGAAAGCAGTAAATATGGCACTGTCAACAAAGGATATATTTTTAATTCAAGGGCCTCCTGGAACTGGAAAGACAACAGTGATTACTGAAATAGTATGTCAAATTTTAAAAGAAAATCCAAAGGCAAGGATTCTTTTAACGTCACAATCACATGTGGCGGTAGATCATGCAATAAATAGTATTAGTAAGTATCTTAATGGAGAAAAGATTATACGTATTGGAAGAACTGATAAAATCTCTGTTAAGTCAGAATCATTATTAATGTCAAATCAAGTTAATAAGTGGGTTGATAAAGTTAAGAGAGATTCGAAAAATGAGTTCTATAATTACTTAAAATCAAAAATTAAGCTTAATGATGAAGAACTTGAAATGGCAATGGAAGAATTAAGAAAAAATAATAGTATTGATGAAGATGAGAAAAATGAACTTACTAATTTTTCAATTTTAGTTGATCAAAAAACTTCAAAAGTTAATGAATTAACCGTGATACTAAGAGAGTGGCATAGAAGGTTGGGTAATCTAGAAGAATTTGATGAGATTTTTGCTCATAATGCATCAATAGTAGCTGCTACATGTCTAGGGATAGCATCAAGAAACATTTTAAGTGAGATGATTTTTGATTGGGTAATTGTTGATGAGGCTGCAAGAGCTACCGCGCCAGAATTACTAGTTCCGATTATAAAGGGGAAAAAAATAATATTGGTCGGAGACCATAAGCAATTGCCACCAGTAGTAGGAGATGGAATAGATGAACATAAGAAAGAGGAGAAAGGATTAAGGACTAGCGATCTAGAGAAAAGTTTATTTGAAGAATTATTTGGAAAAATTTCAGATGAGGGAAAGATTGTACTAACATCACAGTATAGAATGCATCCTAATATTTCAAATCTTATAAGAGATGTTTTCTACCCTACAGAAAACATAATTTCGAGAAAATCTGCGGATGAAAGAAAACATTATCTAAATTGGTGGCCCAAATCTATAGTTTGGCTAAATACTCATAGTATTGATAATAACAAGGAACAACCTGTTGGATCGTCTAAGAAAAATGAAATAGAAGCGAAAGTTATTCTTAATTGTTTGCAAAAGATACAACAAAGTTATAAACAACAATCCCAAAGTGCAAGTATAGCTGTTATTTCAGGTTATGATGGACAGAGAAGAATACTAAACAATTTAATTAAACCAAGTGACCATAATATCTGGTCCAATTTGGAAATAGAAATAAATAATGTTGATGCTTTTCAAGGGTCAGAAGCAGATATTGCAATATACAGTCTAGTAAGGTGTAATAGTGAAGGAAAAATAGGATTTTTAAGTGATGCGAGAAGACTAAATGTTGCTTTTTCCAGGGGGAAAAGTTGCTTAATCATTGTTGGAGATGCATATTTTGCTGAGCGAGCAACGTCTTTTTCTGGTAATCCTTTTTTTGATGTAATAACATATATTAAAAGGAACCCTCAGAATTGTTTAATGGAGGATATTAAATAATGTTTATAGAAAAACTGGTATCTAGATATAAAGATGAGTTACCTGGCTATAAAATTGTTGGGTATTCAGAATTATGTATCCCAATATTTAAAAGATTAATACATTGTCTTATGATGAATAAAAAAAGACTTCAAGTTGTAGATGAATTTGTTTTTAGGCTTTACTCATCAGGTGTAGAATTAGACGATATGCCTAGTATACTTGGATTAGATAATAAATTAATTCAAATATCTTTCTCAAATCTAATTGGCTATGAATTTATAGATAACCAGGGAAACATAACTGACCTTGGAAATGATTTTATAAATACTTTTCATATTGATGAATATGAGAAACAATTATTAACGGTTTCTATAGATGGATTAATTGGCAAAATTGAAGTGGATCAATTTTATTTGATGTCAGGAAGGGCATTAAGAGAATCGGGGTTGAAGGCGGTAAAGCCATTGATTGATCTACCAGATATAAAAAATATAAGTGTTAGGCATCTAAATCAAGCGATTAAATCAATAAAAAAAGAAGATGAAGAAAACTCATTTGGAGATATTGTCGATTTATATCATATTGAAGGCAAGACTACAAATTATAAAAGACTAAATTTGCTGATTTTTGATAATAATCAAGGGGATACTAGATTTATGGTTTATGATGGATGGAAAAGAATGCAAAGGTATGAGGAGGTATTAATAAAATTAGAGGATAACGGATCTCAGCTAATAAAATATAATTTATCTACCTACTTTAATTCATACAAACCTCAAGTTATAAAAAGTATTAATAAAGAAACCTCATTCGAAGGTGAAAATCTTAATGTTGGTGAGATTTTTGATTTATGGACTGAAAATATAAAGTGCGCGAAGACTAGTATAGTAATGTCGATACCTTTAATTGATCTATGTGATTTTTCTGATATATGGTTAGGAGAAATAAAAAAGGCTCTAGAAAGAAAACTTGATGTTTCAATATTTATTACTGGAAGAGAGTTTAGCAATAGTTACCAGAAAAATCAATATGAAAAGCTAATGAATTTAAAAAAGAAATATAAGATGCTACAAATCACTAATTACCCATATCTAGACAATAAAGTACTTATAATAGATAGTATGGTAGGATTCATTTCTGATTTTGAGAAGCATAGCCTAAACTTACCCAAGAGTAAAGAATGCTATGCCGAATATGGGTACAGACTTACACCAATAGGTATCGAAAGTGTTATGATGCATATCAATCATAATTATGTAAAAGATATAAATAAATTAGATAAAGATTACAATAATAAATGGATAAACCAAAAAATACTTAACATAGTTAAATTATATAATCAGTTTGATGATGAATTAAAATTAAAAAATGGAATTGGATGGTTAGGAGATGAGCCTATTCCCGATATATCAAATCTGATACAAAGTCCATTGGCAATTGATGAAAATACGTATAAAATTTTTATTAATAACGCTAATAAGTCATTGGTTGAATCAGTTGAAAGATTCTGGAGCATAAATGGCATGAAAAAGTATTTTTGGGAAGATTTTAAGAAACAATATAGTAGTATTCAAAAAGTTTTGCATAAAATCAAACTTTATCGGCATTCTACCCATCATTTAAGTTTAGAGGATAAATATAAACCGACATATTTTCAATTCTTGGATGATGATTTAAATGGTTCAATGCCACAATTTGTTGAAGATGGATTTCTAAAATTACAAGTTAAATTATTGCAAGATTTACAGGATTCATTAGAATCAAATTTGAAATAGAATAATATAAGTTATTTGGTGTCTATAACTTAAAATGTATTAAATCTTTATGGTTAAAGATAGAAATGACCAAGTCCAAACTAGCTCATCCTTTGTAAATTTATAAGTTATGATACTATGGCTACTGGTTAAAGTATGCTTATTGATCGCTTACATATACCGTCTCGGATGTCATACAGGTATTCCTCTATCGCTTTTCTCACCTTTTGTACTATACTGAAAAACGGATAGTCAAGCGGTCAGTAAAGCTAAGCTGCCAATAAGGAAATTTTAGACAAGCTATTAAAAGTCCTTGTTCCTACGGTTACAAACAGCTTATCCAAAGATGTATAGTTACGTACTAAATATATCAGCAGTTATTGCTATAGTTCGCGCTCATCGCAGGCCTATGGCTGGAGTATTCTTCAAATACTAATTAATTGTTTCAAATCATGACCATCCGTTTTAGGGGTGGTCATGATTTGAATATTAATTTAAATGAATTTAGATTTTAGAATTTCAAGAGCTTGGAAATCTTTAATACTTAGATAATAATAAAAAGTATTAGGATAAAGCTGCTAAGAACAAGAAGTATATTTTGTACAATTGAAATGATTAATACAACAATTAAGTCGGATACATAAACAATATTATCAGTAGCTTTATTTAATTCATTTAACAAATTTTTTAAAAATATAATTACTTATTACTAAAAGCATAATAATGCTAAATGATATATAAACGCATATATTTATATTAAACCACGAAAAAACTGAAAGCATTATAATAATAATTGAAAATAATAGGAGTATGCTCTCTAAGTATAACTTTATTATTTTTAATGAATCTTTTCTTCTTATAGATAATATAAATTTTATAATAATATAAATAATGATGCTTGATAACAAAATGATAATGAAACTTGAACATGCATACCACTTATTTCCATTAAATAATGATATCCAAGATGTTTTAGCCATCTCATAAATGCTATTAATATATTTTGGTATGTGACTACTATATTTAATTAAAATGAGCATAATAATTCCGTAAAGCAATAGCATTAAAGATAGAAAGATGAATTGTCTTATTACTTTTGATTTTTTACCATTTTTCCAAAGGTGCTTTAACTGGCTAATTGCAACAATAAATTCGTTGAATTCTATTTTAACTTTATTTATTAACGTTCTATATCCGTAGTTTTTCTCTAAATCATCCCATAAATAAACAATATTGTCTATGTACTCTTCCAAAAACAACTCATAGGTTCTAGCTATTAAGCCGGGTATAGTAAAATATGCATAAATCACGCTACCAGTCAAAATTATAATATCCATTAAATTAGTTAAAGGGTATAGGCTATTATAAAATAATAGCCTCACCATTCCAGCAGAGAAGATACAAACAAAAATAACTAAATATAATATTGTTTGATTAATGGCTTTTCTTAAATCATCATACTTTACTTTATTAAAAATTGCTAAAGTAATTAAAATAGATAAAATCAAAGCAAATAACATAAAAGGTAAAATTATTTGTTGAGAATAGTAAATTGAAAATATTATAGTACAAATTAACACAAAAAAAACTGTAATAGATACCATAATTTTGATAATCATTCTACTAAAATATTTTTTATGATAAATATGAACTCCAAGAACAATTGCGTTAAGATAAACTTCAGGAAATATTATATAGCTTTCGCGTAAAGAGTACGCTATTAAAGTTTGAATTGATGCTAGCAAAACCATTAAAGCAATTAAAGTAATCCATATATTTTGAATAGTAACAGAAGAAAACATACCTATAAAAATATAAATATATAGTCCAAACAAAAATCCATAAGTTATTGACAAACACAACAGAAATCCGATATTTATATAGAGCCTGTTAGTTTTCGTATCGCTAAATGTCTCATGCAGATTTTTAAAAAAAGCACAAAAAAATGTTATTGGAAATAGTAATATTGAACTCATAATATCCAACTCCAATCTAAAGGATGCCTTACTGAAAATGTATAGTTTTTAATATTTTGAATCATAATTCGATATGCAATAATTTAATAAATTCAACAAGTAATCCGAATTTCCTTCTCGTTTTATTGAATAAATCTAGACCAGCACTAGCCAACATAGATATTAAGGCAAGGTAAAACAGTAGCATGTTTATTAAGTTTCCTTTTTTTACAATTAGTATATGCTATCAGGCTTTATTAAGACTGAAAGATCATTGGGGTTAAGTAATAAGTAACAACTTTAGTACCTAAAAACTTTCCTATATTATTTCCACACTAGTGTGAAATGAACATAAAATCTTATAAACTAAGCTGTACTTAAAAGCTAGAATATCAACGGTTACGGAGTTTTATAAATACTTATAAATTCTATAAAATCGTTCCAGTTGATCGGGAATTCAAATCCTCTCTGTCACACCACAAAAACCCTAGAAGCATTACAACTTCTAGGGTTTTTTCTCGTCCGTAAAATTAATTTATTGATCATCCCTTCATATTTAATAAGCAGCCTTTATTCAACCAGCAGCAAGTAGATTTCCCATATTTATTAAGGACTATAAAAGTAAAAACTGATATTTTTAATACTATAAATGAAAAGCCTTCATATTCTGCATATTTATGTTTGTGACAGTAAGTCATAAAAATTCAAATTGGAGGTGAGGACTATTATAAGCGGCGTAAGATTATGTAGATTAAAGGCTGGGCTTGAAACCAGCGAGGCAGCAGAGTTACTTGGAATAGCCAGAGGTACTTTATATAAGCTTGAACAAGGATATTTATATCCAAGCATTAAGCTTTTAAATCGGATGAGGAAGCTATATAAATGCTCTGCTGACGAGATTCTTAATGGACTGAATATAAAAGAGTCTTCAAAGGTTTCTGAGTGCAGTAAATGAAGTCCTATGAGATTATTCTTTGTAAAAGAGACTTCTATAACTAATCCTGACGGCTCAATAAGGATAACTAAGACTACTAAGGTAACAGGCAAGGGTCAGATGTATTTTATAAATAAGTTTCAAGATAATATGTTGAGTTAAAAATAGAAGGGGGAAAATAAAATGTTAAATCTTACATTAACCATAACGGCTGCACCAGAATTACTGGCAGCAATGACAAGCTTCACAAGTGCTATTACATCAGCAAAGGTGGCAGCAACTCCAGAATACACATTAGATTTTATAGAGCGTAAGGCTTCAAAGGAGAATATTATGCAGGTGCCGGTGCAGAAAATACAGACTCCAATACAGTCACCTGTGCAGGCAGCACCAATGCAAGGAACTTCTGTGCCAACTTCAGCACAAAGCTACACCATGGAGCAGTTGGCAGTTGCCGCAACTCAGATAGTAGATGCAGGGCATAGAGCCGAGCTAGTAAGCCTTTTAAGTTCCTTTGGAGTACAAGCTTTAACAGCACTTCCTAAGGAGAAGTACGGAGCATTTGCAACTGAGCTTAGAAGTTTGGGAGCAAAGATATGATGGAAAGGATGAAATAATATGACAAACATAAACATTCAAGACGTAGTAACAGGAAAGGTAAGGCTGAGCTATGTGCATTTATTTACACCATATGTAAGTGCTCAGGGGGGAGAGGCTAGGTACAGCACCACAATCCTTTTACCTAAAACAGATATAATAACCAAGCAAAGAATAGACGCAGCTATAAATGCTGCAATACAGGAAGGTGTAGTTTCAAAATGGAACGGAGTTAGACCAACTGTAATTGCGATACCAGTTTATGATGGAGATGGAGTGAGACCATCTGATGGTATGCCTTTTGGAGAAGAATGCAAAGGACACTGGGTTTTCACAGCTTCCTCAAAGCAGGCTCCGGAGATAGTTGACTTGAGAGTGCAGAGAATATTTAATCAGGCAGAAATATATTCAGGAATTTATGCTAGGGTATCAGTTAGATTTTTTCCTTATGCTTCAAACGATAAGAAAGGCATTGGCTGCGGCTTAGGTCCAGTACAAAAGCTAGAGGATGGAGAGCCGCTGGTAGTTAGAGTTTCAGCAGCTGAAGCCTTCAGTGAGCCAATATATAAAGCGCAGCCATTTCAGTTTGATCCAATAACAGGAGCACAAGTTAACGGCGGTGTTACGGGACTATGAGGCACTTATCAGTAGATATTGAGACCTTCTCAAGTGTGGATATAAAAAAGAGCGGGCTGTACAAATATGTGCAGTCCCTTGATTTTCAGATACTGCTCTTTGCATATTCCATGGACTACGAGCCGGTAAAAATAATTGATTTGGCTCAGGGAGAAACACTTCCTATGGAGCTTGTAGAAGCTTTGCAGAATCCTGATGTAATTAAACATGCTTATAATGCAGCCTTTGAGTGGTATGCGCTGAATAAGTTCTACCATTCGCCTTTAGAGCAGTGGAGATGCACTATGCTTCACGGACTTTACTGCGGATATACTTCGGGACTTGCTGCCACTGCTGCAGCCCTAGGACTTCCTGAGGACAAAAGGAAATTATCAGTTGGCTCAGCCTTAATCAAAACTTTTTGTGTTCCGGTTAAGCCAACAGCAAAAAACGGTCAAAGAACAAGAAATCTTCCTTACCACGAGACAGAGAAGTGGAATCTGTTTAGGGAGTACTGCAGGCAGGATGTAGCTGTAGAAATGGAGATTGAAAAGAGATTATCAGCCTTCCCGGTGCCTGAGGCAGAGCAAAGGTTATGGGAGCTGGATCAGAGAATTAATACCTATGGAGTAAAGGTGGATACAAAGCTTATTGAAGGAGCTTTGTATTGCAGTGAGATGATAAACTCAGAGCTTGCGCAGGAGGCAATAAAGCTTTCAGGTCTTCAAAATCCAAAGAGTGTAAAGCAGCTGACTAAGTGGCTTGAAGAGGAAACAGGAGAGGAAATATCAAATCTTCAAAAGGGAACAGTTAAAGAGCTTATTGAAACAAGAAACAGTGAAGCAGCAAAACGAATGCTTGAAATAAGGCAGGAGCTTTCAAAGACCAGTGTTAAGAAATACAAGGTCATGGCTGATGTCGTAAATCACGACGGCAGGGTAAGAGGACTACTGCAGTTTTACGGAGCAAACAGAACAGGCCGTTGGGCAGGCAGACTTGTGCAGGTGCAGAACCTTCCTAAGAATTATCTTGAAACACTATCCCATGCAAGAGATTGTGTTAAGGAAAAGAAGGTGGATGCATTAAAGCTTGTTTACGGAAATGTGCCTGATACACTTTCTCAGCTTATAAGAACAGCTTTTGTGCCTTCAGATAATAACATATTTTTAGTAGCGGACTTTTCAGCAATAGAGGCAAGAATCATAGCTTATCTTGCAGGAGAGCAGTGGAGACAAGAGGTGTTTGCCTCCCACGGAAGGATCTACGAAGCGGCGGCTTCGAGGATGTTTGGAGTACCCATAGAAAAGATAGCAAAAGGGAATCCGGAATATGAGCTTAGGCAGAAGGGCAAAATAGCTGAACTTGCACTGGGCTATCAAGGCGGTGCAGGTGCATTAGTTGCTATGGGAGCTTTAAAGATGGGGCTTAAGGAAGAGGAGCTAAAGGGGTTAGTAAGAAGATGGAGAACTTCAAACAAAAGAATTGTGGACCTTTGGTACAGTATAGAAAATGCAGCCATAGAGGTTATGAGAACAGGGCAGGCAGCAAGAATTAAAGGGCTAATCATAGCTCGTGAAATAGATTTTAATAACAATCAGGATTTTTTAACTATAAAGCTTCCAAGTGGAAGAAAGCTGTTTTATACAAAACCATTTGTAAAGGCTAATGAAATGGGCAGAGAAGCTCTTTACTATAGGGGAATAAATCAGAAAACAAGGAAGTGGGAAAACATACCTACCTATGGAGGCAAGCTGACAGAAAATATTGTGCAGGCTATAGCAAGAGACTGCCTGGCAGAAAGCCTTAAAAGGCTTGAGGCAGCAGGGTATCAGATCTGTTTTCATGTGCATGATGAAGTCATATTGGATGTGCCTAAGGATAAAGCTGACTTAAAGGCTGTAACTGATATAATGGGACAGCCTATTACTTGGGCTCCGGGGCTGATTTTAAAAGCAGAGGGGTATGCGACTGCGTTTTATAAGAAATCATGATTTTAATAAAAAAATGATCTTTGAAAAGTGAATAATACGGTGTTGAAAATATTACTTTAAATTCAGTTATAAGTATATTAGTGTAATTGCTTGAAATATATGGTGCAATTTGATTGGGATTTGATTCGGAATTGTAAAAAATGACGAATTACTTATTATGAATCGATGTGATTTTAAAGAGGACATTATTAATCATGAGTAAGATAAGAAAAATAATAAGAATATTTATGTGTATGTTTTTAATAATTGTTTTAATAGCAAGTATAAGTATAAGAGTTGCTGTACGATCAAAAGGTATTGGAGCATATTATATACGCAAAACTATAGCATGGGCACACTTTGTACAAAATACAGAAAGTATGGATAAACAAAAGTTTAATTATGGCACAATTTATTCAAAAGGTAAATTAGATAACAGTAACTCTAAATTAATAGAAGAATCTATCCAAAAAGGAAATACAGATACAACAGCTATTTTTGGACAAACACCTTCGCATCCAATAAATATTGTTATATTTCCAACACTTGAAGAATATCAGAAGGTGCTTAATAAAAGGAACAGTGCTGCGAGTTACGATGGTTATTCCCTGTATTTACAACTTGATGAACTAACCAGCTATACTTTTGTTCATGAGTATGCTCATTTTAAAACTGAACTTTTTTGCCAAGACAATAAAATAAGTTCTTTGCTCCTTCCTCAATGGTTTAATGAAGGAATAGCAGAATATATAAGTTATAAGTATCGAATGAATAAGAATAGCAAGACGCTTGAAAGATTAAAGAATTTTAGAGAGTTAAGCAATCAAATAGAATTTACAAATGCCAGGCTGGAAGGATACGATGTATATTATCAAAGTTACCTTGCAATAAAAAAGATAATAGAGTTAAAAGGTGATAATTCTATTAAGGATATAGTTTTAGATTTAAAAAATAAGGACTTTTATAGTGTTTTTGAAAAAAATGTAGGATTAAGCATAGAAGATTTTCAGCAGTTATTAAAATAGTATTTGCTTTGGATTATTCATTTAAAGCGTCTCAAGTGTAAAAAATGGCGAAGCAATTTATCTATAACACTGTGCTTTGAAGGGAGTTTAAAATATGATGTATTTGCTTATGATTGCAATTATTGTTTTATCTATCATATGGTGGTATACAGATTTATATAAGATTATAACTAATTTCAACGATAAAATACTTGTCAAAAATAAATTAATTAATATGTGTATTTCTACTATTATAAGTATTATTTTATTAATTTTTATAATTATCAGTATTGTTACTCAACATTAATTCATAATCTTCTTTTATTGAAATTCACTTTAGTAAAAGATTTGTTCGAGATTGTACTTTATGGAATAATGATATAAGCAGGGTAGATTGAAGAGTTTAAAGTTAGTTTATGGGGTGATGAATATGAGGTATAAAGTAAGACAGAGAATTTTTAGTCTTGGTGACAGTTTCACTATTAAGGATGATTATGATAATGACCGCTATGAAGTGCAAGGAAAGGTTTTTTCTTTTGGAAATAAGCTTAAGATATATGATTTGGCAGGAAGAGAGCTTGTTTATATTGAACAGGAATTGTTTCATTTGCTTCCAACCTATAATATTGATCTAGAGGGTGGTCATGCAGCCTCCGTGAAAAAGGAATTAAGCTTTTTGAGGCCCAGTTTTATAATAGATAGCTCTATGGGAAGCTATACTGTAGACGGAGACATATTTTCACATGAATTTGATATATTAAAAAATGGCAGACCAGTGGCTAGAGTAAGTAAAGCTTGGTTCTCTTTTTCTGACAGCTATGGTGTAGATATTGATGATACTGAAAATCAGGCTTTTATGCTTGCTTTGGTAATTGTAATTGATCAAGTACTTTATGATAAGAAGGACTAAAAAATATAATTAAATTAAAAACTATCTTTCTAAAAGAGTCACTAACTATAGTTATAGGTTAGTGACTCTTTGTAGAAAATGGAGTAGTAAAGATGGGGCTAAATAGGGGGATGTAAAATGAGCAAAGATATTTTATTTAAAACAGATAAATATTTATTTAGTTATAGAGTTGCAGGAATATTACTACATAATGGGAAAGTTCTATTGCAAAGACCTCAAAATGATACAGCATATGCATTTCCAGGTGGACATGTTGCCCTTGGAGAAACAAATGAGGAAACATTAGTGCGTGAATTTAAAGAAGAAATAAATTTAGATGTAAAAGTAGATAAATTGAAATGGGTAGGAGAAATATTTTTTTCATGGGGAGATAAACCATGTCACCAAATATGCTTATTTTACAATGTATTATTAACTGATAATACGACTATACCACTTAATGGAGCGTTTTGGGGAACAGAACAATTAGAAGATAAATCGTTCAAGTTAGAATTCTCATGGATTGATATTAAAGTTTTAGATACTATAGAATTATATCCTATTGAAGCAAAAAAATATATTGCTGAAGGATTAAGTCAAGTAGAGCATTTTGTTTATAAAGAATTTTAAAATTATAAACAATCCTTATTTATGGTTGTTTCTCAATCTTCAAATATAGCGTCTTAACTGTAAAATATCACGAATTGATAGGGGGATTTATAATGAAGACAAGTGAAAAGACAAAGTTTGCTTTTATATTTGGGGACCTTATCCTAGGACTACTTATTTGTATTATTTACTCATTTTACAAGTTCTATTTCATGAGATATTACGGTTTTAATACGGTTTTATTTAATATCATTATCCCAGATATTTTGATACTCTTAATATCTTATTTTATAGGTTTAGTTATTTATTCTTTAAGGCAACATATAAAGTCAAGAAATAAAGAATTATAATTGGTTAGGTTATCATATGTTAATTGCTTTATCGCAGGATATTACACAACGGTAAAGTATTGTGGATTATGAAAGGAAGAATATTATGAAGATTAACAGAGAGTTTTTTGATAATTATCTTAAATATATATTATCGGCATTGTTAATTATTGTAATAGCAGTTGTGGTTTTATATAGTATAAAGACTGCTGTACCAAAGGTTGAAGCTGACGGGATAAAGGTTTCAGGTATGTATAGCTTAAATCTAAAATATGAGGATATACAGGATATTAAATTAGAGGACACTCTTCCGGAAGGTTTAAGAAAAGTTAATGGAATTGACATTTTTGGTACTGCCTATATAGGTAATTTCAGCTCACCCAATATAAATAAACTAAAAGTTTTTGTAGTTTCTGATAAAGGCCCTTTTATTTATATAAAAGCAAAAAATGTAGACTACCACTATGTAATTATAAATAGAAAAGAAAAGAGTAAGACAGAAGAGCTATATAACGATATCAAGTCACAAATTAAAAAATAATATTTATTTTAAACGGCTGGACTCAAAGTTTAGTTAATGTAAATACACAATTTTTATATGGTTTTCTGATCATTCAAATGCAATAAATAGTGGTAATTTATTGTGAATTGTTTTATAGCATGAGAGGAGAAGATATAATGAATAAAAGTAATATTTCTATAGAAAAGGCTCAAAAAAAAGACTATGATGAGCTGCGCAAGATTTTTTTTAAAACAAGACAGGAAAATTTTAATTGGGTGGAACATGATAGTATAAAGTTAGAAGATTTTGATAGCAGTACAGAAGGTGAATTAATATTAACGGCAAAAATAGACAATGAAATTGCTGGGTTTATTTCAATTTGGGAAGAAGATAAGTTTATTCACAATTTATTTGTTTCATCAAATTTTAAAAGATGTGGGGTAGGCAAAGCATTGATAAATCAGTCTGCAAAAGCAGTTGGATTACCGTTAACATTGAAGTGTGTAAAGGCAAATGTAAATGCTTTGAATTTTTATTTATCTCAAGGGTGGACAATCGAAGAAGAAGTTATGGAAAATGAACCTTATTATTTAATGAAATATGAAGATATAAATATACTAAAAAAGTAATCATCACATATAGTTCTATTAAGTGGAAGATTTTTTATATTGTACAAGAGTAAAATATGATTAATTCATTATAAAGGGATAATGTTGCAGAAGGTTTAACTAATGGCAATGGAACCAGAGTTGCAGTACCATCTACAAACGATAATTTGCAAATTTCTTATATGGTGAAGTAATCATAAAGACAAGGAGAGAATTTTTTGAGAGTTATTAGAACAATACTTACAATAATAATAATCATATTAGCGATAATTGTTTTAATAGGAAACTTTGATATTAGAGTTTTAATACCTTACTTATTTACTTGTATAGGTATTCTTCAAATTTTCAATGGTATACACTTTTACAAGCAAGGTAAAAAAACTGATGGCTTACTGCTATTTTTAATGGGCATATTCATTTTAGGGTTGGTATTCAAAATTGTTATAGAGTTGCCAAAACTATAAGTAATTAATATACAATATCCTTTAATGATTCGATAAACATGCAAATGTAATAAGTAAATAGTGGTAATTTATTGCTCATTAGTAAAATAAAAGGAAATGGTAGTTATGAAGGATAAATCTAATATTGTGAAGTAAGGAATTTAGGTGGTAAGCAGATAAACTGGAATTTGAAAAGCACGTTGTGGTTGCTAAAGGGAACTTTAGAGTTGGTGGATGTTTAAAAAGATTATTGATATCCTATTTTTATGCAAATAGGAAAGGGGAAATAAAAATGAAATTATCTGAAAAAATTCAATACTTAAGGAACAAGAATGGAATGTCACAAGAAATGCTGGCTGAAAAATGCTCAGTTAGTAGACAATCTATCTCTAAATGGGAAATGGACATTTCACTGCCTGATACAGAGAAATTATTAAAATTAAGCTATATATTTGGTGTCACAATTGATGTTCTTTTAAAAGATGAGTTAGCAGTTGATGGGGTAAAAGGTGATCAGCCATGCAGTACATCACTGCCAACTGAGAATGAAGGTATCTATGAAGGGGTGCTAATAAAAGAAAGTATTGATAATGAAGATATTTTGGACTATATCAGCGTGAATAAAGTTGAATTGTGGAAAACTAAAAACAATCCACGCTATTGGACTGCAATTACTTTTTCATCGAATGTATTAGACTTACCGGAAAGGTTTTCGAAAGTAATCATTAGTGATGAGAGGAAAGGCGTTAACTGGTTTGTTGATTTTAAAAAGAATAATGTGAAATATATAATATTTCGAGGATTAATTCTAAAATACACATTAGGTAACATGGATGAAAAAAATAATGTTATTGAAAAATGCAGGAATCAAGGTATACCGGATTATCAAATGAATTGGTCTGAATAGATAGTGAAAAGTTTCTAAGTATTTTACTAAGATAATAAATTTCAATTTATAGTTGGACTATCTCGAAACTCTCGTATATTCCGATATAATTACAAAAATTAAATATCTACCTAAAACACTGTATTATTCAACCCTGAATTTTACGGTGTTTTTATTTACCGAATTTAAGAAAAAGGAGGGTAACCATGCTAATAAATGACAGACAAATTACAATATCAGCTGCGGGCAGCCGAAAAGCTACCTTCTGGCCACAGCAGAAGCTTTATTGGTCAGAGCTTGTGGAGAGGCTGAAAACACCTGCCAGAGGGACAGAAACGTTGGCAGAATATCTAAGCTATTCTAAGAGTAAGCAGGACGAGCTTAAGGATGTAGGCGGCTTTGTAGCTGGAACACTTAAAGAAAATAGAAGAAAAGCAAGCAATGTGCTGACAAGGGATGTTATAACTTTAGATTTAGATAATATTACTCCAGGTGGAACACAGGAGGTTTTACAGAGGATAGAAGGCCTAGGATGTGCCTATGCAGTATATTCCACAAGAAAGCATGAAGAGGCAAAGCCAAGGCTTCGTGTGCTTGTACCATTAAACAGAACAGTGGTGGCAGATGAATATGAACCAACTGCAAGAAAGTTGGCTCAGATAATTGGTATAGAGCTTTGTGACCCAACTACCTTTGAAGCTTCTAGGCTTATGTATTGGCCAAGCTGCTCCGTAGACAGCAAGTACATTTATGCCTATGGCGATAAACCTTTTCTTGATGCAGATGGTATACTTTCACTATACAAGGATTGGAGAAATGTTTTAGAATGGCCAGAGGTACCCGGAGTACAGCATACCCATGTGAAACAGGCAGCAAAGCAGGGGAATCCAATTGAAAAGACCGGAGTTATAGGAGCCTTTTGCAGAACCTATGACATATACAAAGCAATGAAGATTTTTCTTCCCGGTGTTTATATACCTTGTGAGGATGGTTCAGGAAGATTTACCTACAGCGGCGGCTCAACTACAGGGGGTGCAGTAGTGTATGAAAGTGGAGACTTCCTATATTCTCATCATTCCACAGATCCTGCAGGAGGGAGGCTTTGCAATTCCTTTGACCTTGTTAGACTTCATAAATTCAGTGAAATGGATAATGAAGCAAAGCTAGATACTCCGGTTAATAAGCTTCCTTCCTATACAGCCATGTGTGAGCTGGCGGTTAGTGATGCCTGTGTTTCAGCCTTATTAAACAAGGAACGGTATGAAAAGGCAGTGCAGGATTTTGCTTTGCCTCCTGAAGCTGCCGACAAAAATGATTTCTCTTGGGTAGCAAAGCTTAAGATAATCCCTGCCACAGGAGCCATAGCTAAGACTACAAACAATCTTCTTATAATTTTTGAAAATGATCCGCTCTTAAAAGACAAAATAGCCTTTGACGAGTTTGCAAGTAGAGCTGTGGTTATGGGTGCTGTGCCTTGGGATACAAATCCAGAGCAGAGGCAGTGGGGAGATTTAGACGATAAGGGAATCCGTTGGTATGTGGAAAATACCTATGACATAGTAAGTCCAAGCAAAGTAGATGATGCCCTTGGCTTATGTGCCAACAATCATTCTTTTAACAGATTGAAGGACTATCTTACAAAGCTTCAATGGGACGGCATAAAGAGGCTGGATACTCTTTTAATAGATTATCTTGGTGCAGCTGATACTGCCTACACCAGAGCAGTTATGCGTAAATCCTTAGCTGCAGCTGTGGCCCGTGCCATGACCCCGGGCTGTAAATACGACTATATGCCGATACTTGCAGGACCTCAGGGTATAGGCAAAAGCACCTTTTTAAGAATTCTTGGGCAAAGCTGGTACTCAGACAGTCTTCAGACCTTTGAAGGAAAGGAAGCCTCAGAGATGCTTCAGGGTATATGGATTAATGAAATTGGAGAGCTCAGCGGCTTTAATCGTTCAGAAACCAATGCAATAAAGCAGTTTTTAAGCAAAAATGAAGATATCTACAGAGAGCCCTTTGGAAAGAGAACTAAGGCTTATCCAAGACGCTGCGTATTCTTTGGAACTACCAATGACAGCGAATTTTTAAAAGACAGGACAGGCAACAGACGTTTTTGGCCTGTAGATGTGGGATTAAATCCACCAGTTAAAAGCGTATGGAACAACCTAGCTGTGGAAGTGGATCAAATCTGGGCTGAAGCATATCTCTACTGGCAGCTTGGAGAAAAGCTGTTCTTAACCGATGAAGCAGAGCTGCAGGCAAGGCTTGAGCAGGAGTCACATGCTGAGAGCAATGCAAAGGAAGGTATCATCCGTGAGTTTGCTAACAGGCCTATTCCGAAAAATTGGGATAAGCGTACCTTAAATGAAAGGCGGCTTTATTGGGCAGCAGACTATGAAAATGATAATTCTGAAACTGTGGAGAGAGACAGAATATGTGCAGCGGAGATTTGGTGCGAGTGCCTCGGAGGAGATTTAAAGTATATGAGACGGGCAGATTCCATAGAGATAAACAGTATTTTAGAAAAGCTGCCAGGGTGGAAAAGACACGGAAGCAGTTTTCGTGCCGGCTGTTATGGTACTCAAAAGGGCTATGTAAAATTGTCAACTTTCACTGTCAACTAATGAAAAAAAGTCAACTATATAGTGTCAACCTTGTCAACTTTCACTTTCACAAGGTTGACGGCAAGGTTGACAGCTTGAAGCTTTGGTATTGATAGTATTATTACTATTTGTTAACTATGTCAACTTAAATCTATATATAAATAATAAATAGATAGTATAGGTATATATAGGTTATATATAATATACCTAATAAGCCTATATGAGTATATATAGAAGAATGATGCTGCAATGTTAACAGGCTCAAGGAGAAGAAGATAGCTTGAGAGAAAATATTGAAGAAGGTTTCAGCTTTCTGCCCGGCAGGATATAAGTATGAAGTAGAAAAACTTTTGAGTTAGAACAATAGTCACAAAATATATAAATTATAAAGCTTTTATTATCTATAATGCATATGTATATTTACGGAAAATTGATTCTGATTTTAGCGTATAATATAATAATAGTATCCAGCTATAGGTATTGCTGGAAGAGGTACCTTATAGTATAGATATATAGTCAATCTCATAATAAATTGTTTATTATTTAAGAGGTGAAGACATGAAAAATAATTATAAAAGGCATATTGCAGTTGGGCAGGCAATACTGGCTGCAGCATTATTTGGTATGAGTGCACCTTTTTCAAAGCTTATTTTAAAAGAAATACCACCTTTACTTTTATCATCACTTTTATATTTAGGTGCAGGGATTGGTATGCTTTCTATAGATATTGTAAGGAGAGTAGCTGATGTGGAACGACATGAGGCAAGGCTTCAAAAACAAGAAATGACCTATGTTGTTTTAATGGTGCTATTAGATATCGCAGCCCCAATACTTTTAATGCTTGGACTAACCAAAACCACTTCCGCTACTGCATCTTTATTAAGTAACTTTGAAATTGTTACAACTTCTATTATAGCTCTTGTAGTATTTAAAGAAGCTGTAGGCAAGCGTTTATGGATTTCCATAACCCTTATAACCTTATCAAGCATATTATTATCCGTTGAGGACTTTGGAAGCTTTTCATTTTCGCTTGGCTCGGTGCTAGTTCTTCTGGCTTGTCTATCCTGGGGGCTTGAAAACAACTGCACAAGGAAGCTTTCGTTGAAGGATCCGTTACAGGTTGTTATTATAAAAGGCTTTGGTTCTGGAATAGGATCACTAATTATTGCAATTTTGGCAAAGGAAGTATTATGGAATACCAGATATATTTTACTTGCTTTATTGCTTGGTTTCTTTGCATATGGGCTTAGTATATTCTTTTATGTAACAGCTCAAAGGGAATTAGGAGCTGCAAGGACGAGCACTTACTATGCTGTTGCACCTTTCATAGGTGTAGGAATATCATTTATTGCTTTCTCAGAACCTATCACTTCATCTTTTGCATTGGCTGCTATTGTCATGGTAATAGGTACTTACTTTGCAGTAGTAGAAAAACATTCACACAATCATGTTCATAAACCTATGGAGCATGAGCATAGGCACAATCACTCAGATGGACATCATAATCATACTCATCCGTTTGTAGTTATAGGAGAGCATTCTCATCCTCACGAACATGAAGAATTGGTTCATGCCCATGAGCATACTCCGGACATACATCACTCTCATGAACATTTTCCTCATTCTCAATAGGTAATATATCCTGTGTGAGATTGTTTTATTTCAAATATAAAAGGGGTACCAACGGTACCCCTCCAATTATCTCACTACAAGATCAGTAATATTTTTCTCAGTTATCTGAGCTGAATGTTTAGTTATTAAATTTCCACCGGTTGAAGAAAATATGTTTCCTGCTATTATAGTATCCATAACAACAGCAACTTCCTGCTGACTTATATTCTCTTTAACACCTGGAAGTGTAATATTAGTCTTTGTGCCTTCTTCATTTAAAAAAGTCATTATTAAACTTTTATCTGCCACTTATAATTCCCCCCTTTCTGCTTAATTCTCTCATTTTAATTATTCATTAACTAAAACACTGTCGTCTGTTCTTTCTACGCTGACAAACTCGTTCTTTAACAGGGAACCTAAAGCTGTTCCTATTTCTAGAAGCTTGTCTGGAGCTGCTGTCACTTTTACATTTGAAAACTTTTTAGACTTTATAATGTCCTTTCCTTTAGAGTCGATTCCGGCCTTAAACTTGATGCTTAAAGCTGAGCTTACAGGTGTGCTTACTACTGCCATACTTATTCACCTCCTTGTTTGAATTTTGATTACAAACATATATATGCAGTTTTTAGGGTGATTTAAGGTTTTTCTTGAGGTTTATATAAAAAAATCACTCCCATAACAATTAAAGTTGTTACAGGAGTGATTTTTGCTTATGCGGATTTTCGCTCATCATTACCACCAAGCTTTACTGAAAGTATGGCTGAAAGCTGGTTTATTGAAGCAGCCAGACTGTCAATTTTACCTTCAATCCTGATAAGTAAATAGGCAGCAACTGCTATGGGAAAACCTACATTTGCTATAGCTTTTAAAAAGTCTTCCATGGTATTCCTCCTTTCCACTCGGAACACGGGGCAGTTAAAAAACGCTCATTGACATTCGCAAACTGCCCGTTAAAGCCCATTTAGGGCTTTAACCTCC
>KE993494.1 GCA_000466585.1 Clostridiales bacterium oral taxon 876 str. F0540
GGGTTTTTGTGTCTACACTAATATACTAACACCATAAGTTATCATATGCTTTCTTAACCTCGATGTCGTCTTTTGTTCGCCCTTGAAGTTCTATCATTGTACGGTATTTGATTTGTGGTGTATCATCTTCAAGAAGCCAATTGATTACATTATTCATTGTTATCCTCCCTAGTATATAGGTATACCTAGTACATATTCTTTACTTTGATTATGAAATCTTCACAACAATATATATCTTGCGCATTCACTCTTAAGTACTCCTTTATCGTCTAAATCAGTTTAATCCTATAATAGTCGTGATAACCTCTGTATGTATCAATGTACTCCCATCTATTATTTTCTAAAGCTTCACGACGCTCTAATGCCTTAGAAATAGCCTTTGTGACTAAGCATTCATTACCAAAGAATACATAGAAATTATCTCTTGCAAAATTGAATAGTTCAGATAGATAGCATGCTTTCTCATATTCACTACAAATATCTATACGTAGAACCCCCGTTTCACCACTAAAGCCCTCGATTGTACCTACAGCCTCTTCTGTTGCATTATCAACTATAGAAAACCTAACAAAGTATTGCTTTTGGTAAAAATTAATCCAATAGCCTATTGTCTCCTGCATCTTCTCCTCAGAACCAACAAAAAAACCGAAATCGCAATTATCATCATTCATAAATTCAACCGCTCTTATGTCATTATAGCATCTAAAAAGTGATTTGCTGTCCTCTTCTCTAATAAGTCTAATTGTAAAGCTCTTTGTTGTTATTATTGGGCATTCTACATATGGATTCATTCTTATAATCTCCTTTATCTCAATTTAATAATTTTGATTTGTATGTAAATATTCTATAGATATCATTTATAAGCTATGCAGCTAAATTAAGCGCGTTTCGTGAATTAATACTTTTATTTGAACAAAACAAATACTATGTGTTTTATAAATAATCTCTAGTTAGCACTTGGAAACTAATTGTATATAGTAGCGCTCTATACATTAACAATCGATATTATACATGTGATACTAATCTTTTTTCTAAAGGTGGGATGTCAGCTAACGTTCTCGTAATCAAGACGTTCCTGAACCTTAGCCAGACTTGGCTTGGTGAAGGAATTTTCTTTGGCTTCTTCAGAGGCTTGACCATAGTTTAGCCAAAACGAACTTGAATACATTGTTATATGTAGTTTTAGATACTGAATTTAAAAGTTGAATCTACTGTCTCTATCTGAAAACCATAAAAATATGGTTTATAAGTTATAATTATTAACCTTCTAAAAGTAAAATTTTATTTCCGTCTAAGTCAAGCATAGGAAGTTCCTTCCCTCCCCATACAGCTATTTGGGGAGGTTCTAAGACAACTCCCTTTTCTTTTAATTCAACATATGTTTTATCAAGGTCATCACAAGAGAATATAAAGTTAACTTTTCCTTCACTTGATTTCCCCCATTTGTTTTCATCCCAAATGACTATTACTGGTGCACCTTGAATAAATCCTAAAGAAACGCCATCATAATTATCATCAAATTCTAATATTGGTATACCTAATTTTTCATTGTAAAATTCAACCAATGCTCTTGGATGAACAGAAGAAATATTAACACACTGATACTTGATAATCATTTATTTTACCTCCCAAATCCTAATTCATTTCCGTCCAGGTCCACAATGGTGAACTTTCGAGTTCCCCAAGGAGTATCAAACAAAGGCTCAATAACCTCTACCTTGTCTTTTAATGCTTCCCAAAGATCATCGATGTTATCAACTTCAAAATTAAGTCTACTGTGCGATTTTTCACTCTTCACTTCCATAATCGCAAACTTTGCACCTTCTAGTGATACAAAATCATAATAAGTAGGTTTGTCTAGCGGCCAACCGCCATCATTTTCAAATCCTAAAATCTCCTCATACCATTTTAATGCCTTATTAATATCCGAAACATTAACTCTAACATGATTAAGTTGTGTTTTCATTTAGATACCCCCATCTAAAAACCTTAATTTTTATAATATTATTTTTATTAATCCTAAAGTTGTCACTCTGTTACACTAAATTACATATAACGTTTTGTGCTGCCGACGTTCCTGAGCCTTAGCGCCACGCACTTGTCGAAGGAATGTGCCTTGGCATTTTTTCAACTATAAACCTATATATTGATTATAAACCATAAATTCACACCCTACTATATAAAAAGAGTCCACCAGCCAAGGCGAACAGCAAAATTTTGTTATCTGATGTTTTAAATTTTTTGCTCTCTTTATTAGTAATGAAACCTCCAAAGATTTTCCCTCATATAGCTTTATAATATAAGAAGAAATCGAATCAATTTAACATGCTTGCTATGCAAGTTTTATAAATTGAAATATGTTTAATCTTCTATGAGAATCTCAATCTATTTTTTAACCTTATGCGCGGTAATAATGGTATAACTATATGTATTAACTGTTATTTCACAATCATCTATATCTATATACCAATTCTTGCCCTTTCTAGATATAACAGCATTGGGTTTCATTATTTTGTCGCTGCACCATTTTACTACATCATCCACATCTAAAGAAAGATTCTTTTTAATTCGTCCAACTCCTAAGTCGGTTGTATGCAGCTTATCTAAGTTTTGTATCAATTCACATTTAGTATCATTCATTTTTGTTATCATGTATTCTCCTTATAAATTCCAATTTATTAAACATAAATAGTTTTCATGTGGCAATTATCTACAATTGCGACTTATTTTTAAGATTCAAGAAAGTTAATGCGCAATTAAAACTTTCATAGATTTGAAAATTTCAGATAACGTTTCGCACTCCCGACATTTGTCAGCCTTAGATAGTTCCTATCTTAGGCTGGCAAATGTGCGAAGCATACGGGAGTATTTTGTTATAGGAAGTGGCAACTCTCTTTAATTTATAAAACTTTATCTAAGTTATAAATTATAAAATTAATTTCAATACATATGATATAAAATATGAGAACTGCAAGTAAAATCAAATATGTAAATTGGAACTTGACAATCACTTTTTATTGGGTCTTCTTTTGATAAGTAACAATTTTTCCATATCTGCAAATAGTGAAGCATCTGTTAATTCAAACATTATCCATTTCCCGTCATGGTAGGTCTTTGCTTCATCATAGATTTTCTGCACTTCAAGGGAATAATTTTGTTTATCTGCCTCAAATTTTGTCCGTTCATCTTTTCCTAAAATAATCATAAAACCAAAGCAACTTTCTTTAGCATATAATGCACAAAGGGTTTTTCCACCTCTACGATATTTGTACTCATATTCCCATGATTTACCTCCACTATTCCATAAATGTTCCATATCATATTTTTGCTCAATCATGTCACTTAATGCTGTCCAAACTTCAAATAATGGTTTCCCAATTAAAGCAATTAAATCCTCGCTTGTAGGTACTTTATCTAACATCTTTATGCCTCCCATCAAATTACTATTTATCGCTTTTTATAAATGATTTCTATTTTGATATTTTACCCCATCATTAAATAATCACTAATTTTGAAAAATCATAACAAAATACTGAGACTTCAAAGAACAGCCCCGAAATTGACATTTCCTATAACGTTTCGCATTCAAGACATTCCTGAACCCTAGCCAGACCTGGCTTGGTGAAGGAATGTGCTTTGGCTTCTTGAGAGGCTTGACCCTATTTTAGCCAAAGCGAACTTGAATGTTTTGTTCGTATACTTATATCATAGCCAGCTTGATCTAGGTATGACTTTTTCTCTTTTGGTTAGAAATTTAAACCTAAGTCTATTTGGGTAGAAAACGTATGTTTTGTTGAGACCTAGATCTTGTCGGCTAAACTGTTTCAGCCCAGTTTAACTCTCATACCACGATTGAGCTGGTTGTGTCTTTGAACACGCATCACCGTACGAACCTGTGGAGAGCAGTCAGATTAGGTACCCGAAATTAAAGGAGGAATTATATGAACAACCCCGCCCTATGTATTGATGTATCAAAGTCTAGTAGTTATGCAAATGGATTTATTAATTTCAACAAGCCTTATTCAAAACCTATCTCTTTTGATCATACTCCTAATGGATTATCCTTAGCTTCGAAGTATTTACTTGAGCTCGAAAGAGCCTCCGGCTCTAAACCACATGTAGTTCTAGAAGCTACAGGTAACTACTCTAAGCCTATAGTTAAATATTTTCAAGAACTTGGCTACGAGATAGTAGTTCTTAACCCTCTTCAAACAAGTACTCAGAAGAGAAAGAATGTCCGAAAGGTTAAAACTTATCCAATTGATACCTATAGGATTGCTCAAGTATACTATACAAGCAATAATCAAACCTATAAGGCTCATGATGCTTTTAGTGAAGAGCTAAAATTATTATGCCGCCAATGGGATGAATTCACTAATACTAATACACAAATTCAACTTAGGTTTAGGAGTCTTCTACAGCTTGACTTTCCTAAGTATGATACGGTCTTCGACCATATAGGCTAGCTTTGCTATTTTCAATTTTATCCAAAAATAAGTATTTTAATATTTTTCTTGACAACGATTAGCTGGTTTATATGATGTTTTAAATCTTTATTAAACTACTTGCGGAGTATTTCTCCTCACGCATTTTCTTTTTCCTCATAAATCCTAATAGAAGAAAGTTACAAATTAAATCAATAGTAATTAATGCTTATTAGCGGGGGTTAATCGCAACAGTTCAATTAACCAATAACAACTCAGTCCATCACTTTTTACAACTCAAGAAATATTGAATCATTGGCCCAGCTTTTTCTGTTTTTTCTATTTTAAAGTAATTTTGCAGCATATTCTGAAATTCTTGAGATGACATATCAAATTTATCAGGTCTTCCTAAATACTCCTCAATTATCATCGTAATTCGGTGCTCTGGGCTTCCAATGTCAGGAATATCAAGAACAATTTTTCCATGAGGTTTTATGATTCGATGAGCTTCAATGATTGCTTTTGCAACAAAATCTTTTTCAAAGTACTCTAACACTCCGATACATGCTCCAATGTCGAAATAATCAGCATCAAAGGGTGTTTCATGTATACTTCCGCAATATAATGATCCAATAGACAATTCATTCTTTGTGACAACCTCATTAAGCAGATGAATGGTTTTGCTGCTTATATCAACCCCATAATATGTTGAGGTCCATTCATCATATCCCCTTAACATGAGGTTCAGGCAACACCCAAGATCAATGAATTTCATATTCGTATTGGGCGATAAATAATCCCTGATTTCTTTACTTCCACTATCTGAGGTCCCGCCTTCCATTATCATTTTTTCAAATAGAGGATAGCCGGGATCATTTTTAATGTATTCTGGTAAATCTTTGTATAAATCAATCCCCATCCTCCCATAATCAATAGCTTTATCATAAGATTTTGCAACCAATTCCAGCTGGTTTTCCATTTTATTTCGTAAGCCCCCTTGACTTTATTTCAGTATTGCCCTTGCATCCTGACAATTCGTCCTTATTAACTTTGATTCGTAACTCTATCTTATTTAGATTTAAAATTTCATATAACGTTTCGTGTTGCCGACGTTTCAGAGCCCTAGAGCGACTGTTCTTGGGCTCTGAAATGTGACTTGGAGATACTTTATAATGTTTCAGTGCTTTTATTTAAATGACTTCATGGGTTATCCCAAATTTCAATTTTAGTTAAGCCAAGGCGCGCGGCAACATTTTGTTAGGTGAAGTGCATCTACTGTTTCGCATGTGAAATATATCATTTTATAATTAGCCTTCTCGCATCTTGTGCTTGTACAACTTTAAATCCTACGCTTTTATATAGCTTTAGTGCTTTCTCATTACTCGCTAATGCATTTAAATTCACGCCTGTTGCATTCTGTTCTAAACCTCTATTTATTGTAAATTCTAATATTTTCTTACCGTAACCTTTTCCTTGGTATTTGATATTAACAAATAATAAATCAATTTCAGCATTTTTAACCATTGAGGCTCCTACAATTTCATTGTCTTCAAAAAATAGAAAAATGTATTCTTTTTCTTTAAGTGTTGCTTTTCTATTATTTTCAATTGCCTCTTTACTTGCACTTAAATACCAATTATATGGTTTAATATCATTTTCTCTTCTTAATACTGAGAAGGATTCACTTTCAAGCCTTATTTTATCCTCGTAATACTTATCTTCATATTTAACTGCACTAATATCAGGTTCTTTAAATCCATTTCCCTTATACGCAAAACGATATACAGAATACCAATATTCAAATCCAATTTCATTAAATAGCTGTTGCCAGTTTAGGTTATCTTTCACATGAAAAACCTCAATGAAATTTATAGATTTCTCTATAAAAAGTTTTTTAGCCTCTTCCCATAGTTTAAAGCCCACAGATTTTATTAATTCATTAGATATGACTCCCATTTCTATATAGCAACAACTACCACTTAAAATTAAATGTATAAACCCTTGAATTCCATTATCATCATATACCAAGATTTTAGATGCAGACTTTAAAGTTTCGATTTCTTCTGGCATTGCCTTATATTCTAATGTATATATCCTAATTATTTCATTAATATCAGATTGTTTATAATCTCTAATCATATTTATTCTCCTTTTTCTTTAATTAACATATACTCTAATTATGTCCAGCATTTCACCTAACGTTCCTAATTCCTGACACCTGCGAAACTTAGAAAGCTCTTTTCTTAGTTTCGCAGGTGTAGCTTGGCTGTCTTTACAAGTCAAGCTGAACGGGAATTTTTTGTTATATGATGTTTTAAATCTTTTGGTGCCTACATGTGGTAATACTTTCCACTAATGTTTTTCTCATATATTTCCTAATATAATACTTTCTGCATAAGTGCCCCACACATTATGTTAGTTTTTTCCAATCATATAAATTGAAATTTATTTATTGAACTTTAATATTATTCATTTTTTACAAATACTCTTCCTTCAATATGTAACCAATTTTATCAGCAGCTTCATCTACAAATCTATTCATCTCTTCTTCTTTTAAATATGTATATTCTCTATCCAAATTATCTCTTTCACTACTATAAAAGTGTGTTATATATTTTCTCCTATTTTCAAATGCATCATTACTAAAAAAATCCATATAATCATTATTGAATTCAACAGCATTCTTATAAATTGAAAGAGCTCTAAAATCCGGATTTCTTTCAATATACAAAAAATCAAGATCATACCAATCTTTCTTTAATGTCCATACCCACTCTGTTCTATCTTTATCATATAAATATTTAAATTTATCTTTACTTGGTCGAACTATTTCATTTACCCACATAATATCAGTTAATAAATGAGTCAAATAGCCAAGATAAAAGGATTTCTGATTGTTGTTATATTTTTTTCTCTGATTCACTGTAAAAAATTGTTCGACATATTCGTTTAAATGAATATCTTTTAAGCCATCGGCATCTGTTGTTTTAAAATGTGAAATATCACCACTTGGAGTAAAAGCCGACCAATCATCGTTTGGTATCCCACTATCTGGCGCAATATTCCCAACTACAAACTCTGTAGATTTGAGATTAGATATTTTATCTAGCAATTTGTCTGCAATTCGTAGATGTACCATCCAAGAAGCCATTTGAAGTCTCCTTTCAATAAATAAAGATAATCAATATAACACTGTAACTTAAATTAAAAAATGCTATGCGCAAACATAACTTTATTAGATTTAAAATATCATATAACGTTTCGCATTCAAGACGTTCTTGAACCTAGCCAGACCTGGCTTGGTTCAGGAACGTGCTTTGGCTACTTCAGAGGCTTGACCCTATACAGCCAAAGCGAATTTGAATGTTTTGTTAGGTGTAGTTTTAACCACTACACTTTAAGCTGAGTCTACTCTTTTAACTTTAAATTTAATTCTCATTATAATAAAAATGTGAAATATCTCTTAACTACAAATTGAAATTTGCGATAATAATCAATCTATTTTCTGCGCACATAATAAACATGGTTGCATCTTTCCCTATTAACATCAATGAGACGTGTCGTTTACCTGACTAGCAATAGCTTCGACTATGCCTTTCCATGTTCCCTTAGGCATATCATGTCCCATTCCTTCGATTAAAAGTAATTTAGCATTAGGTATTGTGTGTGCTGTATCTTTCCCTGCTTCAACCGGAAATAATCTATCCTCGGTTCCATGAATCACCAGCGTTGGAACTGTTAATGATAAAAGGTGTTGTCTCCTATCCCCATTAGCAACCAACGCTGCATTTTGGCGTATAGCTCCTTGTGGATAATAAGAACGATCATAGCTTTCTTCACAATACCGCCTTGCACGTTCTTCTTCAAAAGGGAATCCCTTACTCCAAATATTTTTCCACATACGTAAAGTATAATCAATATATTCATCCCGTACATTTGGAGGTGTTGCTGTAACAATCGCCAATGTTTCTGGTGATATTTGAGGATTATTCGGATTACCTGTAGATGACATAATAGAAATTAAACTACATATACGCGAAGGATGCCTATAGGCAAAAACCTGAGCAATCGTGCCTCCCATAGAAGCACCACAGATGTGAGCCTTCTCTATTCCTAACGCATCTAACAAGCCAGCCACATCATCGGCCATATCTTCCAATGTATATGGTGTCTTAATTGATTTTCCCTCTTGTGCTGCCTGGTATATTCTTTTCATATCAGGAATACCAGCCGCATCGAATTTTGTAGACAATCCCGCATCGCGGTTATCAAAGCGTATAACTTGTAAATTATCCTTTGCAAGCATTTCACAAAAATCTGGTTCCCAAAAATTTAGCTGAGCACCATTTCCTGCAATAAGCACTATTGTAGGATTTGTCTTCTTTCCAAAAACTTCATATTCAATTTGTATGCCATTTGCCTTTACGTGTGCCATAACATATATCCCCCTTAGTATTTTTATATTGATACCGTCTTAATCATGAATGCATCACTAAAGTCTATATAAATTCTTGTTTATCAATTTGTGAATAAGTAATTATTACTTCGCAATAATTTACAATTACGTCTCTAAAAACAAAAAACTTTTAAGCTGTTACTCTGTTTATCTAAAATTACACCTAACGTTCCGCATTCAAGACGTTCCTGAACCTTAGCCAGACATGGCTTGGTGAAGGAATGTGATTTGGCTACTCCGAAGGCTTGACCCTATATAGCCAAAGCGAACTTGAATGCATTGTTATACGTCGTGCGTCACCACGACACTATATTAGATGGGTAACCTATTTCATCTATATCTTCTATTAGAACTTCGTAATCAATATCTGAATTTAGAGTCTCAACCATCTCCTTGGTTAATGTCTCATGTCCATATATATTCTTAATTATGTCCAAAGGAAAATCGCTCTCATAATAGATGTCTGACCATTTTTTATATACCTCTGGAAGTTCACATAAGATAGTGATTAGGTGCTGTGATCCATCGAAATCATGAATATTTGTCATCTTTGCTTTGATTTCAGTTCCTAAGTTTAAAGTGTGCCATTCAGAATCATCATTTAATCTCCAAATAAAAAACGTAGCTCTGTCTGTAACAAAAGCAGGCTCTCTTAAAAATTGTTCAAATTGATTGGGTATTTGATTTATTTTGTTTTTCCAGAAATCTTTATCGGTAACGTCGTTTATGGGTGCATCTATATCAAAACCTTTTATAGCTGCTCCCTCATTAAAGAATAATATGAAATAATCGTTACCTTGACCGTTTCTCATAGATGCCATCATTTCATTATCAGACCATTTAGAATTAAAAGAATAATACCTATACTCCCACTCTTGGCAAATAATTGCATCCAACATAGCGATTGATTGACTTATTCTTTTTAACTTTTCTATATCCGGTAATGATTTTAGATTTACAGTAGATATATTCATTTTACTACCTCAATTTCATCTTGAAATTTGAACTAATTTTTTTAAGCATGACGTATAACTATTAAACCCACGAAACAGGTTCGCTTACTATGCCATATTTAGTTAGATTCGCGAACCTGTTTCGCTAATTCTTAACTCTAGGTGTAGTGTCTATTTCCCTGCCATTAATCTATCCAATGGACTTTGTATTTGGGTAATACTTTTTTCAGTAACATGAGTATATATCTCTGTGGTTTTTGAACTTGAATGACCTAACAGTTCTTGAATATATCTCAAATCTGTTCCGCCTTCTAATAAATGAGTAGCAAAAGAATGTCTCAAGGTATGAACTGATACATCTTTTTTTATTCCAGCTGCTATACAAGCTTTATCAAAAATCTTCTGTACAGATCGCTCTGTCAAATGACCTTTCCCATCTCCCCCTTCAAACAACCAATCCTCAGGCCTGTATTTTTTTGCATATATTCTTAATTCATCTAACGCTATTTGAGAAAGAACTGTATATCTATCCTTCTTTCCTTTACCTTGCTTTACATGAATAAGCATTCTATCACTGTCTATATCACTAATTTTAAGATTTACAACTTCACCCACTCTTAGTCCTGCTGAATAAACCAGGAACAAAATCGCTCTATGCTTTAAATTTATAGTTTTTTCAAGTATCTTAGATACTTCTTGATAGCTTAAGACTTCTGGAAGCTTCTTATCTTTCTTTGGTCTATAAAGTTGAACCTCATTTATATTTCTTTTTAATACAACAGTAAAAAGAAATTTTATACTGCTTATGGATTGACTAGCAACGGAATAATCAAGCATAATAATAGTGCCATTATTTACCGTTATTATACGTATATCTTATCATAATGCAAAATTTATCAACAGTCCTTAATGTAAAAAAGTCAGACTATTCAAGCACCTTATTACACAGCATGAATTTACAAATATAAATGAACAGTTTAGATAAACACAATATATTCTTATGTTATTTTATTTATTTCTTCTATATTTAAATATTTATATACTTACATATTTATATATTTCTCATTATAAGATATAAAAAAGAACGTTAAAGAATCCTTCAACGTTCTTTTTATCTTATCTATTCATAAAAGCTTCAATATCTTCTACGCTTTTTATAATATCCTTTGCTAAATCCTCGCAGCCATTATCAGTTACAACTACATCATTTTCAATTCTTATACCGATTTTCTCTTCTTCGATATAAAGTCCTGGTTCAACAGTTAGAACCATTCCGGGCTTTAGTTCTAATTCTCTGCTTCCTACATCGTGAGTATCAAGTCCTAAATAATGAGTTACATTATGATAATAGTATTTTGAAAGCTCAGCATCTTCTTTAATAAGACCTATTTTCTTTAAGCTCTCAGCTAAAGAAGCTCTTGTAGTTTCATTTAACTTTGTATATAGAACTCCCGGTTTAATAACAGCCATTGTATCAGCCATAGCTTTAAGAACAATGTTGTATATTTCCTTTTGTCTTTCTGTAAACTTTCCGTTTAAAGGGAAAGTACGGCTTATATCTGCGTTGTAGTAATTCCATTGAGCTCCAAGATCGAATAGAATCAAATCTCCATCTTGTGTCTTTGAATTGTTTTGTGAATAATGAAGTACTGTTCCATTTATGCCTGATGCTGCAATTGTTTTAAAAGCATAATCTGTTACTCCGCTGCATTTTAAAACATAATCAAAATCAGCCTCAATTTGATATTCCATCATGCCTGGCTTAGCATTTGTCATAAGGCTCTTAATACCTTCATTAGTTATCTCTATAGCTTTTTTAATTTCTGCTATTTCTTCCTCTGTCTTTATAAGTCTTAGGCTGCAAATATCTTGATATATGTTTTTAATGCTAAGCTCTGGATATCTTTCCTTAATGGATTTAGCAAAAATATTTGAAACTGTAGGTATCGAATCCCAGCCACTTCTTTCTAAATCTAAGTAAAGTTTCTTCATTTTATAGTTAAGCATTAATCTAGCTACAGCACCTTCAAAATCTTCAAGATACTGAATATTTTCTATACCTGAAGCTTCTTTGGCTTCTTCTACAGTCATTCTCTTTCCTACCCATTTTTCAAGTACTGGATCTGCTTTTTCTATAAATAGAGTCTGGTTTACTTTTTTATTTACTTTAGTTATCATAAGTATCATTTTTTCTCTATTTATACCGGTCATGTAGTAGAAGTTTCTGTTTGGAGTAAAGCTGTAGGCTTCATCCGCAGATTTTTGCGGTGCTTCTCCTGCAAATAATATAAGCATTGAGTTATCTTTAATGCTCTCTAGAATGTTATCTCTGTTTTTCATGAAAAATTCTTTTTTCATAATCTTCCCTCCTAAGTGCCCCATTAAAATTACAATAAAGCCATTATTATCCCCTTAGCCTCTAAAACAATTATATCGTTTATTTCAGCATCTCTCAACACAATATTCTTACAATTATCAATATTAAAACTCTAACAAAGCATTTCTCTTATTTAAAGTCTATTAGTCATATTTTCAAGCATAGAAGCAGTTTCTTTCAAAGATTTTATTGATTCAGTTATTTCCTGTATAGCATTAGCTTGTACATTTGAGGAATTAATTGTATTATCAATATTATTTTCTATTTTCACAATAGAATTCTTTATTGTATTAAGTATAACGTTTATCTCATTAATGGAATCTTTACTACTAACAGAGAGTTTTCTTACTTCTGTAGCAACTACAGAAAAACCTCTTCCATACTCTCCAGCCTTTGAAGCTTCAATAGCAGCATTTAGACCTAATAAATTAGTCTGTGATGATATTTGATTTACAATCTTTATTACGTTATCTGTCTTTTTAGACTGTTCTAAAGTCTCTTGTATATCAGTCTGAATACTGCTGTTTGTCTTCACTATATTTTGAGTCTGCTTATTTATAACTTCAATAGTATTTGCTATTTGGATTGTTGCATCAACAAGCTTTTTTGATAAATCAAGCACATCATTGCTATTTTTTAAACTTCTGCCATAGGACAGAGCACCAACAATATCTCCAGCATTGTCCTTTATTGGAACAGCAACTACCCTTATATTAAATCCTGTTGTTGCTCTATCCGTAGTAATCGCAAAGACTCTATCATTTTTTATAGCTTTCATAAGCACATCATCTTTTGGAATTGGGTCTCCTACTTTTGCAATAGCCCCCATATTTTCGCTGGTTTTAAATTTTATAAACTTCTCCCTATCTGTAAGTGAAAATGATATTTCATCCTCAAACATTAGTGGTAATTGATCCAATATAATATAAAAACAATCTAACACATTAATCTGATTATTTAAATTTACAGCCATATATCCCCCATCCTTTTACTTTAGTAATATAACTTGTAACATCGTAAGCTAATTTTAACAATATTCCATCAATATATCAACAATTGAAATTAATTGTAAAAAAAGAAGACTAAGTCTTTTTAACCTAGTCTTACTCCTCATATTCTCCAAAGCTTCTGAACTTGCTGTATCTCTTATTCAAAAGCTCTTCTATTTCATTTTCACAAAGCTTAGGTATAATTTCCTCTAAAGCCTTCTTAATATTATCTGCAGTCTCATCTACATTTTTATGCGCACCGCCTGCAGGTTCCTTAATTATTCTATCTATAATTCCGTAAGCTTTTAAATCTTCAGCAGTTATTTTCATAACTCCTGCTGCTTCTTTGGCTCTGCTGCTGTCCTTCCAAAGTATGCTGGCAAAGCCTTCAGGTGACAGTATAGAGTAAATTGAGTTTTCAAGCATCCAAACCTCATCTGAAACAGCCATTGCAAGTGCTCCTCCGCTGCCGCCTTCACCTATGACAATAGAAACAGTTGGAACTTTTAAATTCGCCATTTCCATTAGGTTTCTTGCAATTGCTTCTCCCTGACCTCTTTCTTCAGCTCCTATACCCGGAAATGCTCCTGGAGTATCTACAAAACATATTACAGGTCTTCCAAACTTTTCTGCCTGCTTCATAAGTCTTAAAGCTTTTCTGTAGCCTTCAGGATTTGGCATTCCAAAGTTTCTCTTTAGGTTTTCCTTTGTATCTCTTCCCTTTTGCTGGGCTATGATAGTAACCGCTTTTCCATTAAGCCTTCCTATTCCGGAAACTATGGAAGGGTCATCTCTAAAACTTCTGTCTCCATGAAGTTCTATAAAATCTGTAAAAATTCTTTCTATATAATCAAGTGCTGTAGGTCTTTCAATAAGTTTAGCAAGAGTTACCTTTTCCCAAGGCGTCAGATTGCTGTAAGCCTGACTTTTCATGCTCTGAAGCTTAGTTTCCATTTTTTCAATCTCAGAAGCCAAGTCAACCCCATGCTCTCTTGAGAAGAACTTGAACTCTTCTATTCTCTTAGATAGTTCTTCAATATTTTTTTCAAATTCTAAAACAGCCATACTCTCACCATCCTAATTGCCGTGCAGATTTAATATCTGCCCAAGCGTTTCCTTAAGCTTTTCTCTTGATACTACAGCATCTATAAATCCATGCTCAAGCAAAAATTCTGCAGTTTGAAAACCTTCAGGAAGACTTTGTTTTATAGTCTGCTCAATTACTCTTTTTCCTGCGAAGCCAATAAGTGCTCCAGGCTCAGCCAGGATAATATCACCCAGCATTGCAAAGCTTGCAGTAACTCCGCCTGTAGTTGGATCTGTAAGTACCGGGATATATAAAAGACCTGCTTCATTATGTTTTGCAAGAGCTGAGCTTACCTTTGCCATCTGCATTAGAGAAAACATTCCCTCCTGCATTCTAGCTCCTCCTGATGCAGTAAATATTACCACAGGAAGTTTTTCAGAGGTTGCATATTCTATTGCCCTTGTAAGCTTTTCACCTACTACAGAACCCATGCTTCCCATCATAAACCTGCTGTCCATTACACCAATAACTAACTCATTTCCATTAACTTTTCCTCTGCCTGTAATTACAGCTTCTTTTAATCCTGTTTCTTCTTTTAAAGCCTCCAGCTTATTTTCATATCCCGGGAAATTAAGCGGGTTGCTGCTTAAAAGCTCTTTATCAAATTCTACAAAGCTTTCTTCATCAATGATTGAATTAATTCTATCGAGAGCCGGCAGTCTAAAGTGCTTGCCGCAGTCTTTGCATACCATCATATGCTTTTCTAAGTCTTTTTTATAAATAGCTTTTCCGCAGCACTCGCACTTTACCCACATCCCATTGGGTATGTTTGGCTTTTGTTCCTCTTCATTTTCAATTGGAGAAGTATTCTTAGGAACACTTCCAGCAGGAGTTTGACTTACTGTTATATATTTAGTTTTCTTGAAAAGTCCGTTAAACATCGGTATCACCAACTTCCAGATTGAGATTAAACATTGATTTTAAGCACATTTGCAATAAAGCCTGTGTCAAAATTCCCGCTTGCAAATACTTCATTGCTTAAAATTTCAAATTGAAACTCTATATTAGTATCTATTCCATCTATTACAAACTCACCAAGAGCTCTTTTCATTCTATTAATAGCTTCTTCACGAGTTTTTCCGTGAACAATAAGTTTACCTATCATAGAATCATAGGTAGGAGGTATTACATATCCCTGATAAGCAGCACTATCTAATCTTACTCCAAGACCTCCTGGAATATGCATTCTCTGTATCTTTCCCGGAGATGGTCTGAAGCCCTGTTCAGGATTTTCAGCATTAATACGACATTCTATAGCATGACCATTTATTTTTACATCCTCTTGGGAAATCTGAAGTTTTTCTCCGGCTGCTATTCTTATCTGCTCTTTTATTAGGTCTAGTCCAGTAACCATTTCAGTTATAGGGTGCTCAACCTGAATACGAGTATTCATTTCCATAAAATAGTACTTTCCATGTTTATCTAAAAGAAACTCAATGGTTCCGGCGTTTTTATAGTTAACAGCTTTAGCAGCCTTCACAGCTACTTGCCCCATCTCTTTTCTGAGCGCTTCGCTCATTACAGGTGATGGTGCTTCTTCTAAAACTTTTTGGTTTCTTCTTTGTATTGAGCAGTCTCTTTCTCCAAGATAAATAGTGTTTCCATAGTTATCCGCAAGTATTTGGAACTCTATATGCCTTGGATTCTCAACAAACTTTTCAACATACATAGTATCATCGCCAAAAGCACTTTTAGCTTCAGACTTTGCAGTTTCAAAAGCCTTAGAGAACTCCTCAGGGGACTTAACTATTCTTATACCTCTGCCGCCGCCTCCTGCTGAAGCCTTAACCAGCACAGGATAGCCTATCTTTTCAGAAAGCTCAAGTCCTTCCTCAATCGTTTCTACAGCTCCAGAAGATCCGGGAACAACAGGAACATTAACCTCCATCATAATTTCTCTAGCCTTTGACTTGTTGCCCATCTTATCCATACTTTCAGGATCAGGACCTATAAAAGTAATATTACATTCCTTGCACATCTGAGCAAACTCACTGTTTTCAGATAAAAATCCAAACCCAGGATGTATAGCTTCAGCACCTGAAAGTACTGTAGCACTTATAATATTTTGCATATTCAGATAGCTGTCTCTTGCTCTTGCTGGTCCTATGCAAATAGCTTCATCTGCCATTTCTGTATGAAGAGCATCTTTATCAGTCTGTGAATAAACGGCAACAGTTTCTATTCCCATTTCTCTGCAGGCTCTTATGATTCTAACAGCTATTTCTCCTCTGTTTGCAATAAGTATCTTCTTAAACATACTTTTCTCTCCTCATAAATTAGCCATACCGATAGCTCAATACATTATTGAACTATAAATGATAACTCGGCTTCTGCCGCTTTTTTATCATCAACATAGGCAATAGCTTTTCCTATTCCAACAGGTCCTTTTCTCTTAATAATTTCAACCTCAAGTCTTAATGTATCACCAGGAAATACCTTTTTTCTAAACTTAGCTCTGTCTATTCCTGTAAAGTAGCCTATTTTACCTTTAAACTCTTCAAGGCTTAACATTGCTACTGCACCAACCTGAGCCAAAGCTTCTATTATAAGTACTCCGGGCATTACAGGCTCCTCCGGAAAATGTCCTTGGAAAAAATATTCATTGAAGGTTACATTTTTATAGCCTACAGCCTTAATGCCGGGTTCTAAACTCTCGATTTTATCTATAAGAAGGAAAGGATACCTATGAGGTAATATTTCTTGAATTTCTTTTATATTTAACATAAGCTTCTCCCTATTATATAATTCTAAATAATGGCTGACCATATTCAACCATTTGTTCATTTTGAACCAGAACTTCTACAACTTCTCCATCTACTTCGCTGTCTATTTCGTTCATAAGCTTCATAGCTTCTATAATACAAAGAGTATCTCCCTTTTTAACTCTGCTTCCTACTTTTACAAAAGATTCTTTATCAGGTCCCTGGGAAGCATAAAAAGTTCCTACTATAGGAGAAGTCACAAGATTACCTTCTTTTTTAACTTCTTCTACTTTTAGCTGCACTTTTTCTTCTGCAGTCATAAGTTCAACAGCCGCTTGAGGTATTTCCTCAACTGAAACCTTCTTAATAGTTTCAGTAAGTTTTTCTACTGCAGTCTCCTGCTTTTTCTCAAGCTTTATCTTTATACCTTCTGTTTCAAGTTCTACAAGAGTTAATTTAGAATCGCTTACTGTCTTTATCAATTCTTGGATTGCTTTATAATCCATAATCTTCTCTCCTTATTTCTCATCCCAAACTTTAAAAACAACAGTTGCATTATGTCCGCCAAAGCCTAATGAATTAGACATTGCATATTTAACTTCGGCTTCTCTTCCTGTGTTTGGAACATAGTCTAAATCACAATCAGGATCAGGTGTGCTATAGCCTATAGTTGGAGGCACAAAACCTTCTTCTATTGCCTTTATACATACAATACCTTCAATAGCTCCTGCTGCTCCTAATAAATGACCGGTCATAGATTTTGTTGAGCTCACAGGTACTTTATAAGCATATTCACCTAATACAGTTTTAATAGCCATAGTTTCAAATTTATCATTAAAAGGAGTACTTGTTCCATGAGCATTAATATATGAAACTTCAGAAGGTTCTATTCCTGCATCTTCTATAGCAAGCTTCATAGCTCTAGCTCCGCCTTCACCGTCCGGTGCAGGAGCTGTCATATGATAAGCATCACAGGTTGAGCCGTAGCCAACAAGTTCAGCGTAAATTTTTGCTCCCCTTTTTTGTGCATGCTCAAGTGTTTCTAAAATTAAAATTCCAGCACCTTCCCCAATTACAAAACCGCTTCTGTTTGCATCAAATGGAGTAGAAGCATTTTTAGGATCATTGCTGTTAGTTAATGCTGTCATATTTGTAAAACCTGCAACCGCAAGTTCAGTAATAGAGCCTTCTGCTCCTCCGGCTATAATCACATCTGCTGCTCCTAGCTGAAGAAGTCTTAAAGAATCTCCAATAGCATTTGTTCCGGTAGCGCAGGCTGTAACTATAGAAGTACACATACCCTTTGCTCCATATTTTATAGCTATATTACCTGCAGCCATGTTGCTTATTGCCATTGGTATAAATAAAGGTGAAACTCTGTTTGGTCCCTTTTCAACTAAGTTTCTAACTTCCTTTTCTATTGTAGAAAGCCCGCCTATACCTGAACCAACTACTACTCCCAGTCTTTCCTTATCTATACTTTCTAAATCAAGTCCTGAATCTTCAACAGCCTCTTTAGCTGCTGCCATTGCAAATTGACAGTATCTGTCCATTCTTCTTGCTTCTTTTCTGTCAACATAGTCTTCAGGCTTAAAATCCTTAACCTCAGCTGCAACTTTAACCTTAAATTTCTCTGTATCAAAGTGTGTTATAAAATCTACTCCACACTTTCCTTCTTTAATACCCTTCCAAAAGCTATTAACATCATTACCTAGTGGAGTTATAGCTCCCATTCCAGTAACAACTACTCTATTCTTCATATCGATACCATCCTCTTAAATTTTTACATTACCATGCCGCCATCAACATTTATAACCTGACCTGTAATATAGCTTGCATTATCAGATGCTAAAAAGCCTGCTAAATTAGCTACATCTTCAGGACTTCCAAGTTTTCTAAGCGGTACATTTTCTAAAAGTTTTTCCTTAACTTTATCAGATAAAACTTCAGTCATATCAGTAGTTATAAAGCCCGGTGCTATTGCATTGACTGTTATTCCTCTGGCTCCCAATTCCTTTGCAATAGACTTTGTGAAACCAATTATACCCGCCTTAGCTGCCGCATAATTTGCCTGACCTGCATTACCAATAAGACCAATAACTGAGGAAATATTTATTATTCTTCCGCTCTTTTGCTTAAGCATTACTGCACTGGCATGTTTTGTGCAATTAAAGACACCTTTAAGGTTTACTTCCAGTACCTTATCAAAATCTTCTTCCTTCATTCTAAGTAAAAGAGTATCTTTTGTTATGCCTGCATTATTAACAAGTATATCCAATCTTCCGAACTTCTCTACAGCAAACTTTACAACTTTTTCAGCATCCTCAAGGCTGCTGACATCTCCTTGAACAGCCTCTGCATTTCCGCCGCCCGCTTTTATCTCGTCAATAAGCTCCTGAGCTTCTTTTATACTGCTTCTGTAATTTATAACTACACTGGCTCCAAGCTTTGACAATTTCAAAGCTATTGCTCTTCCAATTCCTCTTCCTGCTCCAGTTACTACTGCAACCTTTCCAGTTAGCATAACCTATCTCTCCTGACTATTTAATGTTTCTATTGTCTTTTCTAAAGACCTTAAATCTTCTATATTTAAAACTGTTACTTTCCTGTCAATCTTCTTAACAAAGCCGCTTAATACTTTTCCGGGTCCAAGCTCTATAAAGGTATCAACACCATCTTCAAGCATTCTCTTTATTGTGTTTTCCCAAAGCACAGAACTCATAACCTGTTTTTTAAGAAGCTCTTTAACTTCTTCTTTGCTTCCTACATAATCAGCTGTTACATTTGTTATGATAGGAGTATTAATACTTAAAAGCTCAATGCTTTTTAATTCTTCTTCAAGCTTATCTGCTGCCGGCTTTAGCATTGAGGTATGAAAAGGTGCACTTACTGAAAGGGGCATTACTTTTGCTCCCTTTTCCTTTGCCTTTTCTGAAGCTGACTTAACAGCTTCAATTTCTCCACCAATAACTATTTGTCCTGGGCAATTAAAATTAGCAGGTTCAACTATTCCTAAGGAACTTGCTTCCCTGCAGATTTCTCTTACATCCTCAGAAGATAAACCAAGGATCGCTGCCATTGTGCCTACGCCTTCTGGTACAGCTTCCTGCATAAATCTTCCTCTTTTTCTAACAAGTTTAACCGCATCGCTAAAGTTTAAAACTCCGCTGCAGACTAAAGCAGAATATTCTCCCAAGCTAAGTCCTGCAGTAAAGTCAGGTTTAATTCCTTTTTCCTCTAATGCCTTAAGTGCAGCTATGCTTGTTGTTAAAACTGCAGGCTGAGTATTTTCTGTTTTATCTAAATTTTCCTTAGGACCTTCAAAGCATAATTTGCTAATTTCAAAACCTAATGCCTTATCAGCCTCTTCAAATACTTTTTTAGAAGCTTCTATGTTATCTGCAAGTTCTTTTCCCATGCCCGCATATTGAGCACCCTGCCCTGCGAAAATGAATGCAATTTTACTCATAATTCCTCCTTACAGTCGGAAGCACTGAGCAATTAAAGACTCTCGCTTCCGCTCGTTAATTGCTCGTTAAAGGTCATTTAGACCTTTAACCTCCTATAGCTACCTTCTAAACAAACTTTTTAATAACTGCTTCTGCTTCAGTGAACATTTCTTCAACAATTTCTTTGCAGCTTTGCTTTTTATTTACAAGACCGGCAATTTGCCCTGCCATTACAGAACCGAAGTCTGTATCTCCTTCTCTTACAGCCTTAGGTAGACGACCTCTTCCAAGTTCTTCATACTCTTCTGCGGCTGCACCGTTTTTCTCAAGAAGCTGGAACTGTCTTGCTAACTTATTTCTCAAAATTCTTACAGGGTGCCCTGTTGCTCTTCCTGTAACAACTGTATCTATATCTCCTGCATCTAAAACCTTTTGTTTATAGTTTTCATGAATATTGCACTCATCAGCAACTAAAAATCTAGTACCAACCTGCACACCTTGTGCACCAAGCATAAATGCTGCTGCAACTCCTCTTCCATCACCAACTCCGCCAGCCGCAATTACAGGTATATTTACTGCGCTGACAACTTGAGGAACTAGGGACATTGTTGTAAGTTCTCCTATATGTCCTCCTGATTCACAGCCTTCAGCGACAACGGCATCAGCCCCTGTTCTTTCCATTCTCTTAGCTAAAGCTACAGATGGAACAACCGGAATAACTATAATTCCATGGGCTTTCCACATCTCTATGTACTTACCTGGATTTCCTGCGCCTGTAGTTACAACCTTAACGCCTTCCTCGCAAACAAGCTTAGCTAAAGCTTCAGCATTGTCACTTAAAAGCATTATATTAACTCCAAATGGCTTATCAGTTAAAGCCTTAGTCTTTCTTATTTCATCTCTTATATAATCAACCGGCGCATTAGCTCCTGCTATAAGACCTAAGCCTCCAGCATTTGATACTGCTGCAGCTAAAGAGCTATCTGCAACCCAAGCCATTCCCCCTTGAATAATAGGGTACTTTATTCCTATCATGTCGCATAAAGCTGATTTAAACATAGCTACCTCCAAGCTTAATTTTATACTCTTGCTTCCACATACTTAACTGCATCTTCAACAGTTTTGATGCTCTCTGCATCTTCAATTTGAATATTAAATGCTTCTTCAAGCTCAATTATTATTTGGAAAAGATCTAATGAATCTACTCCTAAATCCTCAAAGCTTGTCTCTAACTTAATTTCTTCCTCATCAATTCCTAACTGGCTTCCTATTACTTCTCTAATCTTTTCAAATATCATCTTTAACATCCTCCAAATTAATTTTATTTTTATTATTACTTTTACTTATTACTAATCTATAAAAATCCCACAGGGGATTTTATACAATAATTATTAATCTCCTCTAGTACTGCCACTCTACAAGTCCGGCAGACCAAGTAAGTCCGGCTCCAAAAGCAACTAAAATCAATTTGTCGCCTTTTTTGACAAGTCCTTTATCAAGCATTTCATCTAGTGCTATAGGAATACTTGCAGCTGAGGTATTTCCGTATTTTTGAAGGTTCATAAAGAACTTTTCTTCCGGAACTTTAAGCTTTCTTGCTGCATACTCAATTATTCTGTAATTTGCCTGATGAGGCACAATGTACTTTATATCATCAAGATTTAATCCACTGTCCTTAAGTACTTTATCCACAGCTTCTAAAATAATACTTGTGGCAAATCTGAATACTTCTCTTCCATCCATAAAAATCTTTATATCATCTATCTTTTCCGGTGTTACAAATGGATTTTTAACAGGTACACAATTAATACCTAAAACCCCTGCTTTTCTACCATCAGCGCCATTAAACAAGGAAGTTACTCCTTTTTCTTCACTAGGCACTAAAACTGCTGCACCGGCACCGTCGCCAAACAATACGCAGGTGCTTCTGTCGGTCCAATCAGTTATTTTGGAAAGCACATCTGCTCCTATAACAAGTGCTGTCTTACTTTGACCTGTTCTGATAAATTGTGAAGCTGTATTTAAAGCATATATAAATCCTGAGCAGGCTGCAGATATATCGAAGCAGGCTGCATTAAATGCACCTATCTTTTCTTGAACAAACACAGCTGTTGCAGGAGTTAACGCATCAGGAGTTGAAGTAGCAAGTACAATCAAATCTATATCTTCAGGCTTTAAAGCAGCTTTATCTAGAGCACTTAAAGCAGCCTTTGCTGCTAAATCTGATGTATTTTCTCCTTCAGATATTCTTCTTTCTTTTATTCCTGTTCTAGTTGTTATCCACTCATCATTTGTATCTACAATCTTAGATAAATCATCATTAGTCATGATTCTTTGTGGAACGGCACTGCCTATTCCTATGATTTTAACTTCTTTCATTATTTTTCTCCCTTACCTTCAGTCAAATTATATTTTGACTTAAAGAAATTATTCAGCTTCTCAAGAGATCCAACAAGAACCTGTTCCTGTTCTTCGCTTAGCCCCTCAACAGTAGCTCTCACCATATCCCTATGAAACTTATCATGTATTCTATAGGCAAGTTTACCTCTCTTAGTAAGCTGTACTAAAACAACTCTTCTATCCTCTTCGATTCTTTTTCGCTCCACATAACCTTTTTTAACAAGGTTATTAATAGCGGTAGTTAAAGTTCCTACAGTAATTTTTAAATCGCTTGCCACCTCTGACATGCTTCTTGCTTCATACATACCAATTGCATCCACAGTATGCATCTCTGTAATTGATAAATCCTTAAATTCTCCTTCGCTCAGAGCTCTTTGTTCTATAACCAAAATATCATTAAAGATATCTACCAAAAGCTCATTTACTACACTTATAGTTTTACTCATAATTTATATATATCTCCCCCTTCTTAATCGAGGTTTTTTTCTGCTTCATCTACCAGTTCCTTAATAAGTTCTTTTACAGTTACTATTTTATCAAGTCTATAAGCGTTGCTTCCCGAAAATATAAGTCCCTCTTCAACATTTCCTTTTACGGCCTCAATAAGGGCTTTGGAAATACAATATGGAGTTGTTGCCGGATTGCAGGGTTTTAAGCAGTTATAACATTTTTTAACCTTTATATTACCTTCATCCAGCTTTTCTAAAAATTCATTTTGTATAGCTCTTCCGGGCATGCCTACAGGACTTTTAACAAATCTTATATCCTTCTCTTGTGAATTTACATAAGCCATTTTATATCTTATATCAGCATCACATTCTTCTGTAGCAACAAATCTTGTGGCCATCTGAACGCCTGCTGCACCTTCTTTAATAAAATTTGCTATATCTTCGCCTGTGTAAATCCCCCCAGCAGCAACTACCGGGATTTTTTTATTATGTTTTTCTTCAAAAGGCTTAAGTACTTCTATAACGCCTTTTACTATATCCATTAACTTTGGCTTATTTTCTGAATTTAATTCATCTTTAGAAAACCCTAAGTGTCCTCCTGCTTCAGGTCCTTCAACCACAACCAAATCCGGTATGCGTGAATACTTGTGATCCCAAAGCTTCGTTATTACCATTGCAGCCTTTGCTGAAGAAACTATCGGAGCCAGCTTTGTATTAGAGTCTCCAACAAGCTTTGGAAGCTCTGTTGGAAGTCCCGCTCCTGAAATTATTAAATCTATTTTTCCTTCTACTACAGCTTCAATCATATCCTTATAGTTGTTCATAGCTACCATTACATTAACAGCTATTATCCCCTTAGGACTTAACTCTCGTGCTTTTCTAATTTCACTTTTCATAGCTCTTATGTTAGCTTCTTCAGTATTAGTTTCAAAATCCGGCTCGCTAAAGCCAATTTGAGCACTTGATATAACTCCAACCCCTCCCTCATTAGCCACTGCTGAGGCAAGTTTTGAGCGAGATACTCCTACACCCATACCGCCCTGAATTATTGGAACTGCTGCTACTAACTCACCTATATTTAAAGGAGGTAGTTTCATAATATCACTCCTATCCTCGTGAATCCTATTCATTTGATTTTCAAATGTTTTGATAATCAAACTATTTATTTTGATATTCAAAGTATATAAGAAAGTTAAAATAGTGTCAACCTATTTCCAGAAAAAAACTTTTTAAGGATTTATGAACAATAACCCGATATCATAAAATCAATTACATATAAAAATAACTGTAACAGTATCAGTTAATAACTGATACTGTTACAGTTATTTTTATATTTTACCCTTAATTATTCTTGCGCTTACCATTCACGTGAAATGATATCAAATCTCCTGTTTCTGAATCATAGATTAATGTTAGTTCTGCATTTTCATAAAATCCGCCTCGTGTATCGATTCCATCAGGATAAGATATTTTTACTACCCATACCATATGTCCATCTGAAATCTCATAGTCCTTAAATCCTGGTTCATTTAATTCTGAAACATACTTTCCCCATGATTTTAGATCAGCTGATTTAAAAATTGATTTTTTTGTTTTATCTTTTTCAGAATTAGCTTTATCTATTATTTTATTTCTTGATATAAAATTATTTATATTTTGTGCTGAATTATCTTTATATTTGGGTTCCGCAATATTTTTAGGTTTATTTATAGAAATATTATTGAAAACCACTGATGGCGTTGTATTTATTCGAGAATCTGCTAATGCTGTTACTACTATTATGATAGATATCAAACCAATTAGTAGCATTTTTGCTAACTTATTATTCTTGAACTCCATGTATATTAACCTTCTTTGCAAAAACATAAATATTTTAGTCTATATGTTCTAATTCTCAGCATTTTTGCTGTCCATTATCTCCAAAATTCTCATAAGCACAGCTGAAATAATACCTAAGACTCCAATAAAAATCCATCCGCTTTCTATACTGTGGTTTGTGATAAAACCGCCCATTAGCATAGGTCCAAGAGTATAACCTGCGCCAAAAATCATTGGCAGTATAGAACTTATCCTTCCTCTATGAGAGGCCGGAGTGTGATTAGCTATAAAGGTAGATGAATTTATTGATATCATTATCTCTCCAAGTGTCATAATTAAGATAGAAATAAAAAACAGAGGTATTATTTTTATAAAAGCAAACATTCCAAAAGCTATACCATAAAACAACCCTCCTAAGGCTATAACCTTTATGGGCTTTGTATAGTGAGTTATCTTTGATATAAGAGGAGTAAATAATATTACAACCAAACCATTAAAGCTTGCTAAAGCACCGTAGTAAGCAGCACCATTATCTTTAAATATTTCTCCAAGCTGAATAGGCAGTGTAAAGCCCCATTGTGAATATGCAAAATCAATGCAAAACAGTATTAGAGAAAAATATATAAGAATTGGTCTTTGCAAAAGTACCTTAAAGGCAGAGCCTTCAACTTCCTTTTCAAGCTTCCTGTTTTCTTCAGTGCCTGAAACAGCTTTGTCGTGTATAGTTTCCCTAACGTATATTAATACAAGAATTAAAGAAATTATTGTAGTCAAACCATCCCCGATAAATACTAAAGGAAGATATTTTTTATATAAAAACCCTCCTATAATCGGTCCGATAGCAAAGCCTAAGTTCCACCCCATGTATACTAAGGAGTATGCTCCTTTTCTGTTTTCAGGAGTTGTTAAATCTGCAAGTAAGGCATCGTAAGCCGGCGAGGACAGCGCGTACAAAAGCGATGATAAAGCCAGCACGTAAGTCATTGTCATATTCGGCTTCATAAAGCCGCAGCTGATTACTGCTGCTGCTCCAAGTGCCTGCGAAATTATAATTATTCTCTTTCTTCCTATTGTGTCAACCAGTTTTCCCCCAATAATCATGCTTGGCGCACCAAGAAGACTAAGTATAGTTATGTAGGTGCCTGCTTCGCCTTTTGAAAGTCCTATTTTTTCAGTTAATATAAGTGCCAGCAAAGGATAAACAAAAGCTCCTATGCTATTTATAACTCGAGATATAAAAATAACATATATTTCTTTAGGCATACCTTTATAAGGATCAAAAAGCCTCTTTATCTTCCCCATAATTTCTCCCCCCATCAATCCATATATTGTTAGGATACTTTAATCTGAAACTAATAGCAACGATATTTTCTGAATAATATAAAAATAAAAGCATGCTGTTTACGACAACTCTCTCTAAAAACTAATAGAGAGTGCTCATAAGCTAAACAGCATACTTTATATTATTAAAGCTATATTATAGTTTTTTGTGTTTTTACTATATCCTGAAATTAATCCTTAAGCCCCGAGGTTGCAATACCTTTTATAAAGTTTTTCTGGAATATTAAAAATAAAATGATTGTTGGTATTGTTAGTATCATAACACCTGCTGTTACTTGATTCCAAAGGGAAAAATATTGTCCATAGAAAGAGTTTAAGCCAACAGGCAGAGTATAGTGTTCGGGTGTTGAAGCAAGGAGACTTGGCCATAAAAAACTATTCCAATTTCCTGCAAAGGTAAGTATAAATTGTGTTGATAAGGCAGGGCCAGCAAGAGGCATAGCAATTTTAAAGAATATACGAAATCTTCCCATGCCGTCTATTAATGCAGCTTCTTCTAAAGACTTAGGTATACTTAAAAAGAACTGCCTCATTAAAAATATATTAAATAAACTATATAAAAACGGTATAGTCAAACCCTTAAAGCTGTCTACCCAGCCAAACTTTGATAAAAGCATATAAGTTGGCACCATAACAACCTGGCCCGGAACCATCATCATAGCCAATATTAATAAGAAGATTAGTTTTTTACCGGGAAAGTCAAGCCGTGCAAGAGCATAGCCAGCCATTGAATTTATAAGAATATTACAGCTTGTAACTATAGCAGCTACAATAATACTATTCAAAGTCCACCTTAAAAAAGGAAATTTAGTCCATATATAAGTATAGTTTGCAACAGTAAGCTTTGAAACGTCTACTGTCATTTTAGCAGTTTCAGAGGCAGGCTTAAATGAGGTTATAAGTGTCCAGATAAACGGTCCAAGTGCTATGACAGCATATAATATAGCTAAAACATATAGTATTATTTTACCTATTGAAATAGGCTTTTTATTTTTTATTTTTACTGTTTCCACATTCCGCCCCTCCTTTACATAGACGTTTCTTCGCCAAATAATTTTTTCTGAACTATTGTAAGCACAAATATTATTACAAATAAAATAAATGCTGTTGCGCAGGCCTGACCCATTTTAAATTCTCTAAAGCCTGTTCGTGTAAGATATAAAACTACTGTCATAGTTGAATCCAAAGGCCCTCCATTTCCCTGGGAAACCACATAGGCCTGGTCATAAACTTGAAAACATCCAATCATAGATACAACCACATTTAAAAATATTGTCGGCTTAAGCATAGGTATGGTTATATATCTAAACCTCTGCCAATTGCTTGCACCATCTATTCCGGCAGCTTCATATAGTGAATCAGGAATATCTTGAAGACCCGCTAAAAATATTACCATATAAAGCCCCACAGAAGACCATATTGCCATTGACATGATTACAGGAAGAGCAGTCTTAGGTTCTGTTAAAAAGTTATGCGGCTGTATTCCAAATAAAGAGGTGAATTTATTAAATATACCATCCTGCTTGAATAAGAACATAAATATAACTGCTACAGCAACCGCTGAAGTTTGTGTTGGTATATAATAAACTGTTCTAAAAAATGATTTTCCTTTAATGCCACCGTTAACTACTAATGCTAAAAGCAAAGCTATTACAAGCTGAATTGGAGCTACAAATACAGAGTATCTTGTTGTATTCCATAAAGCTTTTCTAAAAGTAGGATTTTTTAACACATCTATATAATTTTGAAACCATACCCATTTGGCTTGAAACATTGTATTAGAATCCAAAAATGAGTATTCTTTAAAGCTGAGCATAAAAGCCACAAGCAGAGGACCCACAAAAAATATTAAACATAATATCATAAAAGGTGCTATGAAGAGCCAGCCATCTATCTTCTCTCTTCTTGCAAGGCTTTTCATACCGCTGCTCTTTCTTGGAGCAGATTTTTGTGCTTGTAACATAGTACACCTCCATTTACTAAAATTAATATATTTTTAAAAAAGGGGGAACGAGTCCCCCTGTATTTTTATTGTACTATTTAGCTGCAGCTTCTGCTTCCTTAAGTGCAGTTGCACTATCTGAAACCTGGCCAAATTGAATTTTTTCTCCTGCTTTTCCAAGAGCATCTAATATCTTACTTCCATTTAATCCATAGTTAGCAACAGTAGCAGTTGGAGTTGCATCTATTAAAGCTTTTCTTTCAGGGAATTTAGCAGTATAAACATCAGCCATTGACTTCCTTGAAGGTATTGCAAGTCCGCTTTCTGCAACTATTTTAAGCCCATCCTTACCGGTTAAGAATTTTGAAACTTCCATAGCTTCCTTCTTATGCTTTGAATCCTTATTTAATACATAAGCAACAGTGAACATCAAATTACCATCTTGCTTTCCTTTTGGAAGTGGAACCATTCCATATTTAACATCCGGAGCATTTTGAGCCATGTATGGAATTACCCATCCACCAGCCATAATCATAGCTGTTTTCTTTTGAGCAAATGCTGCTCCTGCCCAATCTGTTCCCATGTCTTTAAAGGTTGCGCCTGTCTTATTCTTAGCAAAGGAATAATAGAAATCCAATGCCTGTGCAGCTTCCGGTGTATTAAAGGCTGGTTTGTCACCATCGTTAATTTTGCCTCCATTTTGGAGTATAAATGCGCCAAATCTTTGTGGGTCATTTTCTAAGCAGAAGCCTTTAACATTTCCTGTAGTAGTCTTCTCAGCTGCTGTCTTTAGTTCATCCCAAGTTGTTGGAGGCTTAATACCTGCTTTATCAAACATATCTTTATTATAGTAAAGAACTAATGGATTATAATCCTTTGGTATTCCATAGGTCTTGCCATTCATTTGATATCCTTGTAAAAGATTTGGAAAAAAGTCTTTCATATCTTCTTTATCGATATAATCATCGATTGGATCAATAATTCCTTCCTTCATAAACTTAGAAGCAAGTGATACATCCAAATAATATATATCAGGAGCAGTTTTGGAGGCTATCTTGCTTTGAATCGCCTGAAGGTAATCACCTGTTATAACTTCTTTCTTAATTATTATGTTTGGATTCTTTGTTTGAAATGCTTGAATTTGATCATCAAGCATCTTGGTTTCTGCATCGTTTCCTCCCCAGCAGCCTAGCCTTACTACTACTTCTTTGCTGTCGTCTGCTGCTGAAGCCGGAGTATTGTTATTTTTAGTACATCCGGCAAATATGCTTGTTGTCATAATTGCACCTAATAAAAGAGTCGCTAATTTTCTTCTTTTCATTTTTATTCCCCCCATGTATAATAATAATTGGATATTTATCTAAACCTACTGGATATAAACCTGTTCATATTCAATTTTTATAGGAATCAGCTGCAAACTCTTCTTATAAATTAATTGATTTATGAACCTGTTTATTACCAGTAGATTTTTTATATTAGTTCTTTCGCGGATTCGCGAACTATAAGCTCAGGCATTACCACTACTCTGTCAAAGCTTTGACCATTTACAAGACTTATAAGTACATTAGCTGCACTTTCTCCAATCTTTTCTCTGTCCTGCCTGATTGTTGTAAGCTTTGGATTCATATATTGAGCTATTGTTATATCATCAAAGCCTACAATTGAAATATCGTCTGGAACCTTTATTCCAAAGTTGTCAAAAGCCTCAACAGCTCCAACTGCCATTAAATCACTTGCACAAAATACAGCTGTAAATTCTTTTCCTCCATTTATAAGCTTTTCGGCAGCATCACTTCCGCCTTTGCTTGTAAAATCGGCATAAACAATTAATTCTTCATCAATTGGAATATTGTATCTATTAAAAGCCAGATAATAACCATCCAACCTCTCAAAGCTTACATAAGCATCCTTATGTCCATTAATAAAAGCTATTTTCTTATGTCCTAACTTGATAAGATGTTCTACGGCCATAAAAGCACCTTTAGTATTATCAACTCCTACACAGCTTGTTTTAGGGTTTTTTACACTAACATCAAACAAAACGCAAGGACATTCAATACTGCTAAGTTCTCTATAATAATCGTCACTGAGCTTTATTCCCATAATGAAAGCTCCATCCAAGTTTTTTTCGCTGAACAACTTGCTTAGATTTTTATCTTTCTGCATATCTGTAGTTGTTGAAAGAATTATGGTTTCATACCCCTGCTTTGAAGCAGCATTTTTGAAAGCCATTAAAGTCTCGAAAACTATAGGGTTTAAGATAGCTCCTGTATCATAATCCTCTATAAGCATTCCAAGTCTTAAGCTTTTTCCTAAGTCTTGACCTCTGTTTATAGTATTTGGCTTATAACCAAGCTCCTCTGCAATATCCATAATATTTTTTCTTGTCTTTTCACTTATGTCACTATAGTTATTGAAAGCTCTCGAAACTGTGCCTATAGATACACCTGCTCTTTTAGCTACATCTCTTATTGTTGCCGATTTATGTTCCATACAATTACCTCCAAAATAATACACTTATATAAATTGCTTACTATCAATTATATCTATAAGCACAATTACTATAAATAGCTGTTTATCTTTCTATTACAACACTCTTGTCTTTTTCAACCAGATAGCTTCTGTCATAAACCTTAATTTGAACATCTTTATTTGAAGTAAACTCCACTTCACTTTCCCTTATGCTGACCTTCAATATAGCTCCTCGCCAATTAATCTTAAAGAAAAGCTCTTCCCATTCTTTTGGCAGCCATGGCTTAAAGTTAAGCATTTCATCCTTTCCTACACTTAAACCTCCAAACCCGAATACAGCACTTTGCCATGCTCCTCCGGTATTTGCAGAGTGCAGTCCAAATTCTGCATTTCCCTGGTTATCCTCAAGATCAGTCATTATCGCCTTAATAAAATACTTATAAGCGTTTTGAGTATCTCCCACTGATAGACCCATTATAGAATACATTGATGGACTTAAGGAGGACTTATGCATTGTTCTTTCCTCATAAAACTTATAATTTTCTTTTCTTGTTTCCTCATCAAACTCTTCACCGAGCATAAGCATTAGCATTACTACATCAGGTTGTTTTATAAGCTGAGTTTCATTAAGACGATCAAGCTTTACTCCCTTTGGCCAAATTGGCATTCCATTATCATCATGCTCTGTAATGGCAAAGTATTTCAAATCAAAATATCCTTCAAACTGTTCTATGATTCTGCCATCTTTACTTCTTGGAATATATATTTTCTTCTGTATCTCATCCCAAGCTTTAAAGTCAGTTTCATCCAGCTTAAGCTTACAGCACAGCTTGTCAAAAGCCTCTGCATTCTCTTTCTTAATCCATTCAATAAGCTCAAGTGACTTCTTAATACTCCATTTTGCAAGATAATTTGTGTAAACATTATTATTTACATGTTCATGAAATTCATCTGGACCTATAACCCTGCTAATTTCATATCTATCTTCTTTGCTATTGTACTCAACTCTGCTTCTCCAGAACTTAGCAGTATCAAAGAATATTTCAAGTCCATAATTTATCAGAAAATCTTTATCTTCAGTAGTTCTGTAATATTCCCAAATTCCAAAGGTTATATCTGAATTTATATGATATTCCTCATCTCCGGTCCAAATTCGAACAGGATTCCCAACATAGTCCATTCCCCATTTAGGTGTGACCTCTGTACCTTCATCAGCGGATTCCCATGGGAACTGAGCTCCTACAAAGCCATTATCTCTAGCATTTTTTCTTGCACCCTCTAGTGTATTATATCTATACATTAATAGAGCCTTTGCAACTTCAGGCCTTGTATATATGAAAAACGGAAGCATAAAGGTTTCAGTATCCCAAAATACATGTCCTTTATAGCCCTCTCCATGCAGACCTTTTGCAGCTATGCTTACTCTTTCATCTCCCTCATAAGCTGATGCCGCTAAATGAAACAGATTGAATCGTAATCCACGTTGAGCAATATCATCACCTTTAATTTGTATATCCATGTCTTCCCATATGCTTAACCAGCTTTTAAGGTGGGCTGCTTTTTCTTTCTCATATCCTGTATTTATAAAAGAGTCAAGTTCTTCTTTTGCCAAGTTGCAAATACAATCCTTACTGTCTCTGGATGTATAGCTTACTCCATACTTATATATTGTATATTCCTTTTTTTCTTCAACAAATATTTGATAAAGTTCTCTGACTTTTTCACCAAACTGATTATATTTTCTTTCTTTTAATATATTACCGGTTTCATCAAACCCTATAGTTGAACTAACCTCTACAACATCAAAACCTTTATCCATTGTTGAAACTTTTAGCCCGATTCCGGGATTTAAATCAAATGCATCTTCAACCTTAAAATGCTTAGTTTTGTTTGCCGGATCTAACGTGCTATTCGTAACAGTTCCATCTATAATACTTTCAATAAAAATTTTGCCTTTAAAGTTTTCAGGAACCATAGTATATTTAACAGCCCATCTATGAACATTGCTTATGCTTAAAAATCTCTCAGATTTGACTTTAATTATTCTTCCCTTTTTTGTTTTTACTTTGAAGGAAGAATATAGTATACCCTCTTTCATATTAAGCTTACTTTCAAAGACTAAAATTTCACATCTATCTAAATCTACAAGTTCTTCTTCAGCATAAATATTAAAAGCTAACGGATCTTGGCAATTAACTATTTCTGTTACTTGAGCAGTATTTTTATCAAAAATCCCGGCAATCAAGTTTCCTCTATCTCCAATTTGAGAAAACTCCATAGCCCCTCTTAAGCCTTTATAACCATTTGCAAGAGTAAATAATGTTTCATATTTTCTATTTTCATTAGAATCATAGCTACCTCTAACCACTTCCCATAACGTTGACAAACCAGTTACCCCCCATCTGCAGAACACAAACTTCACAAAAACTTTTGTAATGTTTTTCGTAATTTTATTATAACTAAAATATGTAAACAATTTCAATTCTCATATTAATCCGTTTACTAAGAATTTTCTTTATATTTATAATAATATCCTTGTTTTCCTTTTAATTTCTTCCATTTTTGTTTTGCGAAAACTTTTGTTATATTTTTGTTCAATAATAAAAAACTTCTATGAAATTTCATAGAAGTTTTTTATTTTCATCTATTTAAAAGCTCTCTTCTTAGCCAGTCTAGTATATTTACTACTGTACGGTTCCTTACCTTTTGTCTGTCGCCTGACATATTAAGCTTTCTGACCTTAGTTTCACCGTTTATGTGCATTCCCACATAAACAAGCCCTACAGGCTTCTCTTCAGTTCCTCCGCCTGGTCCTGCTATTCCTGTTACAGAGATCCCTATATTTGTTCCTGCTGCTCTTGCTATTCCAATTGCCATCTCTCTAGCTGTTTCTTCGCTTACTGCACCATACTTTTGTAGTGTTTCTCCCTTAACTCCAAGTCTTTTCATCTTAGCTTCATTGCTGTAAGTCACAGCACCTTCCATGAAAACTGTTGAAATTCCTGGGTAATTTATTAAGGTTCCTGCAAGAAGTCCTCCTGTGCAAGACTCAGCTGTAGCAATAGTCAAGTTTTTCTTAACAAGCATTTCTCCTACAACAAAATCCAAAGAAGTTTCGCCTTCAGCATAGATATTATCTCCAAGTCTTTCTCGTATCTCTTTTTCCATAGGAACAATTAGCTTTTCTGCTTCCTCTTTAGTATTTGCTTTAGCAGTTATCCTAAGTATTGCTTCAAAATCCTTTGCATAGGGGGCAACTGTTGGATTTGTCTGTTTATCTATAATATCTTGAACCTTCTCTGCCATCGCACTTTCTCCAAGCCCGGAAACTCTCAATATTTTTGAAACTAATATACCCTCCGAAAACTTTTGCAAATATCTCACTGCATGATTATCAAACATTGGAATCATTTCCTTAGGTGGTCCCGGAAGCATGATTAAGACCTTATTATTTTCCTCTATTATACATCCCGGTGCAGTTCCATTTGGATTTGGAAGTACTGCAGCTCCTTCCGGAATGAGTGCTTGTTTTTTGTTGCCTTCACTCATAGTTCTGTTTAGTCTTCTAAAATAATCTTCTATGTATTCTAACGATTCATCATGTATAACTAGTTCTTTATTAAAATACTTTGCTCCTGTTTCTTTTGTTAAATCATCCTTAGTAGGTCCTAAACCACCTGTTGCTATCACTATGTCAGCCCTTTCAAAAGCTTGTGCATACGCCTTTAAAAGTCTTTCTTCATTATCTCCAACCACAGTCTGATAGTAAACCGATATTCCTAAATCAGCAAGTCTTTTAGAAAGATACTGGGCATTTGTATTTACTATATCACCCAGAAGTATTTCTGTTCCTACTGCTAAAATCTCTGCCTTCATAGATATGTCTCCCTCCTATATTCTTTTGCATGCTATATTCAAGCCCTCACCACAAAGTATTATTTGTTTTTTCATATAAAAATTGTATAGCAATTACACTCACTACACAATCAGTTCTTTACAATTATTTATTAATTCATTTAGTACTTCCATCTATAATGTCCATAAATATTAGGTGCCCAATAAACCAAACTGCTGCTTTCCTTAGCATGAGGGGTTGTATTATGAATTACTTTAGGCACTCCATCCTTATCTCTTTTATCTGAAACAATGGCTACATGCTCAAAAGGCTGCATTATAATAACTATATCTCCAGGCTGCCACTGCTTAAGGTTATCTACATCAAAGGGCTTAAGTTCTCTGGTTAAGCTTTCAGCATTCCTCTTTAAAAATACATCAAGGTTTTTAACCCTTCTAAAATCTATATTGGGATCCGGTTTTCCATTTACCCTTGTGTATAGACTCATATTTTGCTTAATATCTTTATCTATCAAAGTTTTTAAATCTATTCCTGCGCCTTTAAGCCCTCTCCATACAACATCGGTGCATACTCCTTCATTGTCCGGAGGATACCCTCCAACATAATAGGCATCCTTATATAAGGTCTCGTTCTCTGCTTCTTTTCTGGCTGTATTAACTATATCTATACTGTCAGGAGTTCCGTTTTTATTCTTGTCTATCTTAGAATACTCCTCAGGTACTTCCACTCCTTTAATATTTTTCACATGCTTAAGCCCCAGCTCCAGATAATATTTAATATTTATATCATATTTAACTATAGCAAAAATCCCTGCACAAGCAATTATCAATAACGCTATTAGAACATAAATAAACCTTTTCATACCCTACCCCCAATTAACCCTTTGTATTTATAATACTTCACCCAATATATAAATTATACACAAAATAAAAATATAAAAGTGTTCAAACTTCCAATTTACTTCATTTTGATATTTTTTACGAGAACGTTACAACTTTGATACAAATAATGAATAACTTCAAAATACTCCCAATTTACACTTGTGTGTATAAAAGGAGTGTGATGATATGAAAAAACCATTATATATTTTATCATTAATTGTAATTTTGGTGCTAACATTAGGTTCTACAAAACAATTTTTTACTAGCGAGAAGAAACAAATAGAAGCTAGTAAAGATGACAAATCTAAGGAACTAAATTCTTCAAGTATTAAAAATAATCCACCTATTTCAACTGGTATAGATTCAAATAACAAGACTACTACACCTATTTATACTAATACACATAAAGAATCTGATGCTGTTAACACCTCTGCAAGAGTCTCAACAACTGCTTCCTTGCTTGTAAATAGAAACAATAGATTAGCTAAGGATTTTGTTCCTAAATCTTTGAGAATTCCAAATGTAAAATATATATCGTATGCTGATCCTAAAGTTAAACAAATGGATATTGAAGCTGCTACAGCATTAGAAAGTCTATTTGACGCTGCAAAATCAGATAGTGTAACTCTTCTTGCTGTATCAGGCTATAGAACCTATTCCTACCAAGAAAAACTTTATGATAACAAGGTGTCTTCTGCTGGTCAAAAGGAGGCGGATAAATATGTAGCGCAGCCAGGTGCTAGTGAACACCAAACAGGTTTAGCGATGGATGTGCTTTCCAATGAATATACGTCTTTAGATGATGGCTTTGATAAAACAAAAGCATTCAAATGGCTTGACAAAAACTGCAGTAAATATGGTTTTATTATTCGATATCCAAAAGATAAAGAGAATATTACTGGTTATAATTATGAACCTTGGCATATAAGATATGTAGGCGCAGCTGAGGCCTCTGAAATATCACAGAAACATATTACTCTTGAAGAATACTTAGATAAAAATAAATAGAGAGTTTTTATAGTAATGATTTTACAACTTTGAAACAAGTAATATATATTTTTGTAATCTTAATAAGATAGTATTATTTTATTAAGATTAAGGAGAGTGAAAATGAAATCAAACATCATTAATAAGAGCAAAACTAATAAAGCAGGACTTTTTAAAAAGCTTGCTTTATTTTTAATATTGGAATTTGTATTTACTTCTATTACCTTTCCATTTTATGCCTTCTATGGCCCCTTTAAAAAAGTAAGAAATATGCTAGTGGGTTTATCTATTTCTACAGGAAATCATAGATATATAGCTAAAGCTTTTTTCAATGACAATGATATCAATAAAATAATTCAAGAAAATAACGAAGATTTAAACGCCTCGATGGAGAATTATAATGCTTCGGAAGAAAAAAAAATTAAGATAAAACACACTGATTCTTCAATAGAAAGGATAGACATTAATAACAGCAAATTTAATGGTATTGCTTTAATAATAAATGACCCGACAAAAGTTAAGGTCGGTTTCTCTTCAAAGCTTGGACAATCTGGCGAGACTGTATCTGATATGTCCAGACGCTACAATGCTATTGCTGCTATAAATGGAGGTGGATACTCAGATGTGTCGCCAAATGGCAAAACTGGCGGTATAGGTGGTACCCCTATAGGAATTATGATTTCTAAAGGTAAGGTACTATACCCAAAACAAACCGAAAAATATAGTCTTGAAGAGGCTTGTGTTTTTGCCATTGATAATAAAGGACATATGTATGTAGGAAAAGCAAGTGTAAATGACCTTATAAAAAAAAATACCCAGGAAGCTATTTCATTTGGTCCTACTCTTATAGTTGATGGTAAGCCATATATTTCAGAAAACTCAGTAGGCGGTATTAATCCTAGAACAGCAATTGGGCAAAGAAAGGATGGCAGCATAATACTGCTCACAATTGATGGAAGGCAAGGATTAAAATTAGGCGCTACATTAAAAGATGTGCAAAACATTATGCTCCAATTTGATGCTGTGAATGCGATGTGTCTAGATGGAGGCGGATCTACCGCTATGTATTATAAAGATGAAATTATAAATAATCCCTCTAGTATTACCGGAGAAAGAGCCATCCCTAATATAGTATATGTTGAGAATTAAGGAGAGAACTTATGAAAAACTTTAGAATTATTTTTATTTGTGTTGTAATATCATTTGTATTACAAACTATAATATTATATTATTTTAGTAATTATTACTTTACAAATGATACTCATGTTAATTATAAACAGGTAGATTTACAGCCTGTTACTTCAAAAAAACTTGAAATACCATTTGAGCAAAATGCCGAAAAAATTACTTTATCACCCAGTGGAAAATATTGTTCATATTATCTAGATAAGAAATTAAATATAATTAATTTATATGATGGAAGTAGACGCACATTAGATTTGGAAAAAGACATAGATAACTATTACTTTAAATGGCACGACTCAGAAGATAGAATGATAATATCTGAGAAAATAACTATAGGGAATAAATCAGGCATAAAAATTTATAACTATAATCCCAAAAATAATACAAAACTAGAGGCTTTAAATTATAATAATATCAGTGAAATTTATAGCCTGCCAGTTTCAACAGCAACTATCACAGATATCAAGCTAAACACTATGAATACTATCATGTATCTTAAAGCTTCAAATCATAAGGACACGCAATATCTTGAAAGACTCGATATATCTGAGGGTATAAAAAAATTACCTGTAAAATCAACAAACATAAGAGAATTTTTTGTTCTTAAGCAAAAAGATGAATTAATTTATGAAAATCTTATTGATAAAAAATTATATGTAACAGATAAATCAAGGAACAAAGAAATATATGTTTCAGGCTATAATAACTTGAAGCTTTTATATGTTGATAAAAGCGATGAGGTTTTTATTGGACAAATTCAAGACAACATGATTACAAAAATATTCAAAAAAAATTTTGACGAAGTCCTAGATAATAATAAGTCTTGGGAAATCATAAATTTATCTAAATCCGTTTCTGAAAATGAATTACATATACTAAATTCAGGTAAAATATATGTGCTTGATAAGCTTGAACATACTGCTGAAAATATTGAAAATGGTACTAAAATCTCTTTTAGAGGAGACTACTTATATATAAACGACAGTGGAATACTTTCCTCCACTAATCAAAAACTTACCCTAACATCATATGATTAGTAAATAATACCTATAAGGATAATGGTGAGAGCATGAAGTTTTGGAAGAGAATATTTATATATTCAATGGCATTGTTTTTAATAATCTTTAATGGTGCAGGAGTGTTTATTATCGAAAATATTCACAAAAGAAGCCTTGATAGGACTATCAAAACAGCAATTGATGAACATAAAGTTATGGAGGGAACAATTTATCTTAATATAGATTCAACATATACTACTGATGCCAATTCAAAAAATCAGCTTAAAGACTGGCTTGCTTTAGTAGTTACAGGGTATACTACTAATGATTCAACGGCACAGGATGCTTTGGAATTTTATGATGATAATAATAATCTGATTTTTTCCAGGAACAATGTAACTTTAAATATGCCAAGGCCAGAAATAACTGAAGCAAAATTGAACGAGCGCTTTTTTATAATCAGAGATATTGATAATATTCATTATCTTTTTGTTAGTTCTAAATTCATTTTGCAAAATAGTACAATTAAGCTAATTATAACAAAAGATATTAATTCTATTTATATTGAAAGAACTAAAAACTATAATCTTTTCTTTATGCTTGATGGTGTGGTATTTGCTTTACTTGCTATTGGAATGTACTTAATTGCCAAAAGAGTCACAAAACCAATAGACAAGCTAACCGAGGCCTCTAAAGAAATAGCTTATGGAAATTATTCTAAAAGGGTTCAATTTAAACCCAGAAAAGATGAAATAGGCGCTTTAGCTGAAAACTTTAATCTAATGGTACAAGCTACTGAAGATACGATAGAAGAACTACAAAATATGAACAGCTCTAAGCAGAGATTTATTGATAGTTTAACTCATGAGCTAAAGACTCCGCTTACATCCATAATTGGCTATTCAGATTTGCTTCTAAAAGGAAACATAAATGAAGATATTAAATTTACAGCTTTGAATTATATTAGTTCTGAATCTAGGAGATTGGAAAAGCTTAATTCGACGCTGCTAAAACTTATACTAATCAAACGAGAAGATCTAAACTTTGAGAATTTATCCTTGAGAGATTGCATTATTAGTGCTTGCAGAAGCCTGAGTTATAAAGTCAACAGTAAAAATTTAAGCTTGAATATAGATATACAAGATACTGAAATAATTGCTGATAAGCAGCTTATTGTAGTCCTTTTTATAAACATTTTAGATAATGCTATTAAAGCCTCAGAGAATAACGAAATTATTGATATAACAGGTAACTTTCTAGGTAATTCTTCAATGTATCAGCTATCTTTTAAAGATTATGGTATAGGTATACCTAAAGAAGATCTAACTAAGATTAGGGAACCTTTCTACATGGTTGATAAAGCCCGAGATAGGGCTAAATGCGGAGTTGGATTAGGCTTAGCTATATGTGATGAGATATGCAAAACTCATAATATTGAATTAAGCATTTATAGCGAACAGGATAATGGTACTGAGGTGATTATTCAGTTTTTAAAGGAGAGCAATATATCATGAAAAAATCAGTAAAAATATTAATACCAGTACTATTAGTAATGATTCTTTCTATTTTTACGGGCTGTACCAAAACTTTAAATCACTATGAAGATAAACTATACTCTGAAAAAGCTTTATTAGAAGGTCAAGTTATCAATACTACTCCTACTAATGTTCTTACACGAGAAAATGCTATAAAAAAGGCCCTAGATATTTTTGAAAAAGGTTTAAATGTAAAAATAGATAGGACTCAATTCTCAGAAAATATAAGGCTTTTAAAAGACGATACTGATAATAGTAACTTACAGTGGAGCATAACTTGGAAAAAAAACAATGAAAAAGCCTTTTATAGTTGTACACTAGATTCATCAACCGGGGAGGTAGTACAAATTCAATTAGCTGACCTCAATAAATTATATACAGAAAAACTGCCTCAACTATCAACTACTGAAATCAGAAATATTATCACACCCTTTCTTGGGCAATTAAATATTAATGTTGCTGATTATAATGTTTCGGCACTAAATTCGTATAAGGATTCTAATTACTTATCACAATCTACAAATATTATAATCACTAATAAAAGTAACACAGAAAAATCTTATTTTTTAACTATTAATGCTGAAGACAAGATAGTTTCTGGATTCAACAGACTAAGCAAAAATGATCAACGTTCTATACAGGAGAAAATTAATAATGAAAAAAATTCTAGTAGTAGAAGATGATAAAGCTATAAGTGATTTAATTGCAATAAATTTAGAAATCATTGGATATAAGGTATATAAAGCTTTAGATGGCTCTATAGCAAAAAAACTTATAGAGGAAGAAAAGCTTGATCTCATTCTTCTTGACGTAATGATTCCCAAGATTGATGGCTTTACTCTTATTTCTCAAATTAAATATAAAAATGTTCCTGTTATATTTGTCACAGCTAAGGAATCGGTGTTAGATAGAGTGACAGGCTTAAGGCTTGGTGCTGATGACTATATTGTGAAACCCTTTGAAACAATCGAACTTATAGCACGTATAGAAGCTGTTTTAAGAAGATATGACGATGGCCCGAAAAATATTGTATTTAATAATATCGAAGTGTTTAGTGATCAAAGAATAGTCAAGTTAGATGGTAAATTTGTTGAGCTTACCTATAAGGAATATGACCTTTTAATATTATTTTTACAAAATAAAAATATTGCTCTTTCAAGAGAACAAATTCTCGAAAAAGTATGGGGGTTTGATTATGCCGGCGAAACAAGAACTGTAGATATCCATGTGCAGAGAATTAGAGATAAGCTTAATTTGAAAGCTAATATAAAAACAGTTTATAAAGTTGGTTATAGGCTTGAGAGTTAAGTAAAAAGTAGGTGCTGTTAAAACACCTACTTTTAGTTCATTATATTTTATTTATACCTTTTCTCAACTTCATCCCAGTTTACAATCTTCCACCAGTTATCTATGTAGTCTCCCCTCTTGTTTTGATATTTTAAGTAATATGCATGCTCCCAGACGTCAAGACCCATTATAGGTGTTGTTCCAACCATTATAGGACTATCTTGATTTGGTGTGGATATAACTTTAAGCTTTCCATCTCTATCTTTTATAAGCCATGCCCATCCACTTCCAAATCTATTTAGAGCAGCAGTTTTAAATTCCTTTTTAAAATTATCAAAACTTCCAAAGCTCTTCACTATATCTTCTTTTAGCTTTCCTTTAGGCTCTCCACCTTTATCCTTGCCCATTATAGTCCAGAAAAGGCTGTGATTATAATGTCCGCCTCCATTATTTCTTATGGCTTCTTTTACATCATTAGGCAGCTTATCTAAATTGCTTAAAAGATATTCAAGAGATTTATCCTTAAGCTCCGGATACTTATTTACAGCTTCATTAAGCTTTTCAACATAAGCTGCGTGGTGCTTGTCATGATGTACCATCATTGTCTGAGTATCTATGTATGGCTCTAAGGCATCGTAGCTGTAGGGAAGGTTAGGAAGTTTAAAAGGTCCTCCTGCAGGCTCACTTGCTCTTACAGAGCTAATAGGTATTAATGCAATAGCTAGTGCTGCGCATAGTATGAAAAACAACTTTTTGATTTTTAAAACACTCATGGATATCCCTTCTTTCGCAAAAATTTATTTAAATTTACGTTATTGTTATACCCAAAACTGTTTTATATTATAAAAATCCTTAGATAAATAGTTATTTAGTCGTTTATCATCGCCTGCCACTGCTTCCTACCTTTTAAATCCGCCTTCAGAGTGTATTACCTGCCCCGTTATCCATTGAGCCTCATCACTTGCCAAAAATGCTATTAATCTAGCGGCATCGTCTGGTTTGCCTATCCTTCCAAAAGGAAATGCTTTAATAAATTCTTTTTCTAAATCTTTAGTAATCCACCCTGAATCTGTTGGTCCAGGATTAACTGCATTAACAGTTATTCCTTTGGAGGCAACTGCAGCCGAAAGCGTATACGTAATTGTTTCTATAGCTCCTTTAGTAATTGCATAGGACAGCTCATCAGGCATAGGTCCCAGTGACTGACCTGAGGTCAAGTTAATAATTCTTCCGCCAGAGCCTTTATTAAAGCCTTTTGCAAAATCGGTACTCAATAAGGTATTTGCTCTTATATTTATATTGTAATGAGCATCAAGACTTTCTGATGTAATATTTTCAAAGTTATCATTAACAGAATAACAGGCATTATTCACTAAGATATCAGGATATCCTAATGTTTCTTTTACTCTATTAAGAAGTTTAGAATAAGAATTTATATCTGACAAATCTAGTTCCATGCTTTCAGCTCTTACTCCAAGTCCTCTTAACTCCTCAATAAGTACGTGAGGCTCATCTGATTTTACCCCAACAGAAAGGCAGTTATCATAATTAGTCCAATATGTGAAAAATATATCTGCTCCCCTAAGAGCTAGTTCTTTGCATATTGCCGCTCCTATTCCTTTAAGTCTGCTTGCTCCGGTAACCAAAGCAAGCTTTCCCTTTAAAGAGTCATGGTTGATGCTTAAATTATTCATATTAGTCACCTACCTTAAAAGTATCTATTCTTTTTCTTATTTAAAAGAGCACCGGTATCTAATTTGTTATCTTCCTTATCTTTAGATTTTTTATCCTTAGAGTCTTTTTCTTCATGTTTTTCAGTTTCTAAGTGTGCCTCTGAAGATTTTTCGTAATCAACATAATCCTTTTTCACTGTTGGTTCAACAGCTTCCTGTAACTTCTTATCTTCTTTTCTTTTCTTAAATAAATCTTTAAAGGATATATTAAGCTTTCTTTGAACAATATCAATAAAGAATAAAAGTAAAGCTAGACTTAAAAAGTATGGTGTTAGCTGAGTCTTGCTTATTACAGCCTTTAAGTCCCCTGAAAAAACCTCTGAAGGGCTTTTTATATAGCTTACTCCCATTTCAGTAAGCATTTTATCTAAAGAACTATTTTGAGTTGAGATTTTATACTCCGGTGAATACTGAAGAGCTACAGCTGAATTTAGAGCAGCCAAAACCTGCTCTCCCTTATTTTGTCTTACACTCACCATGTATACTCCGGTCTGTTTCATATCAAAACTACCCGTATATTCGCCCGGTGCTGTCGGATTCAGCTTTACTTCCTTACTTGTAGAATCAGGTGCCATTACAACAGCATTCACCTTTAAATCCTCACCTGCATTCTTAGTGGTCAGCTTTATCTCACCCTTGCTTCCGGAGTTTTTCACATCTACATGTCCGCTTTCATCCCCATAGTTTTCTACGGTATAGTTTATTATGTTCTGCCATAGCTTTAAATTTTTATCCCAAGTTACGTAGTTTTTGCTCCACTTTCCATTCATATCTGAGATCCAGGCTACAGCCTTACCCAGCCCGTACTGCCATACAGATAATATAGGATCTTCCTCATCACTCTGCAGAATAACTCTTGCAGTTTCCTTTGGTGAGGATGCTACATATCCAAACAAATTAGGAAGCTTTCCATCTACCAAAACTCCGTTTAAAATCTGATGGTTGCTTACTACTCTTGGTGTAAATTCCCTTTCATTCAGATAAACATTAGCAGCCATAAATATTTCTTTTGCAAATATCCTTGGTATATTTGTATTTTCATCTGTGTAGTAATAACGACCTCCTGCTTTCTTTGCTATGCTTTGCAAAAGCTTAGTATCAGCATCTTTGCCGACTGCTACAGTAGAAACAGTTATCTTTTCTTTTTTCATTTTTTCTATTAAAGGATCATATCCTGATTGTTCAGCCTGACCGTCTGTTAAAAGAATTACATGCTTTATTTTTGTTTTGCTTTCTTTTAGTGATTTATAAGCTTCCTCAAGTGAAGGAAGTATTGTTGTTCCTCCGCCAATGCCTATTGCTCCAATTTTCTTTTTAATTTCAGTTTTATTGGAAGCTTTTTGTCTTGATACAGCCCAAGTCACTTGATCATCAAAAGCTATAACTCCAAGCTCATCTACATCCCTTAGTGTATCTGCAGCCTTAAGTGCTGCATCCTTAGCCAAATCTATCTTTTTTACATTTTGATTTCCGCCGCTCATGCTTCCGGAGTGGTCTATAACAAGAACTAGCCCCATCTCAGGTATTGCCTTCTTGCCTCTCATATCCATATATACAGGAAGTACCTTTTCAAGAGGAGTATTCAGATATTCTCCTAATATAAAGCCTTCATCTCCTCCTGTGGCTATAAAGCCTCCAGCAAAATCCTTAACGTAGGGTTCTAAAGCATTTAAAAAGCCCTTATTTAAACTTTCCACATGAACATTACAAGTAATTATAGTCTTATACTGATTAAGTTCATCTATATTCCTTGGTGCTGCAGCAGCATTAATCTTTTTATAGTCCATTTTTGAAGCAGTAAGCATTTTTTCAATTTCACTTGCTTCGCCATTTTTATCTTCAATCAAAAGTATCTTGGGCTTGTCCTGAATATTAGTAAAAGCTGAGTATTCATTATTTTTTATTTCAGTATCCTTGTTTGCTTCAACAACAACTTTATAGCTTTTAAAACCACCGCTTTCAGCTGTATCTTTAAAGACAAATCTATTGCTGCCCTTTTGAAGCTCAACATTCATTTCTCCTCTTTTTTCTCTTCCGTTATATAGAGTTACCTTTGCTGAAGTACTTACTGTACTTGTTATATTGGCAACTACAGTAAATTCATCTCCAAGATTTATCTTTTCAGGTATGGTTATATTATCAACAGCTACCTCATCACCTTGCGTCTTTTCGATTTTATATACCTTAAAATCTACATTCTGCTCCAACAGTGATGGTGCTATTTTATAAGCACTCCCCTCATTTTCTTCTCCATCAGTTATAAGTACAACTCTTTTTTTATTATTCTGAGGAAGAAGTGACAATGCAGTTGTTAATCCATTTTCAATATTTGTATATGTACCTACTGGTTTAGTTTCTATTTTGCTAAAGGAATTATTTTTCGAAATAAACTGGTCAATTAAGCTGTCACTGCCGAAGGTTATTATACCAGTCTTATCTTTTTTAGGCTTTTGAAGCAGTGCATCCTTAACAAACTTCTCTTCCTCTTCCCTATGAAGAGAAGTACTGTCTGAGGAGTCTACGACAAACATGGTTGTGGTAGTATCTATCCTCCATTTAATGCTTATACCTGCAAGAGCCAGTACCAGAAACGTAAAAACTAATATTCTTGCTGTAAGTACAGATATTTTCTTTTTTCTCGTCATTCTTATCATAAAACGAGTCATCACAAATGTAAAAATTATTGCTAAAGGAAAAATTACTAATGCGTACGGTCTTAATATTTCCAGGGTCAAATTTATCACCTCCAGGTGGTGTCTTATGTATAATATACTGTTATAAAGCAGCTTAAGCCTAGTGTGTTATTTCAGAAATCAAATAACACACGATAGGCTTAGACTCTTTTAATGAGCAGATTCTACTCAATAACTACAGCAGTACCTGATGCAGTGACCATAAGCATATTGCCGCCCTGACCAAGCACCTCGTAGTCAATATCGATTCCTACAACAGCATTTGCGCCAAGCCTTGACGCACGCTCTTTAAGTTCTTCCAAAGCATTTTCTCTAGCCAAAATAAGCTCATCCTCATAGGACTTTGATCTTCCTCCAAAGAAGTTAGTAAGCCCTGCTGCAAAGTCTTTTATAAAATCCACTCCGGATATAACTTCTCCGCAAACTATACCTCTGTATTCGACTATCTTTCTTCCTTCGATATTGTTTGTTGTTGTAACTATCATAATAAACCTCCATTTATAATAAATTTAATATCTTCTTACATAGGCAATCCATTCAAGAGCAATGAGTGCAATAAGCCCCATAATTAAATATGGCTGAAGAACTATTCCTGACATCTTGCTTAACGCTGTTTTAGCTTTTGAATCTGTATTGCTGACTTGTGCATTTATATTTGATTCCTTATCCGTTGGGAAATTCACAGCAAATATATTGCTTTTTTCAGCATCTCCAAACTTTTGAGTTACCTTATAAACCCCCGGCTTGTAGGTTGCTGAAAAATTCTTCAGAGGATATCTTAATGGTATTATTTCCTTTGTGCCATAGGAAGTATCCACGGCTAAATCTCCTCCATCAGCCTGTGCATTAACCTCAACTCCATCGCCGCAAAGATAATCAGTCTTAACCATTAGTCCAGTATCAACTAGATAAGAGCATAAATTATGCATAAGTATTGGAAACTCAGAATTTAAAACCAAATCCGTCTTATGAAGATCAAAACCTATAGCTGCATACTTTCTATTTTTATATTCTCCTATAAAAGCTGCATCTTTATCATTTACCTTTAAAATAGGTTTACCCCATTTTGGAATAACCATATCTCTTTGCTTTTCAACATTAAAAATAGCTCCTGTTACATATTTTGTGACATTATCTTCTATAACCTCTCCAAGTCCGCCCTCCACAGTTGAGTTTACTTGAAAAAGAGAGTTGTCAGGAGGATTAACAAATAAGATACTTCCGTCGCTTGGAAGAACACTTGGAACCACGCCGTCAAATATATATAAATTATATTTATCTGAAAGCTTAAGCCCATCGATGCCGCTGGACTTATAAAGCTCTACATTATTTACTGTTGAAAGAGCTTTTTCAATATACAGATTCTTTGAGGTAACTAGAAGAACCTTTTGAGTTTCTCCCTGCTTAATAACATCATATGCAGTATTATCATTCATTAGGTCATCCTTCTCAGTAATCTGAGCCTTTAAATGATCGTCTTTTATTGCAATACCTTCAAAGTAAACAGTCTTGGTTTCTCCAGCCTTCATGTCGATCTTTTTAACAGCAAGTACTTTATCATCACCATATATGCAAATCTCTCTGTTTAAATCCTTATCACTTCTGTTTGTTGCTCTAACCATAACCTTAAGTCCATTTTTTTCTTTGCTGTGAGATATGTAATCAAGGCTCACATTGTCTCCTTTGCTCGTAAGACTTACTATCTCCGCATTTAAATCCTTTATATCAACATTTCCATCAGTATAAAAAACAGCTCTGTAGCTTTCATACTGCTTGGCCATAGATTTTACAAGAGATACTGTTTCATTGATATCCCCTGACAAATCCATAGGCTGCATTTCTTTAAGTCTTAAAAGTGCCTCAGCCTTATCAGTGGTTCCGCTTACCTCAACCTTAGGAGCATTTCCACTTGATATTATGCTTATTCTGCTTCCCGTCCTTAGTGAGCCTATAAACTTCTCCGCCCTCTTTTTTGCCTCCTCAAATCTTGTATTATCATTGTATTTAGCTTCCATACTTCCTGTATTATCAATAACAAGAATCACATTCTGATAATCTTTCCCCTTAAAATTTAAGAAAGGATCTGTAAGCGCCAGTATTAAAAGCAATATGGCTAAAAGCTGTAAAAATAAGAGCAGGCTCTTTTTAAATCTCTCCCAGGGTGTATTTACTTCCTTGCTTTTATAAACCTTGTCCCAAAGGTATAAACTGGCTACTTCTTTTTCCTCCGGCTTTTGCTTTAAAAAATACAGCATAACAACAGGTGGAATCAACAGTAAAAATATAAAAGGCCAGTACGAAAAAAATCTCATTTAATCACCTACTTTAGGATACTTTTTTAGCTATGTACAGAGAAAACTTGAACAATGCATTTACGTACCCGCCATGACCATTAATAACATCAATAATTTCATTTTCCATCTTATCGATAGCTTCATCACTTAAGTTATCAAAGATAGAAGCAATTGCGGGAACAGATTTTTTAACCTTTAAATATTGCTTAGCAGTACTTCTGCTTTCACCTCTGTACTCTATTTTTTCAATAAATTTAAAGAACCCGGATTTTTCTATCTCTGCTTTTCTATCATCCTCATTTGATATTCCATCATGTGCTCTTCTTTGAGGCTTTATATTATCAACCATATAATTTGAGGAATATTTTTTAAATATCCCTTCTATTTTTTCATCAATTTCTCTTGTTAAAGGCAAATCATCACACGGGTTATACCAAAACAGTGCAAGATAAGCATTATCCTTCAAAAGCTCATGACATTTTTTATATTTAATACTTCCATCCAGCCAGTGAAAGGCCTGAGCACAATAAATCAGATCATATTTTTTATTATCAGAGCATTTCCAATCTTCAAAGGCAGATACATCTATAGAAACCTTAGGATAATCAATGCATTTATTTCTCAATAATTCTGCCATATCCTCTCCCAGCTCCACAGCTTTAATTGTGAAACCTTTTTTTGCAAATTGTACAGTAGCCTTACCTGTTCCTGCACCTATTTCCAGTAAGTTGCTTCCCAAATTTATACCTGTTTTAGAAATCACATCTTCAATTAATTTTTCCGGATAGGTAGGTCTAATCTCATCATATGTGACTGCAATTCCTTTATAAGGCTCAATTTTTTCAACCATATTTTACCCCCAAATTATAATTTGCTCTTCTTTATACCATAGGATATAAGTGTACCAGGTGCTTGAATAACATAAGCATCCTCTTTATTAGTCATTAGATATTCACTTATTTTTGATATACCTTCAACATAGCTTTCAGCTTCTTCTCTGCTTAGTCCTCTATCCATAAGTCCACTAACATACTCTATTTTATCTGATTCTGATAACTGTTTATTCCATCCCCAAGCTTCTGTTAGTGCATTGAGCTGTTTAAGATGCTTTTCTTCATCTTCCATTGGATTAATAAACTTAATGCTGTCATTCATTCTTACTGCAACCTTATAAAGTCCCAATTCCTGCATAAGCATAGGAATTTTCATAGCAAATCTGTAATCTCTTCCACCGTTTTTAAGCTCTGTTCTATATAATTTTCTATGAAGCTCTGTCATTCCCAGTTCAATATAATCTAAACCACTGAAATAACAGCCTGCCTTTTCAAGCTCCAAATCTGATTCCATACATATAACTAAGCCCTCATGCACAATGGCCTGTATCATTTTTCCAAGAACTTTCTCTGCATTAGGTATATGTCTTAACACAGCTTGAGATATAGCAATATCATATTTTTCTTCAGATTCATATTCATTCAAATCTGCTTTAATAAATTTAACAGTATAGCCCGAACCATCAAAAATATTTTCCGCTTCCTTTAAAAGTTTTTCACTTATATCAACTCCGGTATATGTGCTCCCTTTAGGTAATAGTGGCAAAAATAGCAGACCTACATATCCAAAGCCGCATCCAAAATCAATTAGATTCACAGGCTTCTTTATCTTCCAAACTTTTTCTATTAGAAACTCAATATAATCCTCGTTACACCAGCCTGTACGTATTGCCTTTAAAAAATCAAGCCTTTCATTCCAAAAAGCTTCACTCATAACTTTCACACCCTTTTAAATTGTCAAAGAAGAATATATCTCCTAAGGTTCCATCAGCATATTCCGTGTCTGGATAAGCTTTTACTAATCTATAATTGTTATTTGTATACTCACTTACTGCGTTATCCCAAAAATGTACTGAAGCTAAGTTTTTAGGATGTCTTTTTAACTGCCAGCTTCCCTTAAACATATCGAATACTCTTTGTGCTGCATACTTTCCAATCCCCCTGCGGCGGTACTTGTACATAATAAAGAATTCGGCTAATGAGTAATCCGTTTCCTCTTTTGTTTCTGGAAAATCATTCACCATCGCAAATCCAGCTATCTTATCGTCTACAGTAATGAAAAATGCCCATCGATTTTTTTCCGTCCAATAATTATCCAAATAATCATAGCCATATAACCCTAGTTTGTTTACATCACGATTATCATATTGCGAAAACTCATAATCATATTTCTCTAATAAATTTCTTAGTATTTCTTTATCTTCTGCCTCTACAGGAATGATGTCTATTTTCATATCGAATCACCTGCTTTATTAAAATTTAGCATCAATATAAATGTCTAATCATTTCCGAACAAAATACTTTTAATATAAATAGATTCCTCCGAAATAAAATCCTGAATACGAGAGATAGTAGCATACTTATTACAAGATACATCTACAGATTCTCTAGGTAAAAATTGAACATGCAGGAGATTGTCTTTCATTTTATTTATTGCTTCTTCATCAATAATATTGGGAATATGGTAACTTTCTGCATTTTCAAGCATTTCCCATATTACTTTTTTGTTCAGACTCAAGTCATATAATACATAATCCAAATCATAAGATTCCTTATGATAAATACTACCCATTCCGCTTTCTAGTGCTTGTATATTTTCTTTTAAAAATGGTGTCCATATTTTTATATTATTTTGTATGTCAGCTAGTATGTGTGCACAAAAGCCATATATGAAGTCTGCTTTTTCTGTATGCTTATTTTCCTCTAAAAAGGCAAGTACGTTTTTTTGCCATTCATCATTATTTGAAAGCCTGCCCCATTTTTCATTTCCAACACATAGATGGCTTATCTTTTTCATATCACTGTTATAGTTGTCTATAAAGTGAACTGAATCAGGTGCAACAGCTCCTAGCATAAAATCACAAGGTTTTTCAATCTGAGTTGTATCCTTTAATATATTATAAGCAATAGACAAATGAGTCATTGGAAAAGGCATTATATTACTTCCCCTCTTTTTTAACTCCAAGTTAAATTATTTACGGTCATATATTAATTTAATATTTTTAAGTACTTATCAATTTTATTAAACAAGTAAGGCTGAATCATAGGATAAGTTAAATTCTCAGGTATACTGTCAAATAATTTAACTTCACCTATTTCAAAATCAGGAAGTTCTTCTAATGATTCAACTTTTGCATAAAATAGTTGCCCAAAGGATTCCTCCTCTCCCCTGCATACAGAATATATACATATTGGGATAATATTAAAATCCTTTGCACCAGTCTCCTCAATTAGCTCTCTAGATGCCGTATAGTTTATATCTTCGTCCTTTTCCCTGTGTCCTCCCGGTATCTCCCAAGTCTCTCTTTTTTTATGCCTTACAAATATCCATTTATCACTATATCTTGCCACTATAACTGCAAAACGAAGTTTGCTATCCTCTATTGTATTTAAATCATAAAAATTGACTCTAATCATATTTTTACCCTTCTTATTTCTTTTGCGCCAAGTATAGCACTACAAATTGAGGCTTTAATATTTGATTACCGTGCTTTTTTATTATTTCTCTAATATTATTAAACACCCTATCCTTTATATCTGCGTCTAAAACCTGATGTGCAGAATTTGTATTAAATAATGATATGTAATCTTCACTCGAATACTTATCAACCCACTCATATTTTTTCACAACCAAATCCTTAAATAAGCTGGTTGCTTTAATTGATTTTATTTTCTCCTCTATTATTTCTTCCACCTGATTTGAATTATTATAGTCAAGATGAGGTGCATACTTCTGATAAGCTTCACTTATCTCGGAAAATATCTCTCCTCTTCCGGGAACATGATGTGTCCAAAAGAAACCTATTGATCCGTCGTCAGTTAATAATTCTGCAGTTTTCTTATATCCTATATCCTGCTGTATCCAATGAAATGCTGTAGCTGATATAGCCAAATCAAACTTTTGTCCTGTTTCTTCTCTCCATCCCTCAAAATCTGAATGAAAGATATTAACATTTTTATAATCCTTAAATTTATCAGCCGCAATTTTGCATAAATCTTTTCCAAGCTCAACAGCAGTAATATTTGTATATCCCAAATTTACAAAACCTTCTGTTGCCTGACCAGTACCACAGCCTATTTCAAGTATCTTCCCATCTTGCTTCAAATTTGAATACTCTATTATATCTTTATAAACTTCTATAGGATACTTAGGTCTTATCCTGTCATATTCCTCAGCAACTTTATCAAAAGCATATTTTCTTTGCATAACTTTTATCCCCTATACACCTAAAAACTTATATCATTTTCTATTATAGAATCCTCATTCTCATCAATAATTTCCACACTTACTTTATTAACTATAGTTTTAAAGCTGTCATAAAAATGTTTAGTATCATTAATTGCCTTTATAAATATATCCTCATCATTAAAGCTTCCTACAGTCATATGAGGCATAAACTTATTTCCAATCAGCCACCTAGGATAATATTCTTCAAGTATTCCTGAATACAATTTTCTATGTATCTTAATTATTTCTTCGCTGCCTTTTGCTACATTTAGAAATAAATATCTTCCAAAGTTTATTGAAGGCGTTATACTTGATAAAACTAGCTCAAAAGGTTTAAATTCAGATAGTACATTTGTTATATGTTCCTTTAACATTTCAGAAGTTATATTGCTTTCAAAAGGAAAGACCAAGGTTATATGTGGTCTTACATGATGAGCAAGGGGATCATATTTTTCTCTTATTTCATCTATAACATGTCCACTTTCAAAATGAGGAAAAATCATAATACATCTTTTTATCATAATTATCACCAACTCTATAATTTAAAAGTATTTTCAACTACACCCGGCAGAACACTATAAATAGATTTTCCCATACGCTTTTCAAAATAGTCTTTTATTTCAAAGGTTGCTTTCCATTTAGGTATGATATGTTGATGAACCCCATGTCTTAAAGCAACATCAATCATTCTCTTTTCCATAAGCGTAAAACCTTCTGGAAGTGCTAATGCATCACATAATTGAATTAACTTATCATAGTCATCCAATTCAATTGAGTCCAAATATTTTACAACAAACTCATATTCATCCTCGCTGCAATCCCATTTCCCGAAGGCTTCTTTTATGTTTTTAGTGGAAAAAGAGTGTGTTATGCATATTCTGCCTAAAAGATCATATCCCTTTTCTAATGCATAGTTATATCCATCAAGACAATGTCTCATATTTGTAACTCCGTATCTTCTCCCGATATCATGAAGCATTCCCAATATATATGCTGCTTCTGGATTCATGCCTTCGCAGTTTTCAGCTATTAATTTAGCCGCTTGTCCTACATAGAGAGAGTGTTGAACCCATGGTCCGGGATTTAATTTTTCTGCCTCTTCAAGCATTATCTTTGCCTCTACTAAATTAGGTATTCCTCTCATAATTTTCTCCTTTCAGTCGAAACACTGGGTAGTTTAGAGTGCTCGTTCATACTCGCAAACTACCCGTGCAAGGTCATTTAGACCCTGCACCTCCTTTCAGTCAAAACACTGGATAGTTTAGAGCGCTCGTTTCTCCTAGGGCACGAGGTAAGACATTCGCTTCGCTCATAAGTTACCCGTTAAAGCCCATTTAGGGCTTTAAACTCTATAGATTTTTAGAGCTATTATTATAATAATTAAAGTCCAAATACTTATTATAATTCCTCCGGCAATCCAACTTTTAGGCTTGCCTTCACTAAAGACATTCTCAGCCTGCTCTCTGCATTCTTCCATAATATTGCTCGGAATTAGCTTAACTGCTAGCAAAATACCAATCGGAAGTAAAACTAAATCATCTAAATATCCCAAGATAGGTATAAAATCTGGTATCAAGTCAATTGGGCTTAATGCATAGCCTACTACTAGCAGTGAAACTATTTTTTCATACAAAGGCACATCTTCACGTTTGTAGGCCAAATATAATGCTCCAATTTCCCGCTTAAGTTTTTTAGCCTTACGCTTAATTAATGAAAACAATTCTCTAAGTCTATTGTGTAATTTATTCTCCATAATCTACCTCGAAGTAAATTAACTTAAATTTTTGTAATCCTGATAGAGCAAGCCATATACCTCCAAGTCAACTACTCCTTTTCCTGACCACAAGCTTGCCTGCCTCAACGTTCCTTCTTTTATAAACCCATTTTTAATAAGAACTTCTTTTGATTCATTATTCTCAGGCATTACTTCAGCTTGTATTCTGTTTACTTCCACATTTTCAAACAAATATCTTACTAATACTTTTAATGATTCGGTAGCAATTCCTTTTCCCCAATATGCTTCTGCTAAAAAATATCCTACTGTTACCATATTAATCTTCTGATTAATATCAAACACTTCAATAATACCAACAAGCTTCATATTATCCTGTTTACAATAAATACCCCACTTTATTCTTGATTTTTTATTATAATCCCTTTCAAAATGCCCTATCATACTTTTTACAGTCTCTTTATTCTTTTTGGGTATTATTCCGCAGTATTTAAATACATTATCATTGCTGTATATCGAAAATAATTCTTCGCGGTCAATTTCTTCTACCTTTTTTAGAACAATATTTTCTGATTCTAATACTGGAAAACTATCAAATAAAATATTATCTTTCATTGTAATCTCCTTTAATATATTTGATTGCCACTTCATTTTTGTCCTCTAATAGCTTATACAAGAAAGAAAGATGAACTCCTGCACATATTTCCATATCATAGTCAATTTCCTTTTGTTTAATGAATTTTCCACCGTCATTGATAAAATCTCTTAATGTTAATTTATTGGAACAAATATTTATTATGTCCTTATATTTTAAGAAAACTAATCCATAAGCTTCTGATGAAGGTTTTGGTTCTTCATATGTATAGGATAAAAATACTGCAGTTGAACTTAACTTATCTTTTTTTATAACTAAAGGCTTAATATTCCAATTTATTAGATCAGCTATGTCGAAGTAATCACTATCATCCCAACTGTTTTTATATAGTGTGCATGGAGAGTCAATAAGCTTTACTTTTATCGAACCTTCTTCTTTTATTTCTCTTTCTAAAGCTTGCTGCAGACTTTCACCTTGTTCCACATGCCCTCCAAGCCGTACTATTCCAAGTTTCTTACCTGAACTATCAGGCCCTACCATAAATACAAGAGTATCCTCATACCTAATAAATGCCCCTACAGTTTTAAGCGTACTTAAAAGATTTATATCCATGTAATTACCTCTTTCAGATTAATTTTCATGTCTTCTCAAATAATCCTGACATCTATTGTACCAAAGTCTTTCATGCTCCTCTGATGGAACGACTCTCTTAGTTAAATCACTAACCTTAAAAACTCCGGCTTCTTCGCACCAGCTCATGCAAACTCTATAAAAGGTTGTATCTGTATTTTCAGGTTCAAAGTGTGCATAGACATATTTAAAACCTTTATTAAAAGCTGCAACAAGTCTTGAATGCCCGTCTATTGAGACTATCTTGTTATCGATTTTCACACAGGTAACTATAACATCTTCAGGTTTCTCTATCCATAAGCATGCCCTATCTAGCTTTACCTTGTCCACAGTAAGCTGCTCTGGAACGATGTCATTTATATCTATTTTAAAGACATTAATATTAGAATCTAAGTTCAATATCCATGCAATATCTTTTTTAAAACCTGCTTGTATTAACTCATCACAGCTAAATATATTTTCATCTTTTCGATATGAAATTGTTTTTACATATGGGTTCCAATACACAAGTTCCTCAATGAATCCTTTAAGCAGTTGCACCTTATCGCATTCTTCAAGGATATTTAAATTAACAATTTCCGCTTCATAAATGTTTTTTATGTTATATTCAAATACTCCAAAAACCTTTTCATTTTCACTAGCCAGTAATGCAGTATTATGTATAAAACTATTTTCGTATTTTATATAATCATTATTCTTTCTCGCCCTGTAAAATTCCATTTTATATCCTCATTTCGTTAGTAATCAGTAGAAAGACTTCTTAAGTACCTGCCCTCACCCTCTATGTTCTCTGGCGGCTCCACAAAGCCTTGTCTAACTAAATACTCATTAGTTTGTCCAAAAATTTGATGCCATATTTCATTTCCAATCTCTTTAATTGGCACCCCATGTATTATTGCTGTAAGTTCTCTCATTTCATCCTCAAGGTTTTTAAAAACTTTCTCTACTATAGGATATATATTTGAAAGAATTATAGCTGACAACTCATTAACTATTTCATTATCCTTCGAGTAAAAGATAGGAACCTTAACATCCAAGCTGCCATTTTTATCATTAAAACTTAAATAGCTCATTTCCTCTAAAAAATCCACTATATTTCTATCCCACTCCGAAAGCTCATAATAGTTGATGTTCTCTTTATTTATTTTGAGAATTAGTTCTCCACATTTTTGTGCAATTTCTTTGTTCATATTATCAATAAGTTTCATATAGGCTACGCTTAATTCATGAAAAGGAGTTGCAGCCTCAAGAGATTTTTGTGTCATCCTGAAAAATCTAAATATATCTTTTCTTTGACCGTTATCATCACCGAAGCTATTAAAGGTATAGCCACAGGCTCTATAATTATTGCTGCTGCACAAAAGCTTGCTGCTATAACTTTCTACAACCTTGCTTTCTTCATAAGCTATAATAATATAATCTCTATTTCCTGGCTGAAGCTTGGAAGTGCAAAATATATCTTTCTTTTCAAAATAGTCAAAGGCCAACCCATCAAATATCTTATCGCAAATGATATGGTATAAAATTCTTTTGTAACTAAATGAACTGCTGGTTGTTAGTTGAGATATCTTTTTTATAAGTATATCCTCTAAAGCCATTATGCTGGTTCCAATTTCTTGTCCAATATTTTTTAGATATTCTTCCATAGTAAAAACATCTTTTTCTAAAAATATTGGGAACTTAATTCTGTAATTATCTTCCTTTACCTCTAGTGCATTAATCCTACTAAGACTCTCTATTGCTTCATCAAAATTCTTTTCATCAATACCCAAGCTACTTATAACTTCATTTTTAGTTATTGAAAAGGGCTTGCTATTTGCAATCATGTAGATTATTTCCGCAGCATATTCCTTACTGCATACATAGGCTGGATTATAGTCATCATAGCTCCCTGTATCTCCAAAGAAATAAAAATTTACTCTTTTGCGTTTCATCTTTGTCTCCTATACACTCAAATATGGATTATATATCATATAAGCATGATTTTCTGTAACATACTCATCTTTAATCAAACCAATATTTTTGTTATAAGTTTTCCTATAAATTATATTATTACGTACATATCCACCAAACAGAGCAGGTGTAATTGAATGTTCCTTTTCATATAGCTCATAGCTATTCATAGACTCCTCTGTACTCCTCCACTCACCTACTAGATTGTCTTTAGTTAGATGTAATAAAAGCTGAAACTCAAAATTTGTTCCATTATAAATTTGCAGGTCTAGGGAGGGATATGAACAGGTTGCTCCAGTTCCAAAGGGCTGAGTTCTACTTACATCTGGAAAAATATCATGGCTGTGCCTGTACCGTTCGGTTATAGTTAAACCAGTATGCAAAGTCATCCAATATATAAGATTTGAAAGCTGACAAAGACCGCCGCCAACTCCAGCCTTAAAGCTGCCGTCTGCACAGAGTACCAATCCATCTAAATATCCCTTTTTATATATAGGCTTGCCTATAAGCTTCCAATAGGAAAAGGTTTCACCCGGTTTTAAAACTATACCATTTAGTTTTTTAATAGCGATTTTAAGATTAATAATTTTATTATATTGAAGCTGCATATCCACATCCTTTAACTCTCTCAAAAGAGGTGTGCTATGTGTAAACACGCTATATTTATATGGTTCTCTACTTATATTATTAGTATAGACTCTTCCGCTGAAGTACCACTGCTTATACCTTTTTGCTGTATAATAAGCTTTTCCCATTAGCAACCTTATTTTTGATCTTTTTATTGCCTTTTTTTCCAGATACATCTTACCCACATCCCCATACCATCAAAATGTAAAAATGGTTTGCCATATAAACATTTATCCATATGGCTGACTGTACTGTTTTTTTAATAATGTCAGCTAACCGACTTCTTTTTACAAGTCACTAATAATACTAGTCCTATAACTAATTGCAGATTATTCTTATATCTTCTTCGCAAAAGCCAGTATATGACCATCTAAATCTGAGCCATAAGCAACATGATCTCCCCAATTTCTAAGTTCTGCTTTGCTTATTCCGGTTCCACCCGCATTAACAAGTCTAATATAATATTCATCGGGATCATCTACAAATAAGTATATTTCGCTCCTTGGAATCCCATTTGCCTCCTTAGGATTTGGAATCTTATTTTGAAGGATTCTCATTATTCCTTCCTCAGGCATTATACCTAATAAAGCATTATTTAAAAGCTGGAACTCTGTCATACCCGGTACATGTAAAATAGGTTTATAGCCTAAAAGCTCCTCATAAAACAATTTGCTTTTCTCCTGGTCTTTTACATAAATAATAATCATTAAGTTTTCATTTTTACTAATGCTCATTTTACTCACCATTCTTACTAACTCTTGTAACTAATTGACCTTATATTTCAATATTTTCTATACACTCAATTTTTTCATCATTAAAGGTGAATCTGAATATATCGGGCATCTTCATGTTAAACCAAAAATCATAATTATATTTTTTATCAAAGTAATTTAATATAACTCCTAATATTGTTCCGTGTGTTCCTATTATAATATTTTCACCCTTATGTTTTCTGAGTACCTGATATAATGCTTTTATGCCTCTATCTTGGGTTATTCTCAATGTTTCACCGTTATACAAGCAAAAGTCAAAGTCCTCCCATTGCTGTTTAGAGAAAGAAAGGAAGTCTTCTATATAAACATCGGATACCTTTCGCTCCTTAAAATCCTCTATAGTTTCTATATCGAGATGCTTTTCTTTTGCAATTGGCTCAACAGTTGAGACAGCCCTTTTATACGGGCTAGAAATGACTTTTGTTATATTAATTTCCTTAAATACTTTAACTAATGTCAAGGCATCTTCTTTCCCCTTGTCTGTAAGCGGCCTTATAAAATCATCAGGTGTATACTTGACTTCCGCATGCCTTATAAAATATATATTTGTGTGCATTTTTGCCCCCCTATTTACTATTAAATATTAATAAATCCCCTTAATTACTGGAAAGCACTCCGCTTCTAGAAAGCTTTTCAAGCATTACTTTTTCTATGCCTTCATCAGAAGATGCTTCTATATAAGCAGCACCATATTTTGATGCTATATCTGCTATGCTTTTTTTAAATAAGCCAAGCTGCTTTTTATAGGCTTTCATAATAGAGGGATTTAGTATTATATTTCTGTCTTCTCTGGTTTCGCTGTCTATCAGTTTCACTTGACCATAGTAATCAGGTTCAAGCTCCTCGGGTGATAATATATGTATAAGTATCACTTCCTGTTTTTTAAAAGTTAAGTATTTAATTGCTTCTCCTATACCATTTTCAGTGAAGAAGTCAGATATGATTATAGATACTCCCTTATTTTTAAAATCTTTTTTTACAACAGAAGCATTGATATCTGTCGCTCCTTCAAATTCAATATTTTTCAAATAACTCAAGGTCCTCTGAAGCATTAGCTTTCCACTTAGTGCGTCAGTAACTCTAAGTTCCTTGTTTTGCATAGTATTTACACAAACTCTATCAAGATTATTTAGAGCTAAATATGAAAAGGCAGCAGCCAGCCTTAATGCTAAAATGGATTTTGAAGGTTGTCCAAAGCTCATAGACTTGCTGCCGTCAACAAAAATATTTATCATTGCTTCTCTTTCTTCCATAAATAGCTTTATAAAAAACTTATCAAATCTTCCATAAGCATTCCAATCAATTCTTCTAAAATCATCTCCCGGTACATATTCCCTGAAGTCAGAAAACTCTACTGAAGTTCCTTTAACCTTTGATTTTCTTGCTCCTGAAGCACCAAAACTTGCACTTTTTTTAATATTAATATTTAAATTTTCGAGAATTTTAAAGAACTCAGCATCAAACAATTTACTCTTGTCTTCCATAGCTGCCTCACATTACTTTCACGCTTTGAAGTATTTCCGTTATTAGTCCGTCAGTGGTTATACCATCAGATATAGCATCAAAGTTTAAAAATATTCTATGTCTCAGTGCTGGGTATGCAACATATTTTATATCTTCAAAAGATACATTAAATCTGCCTTCCATAATAGCCCTTATTTTAGCGGCACTTATCATAGCCTGAGCTGCTCTTGGACTTGCTCCATAGCTTACATATTTTTTTGAAACCTCTGGCGCATGTTCATTTTCCGGATGAGTAGCTAGAAGCACCTTCAAAGCATATTCTTGTACACCTTTTGAAATTGGTACTTCCCTAAATATTTTTCTCATTTCAAGTATAGTTTCACCATCTATTATTTTATTTAGTTCAACCTCTTTGTTAGTTATGGTTACATCCATGATAGCCTGAAGTTCACTTAAGTTTGGGAACTTAACATCTAATTTAAATAAAAATCTGTCGAGCTGTGCTTCCGGAAGAGGATAAGTTCCTTCCATTTCAATAGGATTCTGTGTTGCCAGTACCATGAATGGCTCTGAAAGCTTATATGTGCTTTTACCAACAGTAACTGTTCTCTCCTGCATAGCTTCGAGAAGTGCAGATTGAGTTTTAGGAGTTGCTCTGTTTATTTCATCTGCTAAAACCAAGTTAGCAAAAACAGGTCCCTTTTGAAATTCAAAATTATTATTTGAGTTGCTATCTTTAACAATAATATTTGTTCCCACTACATCTGCAGGCATTAAATCTGGAGTAAACTGTATTCTTGAAAAAGATAAATCCATAACCTTTGCAAGTGTCTTTACCAGTTGAGTTTTACCAAGTCCGGGAGCACCCTCTAAAAGCACGTTGCCTCCTGTAAAGATAGCCAGCAGCACCTGTCTTATAATATCCTTTTGCCCTATAATGGCCTTTCCAACTTCCTCCTCAATACTTTTTACTTTAAGAACTATATCTTCAATAATCTTTTCATCAATTTCCATGACTATACCCCTTTCATTTTTATTGTTCCAGTGAAGTAAAATAGTTTTTAATAATATCTTTCATTGCTTCTGGTATTACATAAGAATTCATATTTTCATAAGCCTTCTCTTTATACTTTCCTATAACTTTGCTTAAATCCTGTGGTTTATTATTATCTGCAGACGTTTTGCTGTCTGGAGGCGGAGGCAGATATACATCTTCTCCCTGTGAAGCATTGCCGCTTTCGGTTTTATTGAGTCCTGATGAGCCTTTATCACTGCCTCCGCTGTTTCCAGTTTTACCGGGGTTATTGCTGTTTCCACTATTTTGGTCTTCTTTACTACTATCACCAGATTTATTATCATTATCATTCATTTTGTTTTCTGGACTCTCAGAATTGGTTCCCGGTTTTTGCCCTTGCTCATTACTCCCATTTGCTGATGTACTGCCTTCATTACTGCCATTTTTGCCCGGCTGACTACCTGATTGTGAAATATTTTCTGACTGACCGGACTGGTTTTGCTGCTGTTGATTTTCTGCGACTTTATTTTCAGGCATAAAATTACTTTGAATATCTTTTAATTCGTTTTTAGCATACTTATTATCCATAGTCTTATTCAAGGAGTCCTTAAAACTGTTTAGAGAATTGGCTAAATCCTTAAACTTTTCCGGATTATTAGAAGCTAGCTTATCTGCCATATCATTAAGTGACTTTTTAAGTTCGCTGTCCTCTGTGCTTTTTGCAGTATCAGCAAAATCCTTCGCTATTTTTTTCTGTTCTTCATCATTAGCACCCTGTATATTTTGTGGAAGATTACTTATTTCCCGGGCAATCTCCTCTTTATCTCCTCTTTCGATGGCATTTGCCAAATTATTTGTATAATTGTTTCTCGAAAGACCACTGGCTACATTATTCAAATCATTTTCCTTATATTTATTTTTAATCTCATCAGTTTTCATTTGAAATTTAGTCAATGAGTTATCTATTTCTGAGAGGCTTTTAGCCTCTTTAATTTCTTTTTTTAATGAAGTTAGATTTTCTATTAATTCTTTTCTATCTTCTTCTTTCAAAGTAGAATTTTTCTTTATATCCTTTTCTATCTTCTCTATACTTGCTATTTTTTCTTCTTGAGTTATATTAAATTTATATTTTTGTTCAGCTTTATCTTTTGCTTTTGTTGGTATGAAATTTGTTGCAGTTATTATAAATACAAATGCAATGAATAATGCAATCTGTTTTTTATTTATCTTAAATTTTATTTTACTTTTATAATCTAATTGCTTTAACTTGCTTAGAGTATCTTTTTTCTGCAGAGTCGCAAACATATCCTCTTTTCCTATAAGCTCCAAAGAGGTTACGGTTCTTTCTTTTAATCCTAGAGAATCTGCTGTCTTGGCTGCTTTATAATTTTTAGGTACTCTGGTTAACCCAATCAAAAGCGTAATAACAACACTAGCTGCTATAAGCTTTAAAACTATCAAGTATACTTTATATAGAGGAAAGAGCAGTGCTGAAATACTCACTGCTGCTCCACAAAGTAAAGCTCCTATTATTCCCCAAATAATATAATTAAAAATTATGCTAAGGTGAATTCTAAGCTTTATTTTCTTTATAAAAGCCATAATTTCTTTATCAACACTGCTCATTTTTCTACCCTCCATATGGAATTAGTTTCAATTTGCTTTATTCAATATCTTTATTTCTGATTTTTAACTTCTTTCTTATTGGGTTTACATTTAATGCACTGAGATAAAATAGTAAACAAGCCATACCAAAATTTACTATTGTACTTATAATCCAAGGCTTCATAGCGCTTTTACCAAAACCCGATAGCATACCGCCAATAATAGGAATACTTTGCGCTCCGCTTCCTCCGAACTGATCAATTAAAAGTGAAGCAAATCCAATTAGTGGATTGAAATACAAAAGCGGAAAGAAGGTTTGAACCGTTTGAGATACCGGCATACCTGGCTGCTGCACTTGAGTGACTTTACCATATACAAAAACCTGCATATATATGGCAGTTAATATTATAGTTCCAAATAACAGAAATAAAACTACGGCATAGGTAACAACATTTGATGTTGTTGTTTTTTTAATTATTGTTGAGAAGAAAACTCCTAAACACCCCATAAGTATTGCAACAACTAGATAGAACAAAAATAGTTGAAGAAGGTTTGTTATTGATATTCCTCCAAATACAAAAACTGTAGCAAATATAGGGAAAGAAGCTATTATTAGAAGTATTACCTGACTTAAGCAGGAAAATAACTTTCCTAATATTATAGATCTTGGTCGAAGCTTAGTACATAATAATAAATCTAGTGTTTGCCTTTCTCTTTCCCCTGATATTGATCCCGAAGTAAGTGCCGGAGCAATAAAAATAATAAGCATGAACTGTATTGCTGCAAGGAAGCCATAAGTTATTGTTGCTGCTTGACGATTAACTCCTGTAGCTGACATATCGCTCATTATCATCATTAGGATAAAGGTAGCTACAACTGTCATTACTAATAGATAGGCTCCTATCATTCCTGCAGCCTTCCAATTTCTCATTTTAACCTTTAGTTCTTTCGATAAAACCGGATTAAACCTCATTTTTACGCCTCCTCTGCCTTTTCTGTAACTTTCATAAATATTTCTTCAAGATTTCCTTCGCTTTGTCCAAAGGATACCACTGAAATATTTTTGCTTATAAGAATCGCAAGAAGCTTGCTCATTTCTTCCTCAGTTCCTGAATAGGCTACAGTTAAAGTAGATCCTTCAGCTGATATTCTATCTACCTTTGGTATTTCCTTTAGGACAGCTGCTGCTTCTTCAAGCTTGCCTAACACCTTTATCTTTAAAGGTCTCGAATTATAAACATTAAGCATTATTTCTTCAACTGTTCCTCTTATAACAAAACTTCCTTTTTCTATTATCCCAATAGTTGTACATAGTTCTGCAAGCTCAGGCAATATATGCGAACTTATAATTATAGTTTTCCCCATATCCTTTAAGCTTCTTAAAATCTCTTTCATTTCAAATCTTGCTCTTGGGTCCATACCTGAGGCAGGTTCATCAAGTATTAAAAGCTCAGGGTTATGAACCAAACTTCTCGCAAGGCAAAGCCTTTGCTTCATTCCTCTTGAAAGGCTATCTACATAAGCATTTTCTTTAGAGGTCAAATCAACAAGCTCTAGTAAATCTCCACAAACCTTTCTGCTTTCAGTACCATTTATTCCATATATAGAGGCGTAAAATTCAAGATATTCTATAACCTTTAAGTTATCATATACTCCAAAGAAGTCAGGCATATAGCCTATCTTTTCTTTTACTTTCCTGCTTTCATTCAAAGCATCTATTCCATCCACATAAACCTCACCGGAGGTTGCCGGCATAAGACCTGCTACTATTTTCATCGTAGAGGTTTTACCTGCTCCGTTTGGTCCTACAAAGCCAAAAATCTCTCCTTTTTCAACTGTCAAATTTAAATTATTAACCGCTGTATACTTTCCATAATCCTTACGAAGGTTTTTTATTTCAAGCATTACTTAACACTTCCCTTCACAGAAATTTGAGGAATTGTTCCAGGCTGATTTAATCCTGTTGTGTCAATTTTTATTTTTATAGTATTATCTTTATCAATATATTGAGAAACCTTATCCTGACCGACTGTAAAGTTATTGTAATCACATTCTTCATAGCTATTTTTAGCTGTATTAAATATATATCCTTTATTAGTCAACGGCTGGAAGTTTGGTCCATGAGGATTATTGCCCTTATTTTGTTTCAATTCAAAGCTTTCAACTTTAACTTTTCCGCTTACCTGGAACCTTATTTCTACCTCCCCTGAATCTCCATGAATAAATCCATAGCCCGGATCATAAGCTAGCTTATTGCTTAATGAAGATACCTTTGGAACTATACTTCCTAAAGGATATTCAGCTTTGTCTCCATTTATATAACTTAATTCAACATTAGATACAACAAGACTCTTGCTGTATTTTTTAACAGTATCATTGTTTACAAGTATATCTTTGGTTACCTGAGAATCTGTTATTGCAGTGAACACAGGATCTGTAACTCTTCCGCCAAATGAATCAAAATAGGACTGCATGAGCATTCTCTTCTGTTCTTTCACTCTTTTTTCCTGTATTTGTTTTGCACTTTGAATAGGACTTCCACCATATTGTCTTCCAAACATATTGTCAAGCATTTCATAGGTGTTTCCTGTATAATTCTTTATTGGCTCATTAATATTCTTTGTCTCGCCATTTCTTATCTCACCAAGTTCTACATATGCACTGGAAGTAATAATATAACAATCTTTTAAATCTAAACCTGAGCTATTTTTTATAGTTCCTGTTATCTTATTGTCATTAAATTTAATTTCAGACTGCAATGCTCCCTTTTTAACTTCGTTATTATCAACTATAAAGTTGTACTGTCCAAAAACTCCGGTATTGTAAAATTCCATAGCTGTTTTAGGAGAAGACGTTACCTTAGAATAGATTGTCTTACTTTTTTTACTATTATCAACGTTTTGCCTATTATCATAGTAATCCAAATTCACCATAGGTCTTATATTCATATCATCTTTTGCTTCTATTTTTATATCTGATTTTTTAGGAGTAATTACAGTACCATAGCTTTGTATGGACTGATTGCCTTTATCGTCTATTATTATTGTAGACAGTACATTTGCAACTGGTTTAGATACCCTTGTAGTTGAACCTGAAAAATAAACCACTATTGCAAAAATTATTGAAAGAGCAGGTACAGTAACCCACATTAGTTCCCTTTTGTCCTTCTTTTTAAGTATTATATAATTTACTGGAGCTGCAATTACTATGTATATGAAAAATATTATTATTAAGTTTGAAGCTTTTGGTATTGGAAGCTCCGGTATATTTCCAAGACCATAGCTTATATTATAGCCTCCTCCATTTACCATTCGACTATAAGTATTTACATCATTATAGTAATTAGGAAGATTATTTCCTATAAGCTTTTCTCCAAAAGTACTGTTTAATGACCAGTTTGTTAGCGGATTTAATCCCAAATCAAAAGCAGCTACAGCAACAACCCCCTTACCTTTTTCAATTCTTTGCACAAGAGGCAGAGTTCCTTCCTTTATTACTGCATTGCTATCTTTGATATTTATATTTAAAGCATCTAGTTTCATTGAACTTGTAGAGTTGTTATCTAACATTTTGTATAACGATTTTGTTTCAACAGATGATACATTTCCTATATCACCACTAATAAAGTTATCTTTAAATATTGACAAAGTCTTGTTATAAGATGGACCTGTACCTATTAAAAGCATACCTCCATTATTTACCCATTTTTTTATAATTTCATATTTAGAACTGCTTATTTTAGAAGTATCAAAATTATTTATTATAATCACACTTATAGGCTTTAGTACATTTGCATCCTCTGAAATTGAATTTTCATCCAGCTTAACAAGTTTGGTATTAAAATTTCTCTTTCCCATACTGCTTGAATCTATTGAAACCTTATTAATATAACTTACACTATTAAAATCATCGCTTAAGGTTCCTATTATAAAATCCTCAGGATTTAGAGCTGTTCCTAATGACAAATCCTTTGATAATAATGTATTCTTACCTTCCACTATATTCATTTTCACTGAAGTTATATTCCTTGATATTGGTATGTTTAAAGTAACCTTCTTCTTAGTATTTAATGGAAGATTAATATTTTGAGTATAAAGTGTTACATTATCATTGCTTGTAATTCCCACTTCAGGATTAAATACAGGAAGCTCGATTTGGAGTTCTCCATCAATATTTTTTAAGTTATTATCAATTTCAACTGTGATTGGCACTAAGGTCCCCCACTTATATACAGATTCAAATCCGTAAGTATGTGAAACCTTGAGTTTATCCTCTTCAGCTGCTTGTACATTTTTATAGTTTCCCAAAATCATTATAATAGCTGTAAGAAGAATAATAGCAATTTTTTTATGTTTCCCCATAGCTCCTTTATCCCCTCTTTCTTATTAGTTTAAATATACTATTTTAGGATATCATTGGCATATACCTTTTTCAATAAAATATCGATAATGTAAGAAAAATTTAAGAAATGTTTTCTTAAATGCTATAATTCGTTTGTATATGATAAAATTTGTAAAAATTAACTATACTACACTATATTAAGTTATTATTTTATAGCAATATATACAAAAGGCACCAAGAAAAATCTTGATGCTCTTATATTAATCTATTCTTGTTTTCCTCTTTCAAAAGATATCCAGCCTTTTTTATTCAGATATCTTAAATACATAATTAGCCTGTCATAAACCGGCTCACAACTTTTTCCAAATTCTTTTAGAAGTCCTTGTCCTATATCATACACAGAGCTTTTTCCGTCTATTAGCAGCCATACCTTTGATCCAACCTTATCAAACTCCATATCGCTGACATAAGGTTTTTTTACAAGCCATCTGATAAGTTTTTCTGCAAACTTATCATGATAAAAAATAAGTTTTACAATGCTATTATTTACTTCATAATTTTCATGTTTTTTCTTAGGTACGTACATCAAAAAATTATCATCTTTTTTTGTCTTCTTATCCTTTTCATTATTAACTTCTACATTGTTATCTTCCATTGTTTCCTCCATGTATTAAATTATAATGTCTCTATTTTATTAAAATCGCAGCCGAGGCTTTTGCTTCAGCTGCGACAATTTAACTATTATATTTTATGCTTTTGCGTTAGGTTTTCCTGTTGAAACCTTAGTATTACTCTTGCTGCTTACAACCTTGTTATAGAACCATGCACAAAGTACCAGTACTATTAAGGCTGAAGTCCATGGGCTTCCTGTTACACTTGTGATAACTCTTGCTCCGAAGCCAATTGTCTCATCTACCTTCAAAATTGCAAATAAAGCTATCAATATACCTGTTATAGCCTCACCAGCGATTAAACCTGAAGCAAGCAAGGTTCCTGTCTCTGTCTTAGCTTTAAGATTTGTTTCATCCTTCTTATACTTCTTATCTAATAACCATCTTAATAATCCACCTACAAATACACCAGTACTTAATCCCATTGGAAGATATAATCCTAGTGCAAATGGAAGTACTGGAATCTTCATAAGCTCGCACATAACTGCAAAGGTAACACCAACTATAACTAATACCCATGGTATTTGTGAGTCAAATATTCCTTTAACGATCATAGTCATCATGTTAGCTTGTGGTGCACCTATAACTTTACCGCCAATACCATATGCCTTATCAAGCATTAATATTACAGCTCCAATTGCTGCTGCTGAAGCTGCAACTGCTGCATACATACCAATTTCTAACTTCTTTGGAGTACCACCCATTATATAGGTAGTCTTTAAGCTTTGAGCAGTTCCACCTGCTATTGCTGCAGTAACACATACAAGAGTTCCGGCAATAATTGCTATAAACATTCCATTATCACCAATGTGATTTGTAGCCTTTAATACTGAAGCAATCACAAGTAATGATGCTATTGTCATACCTGATATTGGATTATTGGAAGTACCAATAAGACCAACTAATCTGGAAGAAACTATTGCAAAGAAGAAGGAACAAATAACTATTAATATTGAAGCAACAATATTTCCTTTAAGGTTTGGCATCACCCATGTGAGAATAAATACTACTATAGCTGCTGCTATAACCCATGTAATCGGAACATCAATATCTGTTCTCTTCTGTCCGCCCTTTGCGCTGATTCCTGACATAGCTGATTTGAATGACTTTACTATTGTAGGCATAGCCTTAATTATACTTATTAAACCACCAGCTGCAACCGCACCTGCACCAATATACTTAACTGGTGATAAAGCTAATGAAAGATTTGGAGCAATAAACTTTATAAGTGGTACTAGTGCAAACCATGATACTAAAGCACCTGCTAGCATATAGGAAGCTATTTCTATACCTACTATATATCCTACACCCATTAGAGCAGCTGAAGCACTTAATGAAAAAGAAGAATCAAAATCCTTAGTTTTTATAGCCCAGCTTGGTTCTTCGTTCCATAGCTTAAACGCTCCACCAAAGAACTTGAATAAAGTTCCTGCAATAAGGCCGGCTATCATAGTCTTAAGCCCTTCTCCACCTGCAGTACCTGATACAAGAACCTCAGAAGCAGCCATTGCCTCCGGATAAACTAGTGTTCCATGTTCTTCAACAATAAGATACTTCCTTACTGGAACAACAAATACTATACCAAGAAGACCACCTAATAGAGCAGTAACTATTATTGTAAATAATGTAAGCTGTTGTTTAAGTAAAATAATTGCTGGAATTATGAATATAAGTCCGCCTGCTAGTGATTCTCCCATTGCTGCCATTGCTTGAATCATATTAGCTTCAAGTATACGATTACCTGTTGCTCTTCTAAATACAGAAGTAGCCAGTATAGCTGCTGGAATTCCTGCCGCAACTGTCATACCAAGCTTTAGGCCTAGATATGTGTTAGCAGCACCAAAAATAATAGCAAATAGACAGCCCACAATGATAGAAACAGCTGTCAGTTCCGGTAGTGCCTCCTTTGTTGACACATAAGGAACGTAATCTTCTCCTCTTACGCCCCCATAAGCAGTGTGAGAAAGAGCTTTCTTTTCCATATTAATCCCCCTTAAAATAAATATTTAGAAAATTCCGTCATTACCATGATATCATAGTTCCATTTTGTAGTAAACTGCATATTATAATATATTTGAAAATTTTCTAATTATTTATGAACAAGGAGAATTCAACTTTAATAAATTTAAAATTGATATAAAATTTAAGTAGGACTTTTAAATAATAAATCAGAAAATCCCCTAAGGAATTTTCTGATTTATTTCCACATTCTAGATACTAAATTAAGTTAAGCTTTCTTGTCTTTCTTTACTGTAAATTTATATATCCATACAGCCAGAAGCAGATAAACTACCGTAGCAGTCCAATTGCTTGCAGTTACATTTGGAAGGATTCTTGCTCCTATTCCTACTGGCTCGCTTAATTTAAGTGCCGCAAGTAGAGCAACTATTATACCCATAATAGCATCACCTGCAACAAGTCCTGAAGAAAGAAGTATTCCTTTTTCAGTCTTTTCCTTAAGCTCAGTTTCATTTTTAGCAAATTTCTTGTCTACTATAACTCTTACAATACCGCCAACAAGTATACCAGCACTTAAGTGTATTGGAAGATATATTCCTAACGCAACTGGTAATACCGGAAGTCCTAAAAGTTCTATCATAATTCCAAAGGTTGCTCCAATAAGTACTAAAGACCATGGTAACTGAGCAGTCATAACTCCTTGAACAACCATTGACATAAGTGTTGCTTGTGGTGCAGCTATTGCCTTAGGTCCTGTAAATCCATATGTGTTAATCATAAGGATAAGAGTTGCTCCAGCTGCTATTGCTCCTATTATAACTCCAAAATACATTCCAATTTGAAGCTTCTTTGGAGTACCTCCGATTATATAGGATGTTTTTAATGCCTGACCTGCGCCTCCTGCAACGGATATACCAACGCACACTATTGCTCCGGTTACAAGTGCAGCGAACATTCCGCCATTTCCTGTTTTTCCTAAAGCTTTTAGTACAGATGTAACAAATAGAAGTGTTGCAATTGTCATACCTGAAACAGGATTATTTGATGCACCTATGATACCGCATATTCTAGCAGAAACTACAGCAAAGAAGAAAGCAAATACTACTGCTAAAAGGGCACCTGCAAATCCAATTTTAAGCATTGGTAGGAACCATGATAAGAAGAATACTAGTGCCGCTCCGCCTATAACCCAAGTCATAGGTATATCTAAATCTGTTCTCTTTGTTTCACCAGCTCCAGCTCCGATTCCTGACATTGCAGACTTAAATGATTTAACTATTGTTGGAAGAGATTTAGCTAAGCTTATAAATCCTCCTGCTGCAACAGCTCCGGCACCTATATATCTTATATAGTTTCCTCTTATAGCAGAAGCACTTAATTCTCCTATAGGAGTTGTAGCTGGATAAAGTATTGCACTTGAACCTGTTCCAATGAATTTAATAAGCGGAACTAATCCGAAGGTAGCAACTAAAGCACCCGCAAACATATAAAGCGAAGCTTCAATACCAACTATAAATCCAACACCTGCAAGCGATGCCATTGCATCAAAACCAAAGAAGCTTTCAAATATGGATTTATTGTTTTGTGTTATATTTATATTCCAATTTGGCTCTTCCTGCCAAAGAAGAAGTCCTGCTGAAAAAAACTTGTATGCTCCTCCTGCAAGGATACCTGTTAAAACTGTCTTAAATCCAGCTCCTCCAGAATTACTTGTAACAAGTACTTCTGCAGCCGCCATACTTTCTGGAAAGGCAAGCTTTCCATGCTCTTCAACTAAAAGATATCTTCTTAGAGGAACAACAAATATTATTCCAAGAAGTCCTCCTAAAAGAGTTATTATAACGATTGTCGCTAAACTAACATTCATTCCCCAGATAAATAAAGCTGGCAGAGTGAAAACTATACCTCCTGCTAAAGATTCACCCATAGCAGCTACACCTGAAATCAAGTTCGCTTCAAGTATATTATTTTTTCTAAAAATTATTTTTAAAAGTCCTGTACCAAGTATTGCCGCAGGTATTCCTGCCGCTATTGTCATACCAACATTTAATGCCAGATATGTATTAGCTGCCGCAAACACTGCCGCTAGTAAACATCCAATTATTATTGAAACTGTGGTTAATTCAGGCATAGCTTGACTTGCAGGTATATAAGGAACATAGTCCTCACCCTTAATGCCGCCATACGCTGTATGTGAGAGTCCTTTATGCTCTGACATATAATTACCTCCTTAATATAATTTCTATATAATGCTATCACAAAATTAACAATTTATTAAATTATGTATAATTATAAATAATCGAACCTAATTCAAATTACATTATTTTATTCGATTATTCGTCATTATTCTTATATTTTCGTATTTTTTATTAAATCTAAACGAATTCACTCCTTTATGCATAAATAATTGTATATATTCATAAATATTTTCGTTTTATATTTAAAATTAAATTTAATTTTATTGAAAACTATTTGAATGCTATTATTCAAATAGTTTTCAATATAGATATATTTCCACCATTCTGTTTACTTATGCACATTATACAGAAAGACCGCAATGACTTAAAAAACTAAATCATAACGGTCTTCTTTAATACTTATAGATTTATTGTTCATGCTTTTCTCCAACGATAAAAGCATATTAATTTTATTCTTAAAAATATAAATTATTATTTATGTTTACTTAGATTCAAGTAAAGCTAAAGCAACAGCCCCCATAACACCTGCATCCGTTCCTAACCCTGCAGGTACAATCTTGCAAAACTCTGACATAGCCTTAAAACATCTCTGATTTACTACTTCTTGAACCTTATCAAACAATACGGAGCCCATTTGTGATACTCCTCCGCCAATTACAAACATTTCAGGGTCAAAACTTGTTATAGTATTAGCTACAGCAATTCCAAGATAGTTAAAGCTCCTGTCAAGTATATCTTTTGCTACTTTGTCACCTTTCTCAGCTTCTTTGTAAACCTCATAAGAAGTAACTTTTTCATAATTTTTAAGTGAAGTTTCCATACCGCTTTCTATAGCTTCTTTGGCTTGTCTTGCAATAGCTGTTCCCGAAGCAAGAGCTTCTATGCACCCATAATTTCCGCAATTGCATTTTGGACCATCCGGAACAATTGTCATATGTCCAATCTCTAAAGCATTAGATGTTCCTCCTCTATAAACTCTGCCATCGAGAATTGCTCCTCCACCTACTCCTGTACTAACGGTCATATAAATCATGTTCTTAGTACCTTTTCCAGCTCCAAGCATATACTCTCCTATAGCTGCTACATTGGCATCATTATCTAAATATGTAGGAATGTTAAATCTTTCAACTAATGGCTTAACTAATTGAAAGTTTTTGAAAGGTAAATTGGGAGTAGTTATTATTATTCCCTCTTTAGCATTTAGTGGCCCTGGAGAACCAATTCCAATTGCTTTAATACAATCTGTATTCTTACCAGCAAGCTCCATTATCTTTTCGATAACTATTATTATTCTCTCTAAAACAGCTTGTTCACCTTCTGCTGCATTTGTAGGCATTGTATACTGGCTTATTACTTTTCCATCTAAATCAGCTAATGCACCATTAATTTTAGTTCCTCCAAGATCAATACCGATTACATAATTCTTATCCATTTATTTTCCTCCAAATAAATAATTTATCTACTACAATGAGTCATACGTATATTATACAATAAAACACAAGTCATATTAAATATATAACTTGTGCTTTTGTATATTTTGTATTTGAATATTAGCCTTTAAATTCGTCTCCTCTTCTATAAGCAGTAATATAATATCTGCCGTCATCATGGCCGCCTTTAAGCGCTACCTCAAAGCCATTGCGTCCCAAAAGGTTTGTTATTATATCAACATTATGAGCTTCTCCTTGGCCTACTGTGACAACAACCTTGTCATTTTCTCCAATAATATTCATATAATCATTAATATTAGCGTAATCACTTAGTCCTATTGTTCCATTAACTTCTAAACGATATTCAGACATCTTATCTCTCCTCTGCTTAGCTAGTTTCTACTTCATATTTTTTTCAAGTTTATTTTTTGTATTAAACAATAAAATATTCACTAAATTTTAACTAATCATTAACATAGCAAATCTTGACTATTATGTTATAATTTATTTGTTGATTATTTTTAATACATGATAGGAAAAGTTAATGGATGGAGGTAATATTTATGAATTCATTAAAAGGAACAAAAACTTCTGAGAATCTTATGAAGGCTTTTGCCGGTGAATCACAAGCAAGAACCAGATATACTTTTTATTCTTCAATTGCCAAAAAAGAGGGCTATGTTCAAATAGCTAATATATTCTCTGAAACAGCTGATAATGAGAAAGAACATGCTAAAAGGTTTTTTAAATTTTTAAACGAGGGTGGACTAGCTGGTGAAACAGTTGAAATAACTGCTGATTTCCCTGTTGCCTTAGGTGATACAAAATTAAATCTCTTAGCAGCAGCAAATGGAGAAAATGAAGAATGGACTGATTTATATCCAACTTTTGCTGATATAGCTGAAAAAGAAGGTTTCCCAGCTATTGCAGTTGCATTTAGGAAAATCTCTGAGGTTGAAAAAAGACATGAAGCTCGTTATAGAAAGTTATTATCTAATTTAGAAAATGATGAAGCCTTCAAGAAACCAGCTTCTGTCCTATGGAAATGTAACAACTGCGGATATATATTTGAAGGTGCTGAAGCTCCAAAGGCATGCCCGGCTTGTCTGCACCCTCAAGGCTATTTCGAAGTATTTGTTGAAAATTATTAATAAAAATAAGACTGCAAAATTTTTGCAGTCTTATTTTTGCACTTTATTAAAAGAAATTATGTGTTACTCTTCAACTTCTTTCAATTTTTTAGCATTTTCAATTATCTTGGAGGCTTCTAAAGCAGGAACTTCATCATATCTTTCAAACTTCATTTCAAATATTCCTCTTGCCTGTGTCATAGATTTTAAATCAGTAGCATACTTAAACATTTCTGCCATAGGAACTTCTGCAATTATTTTTTGATATCCATCCTCTGGCTCCATACCTAGAACTTTACCTCTCTTTTTATTTATATCACCCATTACATCACCCATATAATCATCCGGAACCTTAACTTCAACATGCATTATTGGTTCAAGCAATACAGGCTGCGCAGATTGCAAACCTTTCTTATAAGCTAATGATGCTGCAACCTTAAATGCCATTTCGGATGAATCAACCGGATGATAGGATCCATCATGTAATGTAGCTTTTAATCTAATAACAGGATAACCAGCTAAAACACCGTGCTGTATACATTCTCTTAATCCTTTCTCAACAGCAGGTATGTATTGTCTTGGGACAACACCTCCGACAACCTGATCAACAAATTGCAAATCATCTTCTCCGTCATTTCTTGGCTCAAATTTAACCCAAACATCACCATATTGTCCGTGACCGCCTGATTGTTTTTTATGCTTTCCCTGTACATCTGCGTTCTTTTTTATAGTCTCTCTGTAAGGAACTTTTGGTACATCTAAAGTAACGTCTGCTCCGAATTTGTTCTTAAGCTTACTTGCTATTATATCAAGATGTGTTTCTCCAACTCCTGAAACAATCATTTCGGCATTTTCAACATCTCTTGATATCTTAAAGGTCGGGTCTTCTTCTAAAAGTTTTGTAAGACCAGAAGATATTTTATCTTCATCTCCCTTTGACCTTGGAAGTACAGACATCGACATTGAAGGAGAAGGGAAAGTAATTTCTTCGAAGGCTATTGGTGAAGCCATTTCACATAAGGTATCGCCTGTACCGGTAAATTGAAGTTTAGACACAGCCCCAATATCTCCTGCTACAATTTCTGATGTAGGCAACTGGGCCTTCCCCCTTACAAAATACATTGTTCCTACCTTTTCCTGCTTATCTTTATTACTATTATATACTGTAGAATCTGATTTAGCTTTTCCGGTCATAACTCTAAACAAAGATAACTTACCTACAAAGGGGTCTGCTATGGTTTTAAATACAAAGGCTGAAAAAGGCGCATTTTCATTAATCTTTACATCAATCTCTTTGCTATTTTTTATATCTCTTGCTTTAATAGCTGCCATATTTTCCGGTGAAGGGAAACACTCAACTATATCTTCAACAAGAGTTTCTATGCCTATGCCATTAAGTGCAGAACCACACATAACTGGAGCAATGTCTCCGCTAGCTGACCCGCTAATAAGTCCCCTATAAATTTCCTCATCACTTAATTCACCTTCGCTGAAGTATTTTTCAAGTAAAACTTCATCTGTTTCAGCTACTGCTTCCATAATCATATTCTTACATTCATCAATTTTATCAATTAAATTTGCTGGTATTTCAGCTTCTTCCATAGCATGTGTTTTAGAATTAAATATTCTTGCTTTTCTAGATATAACGTTTACAATACCTTTAAAGTCTGCTTCACTTCCAATAGGATATTGTATCGGAACAACTGATATTCCAAATCTTCCTTTGAGTGCATCCAGTACCTTTTCAAAATTACTGTTTTCTCTATCTAATTTATTTATAAAAAACGCTCTAGGCATCTTATTCCTATTTACATAATCCCAAGCTTTTTCAGTTCCTACTTGAATTCCTGATGCTCCACAAACTGTTATCAACGCTAAGTCTACCGCTCTAAGTCCCTCAACCATTTCACCTATAAAATCAAAATAACCAGGCATATCTACTAAATTAATTTTGGTATCTCCCCACTCACATGGTGCAACAGAAGTAGAAACAGATATCTTTCTCTTTTTTTCTTCCACATCATAATCACTTATAGTTGTTCCTTCTTCTACTCTCCCAGTTCTGTCTATTGTTTTTGTATAAAACAATATGGCTTCAGTTAATGTAGTTTTTCCTGCTCCACTGTGGCCTACTATTCCCACATTTCTTAAGTTTTTGGTTCTGTAATCTTTCATACGAGATTCCCGCCTTTCAAAAATATTGTGTAATAGGTTAAATTAAGAAAACTTTTAAGTAATACCATGAAGCCGCCAATTAATGAGCTTTAATAGGATATTGGAGTTGCCTTTTTTATAGGCAGAAGTGCTAAGAATTTAAAGCTCCTTTTGCTAGGTATAACACCCCCAATAATCCTTTTGGAACTTTAACCTCCTAAATATTAATAAGTTTATTTTGCCTGCTTTTTCTAGTTACTAATATTATTGCCAACATTTTTATATTTACTATATATATTCTATTTTATGATTGTTTTTCCTTTTAATAACAAAACTAAATTTTCAAAATAGTCTGTCTTATATTTTAAATAATATTATATATAAATGAATTTTATATATCAATACATATTCACACAATTTATAAATTATTTACACAAAAATAAAAGGCACTAAGATTAGATCTTAGCACCTTTACTTTACAACCATCTACTTGTAAGTAATGACCTAGTAGACTTTATTATAAAATAAAAGACACTAAGTTTTAAACTTAGTGTCTTTAA
>KE993495.1 GCA_000466585.1 Clostridiales bacterium oral taxon 876 str. F0540
TAATTTCTCTGTTTAATTTTCAAAGACCAATTTGTACTGTTGTATAACACCTTTTCAAGCACATGTTTTATTCTATAACAGTTTTGAATAATTGTCAACAACTTTTTAAACTTATTTTTTCGCTTTATACTCTCAAGCACAAGCGACATGTAATATAATATCAGTAATATCTTAAACACACAATTGTATTATAATCAAATTTTAATCATTATATTCATAATACTTTTAAATTCTTCAAATTTCTCTTTTTTCATTATAATGATACTCTAGGCAAAGTTTATGCTAAATAGAGTAATATTTTGTTATTATATTTTATATTACAATTCTTAATTAAATACGTTTCTCTTAACAAAGTGACATAGCTTACGTATAATAAAGGTAGATATTTTCATATCTACCTTTTAAAATCTAACTATTTAATTTCTACGCTATACTTTTTCTTTAGTTCTTCAGTTAACTGCATATATTTAAAGCTTTCTCTCTCATTGAGCAATTCTCTTTTTATAAGGTCATAAACTTCCTCTAAAGGTCTTACTCCAGGGGCTACCTTATCCTCAACTTTTATTATATGATATCCGAACTGAGTCTTAACTGGTTCACTTATTTCTCCTATATTAAGGCTAAATGCAGCTGTTTCAAATTCAGGTACCATTTGTCCTTTTGTAAACTGGCCTAAGTTACCGCCTTGCTCTTTAGATGGACAGCTTGAATACTGCATAGCAGCCATTTCAAAATTCATTCCATCTTCTATTTTTTCTTTAACTTCATTGGCTGTTTCAATGTTATCAACTAGTATGTGTCTTGCACTAACTGCTCCTTCTGTTTGAAAATAATGTTGATTTACTTCATAATACGCTTTAACTTCTTCATCAGTAACAGATACATCAGCCAACATAATATTTATAGCAGTTTGTGTTAATATTTCTTTCTTTGCTGCTTCCAATCTTGTAATGTATCCCGGATCTTTTTCTATATCATTGTCCTTAGCATAATTATAAATTAGCTCAAATGAAATAATTTGCTCTAATAGCTGCTTTTTACCTTCTTCAGACATAAGATATGCCTGTCTTTCTCTTGGAAATTTTACCAAGGAATTCTGTAAGTCTCTTTCAGTTATTTCTCCACCGTTTACTATAGCTAAAACTTTGTTTTCCATAATTTTTCTCCTCTTTAAGCACTTATTTAACACTACTTAATTATGATACCATATAATGTTTTTCTATCCAATAAAACTAATTATTTATTTTATAAAGTTGTTCTAATATAAAGTAATAAAGTTTGGCAATAATTTATATTTATTATATAATTAATAATAACACTTATTACTAAGGAGGTTTTTTCCGTGAACACTACAGAAATTAAAGAGGAAATGATGTCACCAGATTTCATACTTGAAGGCTCTGATGGTAAGGTACATAGCTTAAAAGATTATCTTGGTAAGAAAGTTATTTTGTTTTTTTACCCTAAAGATAATACTCCTGGCTGAACAAACGAAGCTGTTAGCTTTAGAGATAGTTTATCTCAAATAAAAGATTTAAATGGAATTGTTATAGGCATTAGCAGAGATTCTATTACTTCCCATAAAAAATTTATAGAAAAATATAATTTGCCGTTTGTGCTTTTATCAGACTCCGATGAAGTTGTATGTAATCTTTATGGCGTATTAAAAGAAAAAAATATGTATGGAAAAAAAGTTATGGGAATTGAAAGAAGTACCTTTATTATTAATGAAGATGGAACTATTAAAAAGATCTTTAGGAAAGTAAAAGTAGATGGACATGTTGACGTAGTAATTAGAGAATTATAGTTATTATGGGTACTTATTAAGTACCCTTTTAAAATATTAAAAAAACACCTCATAGTTTTCACTATAAGGTGTTCTGGTGGCCAGACCAGGAATCGAACCAGGGACACG
>KE993496.1:0-54510 GCA_000466585.1 Clostridiales bacterium oral taxon 876 str. F0540
AGTATGGCTTAATTGACGAGGTTATAACTAAGAATAAATATATATAAAGAAAATATATGAGGTGTATTTGATGTGAAAAATTTAAAAAGATTTTGTAGCTTTATATGTATATTTGTTTTTATGACAGCTATAGCAATGCCTAAGATTTTGGTAAAAGCTGATGATAACAAGATAATATATCATCTATCTGACAAAGGTAATCTGAATGAGATTTTATTTACTGGAGAAGAAGTAACATGGCCCGGTAAAACATTAGAGAAAGAATTTTATATTTCTAATGATAATGACTTTCAGTGCTATGTTAAAAATCTTATTGTTGATGGAAAGCTTTATGACAAGAGCGGAAGAGAATTAGATAAGAGTTCAACAGAGTATAAGAGCTTCTTAAAGTATACGAAGTTTTCCTTTAGCTATGAAGGTAAGGAGCTTTGGAGTGGAAATAAGGATGAGCTTTTAAATAAAAACTTAATTGAAAAAAATTCTATAGTAATAAATTCCAAAGAAATAAAAAAGTTTAAGGTTCAGTTTTTATTTGATAAGAATTCAGATAACTCAACTATGAAGCTTCAATACAAGTTTAATATTCAGGTTAATTTCTCTGCGATTGATGCAGCCTACACTCCTCCTATAGAGAAGGATGTAAAAGGTGGTGTATTGGTTCAAACAGGATCTTTCTTTGACACCTATGTACTTACTGTAATTGGAGTTTTATTATTTGCATTAGGTTTAATACTCTATTTAAAAAAGGCAAGAAGGAATAAGATATGAAAGGTGATGGGGATGAAGGTTTTAGTTGTAGATGATCACCCAATTGTAAGAGCAGGTATAAAATCTATTTTACTTAAGGAGTTTGATATACATGAGGCCTATGAAGCTTCGAATAAAAAAGAAGCTTTAAATTTATTGGAAACTAAAAATATAGAGCTTGCTATCATAGATTTAAAGCTAAAAGAGGAAGAGGGTCTGGATATAATATCTGAGATAAAGTTAAAACAAAGCAAAAGCAAGTTTATAGTAATAAGTTCGGCTATTTCTAATTCTGATTTTATTAGAGGAGAACATATAGGTGTAGACGGATATATTTTAAAAAGTTCTAATATAGAGGATTTGATTTATGCAGTTAATACAGTAAATAGAGGAATAAAGTACTACCACCCTTCAATTGTTCAATATAAGCTTGGAAACAATACTAGCTTTACAGTAAATAGGTTAACCTCAAGAGAAAAGGACATACTTATCGAAGTAAGTAAAGGCTTAAGCAATGTAGATATAGCAGAAAAGCTATTTTTATCGGAAAGCACAGTAAAAAAACATGTAAGCAGCATATTGGGAAAGCTAAGTTTAAGCAAGCGCTCACAGGTAGCTTATTATATGAACAGCGTAGAACTTGGAGGCATTGAAGGATAAATGAACAAAAGATTAATCAATTTTCTATTAATACTTATGCTTGCAATTATTTATATAGTTGATAATCTTTCTGTTTTTACCTTCAACAAAAAGAGCTATTTCATATATGGTATAAAACCAGCACTATGGTTTCTAGTCATATTGTTTATTATAAAGCTTCCAAAGCTTAGGGGTTCTGCAAAAACAAAATACAAGAAGTTTTTGAGGGAATGGGTAATAACTTTAGCAGTATTTTATATTGTAATACAAGTAATGGGAGGTTTTATCCAAGGCTTTGGCACCAGTCCCTATGACCTAAGCTCATTTGGTATACTTAAAAATATGACTTTGCTGCTATCAACCTTAATTGGAAAAGAAAAAATAAGATCATACTTAGTAAATAACGGCTCAAAAGATACGCTTTGGCCTAGGATGACCTTTGCAGCTATACTTCTTGCACTTTCAGGTATTTCTATTAATAAAGCACTAAGCCTTAAGGGAAGCTTTGAAATCATGAAGTTTTTTGGGGAAACTGTACTCCCTCAGCTTTCAATGAGTATAATGGCAGTTTATTTAGTTTACTTAGGTACTGAAAAGTTATCAATAATATATTTAGGAATAATACAAGGTGTTTTGTACATTTCACCAATACTTCCTAATCTGCAATGGATAGCAACTGCTATAATAGGGGGGCTATGTCCAATATTCGGCATGATGCTTTTACAGTATTTTTATCAAAAGGAATCAAAGGAATTAAAAAGAAAAGATATTAATAAAGAAAAACCAATAGGTCTTATACTTACAAGTTTAATTTCCGTAATAATAATATGGTTTTCCATAGGTGTATTTCCTGTGTATCCTTCAGTTATAGCAACAGGAAGCATGAAGCCTCTTATAAATCCAGGAGATGTGGTGCTTGTAAAAAGACTTAAGGAAGCAGACATAAAGATAGGAGATATAGTGGCTTATAAGAAGGATAATATATTTATTTTTCATAGGATAACAAAGCTTGTTGAAGAAAAGAATCAAATTAAGTATGAGACTAAGGGAGATAACAACTCTATAGCTGACAGTGAACTTGTAAGTATAGATATGATAAAAGGAAGAGTTATTAAGGTTGTGCCTAAAATAGGATGGCCAACATTATTATTAAAAGACAGCAGAAATAAGATTGAAAAGGGAAAAGTGGAATTTTAGCACAGAGTTTAGGCTCTGTGTTTTTATTGTACTAAAGTACTATATAGTTTTGTACTTATGGTCGTAGGTAATGATAATTAATTTCAATATAATAACTATAGGAGATAAAAATTATTGTTTGATAATTAAAATTTGAAAGGGGATATTTTTAATGAAAAAGGCAAAGGTTTTAACAGCTGCCCTAGTAGCTGGCTTACTGACAATGGGAGCAGGTTATGCGGCATGGACAGACAATCTTAATATAACAAATGTAATTCAAACAGGAGAACTTGCAGCTACCTTTACTTCCGCAAGTGCATCAGGTGATGCTTATGTAACAGCAAATGCATCAGCAATAGCTCCAACAGGAAGAACTAACAGCATCAACTTCACAATCCAAAATTTATATCCGGGAGCAGGAGCAACTTTAAATGCTTCCTTCAAAAATGACGGAACTATACCCGCTAAGATAGGCAGCGTAGTAGTTACTTATAATCCTCTAAATGAGACTGCACCAAACGGCTTTACAGCAATATCACAAGCAGATTATTCAAAAATAAAGGTTTCAGGAAATGTAACAGTTTATAAAGCTGACAGAACTAAGGTAGTTAAATCTGTAGATACAACTTTGGCAGGACTTCAGTCAGCACTAAATACACAGCTTTCAGGAGTTCAATTAGAACCGGCTCAAGGTTCAACCCCAGCAGAGTATGTATCCTTTGAAAATCTTAAAGTAAGCTTAGACAGCGCGACAGGAACAGTTCAAAAACCAAATGAACTTGAAAAGAGCTGGATTAAATTCAAGGTAGACTTCAACTTGGTTCAACATAACTAATAAATTATTAGGAGCAGAGTCAGCCCCTGCTTTGTTTTAAATGGTCAATTATATTAGAAAAGAGGTGCAACCTTATAATGAAGAAAAATAAGATAATTTTATCCGCTGTACTTGCAGCCCTTCTCACAACAGGAGCAGGCTATGCAGCTTGGACTGATAATTTAAATATAACAGCTTCAGCTTCTACCGGAGAATTAAAGGTAGAATTTGTGGGACCTAAGGAAATAGAATTAGAGGGTTTGTTCTTTGACAGAGATGAAACTGTTCCGTGGAGTTCAAGAGTTCTTGAATCAGGAAAGAAAAACTATTCTACTTCAACTTTAGTAAAGAACAATTCAAATAATGCAACCTTTACGCTAAGCGGAATGTATCCTGGTTCCGGTGCACTTTATGCCTTAGGCTTTGAAAATAAGTCAACCATACCAGTAAAAATAAGCAGCGTAACCATATCAAACATAAACAGTAAGCTTGCTGATAATGCAATAGCAATAAGCGGCTACAGACAATACAGAAAAAACGGAAAAAATGAATATAAGCTTGTTGCAAGTGATGTATTAAGCAGAATTAAGGATTTGTCAGACTACAGTGAAGAGGCTCTTATGACTATGCCAATGCCAAGACTTAGAGATCTTCAAAGCGGCTTAGATAATATGCTCGGCGGAATAACTATGCAGCCAGGAGATATAATAACACTTGATGTTCCTGAAGAATATAAGGGCGCAGTAGACAAAGTGCTTAAGTCTCAAGGAATCAGTGGCTATGATCCTGTAAATGATAACTGTGTAATAATAGGTCTTCCTTACACTGTAAGTGATAATTCCTTAGAAAAATTAACAGATACCTTTACCGTAACCATAAATGTAAAACAATTTAATCAATAATATGAGTGGCTGCTGCAAAGGCGCATTAAAAAGCATTTTTGGTTTTAATGTCTTGTAGCAGTTCTTTTCTATAGAATGAGCAATATTAAGGTGTGGGGGATATAAATGAAAACAGTGAATAACAAAATAAGAAAGCAGCTAATCTTTATATTTGCACTTATATTTTTAGTTTCAGCAGCTTTGCTTATAAAGACAATTTCAAAGGATAAATATACGGATAAAAAGGAAGCGGTAATTTCCTATAACAACAAGGCAGTAGTAAATTACAATATAAGTCTTATTCCAAATCCATTAATCGAACAAAAGGTTTTAGGGGAAGGAAACATTTATTTAACTGATTATGTAGATAAGATAAACACGATTTTAAGATACAATATTGCAGCAGATAAAAATTTTCAGGTTTCAGGACAATATGAAATAACCGCACTGCTTGAAAGTTCTATAGGCAATGAAAAAGACAGCAAAAATATATTCACTAAGAAATTTATACTTCAAAATAAAACAGACTTCAGCTTTGACAGTTCTAACGGAGAACTTCAAAAGGAACTGCCAATAAGTCTTAAAAGCTATAATGATTTGATTCAGCAGATAAATAAAAGCGTAAATTTAACTTTAAACAATAAGCTTACTGTAATATGGACAATAAGTATAAACACTAAAACAGATTTAGGAACTATAAGTGAGCAGTTGTCACCAAAAATGGAGATTCCTCTTGGAAATAAATACTTTGAAATAGGCGGGAAGCTTTCTCAGGATAAAAAAGGAGCTTTAGAAAGAACGATAAAAGTTGTATCTCCAAAATATAAACAAGGTATAATCATATTCTCCATAACATTGGCAGCCAGCATCTTAGGAATTTTGTTTATATTATTCTTAACTAAACCTGAAAAGCGTAAAAAGGCAGCTTTTGAAAAGTCAGAAAAGATATTAAGAGATTACAAAGATAGATTAGTAGCACTAAAAGACAGCCCTGTTGATGGCACTGAAACAGTAATAAGAGTGGTTGAAATGGAGGATTTGATAAGACTTGCAGATGAAGCTGAGAAGCCTATACTTTATGTTTATGCCGGAAAGGAAAAAGAGATAAGCTGCTTTTATGTATTGGAAGGCAGGAAGGTTTTTGTGTTTGAGTTGGTGTGAGAGGATTCAGCAGAGGTATATGCATATATACTTTTGCTGAAGCTTTTTTATATATGTAAATATATTTAACAGTGAGAACTAATATTCGCATAAAAATATTAAGTTTGGAAAAAATATCATGTATAGAGTAGTAGAAAGAGAGGGCTAATATGGATTATAATAAAATTGAAGATACTGTCTTTAAAAAAGCCATGGAATTTTTTAAAGACAATGCAGTAAAATTCTTTGGCATAGATACTAAAATTATAGCTCCGGCAGAGACTGAAATTAAAAATGTAGAAATTAAGACAAATTATACTGACTACTTGTTTTATACTGAAGACGGAAACTATCTGCATTTTGAGTTTCAGACCACAGATAAAAAAGAAGACATAAAAAGATTTATGTACTATGATGCTTCTTTATATTATAAAGAGAAAAGAAAAGTCAGGACTATAGTTATTTACTCAGCTGATATAGAAAACACAGAAAGTTTTATTGATGCAGGAAGCATAAAGTATCAAGTAGAAGCTTTTTATATGAAAAGTATAGATGGTGATGAAAAACTTAAATATCTAAAGAATAAGATACTTAATAAAGAGCAGCTAACGGGTGAAGATATTTTAACATTATCTTTTATTCCACTTATGAAGAGTAAGGAAAGTAAAAGTGAACGAACATTAGAAAGCATAAGCTTGGCGGAAAATATAACTGATGAGAATAGTAAACTGCAATGCTTAACGTTATTATATGCATTGTTTGAAAAGTTTGGAGATGAATTATCTAAGAAGAAATTCAGGGAGGTGGTTTCAATGACTGAAATTGGAAGAATGATATTAGAGGAAGGAATAGAAAAAGGGATAGCAAAAGGAATAGAAAAGGGAAAAGCTGAAGGAAAAGCAGAAGGTAAAGCAGATATTCTCATAAAACAGTTAATTAAAAAGTTTAAGGTTGTTCCTGACAACTATAAAGTAAAAATAAAAGCTCTTTCTGAAGATACAATAGATGTAATTGCTACGGATATATTTGATATAGAAAAGCTTGAAGAGGTTGAAAAATATTTTAAGTAAGATAAACTGGTGTGTATTTTAGGATGCACACCAGTTTTTTGTGCTATGAATTTTGATTATATTAGCTAATATTACTGACTCATATAAAACTATATTATATGAGTCTTATATTAAACTTATAACTACTATTAAGCTAATATGGCAAGAAAAGTTATGACAAATTCTATGTTTATGTATGTAAATAAAATGATTTATGTGGAACTATATGTATAATAAATGGTACTTAAGCAGGGGGAGTAGTATACTTTTGTACTACTCATGTCAATAAATTGGGTAATATAGCTTAAGGTTTTTATGGAAAAAAAAGTAAATTGTTTATATAATAATTTACGGAAGCTAAGATATGAATTCCTTACCTGGGCACTTGGAATTCATGGAGCTAGTAGTGCAACCGGCCGATTAATTAAAAATTAGTCGGTTTTTTTATTGCTAAAAATACTGTTTATACGAATGAGGGGGAAGTTACGTATGAAGGTAGTTATTATAGATAGCTATTATTTGGTTAGACAGGGGTTAAAGGGGTTATTATCAGAGGATAAAGATATTGAAATAGCTGGGGAAGGCAGTAATATAAAGGAAGGTCTTAAACTTATCCTTGAAAAAAGACCTGATATTGCAATAGTAGATTTAAAGCTAGGTCAGGAAAGCGGATTGGAAATAGTAAAAGAAATAAAGAATAATATGATAGATTGTAAATTAATAATATTAACGACTACATCAGACTATAGGGATTTCAGAGCAGCGGAACAACTTGGGGTTGAGGGCTATATTTTAAAGGATGCACTTCCTGAGGAAATAATATATGCAATAAAGATAGTTAATGCAGGCAGAAAATTTTACGATGCAAACTTAATGGCTAGTGCCATGAGATTGGATAAAAGAGGGCTTCCTTCGGATGACCCTGTACAAAACTTAACTGAAAGGGAATTTGAAGTTTTGGGAGCCTTGGGAAATGGATATAACAATAGTGAAATAGCAAATAAGCTTTTCATTACAGAATACACGGTTAAGAAACATATTAGACAAGTACTTAATAAGCTTAATTTGTATGACAGAACACAGGCAGCCATATATGCCAGCAATCATGGAGTTGTTGGTTAATAAATTAAATATATAATTTTTACGGAAGCTGAGATATAAATTCTTTACTTGGGCACTTGGAATTTATGGAGCTAGTAGTGCAACCGACCGATTGATTTAAATCAGTCGGTTTTTTATTTTAATTAATAGACGGCTTCATAATATCCAGCATAATATCTAAGAGCAATAATAAAAGTTCACAAAATATTTTAAAATAAGCTTAAAACTCATATTAAAATCATAAAATTAATAAGTAAGCACAGACAAAATGTTTATAAATTATAAATTTGGAAATGATTACAAATAGTTGATTTTCATCTATCTTAAGGGGATGATTTCCGTGCAAGGAAAACTATACAAAAGAGGATTTTTTTCGAGTAATGAACCTGACAAGATTAAAATTATATATTTATATAGATACTTGTCACTGATTATTACTTCTATATTTTATCTTATAGGTAACACAAACCACCCTATACAAAAAAAAGTTATTATAATTGTTTGTATTACTATTTCTTCAGTGATAATCAATTACTTATATATAAAAAATTTTGGAGATAAATCAAAAATTATTCTACTTATTTTAATCGAAACCATTGGCAATTCGTTCATATTAATTCCTTCAGGGGGAATTAATAGTCCTTATATTTGGTACTGTTTAAATACAATTCTAATAACATCAATTGAGTTAGACAAAAAAATTTGTTGGATTAATTTGATTATTTATGTGTTTTGCTCTACTTTTTTAAGCTTCTCTTTATTTGGAGATAAAAATGAAAGTTTTTTATTCCTTATTGATAAAGAGTTGAACTTAATCTTAAGTCTCTGCTTAATTACAATACTTATACAACTTTTATCAAAGTATATGGAAAAAATAGAAGGCAGGAGCATAAGGCTTTCAGAAGACAATAAACAATTAAAAGAATCTATGACCTATACAATGGAACTTTATGAAGCTGTACATCTTTTAACAAATGAAAGTAATAAACAAAAATTAATTGAACTTATAACAGATTACACTAAAAAAATAACCAGGACTAATACAGCATTATTTTATTATGTAAGAAACAGCAAAAGTAAAATTATATTTAAAAATGAAGAAATGAATAGCAAGATTAAAGAAAATATTAAAAACTATATACTAAAGTCATATGATGAGTTATCAAAAGAAGACATAATTAAACAAGTTACCGTAGATAATAAGAAATTTGTTTTAAGTCCAATTAAGCTTGGATGCATACCTTGTGGAATATTGGGAATTGAAGCACCAAAAGGGGAAATGCAAAATTACAATGAAGCGATAGATCAGCTGCTTCTTTTGTCAGAGCTAAGTTCTATAGCTTTTAGAAGATTAGACTTAGAGAAAGAAACAGAAAGGCTTGTTATTTCTGAAGAGCAAAACCGTATAGCAAATGAAATACATGATAGTGTTCTTCAAAGATTATTTAGTATTTCCTGCGGAATATATTCAATCAGCAAAAGAGTAACAACGCTTAATGAAGAAAGCATAAAGGAGGAATTAAATACAATAAGAAATTCAATTAACAGTACTATGAATGAACTAAGAGCAGCAGTATACGGATTGAGCTTTAAAAAAGGTGGTACAAATAATTTTATTGTTGATATCAATAACTTTATTGATGAAATAAAAAAGCTTAATGGAAGCAATGTAACCTTTCAATTAATTGGAGATACTGAGCAGCTAAATTTACTTCAGAAAAAGTATTTGTATAGAATTATCTGTGAAGGAATAGGCAATGCAGTACGACACGGAAGAGCAAAAAATATACAAGTTGTTTTAGGAATAAAGGATAACATAATTCTTGAAATTAATGATGATGGAACCGGATTTAATTATGAAAGCATAGGTAAAGGACAAGAAAAGGGATTAGGTATAGATAATATAAATAACCTAGTCTGTTCTCTTAATGGGAAAGTACATATTAATACATCTATTGGTAAAGGGACAAAAATAAAAATTAGTATGCCTTTAAAGATTTTTAGTTCGATTGAGGAGGATGTAATATGAAACTGCTGGTCGTAGATGATCACCCATTAGTAAGGAAAGGGCTTCTTTCCACATTAGCGTTAGAAGAAGGTGTAGAACAGATACAAGAGGCTTCGAATGTTGAAGAAGCAATGATTATGTTAGTTAAACTTAACCCTGATATATCAATGGTAGACTTAAGATTAGGAAAAGAAGATGGGCTTGAAATTGTAAGTCGTGCTAAAAAAAAGGCTCTGAAAACTAAGTTTATAATATTAACCTCATCTTCAAGAAAAGAAGATTTCTTAAAGGCTCAAGAAGCTGGGGTTGATGGTTATTTACTTAAAGAAGCATATACAGAGGATATTATATATGCACTTCATGTAGTATCGAGAGGCAAAAAGTTTTTTGATGCTGAAATGCTGCAGTACAAGATGAGTAGTTCACAGAAAGACACCTTATATGAGCTTACTGAAAGGGAAAAGGATGTTCTAGAAGAGCTTGGCAAGGGGCTTAGCAACACCCAAATAGCTAAAAAGCTTTATATATCTGAAAATACTGTAAAGAAACATATAAGCAATATATTATCTAAGCTTGGATTAAATCATAGGACTGAAGCGGCTTTATATATAAATAATTATGCCAGCTGATAAGTAATAGTTTTAGTAATAATAAGTTGAATAAAAAGGGGTGTCCTTTACTTGAAAAGGAAGATGAGAAGAAGTAAATCAATTAATAAGTTTATTATTGTAATGGTTTCAATAAGCATATTTGGGTTAACTGGAGTTAGTTATGCTTATTGGACGGATAGTGCTAAGATGACTGCGTCAGCGCAGACGGGAAATATAAGTGCTAGATTCGTTCCGGTTGATGAAATAAGTGGTAAGCCTTGGAACAAGGGAGGAGGGTGTTATAATCTCTATGGGTTTTTATCTTTAGGTGAGGGCAATATTGCAAGTTCCAATATTATTAATATTTTTAATTGTAATTGGTTTAAAGAATCATCGTGGAATGTTATAAAATTTGAGATAGAAAATAACGGAAGTGTACCTATAAGAATATATACAAATGATATTAACGCTTGTTTTTATACTAATTATGATAATAAAATTCTTGGTAGTGAAGGTGTTTTTGGGTTTATATTAAGTGATAATATTCAATACAAAGTAGATAATAAATCAAATGTAACCATAGATAAGTTCGAGGAAGTTGATCATATAGATATAGATAAAGGTAAAAAGAAAGTCCTTTATTTAAAGGTATGTACGATTAGACTTAAAAATAACATAAGGCATTGCACATTAACTATACCTTATACTCAGTTTAATGTAGGTCCAGAAAAAAGCCCTCAAGGTAATTATAATGGGTGGACTAAAAGTTTAAAATTTGAATTTAAGATATCGCAAATTTAAAAATTTTTCAATACAAAAGAAAGATATTTGAGCGAGGAAACAATAATGAAGTATAAAGTATACTTGCCAACAAAGTCATCTAGTAGAAGATGTATGCTGTTTATGCTATTAATGATTCTTTTTTATTCTACAGATAGTCCTTATATTGCATCAAAGGTGAATGGATTTATTTTTAGCTATGTATTAAAACCGATATTATGGATAAGTTTAGCGCTTATGATATATAAATCGCCTAGAATTCATCCGAAAGGAAAGTTCAGGTTTAGAAGTTTTACTAACTGGTGGGCTTTTAACTTTGCATTTATTTTTGTTGCAATGTCGGTAGTAGGTGGATTAGTTGATGGATTTGGAAAAAGTCCATATAGTCATTCTATAAATGGAATGTTCTTAAATATTTTACTTGTAGGTTCTACTATTGTTGGTAGAGAGATGGTTAGAAGCTACTTAGTAAATAGTTTGAATAATAATAAAGAAAGGTATATTGTTTTTATTTTGGTATCAATAGCAACAGCATTTATAGCAATTCCTTTAAATTTATATAATCATTTAGGCAACTTTCAAGCATTAGTTAAATTTATTGCACAGTATTTCGCTCCAGAATTCAGTAAGGGATTATTTGCAAGCTATTTAGTTTATATTGGTGGTTCCGTACCAGCTATTATCTATATGGGAACTATAGAAGCGGTTAACTGGCTGTCTCCAATACTTCCCAATTTAAAGTGGATTACATCAGCATTAATAGGTGTACTATGTCCAGTGTTTTCTTTCATGGCATTTCAGGGTATGTATTTAAAGGAATCAAAACAAAAAACAGTTAAAGATGATAAAGAGGAAAATATATTAGGTTGGATAGCTACTACTGTTTTCTCAATAGGTATTTTATGGTTTTCACTAGGGGTATTTCCTATTTATCCTTCAGTAATAGCAACAGGCAGTATGGAGCCATTAATAATGCCTGGTGACGTTACATTGGTAAGAAAGAGTATAGACAGACTAAACTTAAAGCCAGGGGACATTATACAATTTAAAAGTGATAATATCCTTATATCACATAGAATAATTGATAAGCTTGAGATAGATGGTCAAGAATTTTACAAAACTAAAGGTGACAATAATTCAGTAGCAGATAGTAATCCGGTAAAACCTGAAGATATTAAGGGGACTGTAGTTAAGGTTATACCCAAAATAGGATGGCCTACCCTTCTTTTAAAGAGTAGAAATGATATACCTTTGGAAAAGGTTCAATTTTAGATAGAGCAGATATTAAACGATCTGCTCTTTTTATTTTTACTGAAGTTTTATCTAATCCAAAAGTAGTATGTAAATAAGTAAATAGTATTATTTTTCATTAACACTAAGCTACTACAATAATTATACAAATGAGTGGATAAGAAAAAATGAAAACTGTATATAATTGTAAATGTGATGAGGTTAATAAATAAGATAAAGATTTTAAGAATGCCGGCTTTGAAGTTTTTATCAGATTTATAAGTAAGAAAATAAAATTTTTGAATATAAAGGAGATAATTAAATTATGAAAAAAGCAAAATTCATGGCTTTAGCATTAGCTGGAGCAATAACATTGATGGGAGCAGGATATGCAGCTTGGACAGATAAGGTAACACTTTCAAGTTCAGTTAGTACAGGACACTTAGATCTTTACTATACAAGTAAAACAGTTAATGAAACTTTTACACAAATTCCTGCATATGTAACACCAGGTATAACATTTACTAGCGATGCTGGTACTGATATTACAAATCCGGACTACACTGATGTTGCAACTATAACATTAACAAATATGTACCCTGGTGCACAAGTTACAGCAAATTTAGAAGTTAATAATAGGAGTACTATTCCTGTAATGTTTGCAGCTATTCCTCAAATTGTACCAGGAAATTCTTCTTTAACAAATGCTATGGATGTTACTATCGCTTCAGTAACTTATACTCCTGCTGGACAAAATACTACACCAGTAACAGTAACAAAGGATAACTTGGCAAGTTTAGCAAGCGTTCAAATTAAAGAAGGTACAAAGATAACATTTACATGTCAATTTGATGCTAAAGATGGCATAGCTGAGGATACTACTTATTCAGCTTCAGTTACTCCTCAATTTAAACAGTTTAATCAATAATAATTATAAAATATAGCAAATTTAATAAGCAGGGTTCTTTGCCCTGCTTAAATTATATAATAGTAGTTATATAAGGAAGTGAATATATGAGAAAGTTCAAATATGTTGCTGGTGTGCTAGTTCTATCAACGGTCTTAATGGGGGCTGGATATGCTGCTTGGACTGATAAGATAACGCTTAGCAGTAGTGTAACAACTGGTAATTTGAACGTTGAGTTTGTTAAGCAGGATTTCAGTTTTAACCCGCTACAACCTGAATTCCCTACAATAGTTTCAGGTAATATTAATTATTTAGGAAAGTGTTATGCAACTGCTACAATAAATCAAGATAATAGTAAACTTACAACAGTTCAGATAAGTAATTTATATCCTGGTGCAACTGCATGGACAGATTTTAAAGTTAAAAATACTGGAACTATACCTGCAAAGATTAAAGATATAGATGTAAAATTTACTCAAACTAGTGATGCATTAAAGAGGCAATTAATAGTTTGGGGCACATACGTAATATATAATAGCAATGGAATACCAAAATATGATCAGCCTGGTTATTCAGGAGCATTTTTAAGTACATTGGGAGATTTTGAAAGTACTATAAGTCCATTATTAGAAAATAAGGTTTTGGATAAAAACGAGTTTATAACTTTTGATATTACCGATGTTCCTGATGAAGTAAAAGCTGAGTTGCAGAAAAAACTAGATGTATATGGTTTAACAATACCGTCTAATGACAACTGTATACATTTTATACTACCGAATATTGCTGATAACAGTACCGAAGATCAAACTGCGAAGTTCGATATGGAAATTAATTTTAAACAGTTTAATAAATAAAATATTATATTAATGAAAGTAGGGTTCATTATCCTACTTTTTATTATTTTTTTATTATCAGATTAATTAAATCAAACGTGAAGGAAAATATTTACTTTTGTAGAATATTAACTTGAGTAAATTATTACCAGGAGTTGATATATATGAAGTTAATTATCGATAAAAAAATCAGAAGTGGACTTTTGTTTGTTTTAAGCTTTCTTATTATTTTTATTTGTTTCTTATTATTTAAAGGTATTAAATATCCAGGTTTTAAAGAAGATAAAAAATTACTGTATAACTACAATAATATAGCAAATATTGACTATAAGGCTATACTTAAGCCTAATACTTTATATGGAGATAATGCATCGCTAGGAGATGGAAGTATAATTATTTCGGAGTTTTTAGATAGCATTAAAGCAAATTTTAAATATCAATTTAACGGAGAAAGATCAGCAGACATTAAAGGAGATTATGAAATTGTTGCACTTCTCGAAGGTACTGTAGGCAGCGATAAGGATCAAAAAATTCTTTGGCAAAAGACTTTTCCTATTTCACAAAAACAAAGTTTCGAGTTAAAAGATAAGAGTGTAGCTATTGAGAAAGAAGTGCAGATAAAACCTGAGGAATACAAAGCTTTTGCTCAAAGTTTTGCCAGTGCTTCAAAGGTTGATGCTCAAGTTAAGTTATCTGTGGTTATGAATATAAATTTAAAGGCTGTTACTGATAAAGGTGTTATAGATAAAAAGCTATCACCAACTATGATTATTCCTATTAATTCAAATTACTTTGAAGTAACAAAAAAGTTAGGTGATAATAAACCTGAAGCCATACAAAAAACAGAGAAAATCCAATTGCCTGTTAGTAAAAGAAATATTATATTTTATTCTGTAATCTTGCTAATACTTATATTAGCTTTAGTTTATACAATTTTATTTGTACAAGGTGCTGAAAATAATAATCCAAAAGAAAAAGAACTCCAGAAGATATTCAAAAACCATGGTGACAGAATGGTTGCATTAAGTGACATTGTAACCTTTAACTCTGAATATTATTATAAGGTATGGTCAATTGAGGATCTAGTAAAGGTATCAGATGAGATTAGCAGACCTGTAATGTATAAATTTAGTACAGATGTTAATGAAATCAATGAATTTTATGTTTGTGACGATAGAGCTATATACATATTTTTTGTCAACAAAAAAATTGAACAGTATAAAGATTCGAAGTTAAATAATGAAAATTCAATGCAGGCATAATCAGTAAATAATCTTTAATGCTACTTTGTATTTATATTGATAATACAAAAGTAGTATTAAAGATTATTTTTATGTAGGGTGAAAAGTTTCAGGCAAAACTGTATTATATAATAGATTACTAGTATATAAATAGAAGGTGGAAAAAGTTGAAGCTTTTAAAAAAACATTTAAATAGAAGAATACTTAATGTTTTTACTTTTGGAATTATTATTTTAGTTATAGTTAATGCTATAAATATTGCTTATGCCTGCTATGTTGTTAATCCAGATGTTACTGTCAACATAAATAGCAACGGTAAAGTTACTCAACAGGGAAGTATATTTAATGAATTTTTTTACCCAGGAAAAAGTGAAAGCGGAATAATAAGAATTAATAATAAAACTTCTAAAAGTATAGAAATTAACAACTTAGGGTTGAGTGTTGATTTAGTAAAGTTTCCATCTGGGTATAATAAGGATTTTATTTATAGCTCATTTTTAGATAATATGAATCTTAATATACAAAGAGGTAAAATAGCATATATTATGTATTCTGTTATAGCTTATACACCTTTAAGAAATTTTCTGTACAAAGAAAATGACAGAAATTATAAAGGTCTTAATTTAGGAACAAAAAAGTTTACTGTAGGAAAAGGAGACTTTGTAGATTTAAAATATACTATGACTATGGATATTAAGGCTAAAGAAGAACTTGAAGATTTGAAAGCAAATCTAGAATTTAAAATTAATGGAGGGAATACATGTAATTAGTTTTAATATACATGTTAAGATAATATGAGAGTTTGCAAAAGAAAAGAGTTTTTATTAATGCTATTATTGATTGTTTTAGGAATAAGCAGTATGTTTAATCTTAAAGTTTATGCTGAAGAGAACAATAAAACGCAAAGTATTTACTATCTGAATAGTAATGGCATAGTAAACGGAACGTTATTTTCGAATGAAGATGTACTTTGGCCGGGAAGGAAGATATCTAAAGAATTCTATATTGCTAATGATAATAATTTTAACTGTATCATAAAGAATATAGTTATCGATGGTGAGTTAAGAAATAAAAATAGTGTAATATTAAATGTTGAAGATATTCAATATAAGGAATTTATGAAAAATACATTTATAAAGATGTATTGTGATGATAAAGAAATATTTAGCGGTAATGCAGATAGTCTAATATGGATTAACATGCCTGATGAGACAACTATAAATTCATACAAAAAGAAGAAGTTCGTTATGGAGTTTTACTTTGATGAAGCTGCTAATAAATCAGCTATGGATATGAAATATATCCTTAATATGCAGACAAATTTTGATGCTACTGATAGTATTTCAACTGACATTCCTAGTGATATATCAGATATGATTGAAAAAGGTGTATTAGGAACAAGTTTAGTTCAGACTGGGTATTTTATAGACTATAATTTACTATTAATATCAGGTGCTTTGCTAACCATATTAGGACTTGCATTAGTTTTAAAGAAAAAGTTATATTAAGGTTAAAAATAGATGTAGTTAAATATAGTTTGTTTTAAACAAGAAAAACCGCTAGCTTATTATAGGCTGGAGGATTTTGTTTTGAAAAGCAAATGAAGCTGAATGACTAACTTGTATTAAATTATGATATAATTATGGATATAATAAGAGATAAAAATTATATAAATTGAATTTAAATGCTTTTTATAGCAGAGGCGGTGGGTTAGTTGGTATTAAGTGACGATGAAATAGGTAAAATACATAGTATTTTAGTAAATAGAATAACCCCATACTTAATCTATTTATTTGGCTCAAGTGTCAATGGTGCCTTTAGAGAAGACAGCGACATCGATATAGCATTCTTATCTGATAATAAACTTAGCGACTACGAAGTTTTTATGATAGCCCAGGAAATAGCTGGTATCTTTAATAAAGATGTAGACCTAATTGACTTAAGTAAGGCTTCTACAGTTTTTAAGGCACAGATTGTTGGTACAGGAAAGGTTATTTACTGCGGCGATGATACCCGAAGAATGTATTTTGAAATGAGAAGCTTTAAAGAGTATGCACTTCTTAATGAGGAAAGAGAAGTAATTTTGAGATCAATTAAGGAGAGGGGTTCTGTGTATGGAAACTGATGTAATATACAACAAAATATCTATCATAGAACGTTGTATTACTAGAATATATGAAGAGTATGATAACAATCCGGAAAATCTTGAAAACTATACAAAGCAGGATTCTATAATACTAAATATACAAAGAGCCTGCGAGGCTAGCATTGATTTAGCAATGCATATTGTTTCTGAAAAAAGGTTAGGTATTCCTCAGAACAGCAGAGATGCTTTTGAAGTTCTTAGCAGCAATGGAATTATTGATAAGCAGATGTTGTTAAAGTTTAAGGCTATTGTAGGATTTAGAAATATAGCAGTTCATAATTATCAAGCTGTAAACCTAAATATAGTAAGAGAAATCATAGAAAAACATTTGGCAGATTTTAAAGAATTTACAGAAGTTGTTCTAACAAAAATATAGCTTATTAGAGTTGAAGATTTATAAGCACTAACAAGACTACTGCACCCGCACTAGTCTTTTTTATTTTTTCAAAAAATATCGTAACAATCCCTTTACAACGTAACAATGTTTTGTTACACTATATCTATAGTGAATATAAGGAAGTGAACAATATGGAAGAAAACCTAATATCAAAAAAAGATTTGCTAGAACTTACGGGTATCTCCTATGGTCAGCTGTATAGGTGGAAGAGGAAAAATCTTATACCTGAGGATTGGTTTATAAAGAAGTCCAGCTTCACGGGGCAGGAAACATTTTTTCCTAAGGATAAAATACTAGAGAGAATTGACAAGATTATTAATATGAAGGATGATGCATCCTTAGATGAACTGGCGCAGGTGTTTTCGCCAATGCCCTCTGATGTGGCGTTAACTAAAGAAGAGCTTTTTACAAAAAATATTGTTACACAAATGTCTATGGATATTTACGAGAGTATACATGGAGAAACTAAGGTTTTTTCTTTTGAAAAGATACTGTTTGTTGGGCTGCTCGAAACCTTGCTGCATTCAGGTGAAGTTAGCTTGGATGAAGGTAAATTAGCACTTCAGACTATGGAGCACTACTACAAAAACTTTGAAGGAAGAGACTGCGAGATAGTACTTGTTCGTAAGTTTGGTGTAGCGACGTGCTTTTTAATAGGAGTGCCTAATGAGGCGTATATTGAAACCGGCGCAAAGTTGGTTTTAAAGGTTAATATAAGCAAGTCAATTGAAGAATTAAAATTGAAGATATAATTAGGGAGGCTATTAAAATGATGAATGGAGCAAATGGAAGTATAAAAATATCAGGATCAGGTTCTGCCGGCGGTGGGATTTATGAAGAAGTTAAAATAAGCGGTTCAGGTAAAATAACAGGAGATATTGAGTGTGGTGAGTTTTCTATAAGCGGCTCAGGTAAGGCAGAAGGTAATGTTAAAGCTTCTGAATTCAGAACCAGCGGATCTTCAAGAGTTGCTGGAAATCTTGAGGCAGAGGAGATAAAAATAAGCGGCTCTTCTCATATTGAAGGTAATGTTAAGTGTGGAAGTATAAAGGTTTCAGGCTCTGGTAACTTTGATAAAGATATAGATGGAGAAGAGGTTGAAATATCAGGTTCTGCTAAAATTGGAGGAAATCTTCATGGAGAAAGCGTAAGAATTTCAGGCGGGATAACTATAAATGGAGACTGCGAGGCTGAGGAATTTACAGCTAAGGGAGGCTTTGAAATTGATGGTCTTTTAAATGCGGACACAATAGAAATATATGTAGGTGGTTACTGCACAGCAAAGGAAATAGGCGGAGAAAACATTCAGGTTAGGGAATTAGGCAGTGCAGGTATATGGAATAAAATAATAAGCTTGTTTACAATTCATGGAGCAGGACTTAAGGCTGATGTTATTGAAGGTGATGAAATTTATCTTGAATATACAACTGCTAAAATCGTAAGAGGTAAAAACATTACTATAGGAAGAGGCTGCAATATAGATAATGTTGAATATAAGGAAGAGCTTTTAATAAATGAAGACGGCAGAGTAAAAAATCAGGTTAAAATAAGCTAATATTAAATAAAGGATAGAATTAATAAAATTAATTCTATCCTTTAATATTTTTAAATATATTCAATAAAAATATTAAAATATTTAATTTACATATTGATTTATTTAATTAGTGGTATTATAATGTAAATATACCAAGAGAGAAAATTTAGGTGGTGATGATCATAGCATATAGAATTATAAGCAAATGTCCTGTGTGCAGTGCAAAACTAAGGGTTACAAGGCTTAAATGCAATAAATGCGGTACAGTTATTGAAAATGACTTTGAACTTTCAAAGTTTGAGTATTTAAGCAGTGAGCAGCTTAGCTTTATGGAAGTTTTTCTAAAATGCAGAGGCAATATTAAAGATGTTGAAAAAGAGCTAGGGATATCATATCCAACAGTTAGGGCAAAGCTTGACGATGTAGTTTCTGCTTTAGGCTATACAGTTGTAAAAAAACCTACTGTAAACAGCAAGGAAGTTTTAGATATGCTTGAAAGAGGAGAAATAACTCCGGAACAGGCATTAAGTATGATGAAAGAAGAATAAAGTTAAAATTGAAAGGATGGGTATTGAAATGAAAGAAGAGGTTAAAAGAATTTTAAAAATGGTTGAGGACGGAAAAATTGATGCTGATAAGGCTACAGAACTTATAGAGGCTTTGAATAAGCCTGCGGTAATTGAGCAGCCGGTTGTAATAAGCAATTCCGATAAGATGGTTAAAATAAGAGTTTTATCAAGTACACAAGATAATGTAAATGTTAATGTTCCTGTTAAGTTTTTAAAGGCTATAGGAAATGCAGTCAACAATATAAAGATTCCCGGAGTTTCAGAGCAGGATGGAATAGATGTAAAAATGATAATGGAAGCTATTGATTCAGGACTTGAAGGAAAGATAGTTGATGTTAAAAGCGGCAATGGAGATATAGTAGAGGTTTCTATAGAATAATAAGAAGGTGGCAGGCAGCTTGGATGTGGGTATAGTAAGTCTTGAGCTGCCTGAAATTTAACGGGCAATTTACGAGTGAAACGAGCGCTTAAAACTATCTAGCGTTTCGACTGAAGGGAGAAAATGTTATGAGAATTTATATTAAAACAGATGATGGCAAAAGTTTTAAAATTCCTGCACCCTTATGGCTTGTTAAGGGTGCTCTTGGACTTGGAAACTTTGGTTTATCTATAGGTAAAAAGTATATTCCTGAAGATCAGCGTCACTATGTTGACAGCATTGATTTAAGAGAGCTTAGACATGGTTTTGATGTGCTTAAAGAATACAAAGGTCTGGTTTTAGTTGACGTAAAAGCAGGAGATGGAACAGAGGTAAAGATTATAGTTTAGATTAAGAACATAAGAAGATATCTTGAAAAGAAGATATCGCGATATCAAGATAAGAAGAAAAGAAGATTTCGCGATAAGAATATAACCATATAGCCATTTAAAAGGTTAGCAATTGTTTTTGAAAGGAATAAGGGGTATGGAAAAAGCGGTAGAGGTTAGAGATTTAAAAAAGTATTTTATAACAAGGAAAAAGAAATTTTTAAAGACTATAGAGAAGAAGGAATTTAAAGCTGTAGAGGGTGTCAGCTTTGATATATATAAAGGAGAGATTTTTGGTCTTTTAGGGCCAAATGGAGCAGGAAAGACGACAACAATAAAGATGATAACAGGACTTCTAAGACCCACCTCAGGCAGCGTATGTGTTATGAATAAGGATGTGGATAAAAAGCCTCTAGAAGCCTTAAAGAGTTTGGGTACTGTTCTTGCAGGAGATAGAAGCATCTATTGGAAGCTTACTGCAAGAGAAAACCTCGAGTATTTTGCATCGCTTTACGGCTGCAATAAAAGTGAAGGTAAAAAGAGAGCGGAGCTTATAATAAATAGACTTGGACTTTCTGAAAAAGCAGATGAACTTGTTGAAAAGTTTTCAACGGGAATGAAGCAGAAAGTTGCTCTTGGAAAGGCTCTTATACCAAATGCACCCGTAGTTTTACTGGATGAGCCTACATTAGGGCTTGATCCTCAATCAGCGCTTAATTTAAGAGAAATAATACTTGATATTAAAAACGAAGGAAGAACGGTGCTTTTAACAACTCACTACATGGAGGAAGCAGATTTTCTTTGTGACAGGATTGCAATTATAGATGGAGGAAAAATAATAGCTTTAGATACTCCTGAAAACTTGAAGAAAAGCATAAATGAGATTAAGAGTATTAAAATAGAGTTAAACAAAGTAGATAATAAATTATTAGAAGAAATAAAGACTATAGATAATATTAAAAACGTCATAAGCGATTACAATTCAGAAAAGAGAAATTACACTTTAACTATTCATCACACCAATGGAAATACAATCATACAAAAGCTTTTAGACTGCATCTCGAAAAATAAATCCCAAATACTTAATATAAATGTGCTGGAGCCTTCTCTTGAGGATGTATTTATACATCTTACCGGAAAGAGCCTTAGGGAGTAGGTGAGATAATGCAAAGATTTAGAACTATATATGCGGTTTTTAAAAAAGATTTTATTCAGATGATGAGATATCCAACCTGGTTTATTCAGCTTATAATCTGGCCTTTAATATTTCCTCTTATGTATATATTAAGCGCATACGGTATGGCTGGGCCTGACAGGTCAGGACTTCAGGCTTTTCAAAATACAACGGGTACAAATAGCTTTGAGCTTTTTATTGTAATAGGAACTATGGCTTGGATGTGGGTTAATACAACCATGTGGAGCTTTGGTACATACTTAAGAGAAGAGCAGACTAGAGGAACTTTAGAGTCAAACTGGCTTTGTCCTATCAATAAGTTCGATTTGCTTATAGGGGGAGGCTTAGTATCTATTATACAGGCAGTTTTTATATCTGTAGTTTCGGTTTTGGAATATAGATTTATTTATGGGATGCATTTTACAGGAAGTGTGCTGTCCTGGATAGTGATGTTTATTATTATGATGCCTGGTGTTTATGGACTTGGAGCATTATTTGCAAGCATAATTTTGTGGCTTAAGGAAGCAAATGCAGCGGTTAATGTAGCAAGGGGAGTTATGATGATACTTTGTGGCATAACCTTTCCTATAGCGGTAATGCCAAATTGGATGAGAGTTTTGGCAAAGGGGATTCCTTTCACCTATGGTATAGAGGCTTCGAGACAGATTATGGTCAATGGGAAGGGACTGTTTGAAGCAAGATATAATATTATTATGTGTTTAGTAGAAGGGTTTATTCTGCTTGCACTTGGAAGGGTATTGTTTAAGGTTATAGAGAATAAAGTTAAAAATTCCGGATCGCTGGAAAGATTTTAAAGGAGGTAGGCTAATTGAAGTTTAAGGATATAATGATTGTTTTTCGGTCAAGATTTATTATAAGTATGAAAATATATTTCAGGTACCCTGTTAATTTTATAATGACCCTGTTTGATCCTTTAATGTGGCTTACACCCTTTTATTTTATGGGAAAAAGCTTCTCCGGCGGTGGAAAGCTTATGGGTTTTGAGAAATATACGGGAAACTCTGACTTTATGAGCTTTTTAGTTATTGGCTACATGATTTCTTCTTATGTATCAACAGTATTTTGGACTATGGGTTTTTCGCTAAAAGAAGAAATGAGACAGGGGGTTCTGGAATCTAATTGGAGTGCTCCTGTAAATAGGATAGTTTTAATGACCAGCAAGAGCATTTTTAATTTTTGTGCTACAACCTTTGAGGTAATACTCACAGGTATTGTATGTCACTTTGCTTTTGGCTTTACAATAACGGCAGGACTTCTTAAGGCTATATTGTTCTTGATTCCGGGCATAATAGGAATGCTTGGGCTGGGTTTAGCCGTTGGTGCTTTAGTACTTCTTGCAAAAGAAGCAAACGGAATTATTGATATAACAAGTTCAATGGTATCGGCCTTTTCAGGAGGATATTTTCCGGTGAAGGTTATGCCAAGAGGATTTCTGTTTATCTCTCTTATACTTCCAATGACCTATATTTATGATAGCAGCAGAGCAATACTCATTAATCAGACTCCGCTATTTTCTCTTGAAAAGGAGTTTATAATAATTATAATAGCTATGATAGGCTTTGCAGTTTTGGGCAGCTTCATATTTATGAGAGTTGAAAGAAAGTGCAGAGAACTTGGAATACTTGGAACACACTAAAAGCGGCCTCAAGGCCGCTTTTAAATTAAACTAAAATTTTAAGGAGTTAACAGTTTCAGGCTTGCTGTAAAATGGTTCAATATGAATAGTTACCTGAAGATTTTCATTTATATCCTTCTGCATCTTCTTTTCTATGTGGTGAATAAGCTCGTGGGATTTTTCAACGCTCATTTCCGGTTCGATTAATATATGCATATCAACGTACATTTCATTATCGCTTCCACGGCTTCTTATCTTATGAACACCTTTTACCTCATCAAATGCAAGAGCTATTTCTTTAACTTTAGAAGTATCAATAACAGCTTTATCAACTAATATACCGCCTGCTGATGAAAATATTTCATAGGAAGCATGAAAAATAAAACCTGATACAACTAAAGAAGCTATAGGGTCAATTATCGCAGGAAGACCAAGTTTTACGCATATTAATGTAAATATTACTCCTATGGATACGTAAATATCGCTTCTTGTATGAAGTGAATCGGAAATCAGAATATAGCTGTTTAGCTTCTTTCCTTGTTTATATTCATAGGTGCTTACAAAGATATTTATAGCAAGAGTTACGGCTAAAGTAATAAGACTTTCAATAGTAATTTGTGGTGCAACAGGATTTACAAATCTACCTATAGCAGTAAAAACAATTTTCCCTCCAATAAATAAGAGCATTCCGGCTATAAAAAGACCAGATAGGGTTTCGAATTTTTTATGGCCATAAGGATGATCTTCATCAACAGGTTTTGATGCAAGGCTTATTCCGATAAGTCCTACTATATTAGAAGATCCGTCTGTTAGTGAATGGAATCCGTCTGCAGTCATGCTGGCGCTTTTTATGGAACTTCCTATTATTATCTTAAGTAAAGCTACTGCTAAATTAGCAAATAGTATTATCCAAAGTACTTGTTTAATCTTTTTAAAATTATCAGTGCTCATTTTAAGTCTCCTTATTCTCAATAATATATTTTCAATTGATAATTAAGTATATGATGATTATAGTTGAATTGTTACAGAATTTCAATATAAAAATACAAATATTTTACAAATATTAAATATCAATTGAGAATAGAAAACAAATAATAACTAATTACAAAAGAATAAAATAGGCTGAATGAAAACAATTTGAACCTACCGCGGGGGATTTGAATTCTAGGAAGCTTTCGCTTCTGCGTATTCGAATCCCCCGCTAAGTTTAGTTGTTTTCAGTCAGCCGTTTTGCTTATTTAATATTTAATTCTTCTAAAAAATCTCCGACCAATTTGTCATAATCCTCTTGATTGTTCCAATAAGCCTGGGCATGGTCAGCATTTGGTGCAAGATAAAGCTTTTTTACACCTTTTTTAATGTTAAACATATCAACGCTCATTTCATGAGGTATGTAAGTATCATTTTGACCGTGTACAAAGAATATTGGAGTTTCGATATTTTGTATATCTCTTATAGGAGATACGTCACTTAGATAAACCCCGTATCTTAGCTTCCCGACTATATTTGCTATATATAAAACCGGGAAAGGAACAAGGTGGTAGTCAAGTTTTAATCTCAATCTTAAAAGTTTAAAAAGATCTGAATAAGGACAATCTGCTATACAGAAAGATATTCTCTCGTCTATAGCAAGGTTTTGAAGCACAGTTGCTGCTCCCATAGATTCACCATGAAGGCCGACTATTGAGTCCTTTCCGTTGCGCTCCAGCACCCAATCTGTACATGCTTTTAAATCATATTTTTCATAAAAGCCAAAGCTGCAGAAGTCTCCTTCACTTTTTCCATGAAATCTATGATCATAAATTAAGATGTTAAAACCTCTTTTATAAAACATATTCATATATTTAACAGAACCAAATAAGTTGTAGGTTATTCCGTGAGCTATAATAATTGTCTTTTTTGAATTCCCGTTTGGAAAGTATATTGTATGAAGATTATAGCCATAAGGTGATTTGATAGAAAACTCTTCTCTAGGGAGCTTCTCATATTCTTCTTTTATGATTCTGCCTTTTTCCTGTTCATATTGATAAGTTTCATCGTAATCGCGGGTTTTAGGCTTGAGTGCTACATTTGAAAAATAAATTCCTGAAACTATTGACAAAATTAATAATAAAGCTAATATTAATGCAATAAGCATTTAAAATTCCCTCCCATCATGTACTCTAAAACATTATACCATATAATTACAGATAATTAATGGGAATGGACAAACTTTTGTTGCATTAATACCTAAAAATAACTAAAATAGATTTATAGAGTTATTGAAAATGGTTACTTTGTATACATGGAGGTAAAAGTGCTAAATGCACTTTTACGGGCAGTTTGCGAGTGGGAACGAGCGAGCTTAAATTGCCCTGTGCTCCGACAAAGAGGAGGAGAGCTAATTGAAGAGAGATGAATTTAACATAATGTCTAATATAAAAATAATAGAGCAGCTTAAGGCAGAACTGCTTTGCATTATAGGAGATTTCTTTAAACTTCTTACCAAGGGCAGCAATGTAGCTCATGATGCAATTTTAGACTGCATTTCCGGGGCAATTATTATACTTTACGTTTTAGCTGAACGGCTGGGTTATTCTTTTACCGCTGTGGATGAAGGTGTTAAGAAAAAACTAAAAGTGGGTATAATTGAAGAAGACTTAATAGAGAAACAAGGGAAGGATTTAAGCAGACTTTACAATCATATAAAAGAAAGAAACTAAACAATCTAGGAGAAGTATTACATGGAAAACAAAACGCACAGTGCAAAGTCTACAGTTGAAGCCGGACTTATATCGGCAATAATTGTAGTTTTAATGCTCATTACAGGATACATACCTATGATAGCTTTTGTAGGAACCTTAATTTTACCTATACCTGTAGCTATACTCTACCTTCGTCATAATTTTAAAGTAACCTTGACAGCAATAGTTGTAAGCGTCATTATTACAGCCATGCTTTTCAACCCTATTCAGGCAGTTCTATCGGCATTGTCCTTTGGGTTTACCGGCATGATTTTTGGCTACAGCATAAGAAAGAATAAAAGTGCAGGTTTTATAATACTTGTATTAACTTTAGCTTCTTTATTGGCTATAGTTTTAAACTTTGTTTTAACAATATTAGTAATACAAAAAACAAGCTTCACAGGTTTTTTTGTAACAATAGTTAATCAGTTTAATGATGCTATGAAAGAGACTATACCAATGGTTAAAGAAATTTACGCAAGGTCTGGCATGACTGAGGAGCAGATAAATCAGGCTTTAAGTATGTTTAATACATTAACTCCTCAATATATATTGAATTTTTTAGCAGCAGGCTTTATTATTCAATCTATAATATCCTCCTTTGTTAATTATGCTGTTTCAAAAGCAGTGCTTAAAAGGTTTGGATATGAGCTTAAAAAGTTTAAGCCTTTTACAGAGTTTTATATTAACAGTTTTATAGGAGCACTTATTGTTATGCCTGTACCTCTGGGGGTTTTATTGAGTGCTAAAAATATAGCTATAGGAAAGCCTATACTTGTATCAGGACAAGTGATTATGCAGCTTGCATTTTTATTAGTAGGGGTTTCGGTAGTTTCTTACTATCTTAAGAATAGATTCAAATTAAACAATGCTTTAATAGTTTTAATAGATATATTCCTTGCATTTAATCCAACCTTTGGAACTATACTTATATATCTAGGGCTCATAGACATGATGTTTGATTTTAGAAAAATAAATCCTAATAGAATCCTGAGGAAATAATGCTGGAGGATAAATAATGGATAATAAATTTAATTATTTTAATGCCAGTAACAAAATATACATGATTGTCATTGCAGTTTCTATAATAATCATGTTTGTATATGGGCATTTTCTTGCAGGTATTACAGCATTAGTTGTATATGCTGTTCTTTTAATTTATAATTTATATCACTCTAAAAAAAGTAAGGATGAGTGGAAAAAGTTTGTGGAGGATTTTTCTTCTCAGCTTGATATCGCTACAAGAAGTACTCTTGTTAAGCTTCCGTTTCCTCTTATAATGGTTAATGATAAAGGAAACATTGTGTGGTATAACCAAAATATGTCCTCTATTATAGAGGGACAGGATGTATTTGGAAGAAACATTGTAGAAGTTGTTAAGGATTTTAATATTAAACTTGTTTTAAAGGAAAAGAAAAGTGATTTTAAAAATATTAAGCTTAATAATAAGTTTTATGATATATATACGAGCATAATAGATACCTCTGAGGTCAAAAACAAAGAGGATAATATTGTACTTTTATATTTTTATGATGTAACTGAAATGGTTAATTTAAAAAACAGCTTGGAGGATAATAAGCCTTCCGTTATGCTAATAGAAGTTGATAACCTGGATGAGGTTATTAAGAGTGTTGATGAAGATAAGAGACCGATTTTAAACGCGGAAATAGAGAGAGCTATAAATAATTATTCTCAAAGCTTAAATGGAATTATCAAGAAGTTCTATAACAATAAATATATTATTGTTTGTCAGGATAAGTGTATTCAAGCTGAAATGGACAAGAAGTTTGATATTTTAGATTCAATAAGAGATATTAATCACGGAAATACATTAGCTGTTACTTTAAGCATTGGAGTTGGAAGAAACGGCAAAACTCCTCTTGAAAATCATCAATTTGCTACCTCTGCGCAGGAACTTGCCTTGGGCCGTGGAGGAGATCAGGTAGTTGTTAAAAATGGAGAGAAGCTTTCTTTCTATGGCGGCAAAACCAAAGAGGTAGAAAAGAGAACTAAGGTTAGGGCAAGAGTTATAGCTCATGCCTTGGTTGATATTATAAACGGAAGCAGCAATGTTTTTGTTATGGGACATAAAAATCCTGATATAGACTGCTTTGGTGCTGCTATCGGGATAAACAGTGCTATCAAGCTTTTAAATAAGTCCTGCTACATTATATTAGATGATAGAAATTCTGCAATAAAGGGTGTACTTGAAAAGTTTAATGCAGAGCCTGGTTATGAAAATACCTTCCTAAATGCTGAAGGTGTAAGGCAAAATTTAAAGGAAGACAGTTTACTTATAATTGTTGATGTCCATAATAAAGGATATGTGTTAGATTTTGAATTGGTTAAACAGTTTAAAAAGATAGTTATCATAGATCATCATAGAAGATCTCCTGATGCAGTAGAGGGGGCGCTCCTAAGCTATATTGAAACCTACGCTTCCTCAACTTCCGAGCTTGTTACGGAGATGCTTCAATATATGATAGAAAATCCTAAAATTAAGCCTATTGAGGCTGAAGCTCTTTTAGCGGGCATATGTGTAGATACGAAGAATTTTTACTTTAAAACAGGTGTAAGGACCTTTGAAGCCGCAAGCTTTTTAAGACGACTTGGAGCAGACACTATAGACATTAAGAAATTGTTTGCGGAAAATTTGGATACTTATCTCAAAAAAGCTGATATAATAAGGTCTGCAAAGGTAGTAAATGGAATAGCTGTAGCCACCTGTCCTCCAGAAATAGAAGATACTGTATTGGCTGCCCAGGCAGCGGATGAACTGCTAAATATTACTGGTATCCAAGCATCATTTGTTCTTGTTAAAATAGGTGATGAGGTATTTATAAGCGGAAGATCCTTGGGTGATGTCAATGTACAAGTAATAATGGAATCTATAGGGGGAGGCGGTCATATGACTATGGCAGGAACTAAATTTCAGGCCAAATCTATAGAGGATGCTCTAGAAATATTACATGATGCAATTGATAAAAACTTAGGGGAGAGTGAAAAGTAATGAAAGTTATATTATTAGCTGATGTTAAAAATGTTGGTAAAAAAGGAGAAGTTATAAATGCCTCTGATGGTTATGCAAGAAATTTCTTATTTCCAAAGAAGCTTGCACAGGAAGCTACAGAAGCAAATATGACTGTTTTAAATCAGAAAAAGGAAGCTGAAAGAAGAAAAAAGCTAGCTGAAATTGAAGCAGCTCAAAAGTTAGCTAATGAGCTTAAAGGAAAAGAAGTTAAGATAAACGCAAAGTCAGGAGAAAATGGAAGACTATTCGGTTCTATAACCAGCAAGGATATAGCCGATGCCATAAATGCTCAATGCAAGATAAATATAGATAAGAAAAAAGTAGTTGTGGATACTATAAGAACTTTAGGAACTTATGAAGTTGAAGTTAAGCTTTACCCTGAAGTATCTACAAAGCTTAATGTTGTCATTGTAGAGCAAAAATAGATTCCATGTAGATTTAGTAGTAAGTCCAATAATTGAGTTTTTCAAAAAAGGATTTACTATTAAAACTATAAAATTCTCCTAAACATAGATATTACGCTGCAGCATAAGGGGGAAACATAGTGAAATCACAATTTAAGTTTGACTACAGTTTTGATGAAAATAAATTAAATACCGTACCGCTTGAATCTCAAGTAGATGTTTTATTTCAGGTTGTTAAAAATGTACTTGATGAAGGTGCTATGAGAGCAAGAATAACAAAGTATAAGCTTCAAAAGCATATACACAGCGGTGATGTATATAAAAGAATTTATGCATTAAATAGAATTGTAAGTGATGGAAAGGGTATAGATACTATACCAAGCGAGAGTAATCTGCATGAGGTTTTAAATGATACAAATAAATGGATTGCGGAAGCTGTGGCTAAAAGATATGTTCAAAACGAAATAGAAAAAGAAGTTGAACAGGCTCTTATTGAGAAACAGGATAAGTATGTTGATGAGGTTAGATTAGGCATCCTAAGAAAACAGAAGGGTCCTGAAAATGCAAAGACTTTAAAGAAGTACGCTGATTTAGAGGTTTTAGATTCAAAGAAGCTTACTAGAAATATTCAGTCTATGCTTAGACCTGATAGTTTCGAGGAAATAGTTGGTCAGGAAAGAGCCATAAAATCTTTATTATCAAAGATGGCTTCACCATATCCGCAGCATATAATTTTATACGGACCTCCAGGGGTTGGTAAGACTACCGCTGCAAGGCTCGCATTAGAAGAAGCTAAAAAAATTAAGCATACTCCTTTTAGAGAAGATGCTAAATTTGTAGAGGTAGACGGTACTACTTTAAGATGGGACCCTAGAGAAATAACTAATCCATTACTAGGTTCTGTTCATGATCCGATTTATCAGGGAAGCAAGAGAGACTTAGCTGAAATAGGTGTTCCGGAGCCAAAACCAGGACTTGTTACAGAGGCTCATGGCGGAGTTCTGTTTATAGATGAAATAGGAGAGCTTGACGAAATACTTCAAAACAAGCTTTTAAAAGTTTTAGAGGATAAGAGAGTGGAATTTTCATCTTCTTATTATGACCCTGATGATGAAAATACACCTAAATATATAAAGTATTTATTTGATAATGGAGCACCGGCAGACTTCGTTCTTATTGGGGCTACAACAAGAGAGCCTTATGAAATAAATCCGGCTCTTCGTTCAAGGTGTACTGAAGTTTATTTTGAACCTTTAACTGCAAAGGATATTGAAAAGATAGTTGAAAATGCAGCAGAAAAGCTTAATGTAGAGCTTGAAGCTGGAGTTGCTGAGCTTATAAGCAGATACACCATAGAAGGAAGAAAAGCGGTAAACCTTTTAGCTGATGTTTATGGATATGTATTATACAGCAAAGGACAAACTGAAAATGTTAAGCTTGAAATAAAAGATGTTCATGAAATAATTTCTATCGGAAGATTAACTCCTTACGAAGAGGTCAAGACTGAAAATGATAAGGAAGTTGGTCATGTATATGGATTAGGAGTGAACGGATATATCGGCTCAACTATAGAGATAGAAACAGCAGTGTTTGAAGCAAAGGATAAAGGAACTGGACAGGTTCGCTTTAATGATACTGCAGGAAGTATGGCAAAGGACTCTGTGTTTAATGCGGCTTCCGTTATCAGAAAAATAACTGACAAGGATATTAAAGACTATGATATTCATGTTAATGTTATAGGTGGAGGTAATATAGACGGACCTTCAGCCGGTGCTGCAATAACTGTTTGTATAATAAGTGCTCTTCTAGACAAACCGATAAGACAGGATGTTGCAATTACAGGAGAAATATCTTTAAGAGGAAATGTTAAGCCTGTAGGGGGAATTTTTGAAAAGGTATATGGAGCAAGAAGAAAAGGAATCAAACTTGTAGTTGTTCCAAAGGATAACCTAAAGGAAGTTCCATCAGGGCTTAAGGATATAGAAGTTAAAGCAGTTGAAACTATAGAAGAATTAATGGACATAGTATTTTAATCAAATAATCTAGGCAAGGAGGTCTCTTCGTATGGATATGCCTCTAAGAAGTTTGCCTCACAATATAGAAGCAGAGCAGTGGGTATTAGGTGCGATGCTTAAAGAAAGAACTTCCATAGCGCAAGCTGTGGAAGTTTTAAAAAGTGAGGATTTTTATAGAGATGCGCATAAGGTGCTTTTCAGCACAATGGTTGAGTTATATCAAAAAGATACACCGGTAGATATAATTACTTTAACCGAAGCTTTAAAATCTTCCCAAAAACTTGAGTCTGTTGGAGGGATTACATATATAAGTGAAGTTTATGGTACAGCACTATCTACGGCAAATGTTAAGTCCTATATAGAGATAGTAGGGCAGAAGGCAATGCTTAGAAAGCTTATAAGGGCTTCCAATGAAATAATAGAGGACAGCTACAATAAGCAGGATAATGTTGAGGCGGTAATGGATTCCGCTGAGAAGAAGATATTTAACATTGCAGAAAAGAGAAATACAGCTGACTTTGAGCCTATGAATGTTGTGCTTGAAAGAGGTTTTTTAGAAATTGAAAGGCTTTTTAATAATAAAGGACAGCTTACAGGAGTACCTTCAGGTTTTAACGACCTTGATGCAAAAACCTCTGGTTTTCAAAAGGGTGATATGGTGCTTATAGCTGCAAGACCTTCCATGGGTAAAACAACCTTTGCTCTTAACTTAGCTCAGCATGCTGCCTTAAGGGCAGGAAAAAGCATCGCAATATTTTCTTTGGAAATGTCTAAGGAGCAGCTTGCCTACAAGCTTCTTTGTGCTGAGGCAAATGTTGATATGCTTAGACTCCGAACTGGTAATCTTGATGACAGGGATTGGGAAAATATAGCCAGAGCTTCAGGTCCTCTAGCTGCAGCAAAAATATTCATAGACGATACAGCAGGAGTTTCAGTAATGGAAATGCGTTCTAAGTGCAGAAGGCTTAAGCTTGAGCATGGTATAGACATGATTCTAATCGACTATCTTCAGCTTATGTCAGGAAGCAATCCTGAAAACAGACAGCAGGAAGTTTCTGAAATATCAAGATCTATAAAGGCTTTAGCTAAGGAAATGGGCTGCCCTGTAATTGCACTTTCACAGCTTTCTCGTGCTCCTGAGCAGAGAGCGGACCACAGACCTATGCTTTCAGACCTTAGAGAGTCTGGTTCTATAGAGCAGGACGCTGACCTTGTTATGTTCTTATATAGAGATGAGTACTATAACAAGGAAACTGAAGACAAAAATATAGGTGAATGCATAATAGCAAAGCAGAGAAACGGTCCTACCGGTACTGTAAAGCTTGCTTGGCTTGGTCAGTACAGTAAATTTGGAAATCTTGATACAGTTCATAATGATTTTTAGTATTTAAAGTACAGTGTAAAGCTGTACTTTGTTATTTTAATATTGTAATTAATCATAAAATTGGGATATAATTAATAAAGGATATAGTTAATACTATAACAGATTGTTTTGACCTTGGGGGTAAAAATGGAAGTATTTGTTGCGCGGCAGCCTATATTAAATACTAATAAAAGTGTAGCTTATTATGAACTTCTGTTTAGAGCAAATAAAGAAAATTACTATAGCGAAGTTGATGGAGATAAGGCTACTTTAGATGTTATAACAAACAGTTTTACACTTATAGGTATGAAGAATTTGACTAATGGTAAAAGAGCTTTCATAAACTTCACGGAAAGTCTTCTTTTAAATGAAACAGCTCTCCTTTTGCCCAAGGACAAGGTAGTAATAGAAATTTTAGAAACTGTAACACCTACTGATAAAATAATTGAGTGCTGCAAAAAACTTAAAGCTAGAGGATATCAAATAGCCTTAGATGATTTTGTTTTTCGGCCTGGTTATGAGGCTCTAATTGAGTTAGCTGACTATATCAAGGTGGACTTTTTAATTACAAAAGGTGAAGAGAGAAAAAATATAATAAAAAAAATTAGCAATAAGAATATTAAATTTCTAGCTGAAAAAGTTGAAACTATAGAAGATTTCAACGAAGCTGTAAATTTAGGCTATACCTATTTTCAAGGCTATTTTTTTAGTAAGCCTACCATTTTAAGTGCTAAAGAAATGCCTACCAGCAATTTATATAGTTTTGAACTTTTAAAGTTTCTTAAAGAAGATACTTTTAGAGTAGATGATATAGAAAATGTTATAAAGAAGAATGTAGCACTTTCCTACAAACTTTTAAAATATATAAACTCTGCATCGCTGGGATTAAGAGCAGAAGTAAAATCTATTAAACAGGCTTTAATTTTGATGGGTAAGAAAGAATTAATGAAGTGGATTGCTCTGGTTACCATAAGAGATTTTACAGATAATAGCAGCGAAGCCGTAATGGATATATCCATTGTAAGAGCAAAATTTGGGGAAGCAATTGCAGAAAAAATAAACTTTAAAAGCAGAGCTTCAGAAATTTTTATTATGGAGATGTTTTCAAACATTGATGTCCTTTTAAATCAGCCAATGGAGCAGGCTCTTGTAGATTTACCCTTGGCAGATGATATAAAAGCAGCACTTTTGGGAGAAGAAAACATTTTTAAATTTATAAACGATCTAATCTTCTATTATGAAAATGGAGATTTAAGAATGCTTAGTGAATGTTCTCGAAGACTTAATATAAGTGAAAAGGACATATCAGAGCTATACACCCAGTCTTTAGAGTGGGCTACAAATATAATGAATCAATAAGTTAAAATGCTTCCATAGCGCAGCTGGCAGCGCAACTGATTCGTAATCAGTAGGTCGGGGGTTCAAATCCCCCTGGGAGCTCCATATAAAAGTAAGATGTTTCAATAGTTTGAAGCATCTTTAATTTTTTTATTGATGGGTTTTTACATGTAATTGGGTACTATTTGGGTACTGCTGAGATAAAAAATAGCATGAGAATGGAATAAAAGACGATAAAAAAGCAAGGAATAACCTAACCTTGCTTTTTACTTTGCATATTCTTGCTAAATAGATTTTCAAGCTTATCGGCTGCGGATCTATCAGCTTTTTGTAAGGTGTGAGTATAAATATTTAATGTTGTTGATACTTCAGCATGACCTAATCTTTTTGAAACTGTTGCTATATCTACACCTTGGCCAATCAACAAAGTAGCGTTTGTATGTCTTAATCCATGAAAATTCACATTATCAAGTAAATACTTTTCTTTATCCTCTTTTGGAATGTTATCGTCTCTCATAATAGTATCATTATGTCGTTTAATGAATTTAGAAAACCACTTGCCTAAAGTATGAGGAAATATAGATTCACCATTGGCTTTAGTAAATATTCTATTGCTGTCAACCCATAAATTGCCTAAGGTTTTACGCTCTCCATTTTGCCACAGTTTGTATTGTCTTAGTACTGACATTGCTATATCGGGCAATGCAATAAGCCTTTCACTGCTTTCATTCTTAGTTGATTTAGTAAATGTACCAGTACCAGGAAGGTATTGAGAAGCTCTATTTATTCTCAATGTATTGTTATTCCAATCTATATCAGTCCATTCCAGTCCGTTAAGCTCACCGGCTCTCATTCCACCAAATATACATAAATATATCATTGTTTTATATTTGATATGCTCATTTTCAAGCAGCATAAATATATAATCAACTTGCTCAACATCAAAATGCTTAGCTTCTTTCCTCTCTACCTTAGGAGGCTTTACACGCGCTGCAGGATTACTAAATATAAACTGCCACTGTACTGCGCTGGTTAAGATACTTGAGATAAGCCTATGATGGTAAAGTATTGTTCTTTCGGATAATGCATTTGATTTTTCTACTAAATCGAATAGCATAGAAAGATTTAATCCTGATGCTTCACTGATTCTAGATGCAACTGAAGAACTAATATTTCTATGTTGCTTTAAGTTTGATAGAGTTCCCTTTGCAACATTAGCTTTCTTTAGAACTTCATTTAAAGTCATTCCTGATTTTAAAATAATATCAGCAAAATTCTCTTTAGCAGTATATTTCTTATCTAAACGGATGCCGGTTTCCCTAAGGTTATTGTAAAATTCAGTTAAGTGTGTAGGTTGCAATTTGTTAAGTTTAATATGGCCAAGAGCCGGTATTATACGGGAATTTAATAATTCCTTATAACTAAATAGGGTTTTAGGAGCCAGCTCATGTTCTGCATAATCCTTGAGCCACTTCTGTATAAACTCTTCAAAAGTTATCTTTCCGGAATCAAGATATAATCCCTTTTCAACTTCATCCTTAAATAAGATCCATTGCTTATTAGCTTCCTCTTCTTGCTTATTAGGCTTAATATGCGCTAAATCTATTGTTTTGCGCTTCATTATCTTCTTGCCTGACTTATCATACCCGCAGGATACAGTAAGCCTGTATGAGTTCTCTCCGCGCTTTTCTATTGCTGCCATAATGTTTTCCTCCTTTCTGAAGAATACTTGTAGGTACCTTTTTAAGTTATTCTGCAACTATTTTATATGATCTCTAAGTTTTATTGCTCTATCTGATTAGCTTGTTTAAATTCATAAAGTTTGTATTTATACATTAATGTCAAGGCATTTACAATTTCATTAACTTGTTCTTGTGGTAAAGAATCCAAGTCGTCCCAAGGAAGCCACGATAACACTAATGCAAAAAAATCCTCCTCATGTTCAACTTTACTCGTTTCATGTTCAATTAAGGAATGAAAGTATTTTTTGCTTAATTCTTCTAAATTGCGATGGTTATCAATATACTCTTTGCTGTTGTAAATTGTAAGCGTATCGCCATTTTTCTCTTGAGTTGCATTTTTATTTAACTCCACTTTTTTATCGATTTCTTTAATATATTTTGATCTAGAATCGAAATATGTGCATATATCATCATTGGAAAAGCCGTAATCTAAATCAAAAGGAGCAATTTCTAATGTACTACATAAGTTCATAACAACCTCTAGAGAAGGATTTGTTTTTTTGCCTAATTCAAGTTGTTGAATATAAGCTCCAGAAACGCCAACTTTTTTTCCTAATTCAGCTTGAGTAAACTTCCTTAGCTTTCTCCATTTTTTTAATTCATCTCCAAACACTAAACTCACCTCTTTATTTTAAGTATATCACAATTTTAAAAAAAATAAACTACAGTTTAAAAAAAGTATTGACTAAACTGTAGTTTAAATATATTATAATAAATATAAACTACAGTTTAGAAACCGATAATAAAGGGAGGTGATTAAATGGTTGAATATAAACTTAAGGGTAAAAGAGTAGCTAAAGGTATAAAGCAAGGTGAATTTGCTAAAAAATTAGGAATTTCTGCTCAATATCTTTGTAAAATTGAAAAATGTAAAGCAGAACCTAAAAGAGACCTAATGATAAAAATAGCCGAAATTTTAGACACCCCAGTTCAAGAACTTTTCTTTGAAGAATAGGAGTCATCAAATTTGAAGAGAGCGCTTTTGAGAGACAGCATTAGTAAAAACAAAAAAATAATTGTGAAGATAGGTAGTTACTATGTCATTAAATGTGATAACTACAGATAGCATTGAAAAATTAGATAAACAAATTAAAGCTTTAGAAAGCCTTATTCCAAAGGACAACGATAAGGACAGAGATATACATACTAAGGTTTTAAAAGAACTTAAGACCCACAGAAAAATATTATTAAACAAATAATAAAGGGAGGTTTTAGAAATGGGTAGAAAGGCGTATTTAAAACAAGCTGCAGTAGAATTAGGACTTACAGAGTACCAGTTAAGAAGAATGGCAAAGGAGGGAAAGGTACCTTTCTTACAATCAGGAATAAAATATATTTTTGACATTGAGCTGTGTGAGGAATCTCTTAAGAGCCAGGCTTTAGAGAACATGAAAAAGATAGATGAAGATCCCATTCAACAGTATGGTGTTCTAAGAAAAGTAAAGGCTTAGTTAAGCGGGTGTTTATGTGCAAGAACAAGGATGGGTTAAAGTATTTAGAACGCTCTTAGATAAACCAATATGGTTACAATCTACACCGGAGCAAAAAACAATTCTTATCACATTATTACTTATGGCTAATCATAAAGACAAGGAATGGGAATGGAATGGAGATAAGTTTAGTGTTAAACCTGGCCAATTTATAACTTCTTTAGATGGCATAGTAAAAAAATGTGGAAAGGGTATTTCAATCAAGAATGTCAGAACTGGAATAGATAGATTTGAAAAACTCGAATTTCTGACAAACAAGTCGACAAAGACTGGAAGGCTTATAACTATAGTGAATTGGGGAGTTTATCAAAATGAGGATATAGAAAGTGGCATAGTTACTGGCAAAGAGGTGGCAAAGGAGGGGCAAAGCACTGGCAAAGAGGCGGCAACTAACAAGAATGATAATAATGTAAAGAATGATAATAAGATAATAAATACGATTCCTTATATGGAAATATTTAATTTATACCTAGAACAAGAAATTGTTAAACATAAATCTTTAACTGAAAAGATGAAAGAATCTATTAGGAAAGCGCTAAATAAGTATACTGTTCAGGAAGTTAAGTTGGCTATATTTAGATATGGAACTATGTATCATGATAATACAAATTCATATGCTAAGGATTACTGTAAATATGCATGGACATTACAAGAACTATTAACAAGAGAAAAAGGCATATCAGAATTTTTAGATGAAGGTGGAAAATGGATTAGGTACAATGATAGCCAAAGTTTAAAAGTAAATCAAAGTTGGGAGGAGGGTTTCCTTGATGGATAAAGACAAAGACTCTAAGTTAGTAGGATTTTTAAGTAGTATATGGGGCAATTTAGAATCTATTCATTGTACTATTGAGAATCTTTGGATTCAATATGAAGTTGGCGGTGAGGAATTAGAAACTATAATGTTAGCTATAGAGTCTGTTCAAAATAAAATTGATTTAAGGGCAAATACAATATTAACTGAAGAAGGTAAGGAAGAGAAAAGATGTTAAGTAAAAACGTATTTATTGATGGGATTGAACGATTAGTTTTAGAGTATAAGGACAAAGGATTTGATATGACTAAAGAAAAAGCAGAGCAGTGGTATAGCTTCATGAAAAATATGTCTGAATCTGAGTTCAATAGAAAAATTGATAATTGTTTAATGACCTGTAGAAGGTCACCTACTATGGCTGATGTTCTAGACATAAAGGATAATCCTAATGAGACACAAAGACCGCAAATACCATATATATAGAGGTGAGTATATGAAATTTAATATAGAAGCTGAGATGGAGCTGCTAGGGGCTATTATTAAAAATTCAAATTTAATGTGCGATGCAATAAGCCTAGATGCAAGAGATTTTTATAAAGATAGTCATAAGATAATATTTTTAAATATGAAGCGTATGTTTGAAGAGGGGAAAGTGATAGAGCTTACCACACTAGCGAGTTATTTAGGAAATCAGCTTGCCGATATCGGTGGAATAACGTACTTATCAGAACTTTTCTCACATGCATTAACTAAGGATATAAAACCGTATGTAAAAATCATAAAAGATAAATCAATTGTAAGAAACCTATATAGTAGCCTGCAAAAGTCTATAAAGGATATTGAAGATGACAAAGCATTAAATGAGATTATTGATTCTATACAAGAAATAGCTGGAGGTATCAACTTTGAAAATATGGAATCAGGCGATATGCAAGCGATACTATTTAAATTCTTAGATAACCTTGAAAATAGATATAAAAGTGGTGGAAAGATACCAGGAATAAAAACACATATAGAGAAACTTAATTTTCTTACAGGTGGATTTAAAAAACAAGAATTTATAATAGTTGCTGCAAGGCCATCAATGGGTAAATCAGTTTTTGCTATAAACTTATCAAGTCATATTGCAATCAAAGAAAAGAGATATGTTGCCTTGTTTAATTTAGAAATGAGTAAGGATGCAACAGTTAAAAGAATGGTGAGTAATATAGCAAGCCTAGAAAGCAATAAAATGAGAGATGGAAGGTTAAGCGATGGTGAATGGGTAGAAGTAGGTAGGGCAGTTAATATTTTAAATACTCCGTATCTAAGGATATATGATAACACCATATCATTAAATCAAATCTACAGTACTTGTAAAAAGCTTAGGATACAAAATAAGCTGGATATAGCAATCATAGACTATTTAGGCCTTATAGATGGAGTAAAGGGAGAAAACAGGAATCAAGAAATAAGCAAGATATCAAGAAAGCTCAAGATGATGGCAAAAGAGCTAAATATAACTGTAATTGCTTTAGCTCAGCTTTCTAGGGCACCAGAACTAAGAGCAGATCATAGACCTATGCTTTCAGACCTAAGGGAATCTGGTTCTATAGAGCAGGATGGAGATAATGTAATGTTCCTATATAGAGATGCTTATTATAATTCAGATTCAAAAGACCAGGATATAGTTGAGATAATTGTAGCTAAACAAAGGGATGGGAATTTAGGAACTATAAGATGCAAGTGGATGCCTGAATATCAGCGCATATGCAGTTTATATGGAGTATAAAGTTTATGGGTAAGAACTTAGAAGCTGTAATTAAAAGAGTAGGTATGAAGTATCTTGAAGCTTCCAAACCCTTAAGAATAACTGTAGGAGAAATACTAGAAGGAAAAATTAATGCAAAGGTGCAAGGAGGAAAATCTAATGAACAAAGTGCAAAATTTAAAAACTATAAAACTTAAGTATAATCATAGGTAATGAAGTGTGTAGTTATTGAAACTCTCCTTCTAGTAACTGCATAAGGTGGTGATTTATTGTATTGCGTTATTCAGAAAGTTGTTAATAAAAAGTATGATCCATATGGAGAGCATAAGGAAATAGAAGTTCATTCAACCACATGGTCTATGAATGGAGTAAGCAAAACACACTATAGCTATATTTATGGTGGTGGAAGATTTGAAAGACCTATAAAGGATGCTTATAAGATAAGCATACATAAGAGCTATAGAGAAAATGGAAAGCTTAAAAAGAAACAATGGGTTATATGTACCATGGGATATTATAGTCTTTTACATTCGTGGCCAGGTGATTGCATAGTAAGGAGTGTTTTAGATAAAAAATTAAAGGATATGGGCATTACAGAGGAAGAGTTATGGAATATGGTATATATAAAACTGCAGCCTATAATAAATTCAGTTAAAGTTGAGTTTGAGAGAACAGAAGAGTATAAAACTAAGCAGAAACATAAGCAGATATTAGATAAGTATTTAAAGGATAAAGAAGAGTTTGAGAAGAGGTATGGAAAAGATACTTACGATTATTGCTATGATGTTTTTGGTACTCTAAGGAATGAAAAATATTTAAAAGAGATTGAAAGTAATTACCAAGCACAACAAACTTATAGAAATAGTTATAGTGGTTACCAAAGTAACAAACAAAGTAACTACAGTGATTATGATTTTAATAGTTATTATAAAACTAATGTCAGTACCTACACCGAAGAAGAAAGAGAGTACTTGAAAGCAATTTATAAAGCTGCTGCAATGAAGCTTCATCCAGATATTAAAAAGGATAATGGGGAAGGAATGAAACTTTTAAATAAGTTAAAAAATGACTGGGGGATTTAGTTAAGTAGTTATAAAAAAACTAAATAGTAACCACGTAAAAATATTGGTATTACTAATTTAAAGATTAACCAACGTTTAGCTAAATAAAGAATTAAGGACAAGCCGCTGAAACTGTAGGCCCAATATATAAAGTCTCAGCAGCACTTATAAAAATAGAGGAGTGATTTAGTTATGCTTAAGTATAGAGGTAAGAGCTTTGAAGTTATAAATCAAGAATTTAAATCCGGATATTTTAAAGGAATGGTTTGCTATTTAAAAGGCTGCAAGCATATTTGTATCGATAAAGATCTATCTCCAAAAGAGAAAAGTAAAATACTGCATAGGTTATTAAAAACAGATAAGAAAATCGGTTGGATAGGTTATTAGGAGGTAATTATTGTGGTTGATAAACTTAAGATAGAACTGTATGAATACATACAGCTGTATGGACTTGTAGATGAAAGAACAGTGGTGAAGAGTCAAGAACTGGACCTTGAGATAAATAAAGAAATGATTTCATAGAAGAGAGGTTAATAATGCTTAAGATAAGAATTACATACTGTAATGAGGCTGAAAAGGAAGGGTTTATTGATAAGCTGAAAAATAACTTTAAGATCCTTGAGGTATCTAAAGAGTATCAAGGAAAAGGAAAAAGTCTATATAAGAAATGTTACATAGACCTTTCCTGTAAATAATATAAACTTGCCAAAGAAAGCAAGCCATAACACGCAATTACAGTTTACTTTCTTTGGAAGTTAATTTCAAGGGGTGTAATATGAGTTTATATATTTTTCTCGCTTATTTTGATTATTGCAAAGAGATGAAGAAGGAACCGGAGCTCAAGGAGCTGCTTGAGTGGAAGTGTAAATATAATAAATAGTTTAGAATATATTAAATTTTATATAACTTAGGATAAAATTTAATCAAAAAGGTAACGAATTTAAGTTTTATAAAAGCATAGACTTATCCATGGCAGCAGAAAGTGTGCTTTGCTCGCTCCCGCTAAGCACCGCTTACACTCTCAGCTTATGATTAAATTTTTAGAAATATGCTATATTCTAAGGAAAAAGGCTATTCTTAACAAAGAATTCATAATTTATTGAACTGACTTTAAATTTATGATAAGATAAATATAAAGATAAATATTGAAGTACCCTCACTAATGTAGTGGGAAGCTCTAATGAATGTTAAGAGCCCGGGAATTTAGCTAAGCTTATTATTAAGCCTAGTTTGTTCCTTGGGCTCTTTTTATTTTGCTGAAAGGAGGCGATAAAAATTAAGAAAGACCAAAGTAAAAATATCTTAAACTTTAAATTTAAGGAGGATCCGGAAGGATGCTGGCTTATTGAACCATACTTGAATGGTGTTAAATACGGAAGTTTTAATGTTGGCACTAAGGACAAGGAGGCAGCAAAAGAGATTGCTAAGGAAGTGGTAATTCAGGCAATTAGTATAGTTGGAAGAGCTGAAGACAGTAAGCTTACTGGATTTCTTTATTCAATCAAATAATTATATATGAAATGTGAGGTGAGAATATGAGTGATAGTGTAGGAAAGATTAGTTTAGACCTGGAGCTACAGGGTGACTTAGGAAAGCAGATAAATGAAGAAGCAGGCAAAATAGGAGAACAGTTAAAAGCTTCATTGCAAAACATAGGAAATGTCAATTTTAAGGCTTTAGCGGATAATATTAGTAATTCTCTTAAAAAGTCTATTGATGGCAGTATGGATGCTATTAAAGGAACTATTGAGAAAACATTAAATTCTGCTTTAGCCGGTGCTACAGCAGGTACTAAAAAGATTAAAATTCCTGTAGATTTTGGAATTCCAACTAATTCTTTACCACAAAAAGAAACTGCAGTTAGTAGTCTAGCTCAGCTAAGAGCACCGCCAATACCTAAAATAAACACTGGAGTTAATATTGATGTAGTAAAAGCACAGATAGATAATTTGACTCAAAGTTTAGATATTACTAATGCAAAAATAGAACAGCAAAGACAAAAGCTAGCTCAATTAAGAGAATCATATGATAGAGCTTTTGATGGATCTAGAAAAAATAAACTCCAGGAACAGATATTAAATACTGAAGCTACTATAAATAAATTAACGGCCGTATCTGATAGGACAGGCTTTAAACTTGCTGATCTAGATAAAAAGTTTGAAATTTTAGGAGCATCTGCAAAACAAGCTACCTCAGGAGTTGCTGCAGTAACTGAAACTTTAAAAAAGACATCTAATGTATCAAATAAGGCAGGCGGTAACTTTAGAGCCATGAAGCGTTCAGTAGATAATGCAGGAGGAAGTTTTCGTAATTCTCATAATTCCTTAAAGATGTTCTTTGGGACAATGGTAAAATGGGGAATTATATTTCCTATAATCAGCAGAGCAATATTTGGAATGGCTACCTTCTTAGGTCAAGCTTTTATGGCCAATACTCAGTTTGCAAATTCTCTAAATCAGATAAAAAGCAATCTGTATACGGCTTTTATGCCAATCTATCAAGCAGTCCTTCCTGCTATAAATACACTAATGGCGGGGTTAAGTAGAATAACGGCTTATATTGCTAGCTTTACAAATGCTCTATTTGGAAAAACTTATAATCAATCATTTCAAGCTGCTAAAGGGTTAATAGCTGCTAAAACAGAAATGGGTGCATACGGTAATGCTGCAAAGAAAGCAGCAAAAGATGCAAAGGGCGCCTTAGCTGGATTTGATGAGATAAACCAATTACAGTCAGGGAAAGGTTCTAACGACTCATCAGGTGGCATCGATAAAGTACCAAAGATGGTTATGCCTGATGTTGATACCTCGGCTTTAGATAAGTCAATGGGAGGGTTAGCCGATAAGTTTAAAACTGTATTAGGGACAATCTTTCAGCCTTTTAAGAGTGCATGGAATGCAGTAGGACCAAGTGTAACAGCGGAGTTTAATAGAGCAATTGAAGGCACGAAAGCAACTCTAAATAATTTTTTTAATATGTTAGCAACTCCACCAGTTCAAAAGTTTATGCAATCTATAGGTGAACTTGGATTGACTATAGGTAAATTACTTCTATTTGTTTATAACAATTATGTATTGCCATTAGGGAACTGGATTATATCCAATGCACCAGGAATAGCCAGTGCTCTAACTCCAATTATAAATAATGTGACGAATTTCTTAAATTGGCTTATGGGTGATGGCAAACCAATCCTAGATGTAATTGTAATTGTTTTAGGCTCTTTAGCTTTAGCATTTGGAGTGGTAACAACAGCAGTTAAAATATTTAATACTGTTACTGGCTTAATCTCTTTAATAACAAGCCCGATAGGTATTGCGGTACTTGCAGTTGGTGCCCTAATAGCTATAGGAATACTATTATATAAAAATTGGGATTACTTAAAAGCAAAAGCTAGTGAAGTATGGTTAGGTATAAAGGTAGCATTTGCAGCATTTAGTTATTGGTTAGGCACTGTATTTGCTACTGATTGGTCAGAGAAATTTGGTGTATTTGGAGGAGTAGTCAATGGGTTACTACATTCTATTAAAGATGTATTTTCAGGTATAAAACAGGTATTCAAAGGGATTATTGATTTTGTTGCTGGAGTATTTACAGGCGATTGGAGAAGAGCATGGGATGGTGTAAAAGAAGTATTTAGCGGAATAGTTAATACATTCGGAGCTATTATGAGAGCACCCCTAAATGCAGTTATCGGATTAATAAATGGTGCTATAAGTAGTATCAATAAAATTAAAGTTCCTAAAATAGATTTGCCTTTTGGTATGGGTACTGTTGGCGGTTGGAACCTTAGTATTCCTAAAATACCATACCTGGCTAAAGGCGGTGTAATAAATCAGCCTACACTTGCGATGGTAGGTGAAGCTGGTAAAGAAGCAGTAATGCCACTTGAAAATAACACCGGATGGATAGATAGTTTAGCCGACAAAATTTCTGGAAGAATAGGTGCAAGTAATGACGTTTTAGATGTACTCAAGCAGATACTGCTTAAGATCAGCAGCCAAAATGGTGATTTAGTGCTCCAAGTTGGTGAAAATGATCTTGCAAGAACAGCTATAAATGCAATTAATAGATATCAAAGACAGGCTGGAAAAACTTTATTAAATGTATAGATAGAAAGGGATTATCCTTTTTCTATCTATACATAGATGGAAGGGGATAGATTAAATGGAATTGACAGTACAGGCAAGAAAAGCAAGAAACGAATACATGAAAAACTATAGAAAAAAGAATCCTGAAAAAATTAAGAACATTAATAAAAGATATTGGGAGAAGAGAGCAGTAATAAGTCAATGTAAAAACTAATAGTAAAGGAAGGTATCATAAATGAGTAAAAAAGTACAATTAAAAAGTTTAATCCAGCAATACAAAGCCGAGGGAGATTCAATATCCAAGAAAATAAATGAATTGAAAAAGTCAAATAATTTTACAGAAGACTATAAGAAGCAGCTTATTCAAAATGAAATACAGAAATTAAATGCAGTAGGACAGGAAATCAAGGAGAAGGCTTCTCTGATTCTTAACGAAAAAATAGCCGATATTTCAAAAGGCGCAAGAACTAACACACAGGATTCTAATTATCAACTTGGTTTAGCAAATGCTTTAAAGCTCCTAGAGCTTGGAGCAGCTGAACTAAATAACAATGATATTAAAGCTTTACTAGAACCTTTTGCAGGAGACCGTATAGCAACCGCAGCCTTTAAAGGGGCCTTAACTAATGCCGGAAAGGATAATGTAGAAATACTTGCTATGCTCCCAAAGGATGAGAGGGCACATAATATAAAGATATTAGAAAACATGAACACGAATATAAAAGAGTATTTTAATCCATCAAGGGAATGGGAAGGACTAACGGGTGTAGGAATGGCTGTAGCTGGAATGGAGCAGAGTTTAGATACACTGTTAGATGATGATTTGAGCTATGTACAAAACGCTCCGCAAGAAACTACATTCACAGCATACGAGAAATAGAAGAAAGGTAGGAAATAGAAATGGGACTTAAAATTAATTTAGGACAAGTGGTATCTAACTATAAGCAACTTAAGGATGAACTTGATAATAAAATTAAAGCAATACAAAATAATGGCCAGTATTCAGAAGAATATAAAAATGAACTTATTATGCAGGAGAAAGCAAAGTTTTCAGCACAAAAGGATGAAATTAAAAATTCAGCAGTTAGTCTTATAGAAGATTCAAAGCAAAAGCTCCAGGATAAGAAAAAATCGGTAGTAAAGGATTTAGCCTTTGAGTTAAGGTTAAACAACGCTTTAAAGACAATAGAATTAGGAGGCAAGTTTTTAGGTAAAGAGGAACTTAAGAACATAATAGAACCTTTCAAAGATGATTACGGAACTATACAATCATTATTTCAGATTTTTAGAAAAATGAACATTGATACAGACGACATTATTCCAACAGACGGTATAGAATATCAGATTAAGGATTTAGAAGATAAGGCTAAAGCTGTAATTGAGGGAATAACCTATGATAATAATATGGGAATGGTGATAGCCATATCCATGATGTCAGATGATGTGGAATAGGAAAGAGGTGTTTTAAGTGGGTATAAGTGTTAATGAAGCAGTTACAACCTGGAACACAGCTGCAGCTGATGCAGAAACAGAGTTAAAAGCTCTGGAAGATACATTGAAGGCTGATTATAACAAATATATAGATTCGCTTTCAGCCTATTTAAAGAAAATTAATGATACTAATGCAATAAGAAATACTTATGTAAATGTGTTTGAAAAAGAAGATATTGAAAATAGTACATATAATAAAAATAACTTCTTGTATTCTGCAGTTCCTCCACTTCAAAATATTGGTGAAAAATATATTTTAGATAATAGCGTTGAAGTTGGACAAAGAGATTCATATGAAATTGTAAAAGCTGCAGATGCTGAAAAATTATTAACTAAAAAGGTTATATAAGACCAGATAGGGAGTAACTAAAGTTTACTCCTTCTTTTAAATAAATGTGGTCAGAGGGAGGATATGTAAACTATGGCCAAGTTATCATTAAAACAAAAGATATTTTGTGACGAATACTTAATAGACTTAAATGCAACTCAAGCAGCTATTAGAGCAGGATATAGTTTTAGTACTGCAAAAGAAATAGGAAGTGAAAACTTAACAAAACCTAACATTCGCGCGTATATTGAAAAAGCTATGGCCGAAAGATCCAGAAGGACTGGAATAAACCAGGATAGAGTTATTAGGGAATTGGCAAAGGTAGCTTTTATAAATATTGCTGATGTAATAGATATAGATAACGTTACAGTTAAAGAGGATGCCAGTGAAGATGATCTGGCTGCCATTGCTTCAGTAAAAGTTAAAAGATACAACTCTGAAAATGGAAATAGTGTAGAAAGAGAAATAAAATTTGCAGATAAATTAAAAGCCTTAGAACTTTTAGGAAAGCACCTAGGAATGTTTAAGGATAAAATTGATATTAATGCTTCCTTAGGTATAGGCCTGGAGAAGTTGAATTCTATATTAGAACAATTAAGGGACAATAAAGATGATCTAGAGCTTGAGTAATTTATATGAGGATTTGTGAACTCTACAAAGAGGTGAAACATATGACTAATGAAGAGCTAGTATATTTATATCAAAATGGAGATAAGCAAGCTCTAGAAGCAATCCTAGAGAAGAATAAGGGTATTGTGAATAAGCTTTGTAATAAGTTTTACTTAGATGGTATAAATTCAGTTGATAGAGAAGATCTTGAGCAAGAAGGATATATAGGCTTAATTACTGCAGCTGATAGATACGATTTTAAGAATGATAAGAAAGCTCAATTTATAACGTATGCTATACATTGGATATACCAAAGGATGAATAACTATATAATAAAAAGGGACACAAATAAAGAAACAAGCCTAAATACTCCTACCGGTGAAGATGGAAAAACAGAGCTTATAGATTATATTGAAGGTGTAGACTATAGCTTTGAGAATATAGAGGATAGAATATATCATAAGCAGCTTAGGCAAGAGCTAGAGGAAGTTATGGATAACTACACTACTTTAAAAGAAAGAGAAATACTAAAGCTCCACTATGGATGGGATAGTAATAAATGTATGACGCTTGAAGAAATAGGAGATATATTTCAAGTATCAGGAGAAAGGATCAGACAGCTAAAAACTGCATCATTTAGAAAGATTAGAAACTCTCCATGGGGAATGGTTAAAGCTAGAGAAGTATTTATAGAAAAGAAACGGAAATTGTTCTACAGTATTCCAGGCACTATTGAAAATATGAATTTTGCAGAAAGATACTTAAAGGATGTGATGTAGTGAAGCGTGAAGAAGTTATTAATCTATCTGAGGAATGGCTTAAAAGTGTTCCTGATTTAAAGAAGCGTATAAGGCTCATAGATGTGGCTTTAAAGAAAGATAGCTATGATAAAGGTATGATAGAAAAGCTTCAGCATGAGAAGGATAAGCTAAATAAAAAGCTATCTAGGATAATAAAGGCTATAGGTACTCTTGAGGAAGAAAATCAGAAGATAATATGCTATAGATATTTTGAAGGGTTAACTTATAAAGAGATAGCTCTAAGGGTTCATGCAGGAGAAAGAACAGTATACAGAAGAATACAAAATAAACTCTTATTACAAGTAGGGCGAATCATGTTTGGTTTTGAGGATGAGTTTTGGAGAATATTTATTGAGGATTGATTAAGTATCCATGTTATGTGGGTACTTTTTTATTATGCTATTCAACAATAGATGAGAGAAGAAACTCATAAGTTACTGATAACATTAAATTATTTTTGTTTTGATACTTCGCAGGAATTTGAATCTTAATGCAGAATAATAAAAATTAATCATAAACAGAGGTGAATAAATATGTCGAAAAGTCAATCTATTAAAAAAAGTCTTAAACAAGTATGTGGTAAAACATATTATACCTTATATAAATCATTATACTTTATTATTAAAATTATGATTAGTTTACGTTTTTTTATAGTACTCATGCTATTATGTATGTTGTTCACTTTTATAAATGTAAATAGTAAGGTACTATACGTCATATTATTTATAGACTTCATTACTCTCATTGGTTTAAAGCTTATTTATAAACCAATGAACGATTTTGTTGCCGTTAATAGATTCACAGGAGAAATTAGTATGAGAACAGCTCTTAGCAAAAATGTGTTCAAAAATTGTAAAAATAATAACGAAAGATTAGATTTATTATGCAGAGGTTTTATACAAGGTATACAATTAATCCCTAGCAAAATGAGATTTAGGGATAAATTTTATACTGTCACTAATAAATCAGTATTAGATAAATGCGAGAAGAACTTTAAAAATATTAAGGTAGATAAATTAAAACGCAAGATAATAATTGAAAAGTTATTCTTTTATTCTATTAAGGATATATGGAATTCACAAAAATATAGATTTTTAATTATGAAGCAAAGTAAATATAATATTAAATTTTCCAAAGGTGATATAAACAAATTTGCGTTAGATCATACACAGTTCTAAAATTAGTTTTATATTGGGTTCTATTTGGGTACTACAATAATAAAATAGTACCCAAAAACAATATAAAATAGAACAAATTCAAATTGTAGAACTATGATGTATCAATGGTTATAACGACCTAGGTTAGCATAAAACAAGCAACACTTCACATTCGTAATCAGTAGGTCGGGGGTTCAAATCCCCCTGGGAGCTCCAGTAAATCAAGGCTTTCAGAGCTTTTAATAAATAGAAAAAATGATTTTGCCGACGGATTGCCGCCGTAAAATTAAAATAAGCTATACACTGACTTAAAGGATATCTACTTTATATAAAGGAAGATGTCCTTTTATAGTTTAAGTATTTTGAAAATTAATATATAATTTAAATATATGGGGGGAGGAAGCAGATGGATTATGCATATAGCTTAGAATATAAGGATATTGTAGATGCTGAAAAAGCATATGAGTTATACTGGGAGGGAATTATTTCAGATAAACAAGCTTTCATATGTCCTGAGCCTGATTGCAATGCACAGATTACATGTTCAAATATAGATAAAGAAAAAAGGTTTCTAAAACAGAAACCCCATTTTAGGTGCTATGGCAATCATAAAAATAACTGTCCTAATGATGAAGAAAAAATTGGTGTAGCTGGATTTGACGATGGGCAAGAGAGGAAGAACTTAGGATATATTGACCCATTAGTAGATGTATTATTGTTAAAGAGAAAGGAAAAATCACCTAGCATCACAAATAATAAGCCAGATATAGATAATGATTATAATGCAATTAAAAGAAGAATAAAAAGTGATATTGAGACAAATGGAAGTAGAAGGTCTGAGTATGTAACAATTATGCCAATTGTTACTAAATTTCAAAAGTATATTGAGCTAGGAACAACGTCAAATCATTATATCGAAAATCAAGGAAAAAATATTAAATATAGTGATATGTTTATCAATTTAGATAAAGGACAGTTAGAATGGTACAGCAACTTTAATAGGGTTCATTTTGGAAAAGCAAAAGTTGTAAAGGTTAAAGGGAAGGATGACCACTTTAGATTAGTTTTTACAAAGAAATTAAAATTTAAGGATAAAGAGTACATACCTAATGTTTATATTTCTAATAAGATAATAAATAGTAGTTATAGAAACAAAAAATGGTTAGATGAGTTAAAAGAGTTACAGCAAACTGGAAAAGAAATAAATGCCTTTATATATGGAAAAGTTAAAATTAATCAGGTAGAACAGAAGCAATATTTTAATATAGACATATGTGAAGCTAAATTAGACTTTATTGATATAAGGTATGAAGAGGAAAATGTTTAGTGCAAAGATAAATATACCCTTTTGTATTTAATCTATGATTAGTAATTACCTCGGTTTGAAATTGTAAAAGAATCAAGGCTTAAAGAAATATTGTGAAAAAGAAAAATACTCTTAGTAATTGACAGCATAATGGAATATAGAATTATGCAAAGGGAGGGGAATCTCATGGAAATAAGCCACAATTTAGAGGAAAGTTATATTCAGGAGTTAATATCTAACTATTTAGGTGATGAGAGCTTATCAACAGTTGAAAAAGGAAGACGTTTCTTAGAGTGGATACTTTACTATTTATTTGAGAAAACCGAATCTGAACTTGAAGCAGGAAATATCGATGAAGGTGTAATCGTTTGTGATGGAAGTAATGACGGATCAATAGATGCTGCTTTTAGGGAAAATGAATCATTACATTTAATTCAAGCAAAATATAATACAGCTCACTCATATCAGGCTGTTTCTTCTTTTATAAGTGATTTAAGAGCATTACTATTTGATGGCCCACTTTCCACACAAAAAAAGGAGTTAATTGATATACATGAATCTATAGAAAATGTGGAAGAAATAATAGCATACTATATAACAAATTCTAGGATAAATGATAATGAAAATGATAAGATAAGTCGTTTAATCGAAAGCTTAGAAGGAGATGCTTTAATTAATCTCGAAGGAAAAAATCTACGTATTAGAATACTAGATATTAGTAAGATCAATGATTTTATAGATGAATCTTTATATGTTGTTCCCAAAAAGGTAAAGGGAAAGAAAAGTCCAATAATTTTAGAGAAGTATTTTATCAGCAAGGAAAACACAACAATTATTGCTGAAGTTGGATTAAAAGATTTAGCGGCTTTTATTGATAAAGATAAAGAATACTTGTTTTATTCCAATATAAGAAATTTTTTGGGTAAGAACAAGGTAAATAAAGATATTGAGAAAACTTATCAAGAAAATCCAAAGAATTTTTGGTATTTTAATAATGGAATAACTATAGTTTGTGATGATTTTGATAAGCCAATGGAACTAAATAAAGGTGGAGCAAAGGTATTTATAACTACTCCTCAAATAGTAAATGGATGTCAAACAGCCAATACAATTTATAGATCATGGAAGCAAAGCGATAAGGTGCAAAAAAGTCAAAAAGAAGGTACAATTCTAGTTAAAATAATTAAAGACACCAATAATAAAAGAAATGAAATTACGAGATTTACTAATAGTCAAACAGCTGTTACAGGTAAAGATTTTTTTGCATTGGAAGATTTCCACAAGAAACTAAAGAAGGACTTTTCCGAATTAGGGTACACATATGAAATTCAAAGAAAAGAAGTAACTAAGAAAAAACCAAAGGGAAACAAAATATATTCATATTTATTTGATAAAGATTTTAAAAACAGTTTGTTTGCGAAAGATGTAGTACAAGCTTTTACTGCTGGAATGCACTTAAAACCTGCTAAGGCACGGAATATAGGTAATTTGGTACCTGGTGGAGCATACTATGATAAACTATTTAACGATGAAAATACCCCAGTAAATCCAAAATATTATTTATTCCCATACGCAATAATGTATTATTCTAAAAACGTATTAAAACACAAAGAAGATGATAAGCTAAAGTCAGCAAACCTTCTGTTTATATCTATATATTTTAGACTAATTCTTGAGATATTTAAGAATATAGAATTAGTTGAAGAAGATACAGAAAATTTAATTGATACAAAAGAAGATGTAATAAAATATATTGATATAATATTTTCTAATGAATTAATAAACAGGGATTTATTAAAACTTAGTAATACTATAATTAGGAACTTTTTTAAAGATACTTTAATAAAAAAGAAAATAAATGAAAATTTACCTAGATTTTTAAAATCTACAGTAGAGACCGATCCTGAAGTTGTGTCCATAATTATTGATAAGATTAGAGATGAGTTAGAGGATATAGACATAGAAATATATCGACAAGCTATAATGTCATAGCTCATATAATAAGCCAGTTAGATAAAATCTAACTGGCTTATTTTGATGTTTGTGAAATACTTCATTATGGATGTATGGAGTTGTTTTAATTGATGCTTACGAATGGGTTTTATTAAATAATAAAGAACCCAACTTCCTAACCGCATCCTTCTGCATATCCGGCAGCAGATGACTATAAGTATTTAAAGTCATAGCTACAGAAGTATGGCCAAGCCTTTCACTAACTGCTTTTATATTAGCCCCGACTTTTAAAAGTAGAGTAGCATGGGTATGGCGTAAATCATGAAACCTAATTTTAGGTATATTAAGTTCTTTGGATATAGGGTGCATCCAACGAGCAAAGTTCCTTGATATATAATCAGGATCAAAAGGAGTTCTGTCTACGTGGAAAAGTACGAAGTTTTCTTCATCGTACTTATCTGCGTAGATTTTTTTATTTTCTTCCTGTTGCTCCTTATAGTCCTTTAGAATAGATATAGTATAGTCTAATAATATAACTTTACGCTTTGAACCTGCAGTTTTTAAAGGAACTATCTGCTTAACATTTTCAATAGTTTGAAGCTGATTCTTTACGTAAATTACTCCTTCATCAAGGTCAACATTTTCCCATTTAAGACCGCAGAGCTCACCCCTGCGCATGCCTGTAGTAACGGCTTAAAATACCGGCATATAAAGGCTTAAATCCTTTATTCTATTAAGCAGCATATCAACCTCATGAGTGTCTAAAACCTTCATTTCTGGCTTGCTCTTTCTTGGCTTATCAACCATGTTTGTAGGGTTAGCTTTAATAAGCTGCCATCTAATTGCTTGGTTTAATGAAGTATGCAATATTCTATGACAGTATAGTGCTGATCTTCCGGAGAGTCTGAATTCCTCAATGCAGCTCTTATAAAAATTTTGTATATGAAGAGGCTTCAGCTTTTCTAGAGTTATTGCTCCAATCTTAGGAATAATATATGTATCAATCATATTGTTATAGCTATCATAAGTTTTTGGAGCGACATTTATTTTTGCGTATGTATCAGGGACTTGATTAAGAACTTTTCTAATGTTGAATTTTCTATTTCTATGTATTCCCCATGCTCAATTTCATCTGTTTAAATATAAACCTATGAAAATATTTGAATATGTAAATATTTACTGAAAACATGCTGGTTTGCAGTAGATCTGCTTTCTACAATATCAAAGAACATGATTATATCGACATTATTATTGAATAGTGCTGAAATTAATGATTTATTTTGTAAACTTATATTCACGGATTTAATTTAATCATTTATAATATCAGTATTAACTTTTAATGAGGGGAATTATTTTGATGAAACGACAAAAACGTATAATGTATATATTATTTATGTTATTTGTTTTATTTATAAAAATTTCAATTCCATCAGCTAATATTATTAATAACGATAAGAATGTTGATCAAAATACTCAAACCATAGCAAGCGCTTCATTACATGGAAGTAATATTATTGATTATAAACAAATTGATAATATGGATGTAACAACACTAAGGGTAAATATTGATGAGAGAGTGGAAAGCATCGAGATTTACATAATAACGATATGTGCTTTATACTTTTTAATAAATAACCCGCCGCGTTATATTGAAAAAATAATATTTTATATTAGAACAGTGTACTTTAATGGGAGTAAATATAAAGAAAATACTAATACCTTTTGAATAGAAAAAATAAGGAGGTAAAAGTCCTAAATGGACTTTTAC
>KE993496.1:54610-126161 GCA_000466585.1 Clostridiales bacterium oral taxon 876 str. F0540
TCCTAAATGGACTTTTACGAGCAATTAGCGAGCGAAAACGCTTAATCTATAATTGCTCAGTGCTTCAAACTAAAAGGAGGAATTAGTATGAATGCTCAAGATATATTAATAGCAATTGTTTTAGGTATATTTATATTTGGCGGGGTATATTTTTTAGCGATATCAAACAAGCTGGATAAAGAAAATAAGAAAAATGAAAAATAACATTTTAATTTGATTATTAAGTTATAAGCTAAGCCTAGAGGTCAACTCTAGGCTTTATTTAATGTAATTTACTTTCCTTAGTCCGTTTATAAAACTGATAACATTTTCTAACTAAATTTAATAAGAAGCCGGGAACTGGCGGGTGAAGCTTATAGAAAAATGGCAAATATATTTTATAATAAGCTTTTTTTGAATGCTCCCAAAGCGTACAGTGTTCTTTATGGCAAAAGTCGGAAACATCCACAACTATGCCGGAGTTATTATTCATCATAACATTTTTGAAGTGCACATCATGAGGATGAAGACCTCTGGCCGATGCATAATCTAGAGCATTATCAATATCCTGTATTATTTTCTCAGGTATTTGAAATCCTTTCTTTATAGCATCGTAAAGAGTGATGCCATTTAATTTTTTTAATATTAGATAATTGCTGCTGTGATAAAAACATTCTGAGTAGGCAGGATTGGAACCAAGTTTTTTATATACCTCAATTTCCTCTTCTATTCCGGGTCGACCTTCACCATATACTTTAACAACTGCTTCAGGATAATAAGGATGAGAAAAAACTGCTGCATAATTTCCTGATCCTATAAGAGTCCATGGATATGGAATATGTTCTGCGATAATGGGCTCGTAAGTATCTATGCTCCTTAATTTTACATGTATTAATAAATTATTTTCTATATTATTTATAAGCTGGGCTAATTTTTCAGATTCAATCATTACAACACTTCCTAAAAAATTATCAATATATAATATACATTTATTTTAATTATGATACTGATGTATTAAAAAGTATATTAATTATTTTGAGTTACGGTTTTAAATATTTAATGATACTGATTATTTAACAAATAATTTCATATTTAGAAACTAGGTGGTAACAAGTGTTACTTGAGAATTATTATGTTTTTGTTATAATAAAAATAAAGGGAGGAAATGGTATGTGCGACCTTGAAAAGTTAGCGGACAAAATAGACATCGTAAGATGTGAAATGGAGTTGGCTATAACCAAGGCTGAAGAACTAACAAATTATGATGTGGTTTTAATTAGCAAAAAACTAGACAAGCTATTAAACGAATATGATAAAGTTAGGTCAAAATAGTTTTACTGTAGCTCCTCTATAATTTAAAGAATTCAAATAGGTTACCATTAACTATTTTAAAGCAGCTGTATATAATCAGCTGCTGTTTTATTTTAAAATTTAATATTTTGAAAAAAATTACCTTGAAAAAAAGCATTTTACTGAATTTTTGTTTATTGTAAATGCTTTAATTTAGTATTATAATAAAAAGTAACGAAAGAAAAAGCAGGGAGGCACAAAAATGCAAACGTTTGAACTAAAAGGAAAACTTAATAAATTAAAAAACAAAATTAAAAAGGTGCCGGCAGTTTCTAATAAAAGAAAAGGGCTATCAAATAAAATCGGAACAAAAATAGTTATTCAAATATCTATTCTTCTCATTGCAGTTTGCGGAATACTTGGGACCATGTCTTATTATAATGCATCAAAAGCTTTGCAAAATGAAACACGAGCTTCTTTAAATGCCAGGGCTAAAGATGCTGCAAAATTAATATCACAATCTATTGAAAATAGAAAAACAGAAGTGTTTGCTTTATCAAGCAGGTCAGAGGTATTGCTTTTAGCTACAAAAAATGAAAATACAGAGCAGTCTCAAGTAGATAAAAGTATTACATATTTAAAAGGTGAAGCAAGCCGTCTTGGATATTTCAGATTTCATATATTAGGCAAGGATGGAAAGGGATTTAGCACGGACAAGGATCTAGGTAATCTGGATTTCAGCAATTTAGACTTTTTTAAAGCTGCTGTTAATGGTGATGTTACTGTTGTACCAACTCAGGCCAGCCCAACTTCAGACAAGCATCTTATTTATGGTGTTGCCTCTCCTATACTTGATGAATATGGCAATAAGTTAGGCGTTATTGTTGGTGAAATAGATGCAGGAGAGATTGTAAATCTTGTTAGCGACATAAAGGCGGGTAATACTGGTTATTCTTTTATAGTAGATAATAATGGAACTCTTGTAGCTCATCCTGATAAGGGACTTCTTGAAAAGGGTACTAATTTAATCGAAGAAACAGGCAAAAATAGTAAAGATAAAGTATTTAACAAAATATTGACTTCCATGTCAAAGGCACAGGCTGGTGTAGAGTCCTTTAACTATGAAAACAGCAATAAAATTGTTGGTTATGCACCTATAGATAAAACAAATTGGTCTATTGGTATTACAATGGATGAATCTGAGTTCTTATCAAGTGTTTATGCCTTAAGAACTAACGTAATAATATTTACGGTAATATTTATAGTTTTAGGGGCAGCGGTAGGGCTGTTTATAGGAAAAGACATAACTAATCCTTTAACTAAGATAAAGAAATACTCAGAAAGTCTGGCAGACTATGATCTTACTCATGAAATTGTAGTTAACAGAAAAGACGAGTTTGGACAAACTGTAGCTTCACTAAATAGAGCAACAAGGCACTTAAGAGAAGTTTTGAATTCTGTTAAGGAACGTACAAATTCAACTTATTTATTAGTTCAAAGAACACAGGATATGTATAGTGAGGTAGGAAATCAGGTATATAATGTTACTGTAGCTACAGAGCAGATTTCAGCCAGCATGCAGGAATCCAGCGCAGCTATAGATTCTGTTTCTGAAAAAGTAAATCAAGTTAAGAATACTATAAATGTTGTTTCAGATAAAGCAAAAGAAGGGGTTTCCCTTGCAGATAAGGTTAAATCAAAAGCTGAAGTTATAATGTCTAATGCAAAGACTACTCAAAATAAAGTAGCTGCAGCTTATGATGAATCTAAGGTAAGACTTGAAAAGGCTATTGATAATTCAAAGGTTGTATATAAAATAGGTGAAATGACAGAAGCTATATTAGGCATATCAGAGCAGACAAATCTTTTAGCATTAAATGCTGCTATAGAGGCTGCAAGAGCAGGAGAGGCAGGAAGAGGCTTTGCAGTAGTAGCTGATGAAGTCAGAAAGCTTGCTGATCAATCAAGTACTGCTGCAGAAAGTATTAAGAATATAGTAAGTGAAGCATTACTCGTAATAAAGGAACTATCTTCATCAGGTCAAAATATGCTTAATATAATGGAATCAGAAATACTTAAGGATTATGATCAGCTTATTGATATAAGCAGAGAGTATAAAAATGATGGAGATATGTTTGAAAATATCATAGGCGAATTTGAAAATATAACAAGTGAGATAGCTTATTCTATGAATGATATAAATGCTAATATGGAAGGAATATTAACTGCGGTAAGTCAAGTAGCTTCAAGCTCTTCTGAAATTTCAGGAGACGTAGGAAGCATATACGAAAAGACTCAGGGAATTACTGAAGAAGCAAATAAGAGCTCTCTTGATTCAAAGGAACTTTTAAAACTTGTAGATGAATTTAAAACTGAATAAAAAATAAAGATGTGGATGTTGCAAAGAAACGTACTTAGTTTTTGACGTTTTGCAGCATCCACTTTTTTATTTTTTGTTCTAAAGCTGTATAAGATACAAATATATTAATAATGAATACCAAAAGGGGAGATGCTTATGAAAAGATTTAATAGAGTTTTAATAGTTCTTTTTTTATTGTTATTTATCATTGAACCTTTAACTTTTAAAAATATAAAAGCTTCTGAGAATGAGAAAAACATAATACTTTTAATAGATAATTCAGGAAGTATGCAGACAACAGATTCTAAAAGACTGTCTCTTGTTGCTGCTTCTATGCTTATAGATACCTTGGATTCCAATACAAATTTAAACATACTAAGCTTTGGAGACAAAGTTAGTTATGCAAAGAAGTTACAAGACAAGCCTTCTAAGGAAATATTAAAGCAGCAGTTATCAGATATAAAATTTACAGACCAGAATACAAATTTAAAGGACGGTATAGCAGAAGCAGAAGCTCAGCTTAAAGCTGTAATTGGAGAAAAAATAATAATAGTGCTCTCTGACGGAAAAGAGGACATTAAGGGAGCAAATATGGAAGCTCATAAAAAGGAACTTGATTCTATTATAAGTGATGCTCAAAAAGAAAAGATTAAGATTCACTCCATAGGGCTTTCAAAACAGTCAGATAAAGAAGCACTTTCTAATATCTCAAATAAAACTGACGGAGATTACTTTTACAGCGAAAACGCTTCAGGGCTTTTTGATATATTCAGCAAAATACTTGGAAACATTAATGGCTTTTATACAATTAAGCAGTATATAACAAACGGAAAGACTGAGGAAAAGATAAAATTAAGCTCTTATGTTGATGAAGTAATAGTTAAAATTGCTTCCTGTGAAGATAGATTTCCTTCTGTAGATGTAATGGACAGCAAAGGCTCAGAGATAAGCAGTATATCTGAAAATCGATATAAAATATATAAATTTAAGAACAGTGAGGATAGAACGCTGACGATAAGTACTAAGGAAGACAGCAGAGATTCAGTAATTGTTCAGATTAAAAGCAAGGTTTCCATAGGGATAAACAGCTCCAGCGATACCTTTGAAATACCTTACAAGGTTCCGGTAAATTTGCAGTCTGTGCTTAATACCGATAAGCAGATAAGCGATCTTCATATGTACAAGGTGGATGAAGGTAAAAAAGAGGAAATAGAAAAAAACAATAATGAGTTTAAATTTACCTTTAGTAAAGATAAACCGGGCTTTTATCCTGTTTTTATAACCGCCTGCGATGGAAATGACAATATAATTTCAGCTAAATATATAAATATTAACGTCACAGATAATCCTCCGTTTTATTACAGCAATCCTATTCCTGAGCAAATATTCAAGGATAAAGCTTTTGCAATAGATTTAAAGCAGCTAGACAGCAGCAAGCTTGATAGCGCATCCGGAGCTATACATGTAAAGTATGAGGATAAGGAAGAAACCTTTTCCTTTAAGCTTCAAAATGGATTGCTTCATGCAGATATCAGCTTAAAAAATACCGGGGATGTAAAGATTTCTTCTCAAATAACAGTTATGAAGGATGGAGAAAACCACTCCTACTATCTTCCCTATTTTAAGGCAAAGGTTATAGACAGCCCTCAAATTACACTTTGCAGCGTAATTTACAACAAACCTTTTAAAGAAAACAGCCCAGTGGATATAAGGTTTGTTATACAGGGAAAAGACAAGGTGATTTATAAGCAGGAGAAAATAAGCCTTTATGACAGCAGCAACAATCATTTAAAAGATTTTTTTGTTAACCCTAAGGATTCTTTGGTTACCGTAACCTTAAACAATTTAAAAAAAGGAAACAATATAAAGTTTTTATTTAAAACTGAAAGTGATATTAAAATAAATAGTGAAGTTCAAACAAACTTAAGGATAGTCTCCAGCGGAGAGTACTTTTGGTACAGATATAAGGTTGTTTTTATTGGCGGATTTATACTAGCAGCTTTAGCCGGGGCTTTTGTAAGCCTGTGCATCTTTATTTATAACACCAAGGTGTCAAAATATGAGTTTAATAAAAAATTAAGCTGCAGAAGTTCAGAAGGTGGGAATCGCTTTGTTAGTGTTAAGCTAACCAATAAATATAAGTTTTGTTATCTGAATTTTATAGATGGAAATGTTAAATCAGATAACCTAAAGCAAGATAACCTTATTGGACATTTTATTTTAAGCACGCCTGATGGAAACAAGATAATTCAAGGCTTAAGATATTTAATTCATAAGGAAAAGATATTTAGGATTAGGTATGTTCCAAAGCTAAAGCAAAGAGATTTAAAGGGAAATCCTATAGGTCCGATGGATTATAATCAGGCTAAAGCCATAAGAATTGAAATTAATGAAGAAATAATAACAATTTACTTCAAATAAAATTTAAATTTACCGGGGGGTACATTATGAAAAATACCAAGGTTCCAAAGGATATTCTGCCAACTCTTATAATAGGTCTTGGAGGAACAGGATATCAGGTAATTAAAAGACTTAAACAGCTCTTTGACAAAAGATATAAGGATGAAAAGCTTCCAGTAAGGTATCTATTAATAGATACAGATTTAAAGTCTTTCCTTGATGACAGTATAAAAAACAATGAAAAATGCCAGTTAAGATTTGGAGAGGGCATAAAAAATACTCTTGAATGGGCTTATGGGAACTCCAACTTTGAATGGCTTCCTAAAAACCCTAAGATAACACCTGACTTTTTTACTTCAACAGATCAAGGAGCTGGGCTTGTAAGACCAATAGGAAGAATGTATCTGTGTAAAAATGCAAAGCTTGTATATGACAGTCTTCAGACTGCTAAAAATGATTTGGTTGATCTTCACAAGGTATTAATTGATTTAGAAGAAAATTATCTTGAGAATATAGACAGACATAAGGTTTATATAGTTGGATCTCTTGCAGGGGGAACAGGCTGCGGAACTTTTCTTGATGTAGCAGCAATGGTTTCAAAAATATTTAATAGGGACAATACGAATATCATAGGTATGTTTACACTTGAAAGTTGCTATGATGATAAGCTTTCCTCAGATTTGGATGCACAAAACAGAAGCAAGGCTAACTGCTATGCAGCCCTTAAAGAGCTTGAGTTTTATATGTCCTCTATTACAAATCCAGAGGATAAGAAATACACCTTTAAATATAATAATGTTGGAGAAATAAAGCTTGATAGAAAGCTTTTAGATATTTGCTATCTTATAGAAAATAAAAATGAGATGGGTGGAGTTCTTACAAATATTGAAGATATATATGACTTATGCTCTCTTCAATTATTTCAGGAAATTGGTACAAAGCTTGGCTCACAGCTTAGAGCTGATTATGCTAATTTTATATGCAAGGATAAGGACCCAATACTAAATAAGGATAGACATTTTAGTACCTTCTCCTCATCTTCTATGGAATTTTCAGCGGGCAACTTAAAAGATTATTGCTGCAATATGCTTGCTAAGGATATCTTAAATAAAATTGGCAGCGAGTTTGTTAAGGATGAAGAAGCTCTAAGTAAGGAGTTAAACAGCTTGATTAAGAGTGTTGACGACAGGCTTAAAGTAAAGGAGGCAAGTGAAGATTTTGCTTCAGGCTGTGAGCTTCCTGCAGTAATTTATTATAAGGATTTAAAGGAAACTTATAAGAGCAACTTAGATATGCTGGAAAACAGTGAAAGAGATAAAAAGGAATTATGGAAGAGAATTATAAATAACGGCAGAGCAGACATTGATAAAATAGTAAATGATTTTATCAATAATCTTGTAATGGAGAGAGGAATCAAGTTTACCATTGAACTTTTAGACAGGCTTAATACAAGATTTATGAAGGATGTAAGCAGCAATAATGCATATGCTTCAGTTGATAGAAACTATGTTGAAGGCGAGATAAACGGTATTGCTTCAAATAAAAAAACTTATGGCAAAGTTTTGTCTAACAAGAAGCCCGTTCCTTCTGAAGTAATAAATAACTTTAATGATTATGCTCAGCAGCTTTACTTAGGAGTGAAGAATTTAATTTATAAAGACAGATATAACCTTATTGAAAATATTATCAAACAGATTTCTAAAAAGCTTAATAATTTAAATAACAACATACTTTATATGCTAAATGATATTAGTAATAATCTTAATAAAATTAATAATCAAAATGAAAAGAAGTATGGCGGAAATATTATATCTCGCGAAATGATAGGAAGAGAATTTTATGAAAGCTATTACAACAAGTATTTTAAGGATATTTCTAAGGGCGTAATAGATCCTATTTTGATTGAAGGAGGTTCTGAAGGGCTTATTAAGGCTTGTGAAGTTCAATATGAAAGAATAGCTCCTCATAATGATATTATGAAAATACTTTCTGAAAATGCCGAAAGCAAGGGAATGAGCTTTGAAAGCTATATAACAGAAGAGCTTGATATTACCTCAAAGCTTGCTAAGCCATTTTGGTCAGCTATAAAAAATCCTGAGGTGTCTTGGACAGAATGTTATTACATTGGATGCATCAAGGATGAAAGCATAAACAATGGCTTTACAATAAAAGCTCCAAAGGAAATTGATAGTTGGATAAGGAATCAGACTGGCGAGCGTTCAAGATGGGCCAGGTATGTTGAAACAACCAACCCTAATTCCATAGATGTTATCCATATAACTATGGGAGCCTGTGCGGCATATCTTCCTGATATAAAGCATTATAAGCAGTTTTACTTAAAGCTGTTAGCCTCAAAGGCTTATCCTCTTCACCTTAATGAAGAATATATAGGCCTTGAAGAATTAGACTTAGATATGGAAAGAGTTCTCTTGAACTACTCCTTGGCAAGAGCTTATGGAGCAATTATGGAGATTGATAATGGTCTTTATTTAAATGTAAAGAAGGAAAAGGATGCATATTGGTACATTTATCCTTACAAGTACTGTCTTGAGCCTATCGATTATGTTATGGAGAATGTGGGAATACCAAGCACAGCCTCTGAGACCTTATTAAAGCTTAAGATAGGGGACAATTATCATGAGGCAATAAAATGTTTAAGTGAAAATGCTGAAACCTATGAGCTTATTGATGGTTTTATAAAAAATGCAAAAAGTAAGCTTAATAAAGAACAGCTTAAAGCCCACTGCCTTGAAAATTATATAAAGGATAAAGCATTGGGAGACTTTATTGCAAAGGAAAAGATTAACCAGAGAATTATTGAAGGTTAACTTAGCAAAGGTTACTTTTAAAGCAGTATGTTTAATACTGGAGGTTTTTGATGAATGAGATTTTTAATCCTTCACTTTTAATATCTCTTGGGCCTTCTGGGATTAAGGCCCTTGATTTTTCTAAAAAGCTTTTAGCCTATATGCCAAAGCATTTTTTGGATTTGGTAGATTACTATAATGCAGAAAGCCTAGAGAACTTATCTAAGGAAATACAAGAAATAGTAGATACAAGGCTGCTTTCTGCAAAGTATCTAAACAGGCTTGTAGATTTAGGCTATAAGGTTAGAAGTGAAAATATAAGTTCTGTAAAAATTAATATATATTTGCTTTGGGATGTTTATAGCTCAGATATGTCTGCTTTTGAGGTTTTAAAAATGCTGTCTTCTTTAAATTATGGAAATATTGATAAGGAGCAGCATTCAGGAGTGTCCTTATACGTTCTTCCTCTTATGGAAAAGGAATGGACTATAGAGGAAAAGAGCAGCATAGAAGCTATAGAAAAGCTTAAGCAGATTGTAGAGTACGTTTCAAAGAAAGAAAACATACTTAATATTGATTCAAAGGTATATGTGCTTCATTGTGTTTCAAACGATGGGACAAGAATACCTATGAAAGAGCTGGAATATATAAGCGGCATATTAACTTATCTAAATGTACTGCCATCAAAGGAGCCGCCTTTATCAAACTTTAATAAAAGGCTTCTTATGAATGAGGGGGATTACAAGGTAGGTACTATTGGCATTACAACCTTGACTGTGTTTAAGGATAAGCTTCTTAAAGACTTTTCAAGGTATATGGCAGAGGATATATTAAAACATGCGGCAGAATCTGAGGTGCATGGAGATTTTAGTGATAATAAGGTGTTTCAGCTAATAAACTATGAAGTTCATAAAGATAAAATAAAACAAAATATTAATATAGTAGAGGAAGAAGACTGCTGCAGGCTGAGCAACATTGAGCAGTTTGAAATAAGCCTGCCTAAAGACATATCAGAATATCCAAAGGTTTTTAAAAACTGGGAGGAATTTATTGAGCATCAATGCCTTACTGATATGAAAAAAACAATTGATAAAAATGCTGACTCAAGCATGGAGGAAATTATAGAAAATATAGAAGAGGATTTAAGCAATATAACCCTAAATTACAGCTTAAAAGAAGCAGTAAATTACTTGAATACTGTAGAGAAACATATTTTAAAGCAAAAACCGGCAAATAAAGCATGCGTAAGCAATGATACCTCAAAGCTTAATAAAGAACTTAAGCAAAGGGTAGAAAATTATCCAAACATCACTGGATATATAGGAAAATGTATAATTTTAGCTGCGTTTTTTCTTTACTCCATGATAAATATAATATATCCAAGGTTTGATATAGAAGTTAATATTGCTATTTCTATAGTATTCTTTTTAATATTCTTCATTTTAGCTTACTTGGAATATTGGTTTACTTTAAAGAGAATTAATACCTTTATTAAAGCCTATAAGGAAGAGGTATATATAAAGAGCGGAAGTTTAATAAGTTTATATATAGAAAAAAGCTTATCAAATAATCAAAAAGGATTAATTAACTATATATCGGGTAAAAGAGAAGAATTAATAAGTTGTATAAAGAAATGCAGAGAGCTTTCTAAGCTTATGCCTCCTGTTAAGCTGGAGGAAGAAGAAAATATGGGAAATCTTATTACAGACCTATTAGATTTTGAAGACAGAAGCAATTTTTATAAGGAAAAAGTTCCTAGAGTTTCAGATTTATATAGAAGCTTTTTATTAGAACTTGGAGGCTTTAAGGAGCTTAATAAAGGTGACTTGGAAGAGAAAATAAAGAAGTTCTGCTTAGAAGCTTCTCCAATTTATATTGAACTTGATTTTTTTGAATACATGAAATTTAAATACAAAGAAAGAATAAGTGAAGAATTAAGCAAGTGGATTGATAAAGGCTTGGTTAAATCAAAGTATCTTTTGCAGTATATAAATAATGATTTGCTTGAAGAACATTCTCTTTTTATAACCTCTCCTCAGGTTTACAAGGTTACCAGGGAAATGAAACCTGATGATCTCTCGGGCTTTGATGTGTCAATTATTGAAGGAAGAGATATTTATACAAACTGTATTTCTATCATAAGACTCTGCCTGGGGGTAAATTTTAATAATATAGCTCCTGTTAAAAAGCTGTTAAGGGAGAGTGAGAGAAATGCTTGAAGTTACTGCATTGCTAATAATCGGATTATTATATATAATACCGCTTAACTTGGTTTTTTATCAGCTGTCAAATCAAACTGTTATGAGTATTGTAAATGGTCAAAAAACTCCCTTTATCACAGATGGAACGTCGGGCATTTTAACAGCTGTTTTTTATGTTGTATATGTGGGCATTTTGTTTTTGTGTATTTATCTTTTGCTTAAATATATAGTTGTTAAAAGCGTATATGTATATTTAGACAATGAAATAGAAGAAAATAAGCTTTTAGCAAAGTATACAAAAGGGCAAAGAAATATAAATGCCATAGGCTTTATTTCTATAGTTGTTGTACTTTTTATTCATATATTAGCAGGAGTATTTGATATAAAAATAATAGTACTGGCCTTCTTATGTCTTATGTTTGTATTTAGAACATCACATAAAAATAGCTTAAAACAAAGAGATAAAAGAGAAGCAGTGGATGAAGAAATCGTTGAAGGAAACAATTCGCTGTTGTTTGAATGGACTTATAATATGGATCCTCTTAATATGCAGCAGCCTGTAAGATTTGTAGTCAGCCTGCCAGTTAATACAGATAGATACATTGAGTATAAAGCTAAAGATCATAATGATAATATGCCCCAAGCTTTAAGAGAGCATGTATTAGATGGGATTTGTCCTGAGGTTGTAGAATTTGCAAGACAGGTAAAAAGAATTTGTGTTGCAAGAGGTTTTACTACCTTTCATCAAGCTTCAGTAATAATGGCTTTTCAGCAAAGTCTTAAGTATGTTTTAGATATTGATTCGAAAAATATCGCTGAGTATTTAAGATATCCTCTTGAGACAATAGTTGATAGAGAAGGGGACTGTGATTGCCACAGCATTTGCTCTGCAGCAATACTATATGCCATGGGCTATGATGTCGTTTTGCTTAGAATAACTTTTCCGGAAGGGGAAGGACATCTAGCTTTAGCTGTAGAAGGTGCGGAAGGAATTCCGGGAAACTTTCTTAGATACAATAACAGAAATTATTATTACTGCGAGGTAACACCTTTAGAAAACAGCAGAATGAGCTTTAGAGTTGGGGAAATGCCTGATATGCCCGGAGCAAACATTACCGTGGTGCCTATTAAAGAAGTGGTCTCAAATATGTAACATAAGATAACTATGCTTCATACTATGATACAAAAGATAGATAAGGTGATAGTTATGGACAAAGTTATAAATATAGAAAGCCTTTATGCATATAAAGAAGCAGCTAGAAGACTCAAAGAGAACAATATAAGCTATAGTAAATCAGAGCTTTTAAAAAATCCGGAGCTTTGTAAAGAAATAATAGTACTTATGGATTACTTTGATAAAGAAGCATAACAAAAGGGGTTGCAAAACCCCTTTGTTTATTTTAATCATCTTCATCAAGTTTGTTTTCCAGTTCTAAAGTCATAACGTATCGTCTGATTTTATAGGCCCATTTTTTATAAAGAGAGGGCTCTTCGTATTTTAGTATGCAGAGAAAATCATCTAAAACGTCAAGTTTATATAAGCCTTTAGATAAATGTCTTGGAAAATCTCGTTCCTTTGAATAGAACTTTTGAGGATCAATAACCATTAGTTTTCCGTTTGGCTGAACATAAACATCCTTGCAGCGTACATCAATTTTTTTGAACTTAAGCTTTTTAAATTCCTTAAGCAGTTCAATTATCTCAAGCGTTAGTTTCCTGCTGAGGCCATTCTTCTTTATGTAGCTTTTTAAGGTTATTCCATCTACATAATCTCTTATCATGTAGTTTCCGCCAACCTCGTATATTCGAGGAAAATATTTATTTCCTTTAACCCTTTTTAAAATATAAGCTTCACTATGAAAATCCTTCATAACATAGCAAATCTTAATTACTTTATTATCAGGAAGAAGGTACACAATACCATTATGCCCTTTGCCTAAAAACTTACATTCAAAGAGATTGATGTTTTTATACTTGCTGTGCCCCATACATACATCCCTAAAAACATTGATTCCCTATATAATATGATTAATAATTTAAATATGTTACATCAGTTTTATAAGCTGCCTTTAAGCCCTATAGCTTCTGCTTCCTTCTGCATGCCTTTTAGTGTTTCTTCAATAACTGTATCCAATTCCATGCCAAGCTTTTCAGCGCCCTCTGCTATAAGCTCTCTATTTACTCCTGCAGCAAAGCCTTTTGTCTTCCATTTCTTTTTAATGGACTTAAGTTCAGTATCTATTATGCTTTTGCTTGGTCTCATAAGAGCTGTTGCAGCAATAAGTCCGGTTAATTCATCTGTTGTATAAAGCACCTTTTCCATTTTTTCAATAGGCTCAACATCAATACATATTCCATAGCCATGGCTTTGAATTGCATGAATATAATCCTCCGGCCAGTTTCTTTCTCTTAAAATCTCACCGGTTTTTTTGCAGTGCTCTTCAGGATACATTTCATAATCTAAATCATGTACTAAACCTATAATACCCCACTTCTCAACGTCAGTTTCATTAAAAAGTTCTGCGAAATGTCTCATAACAGCTTCAACTGAAAGCGCATGCTTTATAAGACTTTCACTTTTGTTAAATTCTTTTAGAAGTTCAAAGGCTTTTTCTCTAGTTGGTTTGTAGTTTGACATCTTATTACCTTCTTTCGTAATGCTAATAGTAATAATTTTACCACTTTTTATTAATATCATATAGAAAATAATTTAATATTAAAATAATATTTGTAACTATAATAATGCTTCTAAAAGTAACTAAATTATAAATATAATAACAGTATACTAAGAAAGCAGTAATAGAATAATATTGTTGCATTATGTAACTAAAGGTAGAAAAATTATTATTTACATAAGATGTATAAGATATTACACTGAAAGTAGACAAGTTTATTAAAGTTTATAATAAAAGAGGGCTAGTTATGAGAATATTTGATTTGCTAAAAAGAGCCTGGTTTAATTTGATGAGAAATAAAAGCAGAACATTATTGGCAGTTATTTCTGCTGCTATAGGCTTCGCATCAATTATGATCATGATTTCTGTAACATTTTCTGTTGAAGATAAGGTTATTAATAAGTTTATTGAGGATAGCGATATATTAACTATAAATGCAAATAAAAAAGAACACTCAAAATTAGATGTTTCTTTAGCTCTTGATACATTAAAATCTATAAGAAACATTAACGGTGTAAGCAGTGCAGCTGCAGCAGGAATAGTGGAGTATGATGGAAAGATAAGTAATTTGAATTCTAGTGATAAACCATTTATTGTGGCTGTAGATAAAAGCAGTCTTAATAAATTTGAAAAAGATAAAATTATTAGAAATGAAAACGGAGTTTTAGTAAATAAAAGTTTTACCAAGAGTGTGAAAATCTTTGATAATAATATTAATATTATTTTACCTGATCCAGCTAAGCCAAATAAAACAACAGAACTTCAGCTGCATATTGATGAAACTCTGAAATTTGATAAAGCATATTTAATTGACAGTATATACAAAAATCAAAATGGGGACTATCCTCCTATAATATATTTACCTATGGAATTAACAGACAAGATAATAAATAAGAATTTTTTTATGAAATACTGTGATTATTCTATTAAAGCAAAAGATATAAAGTCAATAGATTATATTATTGAAGAACTAAAAAGTAAAGGTTTAGAAACTAAAGCAATATATGAAAATGTAAAAAGTATTAAGAAAACCTTTTATATAATAAAAGCTGTATTAGGAGCATTGGGGACAATAACACTTATAGTTTCAGCCTTTGGAACTATGAATATTATGAATATGGCTGTTATAGAAAGAAAAAAAGAAATAGGAATTATTAAGGCAATAGGCACAAAACTATCAACAATAAGAAGACTATTCATAGCAGAAGCTTTTTATATAGGAGTAATAGGTTCTGTCTTAGGTATGCTTTTAAGTTATATTTTATCAGCTATTATTAATAAGATATTTAGAATCAATATTCCTTTTGAAGTATTTGATATAAAAAGTATATCTACACTTCCTATATTGGCAATACTCATAGTATGGGTTATAACAATATTTATAACTCTTATTGCATCTGTTTCAGCAGTGAATAAGGCGGTAAAAACTGATACTTTAAGTGCATTAAGGGAGGGATAGCATGAAGGAATTATTAAGAATAGATAATTTAACTCATAGCTTTAAAAATGGTGATAATGCCGTAACTGTTCTTAAGGATATTAGTTTTTCGATAAAAGAAGGTGAATTTGTAGCTATAGTTGGAAAATCAGGCTCAGGTAAATCAACACTATTAAATTTAATAGCAGGATTTATGAAACCTGAAAAAGGATCAATAAATTTACTTGATATAAATATAAAAATATTAAACGAAAATAAGATGGCTTTATTTAGACAAAAGAACTTGGGATTTGTGTTTCAAGCATATAATTTAATGCCAACAATGACTGCATTTGAAAATATTGAACTTCCATTAGAACTTTCTGGAGAGAACAAGAAGCTTAGAAGGAAAAAGGTAGTAGATATAATTAAACAAATGGAGCTTGAGGGAAGAGAAGAAAACTATCCTAGCGAACTATCTGGGGGAGAACAGCAAAGAGTTGGAATTGGCAGGGCAATTGTAAATAAGCCTAAGATAATTTTAGCAGATGAACCTACAGGTAACCTGGACATAAATACAGCTAAAACTATCATGATACATCTAAGAAATATTAATAGGGTGCATAATACAACTTTTATAATAGTTACTCATGATGAAGATATAGCTTCCTCTGCAGATAGAAAGATATATATAAGTGATGGAAGGATTGAAGCTAAATGACAAGCTGCGATATGATAACAAGAGCATTTAAAAATATGTGGAGAAGTCCTTCGAGAACCAAAAAAACAATTATATCTATTTCTATTGGAGTAAGTTCAATTATTTTAATGCTTTCATTAAATATAGGAACTATTAAAATTTTAAAAGCAATGCAGACTAATAAAGACAACCTTTTAAAGCTAGATATAAATGCAGTTTACCTTGACAAAAATACTGACATCTACATAAAACAAAAGGCAGCTCAAAGCAGATATTTAGATAGTAAAGATATAGATTTTCTTATCAGTAATTTCAAAGATAAAACATCTTTTATTTATGTTAAGAAAAATTTTGACTTTGATAATGAGAAATATACATATGATAAATATATAATTCCAGCTCATACTATGGGCATAAATTATGAAGCTTTAAAAAAACTATCTCTAAATTTTAAACAAGGCTCAAGCATTAAAGACATTGATGGTGCCTTGGTAAGCAAATCTTTTGCAGATAAAATAATGCTGAAAGAAGACTATGAAAATAATATTTATAATAAATTTCAGAGTATAGATTTGATAAATAAGCAAGTTAATATTGAAGTGAATTTTGCAAAACATAATGAGAATGGTAAACCAAGTGTTAAAAAGATAAGTATTCCGATAAGAATCGATGGTATTTTTAACGATGATATTAAGTATTTTGGAGAAAGTAGCATGTCTTATGATAAGAATGATCCTAATGCTCATATTAATTACGATGATTCTGTTATATACATGCCATTAGAGAGAATAGAAAAATTAGAAGATATATACGGAGATGGAAGAGAAAATATAACGGGGAAAACAGTAACACTTTATGGGATTGATATAGAAAATACAAACAAATTAATAAAAGAATTAAAAAATAAGAACTATGATGTAATATCCAGCTTAGACAAGTATACTTCTTTAGGATATTTGATGTTTGCCGTAAAGCTTGTATTTGGTACTTTAGGGGTGCTTATATTATTTAATTCAATTATTGTTGTAATAAATACTATGTTAATGGCGGTCTTAGAAAGAAAAAAAGAAATAGGAATAATTAAAGCAGTTGGCATCAGACATAGTGACATAAAAATTATGTATATACTAGAGTCGGCTTTTATTGGATTCTTAGGAGGCGTTTTTGGTATTACAGCTACTTTTGTATTTAGTGAAATTATTAATGTTGCTTTTAGACATTATAATACTTTTATAGAAAGTAGTTTTAAGTTAGCTACTTTACCGTGGTATTTAGTGTTAGGAGGAGTTTTTGGATCGATTTTTTTAAGTATATTGTCTTGTGTTCCAGCGTTACGGAATGTAGTTCGACTTAGTGTGTGTGAAGCGCTAAAAAGTTAATATTTTCTAGAAATGAATTATAAAAAACATGAATTTTTAAAAATGAATGAAATATCTTAATTTTCAGCAAACCATATTGACAGAATATTTAGGGAGTAATATAATTAAGATATAAATTTAACAAAAATAGACATAAATAGAGGAGCAAGTAAACGTTGTAGTTTTTAGGTGTTAAGGAGAAGAACCTTCAAGACTAAAAGCGAAGGATTTACCTGCCGAAAGGTTGTATTTGTTCTTGGGTATAACCTTGGGGATAAGAGGCACACTTTTATCCTTGCCGTGAACAAGCTTCATGGAGAGCTATTTATGTGATGAGAAAGAATTTTTCATTGCATAGATGGCTACAAAATGAAGGGTAGCTTTTAATAACTATGCCGTCAAAGCACTGAAAAATCTTCAGTGCTTTTTATTTTTTTATAAATCATAGGGGGTGAAGGGTTTGAAATCATTAATTAGATTAAGAATGAGCACGCATGACGCACATTACGGTGGCAATCTTGTAGACGGAGCTAAAATGCTTCAGCTTTTTGGAGATGTGGCTACAGAACTGTTAATAAAAAATGATGGAGACGAAGGACTTTTTAGAGCTTATGACAATGTGGAATTTTTAGCTCCTGTTTATGCCGGAGATTACATTGAAGCTGAGGGAGAAATAATTGAGTGTGGAAAAACTTCAAGAAAAATGAGATTTGAAGCAAGAAAGGTTATTGTTCCTCTGCCTTATATAAATGATTCGGCAGCAGATGTATTAGAGGAACCTGTTGTAGTATGCAGAGCTACAGGAACCTGCGTAGTGCCAAAGGATAAGCAAAGAAAGAAATAAAGGTTTTAAGGGTTTAAAATGGGGGAAGTATTATGGAAAAATTAATTATTACTGCAGCAATATGCGGTGCTGAGGTTACTAAAGAGCATAATCCTAGTGTTCCATATACTGTAGAAGAGATTGGAAGAGAAGCTGAAGCTGCTTATAAGGCAGGAGCAAGCATAATACATCTTCATGTAAGAAATGATGATGGTACTCCAACTCAGGATAAGGAAAGATTCAGATTATGTATTGAAGAAATAAAAAGAAGATGCCCGGATGTTATTATTCAGCCTTCAACCGGAGGGGCAGTAGGTATGAGTATAGAAGAAAGACTTCAGCCTACAGAGCTTTTACCTGAAATGGCTACTTTGGACTGTGGAACCTGCAACTTTGGCGGAGATGATATTTTCGTAAATACTGAAAATATGATTAAAGCTTTTGGTGAAAAAATGATAGCTTTAGGAATAAAGCCTGAGGTTGAGGTTTTTGATAAAGGTATGATTGATATGGCTGTAAGGCTTCAAAAGAAGGGTTATATAAAATCACCAATGCATTTTAACTTTGTAATGGGAGTTAATGGGGGGATAAGTGCAGAGCCAAGAGACTTTACCTTTATGATGGGAAGTATTCCTGAAGGAAGCACCTTTACAGTATCAGGTATAGGAAGAAATGAGTTTCCTATGGCAGCAATGTCCATAATCTCTGGAGGACATGTTAGAGTTGGCTATGAAGATAACGTTTACTTATCTAAAGGTGTACTTGCTGCATCAAATGGAGAGCTTGTTGAAAAGGTTGTAAGACTTGCTAAAGAACTTGGTAGAGAAATAGCAACTCCAGCTGAGGCAAGAGAAATATTAGGTTTAAAAAAATAATTTGGGGATTGGGGGATAAATCTTGAATAAGGTAGTTAAGCCGGAAGAAATAAAAGGCCTTTTTAAGGACGGTATGTCAATTATGATTGGCGGTTTTTTAGGCTGCGGTACTCCGCATAAGATAATTGATACTCTTATAGAGCTTAATGTTAAGGACTTAACAATAATAGCTAATGATACCAGCTATGTTGATAAGGGAATAGGCCGCCTTGTTGTAAACAGACAAGTTAAAAAGGTTATAGCTTCTCATATAGGCACTAATTCAGAAACAGGAAGACTTATGAATGAAGGCTTAATGGAAGTGGAATTAGTACCTCAGGGAACTCTTATAGAAAGAATAAGAGCTGGTGGTTCAGGACTTGGGGGAGTTTTGACACCTACCGGAGTAGGCACAATTGTTGAAGAAGGAAAGCAAAAGGTCACTATAGAAGGCAAGGAATACTTGATTGAACTTCCTTTAAAAGCAGATCTAGCAATAATAAGAGGAACTATAGTTGATGAGTTTGGAAACACCTTCTATAAAGGGACTACAAGAAACTTTAATCCAATAATAGCTATGGCTGGAGAAAAGGTTGTAGTTGAAGCTGAAAAGCTAGTTAAAAAGGGAGAACTAAATCCAGACTATGTTATTACACCGGGAGTATTAGTTGATTATATTATTGAGGGGGTTGAATAGCATGGTTGACAATAAAATGGCTAAGGTAATTATTGCAAAAAGAGTTGCAAAAGAACTTAAAGATGGTCAGCTTGTTAACTTGGGTATTGGGCTTCCTACTTTAGTTGCAAACTATGTTCCTGAGGGAATGGATATAACCTTCCAATCAGAAAATGGAATGGTAGGAATGGGAGCTGCGGCAGTTGCTGGTGCAGAAGATTTAGATATTACTAATGCAGGGGGTCAGTTTGTTACTGTACTTCCTCATGGAGCTTTCTTTGACAGCTCAATGTCCTTTTCTTTAATAAGAGGAGGACATGTAGATATAACTGTGCTTGGAGCACTTGAAGTTGATGAAGAAGGAAACCTGGCAAACTGGATTATACCAGGAAAGATGGTTCCGGGAATGGGCGGCGCCATGGATCTTGTTACAGGAGCTAAAAAGGTTATAGTTGCAATGCAGCATACCGGAAAAGGCGAGCCTAAAATATTAAAAAAATGCAGACTGCCTCTAACAGCAAAGGCTGAGGTAGATTTAATAGTTACTGAATTATGTGTTATTGAAGTAACTAAACAAGGTTTAGTTCTAAAAGAAATTCATAAAGATACAACAGTTGAAGAAGTTAAATCCTTAACTGAAGCAGAACTTATAGTTTCTGATGATCTTAAGGTGATGGAAGTTTAAACTAAATTAATTATATAAATGGGGGTAATCATCATGAATAAAGGATGTAAATATGGAACACACAGAGTAATTGAGCCAAAGGGAGTTTTACCACAAGCTGCATTAAAGATATGCAACGACATGAATATTTTTAGCAATGAAATGCTTATAGATGTTCAAGCATTAAATATTGACTCAGCAAGCTTTACTCAATTAGAACAAGAAGCAAATGGTGATGTAGAAAAAATCAAAGCTAAAATACTTGAAATCGTAGGACAAAGAGGAAAGATGCAAAATCCTGTTACCGGTTCAGGCGGAATGTTAATAGGAACAATAGCTGAAATCGGAGAAGATTTAAAAGATAGAGACTTAAAGGTTGGAGATAAAATAGCTTCACTAGTTTCACTTTCCTTAACTCCATTAAAAATTGAAGAAATAGTAGATATTAAGAAAGAAATAGACAGAGTAGAAGTTAAAGCAAAAGCTATATTATTTGAAAGCGGAATTTATGCAAAGCTTCCAAATGATATGACTGAAAACTTAGCACTTGCAGCTTTAGACGTTGCAGGAGCACCAGCTCAAGCTGCAAAGCTTGTTAGACCAGGACAAAGCGTATTAATCCTTGGAGCTGCTGGGAAATCAGGAATGTTATGCTGCTATGAAGCTATGAAGAGAGTTGGACCTACTGGAAAGGTTATAGCATTGGTTAGAAAAGAAGAGCAGGCTAAGAAACTTTTAGACTGGAAACTTTGTCATGAAGTAATAATTGGGGATGCTCAAAAGCCAGTAGATGTACTTAATAAGACTTTAGAAGTTAACAATGGAAAAGAAGTTGATATTTCAATCAGCTGCGTAAACATACCTAACACTGAAATGTCCTGCATACTTCCAGTTAAAGATGATGGAATAGTTTACTTCTTCTCAATGGCTACAAGCTTTACAAAAGCAGCTTTAGGAGCAGAGGGCATAGGCAAAGATGTAAACATGATTATAGGAAACGGATATACAAAAGATCATGCTGAAATTACTTTAGCTGAGCTTAGAGAAAGCGAAACCTTAAGAAAAATCTTTGAAGAATTATATGTTTAATTAGATGCTTTGGTATGTCAATCTAAGGGGTAGATTGACATACCTTTAGAAATTATATAAGGCATAAAAATTATATGGGGGTTCGAAATGAAAGTAAATAGAAGGTATGAACTTTTTAAGGATGTACCAGATGAACAGTGGAATGACTGGAAATGGCAGGTAAGAAATAGAATAGAAACTTTAGAGGAACTTAAGAAATTTATTCCTTTAACCTTGGAAGAAGAGGAAGGAATAAAAAAGTGCCTAGAAAGTCTTAGAATGGCTATAACACCTTACTATTTATCACTTATCGACATAAATGACGAGCATGACCCAATAAGAAAACAAGCAATACCAACAGCTTTTGAGCTAATAAGAAGCGAAGCAGATCTCTTAGACCCGCTTCATGAAGATGGGGATTCTCCGGTACCTGGGCTTACGCACAGATATCCAGACAGAGCACTTTTACTTGTTACAGATCAGTGCTCCATGTACTGCAGACACTGCACAAGAAGACGTTTTGCAGGACATCATGATTCAGCACTTCCAATGACACAGATAGATAATGCTATAGACTATATAGCAAAAACTCCTGTGATAAGAGATGTGCTTATATCAGGTGGAGATCCGCTTTTATTATCAGATGAAAGACTTGAGCATATCATAAAAAGACTTAGAGAAATACCTCATGTTGAGATAGTGAGAATAGGTTCAAGAGTACCTGTTGTTATGCCTCAAAGAATTACTGAGGATTTAGTAGATATGCTTAAAAAATATCATCCAATTTGGATAAACACTCATTTTAATCATCCAAATGAAGTTACAGAGGATTCAAAGAGAGCTTGTGAGCGTTTAGCAAATGCAGGTATTCCACTTGGAAATCAATCGGTGCTTCTAAGAGGAGTAAACGATTGCGTACACGTAATGAAAAAGCTTGTTCATGAGATAGTTAAAATAAGAGTTAGACCATATTACATTTATCAATGTGATTTATCACTAGGTCTTGGTCATTTTAGAACTAGTGTTTCAAAAGGAATTGAAATAATAGAAGGACTTAGAGGACATACCTCAGGCTTCTGTGTACCAACCTTCGTTGTTGATGCTCCAGGGGGTGGAGGAAAGATACCTGTTATGCCAAACTACGTTATTTCACAAGGACATAACAAGGTTATCTTAAGAAACTTTGAAGGTGTTATAACAACTTATGAAGAACCTGATCACTATACTCCAGGCTGCAACTGCGAGGTTTGCAGAGGAGAACGGGAAGCAGTAAGAGTAGGTGTTGCAGGACTTCTAAATGATCAGCAAATGGCACTTGAGCCGGAAGGACTTGAGCGTAAGAAACGCAAAAAGCAAAGCAGAGAAGAGGAAACGGCGTAAAAACAATTTAGAATGTAAAATGTAGAATGTAGAATTAATGTAGAAAATCCCTTTAGGGATTTTCGAGGATAAACTTAAATATAGAAAGTCCGTAGGACTTTCATCCACCATTCTACATTCCTAATTCTACATTCTACATTAACTAAGGTGCGGAGGTTAATCATGGGGAATATTAATATATTAGAAAAAATAAAAGAATACCGCACCGTATCAATAATTGGTATGGATAAAAATGTTGGTAAGACCACAGTATTAAATCATATACTGGGTGAAGCTAGGGGAAAGCTCACCCTTGGTCTTACTTCTATTGGGAGAGATGGAGAGGATAAAGACAGGGTCATCGGAACGGATAAACCTAGGATATTTATAGAGAGTGGCAACTATATAGCCACCGCAAAGGAATGTTTGTTCAATGGAGATATCACAAAAGAGATAATAGAAACTACCGGCATAAACACTCCCATGGGGGAAGTGATAATTGCAAAGGCTTTAAGCGACGGTTACGTAGAGCTTGGTGGACCATCTGTGAATAATTATATGAAAGAGATATGCGATAAGCTTTCTAATCTGGGTAGCGAGCTTATCTTAGTAGATGGGGCATTAAGCAGAAAAACTATGGCATCGCCCGCTGTAACGGAAGCCTGCATATTATCAACGGGAGCTTCTTTAAACAGAAGTATGAATAAGGTAGTAGAGATGACAAGTCTTTCAGTAAAGCTCCTATCCTTGGAAAAGGAAGCCGATAAAGCTGTAATGAAAATGATAGAAAAAGAGCTCAGCCATTCAAGGATAGGAATTATATATAGGAATAAAGAAACAAAAAACTTAGAGGCGGCAACTTCACTGGAGGCTGCTAAAGAAATAGTAGAAGAATTAAATGATGATGTGAGCCATGTTTTAATAAGAGGCATTGTTTCAGACAAATTATTAGAAGATATATTAAAATCTACAGATAAATATAAAGGAGTTATATTCCTTGTTGAAGATGGAACGAAGCTGTTTTTAAAAAATGAAACCTTTGAAAAGTTTTTTAAAATGGGAGGTATTTTAAAAGCAGTTAATAAAGTAAATTTGGTTTGTGTAACTTGTAATCCAAGGTCACCTTCTGGATATGAATTTAATAAAAATATATTTTTGGAAAAGCTTAGTCAGGCTATAAATCTGCCTGTAATTGATGTAAAGGCTTAGGACAGGAGGGGGTTAAAGTTAAGTTTTTAGATTGGGAGCAAAGAGAGCAAATAGGCTTCTCTTTTATAATAGATAATTTAGAAGTAATGACAGCCTTTGGAATAGAGGAAAAGAAAAAGCTGGTTCCTTATTGTGACAGAGAAAAGCTTTTAGAAGAGTTAAATAATGTTGAAAGCTTTATAGAAAGCATGCTTAAGAATAAAGCTTCCGCAGGTGAGATAGAAAGAGTATTTTGCAGAGTAAAGGATATAAGAGCAACTGCAAAAAGATGCAAAAATCTTACTACCTTAGATGACGTTGAGCTTTATGAAATAAAATATTTTGCTTTATTGACAAGAGAGCTTATAGAGGCTTATGAAAATCTTAACTTGAATATAAACTGCATTAAGCTAAGAAGTTTGGAGAAGGTAGTTAGCATACTTGATCCGGAAAATAAGAAGCTGTCCACTTTTTATATTTATGACAGCTATTCTGATAACTTAAAGCTAATAAGAGAAAAAAAGAAAAAGCTTGAAGAATTAATTTTTAAAGAAAGCAAGGAAGAAGAGGCAGCAAGGCTTAAGGCCCTGCGAATGAAAGTTGTTATAGAGGAGCAGGAAGAAGAACTTATAATTAGAAAAGACTTAACAGAAAAGCTATCAAGCTTTGCAGAGTTAATAGAGGAAAATATATATTCTATAGGCAGGCTTGATTTTTTAATGGCAAAAAGTAAGCTAGCTCTAAGTTATGAAGGTATAAAGCCCAATATAACAGAAAACATGAAAATTAGCCTTAGGAATATGTTTAATCCGGAAGTTTCAGAGACTCTTAAAGCAAAAGGAAAACCCTTTATACCTGTGAGCGTAGAATTAAACTGTGGTACAACTGTAATAACAGGTGCAAATATGGGTGGAAAATCTGTTGCACTTAAAACTATTGTATTAAATGTTCTTTTAGCCCAGTACGGATTTTATGTGTTTGCTAAGGAAGCAGAAATACCTATATTGAGTTTTATATATTTTATTTCTGATGATATGCAGTCTGTTTCAAAAGGGCTAAGCACTTTTGGAGCTGAAATAGTAAAGCTTAAAGAGGTTATAGAGGATGCTCAGTCATCGCAAGGCTTCATTGCCCTAGATGAGTTTGCAAGAGGGACAAATCCAAAGGAAGGTTTATATTTGGTAAAGGCTATATGTAAATATTTAAATATTTATAAATCTATAAGTGTAATTTCAACTCATTATGATGGTGCTGTTTCAGAGAATATGACTCATTATCAGGTAATAGGGCTTAAAAATATAGATTTTAATTTGCTTAGACAGAGAATTAAATCAGATAAAATCAATTCAGTAAGCTTAATACAGGAACATATGGATTATAGACTTGAAAAGGTAAATACACATTCTGAAGTACCTAAGGATGCACTTAATATATGCACGCTTTTAGGTCTTCAAGATGATGTAATAGATATTGCAAGGGAGGAATATAGGGATAATGGTTATGGGGAGTAAATTAAATTTAAATTGGGATCTAGTTAAGGAAAGCAGAAAAGCAGCTCAAAATATTGCTCTTGATACTCAAGAGTTTATAGATAAGCACACTACAGTGGCTGTTGAAAGAACTATATGCAGACTGCTGGGAATAGACGGAGTAGATGAATTTGGAGTGCCTCTTCCTAATGTAGTAGTAGATAATATTAAAGATGGTAATGGGCTTTCAGTGGGGGCAGCATATTTTATAGGCAATGCGGTTGTTAATACAAATCTAACTCCACAGGAGATAGCACTTAAGGTATCAAAAGGAGAGATGGATTTAACTAGGCTTCAAGCGGCAGATATTTTTGATATAAAGCTAAAAATAAATAGTATTGCAAAAGAAACAGTTGATAAAATAAAAAGTAACAGAGCAAATAGAGAAGAATATCTTAATAGATTTGGCGATAAGCAGGGTCCGTACTTATATGTAATAGTGGCTACAGGTAACATATATGAAGATATAACCCAGGCAGTTGCAGCAGCAAAGCAGGGCGCAGATATTATAGCCGTTATAAGAACTACAGGTCAAAGTCTTTTAGATTATGTGCCTTACGGCGCAACTACAGAAGGCTTTGGAGGTACCTTTGCAACACAGGAAAACTTCAGACTTATGAGAAAAGCTCTTGATGAAGTTGGCGAAGAACTTCATAGATATATAAGACTGTGTAACTACTGCTCAGGACTATGCATGCCTGAAATAGCAGCAATGGGAGCTTTAGAAAGACTGGATGTTATGCTTAATGATGCTCTATATGGAATTTTGTTTAGAGATATTAATATGAAGAGAACTTTGGTTGATCAGTATTTTTCAAGAATTATAAATGGTTTTGCAGGAGTTATCATAAATACAGGGGAAGATAATTATTTAACTACAGCAGATGCAGTAGAGGAAGCACATACTGTTCTTGCTTCACAGTTTATAAATGAGCAGTTTGCTTTGCTTGCAGGACTTCCAGAGGAACAAATGGGACTTGGCCATGCCTTTGAAATAAATCCTGAGCTTAAAAATGGATTTTTATATGAGCTTGCTCAGGCACAGATGGCTAGAGAAATATTCCCAAAGGCACCGCTCAAATATATGCCTCCAACTAAGTTTATGACCGGAAACATATTTAGAGGTCATGTTCAGGATGCATTGTTTAATATGGTTACTATAATGACAAACCAAAAGCTTCATCTTCTTGGAATGTTAACTGAGGCTATTCACACTCCATTTATGTCAGACAGAGCTTTAGCTATAGAAAATGCAAGATATATATTTAATACTATGTCTGACTTAGGGGAGGAAATAAGCTTTAAGGATGGCGGAATAATTCATAATAGAGCTAATGAAGTTGTGGAAAAAGCTCATGAGCTTCTTAAAGAGATAGAATCAATGGGGCTTTTCAAGACTCTTGAGAAAGGTATCTTTGCAGGAATAAGGAGACCTATAGATGGAGGAAAGGGCCTTGATGGCGTTGTTATAAAAGAAAAGGAATATTTAAATCCGTTTATAGAACTTATGCTTAATGATAAAGCTAATAAGGGGGTATAGCCATGAGTGGTGGACTTTATTCAACAGATAAAAAAGATTTTGATAAAACCTTGGATTTAACGCAGCTTAAGCCTTATGGCGATACAATGAATGACGGCAAGGTTCAAGTAAGCTTTACTCTTCCTGTGGCTGATGGTGACAAGGCAGCAGAGGCGGCAAAGCTTTTAGCTAAAAAGATGGGACTTGAAGAGCCAAATGTAGCTTATCATGCTGCACTGGATAAGGAATTTACCTTCTTTGTAGTTTATGGAGGCTTAAGTCATACAGTAGATTATACTGAAATAAAGGTACAGTCAGTAGATGTTCATGCAATGGGCATGGAAGAAACTAATGAGTTTATTAGAGAAAATATCAAACGCAAGGTTGTTATAGTAGGAGCAAGCACAGGAACAGATGCTCATACTGTAGGTATAGATGCAATAATGAATATGAAGGGCTTTGCAGGGCATTACGGCCTTGAGAGATATGATATGATAGAGGCTTATAACCTAGGAAGTCAGGTGCCTAATGAAGAGTTTATAAAGAAGGCTATAGAGCTTAATGCAGATGTTCTTTTAGTTTCTCAGACAGTAACTCAAAAGAATGTTCATATTCAAAACCTGACAAATCTTGTTGAGCTTTTAGAAGCAGAAGGCTTGAGAGACAAGGTAATATTAATCTGCGGTGGACCAAGAATAACTCATGAGCTTGCAAAGGAGCTTGGCTATGACGCTGGCTTTGGCCCTGGAAAATATGCAGATGATGTTGCAACCTTTGCTGTAACTGAAATGGTTAATAGAGTGACTGCCTAAGGGCAGTCTTTTTTATGCAGAATTTTATCAAGGTTCCACAGCGCATATTGGATATTAATGATAACCCGCTTCATCAGAAAGCTGTTTTTGGAAATAGAACAGTTGTGGAAATTAAATTATAAAAAATTGATGACACTATATGGATAAAAAATAATATTTTGTTGTATTTTACAAAATATATCTATATAATGGATATATAGGTAAAAAGTATTTAAGAAGGAGGTTGTGAAAATGTTAAGAACTAGATGGTTCATACTCGGCAATGTGGGATTAATTCATAAATTTAATAAATTAAATATTCACGACCTTGGTGTACATTTTTAATGTAATTATTTTGCTACCTTTTGAAATGTATATATGCCATAGGTTGTTCGCCTATGGCTTTTTATTTTAGTAATAAAGGATATTATTCTTTAAATACTAATGTCCTATTGCTAATTTTGCTTGTAAAGCCGTAGAATTTTATGTTCTTCGGCTTTTTAATTTATAAATTTTTGTTTTATTGAAAAGGAGGTAAAAGTCCTAAATGGACTTTTATGAGTAATTTTCGAGCGGAGCGAGAGTTTTAAATTACTCAGTGTTTCCGACTAAAAGGAGGAATTAAAATGTTTAAAAATCACGTTAAGAAAATGAGGAAATGGGATTCAACTTTTTATACTTGAGTGTGCAAAGATTTTATCTTTAGCAATATTAAAGGGGGGCTTTTTATATGAAGAAATTATTTAAGTTAATTAAGGGGAATAGATTATTATATCTTGCAGCAATGGTTGCTATAGCGATATCTACCTTTCTATCTACACTAGAGCCTATGGTTACTAAGGTGACTATAGATTCAATAATTGGAAACAAACCATTAGATGTACCGGCGCCTATTGCCAAGTTCGTAATATTCTTAGGCGGCAAAGAAGTACTTTGGAGAAATTTATGGATTTGCGCATTATGTCTTGTTACTATAACCAGTACAAGAGGAATATTTTTATTTTTAAGAGGAAAGCTTTCTTCTCAGGCTGCTGAAAATATTGCAAGAAATATGAGAGAAAAACTTTATGATCATATTCAAAACTTGCCTTATGGCTACCATGTAAATGCAGAATCAGGAGATTTAATTCAACGCTGCACCTCAGATGTAGATACCGTAAGAAGATTCTTTGCAAATCAAATGGTGGATATAGGAAGAGCAATTTTCATAGTAACTTTTTCACTTATAATGATGCTTTCGTTAAATAAAAAAATGACATTGATTGCAATGCTTGTAGTACCTTTTATATTCATCTTTTCCTATGTATTTTTCCACAAAATAAAGAATACCTTCCAAAAATCAGATACTCAAGAGGGTGTGCTGACCTCAATACTTCAAGAAAATCTTAGCGGAGTAAGAGTGGTAAAAGCTTTTGGAAGACAAAACTTTGAAATTGAAAAATATGAAAAGGAAAACGTTAAATATAGAGATTTAACCTTCAAGCTGATCAAATTACTTTCCACCTATTGGTCACTATCGGATCTTCTTTGTATGACTCAAATTGGATTAGTTTTAATGTCCGGTATTTATTTTGCAGTTAAAGGTGAGATAACACTAGGTACCTTGGTGGTATTTAACACTTACGAAGGAATGTTATTATGGCCTATTAGACAGCTGGGAAGAATTCTTTCCGATATGGGAAAAATGACTGTTTCATTAGGCAGAATTACTAATATTCTTGAAATACCAGAAGAAAAGGAATATGGAAAGGCATTAAAACCAGAGATTCAAGGAGAAATTACCTTTGAGAATGTAACCTTTGAATATGAAAAGGACAGTGAAGTGCTTAATGATATAAGCTTTAAGGTAAATAAAGGTGAAACAGTTGCCATCGTTGGTCCTACAGGTTCCGGTAAATCATCACTTATGCATCTTCTATTAAGACTTTACGACTATAATAAAGGTTCCATTAAGATTGATGGCATAGAACTTTCTGATATAGAAAGAAAATGGATAAGAAACAACGTAGGAATCGTGCTTCAAGAGCCTTTTCTATATTCAAGAACTATAAAAGAAAATATTAAAATTGCAAAGCTGGATAGTGAAGATATTGAAATCGAAAATGCAGCCACGGCAGCAGCAGTGCACAATGTTATAACCTCCTTTGAAAAAGGCTATGACACTATAGTAGGAGAAAAGGGTGTTACTTTATCAGGAGGACAAAGACAAAGAGTTGCAATTGCAAGAACTCTTATTAAGAAAATGCCTATTCTTATATTTGATGACTCTTTAAGTGCAGTTGATGCTGAGACTGATAGATTGATAAGAGAAGAATTAAAGAAGAAGAGTGAAGATAACACTACCTTCATAATCTCTCACAGAATCTCGACAGTTATGGATGCAGATAAGATCATAGTTCTAAATCATGGAAAAATTGAAAGCATAGGCACTCATGATGAGTTAGTTAATAAAGCTGGTATTTATAAGAGAATATGGGAGATACAAAATTCATTGGATACCTTTGCAGAAGAAGAGAAAAAGGCATGCAATGAATAAAGGGGGATGATGTTATGGCTAGAATTGATGAGAATAAAGTAACAGAAAAAATAGATATAGGTATATGGAGAAAACTCTTTAAATACCTTACAGAATTTAAAAGAGGACTTGCATTTATGGCATTATTAATGGTAGGAGTTGCAGGCATAGATGCTATTATGCCTCTCCTTACCCGTTATGCCATAGATAATTTTATAGCCAAGAAAACTATGGACGGATTAAAACTTTTTGCAGCAGCTTATTTTAGCATAATTTGCTTTCAAGTATTTAATGTAAAAATGTTTATTAAACAAGCAGGAAAAATTGAAACACATCTTGCTTACCATATAAGGAAGCTTGGTTTTAAGAGGCTTCAGCAGCTGTCCTTTTCTTATTATGATAACTCTTCAGTAGGATGGCTTATGGCGAGAATGACCTCAGATGTAGCAAGACTTAGTGAAATTATTTCCTGGGGTTTAATAGATATGGTATGGGCATTAGTTATGATGATTGGCTTTTTAGCAATAATGTTCTACTACAATGTGAAGCTGACATTAATAAGCATGTGTGTAGTACCTCCTCTATTTGTTATAGGAATGTTTTTTCAAAAGAAAATTTTAAAATCCTATAGAAATGTAAGAAAGCTAAATTCTCAATTAACAGCAGATTTTAGTGAAGAGGTAGCCGGTGCAAAGACTACAAAAACTCTTGTGAGAGAAGAAGAAAACCTTAAGGAATTTAAGCTTGATGCCACCAATATGAGAAATTCGGCAGTAAGAGCAGCAATGTTCTCCGCTCTCTTCCTTCCAATAGTTATATCTATGGGAAGCATTGGAACAGGCTTTGCAATTTGGATTGGTGGAAAAAGTGTTATAGCTGATACCTTATCCTATGGTACCTTTGTAATGTTTATTGCTTATACGGTACAATTTTTTGACCCAGTAAGCCAGCTGGCAGGAACTATCGCAGAGCTTCAACATGCTCAGGCTTCAGCAGAAAGAATAATCTCTCTTATAGAAACTGAACCTGATATATGGGATAGAGAAGATGTAATCAGAAAATATGGTGATTTGTTTGATGCTAAAAAAGAAAACTGGGAAGAGCTTCACGGTGATATAGAATTTAAGAACGTTTGCTTCTCCTATAAAAATGGAGAGAAGGTTCTTGAAAACTTTAATCTAAAAGTTAAAAAAGGTGAAACAGTTGCTCTTGTTGGAGAAACAGGCTCTGGAAAAAGCACCATCGTAAACCTGATTTGTAGATTCTATGAACCAAACAGTGGAGAAATATTGATAGATGGAGTTGACTACAGAGAAAGATCTCTGTTATGGCTTCAATCCAATATAGGTTATGTGCTTCAAAGCCCCCACCTATTTAGCGGAACTATTAGAGACAATATAAGATATGGAAAGCTTGAAGCAACTGAGGAAGAAATTGAAACAGCAGCAAAGCTTGTAAATGCTCATAGCTTCATAATGAAAATGGAAAAAGGCTATGACACAGAGGTTAGTGAAGGCGGCGGTAACCTTTCAACCGGTGAAAAGCAGCTTATCTCTTTTGCCAGAGCTATAGTAGCGAGTCCTGCTCTATTTGTACTGGATGAAGCAACCTCGTCTATAGATACTGAAACTGAAAGGATGATACAAAACGCTATAGATAAAGTGCTATATAACAGAACAAGCTTCGTTGTAGCTCATAGACTTTCAACTATAGTTTCTGCTGATAAAATCCTTGTAATAAGAAATGGTAAAATCACAGAAGCAGGAACCCATAGAGAATTGATAAGAAGAAAAGGTTACTACTATAACTTGTATACCAATCAACTTCTTGAAGAGAAAGAAATGGAAAGCAAGGCAGTGGTTTCATAGTAATTTAAAAAACCGCTGCACTCTTATTCATTAAGAGTGCAGCGGTTTTAACCTTTTTATTTAAAACCCCTCCTTATTTATGTTTTCTTTAATCACACACTTATACACTTTTGTATCTGCATAAATTTCGTCTTTTATTGGATTTAGCTTGTTTTTTCGAATCTTATTAAACTGATAAATTGCTAATGATAGATTTGAAGCTAAAGATATAAAGCTTACTATAAAAAATGTAGTTTTATTGTGTGTAGTGGGTACAGGTGCAATACGATCTGCAAAAGATGGTAATGTCATAACAAACATAATCCATAATAATAACAGATAGTAATATACAAAATAGAAATGTTATCCTTAGAAATAATTATATTATATGATGTTTGCTGTGTAAATGTATTCCAATTATTTAAAACTATTAACTATTCAATTATTATCACAATTTAGTTTTTCCTAATATTACTTGCTGGTAGTTAGGTAAATTTTACTATAGTAATTTATTTGTGTGTTCTTGATTATTTATAGTAAAATACTACTCAAATTAAAGGAATTTAAAGAAATATAAGGAATATATAAATAAATATAAGAAGAAAAGAAGATAAGAAGTTATAGAAAGGAAGCATATTATGATTGAATCAAAACCATGGGATTGGAGTAAAAACGAAAGCAGCAGCTGGCTTGTTCCTTCCATTGAAACCTGCTACTTATCTGAAGCATGGAAATTAAAAGGTTTTAATAAATTTCTTGATGTAGGCTGCGGACTTGGAAGACACTCAATTTATTTGGCAAAGAAGGGCTTCGAAGTAAATGCGGTAGATTTATCTGATTATGGAGTAAATCATCTGAAAAAATGGGCTGAAGAAGAGCAGCTTAATATTGATACACAAGTTTGTGATATGCTTAATCTGCCCTTTGAAGATAATACCTTTGACTGCATAATAGCTTATAATGTTATTTATCACACAGATACTGAAGGTTTTATAAAAGCACTTAATGAAATTAAAAGAGTTCTAAAAGATAATGGAGAATTATTTATTACTCTCATTTCAAAAAATACCTGGTCCTATCAAAGCGCCGATAAGTATAAGCGTGTAGATAACAACACAATATTAAGAGACGAGCATGAAACTGAAAAAGATGTGCCTCATTTTTATGTTGATATTGAAGATATAAAAAGGTATTTTATAGATTTTGAGTTCGTGAAGATGCCTGTTGAGGAAACGGAATATAACATGGAAAATACACAGTACTTTTCAAGACACTTTAAATTGATTGTGAGTAAGAGATAGTTAATGAGGATATTGGGTTATCTATAAAATAATTATAATTTTATGAGGTTGTACTAAGGGGGGAATAAATATTTTAAAAGAATTGGGACTTTCATTACTTAATTTTTTTGTTTTAGGAGTAATAATATATTTTTTAACTAAAGTTATAAAAATAAAGAACTATAGGGTTAAGTTTTCAAATCCTAGAAAAAGTGCTTTATATTCAATATTAGCAGTTACACTTAGCTCTTGTATAATTATAGCATTAATGGCGTTAATTAAGTCACAGAGTACATCTGAAACAGTTTCAAAGATTCAAAGTTATAGTTTAAACAGTATAGTAAATATTGCAATTAGCTGGCTGATTTTACTATCACCTATTTTAATAATGAAAAAGATTAACAAGGAAACTTGGGAGAGTACAGGAATTTTAAAATATAATTTAAAGGAAGCTATTTCGATAGGTTTTATACTTGCAGCAATTGCTATAGTATCTGCGGTACTATTTGGCTCAATAAGTTTGGAGAATATAGGACAAAAAATTACTTTAAACACTATATATGCCTTAGTTTATTATGCAATTGTAGGCTTCTGTGAAGAATTTATGTATAGAGGTTACTTACAGACACGATTAATATGCTGGGCTGGAATATGGAAAGGATGGGTTATAACTTCTATATTTATGGCTCTAATTCATATTCCTCAACGAATGGTATCAATGGGGGTGCCCCTTAGAGAAGCTCTTATAAATTCGATTTTGCTGATTCCAATAAGTTTAACAATGGGTTATATACAGATTAAAACTAAAAATATTGCAGCAGCAGGTATATATCATACCTTTGCAAACTGGATAAATATATTTATGTAAGGTATAGGGAAATGAGAAATTATATAAAGAAAATATGTTATATTTGAACCAAGATCAGGTTATTGGGGGATAAAAAATGATTTTTAAGTTTGTTCCAATGAATGAAGGTTATGCAAGAGAGATGATTGATAACTGGAAATATGAAGGAGAATACTCAATTTATAATTATGTAAATGAAGCAGAATTATTACTTGAAGAACAAAGCTGGGGGGCTAACAGGTTTGCTGTTTTGGATGAAAATGATGAGTTAGCAGGTGAATTGACAACAGAATTTTTTAGAGAAGTTGATAAAGATTCAGAGGATGATGGATATGTAGACATCAAAACTGTTAGAGATAATCCGGATAAAGTTTATGAAATGTGGATCGGATTTGGTTTAAAGCCTAAACTAACCGGAAAAGGAATGGGAAAGGAATTCATTTCTCAGTGTGTTGATTTTGCAGTAAGATATCATGATTATAAAGGTGATTATGTAAGGTTGGGTGTAGCTGAGTTTAATAAGAGAGCTATCAGAACATATCAAAAGGCAGGTTTTGAAGTGTTTGATAACTATGTTGGTGAAATTGATAATAAAAAAATGAGTATATTATGGATGAAAAAGTCCTGCTAGTATAAAGGGTGTTTTTAAATTTAGCAAGAGCAGCATTGAAATGAGGATATAAATGAAAAAATATAAAATGATAAGCAATTATATGGATAATGAAAAATATAGATTAAGTTTTAATAAGCTTGCTGCAAATACTTTTGGACTTGATTTTGAGGACTGGTATAAAAATAAATTGTTTTATAATAGATATATTTGTTATTCCTTTGTTGATGGAGATGAGGTTGTTGCTAATATATCTATCAATAAGATGGATTTAATTATTGAAGATCAAAAGAAAAAAGCTCTTCAAATAGGTACAGTAATGACACATTCTGAGTATAGAAGTCAGGGGCTATCTGCAGCACTCATGAAGCATATTATTGAAAAGTACGAGAATGATTATGATGTTATTTATCTTTTTGCAAATGACAGTGTTTTGAATTTCTATCCTAAGTTTGGATTAAAAAAAACTGAAGAGTATTTTTATGAAGTGGACGCAGCACAGATAAATAAAAAGCAAAGCCCAATAAGAAAGCTTAATAAAGAAAATGAAGAGGATTATAATATAATTTTAAGACTTGCTGAAAAAAGGCAGCCTGTATCTAAAAAATTAGGAATATGTAATGATATTTGGCCCTTATTAGTGTATTGCCTCTATGAGTACAGCAATAATTTATATTATTTAGAGGATGAAGATATTATACTGATTGCAGAAAGAGAAGAAAATAGGCTTCATATATATGATATTCTTAGTTTACAGACTTTTATTTTAGATAATATAATTGAAAAGGTTGTTTTAGAAAGTGATAAGACAATAGAAATTCATTTTGCGTCTGAGCTAATGAAATATAATGTGATTAAAGGGTATAAACAAAGAGAAAATGATACATTGTTTGTAAGAAGCAAGGTGGATTTACCTAAGGAGATATTGTTTCCTATGACCTCACATACATAAAAGAATGGAGAAACACATGAGAAAAAAGAGTTTGATTATTATAGCTGTAATAATAGTACTAATTTCAGCTTGGTATTATGCTTTTAAAGTTAATTATAATACTAGAGGATATATCAATAATACGATAAACAAGCTTCAGGGAAAGACCTTAAATAATAAATTTGAGACTAAAATAAAATCGGGTAATTTAGCTACAGATTATAATATAGATACAGTTCTTAAGGACATAGATAAACTGGGACTTAATACGCTAAATATTCCTGTGGCTATAAATATAGAGAGCCTTACAGCAAGCAACATGACAATAGATAATTCAAGCAAAGAAAAGGCAATAAGACTTATTAAGGAGCTAAAAGGAAAGAAAATAAATATAATACTAGAGCCTTATCCATGGATCGCCAATGGAACAAAATATGAAACTGAATGGCTTCCCGATAACAAGGATGAGTTTTTTGCTAACTGGAAAACAAAAGTGTTAAAACCTCTTATAGATGAGGTGGCAGTGCCCTATAGAGTTGACGCTTTTAATATAGGTACGAGCTTTACAAAATTTGAAAATGAAGAAGAAGGCTTTTGCAATATGATAGATTATGTAAGGCAGTATTATAAAGGCTTGGTTACCTATAGAACCAGCTTTTGGATTACTGTAGACTGGAAGGACCCAGCCACGCAAAAGCAGCAGGAGAAGCTGCAGCAGGACTATGAAAAAAAGCTTAATAATAAGATATTTTCGAAGGTGGATTTTATCTCAATTGCAGCTTACTTTGAGCTAACAGAAAATGATACAAATACAGTTGACAATTTAGTAAGCGCCATAGAAAGTACTCAAAGATATAAGAGAAAGCAGAATATAAAGCAGGAGATTAAGAATTTTTATGATAAATGGAACAAGCCGATTTTCTTTGGAGAGCTAGGCTTTCCAATAACTGATAAGGCTTCTATAGAGCCTTGGAATCCAAATCAGACGGATAAATTAAATGAAAAGGAACAGGCTAATTGCTTTGAAGCTTATAGAAGATCCTTTGAAAAGGAACCCTGGAATTTAGGCTTTTCTGTATTTGCCATTGGCGAAAACGGTCCTGATAAGAGATATTATCCAAGTCAATATAGCACAGAGATAATAAAAGATTGGTATAAAAAATAGGCTTCAAACTTCGCAATATAGGAAATATTTTTATGTTTGCCTGATGCTAGAATTAACTTAACGAACAGGAGGTGAACTAATGTGGAAACTATAGATATTTTTCAGAAGGTAATAGACTACATCGAAGAAAACTTAAAGACAGAATTAAATATTGAAGAACTTGCAGCCATGGCAGGCTTTTCAACTTATCATTTTATGCATGTTTTCGGAGATATGGTCGGTATGCCCTTATATGCTTATATAACCAAGAGAAGGGTTAAGAATGCTATTTATGAAATCTACAAAGGCAGCAAGCTGATTGATACAGCTCTCCTTTATGGCTTTGATACTCATGCAGGATTTTTTAAAGCCTTTAAGCGGGAGTATGGCTGTTCGCCTTCAAAATATATTAAGTCCACTTTAGTTTGTAAGCCTGATTTGGTTAATTTAAGGCGGGAGGCAAAATTAATGTTAACACAAACACAATTAAGACAAATACTTTTGAACTGGAACATCGATTCAAAAACAGAAATAAAGGAGGTTTACTTCTTCGGAGGAAATATTAAAGCTTGGAATATAGGTGAACAATATGTTCTTAAAACCGGCATGGATATTTCAGGACTGCGTACCCATATTTTATTTGCAGAAGCACTTTCTAAAGAAGGAATCAATTCCGCATATCAAGTAAAAACAAGAGACGGAAAAGATTTTATTCAAGATGGTGAACGTTTTTATGTTTTGCTCAATCGTATTGAGGGTAGATACCTTACTCCAGAAGAGAGATACTCCTATGATAGAGAGCTGACAGGTGAAAAATATGGAATAGCCATAGGCAAACTTCATAAGGTGCTAAAAAGCCATGAGGATAACCTTGAGGTAAATGATACAAATTTATATGATGTAGTCACAAAATGGGCTATGCCAGAAACAAAGCGTATTATGGAGCAGTGGAATTGTCCTTTGCCGGAAGAGTTTTATAATGAATATACAGCAAACTTTGGCAGGCTTTATGACAAGCTTCCTAAGCAGATAATCCATCGTAATCCAAATCCGACTAACGTTATTTTTAATGGCAATGATGTAAGTGGATTTATAGACTTTGACATAAGTGAAAAGAATGTAAGAATTTTTGATCCTTGCTATTGTGCAACTGGAATACTTTCAGAAGCAGCTGAAATAACAGGCGGTTATGAAAAGTGGCCAGAAATTCTTAAAGGTGTTATAAAAGGATATGACAGTATATGTTCATTAAGCACTGAAGAAAAACAAGCTCTTATATATGTAATTTACTCTATTCAGATGATTTTTATTGCTTATCTCAATGGTCATGATGATGAAAAGGCAGCAGCTATGGAAAATAGAAAAATGCTTATTTGGATTTGGAAAAATGCTGATAAACTAAGTTTTGAATAATAGAATATAAAAGTTACTTTAAAGGGTATGTTGCAAAACGGGTTGTGACGTACCCTTTTTGATGTGGAAAATTTTCATATATATGGTGGGATAAGTGTGATATAATTTTTAAAAGCATTAAATAGAAGTACTTGAATTTTATGGGGAATTTTTAAGGGGGAAATAACTTATGAAAAGAATTAAAGAAAGAATTAACACAATCATAAAGCTAGAAGAAGAGATAAAATCTGAGGGTAAAATAGCTCTGCAAAGATTGCAGGATAGGCTTTTAGCAGAAGGTGGTCCTGTAATTGAAAATATTGAAGGAGACAATGAAAATAATCTAGTGACCTTCTTTTATTTTGCCGAAGAGTCTATGGATAATGTCTTATTTATACCTCCAGTTGATATGAGAAATATACAAGAAAATAAGATGGATAGATTATTGGATACTAATGTATGGCATATAACATACAAAGTAAGAAATGACGTTTATTTTGGTTATTATTTTTGCCCTAATGATCCTCTTGATGATGATTGGGAAAAGAGAGGAGATAATTTAGCTTCTGATAAATTTAATAATAAGGTACTAGTTTTTAAAGGTGAAAAAGGGAATAAAGATGTAATAAGACCTTATGTGGTAATGCCTAAAGCAGAGCCCCGCTTTTGGACAAAGGAAAGAAGTGAAATCTCTAAGGGAAAATTGCATGAACATTATTTTGAAAGCAAAAGCTTCAAGGAGCCCAGAAAACTTAGAGTTTACACACCTTTTGGTTATAAAGAAAATAATGATCCTTATGGACTTCTAGTGCTGACTGATGGAGATGAATATATTAATATGCTTTCTGCAAAAGAAGTACTTGATAATCTAATTGATGATAAAAAGATTCCACCTATAGCAGTTTTATTTATAGACTCAACTGAAACAAGAATGGAAGAACTAAAATGCAGTGATGAATTTGGAAGTGTTGTAGTTAATGAATTAATTCCTTGGGTTAGGAATAGTTATAATATATCAGAAAGCCCTGAGAAAACAATAATAGGAGGGTTAAGCTTAGGGGGACTGACAGCTGCTTACTTAGGACTAAAACACTCAGAGGTATTTGGAAATGTACTTTCTCAGTCAGGTTCTTATTGGTACAAGCCTGAAGGTTATGAAGATAAAGAAAATAGCTGCTGGATGAGTTCTGAATACGAGAAAATAGATAAGCTTCCTGTTAAGTTTTACTTAAATGTAGGTGTTCTTGAAGCTAAAGCTGTAATGATTGATACAAATATAAACTTTAAAGATTTATTAATTTCTAAAGGCTATGATGTTTATTTTGAGGAATTTAAAAGCGGTCATGATTATTTATGCTGGGGTGAAACCTTGGCAAATGGTCTGATTTCTTTAATAGGATCTAAATAGAGCTATACTGGAGGTGTTTCTATGGAAACAATAGAAACAAAAAGATTAATATTGAGAGACTGGAGTGAAAGCGACAGTTCAGATTTATATGAATATGGAAAAGACGATAGAGTTGGGCCAAATGCAGGTTGGCCTGTCCATAAAAGCCCGGAAGAAAGCAAAGCTGTTGTAAAAATGTTTATCGAAGACAATGATTGTTATGCCATTGTATTAAAAGCTGAAAATAAAGTAATCGGTGGAATCGGAATGCATAACAGGAAACCAGATGAAGCTTTGAAAGAATTAAGGCAAAGGGAAATCGGGTACGCTCTAAATCCAGCTTACTGGGGTAACGGCTATATACCTGAGGCGGTAGAGGCTTTAATCAAGTATGGTTTTGAAAAAATGGACCTTGATTTAATTTGGTGCGGGCATTATGACTTTAATAATAAATCTAAAAGAGTAGTTGAAAAATGCGGATTTAATTATAAGTTCACCCGGGATGTTACAATGAGACTTTTAGGCAACAAACCTACCAGAGAGCTGGTTTATAATATTATGAAGGATGAATATTATAGGAAGAACGATTAATAAAAAAGCTTAATGAAAAACATTAATAAAGGATGCAGGCAAAATGTATGCATCCTTTTAAATAATTATAAATCTAAAATCATATCCTCAAGTCTTCTCTTAGGAACATGGTGAACCTGGTTTTCATCTCTCCAGTATTTAATATCCTTTGAAGTATTTAAATCCTCTAGAACAACTTCTTCTTTTGGCTTTCCGAGAGCTATAACAAGAAGAATTTCATATTTCTCAGGGATATTTAAAGCTGTTCTTAAAGCGTCTCTATCTACAGAGCCAAACATGCAGCCGCCAAGTCCTTTTTCAGTAGCTCCTAATAGAATACTTTGACAAGCTATACCATGATCCCACATAGGGTTTTTACTTATTTCTTTATCTAAAAGCATTATAATATAACCAGCAGGTCTTTCACCTTCTGAAGGTCCATTCCAATCCTTTAAGTAACCTGCCCATCTTAAGTTTGGAAAAATCAACGAGTTCTTTTCTTCACTGCTTGAAATTATGTACTTTAGAGGCTGAAGATTAGCTCCTGAAGAGGATAAACGTGCTAGATCTACTAATTCCTTTAAAGTGCTTTCTTCAATTTTAACATCTTCATAAAATCTTCTGTAGGTTCGATTTTTTTCAACTAAATCACGAATCATTTTGATACCCCCATTTTTATAAATTTGTATTTATATGAATATGATAACACCTTTAAATTAACTTGTCTTTATCTACTCTATGAATCCTCTGTTTCTCATAGATTCCTCATTTTTAAATTTCGCCATGCCTGTAAGCATTTTAGAATAGCCAAGCTTTTTGTAAAAGTTCTGTGCTGTTGGATTTGCATATAATAGTATATTCATATTTTGAAGCTTGCTTTCAAGCTCCTTCATGATAATTCTTCCAATACCTTTTTTATGATATTCGGGAAGTACAGCTATATCGTAAATACCTGCCTGAAAAACTCCATCAGAAATTGCTCTTCCTGTGCCTATAAGCTTATCATTATCGAATACAAATACTCGTACAAAGCTGTTCTCAAAGGCTATTTGAGTTTCTTTCACAGGGTGTGTTGAAAGCCCTGCTTTTTCAATAACGTCACAAATTATTTCCCAATTTATATTATTGCAGTCAAATTTTAAATTAATGTTCATACTCTTCTACCTCCAATTGAAGTGAAACTTATTCGCTATCACTTGCAGATTATTTTAGAAGCTAATTTAGAACTTCTACATTCTTGCATAGTAAGTTGTTTAATTATAATATACCTTAAACTATTTAAAAATAATATAATTTAAGTTACAATATTTACATGAAACTAACGAAAAGGTGGATAGTATGAAAGATATTGTAAAAATTTTAGGCGTACCTTTTAATAGAGTTACTATGGAGGAAACGGTAAGTAAAGTCAAAAAAGAGATAAATTCAGATAGAGAAAAGCCTTATCACATAATAACAGGCAATCCTGAAATTGTTGTTAGCTATAAAAAAGAAAAGGCACTTCAGGATATAATTAATGATACAGACTTAATAACTCCGGATGGTATAGGTATAATACTAGCTTCAAGATGGAAGAGAGATGCTCTTCCAGAAAGAGTTGCAGGTTATGATTTGCTTATAAATGTATTAAAAGAGGGCGACAAAAAAAAATGGTCTTTTTATTTTCTGGGTGCTGATGAAGATACAAATAGAAAAGCAGTGGAAAATATAAAAGAAAAATATCCTAATGTTGTTATTTTAGGAAGGCATAATGGATTTTTTAATGGGGAAGAGGAAGAAAAGATAATTTCAGAAATTACAACTACACAGCCTGATATTTTAGTTGTGGCGCTTGGGGCTCCACGAGCTGAAAAATGGATATACAGAAATAAAAGTAAACTTAACACAAAGGTAACTTTTGGTGTAGGTGGAAGTTTAGATGTAATTGCTGGAAAAGTAAAAAGAGCTCCTCTTATATGGCAAAAGTTAAATCTTGAATGGTTTTACAGGCTAATATGCCAGCCTTCAAGATGGCGAAGACAGCTAGTTTTGCCAGTGTTTGCATGTAAAGCCTTTGGCGAGGCTGTAAAGGAAAATATTTTGCATAAAAAGGAAAACTAGCATAATCCATAATGCCATTTATGGAAGGAATTATGGTTTGTAATGGCTTAGCTATTAACTTATAATGTTCAATAAATGGAGCCATAAAAATATTTATTTTTATGGACTGCATGAGCAGTACAAAATGCATAGCGGTTAGCTGCCGTTATGATTAGTATGAGAAATGCAGGAGGGATTTAAAATGGTTAAGTATTTAACTCAACATGCTAATAGAAAGGACTTCTTTTCAGAGCTTCAGGAAAATGAGGTTTTTATGTATTCCTACCTTGATTTTAAGTGGGAAGATGTACTTAAAATTGCAGAAGAAAATAATGTTCATATTGAGTATATCCAAAAAGGAACTGAGGAATACAAGCAATACGGAGAATGTGCGGCTAAGGTTTTAAAAATAGGCGGCAGAATTTATGAATATAAAATAGGTTCTGAGGAAGTAATAAAAGTTGAAGCAAGAGATGAAGCAGCTGCAAGAATTAAGCTTGTAGATAAGCTGTTTAAAAATAATTATATTACTCTAAAAAAAGCTAATTAAAAAAAGGGATGTTACACAACACACCAGTTTGGGTGTTCTGTGACATCCCTTTTGTTTAATAAAATTGGTATATTCTATTAAGAGTTTATGTAATATAATTAATACAAATAAAGGTAAACTTTAAACATACAAGGTATGATATAAAATGAGAGGCTTTTTATGGATAACAAATTAAAGTCAAAGATAATAATAATTGCACTTGCACCAATAATTTTTATTTTAAACATTATAACTAAAAGCTATCCTGAACTTATCGAAAAATATTATTCAACAGGAATTGATAAGGCTATAAGACAAGGACTAAGCATAATTACAGGTATTTTTCCTTTTTCAGCAGCAGAATTTTTAGTAATAACATTTGTAATAATTTTAATGATGTCCCTTATTATTTTGATAATTAAAATAGTAAAAGGAGGATTTGTTAAGCAGTTTACTAATGTTTTAGCTTTTGCTTCAAGTTTATATATTATATTCATGATTTTTTGGGGCTTTAATTATAATAGAGTATCCTTCGATAAGATTGCAAGCCTTAAGATAGAAAAGTCCTCTAAAGAAGATTTATATAAGCTTTGCGAAAATCTTATAGCACGGGCTAATACTTTAAGAGGCAAGGTTTACGAAAATACCAAAGGTATTATGACGATTCAGGGAGGCTATAAGGATGTTTTCAAAAGAGAAGCTTTAGGCTATGATGCTGCTTCTAAAATCTATCCTGAACTTGGAGGAAAATACGGCCCGCCTAAGAGGATTTTGTTGTCTGAAAAAATGTCTTATACAGGTATTACCGGTATCTATATGCCTTACACAGGTGAGCCAAATGTAAATATTAATGTTACTGATTTCATGCTGCCTGCTACTGCAGCTCATGAAATGGCTCATCAGAGAGGTTTTGCAAGAGAGGATGAAGCAAATTATATTGCGTATGTAACCTGTTCAATGCACCCAGACTATGATTTCCAATACTCAGGGGTGATGCTGGCAGTTATATATTCTATGAATGCACTTGCAGACAATGATATTGAAAGCTATAAACAGCTTGCTAAGACCTATTCTGAAGGTGTTAGAAGAGATATTATATATGATTCAGAGTTTTGGCAGAGGTATAAAGGAAAAACTGAGAAAATTACCAATCAAGTAAATAATACATATTTAAAATCAAACGGGCAGAAGGATGGAGTACAGAGCTACGGAAGAATGGTGGATTTATTGCTTGCTGAATATAAGAAGAAATAATAACTTTTATAATAATAAGGGACTGTCTCAAAATAGTTTAAACCTGCTGCGTGTTATTTGAATTCTGAGAAACATTCGCTACGCAGATAAGACTAATAATTAAAAAATTTATAAATCCTGAATCCTATAAACTCGCTTCGCTTAAACAATATAGGATTCTTAACGGCTTTATAAATTTTTTAATTAAAGTCTTATTGCTGCTCGCTCAAATGTTTCTAGTAATTCAAATAACACGCTAGGTTTTTCTATTTTGAGATAGCCCCTTTATTTTATACCAATAATCCTATAACAATTAAAAGCTGTGCAAAAGTATAGGTTGCCATTACGATTGAACCGTTATTCTCTTTTCGAGCAGAAAACATATCAAATGCCAATAGAGAATCTGATATGATAAAGGACAATGATCCTAAAAATGTTAGCATAAAGGATAGTAAGGAAACAGCCCAAATACGAGATAAACTCATAAAGCTCATGGTACAAATTATACATGTATAAAAAATAGCCGGAATTTTCATAGACCCCATTGAAGATAAGAGTTTCTTAAATACTAAATAAACTATGCCAATATAGGGAAGTAAGAATAATAAGAACCAAATAGGTATAGGTTTTACCATATATGAACTTAAAGCAAAAATGTAGATATAAAATGCATGCCCTATCAAAAATGATATAATACCAGCTAAGACCCAGCTGCTTTTACTATTTTTCAGTAAAAAGACATCACCTAAAAACCCAAAGGTTAGAGCTAAAAGAACATAGTAGTTTATATGTGGTGAATTTAGTAAATAGAAAACTCCAAGAAGAGGCATTAAAAATGGTTTGGTAAATACTATTCCTTTTCTTTTGTTCTTTTTTTCATAAAAGATATTTAATATACACAAAATTAGAAATGGTACAATTATGGCCAACTTTACTGTCATAATTTAATACACCTCTGATGAAAAGTAATATACACCTATATTATACAGCATTTACTTTATTTTCAAAAGAAGCTTTTCTCTGCATTTATTATAATAAATGTAATAAGTTATGAGATAAAGTTAAGTAGAATTTCAAAAGCATTTTACTAGTGTATGATGATGTAACTGCATGGTTTAAATAGCAAGTTTACTTGAAATCTGCCTGATAAAAAATCCTTGGGCACTTTTGTACCCAAGGAATTTAATCATAATCATTATTATCTCGTCCTGTGCTGTACTTGCTTTCAAAATTAAGCGGAGGTCTAGATAAATTGGTTAAATTCAAATAATCAGTATTAACAAATTCTGCGGCCTCACCAATTCGATTTAAAAAATCTAAAAACTTGTGTTTTTTAGGATAGTCATTCATAATAAGTGCCTCTTTTCTATTAAATGTTAAATACTATTTAAAGATAGAATGTGTAATTTATTGAATAAATATTACATTGACATAATAATTGACATCATAAGGAAGTGATGATAATATTTAGATAAAGGAAATACGGAGGTACTTAATAGATGTTAAAGTTCATTCTAAACATTGTTAAATAATTAAATTTAATAATAAATCTAAGAAGCTTTTGGCTTGACTTATATAGTTTTAAATTATATAAAGCTCAGGTTTGTTTGTTGTGTTTCTTAGAGACCAATGTTAAGAATGATATAGCGTTTATTATTGTCCGGTTTATTACACTTGTCAAAGGAATTTACGCCATACTGTTTGTATGGCTTTTTTGTTTCATAAAACAGGTGTTTAGTAATGCTGAAATTGACGTAAGGAAGCTAGTCTTCTTTGCGTCTTTTATTTTATTAAGAAATAAATTTAAGTTAAGAGAGGGATTTATTATGAGTAGTCAAGAAACTGTTAAATATGAGGAAATGTCAAGCTTTTTTAATGAAAGGGCAGAAGGATATGAAGCACATATGAGAGAGACTGTTAATTCTTTTGAGACTTATTATGACTTAATATCCTGTTCTATAGAAGAAACGGATAAGGAGGTTGAAATATTAGATTTAGGATGTGGTACCGGTCTTGAAATTGAAGGAATATTTAAAAAGGCCCCAAATGCAAGAATAACCTGTATTGATATGTCAGAGCAGATGCTTGAAATACTTTTAGAAAAGTACAAAAGCAAAAAAGGCCAAATCAATATAATTAAAGATTCTTATCTTTCACATTCCTTTGGAGTAAAAAGATATGATTATGTAATATCGGTTATGACCATGCATCACTTTGTATATGATGAAAAGAAGAGGTTATATGAAAAGATCAGAAGTGCAGTAAAGGATGGTGGAAGGTATATTGAAGGAGATTATGTGGTAAGTCAAGAAAATGAAGAAAAGTGGCTAAAGGAATACTATGAAGCTTATGAAAAGTATGGGCTTGAGGCAAGCAAGCTCTATCACATAGATATACCTTTTTCAATCGAAACTCAAAAGAGGCTTCTTAAAGAAGCTGGTTTTACCGAATTTGAACTTGTATTTAAAGAGGGAGAGCATACAATTTATTTTGCAGAATGATGGAGGATTTTATATGACAAAAACTAAATTAATTATAGTAGAGGGAATACCTGGTTCAGGCAAAACTACAACGGCTGAATTCATTAAAAAACTGCTTGATAAGAAAGGTATAGATAATGAATTGTATAGTGAAGGCAATCTGGAGCATCCAGCAGATTTTGAAGCAGTAGCTTGTTTGAGTGAAGCAGAGTATGAGCTGTTGCTTTTAAAATACGAAAGATTTAGACCTATATTAGAAAACAGTGTAATAAAGAAAGATAATAACGTCTTTATACATTATGGTAAAATTAAAAATGAGAAGGGCAATGAGCTTCCGGAAGAGCTATATAATGAAATTATTAAGTTTGATGTGTGTGATGGTTTATCTTTAGAAAGGTATCATGAACTCACACTTAAGAGGTGGAATGAATTTGCAGAAAGAGCAAGCAAAGAAGATAAAGTATATATATTTGAGTGCTGCTTCATACAAAATCCTTTAGTTGTAATGATGGCAAGACATTGCGCTGATAATGAGTATATTATGAGGCATGTGCTTCAAATTCAAAATATAATTAATAAATTGAATCCAAAGCTTATTTATTATTATCAAGAAAGCGTAAGAGAAACTATTAAAAGGATAGCGGAGGTTAGAGATAAAAGCTGGATTAATTTTGTTATAGGCTATATCTGCAATCAAGCATATGGGAAAAGAAATAATTTAAATGGCTTTGATGGTACTGTAAAGTTCTTTGAAGATAGAAGGAAGGTTGAGCTCGGGCTTCTTAATAGATTAACTATAGATAAGCTGATACTTGATAATTCTCAATATAATTGGGGAAGCTGCTATAATGAAATCGAGAGATTTCTAGAGGATAAGTTATGATGTATATTATAGACGTAATAAGAGCGTTACACATATCATAAATATAAAAAGGTAGCTAAGATTTTTACAAATGTAATAAATGGGGGGACAAAAATGTTTTTTATTAAGAAAATGGATGAAACTACTGCTGTTAAAATATCCACTTGGAAGTATGAAGAGCCATATTCTATATATAGTATGGATGGAAGTGTTGAATGTATAGATGAATTTATGAGCGGCGACTATTATTCAGTAATTGACGAAGAGGGAAAAATTATTGGGTTTTATTGTTTTGGAAAGGCCGCACAAGTACCTGCCGGAAATCAGCACCTGGTATATAAAGATAACGGATATATTGATCTAGGGCTTGGCATGAGACCGGATTTATGCGGAAAGGGAATGGGAGAAAAGTTTTTAAGCAGCGGAATACAGTTTGCTAAAGCAATGTATTCTACTGATAAGATTAGATTGACTGTAGCTGACTTTAATAAGCGGGCAATAAGACTATACGAAAAATCAGGTTTTAAAAGAAAACTGAGCTTTGATAGAGCAAAAGGAACAACTGTATCAAAGTTTCACTTAATGATTTTGGAATAAAGTTTTGAATATTTTGTCTTTACTTTACACAAAATAAGTGCTAAAATCTATGATAATATAAATACTAGTATTTAATAAATATATAAGGTTATGATGGAAGCTAAGGCTTATTAACTGCTTAAGAGAGTCGGTGGCTGGTGAAAACCGATGCAGAAAATAGTCAATCCACTTCTTGAACCTAGACGAAAAGTCAATGGTTTGTGTCCTTTAAAGCACTGTTGAGAGGTCAGATTATTATTTGACAATGAGAGTGGCAACGCGGATATACTTCCGTCTCTGTTTTTATACAGAGGCGGAAGTTTTTATTTTGCTTAAGAGTTATAAAAATAAATTGAATATAGGAAGGTTGAAGTCCTAAATGGACTTTAGCGGGTAACTTATGAGTGAAGCGAATGTTTTGAGTTACCCAGTGCCCGAAGGGAAGCGAGTGCGATAGATTACCCAGTGTTTTGAGTGAAAGGAGAAATAGATATGTTGGATTTAAATTTAATTAGAGAAAACCCTGAAAAAGTAAAAGCAGCGCTTTTAAAGCGTATGGATAAGGTTGATTTTACAGAGATATTAGAGCTGGATAAGGAAAGAAGGGAACTTTTAGTTAAGGTTGAGACCCTCCAAAGCAAGAGGAATACTTTATCAAAGGAAATAGCTCAGCTAAAAAGACAGGGAAAAGATGCTGAAGGTAACTTTCAGGAAATGAAGGAATTAGCTAATACAATAAAAGAATTGGATAATAAGCTAACAGTAGTTGAAGAAAAAATAAAGAATTCTATAGAAAAGCTTCCTAATATTCCTGATGAAGATGTACTTCCAGGAGGAAAAGAGAATAACAAGGTTATAAGAGAATGGGGCAAAAAGCCTGATTTTAATTTTAAACCAAAGGATCATATGGAGCTTGTTAAGCTTAATGATCTTATTGATTACGAAAGGGGCGTAAAGCTTGGCGGCAATGGCTTTTGGATTTATAAAGGCAATGGTGCAATACTGGAATGGGCGCTTTTGAATTACTTTATCGAAGAGCATATTAAGGATGGCTACCAGTTTATTCTTCCGCCTCATATCCTTAACTATCAATGCGGACTTACAGCAGGTCAGTTCCCTAAGTTTGCTGATGAAGTTTATATAGTAAAGGGTGAGGAGGATAATTACAGCTTTATGCTTCCAACCTCTGAAACTGCTTTAATAAACCTTCATAGAGATGAAATATTGAAGGAAGAGGACCTTCCAAGAAAGTATTTTTCCTATACTCCATGCTATAGAGTTGAGGCAGGAAGCCATAGAGCTTCTGAAAGAGGAATGATCAGGGGACATCAATTTAACAAGGTTGAAATGTTTCAATATACAAAGCCTGAGGATTCAGATGCAGCCTTAGAAGAACTTATAGGAAAAGCAGAAAGGCTTGTTCAAGGTTTAGGACTGCACTATAGAGTTACAAAGCTTGCTGCGAAAGATGCAAGCGCATCAATGGCTAAGACCTACGATATTGAAATCTGGATTCCGAGCATGAATGACTATAAGGAAGTAAGCTCAGCTTCAAACGCAAGAGATTATCAGGCAAGAAGAGGAATGATCAGATTCAAAAGAGAAGGAAGCAAAAAGACAGAGTATGTAAACACACTAAATGCTTCAGGACTCGCAACAAGCAGATTATTCCCTGCAATTATGGAGCAGTACCAGCAGGAAGATGGAAGCATAATAGTTCCTGAAGTTTTGAGAAAATGGGTGGGAAGAGATAGACTTTAATAATAGGACGCAGTAAATGTTTTGAGACACCAGCCTGCAGAAAAGATGGAGAATATCACGATAAACTTCACTTCACTAAGAAACTCTAATGCTGTTTTATTAAAAAATCTTTATTCTACGCTAATTCACTCAATGGGAGTTTTTTAGGGTCATAGCTAGGAATAAAGATTTTTTAAACATCAGCATAAGAGTTTCTAAAGTTTGTTCAATGTTTCTCTTAGCTTTTTAGCATTGCAAGCCTTAGAACATACGCAAAGTTATCATAAAGTAAAATATAATTTTCTACACAAGGCTCTAAGGTCTTTACACCGCAGCCAGTGAATCTTTTAGTTCGCACTCTACTTATTTTTTCACATACCTTCCATGGTCAGGGACTGCTAATTCATCAAAATTATCCGCTAGCCTTTGAAGCTCGTTAGTAAGCTTGCTTCCGCTTAGTGGAAGACCGTGACCTGTAATGACTAAGGAAGGCTTTAAAGCTGCAAGCTTTTGCACAGATCTTTTAGCTTCTTCCCAATCAGGGGTAAAATATGATGGCGGTCCGTTAACCTCTTTTTCTTGAGTCAGCACTGAGGTGGCAGATTCTTGATTAACAGTAATAAAAGCATCACCGGCTATTAAAACACCATCAGATTCCCTAAAGAGAGAAATATGACCTGGTGTGTGTCCGGGAGTATGAATGTATTTCCAATCCTTCAAAACCGGAATGCTCCCATCATCAGGAAGAGCCTTAACTTTATCTCCTAGGTTTATGCCCTCATGAGGATATAAGGGAGAAACTAAGGACATTAGCCCCCCACCAACAGTTGGATCAGCTGGCGGATAATCCTTCTGACCGGTTAAATAAGGCATCTCTAATTTGTGTGCGTATACAGGAACCTTCCAAATTTCTAAAAGCTTATCGAGAACACCCACATGGTCAAAGTGTCCATGAGTAAGAATTATAGCCTTTGGAGCATTTCCTTTTCCATAATACTCAGAGGCTGCATCAACAATTCTATCAAAAGTGCCGGAAACCCCGGCATCCACAAGCACCCAGTCATCCAGTCCGGGTTTTCCAATAAAACATACATTTGCTATAAGAACTTGAAGACATATTATATCTCTTAATGTTTGCTGGCCAAGAATATCGTTACTCATATAAATACCTCCGCTTTAAAGTTATAGGTTTTTAGTTTCTTTTGTACCTTCAAGATAGTAATTAGTTAGGTTTTCAAGTTCCTCGAGAACGTCCATAGTTTTGTGTAAAATTAAAAAGATATGAACTATTTTATTTGGAAATTACTACTGGGTATGTCCCAGTAGTAATTTTTTGTTTTTAGGGAATGACTAAATAATGAGAAAGTATAGCCTGTATCTAGTATTATAGTTTGCAGAGATTTTAATATTATTCATACTTTGTGAAAATAGTACAAGCGTAGCTTGTAGAATTTACTGTTCTAGTCTGTCTTCAAACATTATGCTAAGCTGAGCCAAAATCAAAGACCAGTTTTGCATAGGTGATGTCCATTTGCTCATAATACGCTCTGTAGATAAATATAGAGACTTTCTTAATGAGTCATCCGTAGGGAAGGAAGTTTTAATCTTTGTGAATTTCCTTAGCTGTCTATTAAAGCCTTCCAACGCATTTGTAGTATATATTATCTTTCGAATTTCTGGTGGAAAAGCGAAGTAGGTACATAAGTTATCCCAGTTATTTCTCCACGACTGAATGACAATGCCATACTTATGTCCCCACGTACTCTCCAGAATATCAAGTGAATCTAATGCTTCCTGTTCATTAACAGCTTGATATACACCTTTTAAGTCCTTTATGAAGGTTCTGCTATCCTTTGAGGCTATGTATTTTATGGAGTTTCTTATTTGATGTATTATACAGCTTTGTATACTTACATTAGGAAATACAGCTTTAATTGCTTCAGGTAAGCCTTTTAGTCCATCCATGCAGGCAATAAGAATATCTCTTACTCCTCTGTTTTTAAGGTCATTACAGACCGATAACCAGAACTTAGCGCCTTCTTGTTCTCCAACCCATATTCCAAGTATATCTTTGTGTCCCTTCATGTCTAAGGCCATACAGATGTAGGCAGCCTTACTGACAATTTTATGATCTTCTTTAACCTTAAAATGAACAGCATCCATGTATACAATAGGATACACGGCCTCAAGCGGCCTATTCTGCCAGGCGATAGCCGCCTCAATAACATTATCTGTTATTTTAGAAATCATTGCAGGGGATATATCTACCCCATAAAGATCATGTATTTCTGCTTGTATGTCATCCACTGAAACACCTATTGAGTACAAACCTATAACTTTTTTGTCAAGTTCGTTACATACAGTTTCATACTTCTTTACAACCTTTGGTTCAAATTCTGCATTTCGATCTCTTGGAACATCTAGTTCTACCTCTCCAAAACTAGTCTTGATATTCTTTTTACTATAGCCATTTCTGTAGTTTTTCTCTTCGGTATTGTCTCTCTCATACTTCTCTCTACCGAGGTGTTCTTCCATCTCAGCTTCTAAAAATTGCTGTATTATGTTCCCAAATAATCGTTGCATTAAACCATTCTTTCCTACTAAGTCTTCCATACTCTTGCACTTGCTTAACTCTTGATTAAAATCTATATCTGGTATTTGTAACTGTTTCATTTTTATTTCTCCTCTCATTTATCTCTGTAGTTATTTTTTCCATAAATACCAGCTATACATACAAAAAAGAAGCGTAAATAGTTTTGATTTACACAAAACCATTTACGCTCCCAGTTCCTCATTCATTTCAATGTTTATATAGGTTTCCCAAGCATTTTTAAAGCCCTCTTCATAACCGTAATTATAAATTTCGCTGCTGTTAAGATTTTTAAGATTATTAGTATTTTTATCTAAATAATTTCTTGCATCTTCTTTAAGATTAATTGATTTTACAGGAACATCTTTTATTGGACTTTCTCCATTCTTTATCATACCTTCTACTTTTTCTTCAGCAACATCATAGATATTATAAGCGCAATTATATCCGTGAATATATGCAGTCTCTAATAGCTTTTCAGTGCTGAGATTTGAGAACTCCTCACTATATTCTTCATAGCTTTTAGATGATGCGCTTTTTATTTTATTTCTAAGCTCTGTAGATATACTCATATTAATCTTCCTTCCATAATAAGATTCAAATTTAGTTTATCCATTAAAATTCATTATATGTTTTAATGCCTTTATGTACAAATATGCCATATAATGGTTTATAATAGTAATAAAAATAAAAGGAGAATTTAATGTTTTTAAAAGTTTTAGGAGCTTTAATTATTTTAACTATCATAGATATATATTTTGAGACTAATTTTACTAAGATTAACAGGGTAAATATAAAAACTAAAAAGCAGCTTCCAGAGCAAGGCTTAAAGATTGTTCAAATAACGGATTATCATAATTTTAAACACAATAAAAGGATATTAAAGCTTATAAATCATATAAAGCCTGATATTATTGTTATAACAGGAGACTTAATAGATAAAAGAACAAAGGATTATAGTAATGTTTATAACTTTGTGGAAAAACTCATAACTTTTAATAAAAATGTGTATTATGTTCCGGGCAATCATGAGCTGAGAAGTGGAAATATGGATAGGTTTATGAAGGATCTTGAAAAAAGAAGGATAAAGGTTTTACTGAATAATAACGAAGGCTTAATAGTAAGACATAAAGAAATAAATATTTGTGGCATAGATTATTCTTCAAGTAAAAAGGGAAACTTGAAGCAGACAGTTAGTAATATTGATGAGGACCTATACACAATATTGCTTTGCCATAAGCCTGATATTATAAAGCATCATAAAAATATTCCCTGTGACTTAATTCTTTGTGGTCATACTCATGGGGGGCAAATAAGAATTCCGGTGGTTGGGGCGCTCATAGCTCCTGATCAAGGTTTCAAACCAAAGTATAATAAAGGAATTTATGAAATAGGAGAAAACAGCCTGCTTTATATAGACAGTGGTGTAGGAACAACAAGATTGCCTATAAGATTCTTCAACAGAAGTCAAATTAGCCTTATCTTTATAGAAGAAAAATAAAGGAGATATTAATGATTTTAGGAAACAGCTTAATTTTTAAACTATTTGTACTTACGGTAGTAATACATATAGTCGATACTCTTTCATATTCTGTGAGATTAAATTCTGTAAAGCACGGAAACTTTGCACTATCTACCTCTATGTTTAATCTTATAGTTTTGGTATCCAGAACAGCTAATATGTTTCAGGGGCCTTTAATTGGCTCGCTAATTGATAGCAGCATAAAGCATAATTATAACCCTATTTTTGAGACAAGAGAGGTTATATTTGCCACAACACTTGGAACTATTCTTGGAATTATTGCAATTCCAAGTTTTCTTCAAATTTTTTCAAAGGGAGTTTCAAAGCTTGAGGAGACTGGCTCAGTGCCAAGCTTAGTTATTCAATCATTAAGCCTTGCAAATATAAAGCGTATTGCTAAAAGTACAGTAAGGCCTAAGAGGTCTATGATAAGCCAGCTAAGATTTAAAGATATTCCGAAAAGGCTTCTGATATTAAATACTTTGATTACTGGGATATATACTATTGGAGTTTTAGCAGCATATTATGCAGCAATTTATGTTCCGGACAAGAGGCTTGCAATATCAGCTTCTTCAGGCATGATTAACGGGATAGCAAGCATATTTTTAACGCTCTTTATAGACCCTAAGGCTGCAATAATAACTGATGAGGTTTACAGAGGCAAAAGAAAATATGTAGATGTAAAAGCCTTGGTAATACTACTTATAGGAACTAAGCTTATAGGGACTCTGTTAGGACAGCTTTTACTAATACCATCTGCAAAATTATTAGCGTTTTATTATAGGTAGCAAAGGGCACTGCAGCCGCAGTGCCTTTTGTTGTCTATTCATTATTGTCAGGCTTTAAGTTCATGGTTGTATCAGTAGGAATAGGGTTTTTTACATTATGAAAATTTAAAAATAAGGATTTGTTGTCTGCTTCTACATGCCCGGAACTAATTGTCAAATTTGAACTCTCAGTTGTAGCATGTGAGCCTGTAACTGAAGGCGTAGATAAGACTTTATCGTCTTTATTATCTGTTTTTTTTGTTGGCATTAATATCCCTCCTGTTAATATATTTACCCTCAATAGTATTCCCTTGGTTTGAAAAATAAAGTTAGAAGATTTTTCATTTGCAGAAATAATAATTAGAATATTATTTCTTTTAAAAAAATAAAATATATAGTACACTATTATTACAAAATAATAGCAGCATAAATGCGAGAGGATTCATGCTGAAAATAAATATATAGGGGGTTAATAGATGTTAAAACAAAACTACGAATACAGGGCATCAGCCAGAAAGCAGCTTGCCGGAAGGTGGATGATAACTGTATTAATTATCCTGATATCATACATTCTTACTCAGGCCTTTCAGGCTAACAGCGGAATAAAATACAGCTATGTAAATGGCGAGCTTGTGCATAGAACAAGTGGGGCATTTGTTAATTTTGGAGCACTTATTAATTTTATATTGGCAGGTCCAATTGCACTTGGAATAACAACATATTTCTTAAAGCTAGTTAGAGGAGAAAATGCACTTATAGAGGATATATTCAGTGGATTTAAAAATTTTGGGAACTCATTCTTATTAAACCTATTGATAATAATATTTGTTGCTTTATGGAGTGCTATATTTTTAATACCCGGTGCTATATTGGGAATAGTTTTCTTCGTAAAACACTCCTTTGGTATGTTAGTATTAACAATAATAGTATTTGGTATTGCTTCATCAGTATCAATAGTAATTGCAGGTTTAAGATATTCTATGGCTTATTATATAATGCATGATAATCCGGAGATAAGCTCCTTAGAAGCAATTAGAAGAAGCAAAGAAATGATGAAAGGAAACAAGGGTAAGCTTTTTATGCTTATACTAAGTTTTATTGGATGGTTTATATTAGGGTTCATAGCTCTATTTATTGGACTTTTATGGGCTAGTGCTTATTATACTACAGCTAAAGCTAATTTTTATGAAGACTTAAAGCAGAATTATGTTAGAGTAGAAAGCGTATAATATTAAATAAGCTGCTCAAAAACACATAAACCCAGCAGATTATTTGAACTTTCATAAGATCAAATAATCTGCTGGGTTTTAAAAGTGTTTTAGGAGCAGCTTTTTTAATTATACAACTGTTTTTGAAGCTAAATTATTAATCCACTTCTTAGATAGTATTCTGGGAAGACCTATAATAAGCTTTGCAACTTCCTCCATATAAACCAGGGCATAGACATAATAAACGGGAAGATGCCATACGAGCCCGCCAAGAAATACTAGAGGTACTCCTATAAGCCAAACTCCCCCGGTATCTAATATTAAGCAGAAAGTTGTATCTCCTCCGCTTCTAAGTATTCCAACTATAGAGGTAAAATTAAATACCTTTACCCAAAGAAAGATTGAGAAAACTATAAGATTTTTAGCTGCATAGCTGTAAACCAAAGGTGAAACGTTATAAGCTGATAATATCCAAGGTGATGTAAAAAACACAAGAACTCCTGCAAACATTGCAAGTACAGGGCCTAAAATAATAAATCGTTTTGCATAAATAAATGCATCTTTTTCATTTCCTTCGCCAATTTTATGACCTATCATAACAGCACAGGCATTGCCAAGTCCCATAAATATTACCCAGGTAATTCTTTCTACTGTGCTTGATATATTAGTAGATGCAATGACCTCAGTACCCATTCTTGCATAAACTATTGCATACATAGTCACTCCAAGGGCCCAAATCGATTCATTTAATATTACAGGTATAGTCACTTTAAAAAAGTTTAAAATAAAGGCCTTTGATAAATCCATAAGCTCACTGAGCTTTGCGGCTATAACATTATTTTTTCTATACACTGCAAATAAAATCAGACACATTTCTATAATTCTGGCTATTAAAGTGGCTGTAGCAGAACCGTTAGTACCCATCCTAGGAAAACCAAAGTAACCGTATACAAGAAGATAATTAAGAACAGTATTAACAGCAAGAGCTGTAACGCTTACTATCATAGGAGTTTTTACCTGACCTGTGCTTCTTAAGGTAAAGGAGTAGGAGAAGGTTATAGAAGTTATAACATAACTAAAGACTATAATTCTTAAATACTCGCTTCCAAGAATAATAACATCAGCATCTTTTGAAAAGATACTTAATATTTGCTTAGGAAAGAATAACCCGCCTAGGGTAAATATCAAAGCGGCGCTGCAGCCTGTTATAAGGCAAAGTCCCAGAACTCTCCTTATATTTTTAATATCTTTATTTCCCCAATATTGAGCGGTGAATATAGAGGAACCGCTTGTTATACCAAACAAAAGAAGATTTAAAAGAAAAAAATACTGATTTGCAAGACCCACGCTGGCTATAGCTGTTTCACCAAGACCTCCAATTATTATGGTATCTACTAGATTTAATGAAGATAATATTAAATTTTGAAGTGCTATTGGTATAGCAAGTTTTAGCATGGACTTAAAAAAACTTTTATCATTAAATAACTTAATTATTCCCATGAGTCCTCCTATTAACCTCTAAATTCGGTCACACATAGATTATTGTATAATATTTCTAGGGGCCCTTCAACTTTTAATAGTTTTTTATAAACCTTTATATTAAAATAGTAATTGGACATTACTGGGGAAAAGGGGGACTTCTTATGAGAGTGTCAAAAAAACTTCTTAAACGAGTAGAAATATACTCAGGACTGCCGCGTTCTATTTATATCCTTGCTATAGTGCGCGTAGTAAATGCAATGGGTAATTTTGTTTATCCGTTTTTAACATTGTTTTTAACAGAACATATAGGTTTAAGTAAAAGAGATGCAGGTACATATTTTATGATCAGTGCTTTTGTCCAAGCGGCAGGTTCGCTGATTGGAGGTAAGCTTACAGACCATTTTGGAAGAAAGAAATTATTTTTATTGTTTCAAGGATTTGCTGCCTTATGCTTTTCTCCCTGCGCATTTTTAGGGAATTCTATATGGATTCCAAGGCTTTTAATAACAGCGGGATTTTTTATGAGCGCAGCACAGCCTGCAAACTCGGCAATGATAACAGACTTAACTAACAAAGATAATAGAAAATCAGCTTTTTCACTATTGTATCTAGGAATAAATCTTGGGTTTTCGGTTGGACCTATGATAGCTGGGTTCCTGTATAGAAATCATACTAGACTTATATTTTTAGGCAATACTATTTCAATAGTTATATCTTTGGTTTTACTATCTTTATTTATAGAGGATACTCTTCCCACTGAAGAGGAAATTGAAGAAAGCAAGTCTGTATCTGACGATGAATCCGCTGAGGATACAAATGTTTTAAAGGCCCTTATAAGAAGACCGTCACTATCTTTGTTTCTAGTAGGTAAAACTATAAATGCCTTTGTATATTCAACTATAGGGTTTGTGATACCTATTCAAATGACTCAAATTTTTGGAAGTGATTTAGGCTCTAAATATTTTGGCTTTGTTATGGCTACAAATGGTATAGTTATAATAATTTCTACAACTTTTATACTAAAATTGACTATGAAGATCAAACCTGTTATAAATGTAGCTTTAGCATCGTTATTTTATGCTGTAGGGTTTGGTATGCTTGGCTTTGTAAACAGCTTTCCTTTGTTTATATTTGCAGCAGTTTTATATACAATAGGAGAAATACTAGAGGCAACAAACTCAGGAGTTTATATTGCAAATCATTCTCCTATAAATCACAGAGGCAGATTTAATGCAGTAATTCCTCTTATAACAGGAGTTGGATTTTCATTTGGACCTTATATTTTTGGTAGATTTATAGATTCTTATGGTATAAGAAAACTCTGGATAATGTGCTTCATATTAGCTTTCATTTCAAGCATTTTTATGAGATGGCTGAGAACTTATGAAATAAAACACAGATAATCGACGGGAGTGATGTGACAATGTTAAAAGCAGTTATATTTGATATGGATGGAGTAATAATCGATAGTGAGCCGGTACACCTAAAGCTTGAATATGAGATATACAATGAATTGGGAATAGATATAACGAGAGAAGAACATAGTACTTTTGTTGGTACAACTTCCCATTACATGTGGGATACATTAAAGAAAAAATATAAGCTTTCTCAGGATCTGGACTACTTAGTTAACCACGCTAGAGAAAAATATTTTAATTATCTAACTTCTGAAGACTGCGAAATTGATCTTGTTGAAGGAGTAAGAGATTTTATTAGAGAGCTTCATGAAAGAGGAACTAAATTAGCTATTGCTTCATCATCACCTTTAAATGTTATTGAGGCCGTAGTAAAAATATTTAAGCTTGAAGAGTATTTTGAAGTTCTAGTAACAGGAGATATGGTTCAAAAAAGCAAACCGGAGCCGGATATTTTTCTTTGTGCAGCAGAAAAGCTTGGTGCTGCGCCTAACGAATGTGCAGTAGTTGAAGATTCTCATAACGGAGTTAAAGCAGCCCAAAAAGCAGGCATGAAATGTATTGGCTATAAAAATCCATCCTCAGGCAATCAGGATATATCCATGGCTGATTTGGTTGTAGAAGCCTTTAGTGAAGTTGATGTTGATAGGTTATTTAAGTAGATTGTGAAATAAAATAGATGCAGGCTGTGGTGCAAAGACCGTAGAACTTTGTGTAGAAAATAATATTTTACTTTATGATAACTTTGCGTATGTTCTAAGGCTTGCAATGCTGAAAAGCTAAGAGCCTCTAAAGATTCGCTTTCACTTCTTGTTGCTTTAACAGCCGCAAATTAAAATATTATTTTCTACACCTGCTCTCGGTCTTTACACCACAGCCTATGTATCTTGTATGCAATGTTGACATAAGTATGTTATTTGATACTGAAGAAAGCAAGTTTACTGGAAAACAGCATGACTCAAGTAAATATTTAAATATTTTTATAGTTTTATATATAAGTTTACGAATAATAGAAAGGCCATTACTTGTTTTTAACAAAGCCTAATATTTAACCTGATTAACTAGAGAATAACAAAAGTACCATAGGCTTGCTTTAAAGTATTTAGGGCAGTGTGGAAAAAAATATATAAGATTAATTGAGTACTTTGCCCATGTTCTTGGTGAAGTGAGGTCATAAAACTTAGAGCCTCTCTTCTGAGCTAACCAAAAGTAAAATATGATATAAAAATTTTTATAGAAGCCTCGCTTTAAAGATAGCAAAAGTTAAAGCGAATTCCTAGAGGCTCTTAGTTTTATGACTTCACGAGCCTTAGAACATACGCAAAGTAATCACTAAGATTATATATTATTTTCCACGCAAAGCCCTGCGGACTTTAAAGCAAAGCCTGTTCTAATTTAGTTCGCAATTTAAACATATTGTGTGTTCCACAGTATTCTTTTTTTACGTCTTAAAAGCTATACAGCACTGATGCAGTATAGCTTTTTAATAGTTTTACCTCTTATTTTCACTTGCGTTGCCCCTGGTGATACGGATGCTGTAATTACCCCTAGTTGTGCGCCAGCCCCTTGATGATAGTTAAATCTAAATTAATCCCTTTTGCTAGATAAGCTTAACTTATATGTTGCTGTATAGTTAGATTATCTAGCACAATGCGAAAATTAACTATTGTTAAATTTTATTTACTCAGAATGTGTTGATAATACGCCTTGCTTAGATTACAATTAAATTACAGAAAATTTACAGATTCTGTATTATTAAGTTTTGCGGGGGGTGTTAAAATGATTTTTCCTAAAGTTATTGCCCATAGAGGACTGCCTCATGCAGCTCCGGAAAATACTATGGCCTCTTTTAAAGAAGCGTTAAGATTAGGGGTAGATGGTATTGAAACAGATGTTCAGCAGACAAAAGATGGACAGCTTGTCATTTGTCATGATGAGCTGATTAATAGAACCACAAATGGAACTGGACTTTTAAAGGATTATACATTAAATGAATTAAAGAAGCTAAGCGCTGGTGTCTGGTTTGACAAGAAATTTATAAGTGAAACCATACCAACCTTAAGAGAGTTTTTTGATTTAGTTCATGATAAAGATATTTTAATAAACCTAGAAATAAAAAGCGGGGTTGTTTTATATCCAGATATTGAAAAACATATTATCGATATGATTCATGAATATAACATAGGCAGCAAAATAATAATATCAAGCTTTAATCATTACTCTTTAGTAACCTGTAAGGAAATTGACAATTCAATAAACACAGGAATCTTGTATGAATGCGGGCTTTTTGAACCCTGGAATTATGCAAGATCTGTAGGCGCAGAAGCACTTCATCCATCTTTGTATAATATAAAACCTGAACTTATGCAGGGAATAAAAGAAAATAATTTAAAAGTTAATCCTTATACAGTTGATTCCTTAGAGCAAATGAAATATATGGTTGCCATGCAGGTAGACGGTATAATTACAAACTATTCTGATAGGCTTATAGCACTGAAAAAGGAATGGTTAGAAAAAAATGAAGCTTAATTATAAAAAAACATTACTGTTAGGTTTTGGTTTTTTATCTATATCCTTAACATGGGCGTTATATAATTCTTTTGTACCAATTTTTTTAAGGAAGTTTATTGTAAGCAATGGAGTTATAGGCTTTATAATGACTCTTGATAATTATGCAGGGCTCTTTCTTCAGCCTATTTTTGGTACTCTAAGCGACCGCACAAGAACAAGGTTTGGAAGAAGAATACCTTATCTTCTAATTGGTATGCCTATTGCGGCACTTTTCCTTTGCATAATACCATGGCACTGGAGCCTAATATCTCTTGTATTTCTTATAGTTTGCTTAAATTTAGATATGGCATCTTTTAGATCACCTACAATTGCTCTTATGCCAGATCTTACGCCAGGGCCACTAAGAAGCAAGGCTAATGGTGTAATCAATTTGATGGGGGGACTAGGGTCTGTAATTGCATATTTTATAGGCTCAAAGCTTTATAGTGTAAACAAGGCTTACCCATTTTATATGGCAGCAGTTTTTATGCTGATTAGTCTTGCAGTACTTTATAAAAATATAAAGGAAAGAAGAGATGCGCTTAATTATGATGATGTTCCTGTGAAAATAGAAGAGAAAAAAGAGGATAGCAGCGGAAAGCTTTCAAAAAATGTAGTATTCTTACTGATTGCTATATTCTTTTGGTTTGTGGCTTTCAATCCTGTAGAAGCATTTTTTACTTTGTACGGTAAGTATTTTCTCAATGTCAATGAGGCAGTTGCTGCAAGCAAGCTTACTTATTTCTCTCTTTCTATGATGATTTTTGCAGTTCCTGCGGGTATTATAGCCACAAAAATAGGAAAGAAAAAGACAATTATAACTGGACTTATTTTAATGATACTTCTATTTTCAGCTATCTTAAATGCTAATGATATAAATACAATAGGATATATCTTCATATTTGCTGGATTTTGCTGGGCTCTTATAAATATAAATTCCTATCCTTTGGTAGTTAGCATGACTACAGGTTCAAACATTGGAAAATTCACTGGGTTTTATTACATTTTCTCAGCACTTGCGGCTATAGTATCACCGCCTGTTGCAGGAGCTCTTATAGATATATTTGGATATGATATTTTGTTCAAAATCTCATTGGTAGGATTTATTTTAGCATTAATTTTTATATCACTGGTTAAACCGCCTGCTGAAAATAATATTAAAGGCAAAGCTTCTATAGAAGATAGCCTTGAGAACTTAGATGTGTAAATTAACTCGTTGTGCTAGTTGATACCTAGCAAGATTTACAAATAGAAAAACTCCAGCACATATAAAGTATCATCGCAATATCGATAAAGCTGTGATGTCAGACAGTGAAATCATAACCTTATCTTTAATAGGTGAACTTTTAACTATTGATTCTGAAAAATCATTGTTTGGTTTTTTTACAAAAAATATAACCGACCTATTTCCACAATTTTGTACTCGAACTAGATTTCATAGAACAAGGAAATCTTTGTTCAAGGTAGTTGAAGTTATTCGTAAAGAGCTAATATTACTTTAGACGGCTATGATATATATATAGATACTTATAATTGCGTAAAAGATACATAGGCTGGGTGTAAAGACCGAGAACAGGTGTAGAAAATAATATTTAAATTTGATTGATAACTTTGCTCATGTTCTTGGTGAAGTGATGCTGAAAAACCTAGAGCCTCTCAGCTTCTCGGTATTGCAAGACTTAGAACATACGCAAAGGTATCATAAAGTAAAATATTATTTTCTACACAAGGCTCTAGGGTCTTTACCCCATAGCCTGCGGCTATTATAGTTTGCAATTTTATCAAGTTATTTCTCAATATAAAGTATTCCGATAGTATTTGGTCCGCAGTGGCTTGAAATTACGCAGCCTGCCTGTGTTTCAATTACTTCATTAACATCAAGATGTTTATTAAGCTCATTTTTTAAGTAGTCTGCATCATTACTTATTGAATGAGTTACCATAACTCTTTCAGGTGAGATATTATCCTTTTCTTTTATCACGCTGTTAAGCATAGTGTTAAGCGCACGTTCTCTTTTACCCATTAATTTTTGACCAAGAATCATTTTTCCGTCTACAACTTTTACGACAGGCCTTATTTTTAAAACCCCGCCAAAAAAGCTTTCTAATGCAGAACATCTTCCACCCATATAAAGATAATCTAAAGTATCAATTATAAAAGCCGTCTTTATTTTAGGAACAAGTGCTCTAACTTTTTCAGTTATTTCAGATGCATTTAAACCTTCATTTCTAAAATCTACAGCCTTCATAACAAGAAGACCTATTGCAGAGGACAGGTTTAATGAATCAACAATATGTATCCTTCCCTCAGGAAATTGGTTGGCAGCAAGTTCTGCATTTTGCAAATGGGAGGACAAAGCTGATGAAAGGCCGATAAATATAATATCGTAGTCTTCATCGATATATTGCTTAAAGGCTTTATAAAATTCAGCAGGCGGAGCAGCAGAGGTCTTAGGAAGCATGCTATACTCTTCAACCTTTTTATAAAGCTCTTCAGTACTGATATCTACTCCGTCTTTGAAGCTTTTTTCATCAAAATTTACGTACAAAGGAATAATTGATATATCATTTTCTTTTATAAGCTCAGGTGTGAGATCACTTGTGCTGTCTGTAAAAATCTTAATCTTATTCATCGTACTCCCCCTTCAGCATTTAAGCATAATACACACAATTAATTATTCAAATTTAAATATTGATTATATAGTTAAAATGATAAGATATATTAGTAAATTCAAAATAAAAGGTTTTTAGTATTTGGACATAAGTACAATTATATACTATGATTGTCCATATAGGAATATTTCATATTGAAAACATTTTGTAAAATAAAACTCCAAGTTAAACCTTAAGAATTAATCTAAAGGAATTAACTTGGAATCATTCTTACTTATTAAGTTTTGTTTTTATGGTTGTCCAATAACTTTCATCTTCAAGACCTAGCCTCCAAATTGCTATACCCTTTAGATTACTGTTATTTACTATATTGAGTTTATATCCTATGCTTGTACTATTTTCAAAATAAACAGAGTGGGAACCCTTGCTGTCAGTATAATTAAAATATGGAACTTGAGCGGTAGAATCCCATTGAATTTGAGCACCATTGCTGGAAGCAATGCTTGCAGCAGTTGCAATGCTTACGGATTTGGTTGATACAGTTTTTCCTCCGCTTACCGTCCAGTCATATCCATAGGCTGCTACACCAAGAAGAAGCTTTGATCTAGGTATTACCGAAGAAGCATAATTTACTATTCTTTGTACCCATCCAATTGATGCTACAGGTCCGGGTTGTCCTCCTGGATAGTGCTCATCATAAGTCATTAGTATAACCTGATCTGCATAGCTTCCAAGCTTAGCATAATCATAAGCATAAACCCATTTTTCGGCTTCTGAGGTCTTAGCGGGAAGAGCAATAGAAACAATAAAGCCTTGAGGATGAAGCATATTGTATAAATCTCTCATAAAGGTTGTAAACACATCTCTATCAGAAGATTTTAGCAGTTCAAAGTCAATATTTACTCCAGAGAAGCTATTGGATTTTAATGAGCTTTGTATTCCGTTTAGCAAATTTGTTCTAGCAGTTGAATCGGTTAAAACGTCATGTGCTAAGTCACCATTAAATTCATTTCTAACAACCGCTAGAGGTTTAATTCCATTGCTATTTGCAAAAGAAACCTGGCTTTTTGGAAACACATTATTTTGTATATATAAACTTCCATCAGTATTTACTATATAAGTGTGAGTTGCAAGCTCATCTATAATAGTGCTGTGAGACTTCATGGAGTTTAATGAAGAAGTATCACTTGATGAGTAATAAGTTCCATAACCAAGCACAAGCTTATCTGAAGAAGGTATGCTTGGGGGTGCCGGTTTTGGTGCCGTTACCTGAGGAGCAGGAGCAGGTGCTGGCGTTGGAGTTGGAGTTGGTTGAACAGCGGGTGTCGTTGATGTAGAAGTTGATACAGTAGACTTCGCAACCTGAGTAGTGTTAGTTGAGACAGATGAAGATGTCTTTGAACTTGTACTTACACGCGCTGCTGCTGAGCTTTTACTTGCAGAAGCTGGAGCTGAAGTGCTGCTTGAAGTATTTGTATTTTGAGTACTTGAAGAAGGTGCTAATTTGGAAGTCTCATTAACAAAGATATTTGCAGCGGCAACGGTTTCAGTCGTGCCCTTTTGATCGGCAGAGCTGTTTGAAGGAACACCGTTAATTGAAGACTGAGCAGGCTGAGCAACAGACTTTTCTATCTGTTTTGTTTGAGTTGTGACAGCCATTTGGGCTTCACTTTTTACTCCAAAAGCAGTGTTTGAACTTAGTGCTAATAATGAAACAGCAATTATTGCAGATAAGAAACCTTTAGATTTTTTCATAATTTTCTCCTTTCAGTCGAAATACTGGGAATCTTAGAACGCTCACTACTGCTCGCAAGATTCCCGTTCAAGCCCATTTAGGGCTTGAACCTCCTTGTAGAGTATGTCTCTTCCTTGAGACACTTTAGTATGATAAAATTGCTATATTAGAATTATCGAGGAGATTTTTATAAAATTCAGAAGTAATATATGGAAGTAAATTTGTAGTAAGCTTTAAAAGTATAATTGTGTTTGATATGATATTTATGGATATTGTTATTGACGGTAAGGGGGATGACAAGTGGATATTGTTATAATTTTTGTGTTATGTTTTATATTATTACTTGGTAGTTCATTTAAAGGGATATTTGTTGGTTATCCGTTATTTATAAGTCTTATTTTATTTATATTGCTTGGAGTAAGGTGAAAGTTTAAACTGAAAGCTTTAATCAAGATGGCTTATGACGGTGGTAAAAAATCTTTAATTATTTTAAAGATATTTATTTTGATTGGAGCTATAACTTCCTCATGGATGGCCGCAGGAACTGTGCCAGCTATCGTATATTATGGAATGAAATTTTTAAATCCTCATATATTTGTTCTTTCTGCTTTTTTGATAAGCTCCTTAGTATCTTTTCTTATAGGAACTTCCTTTGGAACTATAGGAACAATCGGTGTTGCATTAACGGTAATGGCTCGGAGCGGGAATGTTAATGCAGCGCTTACTGCAGGAGCTGTTCTTTCAGGAGCCTACTTTGGAGACAGATGTTCTCCCATGTCTTCTAGCGCTAATTTAATAGCTCATTTAACTGATACAGATATTTATGACAATATAAAGAACATGGTTAAAACTTCTGTAGTTCCATTCTTACTTGCGTGTATTTTATATTTATTATTTTCATTGAGATATCCTTTAAATCATAGTGGAAATATGATTAATACAGAAATTGTAAAAATATTTAATATAAGCTTAATTACTATACTGCCTGCAGCAATTATACTAATATTTTCATTTTTTAAAGTAGATGTAAAGCTTCTTATGCTTATAAGTATATTGACAGCTTGCGCGATAGCAATAGTATTACAGAAGGCCAACATAATGGAGATGATAAAGTATCTATTTTTAGGTTACAGCATGCCTTATGAAAACCCTTTAAAAGATATTATAAAAGGCGGTGGTATACTCTCCATGCTGAAGGTATCTATTGTTGTATTTATATCTTCAGGCTTTACTGGAATATTTGAAGGTACAGGAATGCTTGATATAATTGAAACTCTTCTGAGAAAAGCAAAAGGCAGATATGACTTATTTGTTTCTTCTATCTTAGTGAGCATAATTTCAGCTGCTTTTGGCTGCAGTCAGACTTTAGCAATAATTTTGACTCATCTGCTTATAAAGAAAGCTTACGAGGAAAATAACATAGCAAAGGAAAGCTTTGCGGTAGACTTAGAGAACACAGCAATAGTTATTTCTCCAATGATCCCTTGGAATATAGCGGTCTTAGTACCTTTAACAACACTAGGAGTAAACTTGAAAGCTATAGGCTTTGCCTTTTATTTATTTCTGATACCAATAGTTAATTTAATATATTTTAGGGTTAACAGAAAGAGGGCATCATTTAGATGATACCCTCTTTAATATTACAACTTTTGTCTTTCTACATAATGTGTATGAAGAAGTTCGTGAGCTTTTTCTCCATATGGTTCTCCTAGGAATTCCTCGTAAAGCTTAAGTACAGCTTCATTTTCATGAGACTTACGGCGAACTTTACCTCTGTCTTCGCTGTAAATACCTTCAGCACGTTTCTTAAGAATTTCTACATCACCATGGATATAAGGCTGTCCTCCTCCGCCTATGCATCCGCCTGGGCACGCCATTATTTCTATAGCATGATAGTTAGCCTCACCGGATCTTATAGCTTCAAGAATTTTTCTAGCGTTTCCAAGGCCGTGAGCAACAGCAACGTTAACATCCATATCATTTATTTTAACTGTAGCTTCCTTAACCCCGTCCATACCTCTTAATGCATGGAATTCAACATTTTCAAGAGTCTCTTTAGTTAACCATTCATAAGCTGTACGAAGAGCTGCCTCTAAAACTCCGCCTGTTGCACCGAATATTACTGATGCACCTGTTGATTCTCCTAGAGGATTATCAAATTCGCCTTCTTCTAAGGAATTAAAGTCTATTCCGGCTTCTTTAAGCATTTTAGCAAGTTCTCTTGTAGTTATAACTATATCTACATCTTGATTTCCGTTGTTTGAAAGCTCTGGTCTTGCGGCTTCATATTTCTTAGCAAGACAAGGCATAACTGAAACAACAACTACATTCTCCGGAGCTATTCCCATCTTTTCAGCTAAATAAGTTTTTGCTACAGCACCAAACATTTCATGAGGTGATTTACAGCTTGATGGTATATCTAATAGATCAGGGAACTGATGCTCAAAGAATTTAACCCAGCCCGGACAGCAGCTTGTTAATATAGGAAGTCTTCCGCCATGCTGAAGTCTGTGAACAAATTCAGATGCTTCCTCCATTATAGTTAAATCAGCAGCAAAGTCAGTGTCAAATACTTTATCAAAGCCTAAAGACCTTAAAGCTGAAGCCATTTTTCCTGTTACAACTGTTCCTGGCTCCATTCCGAATTCTTCACCAAGAGCAACTCTTACTGCTGGAGCAGTCTGAACTATAACATATTTGTCTTTGTTCTTTAATGCTCTCCAAACCTTTGGAACATTGTTTACTTCTGTTAATGCAGCTGTTGGACATACAGCAACGCATTGTCCGCAGAAGGTACAGGAGGTTTCAGTCATTGGAAGATTGAATGCAGGAGAAACAACCGTCTGGAAGCCCCTGTCAACTCCTGATAATACATTTACAGTTTGAACCTTGCTGCACATAGTTTCGCAGCGTCTGCAAAGTATGCATTTATCAAGATTTCTAACTATTGAGTAGCTTGAATCATCTACTTCATAAGTAGACATTTCACCTTTATAGGGTATTTCACGAACTCCTAAATCAGCAGCAAGTTTTTGAAGCTCACAGTCTGTATTTTTTTCGCAAATTAAGCAGTCCTTTGGATGGTCCGATAGTAATAATTCAACCACTGTTCTTCTTGCATTTATAGCACGAATGCTGTTAGTTCTAACTACCATTTTATCAAATACGGGAGTAGCACATGCAGGAGCCAAGTTCCTTCTTCCCTCTACATCAACCATACATACTCTGCAGGAAGCAGTTTGGTTAACCATTTTTGTATCGTGTAAATTTAGATGACATAAAGTAGGGATTTTTATATTTAATAGTTTAGCAGCTTCAAGTATAGTGGTACCTTCTTCTACCTGAACTTGTCTGTTATTTATTGTTACAGTTACTAAACTCAAAATCTTCACCTCTTCCGATAAATTTTTTGCTTTTATATTAATTTGCTAGCTTTATGCAGCTGTTATCTTTTAATTATTGCTTTAACAGGACACGCTGTCATACAAGCACCGCACTTAATACATTTGTCTTGTCCTATTACATGCATTTCCTTAACCTTACCGCTTATGCAGGATACTGGACATTGTCTAGCACATTTTGTACATCCAATACACTTATCGGTAACGTGGTATTGTAATAGAGACTGACATACTCCGGCAGGACATCTCTTTTCTCTAACGTGAGCTTCATACTCATCCATAAAGTACTTCATTGTACTTAATACAGGATTTGGTGCAGTCTGACCAAGTCCGCAGAGTGAAGTATCCTTTATTGTTTCAGCAAGTTCCTTTAAGTCAACTAAATCTTGTTCTGTACCCTTGCCTTCAGTGATTCTTGTTAATATTTCAAGAAGTCTCTTATTACCAACACGGCATGGAGTACATTTTCCGCAGGACTCATCAACTGTAAACTCGAGATAGAATTTAGCTATATCCACCATACAGTTATCTTCATCCATAACAATCATACCGCCTGAACCCATCATGGAGCCTGTTGCATTTAAGGATTCATAATCTATTGGAATATCAAGCATGGAAGCAGGAATACATCCGCCGGAAGGTCCACCGGTCTGAACAGCCTTAAACTTACGTCCGTTCTTAATTCCGCCGCCGATATCGTATATTATTTCTTTTAAAGCTGTTCCCATTGGAACTTCAACAAGACCAACATTATTTATCTTACCTGCAAGTGCAAATACCTTTGTACCTTTAGAGGTTTTTGTACCAAGAGCATTATACCAGCTTGGTCCGTTTATAATGATTGGAGGTATATTTGCAAAGGTTTCAACGTTATTAACACAGGTTGGCTTTTCCCAAAGTCCGCTTACTGCTGGGAAAGGAGGTTTTGTTGTAGGCTCTCCACGGCTTCCTTCAATTGAGTGGATAAGAGCAGTTTCTTCTCCGCATACGAAAGCGCCGGCACCATATTTGATATAAAGATCAAAGTCAAAACCAGTTCCTAAAATATTTTCTCCAAGTAGTCCTAATTCTCTTGCTTGAGCTATTGCAGTTCTAAGTCTTTCAATAGCTAGAGGATATTCAGCTCTGATATAGATATATCCTTTGCTAGCCCCTATAGCATAGCCTGCTATAGCCATAGCTTCTATAACACTGTTTGGATCTCCTTCAAGTATGGAACGATCCATAAATGCTCCTGGGTCTCCTTCGTCAGCATTACAGATTATATATTTTTGTTCAGCTTTACTTCTTCTTGCAAACATCCACTTTTGGCCTGTTGAGAATCCACCGCCGCCGCGGCCTCTAAGTCCTGAATCAATCATGTTTTGAATAACATCTTCAGGCTTCATGGATGTTAATGCTTTTCCTAGAGCTAAATAACCATTAGCTGCTATATATTCATTTATATCTTCAGGATTTATAAGTCCGCAGTTTCTTAAAGCTATTCTGTGCTGCTTTCCATAGAAGGACATTTCATCCTGTCTTTTTACTTTTTCTTTTATAGTAGGTTCTTCGTAAAGAAGTCTTTCTACAACTTTTCCATTTACAAGGTGGTCTCTAACTATATCCTCCGCATCTTCAGGTGTTACGTGAACATAGAATACGTTATCAGGACTTACCTTAACAATAGGTCCTTTTTCGCAGAAACCGAAACATCCTGTTATTGATACGGTAATTTTGTCAGATAGTCCCGCAAGGTCGATATAACGATTTAAATTTCTAATTATTTGATCACTGCGGGAAGCCTTACAACCTGTTCCGCCGCAAACTAATATTTCTCTTTTTTCAATAATTGTTTCTGAAGGTATACTGTCATGCTCAAGCTGTCTTAAATTGAGAAGAGGTTTACATTCTTCATGTAAATTTTGAAGTTCCTCTAAAGAATGGATTCTGTTCAAATTCGTTCCCTCCTTAATCCCCTTTAATCTTGATATTCAGCTAATATTTTTTTTACATCGTTTGGTGTAACATGACCATAAACTCTATCGTTTATAGTTACTACTGGGGCAAGTCCACAAGCGCCAACACAGCGAAGAACTTCCACTGTAAATTTTCCATCAGGAGTGGTTTGTCCTACTTTAACACCTATTTGTTTTTCAAATTCAGCTAATACATTAGCTGCACCACGGACAAAGCAAGCTGTACCCATGCAGACATTTACAACATATTCTCCTCTAGGAGTTGTTGTGAAGTAGGAATAAAAGCTTACTACTCCATACACCTTTGAAGCAGGAACATCAAGCTTTTCAGCTACAAATTGCTGTACTTCCTCAGGCAAATATCCAAAGATATGTTGAGCTTTGTGAAGAACTTCTATTAATGCACCTTTTTTATCAGGAAGCTCTTTTATAAATTCTTCAAGCTCGTGAAACTTTTCCTCAACAAGGACGCTTTTACACATTTACACTAATTCCTCCTTTTAGTCGGAAGCACTGAGCAATTAAAGATCACTCGCTCCGCTCCCAAATTGCTCGTTAAAGGTCATTTCGACCTTTAACCTCCTTTTGTCGGAACACCGAGTAATTTAAGACTCTCGCTCCGCTCGAAAATT
>KE993496.1:126261-346819 GCA_000466585.1 Clostridiales bacterium oral taxon 876 str. F0540
AATTACTCGTAAAAGTCCATTTAGGACTTTTACCACCTTTAGCGGCTATAAGTGAGTTGTTTAGAAACCCGCTTATAGAAATTTACCCCTAAATTTAGATTAAGTTAGCATAATGATTGTTATATATTTAACAATCAAGTGCATAAAAATAAATAATTACATTTATGTAATTAATTATTAACATAACATTTTTATCTTACTATACTATTATACAGGATATTATACAAAAAATTAAGTGTTTTTTGAAAAATTGCAATATTATTTTTTGTCTGTTAATAGATTGATTTTATTGCAATATTTATTTTGCTAAATATATGAATAAAAAAAAGCATAAAGGAAGTTATTTCCTTCATGCTTTGTTAAATAATTAATTTTTTTGGCATATATACACGCCTGAAACTATTAAAAAGGCTGTTAATACTTTAATAGGATTAAGAGTCTCTTTAAGAATTAAAACAGACAATATTATTGAAAACATAGGCACTAAATTAATAAATATAGAAGTTCTGCTTGGTCCTATCTGCTTAATAGACAGCTGCTGCACAAGATAACCTATGACAGAGGGAAATATGCTCATATAAACTACAGCAATATAAGAGTAGTTAGGTATATTATTTAAAATCTTCCAAGGTGCTTCATATATTACAAATGGAATAATTAAAATAGTGCAAAATAAAAAACTGTAAAAAGTAAGCGTCATTGGTGAATATCTCGGCATTACCCATTTGCTGAATACACCATAGGATGCCCACATAAGGACTGCAAGCAGCATAATAAGATCACCTTTGTTAAAATAGAAACTTTTTATTAGAGAAAAGTCTGCATTTGTTAGAGTCAAGAAAACTCCTGTAAAGGATAGAAGGATTCCTAGCAATCTTTTATAATTAGCCCTATCCTTAAGAAAAATAATGCCTAGTATTGTTGTTATGATTGGGTTTGAAGCTCCTATTATAGAAGAATTTATTGCAGTTGTATATTTTACAGCTATAAAGAATAGTACATGATATCCAAACATACCTACTAAGCCGGTAAATAAAAATATCGGTATATCTTTTTTAGTAAACTTTTTAAGATCTTGTTTTTTATATTTAATTATTCCATATAAAATCATAGTCGCTATAAAGAACCTTAAAAAGGTTAGTGTAAAGGGTGGAATAAAAGGTGAAGAAAGCTTTGCGGCTATAAAAGCTCCTGCCCAAAATATAGTAGATAATACCATTAATAAATATATTTTTAAGTCTGACAATATAATTGCTCCTTTCAGCTGATGTGCTTATTTGGGATTATAACATACATAATCATTGTGATTTATAAGATTAGTGTTGTCAAATGATAAATTGCAACTAAGGTTTAAAATGACTATGCTGAATAAAATAAAAAAACCACCATAAACTAATACAGATACTTTATAAAACAAAAACTGTATGATATAATATTAGTTAATTCATACTAAAATAGTATGGATTAATAATTGGTATAATTGCAAGGTAAAAGTTCTAAATGGACTTTAACGAGTAATTTTGGAGCGGAGCGAGAGTTTTAAATTACTCAGTGTTCCGACTGAAAGGAGGATAAAAATGAGCAAGGTAACTGGAGATATGACAATTGGTGAAGTAGTTAGAATGCATCCAGATGCTGCTAGAGTACTTATGTCCTTTGGAATGGGATGCATAAGCTGCCCAGGAGCGCAAATGGAAACTGTTGAACAAGGGGCTATGGTTCACGGAATAGACCCAGAAGAAATGATTGAAGCATTAAATAACTTATTTAATGAATAATATAAATGCCTAGGTTAATCACCTAGGCATTTATATTACTTCAATATTTTAATGCTTCCTGAGGAAGTATTTATTTTAATTTTATTTTTATCGCTGCCCACAGTTCCTATAAGCTCATGTCTTCCTGTCTCACCCTTTACCGTTATTGGAAAGTCAGTTTTTATTCCTCCGGAACTCGTATGTGCACTTAGGTAAAAGTTTGAGCTTTCAGGAAGCTTGATTTCAACACTTCCTGAGGAAGAGTCTACATTAATATTATTATCGAAAGCTGCATAATCAATTTTCGTATCACCAGAGGAAGAAGAAACCTTTAAGTCTCCTGTAAAGCCTGTAGCTCGTTTGCTTCCTGAGGAGTTCGATAACTTGGAAGTTTTTGTAGTGAGTTTATCCGCTTTTAAGCTTCCTGAACTGCTATTATAAACAAAATTATCAGCTGAGACATTTTCTATATTAGCATTCCCGGAGCTTGCATTGCACTCTAAATTTGAAAGCTTTAAGTTTTTTACATTAAGGTCTCCTGAGGAAGAGGAGAGTTTTAAAGTGTCTGAATAGGAGCTGGGAATGTAAATATCAAGCTTTAAGGAAGAACTAAAAAATCCTATAACCATGTTTGTTTTGCTGTTTACATTAATATACAAGCTATCTCCGGATGTGGAAAATTCAAGTTCAGGCTTTGTATAAGGGCCACTGCTTATGATTTTTCCATTTAATTGGGCTTTAATTTCACTGCCGTCAACTGGTATTATATTAATATCAGGACTTGCTACACTAACTTTTATTTCTTTTATGCCATTAATATTTGCTGCTTTTTCTTCATTAATATCGTAATTACCTTTTGTTCCATTAAAGGAGGTTTTAGAGGAGCTGAAAAATACAACAGCACCTAATCCGTATGCAATGAACATTGTTGCCAGAAGGTACAGAACAATTTTTTTCATATTCCAGTTATTCATTATTTAAGCACATCCTTTACACCCTTTTAATAATTCTCATATTCCAGTTGAGATATTTGGAGGTTCCTTTAAAAAAGTATTTTGCAATATAGCAGTCTCCTATAAAGAATAATGCTCCAAAGGCAATAGTTCCAACTCCGAATAAAAATGCTGCAGAAGGCGAAACGTCATAAGAAATGCCAAAGAAATTGTTTGTAAAAGGAAGCAGCATAGTTCCAAAGGTCAAGGCAACTCCTCCTAAAAAGGCTCCAACAGCTCCGGCAAATAGACCAATAAGTGCTCCTAAAAGTCCTAAGTAAGGTCCAAGTATGAATATCAAGTTGAACAAAAGCAGTCCAATGGCTGCAATTACTGATATAGATACATCTTCAGCAGAAACCTTATTGTTTTTATGGCTCTCATTTAAGTTTTCATCAGCTTGTTCATCAGTTATATTTTCAAAATCAAAATTTGTTTTATATTGTTTTGCAATATTTTCAGGTTCTCCAAGCTCTGCAATAAGAGCTTCCTCGGTTTTTCCGTTTTCAATTCCAAGCCTAAAGTGCTCTTCATAATCATATAAAATATCTTTCCGTTCTTCTTCTGTAAAGTTTGAGAGGGAAGAGTTTAGATTTTTTAAAAAATCATCCTTATTCATTTATTTTAGTCTCCTTTACTATATTGTTAACACCTTCAACAAGGTCGTTCCATTCTATTAATATTTCTTCCTTAGTAGCTTTGCCAATCTCTGTAAGTTTATAGTACTTTCTGGGAGGGCCTTCCTGCGATTCTTGTAAGTAAGTTGTAAAATATCCCTCCTGATTTAATCTCCTAAGTATAGGATAAATTGTGCCGTCAGAAATTTCAATATTTTTGGAAATTTCGCTTACTAACTCGTAACCATAACAGTCCTTTTTATCCAGTACTGCTAAAACGCATAGTTCAAGTATTCCTTTTTTCAATTGGGTATTCATAGCATCAATCCTTTTGGTTAATTTTAATTATCTATAGTATAACATCTAGTATTGTTTATTGCAAGGTACTAATCAATAATATAGACTATAAATTTAATAAATAACAATTATTTACTTTAAGCAGTGCTGTGCTATAATGAAAATACAGTGATATTTATCATTAGTTCTTATAAGGTGGTATAAGATGATTAAGTTAGAAGAAACCTTGATAGAAAATCCTGTAATAGCTGCTATCAGAAATGATAATGATTTAGACAAGGCTATTATGAGTAATGCAGAAGTTGTATTTGTTTTATATGGAAACCTAATGAACATTAAATATATCTGTGATAAGTTAAAGGCTTCTGAAAAAATTGTCTTTGTACATTTAGATATGATTGAAGGCTTAAGAGGGGATACATTTGGAATAGAGTATATAAAGAAATATGCAGATCCTTATGGTATAATTACAACAAAGCCCACAAATATAAGACATGCAAAGCAGTTTGGGTTGTGTACTATACAAAGAATTTTTATAATTGATTCTTTGTCCCTGGAAACAGGTATTAAGAATATTAGGGAAGTTACTCCGGATGCAGTAGAAGTTATGCCTGGCATTGCAAGCAAGATAATAAATATCATCGAAAATAAAGTCAAAGTTCCAATTATTGCAGGTGGGCTTATAAATAACAAAAAAGACGTTTTAGAAGCTCTTTCCAGCGGAGCAGTTGCAATATCAACAAGTGGTTCAGAGCTGTGGAATATGTAAAATAAAATTATAATTGGCAGAGAAGTGAGAGCCAGATTATAATAATGCCTTAGGGCTTTATTATAATGTGGTTTTTTTATTAAGTTTAGTGTAATTGTTTACAAGTTTATTATAAAAGGGGATGTATTAAGTGAAGTATGTAATGTCTTTAGATCAGGGAACAACAAGTTCAAGATGCATTATTTTTGATAAGAGCGGTTCTATAGTCAGTATGGCACAAAAAGAGCTGAAACAAATTTATCCTAAGGCCGGGTGGATAGAGCAGGATCCTATAGAAATCTGGGCTACTCAGTTTGGGGTTGCTGTAGAAGCTCTCTTAATGGCAGGGCTTCAAGCTAAAGATATAGCTGCTATAGGAGTTACAAATCAAAGAGAAACAACAGTAGTTTGGGATAAGAGGACAGGAATACCTGTTTATAATGCAATAGTATGGCAGTGCAGAAGGACAGCGGATACCTGTGAAGAATTAAAAAGCCAAGGCTTTGATAAAGTAGTAAAGGAAAAAACGGGATTATTAGTAGATCCGTACTTTTCAGGTACAAAAATAAAATGGATATTAGATAATGTGCCTAAGGCGAGAGAGGAAGCAGAAAGAGGCAACCTTATTTTTGGTAATATTGATACATGGCTTATATGGAATCTTACAAAGGGGCAAGTGCACATAACGGACTATTCAAATGCATCAAGAACAATGCTCTTTAACATACACACCTTAGAGTGGGATGAAGAAATTTTAAGGGCTTTAAATATACCAAAGCATATGCTTCCTGAAGTTAAGCCTTCAAGTGAAATTTATGGATATACAAATAAAGTTTTATTTGGAGAAGAAATAGCTATAGCAGGCGATGCAGGTGATCAGCAGGCAGCTCTATTTGGTCAAGCTTGCTTTAAAGAGGGAACAGCTAAAAACACCTACGGAACAGGCTGCTTTATGCTTATGAATACAGGCACTAAAGCAGTAGCTTCAAAGCATGGACTTCTTACCACAATAGCTTGGGGAGTAGATGGAAAAGTAGAATATGCACTAGAGGGAAGTATATTTGTAGGGGGAGCGTCTATCCAATGGCTTAGAGATGAATTAAGAATGCTAAAAGATGCTTCAGAATCAGAAAGATATGCTTTAGCTGTAGAGGATACAAATGGAGTGTATGTTGTGCCTGCATTTACTGGGCTTGGTGCACCATATTGGGACCCTTACGCAAGAGGAACTATAGTAGGACTTACAAGAGGAACAAAAAAAGAACATTTTATAAGAGCTACATTAGAGTCAGTTGCTTACCAGACTTATGATGTTTTAAAGGCAATGGAAGAGGACTCAAATATATCCTTAGTTGAACTTAATGTAGATGGTGGGGCAAGTTCAAATAACTTTTTAATGCAGTTTCAGTCCGATATATTAGGAGCTCAGGTAGACAGACCTCAGGTTGTCGAAACAACAGCTCTAGGAGCAGCTTATCTAGCTGGCCTTGCTGTTGGCTATTGGAAGGACAAAGCCGAAATTGCTCAAAACAGAAGGATAGCAAAAAGCTTCAAGACTCAAATGGAGGAACAAAAGAGAGTGAAGCTTTTAAAAGGCTGGCATAGAGCTTTAAAGAGGGCTATGGAATGGGAAAAAGATGAAGATTAAAGCTGTTGAAAGTATCTAAATAAAGTAGTATAATAAAAATAGGCAAGAGAGTGAGAGCCATTATCCAAGGAAAAACCTTGGATAATGGCTCTTTTTTTGCAAAAAATAGAAAAATATGCTCATTAAGGAAGAAGTATAGTTTTATCAATAGATTTGAAAGGGGAAGCAAAGTATGTATGATGTTGCAATTATAGGGGCTGGAGTTATTGGATGCTCTATAGCAAGGGAGCTATCAAAGTATAAATTAAGGATATGTGTATTAGAAAAGTCTTCGGATGTAGCAGCAGGAACTACAAAGGCAAATAGTGCTATAGTACACGCCGGTTTTGATGCCAAGTCTGATTCTTTAAAGGGAAGGTTAAATGCAAAAGGAAATGCTATGTTTGATAGACTTTCAGAGGAACTGGATTTTCCATTTAAAAGAATAGGGGCTTTTGTACTTTGTTTTGATGAAAAGGATTTGTATAAGTTAGAAGAATTAAAAAAGCAGGGAGAAACAAATGGTGTACCGGGACTATCCATTTTAAATAGAGAAGAGATAAAAAGGCTTGAACCTAATATATCTGAAGCTGCAGTGGCAGCACTTTATGCACCTTCCAGTGGAATTGTTTGTCCTTATGAAATGACTATTGCATTAGCTGAAAATGCAAACTATAACGGAGTGGAATTTAAACTTGAAACAGAAGTAACAAAAATTGAAAAGAATAATAAAGGGTATTTAATTAATACAAGTAATGGTGAAATTGAAGCGGCAATAATAGTAAATGCTGCAGGTGTACATGCTGATGAAATAAATAATATGGCAAGTAATAAAAAACTAAATATAGTTCCAAGAAAGGGACAGTACTTACTTTTTGATAAGGAAGCAGGAAATTTGGTTTCAAAGACAATATTTCAGCTTCCAACAGCAATGGGTAAAGGAGTATTAGTAACTCCGACAGTAGACGGAAATCTTCTGCTAGGACCAAATGCTATAGATGTAGAAGATAAAAATGATTTGATTACCTCAAAGGATGGTATTGATGAAATAGTAAGCAAGGGAAGATTGAGTGTTAAGGACCTTCCGCTAAATAAGGTTATTACATCTTTTTCTGGGTTAAGAGCTCACAGTGAAGCAGACGATTTCATTATTGGTGAAGCTTATGATGCTGAAAACTTTATTAATGCAGCAGGTATTGAATCCCCTGGACTTTCAAGTGCACCTTCTATTGCTCAAGTTATAGAAAATATTATTACCCAAAAGCTTAATCCGAAAAAAAATGAAAACTTTAATCCTATAAGAAAGGGAATTCCAAAGTTCAGGGAATTAAGCAACGAGGAAAGAAACAAGCTTATAAAGGAAAGACCTGAGTACGGGAAAATAGTATGCAGATGTGAAGTTGTAACAGAAGGAGAAATAATAGATTCTATTAGAAGACCATTAGGGGCTAGAAGTTTAGATGGAGTTAAAAGAAGAACAAGAGCAGGCATGGGAAGATGTCAGGCAGGATTTTGCTCTGCTAAAATAGTTGATATATTATCTAAAGAATTAAATGTAGCTCCTACAGAAGTAACTAAGTTCGGAGGAGACTCTAAGGTTCTTATTGAAAAAAATAAGGAAAGCTTTGTGTAGAATGGGGGATTAGGGATGATTAATTACGATATAGTCATAATTGGAGGAGGACCTGCAGGTCTAGCTGCTGCAATTTCAGCAAAGGAGAATGGTATTGATAATATTTTAGTTCTGGAAAGAGAAAACCAGCTTGGAGGAATATTAAATCAATGTATTCATAATGGTTTTGGTCTTCATACTTTTAAAGAAGAGCTTACAGGGCCTGAATATGCTCAGAGATTTATTGATAAAGCCTTAGAACTTAAGGTTCCATATAAATTAAATACAACAGTTCTTGATATTAATGAAAATAAAATTATTACAGCTGTAAATGATAGTGATGGAATTTTAGAAATAAAGGCTAAGGCTATAATTTTGGCTATGGGCTGCAGAGAAAGACCAAGAGGAGCTATAAATATTCCAGGGAGCAGATGTGCAGGCATATATTCAGCGGGAACTGCTCAGAAGTTTGTAAATGTTAAGGGATATTTACCTGGGAAGGAAATTGTAATATTAGGTTCCGGAGATATAGGACTTATAATGGCAAGAAGGATGACACTAGAAGGCTGCAAGGTTAAGGCTGTTGTGGAGCTTATGCCATACTCAAGCGGTCTTAAAAGAAATATTGTTCAATGTCTTGATGATTATGACATACCTTTGAAATTAAGCCATACAGTTATTGATATAAAAGGCAAAGATAGAGTTGAAGGAGTCACTATTGCAGAGGTAGACAACAATAGAAATCCAATAAAGGGAACTGAAGTGTATATATCCTGCGATACCTTGCTTCTTTCAGTAGGGCTTGTTCCTGAGAATGAACTTTCTAAAAAGGCTGGAGTAAAACTAAGCGCTGCTACTAATGGAGCAGAGGTTAACGAAAGCATGGAAACTAATGTGGAAGGTATTTTTGCCTGCGGGAATGTTTTACATGTTCATGATCTTGTAGATTATGTAACTCTTGAGAGTTACACCGCAGGAAAAAATGCAGCAAAGTATGTAAAAGGAAAAAATATTTCAGGAAAAACTATAGAAGCTGCTGCTGAAGATGGAGTAACCTATATAGTGCCAAGCTTTATTAACCCTTTAAATATAGAAGATTATGTTGATGTTAAATTCAGAGTAAGAAAAGTATTTAATAACAGCTTTATATCAGTTTATTTTGATAATGTAAGAGAGATGCATTTAAAGAAAAAAGTATTGGCTCCGGGGGAAATGGAAGTTATCAAATTTAAAAAAGAATTGTTTGATAAACATCCTGAGTGTAAAAAAATAACCATCAAGGTGGAAGGGGAGTAGTTCTATGGCTAAAAAGGAATTGACCTGTATAAGCTGTCCTCTAGGCTGTAATTTAGAGGTGGATATAATAGATGAAAATAATATAAAAGTAACAGGAAACAGCTGCAAGCGCGGAGAAGCTTACGGCATAAAAGAATGCACAAATCCAACCAGAATAGTAACTTCAACTGTGTTGGTTAAAAATGGAGTTGAAGAAGTGGTACCTGTAAAAACAGAAAAAGACATTCCTAAAGACAAGATATTTGACTGCATAAGGGCTTTGAAGGGCTTATCTTTAGAAGCTCCTATTAAGATCGGAGATGTGGTCATAGAAAATATTTTTGATACAGGAGTAAATATTGTAGCTACTAAGAATGTAGGAGTAATATAGTTTCGGATTATAATACTCCATTAGAAATAAATTAAGTTCATAAAATATTTTGGAGATGACAAAATATAACACAAAAAGTCGGGAATAATCGCCTGAAAAGAAGTAAGATATATACAGACAGGGGGGATGATTATGGGATGGATTGAAGGAATTGGTGAAGCTGTTAACTATATTGAAGCTAATATAACCGAGGAACTAACAATAGAAAGTATTGCTGAACGAGCATTTTTGTCTTCGTTTTATTTTCAAAAAGGATTTGCGATGCTCTGTGGTTTTTCGGTGGGCGAGTACATCAGACAACGTAGGCTTGCACTTGCCGGCAGCGAGCTTGTTTCCACTGATGAAAAAATTATTGACATTGCACTGAAATATGGTTACAGCTCACCGGATAGCTTTACAAAAGCTTTCACTCGATTTCATGGAGTCACGCCTACTGCTGTCAGAAAAGATGGAGCAATGATCAAATCCTTTGCCCCACTAAAAATAAAATTTTCATTGGAGGGCGGTTATATTATGGATTACAAAATTGTTGAAAAAGATTCCTTTACTGTAATGGGTTCATCGAAGGTATTCAAATATGATAGTGCAACTAAAGAAATTCCACAGTTTTGGACAGAACACTACCAGACTGGAAATGGTAAGCTTGTATGTGGAATGTACGGAGTATGTATAGATGAGAATATGGGCTCAGATGAGTTTGAATATTTGATTGCAGACAATTACAATCCGTCAATAGAAATACCGGACGGCTTTGTAACAAAGACTATTCCCAAACATACTTGGGCTGTTTTTCCATGCAAAGGAGCAATGCCGAAATCTTTGCAAGATGTGAACCAAAAAATCTTTTCAGAATGGTTGCCTAATTGCAAGGACTATGAAATTGCAGCAGGCTATAATATCGAAATGTATACGAACATTGCTGATTATCCGCTAGGAAATCAAGATGAAAATTACTATAGCGAAATTTGGATTCCTGTTAGAAAAAAATAACGGCAATGGAATAAGAACACTTGTCCCAGAGATTAACTAATTAATTAGTTCACAAGGTTTTGATATGTTTTAAGCCAGCATCATATAGATGCTGGCATTAACATATCCTTACATAAATAGAGCGGACAATCCATTTTAGAAGGGGGAATGACTTAATTCCTTATTAAATAGTCAAAGGCACCCAAGGCTGCACTGGCACCTGAACCCATAGAGATAATAATTTGTTTAAATGGGCTATTTGTACAGTCTCCTGCGGCAAATACTCCAGGTATATTTGTTGCACCTCGGCTATCTACTATGATTTCGCCCATGCGGTTGCGCTCAATAATTCCTTCAAGCCACTCAGTATTTGGAACAAGTCCTATTTGAACAAATACGCCTTGAAGCTCAATATGAGTAACTTCTCCTGTGCTACGATCTATATAGGAAATACCATTTACTTTATCAGTACCTGTAATTTCTTTTGTTTGAACATTTTTTAATACAGTTACGTTAGGAAGACTGTAAAGACGCTTTTGAAGTACTGCATCAGCCTTAAGTTCCGGCATAAATTCAAGAACAGTTACATGCTTTACGATACCAGCAAGATCAATAGCTGCCTCGATTCCGGAATTGCCTCCTCCAATAACTGCCACATCTTTTCCTTTGAATAAAGGTCCATCGCAGTGAGGACAATAAGCTACACCTTTAGTTTTAAATTCAGCTTCACCAGGTACACCTACATTTCTCCAGCGAGCGCCTGTTGAAAGTATAACAGTTTTACTTTTTAAAACAGCTCCATTTTCAAGTTCAATTTCAATTAGGTCTTTTTTCTCTAAGCGTTTTACACGCTGAGAACTCATAATATCAACATCATAATTTCTAACATGTTCCTCAAGACTGGCTGCAAGTTTAGGACCTTCAGTATATTTTACACTGATAAAGTTTTCGATACCCATAGTATCCATTACCTGACCACCAAAACGTTCTGCAACAATTCCTGTGCGAATCCCTTTACGTGCTGCATAGATAGCTGCACTTGATCCCGCTGGGCCGCCTCCGATAACAAGCACATCAAAAGGCTCTTTATTATTAAACTCAGATATATCCACGGAACTCCCTAGCTTTGCAAGAATTTCTTCCAAAGTCATACGACCGCTTGCGAAAAATTCTCCATTTAAATAAACTGAAGGCACTGCCATAATATTTTTACTTTCAACTTCTTCTTTGAACGCTGCACCATCAATCATAGTATGGGTAATACCAGGATTAAGAATGCTCATTAAGTTAAGTGCCTGAACAACTTCAGGACAGTTATGGCAGCTTAGGCTTATATAAGATTCAAAATGATATTCACCTTTAATATTCTTTATTTGGTCAATTAGCTTTTGCTCAACCTTTGGAGCTCTTCCGCTGACTTGAAGTAATGCTAATACCAAGGAAGTGAATTCGTGGCCTAAAGGTATACCGGCAAAGGTAACCCCAGTATCCTCACCAATGCGATTTATACTAAAGCTTGGAGTTCTGGATAATTGACTATTTTGTATTTTTATTTTAGAGGACATGGCAGCTATTTCATCCACTAGAGCTACCATGTCCTTAGATGTATCATCAGATCCAACGCTAAGTTTTATTAATATATCACCCTCCATCAATTGAAGATATTGGGCTAATTGTTGTTTTATATCTGTATCTAGTAGCATAATTTTCTCCTTTCTCTCGAAACATTGTGCGACCTAAACTTGTTCGCTATCGCTCACAGGCCGGCCGTAAAAGGTCATTTAGACCTTTTACCTCCTTTCACTCGGAACACTGAACAGTTTATAACACTGAAATTCTTTTTTTTAAAGCAATGGGTAGCCTAGAGCTTTTTGTTAACACTCGTAAACTACCCGTTGTAAGTTATTTATATATTGAGACTATTAAATCTTTCCTACAAGGTCAAGACTTGGTTTTAATGTAGCAGCTCCTTCTTTCCACTTAGCTGGGCAAACTTCACCAGGGTTGTTTCTAACATATTGTGCTGCTTTAATCTTATTAATAAGAATACTTGCATCACGTCCGATTCCACCTGCGTTTATTTCAACTGCTTGAACTATGCCATCTGGGTCAATAATAAATGTACCACGGTCAGCCAGACCATCCGCTTCTATTAAAACATCAAAGTTTCTTGATAGTGTATGTGAAGGATCACCAATCATAACATAAGTAATTTTGCTTATAGCCTCCGAGCTGTCATGCCATGCTTTATGAGTATAATGAGTATCGGTTGAAACAGAGTAGATTTCAACTCCAAGCTTCTTTAACTCTTCATAATTGTCTTGTAGATCTTCTAATTCAGTTGGACATACGAATGTGAAATCTGCTGGATAAAAGCAAACTACACTCCACTTGCCTTTAAAATCTGCTTCTGTAACTTCAATAAACTTTCCGTTTTGATAAGCCTCAGCTTTAAATGGTTTTACTTCACTTCCGATTAATGACATAATAAAATTACCTCCTAAGATTTGTTTTTAATTTTTTATAACAATTAGCTTCTGTAGAATATGTATATAAGATTTAAGCTAATCAATAATTATTATTATCTAATACTTATTATATAACACTTGTATCATTTGTCAATAAGTTTATGTAAAATTTCCATAATTTATTTATGTAAGTTAATATGATCGGTATAATTTTTATATGAAATAAGATTCCTTGAATTATGTATGAACGCTATGGTAGAATTTAGGGAAGGATATATAGGATTTACAATTACTAAATGCCTTCAAGCAGATTGTGGATTTATGACAATTTTCTTATTAAACTACAACACTCAAATTGTTAACGATGGCTATCCTAAATGCTATTTAGAAATTAATGATTAATGTGTATAGGTGGAACTTGGGTTACTCATAGACCGTCAGCAGATATAGTAAGTGTGCCAACTTTTGAAGGTTAATTTAAAGACAAGCTTTTAGTAAAGGAGAAATTTATGAAACACAGTGCTAAAACTGCAATAATTGATTCGTTTAAAGAGCTATTAAATAAAAAATCTATAGATAAGATTACGGTTAAAAGTATCTGTGAGCATTGCAATGTGAATAGACAAACTTTTTATAATCATTTTACAGATATTATGGATGTATTCAAATTTGTATTTTATGATGAATTATCGAAAGAAATCGCACAAAATAGAACCTTTGAAACTTGGACTGGTGGTTTTTTAGCAACTATGAATTATCTCAAAAAAAATTCAAGAATGATATTGCATGTGTATAATTCTTCCTACTGGCCAGAAGTAAATAGATATCTTACTAATCTTTCTACTATACTATTAGAAGATGTGGTTGATGAATGTGTTAAAAGAATAGAGGCTGCAATGGACGATAAAGATAGAAGCTTTATAGTTAACTTTTATAGGCATGTATTTAATGGGCTAATAATAGACTGGGTAAGTGAAGGTATGGAGGAAGAGCCGGAAGATATTCTTAATAAACTTTTAATTATGATAACGGGAAGCATCCCGCGTTCTGTAGCTGCTTTTATCAGCGAGGAAGCAAGAGAATAATATTAAAATTATGTGAAAGTGTCTAAAATAGACACTTTCATTTTTCTGTCTATTGAAAAAAGTTTGATAAAAATTATACAATATATATAAGAAGTTATATATATTTGAAGGAGGTACAATATGTTTGTTTTTAACTATGCTGATGGTGCATCAGTACTAAGCGTTTGGGGAGTTTGGTTAATCGTTTTCATTGCGCTCTTTGGTTTTAATGAGGTAGCTCGCAGATGGAAGTATGTAGGTTTCTTTAGTTTTGTTATTTTGCCACTAGTATTATCAATATTATGGTTTACTGTATTAAAGGATACAACCTACACAGATTGGTTTCATTTAGCAAAGGTTTATTCTTCTACAGCTGGATGTATAGGCTTTTGGTGTATTAGACATGTTACATGGAAAAATAAATCCACAGGAAAAGTATGGAGGCTGTCAGATAAAAAATGGGCGCTTTGCTTTCCGCCACTAATTCTGGCTATAAATATTTTAGAGGCAGTAACTCGTGATTTTCAAGTTGGTATTCAATACGCCGGAGGAGGAACTTTAGCTGACGAAGCAATGTATGTACTAGGCGGCCCATGGAATTTTATGAATGGTATTGCCGGAATATTAAATATCATAACTATAACTGGCTGGCTTGGTATTTGTATAAAGAAGAAGACAGATAAAGATGGAAGCATGGATATGCTTTGGCCGGATATGTTATGGTTTTGGATAATAGCTTACGATTTATGGAATTTTACTTACACATATAATTGCCTTCCAGGTCATGCATGGTACTGCGGTTTTGCACTTTTACTTGCACCAACACTTTGTGCATTTACAGTAGGAAAGGGAGCGTGGCTCCAGCATCGAGCACAAACGTTAGCTATATGGTGTATGTTTGCTCAGACCTTCCCAGCATTTATCGATAAAGGAGCCTTTGCAGTTGCATCCTCCTATAACAAAGTACCGCTGTTTGTGTTTGGTTTATTATCATTGTTATCAAATATAGCAGTGCTTATTTATATGATTTACAAAGTAGTTAAAACTAAGAGAAATCCTTATCTTGGTGAACTTTATACAGATTTAAAGGAATATAAAGAAATTAAAGCTCTTTCAGATCAGGTATCTGTACAACAGGGCAAGATGTATAACCTATCAAATTAGTAAAGCAAAATAGTAGATAAGGATGGGAGCAATATGGATAAATTTAAGGTTCTTGAGATTAAACAAAGTGTTTTCGAAGATAATGATAGACAAGCGAACTTACTAAGAGAAGAGCTTAAAAATAATAGAACTTTTTTATTGAACTTGATGTCTTCACCGGGATCAGGTAAGACTACAACAATAATAAGAACTATTGAAGCGCTTAAAAACGAAATGAGTATTGGGGTTATGGAAGCAGATATCGATTCTGACGTTGATGCTGATAAAGTTTCCAAAACCGGTGCCAAGGTAATTCAGCTGCATACAGGGGGAATGTGTCACTTGGATGCAGATATGACAAAACAAGGACTTATGGGACTGGAAACAACGGGAATTGACTTTGTAATATTAGAGAATGTAGGAAATTTGGTGTGTCCTGCAGAATTCGATACCGGAGCTTCAAAAAATGCCATGATTTTAAGTGTACCTGAAGGTGATGATAAACCTCTAAAGTACCCTTTGATGTTCTCAATAGTAGATGTTGTATTAATAAATAAGATTGATGCAATAGCTAATTTTGATTTTGATTTTGACAAATTTAAAGAGCATATAAAAAAATTAAATCCTAATATCAAAGTTATTCCTATATCAGCTAAAACTGGTGAGGGAATTGATGAGTGGGCTGAATGGATACGTACAGAAGTTAAAGAATGGAAAGCTCAATAATACCTTAATAAGTTTTGTAGGGGGATAACAAATATGGTTAAGAAAAAAGTACTAGAACTAGCAAATAAAATCGCTGCTGGTATTACTGGTGGAATAGTAAAGGTAAAGCCAACAGATCCGGAATATAGAATCCTTGAGCCGGTTGTTACAGATGAAATGGCAGAGGTTGCACTTTGCCTTGAAATTCGAAAATTAGAAAGCGCAGATGTAGTTGCAAAACGCTGTGGCAAACCTGTTGAAGAAGTAGTAAAAATCTTAGATCAGATGGCAGACGATGGAGTTATAAAATCAGAAAAAGAGCATGATACCATTAAGTATTGTCTTGAACTTTATGTTCCTGGTGTTATGGAATATATGGTTGATAATAAGGCTAATTTAGAAAAGTATCCTGTAATTGGTGAGTGCTTTGAAGAATATACAAGAAAATTAGGAGCATTAATGGCAGGAAATATTCCAATTGGTTTAGGTGTAATGAGAGTTATTCCTGTTCAAGCTGCTATTGACGGAGATACAAGAAAGGCTTCTTATGAGGAAATAGAGTACCTCCTTAATAAACATGATCTTTTTGCTGTTACAGATTGTGCATGTCGTGCTTCAATGAGAATTATCGGAGAGGGATGCGGACACAGAGTTGAGGATATATGTCTTAGACTTGGATCAGCTGCTGAATACTATATTCGTACAGGAAAAGGAAGACAGGTTACAAGGGAAGAGGCTAGAGAGATTTGCTTACAGGCTGAAAAAGAAGGACTTATGCATCAGATCCCTAATTTATCAGGACCAGGAAATGCTCTTGCTATCTGTAACTGCTGTGGATGTTCCTGTTTTGGATTAAGAAATGCAAATCTTTATAGAAATCCTGATTGGTCTAGATCAAACTATGTTTCGCAAGTGGATAAAGATAAATGTGTTGCTTGCGGAGAGTGTGTTGAGAACTGCCCATCAAATGCATTAACTTTGGGACAAAAACTTTGCTCTAAAAAGCCTGTTGAAGCACCTAAGGAGAAAGACACTCCATATGATACCAGATGGGGCAAGGATAGATGGAATTTTGACTATCGTCACCGCAAAGTTGTGGATGAGAGCGGAACAAGTCCGTGCAAGTCTGAATGCCCTGCTCATATAGCGGTTCAGGGATATATAAAGCTGGCTTCTCAAGGAAGATATAAAGAAGCATTGGAACTTATAAAGAAAGAGAACCCGCTTCCGGCAATTTGTGGACGTATTTGTCCAAGAAAATGTGAAGCTGCCTGTACAAGAGGAGATGTAGATGAGCCTTTAGCAGTTGATGAAGTTAAGAAATTTATCGCTGACCAGGATATGAAAGCAGAGCATCGCTATGTGCCGGAAAAAATGGTAAAAAGGTCAGGAAAAATTGCTGTAATAGGTGCAGGTCCTGCTGGACTTTCTTGTGCTTACTTCCTAGCTGTTGATGGTTATGAGGTAACAGTTTTTGAAAAGCAAAATAAACTTGGAGGCATGTTAACTCTTGGAATCCCATCCTTTAGATTGGAAAAAGAAGTGGTAGACTCTGAAATTGACGTGCTTAAGGAGTTAGGAGTACAATTTAAAACAGGAGTTGAGGTTGGCAAGGATGTAACTATTCCTGAGCTTAGAAAGCAAGGTTATAATGCTTTTTATATTGCAATAGGTGCTCAAGCTGGCAGAGGCCTGGGCCTTGAAGGTGAGAATTCTGAGGGAGTAACAACCGGTGTAGAATTCTTACGCAGGGTAAACTTGGGTGAAAATATAAAATTAGAAGGACCTACAGTGGTTATTGGTGGAGGAAACGTTGCTATTGACGTTGCAAGAACTGCTGAGAGAATTGGTGCTTCATCAGTAGATATGTTCTGCTTAGAGGGCAGGGAAGAAATGCCTGCTCTTGATGAAGAGATCGAAGAAGCAGAGTCAGAAGGAATTGTAATAAACAATTCATGGGGACCAAAGAGAATTATAACAGAAAACGGACACGTAGTAGGCGTAGAATTTAAAAAATGTATTTCTGTTTTTGATGAAAATAAAAGATTTAGCCCTAAATTCGATGAAAGTACAACAAAAATAGTAAAAGCAAACCATGTATTATTATCAGTTGGTCAAGGAATAGATTGGGGTAACCTATTAGAAGGCTCCAAGATTGAATTAAATCCAAATAAGACAATAAAAGCTGACCCACTAACATATCAAACAGGTGAGGAAGATGTATTTGCAGGTGGGGATGCTTTAACTGGACCAAAGTTTGCTATTGATGCAATTGCACTTGGAAAACAGGGGTATATTTCTATTCATCGTTATGTTCATGGAGACAGTTTAACCTTAGTTAGAGAAAGAGAATATCATGCTCTTGATAAAGAAAACCTGGATATGGACGGTTATGATCGTTTACCTAGACAAAGAGCACTTCATGCGGAAGGCAATAAGTCGAAGGAGACCTTTAAGGACCCTCGTATTACATTTACTGAAGAGCAGGTTAAGAAAGAAACAGAGCGTTGCCTTGGCTGTGGAGCTACGGTTGTTGATCAATACCAGTGTGTAGGTTGTGGAGTTTGCACTACAAAATGTAAATTTGATGCAATTTCGTTAGTTAGAAAGTACAATGAAGCTGGAACAGATATTGATCATATGAAACCTATAGTTATAAAACATGTTATTAAGCGTCAAGGCAGAATTGCAATGAAAAATGTAAAGAGACTTTTTGTAAAGTAAAGATTAAGCAGTACGGGGGAGCATAAGTTCTCCCGTTCTTTATACTTTGATAAATGAGGTGAAATAATTTGCATGAAATAGGAGTTATGATTGAGGTTGTTAAAGTAGTTGAAAATTTTGCTAAAGACAATGGGGTAAGTAAAATTGAAAAATTGGTTCTTCAGATAGGTGAGTTATCATCTATGGTCCCTAGATATATTGAGGCCTGTTATCCAGCTGCAGTAGATGGAACTATGCTGCAGGATACAAAACTGGAAATTGAGGTTATGCCGGGGAATGGTATATGCAAAAGGTGTAATAAAGTTTTTAATATAATAGAAAATAGTAGTAAGTGCCCCCACTGCAAAAGTGAAAAGTGGGAATTATTGAGCGGAAGAGAATTTACGATTAAAGAAATTGTTGCTTGTTAAATAAAAATTTAAGGTAATCTACTGAAAGTGTACTGGCTGTACAGATTATGGGTAATTCTCAGTATAGTGCATGTTATTTATTGAGAGAGAATCGTTATATTACACATATATTAAAGCAAATTTCTTGACATTGAGTGACAATATATGTAAACTTAGAGTTAAATAATAATGATTTTTATTTAGCGAGGTGATGTGATGATAATCTGGGGCTGGGGTAAAGTAACCAAAAAGATTATTGGACCGGTATTTCAGCGTTCTTGCAGCTACTGCAACAGCACTGAAACTTGGAATTTGTGTATTGTGAGAACGTGGTTTACTTTGTTCTTCATTCCGATAATCCCATATAGAAAAAAATATTGTATTGCTTGCCCAAACTGCTGGAGCTATATAGAGCTTACTGAGGAACAATTTGAAGAAATGAAACTAGCAATCAGTTCTAAAACTGATAATGGTGGCAGCATTAGCCAAACCTATGCTGATGATAATTCAAAATACGCCGGAAAAACAGAAACTCAAATCAATTATCTGAAGCAAATGGAAGAGTACAACAATAATTAAATTGTTTATATATGTTTAGAAAATTATCACTTTGCATTAGTTAGATTATATATTGACAACTCATATATAAAGTGGTAATATTTTATAAAACCTTTAAGAATAGTCCTGTGAGGCTAGGAAGGATATAAAGACAATAGTTTTGTATTTTTTTAGGATACAACTATGCCTTCCTGCTTAAAGGAAGGCATTTTTTAATGCGCGGAGATTTTACTAAGAAATAATACTCCGTGGTTACAAAGTTTATAAAACAAAAATGAAATATCTCTACTTTAAATTTAACCCTGTGAGGTTAAGAAGGAGGAAGTTTTTATGTTAAAGGGAAAACATCTAATTGACCCAATGGATTTCTCTGTGGAGGAATTCGATAAAATTTTTGAACTTGCAGATCAAATCATTTCAAATCCGGGAGCTTTTTCACATGTTTGTGAAGGTAAGCTTTTAGCTACTCTATTCTATGAACCTAGTACAAGAACTCGATTCAGCTTTGAAGCAGCAATGCTTAGACTTGGCGGCAAGGTATTAGGATTTTCAGAACCAAATTCCAGCTCAGCGGCAAAGGGAGAAAGTGTTGCAGACACTATAAGAACAGTTGCCTGCTATTCAGATATTGCAGTTATAAGACACCCAATGGAAGGAGCGCCTAAGGTTGCCTCCATGTATTCTTCAATTCCTGTCATAAATGCAGGTGACGGAGGTCATCAGCATCCTACTCAAACCCTAACTGATCTTTTAACTATCAAAAATCTTAAAAAAAGCTTTGAAAACCATACAATAGGCTTGTGCGGGGACTTAAAGTTTGGAAGGACTACACACTCACTTGTTAAAGCTTTATCTAGATATAAAGGTAATAAATTCGTATTAATTTCCCCAGAAGAATTAAGAATTCCTGATTATATAAAAAAAGAAATATTAGAAAAGCATAATATTGAGTTTGAAGAAGCAGAAAGATTAGAAGATGTTATTGATAAGCTGGATATACTCTACATGACAAGAGTACAAAGAGAGAGATTCACAAATGTAGAAGATTATTTAAGGCTTAAAGACAGCTACATTTTAGATTCAGATAAACTAAGAAATGCAAAAAAAGACATGATAATACTTCACCCTCTTCCAAGAGTAAATGAGATAGCTTATGAAGTTGATGAAGATGTAAGAGCACATTACTTTGACCAGGCAAAATACGGTATGTTTGTGAGAATGGCACTAATAGTTAATCTTCTAGGTTTAAATCTTTCAGAAGCTGCGTTTGATAAAGATGAGGATACAGTTAAAAGAACAGGTACAAAGATTAAAGCAATTAAGAATGAATTTAGAAAATGCACTAACTCAAAATGCATAACCTCCATAGAAGAAAATATTCCTCAAAGCTTTTATAGCTCAAATGGTGAAAAGAACACATGTAGATGTTCCTATTGCGACCATGAATATAAAATACAAGCTGGAGGGGATTTCAATGGAGCTATTGATAAAGAATGCGAGAATAATAGACTCATCTCAGGATTTTAAAGGAGATGTTTATATAAAGTTTGGAGTTATTAATGAACTTGGCTTAAATTTAAAAAAGGATTGCCCAACGATTGATGCAGAAGGATTAGTGCTTATGCCATCTTTCATAGATTTGCACTGTCACTTTAGAGATCCTGGGTTTACTTATAAGGAAGATATATACACCGGAAGTCTTGCAGCAGTGAAGGGAGGCTTCACAGCAGTAAATCTTATGGCAAACACAATGCCTGTGTGCAGTGATATGGAAACTGTAAACTATGTTTTAAACAAAGGCCAGATAGTTAATTTATTAGACATACATCAATCAATATCAATAACAAAGGACTTAAAAGGTGAAGATATTTCACATTTAGATAAATTAGACTCTTCCATAAAGATGATTTCGGATGATGGACGCGGAGTTTCTGACAGCAGGGTAATGCTTGAGGCTATGTTTAAAGCGAAGGAAAAAGATATTATGGTCATAAGTCACGCTGAAAGTGAAGGGTTATCATCAATTGATACAAGACTTGCAGAAAATACGATGACTTGGAGAGATTTAGCTCTTGCAAAGTACACAGGTTGTCAGCTCCATATTGCTCACGTAAGTACAAGTGAAGCAATAAAAGATATCATAAATGCAAAAAAAGAAGGAGCTAGAGTAACCTGTGAGGTAACTCCTCACCATTTGACTCTAACTAGCAAGCTTAAATATAAGGTTAATCCGCCCTTAAGAGAAGCCTATGATATTGACTCCTTAATTAATGCAATTAAAGAAGGATGGGTAGATGCAATAGCTACAGACCATGCACCTCACAGCAGCGAAGATAAGCTTAAAGGCGCAAATGGAATTTCAGGACTGGAAACCGCTTTCTCAGTATGCTATACGAAACTTGTTGATGAAGGACACATAAGTATAAATAAACTATCAGAGCTTATGTCTAAGAATCCGGCAAAGCTTATGAAGCTTAATAAGGGAGAAATAAAAATAGGTTATGATGGAGATTTAGTACTTGTTGATTTGAATAAAGAATACAAAATTGATGCAGAAAACTTTAGATCAAAAGGAAAGAATTCTCCTTTTGAAGGAGCAAGTACTAGAGGAATGATTTTGCATACAATAAAGGCTGGAAGAATTGTATATAGTTTATAAAATAAAGGCGGGGATTAAAATGATTATTGATAGATTATATGAAAGTGTAGATAAAAAGGGACCGGTTTGCGTGGGACTTGATACTTCAATAGATTATATACCTAAACAATTTTTAAATAAATATAGTTTTGAAGATCAGGCACTATTCAGGTTCAACCAGAAAATTATAGATGCTACTTTTGATACGGCAGCCTGCTACAAGCTTCAAATCGCTTATTATGAGGCATTGGGGATTTCGGGACTAAAGGTTTATCAGAGAACCTTAGAGTATATTAAAAGCTTAGGCGGTATTGCTATAGGTGATGTAAAAAGAGGTGATATTGCAAAAACAGCGGAAATGTACGCTAAAGCTCATTTTGACGGAGATTTTGAGTGTGACTTTATAACTCTAAGTCCTTATATGGGAATGGATAGTATAGAGCCTTATTTAAAATATGTAAACACCGATGAAAAAGGATTATTCATCTTAATGAGAACTTCAAATTCAGGAGCAAAGGACATACAGTATATTAGCGACAGTATAGGAAGAAAAGTATATGAGACAACAGGAAGAAAGATAGAAAATGCAGGGAGAGAATATATAGGTAGTTGTGGTTACAGCAGTATAGGAGCTGTAGTAGGCTGTACCCATGTTGAAGAAGGCAGGCAGCTGAGAGAAAGATTTAATAAAATGTTTTTCCTTATTCCTGGTTACGGAGCCCAGGGTGGCACTGCTAAGGATGTAGCGCTTTACTTAAATAATGGAAACGGCGGTGTAGTTAATTCTTCAAGAGGAATTCTTTTAGCATATAAGAATCAAGAAGGAAGAGAAAAAGAATTTGATCTTTGTGCAAGAGAAGAGGTTTTAGCAATAAGGAGAGATATTAATGAATGTAAGTTATCTATCAGCCAAAGTGCTTAGTAACAAAGAAGTAACAAGCGGAATATATAGACTTCATGTAGAAGGTAACTTTAAAGCTAAACCGGGACAGTTTTTTATGTTAAGTGCTTGGGAGGAGCAAAGTCTCCTTCCAAGGCCAATAAGTATAGAAGATACAGATAAAGCTGGAATTTACTTTTTATATCAGATTAAAGGAAAAGGAACAAGAATATTAAGCCAGCTAAGTGAAGGAGAAAATATTAAAATATTAGGGCCTCTTGGCAATGGTTTTGATATAGAAAATATTAAGGGAAGAGTTGCTGTAGTAACGGGTGGTATCGGAATTGCACCTATGAGATATTTAGTAAAGGAATTAAAAGGTGATTATATAGATATTTACAGCGGCTTTAGGGATGAAACCTATATTATAGATACTATAGAAAGTTATATAAATAAGGCATATATAGCTACGGATAATGGAAGTATGGGTCATAAAGGGTTTATAACAGATATTTTTGAGGCGGATAAATATGATACTGTTATTTGCTGCGGGCCGGAAGTTATGATGAACAAGGTTGTTAAGAAGTGCAGAGAAGCTTCAGTCCCTGTGTATGTATCTACAGAAAAATTCATGGCTTGTGGTCTAGGAGCTTGCCTTGTGTGTACCTGCAACACTATAAAAGGAAATAAGAGAGCTTGTACTGATGGACCGGTATTTCTAGGAGAGGAATTGATTTTAGATGCTTAGCGTAAATTTCTGTGGATTAGATTTTAAGAATCCTATAATAGCTGCTTCGGGAACCTTTGGATTTGGACAAGAGTTTAATAAGTTATATGACGTAGGAATACTTGGAGGGATATGCTCAAAAGGCCTAACTCTTAATAAAAGAGAAGGAAACAGCGGAGTAAGAGTATATGAAACAGCCTCGGGCATGATGAACAGCGTAGGACTTCAAAATCCGGGGGTTGATAGCTTTATTAAAGAAGAGCTGCCTAAGATGAAAAAGTTTAATACAAATATAATTGCCAACATAGGGGGAAGCACTTTAGAGGAATATTTAGAAGCCATAGAAAAGGTTAACCATACAAATATAGATATGGTTGAGCTAAATATATCCTGTCCTAATGTAAAATGCGGAGGAATGGCTTTTGGAATTAAGTCAAATATCGCTTACGCTATAGTTAAAGAAGTAAAGGCAGTTTGTAAAAAGCCTTTAATAGTCAAGCTTTCACCTAATGCAGAAGATATAGTTGATATGGCATATAAGTGTACTGAGGCTGGGGCAGATGCACTTTCACTTATAAATACTCTAAAGGGAATGGCAATTGACATAAACAAAAGAAAACCTGTTTTTGATAATACCTTTGCAGGGTTATCAGGGCCTGCAGTAAAGCCTATTGCTCTTAGAATGGTGTACGAGGTTTGCAAGGCGGTGGATATACCTGTTGTAGGAATAGGCGGGATTATGAGTGCTGAAGATGTACTGGAATTTATAATGGCTGGGGCGCATGCAGTGCAGATAGGTACTGTCAATTTTATAAAGCCTGATGCTGCTGTAGAAATTATACAAGGATTAGAAAAATTTATGGTGAGAAGCGGGATTAATAGCTTGGACGAAATTAGAGGAATCCTATAGGAATGTAGAGTGTAAAATGAAGGGAGAAACTTATATGGAGAATAGAGTTTTAAATATATTAAGAGAAGTTGGAGCGCTTTTGGAAGGACATTTTCTTTTATCATCAGGGAAGCACAGCAATAAGTATTGTCAGTGTGCAAAGCTTTTAATGTATCCGGATAAAGCAGAAGAAGTTTTAAAGGTAGTGGCTGATAAAATTAAAGATTTAGATTTTGATATAGCGGTTGGACCTGCTATGGGAGGAATTGTAGCAGCATACGAATTAGCAAGGCAGCTTAAAAAGCCTGCAATATTCACTGAAAGAGTAGATGGCGAAATGACGCTTAGAAGGGGTTTCGAGATAATGCCCGGGCAAAAGGTGCTCATAGTAGAAGATGTAGTAACAACAGCAAAGTCTTCCTTAGAAGTAGCAGAAGTCATAAAAAGTCTAGGTGGAGAAGTAGTGGGAATAGCTTGTATAGTTGATAGAAGCAGCAGCAAGATAGATTACCCTATTTATAGTTCCATAAAGCTTCAAATTGAAACCTATGAAAAAGAAGAATGTCCATTATGCAAAGAAGAATTGCCTTGTGTAAAGCCAGGAAGCAGAAACATAAAATAGCTAAATAAATGTTTATTACTTGTGAGGTGTGGCTGATGAGAGCAAAACTTATTTTAGAAAATGGAATAGTATTTGAAGGGAAGGCTTTTGGATATGTAAAGGAAACAGTTGGAGAGGTTGTTTTTAATACAGGAATGACCGGATATCAACAAGTCCTAACAGATCCATCATATTATGGTCAAATCGTGACCATGACCTATCCTCTTATAGGAAACTATGGCATTAATCTTGAGGATGGAGAATCGGAGTGCCCAAAGATTAAGGGCTTTATAGTCAGAGAAGCCGCAAGCATGCCTAATAATTTCAGATGCGAGATTAAACTAAGTGATTATTTAAAAAGTCATAAGATAATAGCTTTAGAAGGAATTGATACAAGAGCACTTACAAAGGTTCTAAGAAACAACGGAACAATGAGAGGAATAATAACAACTGAGGAGCTTAGTGAAGGCTATATAAATAAAAGGCTTGATGAGTTCAGTAATGTAGAAGCGGTTAAAAATGTTACTACTGATAAGGTCTATAATATAGAGGGAAATGGACAGCATATAGCGGTTTTAGATTTTGGAACTAAGTCTAATATACTTAGGTCTTTTAAAAATAGAGGCTGCAAGCTAACAGTATTTCCGGCTCATACATCTTACGAGGATATTTTAAAGGTTAATCCAGATAAAATATTTTTATCAAATGGGCCTGGAGACCCAGAGGATTTGCCTGAGGTAATAGAAAATATAAAAAAGCTTATAAACAAAAAACCTATAGTTGGAATATGTCTTGGACATCAGCTTCTGGCACTAGCTTTAGGAGGCATTACTGCAAAGCTTAAATTTGGACACAGGGGCTGCAATCATCCGGTAAAGGACCTTGAGGAGAATAGAGTTTTCATAACTTCCCAAAACCATGGATATTACGTTAAAGAGCTTCCAAAGGATGTTGTAGCTACACATATAAGCATGAATGATGGAACTATAGAGGGAATGAGACACAAAACACTTCCAATATACAGCGTTCAATATCATCCAGAGGCATGTCCAGGACCAAAGGATGCAGATTATATATTTGATAAATTCTTACAAGTATAAGGACTTTTACGGGTAGTCTGCAGTGGGAGCGAACAAGACCAGGCTACCAAGTGTTTCGACTAATAAGGAGGAATTGCATAATGCCAAAGAATAATGACATAAAAAAAGTTTTAGTAATAGGTTCTGGTCCTATTGTTATTGGTCAAGCAGCTGAATTTGATTACTCTGGTACACAAGCTTGTGAAGCGCTTAAAGAAGAAGGTATAGAGGTTGTACTTGTAAACAGCAACCCGGCAACTATTATGACTGATAAGGATACGGCAGATAAAATATATATTGAGCCCTTAACTGTAGACTTTCTTGAAAAAATAATAGCTAAAGAAAGGCCGGACAGCATAATTGCAGGAATGGGCGGGCAAACAGGGCTTAATCTTTCAGTAGAGCTTTATGAAAAAGGTATTTTAGATAAATATAATGTAAAAGTTATTGGAACATCAATAGAGGCTATTAAAAAGGGAGAAGATAGAGAACTCTTTAGGAACGAGATGCAAAATATAGGCCAGCCGTGTATAGCAAGTGAAATAATTACGGATATGGAAAGCGGCAAAAAATTTAGCCGAAAAATTGGGTATCCGGTAATAGTAAGACCTGCCTACACTCTTGGAGGAAGCGGCGGAGGAATAGCAGAAAATGAGGAAGAACTTGAAGTGATTTTAGCTCAAGGATTGCAATTAAGTACTATTGGACAGGTACTTCTAGAAAAGAGCATTAAGGGTTGGAAGGAAATTGAGTACGAGGTTATAAGGGACAGCTTTGGGAACTGTATTACCGTATGCAATATGGAAAATATAGATCCGGTAGGCATACATACAGGAGATAGTATAGTAGTTGCCCCTAGCCAGACATTGTCAGATAATGAATACCAGATGCTAAGAAGTGCATCAATAGACATAATAAATGCAATAGGTATTGAAGGAGGCTGCAATGTACAATTAGCATTAAATCCAAATAGCTTTGAATATGCAGTAATAGAAATAAACCCTAGGGTTAGCCGTTCTTCAGCGCTTGCATCTAAAGCTACCGGATATCCAATAGCAAAGGTTGCTGCTAAAATAGCATTAGGCTATGGATTGGACGAAATAAAAAATGCAGTTACGGAGAAGACCTTTGCCTGCTTCGAACCGTCACTTGACTATGTAGTAGTTAAGATTCCAAAATGGCCCTTTGATAAGTTTTATGACGCAAACAGGCATCTTGGCACCAAGATGATGGCTACCGGAGAAGTTATGGCTATTGGCAATACCTTTGAGGCAGCATTTTTAAAGGCAATACGTTCATTAGAGCTTGGAAAGTTTACTTTAGAGCACAAGAAAATGAAAAAGTTAAGCCTAGAAGAACTTAAACATAGAGTAATGTCTCCTGATGATGAACGAATTTTTGCTTTAGCTGAAATGATAAGAAGAAATTATAGAATCGAAATGATATCTCAGATAACAGGCATAGATAGCTTCTTTGTAAACAAAATTAAAGGCATTGTTGATAAAGAGGAAGAACTAAAGCAATTAGATTTAAATGATGTATCAAGAGAACTACTAATTGAGTTAAAGAAAAAAGGTTTTTCAGATAAAGGAATAGGAGATCTTTTAAAGGTGAGTCCTGATGAAATTTATAAGCTAAGATTAAAGTGGGACATAACACCGGTATACAAGATGGTTGATACTTGCGCCGGAGAATTTGAAGCATTATCGCCATATTATTATTCAACTTATGATACATATGACGAGGTACAGGTTAGTAATAAAAAGAAAGTAGTTGTTATTGGCTCAGGCCCTATAAGAATTGGGCAGGGAATTGAATTTGACTATGCTTCTGTACATGCTGTTAAGGCCTTAAGAAAAATGGGTATAGAAACAATAATTATAAATAACAATCCTGAAACAGTAAGTACAGATTTTGATATATCGGATAAGCTCTATTTTGAACCTCTCACAGAAGAGGATGTTCTAAGCATAATAGATAAGGAAAAGCCATACGGAGTAATACTGCAATTTGGTGGACAGACGGCTATTAAGCTTGCTAAATTCTTAAAAGAAAAAGATATATACATTTTAGGAACTACTTCTGAACAAATTGATGCCGCAGAGGATAGAGAAAAATTTGATGCTATTCTTGAAGAGCTTGATATTAAAAGGCCTAAGGGAAAAGCTGTATGGAGCTTAAAAGAAGGCTTAAAGGAAGCTGAAATTTTAGGCTATCCTGTACTAGTAAGGCCTTCCTTCGTTCTGGGTGGACAGGGCATGGAGATAACTTATAGTGAAGAAGAGCTTAAATATTATCTTGAAAATGCCTTTGAAAAAGATAAGAAAAATCCTATACTAATTGATAAGTATCTTATGGGAAGAGAAATAGAAGTTGATGCTATATGTGATGGACAAGATGTGCTTATCCCTGGAGTTATGGAGCACCTTGAAAGGGCAGGAATTCATTCTGGAGACAGTATAACATTGTACCCAACACAAAATGTATCAGCTGATATAAAGTCCAAGATACTTGACTACACTAAAAAACTTGCCTCTTATATAGGCATAAAGGGCATGATTAATATTCAATTTATTGAATATCGTGGTGAACTTTATGTAATAGAAGTTAATCCAAGAGCTAGCAGAACAGTACCATATATAAGCAAAGTAAGCAAAGTACCTATAGTTGAGCTTGCGACAAGAATTATGATGGGAGAAAAAATAGAAAACCTAGGCTACGGTATAGACATATATAAAGAGCCGGATATTGTGGCTGTAAAGGTACCGGTTTTCTCAACACAAAAGCTTCCTAATGTGGAGGTATCCTTAGGACCTGAGATGAAATCAACAGGTGAGGTTTTGGGAGTAGGAAAAAATATATACGAAGCAATTTATAAAGGCTTTGTTGCGGCAGGCATGCAGTTTAAAAATGAAAAGAAAAACGTACTTGTCACATTAAACAATCATGATAAAAAAGAATTCTCTGATATTGCAAAGAAGCTTAGTGAAATGGGATATGCTTTTATAGCTACAGGTGGTACCGCTGAATTTTTAAGGAATGAAGGCTTAGAAGTTAAAGAAGTCATGAAGCTAAAAGAAGGAGAGCCTAATATACTGGATGTAATAAAGAATAGAGAAATAGATATTGTTATAAATACTCCAACTAAAGGTAATGATTCTCATAGGGATGGATTTGTTATAAGAAGAACTGCCATCGAAAATAATATTGAAATATTAACCTCTATTGATACAGTCAGGGCATTGGTTGAGGTAAGCAGCAGAGTTAATTTAAATAATGGTCAAGATTGTATGAATGTTTACAATATGTGTTATAATTTAAATTAAAATGAACTAAGGGATGTGAGTAAAAGTGAATTGGATAAATTCTATAAAAAACTACAAGCCCTATAATGAGCAGGAAAAAAAGGATAAAGAAATAATCTTAAACTGCATTAATATTTTTGATGATGTATTAACTAGAAATAATGAAATAGCTCATATAACAAGCTCAGCTTTTGCAGTGAATAAAAATAGAGATAAAGTACTTATGGTCCATCATAATATATATAATTCCTGGTCATGGACAGGAGGACATGCAGATGGAGAAACTGATTTTCTAGCTGTAGCAATTAGAGAAGTTAAGGAAGAAACAGGAGTTGAAAATGCATATCCTGTAACTCCAGATATATTTTCCATAGACATACTTACTGTGGTTGGACATATAAAAAAAGGCAATTATGTAGCACCGCATCTTCATTTGTCTATAGCTTATTTGCTAGAAGCTGATGAAGAAGAGGCTCTAACTATAAAAGAAGATGAAAACAGCGGTGTAAGATGGGTTCCTATTGATAAAGTCAATGAATACAGCAATGAAGCTCATATGCAAAAGGTTTATGAAAAGCTTATTAGTAAGATTAACGAATTATAGAAATAGCGCAAATATATTTGAAGCAGTATAAATATATTTGCGCTATTTCTATAGAGCTTTGGAGTCTAAAATAATATTTATAAAATACATTTATAAAAATTAGTCACATTGAGGTCATAAAAGAAGTATATAGTATAAGAGTAGTTTAGGAAGAGGAGATATTAGAATGGAAGAAAAATTTGACTTGTCAGAGTATATGAGCAGCGGAATTGAAAATATAGTAAAAAATATAGTGAAAGCATCACTAAAAAATCCTAAAGAAACAGCTTTTGTTATGAAATATATGCTTGCAAGCAAAGAAGCCCAAAGAAAAAGGGCATTACTTTCAAATAAAGGACAAGATATACCGCCATTTTTAATTTCAAGTATAACAAGCAGGTGCAATTTATTTTGTAAAGGCTGTTATGCAAGAGCAAATAAGTCCTGCGGCGAAAATTTAGATATAAATCAATTATCAACAAAAAGATGGGGAGAAATATTTAGAGAAGCTGGAGATTTAGGAGTCTCATTTATACTTCTTGCGGGAGGAGAGCCTTTAATGAGAAAAGATGTAATAGAGGAAGCAGCAAGAGTAAAGGATATTATATTTCCTATCTTTACAAATGGAACAATTATTGATAATAATTATATAAACTTATTTGATTCCAATAGAAATCTTATACCGATGATTAGTATAGAAGGAAATGGAGAGCAAACTGATAAAAGAAGAGGAAAAGGTACTTATAATTCTATAATTAAAGTTATGAAGACCTTAAAAGAAAAAGGTATACTATTTGGAGCTTCTGTAACAGTGACAACTGAAAATATTGAGACAGTTACAAGCAAAGCATTTTTTGATGAGCTGTATCGTTTGGGCTGTAAGGGTATAATATTTATAGAGTATGTTCCGGTAACTGAGTCAACCAAGGGGCTTGCACCTACTGATAAAGAACGCGAAATACTTGAAAATAACCAAGAGCAGCTTAGAAAAGGATATGAAGATGCTATTTTTCTATCATTTCCTGGAGATGAAAAATATTCAGGAGGATGTCTTGCTGCGGGAAGAGGCTTTTTCCATATTAGTGTAAACGGTGGGGCAGAGCCATGTCCGTTCTCGCCATATTCAGATACTAACTTAAAGGACTGCACTCTCTTTGAAGCTCTTCAGTCACCTTTATTCAAAAGGTTGAAGGAAACGGGAATGCTATTAGGGGAACATGCTGGAGGTTGTTTACTATTTGAGAAAGAGCTTCAGGTTAAGGGACTCTTAGATAATTGTTCATAGAGGATGAAGAGCTTCATGGAAGACTTATGAGAAGATGATACAATGATTGTTTTAAATATAAAAGACAGTAAACAAAGCTTTAGAACTTTGCTTGCTGTCTTTTTTGCTTTTATTCCATTCGAGACTTTAAGGCTTCAGCCATGGAAATCCTATTTACTTTCTTTCTGCTCAAAAGCTTTGATAATTCATAGGTTAAAAATATTATTATAAACCCTGCAAAAAGATAGCCATAGCCAATGGTTACCGGGAAAGATATACTCATATCTTTTGTTACTGATGCAAACATTCCTTTTAAGGATACTAGAAGCATCGGTACCCCTAAAATATAGCCTAATATAACTATAAAAGAAGAACTGTTTAGAATAAGCGAATATACTTCTTTTTTTCTATAGCCTAATACCTTCATAAGTGATATATTTTCCTTATTTTCCTCTATTGTAAGTGAAGTAACAACATATATTACAATGAGCCCTATTATAAAGGACATAAAGGCTATAGTTCCTATAGAAGCTTGAAGAGGCTGTGTCATAGTATCGAAGGCTTTTTTCATGTCATCAACTGTCACAGAAGCTAAAAGCTTGTTTTCAGGAATGTCAAGCTTTTCTGTGCTCCATAGTCCCATGTAGCTTCCGGCTGGGTAATCAAACATATCATTTAGTTTATCAAGAGGTATATAAACATACTGACCTACGTAGGTTTCAGCGATACTATCCACCGTTACGTTATATTCTTTTGAGTCAAGCCTATTGATAAATTGAATAATGTCTCCCTGTTTTATATTAAGCTTATCAGCAAGTGGTCTTGTAATAATAATTTTATCTGATTTTAAAGTACTGCCTGATTTATCTTTGAAGGTAATATATTTAGAATCAGGGGTTACTCCGTATATTGTAAAGGTTGCTTTGTTATCTGACTTTAATGCTGCCGGTATTTCAGAAAAGGCTTCACCACCATTTGGAACACCCTTCTGAATAGAATTAAACACGTATTGATAGTTATACTTAAAGGCTTCACTAAAGGAATCTTTCATTAAATAATCAATAGAGCTTTTGGCTGCAAAACCCATTAATAGCATCATGGTAGCTATTATAATGCCAAGCAAAAGGAATAAACTTCTTGGTATGCTTCTCAGCTGCTCCCTTATTTTAAACTTAGTACTGAATTTTAACTTATCAAGCTTTATCTTTCTCTCTAAGAATCCAACTTTATTATTTTCTTTGCCGCCTCTCATAAGTTCAACAGGTGAGTTTTTAAGCGCTTTATTTACTACAAAGTAGCTGCAAATTACTAAAAATATTAGTGGAAGAAGAACGCTTATAATAATATAGTTTATATTGAAACTTATTGAACCAACAGGCATATTGAAGTAGGAAACCATAAAGTTAAGCATAGGCTTTAGTGTTAATGCACCTAGAATTGTACCAACAATACCTCCAAGCAAAGCAATTGAGAGAGGATACATAAGATAATGCTTCACAATCTCTCTTTTTTTATAGCCTAAAGCATAGAGAGTTCCTATAATAACAGCTTCTCTTTTTAGCATTCTCCACATCACTATACCTGTCAGTATACAGGTAAGAAGAAGTATAGCTATTGGCGCAGAAGAACTCATTTGATCGATTCCTTTAAGCTTAGCAGTAACATAAGTAACTCTAACATTATCAGTAATATTCATCCATCTGAGGATAATAAAATTATTACTTCTTAAGAAGTCTTTAAATTGAGTGATACTATTATCAATATTGCTTCTATCACCATTAAATCTAATAGCATAAAAACTATTTCCCTTGTTAAGCGCATTAAAGTCTTCTTTCCCTATTACTGCTATTCCAAAATTATTAGGGTCATTCATCAAATCTGATTCTGTTCTTAGTGGGTATATATAATTTGGAAGAGACATAAGTCCTGATATTTTAAAGTTTTTATCATATAACTTTATGCTATCTCCAACTTTTAATTTATTTGCTTTTGCATAACTTGGATCAATAATAATGTTACCAGCTCTTAAGGAGGTTCCTTCGATTATCGCAGGTACATTAACTTTGGTATTTTCACTGAATATCCTTAGGGCCTTATCTTTTGATATAGAATAATCAACTGATTTGCTCTCTTCTATACTCATATTGAAATTTTGTTCTAAAGCGGATATGTTATTGAGTTTTTTATCCAGTATAAAGTTTGCATCTTCCTGCTTATAATTTTTTTCAAAGGAAGAAGACAATCCGGCCATATTAGTTGAAAGCAAATTAAACATTGTATAGAGAAGGCAGCTTAAGATAATGAGTACTAGGGAACCAAGATATTGAGATTTGCTTTCCAGCATGGTACGCTTTATTTTTTTATTAATAATCATTACCATTCAATCCTTTCTGCAGGCATAATTGTGCTGTTAATTATGCTCTCAACAATTTCTCCGCTTCTAACCTTATAAACCCTATTAGCCATAGCACTAATTGCGCTATTATGAGTTATCATTAATATAGTTGTACCAAAATCCTTATTTATCTGCTGAAGAAGCTTTAATATTTCTCTGGAGGTTACAAAGTCAAGAGCCCCTGTTGGCTCATCACAAAGTAAAAGCTTCGGATTCTTTACTATGGCTCTTGCAATGGAAACTCTTTGCTGCTCTCCGCCGCTTAACTCCTTAGGAAATCTATGTTTCTTATCAAGCATTCCTACAGCCCTTAAAACTTCATCAGTATCTAAAGGCGTTTTGCTTATATTTGAAACAACTTCAATATTTTCTCCCACTGTTAAGTTAGGAATTAAGTTATAAAACTGAAATATAAAGCCGATATTTTCTCTTCTGTAGTCTGTAAGCTTATTGTCATTTAATTTTGTAATATCTATATTGTCTACTGAAACGGTTCCTGAATCACATCTGTCAATTCCTCCGACTATATTAAGGAGAGTAGATTTTCCAGAGCCTGAAGGCCCAAGTATAACCCCAATTTCCCCTTTATTTAACTCCATACTAACGCCTTTTAGAACCTGTGTAGTAATAGCTCCGGTTTTATAGCTTTTTATTAAATTTTTTACTTTTAAAAACATTATTTTGTTCCTCCCATACCGTTTTTCAATAATTCAATCATAGCTTTTAATTCCTTTTCAACACGTTCAAAAGGCTCATCTATAATATCTTCCCCTAGGGTTCTTGCTCTGTTCATCATGTATTCTTTAAATTTTAGGGATGTCCCTGTAATATAAAGAGATAGAAGATTATCATCTATGTCCTTTCTAATATGACCATTATCTTTACCTTGACGTATAAGCTGAAGAGTATATTCATTCGAAACTTTCATCATATATGACATAGATTCATCCGTTAAAGTGTTATATTTACCTAGGAATACATCTTGAATGAAGATAATAGACTCCCTTTCTTCTCTCATTTGTATCCAAAGTTCTTTTGAACTTTCATACAAAAAATCAAAAATATTAATATCCTTATTAGTAACCACCATGTATTTGCCGTATTTTTTCATAAGCAGTTCAACACACCATTGTTCGGAATATAAAAAGAGCTCTCTTTTGTTCTCGAAATACTGATATATACTTCCTTTAGCAACTCCTGCATTCTTAGCAATATCCCCAATATTTCCTTTTTCAAAACCGTGCTTTACAAATTCACTTATGGCTGCTCTCATTACCTTCTCTTGTTTTTCTTCATTAAGATTTAAAAATGTTTCCTTTGGCATTTTTATAATTCCTTTCTGTAGTGTTTGCTAGTTTTATAAAGATTTTAAGTTAAGTTAGTACAGATATAATCGGCACTAAAATTCTTAAATAATATGACTTGTGGGTCATATGACTTTATAGTCACATTATATGACTGGCGAGTCACAAAGTCAATATATATTTTAATAAGTTTTGAAAAACTTAAGACTCAATTTTATAAAGGGTATACTTAGGATGGGGCTTTAAAAAAATAAGCGAAGGAGATTGTATCCGTCGCTTATTTAAGGTTTACGATATATTAAGATAATTATTGAAGACTATAAAAATTATCAGTTCTTTTATGCTTTAAATAGATTTATAGCTTTTAAAACTTGATTTCATATAGGTTCCACGCTTGATAAAGTACAGTCATTATCATGTGATCGAACACCATGTGTATATCTTCAGTAATTTGCATATTATTAATCGGTACATGAAGTGAGACATCAACTATCTGTTTTACTTTCCCGCCATTAAATCCAGTTATGCCGAGAGTTCTAATTCCTTCTTGTTTTGCATATTCAATAGCATTTACTACATTCTTGCTATTTCCGCTCCCGCTAATTCCTATTACTAAATCCTCTTGTCTTAGCTTCCCAAGCAGTTGGAATCTAAATATTTCGTCATAGCTAATATCATTAGCTACAGCCATAACAGTAGGCACATTGTCATTCAAACAAATAAATCTAAATTTTTTCTTAGTATATTCTGAAATACCCTTATTAAAATCATTTGCATAGTGTGAAGCTGTAGCTGCACTTCCGCCATTTCCAAAAATATAGATATTACCTTCTCTCTCGAAGGCAGCTACAATTTCATTTATTGCTAAATTAATGGTACTAATGTCTAGTAAATTGAGAACTTCGATTTCCTTGTCAATATAAGCTTTAATATTTTTGCTGTAATCCATTTTATTCCTCCTTCCAATCGTCACACTGGGTAATTTAGAGTACTCACTCCGTTCGCAAATTACCCGTTAAAGTCCATTTAGGACTATAGTTCGGGGCAACCTGAACTCACTCATTACCATTCGCTAGGTTGCCCGTTAAAGTCCACTTAGGACTTTAACCTCCTAATAAACGCCTTAAATAATTTCTTTGCTGCTCCAATCCGATTTCGCTTTCTGATAATTTTCCAAAGTACCAATATCTATGAGATAGTCCTGTATCTCCCAGCCATACATCTTCCCAATAAGCTGCGGCAATATATCATTACCAAAATCAATAAACTTCCTATTGGGGAAAAAATCAAATATTTCTTTCCTTGCCACATATATGCCGGCATTGGCTAAATTGCTTGTTGGATTTTGTGGTTTTTCAATAAATTCAACTATCTTTCTGTTTTTATCAACTTGTGCAATGCCGCACTGCTTGGGACTATTTGTATGAAAAAGTGCCATTGTTAATATTCCATCATGAGAACTGTGAAGCTCAATCATGGAACTTATATTGATATCAGTTAGATTATCAGCATAACAAATCAAAAAGCTCTCTTCCTTTGACACAAAATTTTTGTTTGCTGCTACTGTCCCGCCGCTTCCTAAAAGAACTGGTTCGTAAAATTCGTGGACATATAGTTTCCCTTTTTTATTGTAATAATTGATATACTGGCGAACTTGTCCAAATAAATAATGCGTATTGATTAGTACTTCAGTTACTCCATGACGTTCTAAGAGCTGAAACCACCAAAACAGCAAAGGCTGCCCGGCTATAGGCACCATACATTTTGGCGTAATATCCGTTAGTGGTTTCAGCCGTGTTCCAAAGCCTGCTGCTAATAGAAAAGCTTTCAATTTATCACCTCAAATTCTTCTGCCTCAAGCACTAATATCTTTTATTGGTTTGCCATTTCCAAGCATCTCTTATTATTGCTGATATATCATTATTAGGTTCCCAGCTCAGTATCTTTTTTGCTTTTTCATTCGAAGCTACGAGGCTTGCAGGATCCCCTGGACGCCTTCCGACAACTTTGTATTTTATCTTTCTCCCTGTGACTTTTTCGCATTCATTGATTATCTCCAATACAGTAAAGCCGGTATTGCTTCCTAAGTTAAAGGCTTCAGATACATTATGCTGCATTATATGCATTAAACCTCTATAGTGAGCGTCAGCTAAATCGTCCACATGAATATAGTCTCTTAGACAACTTCCATCTCGTGTTGGGTAGTCACTTCCAAATATCTCTAATTCAGCTGCCCCATCAATGGCTGTATGCAGTATCAACGGAATAATATGATGTTCAGGATTGTGAGCTTCACCTATCAATCCATCTTTTGAACAACCAGCTGCATTGAAATATCTAAGTGAACAGAATTTTATATCGTAAGCATGATCATAATCCTCAAGAATCTTTTCTCCGATTAATTTAGTCAATCCATATGGGTTAATTGGTAGCTGCTGATGTTTTTCATCAATTGGCAAATATTGCGGCTCTCCAAAAGTAGCTGCTGAAGATGAAAACACAAAATACTTAACATTATTAGCTACTGCGGCATCAAGCAATGTAATCATTTTTGACACATTATTTTCATAATACTTTGCCGGATTTGCAACGGAATCCGCTACATCAGCAAAAGCGGCAAAGTGAATTATGGCATCAAAATTACCAGAAGACAGCAGCTCATTAATTAGTGCCTTATCTCCAAAGTCTCCTTCCACAAACCTTCCAGCAATAACAGCTTCTTTATGACCATCGCTTAAATTATCTATAATAACCGTTTCGATTCCTTTTTGATTGAAATAACGATTGGTATGGCTTCCGATGTAGCCGGCACCACCTGTAATCAAAACTTTCATCTTAAACATATCTCCTTCCTGCTAAAATTATCTGGACTGCTTCGTATAAACTATTGCAGCATATATCGGCTGAACTATTATGATCACCGATAAATACTGTCTTCACTCCAAAATCATGGCCTGCAATAATATCGCTTTCACTATCCCCTATCATATATGAATGTGACTTATCAATATCAAATAATCTCTCCGCTTCAAGAAATAACCCTATATCTGGTTTTCTGCAATTACATTCACCAATTTCATGGGGACAATAAAGAAAGAAATCAATGTTGGCATCTTTCTTATTTAGGTATTCATTGACTCTTTTATGAAGTTCATCAACTTCATCCTTAGTCATAACACCTCTGGCAATTCCTCGTTGATTACTTATAACAACAATTTTGTATTCTGCATGGTTAAGCAATTTTATTGCCTCTGGAACATTTTCAAGGAACTCAAAATTTTCCCATCGAGTAATATATTCATGCTCTTTTGCACACTTGTTAATTACACCGTCACGATCTAAAAAAATAATCTTTACCATATAAATTTCCTCTATACATGCTTAAGTTTCTGAAAAGTAAACAACTCTGCTGCCATGACAAGTGATCTTAAAAGGCATTTTAGTTAATCCAAGAGCAGTACTTAAATTATCATGCTTTTCAGCATCGCAATACAGAAGAAGAAATCCGCCGCCACCTGCCCCTAAGATTTTGCCGCCTTTGGCTCCGTTTAAAAGAGCAATCTCGTATAAATTATCAATATTGTTATTACTGATTGATTTTGTTATTGACTTTTTCTTTATCCAACCTTCATGAAGCACTTTTGCCAATGATTCAGTAAAACCGTGTTTATTCAAGTTCTCTGCCAGATCGTCAGCTTGATTTCTCATAAAATCAAGTACATCAAGCTTTTTTAAGGTATCATTATTCTGCTGGTTTAAAATACTGTCTGCACTTCTGCTTATTCCCGTATACCACATGGAAAGTTTGCTATTCATAGCTTCTAAATCCTCTGAAGTTAAATTAATTGGTTTGTAGGTTACACTGCCATCTGCATTAAATCTGAAGTAATTCGTTCCGCCATATGCAGCGGCAAATTGATCTTGTTTGCCAATTGGATGCTTAAGCATGTCTATTTCCAACTGGCATGCTTTTTTTGCAAGCTCATGTGCTGAACACTGTTTTCCTATATACATATAGAGAGCATTCAGCAATCCAACAGTGAAACTGCTGGATGATCCAAGACCTGTGCCTGCCGGTATATCTGAAATAGATGTTATCTCAATACCTTTCTTAATGCCTACCATTTTTAAGGCGGCTTTTACAATATCATGCTGCAAGTCATCAACACTATCTACAATTTCAGTCTTTGAATAGCTAACCCTAATGCTGTCATCAAAGCGTTTGTTGATAGTTATATACATATACTTATCAATGGTTGTGCTGACTACTGCTCCGTATCCAGTTTTATAGTAACTTGGCAGATCTGTACCGCCGCCAGCAAAGCTTATTCTAAAAGGAGTTCTTGTAATAATCATTTTATTTTTACACCCTCGCATTTTTTATTGATCAATAAATTTTAATTATTAATCTACAATTAAAGAAACTTCTATATTGAATGTGATAACAAATAAGTGGACTAGCCTAATGCCTGATATATATTATGTAAATCATCTAAAAAGGTTACAGAAGAAACTAAAAGGTCTGATGCCTATAGCATATAGGCATCAGACCTCTGGATAAGCTTCTTTTTTTATTGTGTTATAAAAAGATTTCATTGAGATATTATCACAGCATTTTAACTAGGGCGGAACCATTCACCTACTGATGCATTTTTACCGTGGATGTGCCAGATGATATTATTGGAATTATCAACATTATCATCTTTTAATCCGCAGTTGCTCCAAGCTGTTCTCCATTGTAAATCATCATGATCATAATTATCTTTAATGCCAAGAATAATTTCATAGGCTTTATGACTGAAGGCAAAAGTCATAGGCATCAGATAATTATTGTTGGGATAATCGCCCCCCAGACTTTGATAATTGCCCTTTGATAGAAAATAGTTGTTTAGCTGACTGCTAATATGCGAGCTTAAGATATCACATTCATGTGTTTCAAAATATTCCACAATTGTTTTTACATAATCTTTTTTATGAATGTCATCATCATCTATCTTTATATATATATCATAAGGTTCCGGACTTTGCGATAACGCAGCTATATACCTTGCAAATGAGCTGCGATTTTTGTTAAAGCCTATTATAAATCTTTCATCAATTATATCGTCAAACAAGTATTGGTAATTTTCAATTTCAGATTTATCGTCATACATAATGCTGATAGTATGGGTGAAATCCGTATATGACTGGTTTTTTATATTCAGTATGCATTCACGCAGCATATAAGGACGTCTATAGGTCGGTGTAAATAATAGAACTTTCATTTCGGCTATCCTCCTCTATCGTTAAGCTGATTGATTTAATATAGCATTAAGATACAATTTATGAAGCTTTGACTGCATAGCTTTTTAGCTAGGACGAAACCAGTGAGGTATCGACGTATTTCTACCGTGAATATGCCAGATTATATTATTAGCGTTGTCTACATTTTGAGATTCAAATCCAGCTGCAGGCCAGGCAGCCATCCACTGACGGCTTTCATCATCATAGTTATCTATAATATCAAACAAAACTTGATATGCTTTGTGACTAAATGCAAAAGTCGGAGCCATCAGGAAGTTATTTACAGGAGGATCCCCGCAAAAGGTGTAATGATAACCTTTGGATAGAAAATAATTATTTAGATCATAGCCAACCGGCGAGCTTAGGACATCACACTCATGAGTCTCAAAATATTCCACGATTGTCTTCACATAATCTTTTTTATATATATCATCATCATCGATTTTAATATATATATCATAGGGCTGTGAGCATTGCCCCAGTGTAGTCATATACCTTTCATGAGAGGTACCATTTTTATTGAATCCGATTATAAATCTGTCATCAAGTATATCATCAAACAGGCATTCATAATTTTCAATTTCAGACTTGTCATCATACATAATGCTAATTGTGTGGGTGAAATCCACATAGGATTGATTTTTTACATTTAGTATGCATTGTCGAAGCATGTATGGCCGTCTGTAAGAAGGTGTAAATAATAGAACTTTCATTATCTTGTTCCTCCACTATTATAAAACTATATTAATTTCATATAGGTTGTCCTAGTCGCATTATATGTGAACGGCAGAAATATGTTACTAAATGTTTATGCATAAACTTAGACATCATAGTAGCATTTTAACCTATTTGAGCATAGTATTTAGTGACACTTGATAACGGAGGTAGAAGAATGTGAAAGTAGCTATATTAACTATGTTTAACGGTCTGGAAAGAACTTACTCTCTTGTAAATGTTGTTGCAGAACACTTAAGAATGCTTCTTGATAATAATATTCCTGTAAAAATGCTGGTATGTGAAAACTGTCCGGATGAACAAAGAAGTGGAATATTTTTAGACGAGAGAATTGAATGGGTTAAAGTTAGGAATACACTAAATGGAAAGCAGATACACTGGCACGACTATTCTCAGCCAGAAGGAAAAGTACATGACACATTTTTTGAAGAGACAGAAGCAATAGCAGAAGATTTAATAGACAAACTCTCGGATGTTGATATATGCATGATGCATGATATTCACTATCAGGGATGGCACCTAGTTCATAATGTGGCAGTTAGAAAAGCTCAAGAAAAGCTTCCTAATGTAAGATTTATTGCTGTTACTCATTCAGCTCCAAACAACAGAGCAATAAATTCAAAGTGGCCTTTCTCTGCACGATATACGCCAATGCCAAACACAATCTATGTTTATCCCACAGCTTCGGGAATACCTGCTTTGGCAAAGCAGTACAATGTACCGGAAGGGAAATGCAGAGTAATAAATAACAGCCTTGATTTGACTGCAAACTTTGGGGAAGACGTAAAGTCCATCTGTAAAAAGATTGACTTATTTTCTCCGGATATACTTATAGTATATCCAGGTAGATTAACTCAGGGAAAGAAGTTTGAAAAAGTTGCGGCCTTTGCCGGTGCAATTAAAAAGAAAACTGAAAGAACAGTAAAAATTATTTTCTGCGACTTTGCATCAATGGATATAGACCCTAATATATATAAGGCTATTATAAGAAGAATTGGATGTAAGTTTGGACTTGATGATGGAGATATGAATTTTACATCAGATTTAGGATATCCAAACGGTTTTCCAAGAGAAGGAGTTTTAGAGTTATTTATATTATCTAATCTTTTTGTTTGTCCATCATTCTCTGAATCCTTTGGACTAACTGTACTTGAAGCAGCAAGTAGAGGAAATTTTATAATATTAAATGAGGCAGTTCCAGCTCTGGAGGAACTGGGAAAACAGATTGGAGCATATTTTATGCGCTGGGATGCCAGAAACTTTGGCTATGATACAAAAGAAAATTATAATCCATCTGAGAAGGTTTACCTTGAAAATAACGCAGATGTGGTTGTAAACATGATGAGGGAAAATCAAGTTATATTATCAAAAACTCTGGTGAGACAAAGATATAGTCCTAAATGGATATGTGAAAATCAACTCCTTCCACTTCTAGAGAAATAATCTATCACATGATTAAAAGAACTTTAACGACCCGTGCAGCAAGGAGTTAAAGTTCTTTATCTTTAGCAGCAATTATTGTTAGGACAATGGTCTTCTTCACTATTATCATGACAGCAGCAATCATCATAACAGTAGCAATCATTACTACTTGCTGCACAAATCAATAAAAGCAGAATTGTTCCTAAGGCCAACCATTTACACCTGCCGCTTTTTGTTGTTGTAAAGGATGTACAAGTTCGTGAAGTAGTTGTAGAAGTTGAGGTTGTGGTAGTTGTTGTAGAAGTTGAAGTAGTTGAGCTTGTACTTGTTTTAGGAATAAAATCAATGAGGTCATCAAGTTCAAACTCAAGAAGCATTTCTTTCTTTATTATCGATTTTAATACCTTAAATGCACTGTCATTAATTTCTCTGACTTCATCAAGCGTGGCTAAACCTCTTTCGCTTAAGGAAACAGCATGATTAATCTTATCTGCCTCTGCATCAATTATATTTCCTAGCGCATATTGTTCATAAGCTATTGAAGCAAGGAGCAGTTCAATTGCCTTGTCTATAGTAAGATCTTTTGGTAATAGGTTTTTAAAGTCCTCAGAAAACTCCATAAGTTAACACCCCTAATTATTAAAATAAGTATATTTTGTAATACATAATATTAATGCATGTCCAAGTTTGCCACTTATATTTACAAGGAAGTAATATTATTATTTATACATATAATGAAGGATATAGTTGAGGAAATTAGAGCTAGTATTGATAGGCTAAACTTTTTAATTTTATTAATCATAAAAAATTAATTTATTATTTATCCAAGGTATTCACCATATGGACAATCTTTCATACTATATATCGAGAAAAGTATCATAATGAGTGGTACAAGCCTTCTCAAAAAATATTATCGAGGTGATACAATGCTTTATTCAAACAATGGTAATTTAATTCCACAACAAATACCAAGCACAGATGAAATAGCTAGACTTCTTCTTGCCGCTTTAGCAGCTGAAGAACTAAGCCTAGCTGACTTAATAAATAGTGAAGCTAATAAAATTAATTCTATTCTAGGGATTTTACCTGGACAAGCAGTAAAAAACCCAGGTATTGATGAATTAGAGAGAATTGATAAGGCTGTTGAAAGAGTTTTGAGGGCGATAATTAAGAAAGAGATTATATTAGAATTTCAATTGGAGGATATACTTGACTTCTTAAGCAGCTCAAGCAGCACCACAACAACTACAGCGTCAACAACCACAACAACAACATCATCTACTACAACAACAAGATCAACAACTACAACAACAAGGTCAACAACAACAACAACCAGATCAACAACCACAACAACCAGATCAACTACTAGTACAACTCGAACAGCGACAACTACAACAAGAAGATCTTGCAGTGGATTATGTGGTGTATCTGGATCAGCTACCATAATACAAGGCAACAGCATATTTAATTTAGTTGCTAATGTATGTGCAAATTGTGGTTTCATTGAAGATAGTGTTATAAGCTTTACTGAGATTGCACTACAATTACAAAATTCTATAACTATTAATGGTATACCATCTTCATTTGAGATTATTTGCGATACCGATAGCATAGTAATATCTGGAGATGCTATTATTACAGATACTGATGGTACAGGTGTAGGAACTTTTCTTCTTGAAATAAGAGATAACCAGCCTAATGGTAATGATGCTTTTCAAATAAAGGCAAGAAGACCTGCTCCATTTAGAGAGTATAGCAGCCCTCTGTTAAATGTTGCTAACGACTCCTTTATTATTAATCAATGTCAATTATAAATAACATTTAGAAAATAGAGGACTGGGACTCAATAGTTCCAGTCCTTTTATACTTCAAGAGTTAAAGATATTTAAATTCCACTTAAGCATGAAGAATCAGTGTTCAGGATTATCAAAAATCATTGAAAAGCCTTTAGGTATGGTGTATTCATAAATGACTAAGCTATAACCCTTTCCTTAAATATTTATATATTTAAAAAATTTTATAGGTTTATATTTAAATATATAAATAATAAAAAAGCCATTGCTAACCTTCAGCAAAACTTAAATTTTTTGTGATTTATAATTTTTGTGAAGTAAAACTTAAGATAAACTTAAGATATTTCTAATTTGTTTTTAAATTTTTTGGTTCATAATTAATAACATAATAAAGAAATAAAAAGGAAGTGATTATCATATGATAGCTTATTTAAAAAATGTTGATGTGAAAATACTAAATGCTTTAAATAGGAAGCTTAAATATAAATTCCTCGATAAGATAATGCCTGTTATTACGGTCTTGGGTAATGGTGGTATAGTGTGGATTGCTATTTCACTATATTTGATGAATAATGTTGAATACAGAACTCTAGGGTATATGGTAATTACTTCTCTTGTTATAACTACTATTATAGGTGAGGGGATAATAAAGCATTTAATAAAGAGGACGAGGCCCTTTGTTGATATGATGGAATGTAAGCTTTTGATATCCAAGCCTATAACTTATTCTTTCCCGTCAGGGCATACTGCATCTTCTTTTGCAGCAGCGGGAATATTTATTTCGGTGAATAGTAAATTTAGCATTGCGGTTCTTATTTTAGCTTCATTAATTGCTTTCTCAAGAGTTTATTTAAATGTTCACTATCCAACGGATGTTATTATGGGAATTATCTTGGGACTAGTATGTTCCAGAATAGTTATATTATTATTTTGCAGTGATGTTATTAGTTATTTAGGTTTGTGAAGGCACTTGTTTTTTAATATATAGAGGCTTATCTTACAGCTTTGTAAGATAGGCTTTTTTATTGTAAGACTTCTGACATGGAGTGACAGAGAATATATGGCTATAATAAAAACATAGTGATTACGAAGATAAAAGGAGATAGAATGTATGGAAATATTAAAGGTTGAAAATTTAAATAAAACTTATGGAAAAGGAGATAACAAGGTAGAAGCGCTTAAAGATGTAAGTTTATCAATAAATAAAGGAGAGTTTGTGGCAATAGTAGGGGCATCCGGTTCAGGAAAAAGTACACTTCTTCATTTGCTGGGAGGATTGGATAGACCAACAAACGGTAGGGTAGTTATTGATGGAGAAAGCATATATAATTACAAAGAAGAAAAGCTTGCTATTTTCAGAAGAAGAAAAATTGGATTTATATTTCAGTTTTTTAACTTGATACCTGTTCTTGATGTAGAGGAAAATATAGCTTTGCCTGCATTGCTAGATAACGATAAAGTAGATAAAGCTTATTTAGAAGAGATAATTGAAATATTAGGACTTAAAGAAAGAAAAAATCATCTTCCTTCAGAGCTTTCAGGGGGACAGCAGCAAAGGGTATCAATAGGAAGAGCTCTTCTAAACAAGCCGTCAATAATACTTGCGGACGAGCCTACAGGAAATCTTGACAGCAAGAATTCAAAAGAGGTAATTGAACTTCTAAAGTATACTGCAAGAAAATATAATCAGACACTTATACTTATTACTCATGATGTTAATATCGCTTCTATGGCAGATAGGGTAATTACTATAGAAGACGGAGAGATAGTTTCGGATAAACTTATGAAGAATAGTTAAAGGCAATGGAGAATGGAGGTGCAAAAATGATAAGTAGTTACAAACAGCTTACAGGAAGATATTTAAAATCAAATAAAAAGAGAAGTGCATTAACTATAATAGGAATAATACTATCAGTAGCGCTTATATCCTCTATAGGACTTTTCTTTAAAGGAATACAAGATGCGGAAATAGATCAGGCAAAAAATAATTATGGTGCTTGGCATATAGTGTATAAGAAGGTAGATAGCAGCTTATTATCTAAGGTAGCAAATAATCCTAAGGTTTCACGATATGGCTTTTACGCTAAAGGAAAAGAAGTTCAGCTTTCAGGAAAGCTTTCTGCGTTTGAAGAGATAGCAACTGATAAAGCTATAGATTTATTTCCATATAGAGCTAAGACAGGTAGGCTTCCTCAAAATGAGAATGAAGTTTCTATAGAAAAGTGGGCGCTAAAATATATAGATAGCAATGCAAAAGTTGGAGATAAGATTAACTTTAATAACAAGCAGTATACACTTGTAGGAATTTTAGAAGATATAATAGAAAATCAAATTGATAATAAAGTTATGCTGCTAACTAAAAACAATAATGTCAATAAAGAAGGCTCGGTATTATTAGTAGAAATTAGCTCCAAAACAAAGCTGAAAGCAGCGGTAGATGAGCTTAAACAGTTGACTTCAAAAGATAATGTTCAGGAAAATACAAGCTTACTTTTTGCGCAAGGAGTAAGCGGAAATAACGATGGACTAAGAGGTTTGCTTGTAACTATCGGGATAATAGTGGGCATAGTTATGATAGCAACTATAGCAGTAATATATAACTCTTTCCAGATAAGTGTCGTTGAGAGAATTAAACAGTTTGGACTTTTAAGAGCCGTAGGAACAACGCCAAAACAAATCAGAAAAATAGTATTGAGAGAGGCTTCGGTTTTAGCCGCTATAGCAGTGCCTTTAGGATTATTATTTGGTGTGGTTGCTATTTACGGAATAAGCTTTGTTTTTAAGTTGATTGGCGGAGATACAGTTATGCCTATGAAGGCATCAGTAGATTTAAAAATACTTGGCATAAGTGCTGTAGTAGGTCTTGTATCAATATATTTATCTGCATTAATCCCTGCCTTCTTTGCAGGAAGAATATCTCCATTAGTTGCTATAAGCAGCAGAACCTCAATAACTAAAGAAAAAATAAAGAGAAGAAAAAATAGAATTGTACAAAAGCTGTTTGGATTTGAAGGAGCTATGGCTTCTAAAAATATAAAGAGAAACAGAAAGAGATATAGAATAACCGTCTTCTCTATAGTAATAAGCGTGGTACTTTTTGTAACCTTTAAGTCCTTCATGGATATGTCCTTAAATGTAACTACTGCTCCCAACGAATCAAAAAATATGCATTTTTCAGTCGTAAGAGATGGTCAGGCTACAGAACAAAACTTATCAATTGGAGATAATATTGTAAACAGTATTAAGTCCTTAAAATCAGTAGATAAAGTATATAAATTATATGATCCCTATTCTTTTGATGCAGCTATAAATTCAAATAAAGAAGTTAAAGAAGTACAGGATATAGAGAAAATATATAATAGAGAAAAAGTAAGCGGAAATGAGAAAACTATTATTGATAGTTCAATGGTGATATATGATGATGCAGCCATGGAAGCAGCTAAAAAGTATGTAGAGTCAGGAAGTATAAAAATTGAAGATTTGAATAAGGAAAATGGAATTATCCTTATAAGAAAAAATAGAATCTTTGATCCAAAAACTAAAAAAGAATATTTTGGACCAATAGCTGACTTAAAGGTAGGAGATGAAATAGAACTTCAGTATAAAGAAAACTCAGCTGAAGAAAAAACAAAGCAGGAATTTGGCAAAGGAAAAGTTAATAAGGTTAAAATTATGGCTATAGTTGAGGATGAGCCCTTTAACTATAGAGGCACCAGCAGAGGAATAAAGATGGTTACCACTGACCAGGTGGTTAAAAATCTATCAGGTAAATCTGATATAAAGCCTGTAAATCTAAATGTAGCAATCAAAGATATAAAAAATGAAGATGCCGCAAAATCAGAGATTGAAGGAGTTATAAAATCAGATTCATCTTTAGAACTGATAAATAATATAGATCAAAACAGAAGATCAAAAACTTCTATGCTTATGGTTCAAATATTAATGTACGGTTTTGTTGTAGTTGTATCTTTAATAGGAAGTGTTAATATTATAAATACACTAACAACAAATATAATATTGAGAAAGAGAGAGTTTGCCGCATTAAAATCCATAGGATTGACTCAGAAGGGTCTAAGGAAGATGATAGTGCTTGAAGGGCTTTTATATGGAATAATGGGAACTATTTATGGATCAATTATAGGCTGCGGATTGTCTTATGTTATCTATGGGGGTATAAACGGAGTAAGAGGGTTAGGCTATAAAATACCTTGGGATGCAATGGCAATAGCCGGAGCTGCTGCATTAATAATTGGATATTTATCTGTACTTTCACCTCTTTCAAGAATTAAAAAAGAAAACTTAATTGAAGCTATAAGAGAAGATTTTTAAGAATTACTTAAGAAAATATTTAATTGATTGTAAGAGTATTATGATACACTTGTCTTATTAATAATGTAAGGCAAGTGTTTTTTTGTAGAAATTAATCATTAATTGTTAAAAAATGCGCAATAATACTATACTTGTATAGTTTTTATTTATATAATATTTTTGACGCATTAAAAAAGGGGGGCTAAAAATGAGCAAATTGGGCATGAAAATACTAAAGATGATTAGTTTAATATCTGTAGGGTCAATGGTTATATTACTAGTTTTAAACCTTGTAATTTTTAACAGACAATTTTCTAAGCTGCAGATAGATTCTAAAAATTCAGTGGTAGATGCAGCTAAAGCTATTGACGGTGATAAACTTAAGAAAGTTATAACCAGTAAATCAATGAATTCAAGTGAATACAAAGAGATTCAAGATGCAATGATTAAGTTTAAAAATGATAAAGATATAAGATACGTTTATACCTTAGCTAAGGAGAATGACAGTAAAGCATACTTTGTAGTAGATGGTTCCTTGGTAAACAAAAGTCAGCTTGGTGAAACATATAATCTTGAAAAAGAAATGAAAGATGCCTTTGATGGGCAGACCGAATATAGCAGCAAACCTGTTACTGATGAAGATGGAACATTTGTTTCAGCCTATGCACCGGTAAAAGATTCTTCAGGAAATATAGTTGCTATTGTTGGTGTGGACAAGGATGTTGCTACCTTTGTAAGCATTAAAAATGAGCTTTTAACATCTATAATCGTAGCTGCAGTTGTAATTATAATATTATCTGTGCTAGGCAGTCTTGCATTTTCAAAAAGAATAATCTTTAATGTAAGGAAAATTAGAGAAGCTTTAAAAAACATGTCAGAAGGAAATTTATCTGTTGATTTAAACATAAAAAGTAAAGATGAATTTGAAGATATAGCTAATTCAATTAATAATTTAGATAAGAAGCTAAAAGGCGCTATAGAAATTATAAAAGATAATTCTAATGCTGTAATGATAGATTCAAATTGTTTAGCTTCTGTATCAGAAGAAATGGCATCATCTTCAGAAGTAGTTGCAAGCTCTATACAAGACTTAGCTAGAAACTCTGCCAGCCAGACTGAGGAAATTGAAAGCATAAGCAGTACATTAAAAGGCTTTGGAGAAAAGCTGGATAGTGCTACGGATTCTATTAAAAATATTAATTCAAAAATAGATTTAATTAAATCTAAGGCTAATGCAAGTAATGAGGATATGCTAGCATTAGATAATACTATTAGGGAGACAGTTTTAGCTTTTCATAATGTAAGTGAAAAAATAAAAGGGCTTGGTATACAATTATCTCAAGTCAATGTAATTACTAATTTGATAAATGATATATCAGATCAAACAAACCTTCTTGCGCTTAATGCAGCTATTGAAGCTGCTAGTGCAGGGGAAGCCGGAAGGGGTTTTTCTGTTGTAGCCGAAGAGATAAGAAAGCTTGCAGAACAATCAAAAGAATCGTCTTTAAGCATTAATAATTTGATTCAAAATATTTCAAAGGAAAGCAATTTGGTTGTAGAGACATCCAGCAATATGAATAATGTACTAAATAATCAGACTGTAACAATTAAGAATTCACTAGATTCCTTTAAGGATATCATTGCCTATATAGAAGAAATTTTCCCAAGAATAAGCAGGATTAGTGATAGTATTGTTGCTATAGATAAGGAAAAAGAAAGCATACTAAGGAGTGTTGGAAGTGTTGCACAGATGTCTGAGGAAGTTTTAGCCTCAACTGAGGAGATTTCAGCGTCTATACAAGAATTGAGTGCTTCTTCACAGGAGGTTGCTGCGTCATCAGAAGGTCTAAATGGAAAAGCTGAAAAGATGATAGAATCAATTAATTTGTTTAAAATATAGTGTTTTGTATGGGTTCAATAGGTATAATACTTATTGAACCCATAATAATATAAGTGAAAAAAGGTGATGAACATGAGTAGATTATTAATGGTAGAAGACGATGAAGCTTTAGCTTTGGGGATAGAGTTTACATTAAAAGATGAAGGATACGATGTTATAAAAGCCAATACAATAGAAAAAGGAAAAGAAGCCTTTCAAGCAGAAAGCATTGATCTTGTAATATTGGATGTAAATTTGCCGGACGGAAGCGGATATGAGCTTTGTAAATATATAAGAGAGAAAAGCGATATTCCTGTCATGTTCTTAACAGCTCTTGATGAAGAAGTTAATGTAGTGCTTGGACTGGAAATTGGAGGAGATGACTATATTACAAAGCCGTTTAGAGTAAGAGAACTACTATCAAGGATAAAAGCATTGTTAAGGCGTAACTCCAGGAACACTTCTTCAGGAAATAAGCTGAAAAGCGGAGATATAACAGTGGATATATCCGCTGCATCAGTAAAGAAAAATGATAGAGATATTATCCTTACTGCTCAGGAATACAAGTTGCTGCTAATATTCATGAAAAGGCCTTGTGAAATCGTAAAAAGGGATGAGATACTTAAAGAGCTTATTGAAGCAGAAGAGGTGTTTTTTGATGAAAACACACTGTCGGTTTATATAAAGAGGATAAGAGAAAAGCTGGAGGATAACCCAAAGGAGCCCGAATACATAATTACACAAAGAGGACTTGGATATAAGTGGAATAAGGAGGTCGCTTCACAGTGATTTCGAAGAAATACTTTAGTAATCCCGAACTAAAAATAAGCTCATTTATTCTTTTATATACTGTTGCTTTATTCCTGATTATTACATCCATTGTCCTAAAGTCATACACTGATAATTTGAAAAGAGACTACACAAGAAGTTTAGGAGCAGTTACAGCAAGAATTATAGAAAAAAATCCTGAATTAGAAGGAGAGATAGTCCCTTTAGTTACCAAGGAAATTTCTAAAGAGGAAGCTGATAAGGGAGAAGATATATTAAAACAATACGGAATAACAAAAGATCTTGAAAATGAACTTTTTCCATATATTAATAAAATCAGCTTTCAAAATAAAACCTTTATTATTTGTATTTTTACAATCTTGGCGGTTATACTTTTTATGTTTAATTATATTCAGTATGGATATTTTTATAGCAGGATAAGAAGATTAACTTTGGCTGCGAAAAAGGTTGTTGATGGGAATTATGATATAGTGATTAATGAAAATAAAGAAGGGGACTTTTCAAAGCTTGCGGTTTCCTTTAATTCTATGAGAGAGATAATAAGAAATAATATAAGCCAGCTTAAAAAGGAAAAACAGTTTTTAGTTGATTTATTATCTGACATATCTCATCAGCTAAAGACTCCTTTATCCTCAATGATTGTATACAATGATATTATGTTATCTAAGGAGTTAGATAAAAATCAAAGACAAACCTTTTTGTTAAGCAATCAAAATCAGCTCAATAGAATGAATTGGCTTATACAAAGTATGTTAAAGCTTGCAAAGCTTGATGCCAGGGCAATAGAACTGCGTAAGGAGAAGCAGAGCTTAAATGAAACTGTTGAAGAAGCTGTAGATGCATTAGAAAGCAAAGCATCAGAAAATAATGTTAAAATAATTCGTAAATGTAATTATGATATATATTTAGAACATGATAGATTATGGCTTGAAGAAGCTCTTATAAATATAATTAAAAATGGTATTGAGCATACTCCTAGCGGGGGAACTATAAGTATAGATCTAATAGAAAATCCCGTTTATAGAAGAATAATAATAGAGGATACGGGAGAAGGCATAGAGGAAAGAGATCTGCCTAATATATTTAAAAGATTTTATAAAGCCAAAACTTCAAGAAAAGCAGATTCGGTTGGAATTGGATTAGCTTTAGCTAAATCTATTGTGGAAGCACATAATGGTTTAATAGAAGCACAAAGCAAAATAGGTTTAGGAACGAAATTTACTATTACTTTTCTTAAGTATTAGACATATATTGATTGTGATAGTAAATTATGGTACGATTATTTATATTAATATATTTTGGATAAGGAGGTTAAGTAAATGTCAGTTGTTATCAGGTTAAGCATGCTTGAATATATGGCTAATGCTCACGCTATTACAGGTAATTTTGGGACACATGGGAAAAGTGCGTCCAAAATTAAATATAATTAGCCTGATAATGTAGAAATTTACTTTCAAACCTATATTTTTAGATAGTATTTACCTCTAAGTAAAATTCTGCTTAGGGGTATTTTTATGCCTTTTGAACGCACTGTGGTGGGTGGGAGTTTTATCAAAAATCACAGTTTAAAAGGAGAGTCATTATGGAAAATAATATTAGATTAAAAAGAAATGTTTATAAAAATTATATATTCACACTGCTGCAAAGCTTAGATTTTACAAGGGGAATATGGATGATATACCTTGCAAGTAAGGGTATGAGTCTTACACAGCTTGGACTTTTAGAAACCATATTTCATACAACATCTTTCTTAATGGAAGTTCCAACCGGAGCTGTTGCAGATTTGTTTGGCAGAAAAATCAGCAGAATACTGGGAAGAGTCTTATCGTTAATTAGTGTAATACTGCTTTTAACTGCAAATAGTTTTTTATGGTTTGCTGTTTCGTTTGTGTTTACAGCTTTATCCTATAATCTTGAATCAGGAGCAGGAGATGCATTGATCTATGATTCTTTAAAAGAGATTGGTGAAGAAGAAAAATATATGAAAATCAACGGAAATAAAGAACTTTTTTATCAATCAGCAGGTATTATATCCTTCTTTGTCGGAGGGTACTTAGCAACAAAGAGCTATAATATAGCCTTTCTTCTTACAGTTGTTATCGGAATAATAACTATAGTTCAGTCTTTAACTTTTAAAGAGCCAAGTGTTGGAAGAGTTAATACTAAAGAAGAGAACGAAAATATTTTTGTAAAGCAATTAAAGGAAAGTATAAAGGTTGTTATAAGCAAGCCTAAAGTAGGATTTTTAATTTTATTTACTCAGGTCATTATGGCATTTTGTACATGTATTTTCTTTTATCTTCAGAATTATCTTAAAGGAAATGGATATACAGAATGGAGAATAGGAATAATCTATGCGATATCTTCATTGACTGTTGCTTTACTAGCAACCCAGGTCCATAGCATAGAAAAAAGGATAAAAGAGCAAGGGTTGCTTCTTATAGTACCGTTTTTCACTGTAGTATGTATATGGGGAGTAGCGCTAAGTAAATATAATTATATGTTTTTTATACTTTTAATGCTCACAGAGGAAATTATATATGTTTCCATGAGTGATTATGTAAATAAGATGATACCAAGTGAAAACCGGGCAACCATACTTTCTTTTGCCAGTATGGTGTTCAGCTTTTTTATGATAACCTTATTCCCTTTCATAGGTCTTATCGGGGATAAATTTAATTTAACTACTGCCTTCAAGTGCCTAGCCATGCTTGGTAGTATCTTGGTAATTGTAAATGCAGTCATATTGATTTCGAGAAAAAGAAATAATGCTAAATAATCTAAAGTAACTTACAAAAATATAAAACCAATGTAAAGTTTTACAATAATGAAACGATAAATTAACAAAATGGTGATTAGCACACTTTAACAATTAAGGGGGACAACATGAATCAAAATTTTATTAAATCAGCCAATAGAAATTTATTAATACTTTGTTCTGTAATGTGCGCATTTTCTATCTTTACTGCTTTTACTGTAAAGAATGTGCCGTACATAGTGTACGTATTTATAGCGGCTTCGATAGTAACTCTTATATTTTCAATTATACAATACAAGAAAAATCCTTATAATAATAAAATTAAATATTTTCTTGCGGTTACATTTATGGCTACTCATTTTTTTACTACTATATCGACTGAAGATCCGATTGCTTTTGCCTTTGGATTCCCCCTTTTAGTTATGTTCGGTATTTATGGAGAGGTTAAGCTTACTAGTTTCACAGTTGTTGTTGTTTTGTTAGCTAATGGAGTTAATGCTATAAGCGGAAAGCTTCATGACTCACAATTAATAGTAACCATAGTAGTAGTTTTCATAACCTCTATAGTTCAATATATAAATACCTATATTATTGGAAGATCAAATAAAGAAAATATTGATTATATAAGCAAAATAAAAGCAAATGAAGAAAGCAGCAGAAAGCTTTTAGAGGCTTTAGTAAAAACTGCGGAGGAGCTGGCCGGTTCTGCCGTAATCCTTAATGAAGCAACAAAAGAAGTAGCTGTCTCCTCAGAAGAAGTTTCAAACGTAATCGATGAAATAGCAAAAAGTGCTTCTATTCAAGCAGAAGATACAGAGTCAGGTGCTAGAGATTCTGAGCAGATTGCTAAGGATATAGAAGTAATGGTTCAATCTTCAGCAGAATTAAGAACTGCTACTGATAAAACTGAAGAACTGAAAAATAAGGGAGTCAATATACTTTCAGATTTAATGCATAATACTAATGAAAGTAATGATGCTATAAAATCACTTAAAAATATAATAGAAAATACAAACGTTAGTGCTGGGGAAATAAATGCTGCTAGTAATGTTATTGTTTCTATAGCAGAGCAGACAAATTTATTAGCATTAAATGCAGCTATTGAGGCGGCAAGAGCTGGTGAATCAGGAAAAGGATTTGCAGTAGTAGCTGATGAGATCAGAAAACTGGCAGAACAATCAGCGTTATCAACAAAGAAAATAAACGAAATAATTGAAGAACTCCAAAACAATATGAAATCTGCCTTTGATAGTATGGAAAATACAACTAAGATTATAGAGTTTCAAACCAACTCTATACAAAGTACACAAAACATATTTGACAGCCTTGCAAACTCTGTTGAAGATATACGTGTGAAAGTTGGAGAGCTAAATAGCTCCGGAGAACTTATGAATAAGAAAAAAGATAATATTATTAATATTCTTCAGAGCCTATCAGCGTCTGCTCAGGAAAATGCTGCAAGCACAGAGCAAGTTGCAGCTTCGGTTGAACAGCAAGCTTCAGCTATGAATAATATTTCTTCTACAAACAGTAATTTGCTTAATTTGGCCGAAAAGCTTAAAGATATGGCAAAAGATTTATAAAATAAAAAACCTCAATTATGAGGTTTTTTATTTTATTCAAGTGCCTTTTCAAAAACATTTTTAACTATTTCTTTTGTAGGAACTCCCTCATGAACCTTTGTTTCACCAACATAATATGTAGGTACATAATAGTAGTCATATTTTTTAGCTGCCTCAGGTTCTTTTTCCTCGTCGATTACTCTGACCTCAACTTTAGAGTACTCCGGATTTTCATTTATTAATTCCTCCATCCATGAGGAAGCTCTTTTACAGTGTGGGCACCAATCAGTAATAAGCATAACTACATTTTTCATTAATATCACTCTCCTATAATTTATATATAATATATTGTATCCTAATAATATTAATATCATAGTAATTAATTGTAAAATATTATATAATTTTCATATAATCTTTAATCGGGGTGTTATCTATGGGGATTTACAAGCTTTCATTTAAAATGCTCAAGTTGGATTTTAGAAAGTGTACTTTCTTTATAGCAGCGATAGTTTTTTCAACTGCAATAGTATTTAATTTTTTTAACGTTACTTTCAGTAAAAACTTTAGCTTATCGCAAAATAATGATGCTGTTATATATGAAATTATATCATTGGTCGTAATTGTAATTGCGGCATTATTTGTATTCTTTGCTAACACATACTTTATTATGGCAAAAACTAAAGAGATGGCTGTTGCAGCTTTAAGTGGAATAAATGTATATAAGCTTTCACAGTATTTATTCTACCAAACTTTAATAATCATATTAATAGCACTGCCAATAGGGTTGGTATTGGGTGCAGCAATAATGCCCATTTTTACGGTTATAATTCATAAGGCATTAGATATGAAAGGAAGCTTATGGGAGTTTTCCGGGTTAGGCTTTATTTGTACGGTATGCGTCATAGCTATACAGTTCATATTACTATTGCTTGTAAACACCGGGTATGCCTACAGAAAAGAAATCAAAGAACTTCTTATTATAGAAAAACAAGTTTATGAACCGGATAGGAGAACAATAAAAATCCCAAGGGTTATATATCTAATTATCTACTTATTACCTATACTTCTAATCTTTTTAGATTTAGGTAAAGATAATCCTTCCTTCACGATTTGTTATGCCATAATCTTGTCTACTTATGGAACTCAGGGAGTTATAAGATATTTCTTACCTAATTTAGTGCTTAAACTGAAAAAGAAAAGATATATACACAATAAAATAAAGTTAGTAGCTCTAAGTAATCTGCATTATTCTCTTAGAAAGGCTAATTATTTGATAGTGCTGTTAGCAGTTTCTATAGTAATTCTTATTTCATTTATTTGCGGATACAGTTCCTCTCCTAGAGTAAAGTTGGCTTGTATATTTTCATATGTTGTTATATTGTTTCTAATATCTATGAGTATGATATACAAGGTCTTAATTGAGGCTTTTAATAGGAAAACCAGCTTTAAGCAGCTAAAGCTGATTGGATATACTTCAGATCAGATTAAAAAGATTATAAGACAAGAAAATTTTATGTTTTTTTCTATTGCTTTAGGAGTACCTCTTATTCATGTGATTATTCTGCTTTTTACTCATTTAAAGGTAAGGGCTATAGGAATTACATTAGCCTTATTCTTAGCAGGGGCATTTGTGGGTGTATTACTTATTACAGCACTAGCGTCTTACAAAATCTATAAAAATATGATTTTTAAATTTATTTAATAGGGGGAGAACTAATTTGAGCGAATTAGTAGCTGCTAAAAATTTGATAAAGTATTATGGATATAAAAACAAATTTAAGGCCTTAGATGGTATAAATTTATCTATAAATGAAGGCGATTATATATGCATTATGGGTCCCTCAGGTTCTGGGAAAACAACTCTTTTAAACAACCTATCAACAATTGACATGCCCACTTCCGGAACAGTTAAAATAAATAATATAAATATAAGGTCTATGAATGAATTTGATTTGGGAAAATTCAGATATGAAAACTTAGGCTTTGTATTTCAGGAGTTTAATCTTATTGATTCACTTACCATAAGAGAAAATATAGGAATACCTTTGGCTTTAGCAGAAAAGACTGAAAGAGAGATAAATGAAAGGGTTGCTGTTATAGCTGAGAAACTTGGTATTTCTGATATCTTAGATAAGTTTCCGGTTGAATGTTCAGGCGGCCAAAGACAGAGGGCTGCTTCTGCTAGGGCGTTAGTTGCAGAGCCTAAGATGGTAGTAGCAGATGAGCCTACAGGAAACCTTGATACAAAGAACTCACATGAGTTGTTAAAGATATTAAAGGAACTTAACGAAAATGAGGGAATAACAATATTGATGGTTACTCATGATGCGATGATAGCCAGTTATGCTAAAAAACTTATACTATTAAGGGACGGGAAGATTGAAGAAACAATTGAAAGAGAAGGTTTAACTCAAAGAGAATTTTTTTATAGAATAGTTGAAGCTGCCACAAAAGAGTCTCAGGACTTATTTGAAGCTATGCAGGGGTAGGCCGTATTTGTATACGGCCTATCATTTATATATTCCCAAGAGAAACCCTGTTAAGATACTTTCTAGCTGTTTCTTCAGCCTTATACATAAAGTCTATGTCTGTAGGCGGATTTTTCATCTTATATCTAGGGAAATATCTTGTAAGATGAAGAGGGATATCTTTATTTATATTACCAAGAAAGCGTGATAATTCTTCTATTTCATCTATGCTGTCATTTTCACCGCTTACAACCAAGGTTGTTATTTCTACATGACAGAACTTTGCGGAAAGTTCTATGGTCTTAAGGACAGGCTTTAGGCTGCCGCCGCATATATCATTATAATACCTGTTACTGAAGGCTTTAAGATCTATATTCATAGCGTCTACATAAGGAAGAAGCTCCTTTAAAGGTTCTTCACTTATATATCCATTTGTGACTAAGACTACAGATTTATTTCCATCAGTTTCCTTTAATAATTTTGCGGTATCATAAACATACTCATACCAAATACTGGGTTCATTATAGGTAAAAGCTATTCCTATATTATCCTCTGCATTAAGTATAGTTTCTACTAAGTCTTCTTTAGACATAAACTGGCTGGGAGGAATGTACTGAGAGATAGTATAGTTCTGGCAGAAGCTGCAAGTAAAGTTGCAGCCAAAGCTTCCAACAGACAATATATAGCTGTTTGGTTTAAAATAATGCAAGGGCTTTTTCTCAATGGGATCCATAGCCATTGAAGTAATCATACCGTAGTTTATACTGAACAATTCTCCATTTTCATGTAGTCTGACCTGGCACTTCCCAACATGACCATCTTCAATTACACAATTATGAGGGCAAAGATAGCAATGTATTTTATCCTTTAGTTTTTCATAAAACATAGCTTTTTCTTTCATAGATATCACATCCTTAAGCCTTAGTTTTCTTTGTGTCTTATAACTCTGAATTTTTCAAGAGTATAATCATCATAAAGGTCTATACCAGCCTTACTAAGAGCTATGGAGATTTGCTCATCTACAGAGTCTACTCCTTCCAAGTCCGGAAGTAAAAGTCCTGAGCGGCCTCTGCTTCTTACTATAACGCCATATTCCTTTGGGTTAAGCTCTTCCTTTTTTGCTGTTTCAGGCTCAGTCAAGACATCTACAGAAAAATCTATATCTAAAAGTTCGTCTTCTTCAACTTCACTGAATCTTGGATCATTTACTCCGGCTTCAATAGCGTTTCTTATAATTTCTTCTGCAACAGAATTTGTTGTTGGCAGAATTGTTCCTATACAGCCTCTAAGTTCTCCATATTTTTTAAGAGAGACAAAAACTCCTCTTTTAATATTTTTCATTTCATCGGGAACATAGTCAGGAATATTCTTAAGCTCTATGCCTTTGGTTAAATAAGTTGTAAGACTTTCACGTGCGAGTTTTACATAGGGGTCAGTTTGCTGAAGTTTTTTCTTATAGTTAAGCTCTCTTTGATTTTCTATATCTTTAAGCTTAGATGAATCTTCGGATAGAACATGAAATTTCATTACGCCATAGCCTACCCCAAAGGTTCCTTCATAGCTTAAGAGTTTACCGCTGAACTTCTTTCCTTCAAGAGCCCCAAGCATTATAAATACAGAGCGACGGCCGCACTCTCCTGCATTACAAACTGTTTCTTTATCCATGCCAAATAGTTTTAATACATCACCTTTTTCTAAAAGCTCAAGAAACTCCTTATCAAACTTTTCTCCATAAGGGCTGTAATCATAAGGACCTTCTTCTTTTAACCTATGAGATAAATCACCGCTTGCAATAAACACTACTTTTTCATCCGTCTCTTCTACAGCTTTAGTTATCATCATACCAAATCGATAGAGATCAATATCGCTGAAAGGTGCGTAGGTAATATGAACAAGTTTAAAATCTTTATAATACTTATTAATAAAATATAAAGGAACTAAAGCTCCGTGGTCTATTGCAACTGAAGTTTCATACATGTCTAACAGTTCATTATTAGCCATAACAACAGGAATATTATTTTCAGCTGCTATTTGATGAATTTTATTAGTAAGTTTTTTATCTAAAGGCAGCTCAATTGAAACATTAGGTACTCCAAAATTTATAAGGCTTCCACGAAGCTTCTCTTCATAAGCAAGTGCTATGGCATCTTGAAACATTGTGCCGTGAGGTGTAACAACTATAATTGTATCCGGAGCTATTTCTTTGATTTCTTTTCCGAGCTCGTGCATGCTTTGACTTGTAGCAGATATTTTTTCTTCTTCTCCTTTGCCTACTTCAGGAACAACAATTGGTGGATGTGGCATAAGATAAAATCCTTTTATACTCATAAATCAAACCTCCTATGATTCCAATATCATAGAACTTAGTTTTACCTATTTTATTAATAACATTACTTAACACATAAATAAATGGCTGCTTTAAAATAGCCAAAACATACTTGAACTTAGCTATTTTAAAGCAGCCTAAACAATAAGCTTATTTGCTTATGGTCTTGTTACTATTATTGATTGTACTACCTTTCAGGAAACTAAAACCGCCATTTTTAGAATAAAGTATTGATAGTATTACTACTGCAAAGCATACTACCAAGGTAGTTATCATTCCCCAGTCGGAAGCTTTATACTGAACAAGTACCGGTGCAGCAAGCAGAGATACAAGGTTCATAACTTTTATCATAGGATTTAATGCAGGGCCGGCAGTATCCTTAAGAGGGTCTCCTACTGTATCGCCTACAACGGCAGCTTTATGAGCTTCTGAGCCTTTACCGCCATAAAGACCATCTTCTATAGTCTTCTTTGCATTATCCCATGAGCCTCCTGTATTTGCCATGAATACTGCAAGGAGCTGTCCGGAAACTATAACACCGGCCAAAAATCCTCCGAGAGATTCAACTCCAAGAAGTATGCCGACTACCAGTGGGCTTAGAATACCTATAAGTGCAAGCCCTATAAGTTCTCTTTGAGCCGAAACTGTGCATATGTCAACTGCATTTTGATAATCTGGCTTAACTTTCCTCTCCATAAGTCCTGGAATTTTAAATTGTCTTCTAACTTCCTCAACAATTTTTGAAGCGGCACGTGTTACAGCGTTTATTATCAATGAGGAGAAAAGCCAGGGAATACAAGCACCAATTAAGACTCCTATAAATACTTTAGGTTCAGATACACGAATTCCTGTTGAAGCAAGTCTTAAAGCTTCACTAACCTTCATTTGACCTTGAATCTTCGTTACATCTGTTAAGAAGGAGCCAAATAGTGAAACAGCGGCTATAACAGCTGAACCTATAGCAACACCTTTAGTAATAGCCTTTGTTGTATTTCCTGTTGCATCAAGATGATCCATAACCTTTCTTGCCTTTTTATCAAGTCCTGCAAGTTCTCCAATACCATTTGCATTGTCTGATATTGGTCCAAAAGAGTCCATGGCTACGTTGTTTCCTGTTAGAGTCAGCATACCTATTCCGGTCATAGCAACACCGTAAAGCACATAAGTAATTCCCATTCCGTTATATATAAGTATAGAAGTCAATATTGTAATTGCGATAACTATTGTCTGCCAAACAGCGCTTTCAAAGCCTTCTGCCAAACCTCTTAAAAGTAGAGTTGCAGATCCGGTTTTTGAAGCTGCGGCAATATCTTTAACCGGTCTGTAGTGAGTATCGGTGAAGTATTTTGTTATTTCATCAAGCACTAGGGCAAGTACAATACCTACACCGACTGAGAAGAAAGCCTTCCATTCATTCATATAAAAGTGTGCCAGTAAGGCAAAGGAGGCTAGGCTGATTATTGCGGATACATGAAAACCCTTGTTAATAGAATCCATAGCGTTATTGTTTTTTAAGTCTTTAGAGCCTTTAACAATATAAGTACCGATTATAGAAGAAAGAACCCCTATTCCTCTTACTAACAGAGGGAATACGATCCATTTTAGTTCGCCATGATTTAAATTCATAAGTGCAAGGCCTAATATAAGACCAGAAACTATTGTAACTTCGTAGGATTCAAAAATGTCGGCAGCCATACCGGCACAATCACCAACATTATCACCGACAAGGTCAGCTATAACAGCAGCATTTCTCTCATCATCTTCAGGAATACCAGCCTCAACTTTTCCAACAAGGTCTGCACCTACGTCAGCAGCTTTTGTATAAATACCTCCGCCAACTCTCATGAAAAGAGCTAAGAGTGTACCTCCAAAGCCAAAGCCTAACAGAGCATCCGGAGCAGAAACACCAAATACCATAAAGATTAAGGTTCCCCCCAGAAGACCAAGACCATCTGTAAGCATTCCTGTAATAGTACCGGTTCTATAAGCAATTTTAAGAGCTTCACCAAAGTTTCTAGTGGAAGCAGAGGCAACACGTACATTTCCCTCAACAGCCATTCTCATACCAAACTGACCAACCATAAGTGAGAAACAAGCACCCATAACAAAAGCGATTGCACGCCCAACACCTATAATAACTTTTACAGAAGCTTCAGATTTCCCGGCAAAACGGGTCATTGCTTCCTCTGAAGGCGGAACTACGTAAACTGAAAGAAATAAAACGAAAGTAAGTACAATGATTAGGGGAACTATAGTTCTTAACTGTCTTTTAAGATAAGCATCAGCACCTTCCTTAATTGCTCCCCAAACTTCCTGCATTTTAGCGGTACCTTTATCATACTTAAGAATCTGACTTCTAAGCATTAAAGCATAGCCCAGGCCTAAAAATGCGATAAGCAATACACACCAGATAGCAACTATCTCAAAGGTAGTCGCGTTAGTAAGACTAAACATTAAGACCAACTCCTTTGTCAAAAATAAAAAATTTTTTCCCACTATATAGTTATGTAAACGATTGTTAAAATCCTCTATAAAATGGTAATTTTGTATAATCATACAATAACACTGTATAAATTCATAAAAAGTTTTGAAAAGTACTCAATAGTATACTATATTGAAGGTATGTGATATATTTTTGCAGCCAATTATGGAGGTTATAAATGAAAAAAGATTTAACTATTGTTTTAGCTCCGGATTCTTTTAAAGAAAGTATGACAGCAAAGCAGACTTGTGAGGCTATGGAAAGGGGAATAAAAAAAGTTTGCAATAAAATAAAATGTATCCAAGTCCCTATGGCTGATGGAGGTGAGGGAACAATGCAGGCTTTAATTGATGCAACAAAAGGAAGGATATATTCAGCCAAAGTAGTTGGACCTCTTGGTAAAGAAGTTGAGGCTCAATACGGTATTCTAGGAGATGGAGAAACGGGTATATTAGAGATGGCCAGTGCAAGTGGTATTCACTTAGTCCCCGTAGATAAAAGGAATCCTCTCATTACAACAACCTTTGGAACAGGGCAATTAATTAAAGCTTGCTTGGATAAGGGAGTAAAAAAGCTTTTTATTGGAATAGGGGGAAGTGCTACTAATGATGGCGGTGCCGGAATGATTCAAGCTTTAGGCGGAAAACTTTTAGATAAATCAGGAAAGGAAATAGGTTTTGGCGGCGGAGAGCTAGGGAAACTTACAAAAATAGATTTATCAGGTTTAGATATCAGACTAAAGGATGTCTTAATTAATGCAGCTTGTGATGTATCAAATCCCTTGTGTGGGGAAGAAGGTGCAGCCAAAGTATTTGGAAGGCAAAAGGGAGCTGACAATGAAGCAATTAAAATTTTAGATAATAACTTATATCATTATGCGAGTATAATAAGTAAGCAGCTGGGAAAAGATGTACTAGAAGTACCGGGTGCAGGAGCAGCCGGAGGGCTTGGTGCAGGACTTATGGCTTTTTTAAATGCAAATTTAAAAAAAGGAATAGATCTAGTAATAGAATACTCAGGACTTGAAGAAAAAGTCAGAGAAGCTGATATGGTTTGGACAGGTGAGGGAAGTATTGATTTTCAGACACAGTACGGAAAAGTACCAATTGGTGTAGCTGCTATTTCAAAGAAATACGGCAAGACTGTAATAGCTATAGCAGGAAGGGTTGGAGAAGGTATAGATATTCTTTATGAAAGAGGCATTGATGCAGTATTTGGGATAATGAAGGAAATAACAACTTTAGAGGAAGCTTTAGTTAAAGGCGAGGAAAATTTAGAAAGAGCTTCGGAAAATATTATCAGATTGATTAATTTGTTATAATATATTTAATAATACTAAATTAACACTAAAGGAGAGGGAAAATATGATTAACTTGTATGATAAGGTTATGGAATCAGTTAAGTACATAGAAAGCAAAGTAAGTTTAAAGCCTGAAATAGCTGTTATACTTGGGTCAGGACTTGGAAACTTAGTAGATGTGGTAGAAAACAAACAGTACATAGATTATAGAGATATACCAAACTTTCCACAGTCAACAGTAGCAGGACATGAAGGAAGATTAGTCTTTGGAACTATAAAAGGAAAAATAGTTCTTATAATGCAGGGAAGGTTCCACTACTATGAAGGATACACCATGAGAGAAGTTACTTATCCAGTTTATGTAATGCAGAAGCTTGGCATTAAAAAGCTTATTGTAACAAATGCCTGCGGCGGTATAAATACAAGCTTTAAGCCGGGTACATTAATGCTTATCAAAGACTTTATAAATTTAATGGGAGATAATCCTTTAATGGGAGCAAATGATGAAAGATTCGGGCCTAGATTTCCGGATATGTCAGAGCCTTATAAACTTGATCTTATAGAAAAGGCAAAGAATATAGCAGAAAAATTAAATATTGAAAATGCTGTAGGAGTTTATGCAGGCTTCTCAGGACCATACTACGAAACAGCTGCAGAAATAACTATGATTGGAAGAATGGGAGCTGATGCAGTAGGAATGTCTACAGTGCCTGAAACTATAGCAGCTAATTATTTAGGTATAGATGTGCTTGGTATAGCTTGTATAACTAATATGGCAACAGGCATACAAAAGGTAAAACATTCACATGAAAGAGTGGTAGAAACTGCAAATAGAATAGCAGCTGATTTGTGCAAGTGGGTTGAAGAATTAATTGCTGAATTATAATTTTATTATCATAAAAGCTCAAGAGTAGTGTAGGTGAGGTAAGTGGAATACAACATTTTAGATATAATAAATGCTGAAGATAAGAAAAATCCATTAACGGACGAAGAGATAGCTAATAGCCTTGGAATTTTAAGAGAAACTGTAACAGAATTTAGAAAAGAACATAATATTCAAGATTCCAGACAAAGAAGAAAAGAAGTTATTATTAAAGATGCCTTCGAAATTTTGAGCGGAAATTTAAAGCTCTCTGACAGAGCTTTTGCAAAGGAACTTAATGAAAAAGGCTACAGCCTGGCAAGATATGCTGCTGCAAGTATAAAAAAAGAAGCTTTAGAAATCTTGACTAAAGAAAGCAAAACTCAAGATCAAAGCATGCAAAAAGTTTCAATAGATCAAGCAGGCAAGCTTGAAAAAGCCGAAGATCCTTTTGCGGCCATAATAGGTTACGAGGGAAGTCTAAAGCTTCAAATCAATCAAGCAAAAGCTGCTATTTTATATCCTCCTCACGGACTTCATACTCTGCTGCTTGGACCGTCAGGAGTAGGAAAGAGCTACATGGCAGAAATTATGCATGAGTTTGCAAAGACCACCAAGAATTTTTCTGAAGATGCTCCTTTTATGCTCTTTAACTGTGCTGATTATGCTGATAATCCCCAGCTGCTTTTATCCCAGCTTTTTGGATATGCAAAAGGGGCTTTTACAGGGGCAAATGAAAATAAGAAGGGAATTGTTGAGCTGTGCAATGGAGGAATACTATTTCTGGATGAAATTCATAGACTTCCTTCTGAAGGACAGGAAATCCTTTTCTATCTAATAGACAGAGGAAAATTCAGAAGACTTGGTGAGACGGAAGTAACAAGAGAAAGCAGACTCATGATTATAGCTGCAACCACCGAAAATCCGGAAAGTTCACTTTTATTAACCTTTAGAAGAAGAATACCTATGGTGATTGAGATACCTTCTGTAAAGGATAGGACCTATGATGAAAGATTTCATATAGTAAAGAATTTCTTTTTGAATGAAAGCATAAGGCTGGGCAAGGATATTTTTGTAGGAAGAGATGTTATTAAGGCATTTATGACTTATGAATGTCCGGGCAATATAGGCCAGCTTAAGAGCGATATTCAGGTATGCTGCGCCAGAGGGTTTCTGCAGTCTACTCTCAATAATAAGGAGAGAGTAAGGGTAAGCTTTCAGCATGTGCCTGATCACGTAAAAGAGCAGGTCCTCAGCACAAATATAAATGGCAGAGAACTTGAAAATTACACTAAAGAAGATATCATAGTATCTTCAAAAGGTGTAGAGATTTTATACAAGGATCAGTACAACTCGGTTGGAAAAGACAATATATATCAGTTTATTGAAGATAAATATAAGGAGCTCAAAGCTGATGGGTACAGCGACAGAGATATTAACAAAGTAATAGGACAGCAGGTAGAAGGGGAACTTATGAGATTTGCGTATTCTGTAAGCTTTTCTGCTGCAAACAGTCAGGAAATTGTTAATATTATCGGTCAGGATATGCTTAAACTTACGGAAGATGTTTATAAACTTGCGAAGAAGCATATAGACGGTTTGCAAAGAAATGTTGTCTATCCTCTTGCAATTCATTTAAGCTCCACATATGAAAGGATGCTTAACAGAAGAGAGATAGTAAACCCTAATTTGGAAATGGTTAAAGATAAATATAGTAAGGAATATAAGGTTTCTAAAAGAGTTGGAGAGCTAATAAACAGCAGGCTTAAAATTAATCTTCCTGAAGATGAAATAGGATTTATTACAATGTACTTGAAGCATTTTCAGCAGGAAAGCAAGCTTGAAGAAGGAAGAGTTGGGGTAATAGTATTGTCTCATGGCAGGGTAGCCTGCGGTATGGCAGAGGTAGCTAACAGACTGCTTGGTGTGAATCATGCTGTGGGTCTTGAAATGGATCTTAGTGACTCTCCGAATATAATGCTTGAAAAGACTTTAAAGCTTGTTCAAAAGGTTAATCAAGGCAAGGGGTGTATTTTGCTTGTAGATATGGGCTCTCTAACAACATTTGGAGATATAATAACTGCAAAAACAGGAATACCTACAAGAGTGGTAGGCAGAGTAGATACTCTTATGGTGCTGGAGTGCGTCAGAAGAGCCATTCTTCCTGAGGATACCTTAGACAGTATAGCAGATGAAATAGATAATAAAGAAGGTTTATACAGATATTCAAAGCAAGATATTCAGGATAAGGGTAAGGCCATAATCACTTTATGTATAACAGGAGAAGGTTCAGCGGCAAAGGTTAAAGAGTATATAGAAAATTCTATGGGTGAAAGCGTTAGGGATATTGATATAATCCCATTGGGATATATGAATAATGATGATATTACGGCTACAATTGATAGAATTTCCAGGACAAAGCAAGTGCTTGCCATTGTAGGAACTATAAACCCAGAACTTAAAGATGTTCCTTTCATATCTGTTGAAGGCTTAATAACAGGAAAGGCAATTGTTCGGCTGAAAAAAATAATAAGGAATGAAAAAATATTTATTAATACACTATCAGAAGTAATCCCTCAAGAGGTTATTTTCCCTGAAGAAAATTATAAATATAAGGATGAAGTTATAGATAAAATGACTGAAAACCTCATAGCGGAAGGATTTGTAGAAGAAGGGTTTTTGTTAAGTGTTTATAGAAGGGAAGCTATAGGAGCTACTTACTTAAAGGGCGGTATCGCTATTCCTCATGGAGACAGCAGGTATGTTACAAAACCAACCATAGCTGTTACAAAACTAGCCACACCTATAAATTGGGATGGAGTTAATAATGTTGACTTAATTTTTTTGATAGCCTTAAAAGAAGATTCTAAAAATTATTTTGAACAGTTATATAGGGTAATATCTAGCGTTGATACGCTTTCACAGATGAGGGAAGCCAAGGATAAAGAAGAAATATCAAATATTTTATTCAGAAATACAATACCAGCCAAGTAAGTTGGCATCATAATTGCTGTATATAATAGTGACAATAAGGAGGTTGATAGAATGGATATCAAGAACTTCCCTAAGGTCACTATTATTTTACGTGGTTATAATTATAATCAGGCAAAAACAGTTATGAAAGCATTAGCTCAAAGTAATATTAGAGCAGTAGAGATAACAATGAATACAGAAGGTGCGCTAGAAACTATTAGCAAGCTTTCGAAGGAATTTGGAGATACTATGCTTATTGGTGCAGGAACTGTAACAACTATGGAACAGGCTAAGGCAGCAATAAATGCAGGTGCAAAATTCATTCTATCTCCAGTAATGCTTTCAAAGGAAATAATAGACCTTTGCAGGGAAAAATCAGTTATAACAGTACCGGGAGCTATGAGCCCAACAGAAATATATAAGTCTTTTGAAGATGGAGCGGATATAGTTAAAATATTTCCGGCAATAAGCTGTGGAACGAGATTTTTTAAAGATGTTAAGGCACCTTTAGGTAATGTTCCTTTGATGGCTGTAGGGGGCGTTTCAAAGGAAAATGTAAAAGAATTCTTTAAAGGAGGAGCAGACTTCTTAGGAATAGGCTCAGGAGTATTTAATAAAGAAGACATCGAAAGTGAGAACCTTGAAGGATTGATCAAATCCGTTAAAGAATTTGAAGAAAAAATAAACTAGGAGATATGGACATGAGCGCAGGAATAGATTTTGCAAAAGATTTGGTTTTTAAGGACTTAGAGTTTTCAAGTAATACAGAAGTATTAAAGTTTTTATCCTCAAAACTTCAGGAAAAAGGATATGTTAAGGAAGGGTATCAAAAAGCTATTCTAGACAGAGAAGAAGAATATCCAACAGGACTTCCTTCTGCAGATATAAAAATAGCAATACCTCATGCAGATCACAATTTAGTAAACAAGGCGACCTTGGCCATTGGAGTTTTAAGGAAGCCGGTAGAATTTAAATCCATGGAGGACCCAGATAAATCTTTAGATGTTAGTGTAATTATAATGCTTGCACTAAGTGAACCTCATGGACACATAGAAATGCTTCAAAGGGTTGTTAAATTAATTCAAAATCCAGAAGTACTAAGAGAAATTGTTGAAGCACCTTCAACAGATGAAGTAATAAATAAGCTGGAACCTTATTTAATAGCTTAAAAAGATAAGAAGAAAACAAGATAAGAATATATAAATATAAAAATATATAAATACGGAGGTTAAAGTCCTAAATGGACTTTAACGAGTAATTTGCGAGCGGGAGCGAGTGATTTAAATTACTCAGTGCTTCCGACTATAAGGAGGAATAAAAAATGAAAAAAGTATTAGTAGCTTGCGGAAACGGAATAGCAACATCAACAGTAGTAGCAATGAAGATCAGAGAGGCCTGTGAAGATAATGGGATAAACGTAAACGTTAACCAATGCAAGCTTTTAGAAGTATCATCAAAGGTTTCAGACTATGATCTTTTAGTTACTACAGGAAAGTTTACAGGAGCAGAGGTTAATATTCCTGTAATAGGAGCTATATCATTACTAACTGGTATAGGTGAAGAGGAAACAATAGAAGAAATTATTAATGCATTAAAATAATAAATTTTTAATAATAAAAGGGGGATTTACAAATGCAGGAACTTTATAAAATATTTCAGGTAGTGCTGAATGACGCAGGCCCTACAGTAATGCTTCCAGTAATCATATTAATTATAGGACTTATTTTCAGAGTTAAGCCAGGAAAGGCTTTTAGATCAGGCTTATTAGTTGGAATAGGTTTTGCAGGTATCAAACTTGTTATAAACTTACTTTCTTCGAACCTTGGACCAGCTGCTCAGGCAATGGTTAAAAACTTCGGTATAAAACTAGATACACTTGATATAGGCTGGGGAGCTATAGCAGCAGTAACTTGGTCCTCACCCATAATACCAATATTAATATTTGCAATACTATTAACTAACATCGTAATGCTTGTTCTTAAGAAGACAAACACACTAGACGTTGATATTTGGAACTATCACCATATGGCTATAGTTGGTATAATGACTTACTTTGTAACAAAGAACGTTGTTCTTGGTATAGCAGCAGCAATAACAATGGCAGTAATTGCATTTAAGATGTCAGACTGGTCAGAAAATCTTGTTAGTGATTACTTTGGTCTTCCTGGAGTATCACTGCCAACAATGTCTGCGCTTTCATCTTTAGTAATTGCAGCACCACTAAACTGGTTATTGGATAAAATCCCTGGAATGAATAAATTAAACTTCAGCGTTAAAGATGCTAAGAAGTATTTAGGATTATTCGGAGAGCCAATGATGATGGGACTTATCCTTGGAGGAGTTATTGGAGCTCTAGCAAAATATAATACTACAAAGGTTCTTAATATAGCAGTTAACATGGCAGCAGTAATGGTTCTTATACCAAAAATGACTTCCTTATTCATGGAAGGTTTAATGCCAATATCAGAAGCGGCTAAGAAGTTTACAAAAGAAAAATTCAAGGGAAGAAAGTTCTTAATAGGACTAGATGCAGCAGTTGTAGTAGGAAATCCGGAAGTTATAACAACTTCTTTAATAGTAATACCTTTAACAATAGCTATGGCAGTTATCCTTCCTGGAAACAGAATGCTTCCATTTGCTGACTTGGCAGTTGTTCCTTTCAGAGTAGCAATGGTAGTTGCATTAACAGAAGGAAACCTTGTAAAGAACATTATTATAGGTCTTGCATGTACAGGAGCAATACTTCTTGCGGGTACTAACACAGCGCCTGTACTAACAAATCTTGCAAAATCTACAGGTATAGATTTAGGAATGGCTGGAGGAGCGCTTATTTCTTCCTTCGCAGCAACAAGCTTAACAGTAAGCTTTATAGTTTATAAGGTATTCACAGGAAATCTAATAATAACTTTACCGGTATTCTTTGCAGCATTTATAGCAATTTGGGTTTACATTGAAGTTATAAAGAAGAAAAAACAAGCTAAAAACGAAGCAGTAGAAGAAGCAGTATAAGATAAATTCGAGGTGATATAAGTGAAAATAACAGCAGTTAAAGTATATAAAATAAAACCAAGATGGATATTCATAAAAATAAGCACAGACGAAGGAATAGACGGATGGGGCGAGCTTATATCAGGAACAAAGACAGAAACAGTTGTTGCTGGTGCCAATGAAATGGGCAAATACCTTATAGGAAGAAATCCTTTTGAAATAGAAAGACTCTGGCAGGAGCTTTACCGCTCCTTCTTCAGAGGCGGTCCAATTAACATGACTGTAATCTCCGGAATTGAAATGGCACTTTGGGATATAAAGGGTAAGGCTTTCAATATTCCTGTGTATGAATTCCTAGGGGGAGCAGCTAGAGATAAAATAATGGTTTATTCCTGGATCGGTGGGGACAGGCCTTCAGAGGTTGTAAAAGAAGCTCTTGATAGAAAAGAAAGAGGCTTCCAGGCAATTAAAATGAATGCAACTGAAGAGCTTCACTATATAGATTCCTTTAAAAAGGTTCAAGCAGTTGTGGATAGAGTTGCATCTATTAGAGAAGCAGTAGGCTATGACCTAAATATAGGTGTAGATTTCCATGGAAGAGTTCATAAGCCAATGGCAAAGGTTCTTGCAAAAGAACTCGATCCATATAAATTAATGTTCCTTGAAGAGGTTGTACTTCCAGAAAATGAAGAAGCTTTTGCTGAAGTAGCAAAATATACTTCAACACCTCTTGCAACAGGGGAAAGACTATACACTAGATGGGAATTTAAAAATATCCTTAAGAATGGTGTTATAGATATAATTCAGCCAGATCTAGCACTAACAGGCGGCATACTTGAAGGAAGAAAAATTGCAGCAATGGCTGAAGCCTTTGATATTGCAGTAGCACCTCATGCGCCATACGGACCAATAGCACTTGCAGCTACACTGCAAATGGATGTATGTACTCCAAACGTATTTATTCAAGAGCAAAGCTTAGGAATACACTATAATAAAGGTTTCGATCTTCTAGACTTTGTTAAGAATAAAGAAATATTTGAATACAAGGATGGTTATGTAAATATCCCAACTAAGCCAGGCCTTGGACTAGAAATTGATGAAGATTTCGTTGAAAAGGTTGCACTTGAAGGTCTTAACTGGACTAATCCTAAGTGGAAAAACTACGATGGAACTATTGCGGAATGGTAACATTTTACTTCGCAAAATAATGTAGAATGTAGAATGTAAAATGTAGATTTTAGAATGAAGGATGCTTGGAAAGAAAAGCTTAATTAAATATCGGTGCGAAGCACCTTCTGATTTGAAAATCCCTGTAAAGGGATTTTCTTCATTCATTTTACATTCTTCATTAAATTAAGGAGGGGTTTTTTTGAATTATAAGCTAATCTGTATTGATTTAGATGGAACCTTGCTGGATGATGAATGTCAGATATCAGAAAAAAATAAACAGGCTTTAAAAGCGGCTGTAGATAGGGGGATTCGTATAGCCTTTACAACAGGCAGGCTCTTTACTTCAGCAAGGCTTCATGCGAGCAAGGCTGGAATTAAGGTATCTATTATTGGTTCTAATGGGGCATACATTAGAGAGATAGATGGGGAAGAAGCAATATTTCAATGTCCATTAGACAGGCAGGGCGTTGACAAGGTTTGCGATGTAATAGAAAAATATAATTTGGATATAAACTTTAATACTTTTGACAGGGTTATTACAGATTATGAGCTTCCTCCAACTAATAATCATGTGTTAGCAAACAAAACTGTGTCTGAAGAACTTAAAATTAAATTTGGTGTTCATAAAAACCTTAGAGAAATCTATGATATTTATAAGGAAGGCTTGTTTAAAGTTTTAATGTTTTCTAAGAATGGCACAGAAACTATTAAAAAAGCAAGACTTGAGCTTGAGGAGTTCGGCGGACTTGAGATAGCAAGCTCAAAGGCAGATAATATCGAAGTTATGGCTAAGGGCATGACAAAGGGAAGAGGTATTAAAACCCTTGCAGAAATTTTAGGAATAAATGAGGAAGAAATAATGTGCATTGGAGACAGTGAAAATGATATTTCAATGTTCAATGCATCGGGGCTTAAGATAGCAATGGGAAATGCAACAGAAGAACTAAAAGCTATGGCTGATTATGTAACTGAAACTAATATAAACTCAGGAGTCGGCAAGGCTATTGAAAAGTTTATATTATAATCTGGGTTTTAGCCAAGCTTAGTAAAAATATCATCAAGCATATAGAAAAGGTGCTGCATAATTGAAAGGCAGCACCTTTTCTATATTTATAACACAAACTTAACGCATACCGGGCTGGGAATTGAAATTGAATACTCTGTATTTGTAAGCCTGCCTGTGTTTTTATCTATTCTAAATACTACAATATTATTTGTATTCATATTTGCAGCAAGTAGGAAGTTTCCGCTTGGATCTATTTCAAAATCCCGAGGATGATCTCCTTCTGTAGAAACATGTTCAGCCAGTGAAAGCTTTCCTGAGGAAGCATCTATTTTAAATACTGCAATACTGTTGTGCCCGCGATTTGAAGCATATAGATAATTTCCATCAGGGGATATATGGATTGCAGCCCCGATACTTTCTCCGTTAAAATCCTCCGGTAAAGCATTGAAATATCCAATTTGCTCAAAGCTTCCGTTTGAAGAATCATATTGAAGTGCTAATACCTCAGAACTAAGCTCTGTCAAAACATAGGCATACTTTCCATTTGGGTGAAAAGCCATATGTCTTGGACCGGAGCCTGGCTTAAAGATTATTTCATTAGCCTTTGATAATATTCCGTTACTAAAAGAATAAATAATTACTTTATCAATCCCGAGGTCTACTACACATAAATATTTATCATCAGGTGTAAGCTGTGCAAAATGAGCATGAGCCTTCTCCTGTCTGTCTTTATTTGGACCTGATCCTTCATGCTGAACTTTACAGGAATAAGACTTAATACTTCCTTCTTCATTAATTGGAAAAACCTCTGCATTCCCCATATGATAATTTGCTGAGAAAACATAATTATCCTTGCTGTCTAAGCTTACATAGCAAGGCGAGCTGCCTGGCTCTAATTCATAGTTTAAGAAATTAAGTTTTCCTGTATTGTTATCAATAGAATATGCAGCTGTACCGCCCTTATCATTTACTTTGATAACAGAATATAAATATTTGCTGCTCTTAGAAATATTTATATATGTAGGATTAGAAGCTTCTGCCGCTAAGGATATATCTTCAATTTTGCCGGTATTAGAATTAAATGAAAAGGTATAAATACCTTTACTTTCTCCCTTAGTATAAGTTCCGATGTAGGCTCTAAAGATTTTATTGTCCATACTAAAATCCTCCTATAAATCAATATAGTTAAAATATATCATAAAACAATATAAATAACTTGTTTTAACAAGGGTTTTTACAAAATATTTATTATTTATAAGTTGAGTTCATTGCTTGTATATAAGTTATTAACTTAATGCATTATTTATACATCTTCATTGTAGAGTTATTTATTAAATACTGTGCAGTAATTTCCTTCAGGAGTTCTGCACCTTGAACAGCTTATACATATGGATTTTCTTCTATCCCCTAACTTCCACCTTTTAATCAAGTCAGGTTCAGCAAGCAATGGTCTTGATAAAGCAAAATATTCAATATTGGTTTCGTTTAAAACTTTTTCTATTGAGTTAATATCTCTAAAGCCTCCGACTGTGATTACAGGTATTTTAAGCTCACTGCTTATAATCTTTCCGTATTCAGTAAAATAGCCTTCCTTTTGTATGACATAACTATCATAAACTACTCCTGTCATATCTCTTGCTTTTCCATGCACATTTCCTGAAAGCTCTATAGCATCAACTCCAATGTCTTCAAGCTTTTTGCAGATTTCTTTGGTTTCTTCAAAGCTTAGTCCTCCTGCAAAGAAATCAGTTGCAGTAAGCTTAACTAAAATAGGGAAATCCTTTCCTACCTTTTCTCTCATTTTAAAATAAATCTCTAATAAAAATCTCGTTCTATTTTCTAAGCTGCCGCCATACTCATCAGTTCGCCTATTATAATAAGGACTTAAAAATTGATTTATAAGATAAGTATGAGCACCATGTATCTCTACCCCGTCAAAACCAGACTCCTTTGCTCGTTTTCCTGCCTCAGCAAAAGCATTAACTATATAGGCTATCTCTTCTTTAGTCATAGTCTTGCCCGTAACCTTTGTTCCTATCTCAGGGACCTCACTTGGAGCATATATAATTCTTTCGCCAACATTATAGGTAGTTTTGGTTCCGCCATAAGCAATTTGAAGAACTATCTTTGAGCCGTTCGTATGAACAATATCCGTAAGCTTTTTGTATTCAGGAATAAAAGAGTCATTATAAATACCCATCATTCCCGGATTAGGTTGTTCTTCTTTTACGACATTAGCATAACCGGTAATAATAAGACCAAGTTCATTGCAAGCTAGGACTTTATAGATATCACAGAGCTTCTCAGTAAGATGTCCGTCTGTATCGGCCATGTTTTCCCATGTTGCACTTCTTATAAATCTATTTTTTATTGTTATATTTCCTAATTTAGTTTCCTCAAATAAACTTTTCATTCAGTTATTCCTTTCTGCATAATTATTGCTGCTATATCAACAATAATTATATAGAAATATATATTAATGAACAATATATGAATTAACTTAGGTGACTAACAAAATATTTTTGATATACTACGGGTATGTAAACGAATAACTAGGGTATAATAAAATCATGAAATGCAGAAGTATCAATACTTCTGCTTGTTTTATTAACAGATACCAAACATAATTAGACAGCTATTGACTTAAAAATATTGTGGTGATAATATAATAATATGCTTAGGCGACTAACTAAAATGAGGAGAGATTGATAGATGGTTTCATGGGATAGAGATTCTTTATTTGCACTGTTTTTTCAAGTGATTAAGCTTCAGCATAAAAGAATGCATTCATATCTTGAAAAAATTAATATTTACCCGGGCCAGCCGCCGCTTCTCATGGCTTTGAATTTTAAAGATGGTCAAAGTCAGAAGGAATTAGCAGAAAAACTGGCGATAAAGCCTGCAACTATTACGGTTATGATTGGAAGAATGGAAAAGGCTGAACTCGTTACCAGAAAACAAGACCCAGAGGATCAGCGTGTTTCAAGAGTTTACATAACTGAAAAAGGCAGGGAGATTTGCAAGCAGTCGATGGAAATCGTTGATTGCATTAGTGAAGAGTGTTTTAGTAATTTTACTGAAGAAGAAAAGGCACTGCTTCGAAGGATGTTCATGCAGATGAGAGACAATCTTATTGAAGCTAGTAATAGAAAAAAAGATTAGGGTATAAGAAGATAAGAAGATATCAAGATAAGGAGATGATTATTTGTGGCTAAATTATTTAAATTTTTGAAGCCGTACTCAAGCTATATCGGTGCAATTTTAGTTCTATTATTTTTTCAGGCAATGGCAGATTTGTATTTGCCAACGTTAATGTCTAACATCATTAATAATGGTGTAGTTAACGGTGACACAGGTTACATTATGAAAATAGGAGGATTTATGCTGCTTGTAGCACTTGGAGGAGCTATCAGTCAGATTTCGGCAAGTTATCTTTCTTCCAGAACAGCTACAGGATTTGCAAATGATTTAAGAAGAAATATTTTTACTAAAGCAGAAAGCTTTTCCCTTCATGAATTTGATAAAGTTGGAACTTCATCTATGATAACAAGAACAACCAACGATGTTACCCAGATTCAGCAAGTAACAGTAATGATGCTTCGTATGATGATTTATGCACCAATAATGGCTGTTGGTGGTCTTATAATGGCTATTTCAAAGGATAAACAGCTTACTTGGGTACTTGCAGTTTCTATACCTCTATTAGGACTTGTAATTTTCTTTGTTGCAAAAAAGGCAATACCATTATTTAAATTGATGCAGAAGAAAATTGATAAAATAAATCTTGTTCTACGTGAAAATCTTACAGGTATCAGAGTAATACGTGCTTTCAATAGACAACAGGATGAAAAGGTTCGTTTTGAGGAAGCAAGTATTGATTTAACAAATACTGCTATTAAGGTTAATAAAATGATGGCTGTAGTAATGCCTATCATGATGATAATAATGAATCTGACAAGCGTGTCAATTATTTGGTTTGGCGGTATCCGTATAGATAACGGAGATATGCAGGTTGGAGATATGATGGCATTTATTCAGTATGCTATGCAGATAATGTTCTCTTTCTTAATGCTGGCTATGATGTTTGTATTAATTCCACGTGCTGAGGCTTCAGCTGAAAGAATTAATGAAGTGCTTGATATGGAACCAGAAATAGTTGATCCTAAAAGTGCTGATAAGGCTGATAAGCAGAGCGGTTATGTAGAGTTTAAAAATGTTTACTTTAGTTATCCTGGTGCAGAACAGCCTGCTATAGAAGATATAAGCTTTAGCGCAAAGCCGGGAGAAACAACAGCTATAATTGGTGGAACCGGTTCAGGAAAGTCTACTCTAATAAGTTTAATTCCACGTTTTTATGATATCCAAAGCGGAAGTATCTTAGTTGACGGGGTAGAAGTTCGTGAAATGACACAAGAGAACTTAAGGTCTAAAATAGGATTTGTTCCGCAAAAGGCTGTGCTCTTTACTGGTACAATTACTGATAACATAAGATATGGTAAAGAAGATGCTACTGAAGAAGAAGTTAAACACGCAGCAGAGGTTGCTCAAGCGACAGACTTTATTTCAAATATGAAAGAGGGTTACGATTCAGAGATTGCTCAAGGCGGTACCAACGTTTCCGGCGGACAAAAGCAGAGACTTTCCATAGCAAGAGCTCTTGTCAGGAAACCGGAAATATATATCTTTGACGACAGCTTCTCAGCTTTAGACTTTAAAACTGATGCTAAGCTTAGAAGAGCTCTTAAGGAAGAAACTAAAGAAGCTACAGTTATTATAGTTGCTCAAAGAGTAAGTACAGTAATGGATGCAGATAGAATTATAGTTTTGGATGAAGGCAAAATTGCCGGAATCGGAACCCATAAAGAGCTTTTAGCAAGCAATGAAATTTATCGCGAAATCGTATCTTCACAGCTTAGTGAAGAAGAATTAGCTTAAGGACGGAAGGAGGCTAAAACATGAGTGAGAATAAACAGCAAAGACCAGCGGGAAGAGGACCTATGGGCGGCGGACCTCCAATGGGAAGAGCAGTAGAGAAAGCTAAGGATTTTAAGGGAACAATAAGAAGACTTATGAAGTACTTGCTGCCACGTAAGGTTAATCTTATAGCAGTGTTTATAACTGCAATTATAAGTACAGTATTCAGCATAGTCAGCCCAAAGATAATGGGTAAAGCTACAACTAAGCTTTTTGAAGGTTTAATGGCAAAGTATGTATACTTTGCACAAGTTTCAAAGGCTGCAGATGCAGTGAAAAAAGGGGCAGATCCTAGTATCTTAAATAAGCTAAAGCAAATAGAAGTACCAAAGGTTGATTTTGGTTATATAGGAAACATAGTTTTATTATTAATAGGACTATATCTGATAAGCTCATTATTTAACTATATTCAGCAGTATATTATGTCAAGTGTTGCTCAAAATACTGTGTTTGATATGCGTAGGGATATAAATGACAAGCTCAACAAACTTCCACTTAAGTATTTTGATGCGCGTACTCACGGAGAAATTTTAAGCCGTGTTACTAACGACCTAGATACTGTTGCAGCAACATTGCAGCAAAGCTTAACTCAGCTTATAACCTCTGTAGTAACAATAGTAGGTATAATTGTGATGATGCTTACTATTAGCCCTGTTTTAACACTTGTTACTGTGGTAACTCTGCCAATATCGGTTTTTATTACAATGACAATAGCTAAAAAGTCGCAAAAGTTCTTTGCAGAACAACAAAAGACTCTTGGCCAGTTGAATGGTCATGTTGAAGAAATGTATACCGGACATAAAATAGTAAAAGCTTTTGGACATGAAGAAAAGGCTATAAATGAATTTAATGATATTAATGACAGATTATTTAATGTAGGCTGGAAGGCACAGTTTATTTCAGGTATTATAATGCCTATGATGAACTTTGTTAATAATATTGGATATGTACTTGTAGCTGTAGTTGGCGGTATATTTGTTACTAAAGGAAGAATTACAGTTGGTGATATTCAAGCCTTTATCCAATACTCAAGACAATTTGGTCAGCCGATAGTTCAGACTGCAAATATAGCTAATATTCTTCAGTCAACTGTTGCAGCAGCTGAACGTGTTTTTGAAGTTTTAGACGAGGTTGAAGAAGTGCCTGAAAAGGAAAATGCCAGAGTTATTGAAGCTCCTAAGGGTGAGGTTAGATTTGAGCATGTTAAGTTCGGATACAAAGAAAATGCTATTCTTATGCAAGATATGAATATAGAGGTTAAGCCCGGACAGACAGTTGCTATAGTTGGACCAACTGGAGCAGGAAAAACTACAATGGTAAATCTTCTTATGCGTTTCTATGAAATTCAAGGCGGAAAAATTACCATTGATGGAGTAGATATAAAAGACATGAAGCGTGGAGACTTACGCACAATGTTTGGTATGGTTCTTCAAGATACATGGTCCTTTAATGGAAGCATAAAAGATAATATAGCTTATGGACGAAAAGATGCCAGCTTTGAGGATGTTGTTAAAGCAGCAAAAGCAGCTCATGCTGACCACTTTATAAGAACTCTTCCGGAAGGTTATAATACAATGCTTGATGAAGAGGCTTCCAATATATCACAAGGTCAGAAGCAGCTATTGACAATTGCTCGTGCAATCTTAGCAGACCCTGCTATATTAATACTTGATGAAGCTACTTCCTCTGTTGATACAAGAACCGAAGTACAAATACAAAAAGCTATGAACAATTTAATGAAGGGAAGAACTTCTTTCGTTATAGCACATAGACTTTCAACAATTCGTGACGCTGATTTAATACTTGTTATGAACAACGGAACAATTATTGAACAGGGAAATCACGAGGAACTTCTTGAAAAAGGCGGCTTCTATGCTGATCTTTATAACAGTCAGTTTACTGGTGCTAACTTAGAAACTGAAGCAGTATAATAAAATGGAACCTTTGGCAAAAAAGCTTGCTAAAGGTTCCATTTAATAATATATTTTAAACAACAGGTAAAACTAATAGTCGATAAAGGAGAGGAGAGATTAGATATGATTAACTTTAATTATTCAATACCAACCAAAATTTTCTTTGGGAAGGATCAGATAAAAGTACTTCCGGAACAAATAAAGAAATATGGCTCCAAAGTACTTATTGCTTACGGCGGAGGAAGCATAAAGAAAATGGGCTTATATGACAAAGTTATTGAGCTATTAAAGAGCAACAATATAAGCTACTGGGAGCTTCCGGGCATAGAGCCAAATCCAAGAGTAACAAGCGTTAGAAAAGGTGCTGAGCTTTGTAAGGAGCATAATATAGATTTGGTTCTTGCAGTAGGGGGAGGAAGTTCTATTGACTGCGCAAAGGTAATTGCAGCAGCTGCTAACTATGATGGTGATGCATGGGATTTAGTACTTGATCCCAGAAAGATAACTAAAGTAACTCCGGTTGCTAGCATATTAACACTTTCTGCAACAGGCTCAGAAATGGATGCCGGAGCAGTAATTACAAACTTAGAAACTAATGAAAAATTAGGAACAGGACATCCTGATATGGCACCTAAGTTTTCTATATTAGATCCTACATATACCTTTACAGTTCCTAAAAATCAAACGGCAGCAGGAACAGCAGATATAATGAGCCATATTTTTGAAGTTTACTTTAATCTTACAGAAGGTACTTATCTTCAAAATAGAATGGCTGAAGCAATGCTAAAGACCTGTATAAATTATGGCAGAAAAGCTATGGATGAGCCGGAAAATTACGAAGCAAGAGCAAACCTTATGTGGACATCAAGTCTTGCTATAAACGGACTTTTAACATATGGTAAGGAAACAAGATGGAGTGTTCATCCAATGGAGCATGAATTAAGTGCTTACTATGATATAACTCATGGAGTTGGTCTAGCAATATTGACACCGGCTTGGATGGAATATGTTTTAAGTGATAACACTGTAGATAAGTTTGTTGAGTACGGAGTCAATGTTTGGAATATCGATTCAAGTAAAGATAAATATGAAATAGCTAAGGAAGCTATAAATAAAACAAGAGAATTCTTTAAGTCCTTGGATATCCCTATGACACTAAAAGAAGTTGGGATAGGCGAAGAAAAGCTTGAAGAAATGGCAAAGCAGGCCGTTAGAAGAGGTACTGTCGGAAACTTCAGGCCATTGGAAGCTGAGGATGTACTAAAGATATTTAAGGCTGCTTTTTAATAACAAGTGCTGGTCGCATAAGATATTTGCGGTCAGCACTTTTTTTATGATTATAATCCATGGATAATTAGCGCATATTATAATTGAATAAATCTGCAACGGAGGCCATGAAATGGAACTTGAGAATTTGATTAAGGCTATTGTACCATATATTATTCACTCCCTAGAGCTTATAGGAATTTTTATAATAGTTGTAGGGACTATAAAGGCATTTTACGTCTATCTTAAAACTATAGTTCATCCTAATAAAAATCAGATAAAAATAGATTTTGCAGAGTCGGTAGCTTTAGCAATAGAATTTAAGCTTGCAAGTGAGATTATAAAAACGGTAATTATTCATACCATGAAGGACCTTTATATTCTCGGCGCTGTAGTTTTAATTAGAATTGTGCTAACCTTTGTTATTGATTGGGAAATTAAACAGTATCAGAATAAGAATCAAAATAAAAGTACAAATACAAAGCAATAGTTACTGGAAAAATTTTAACATTGGTGTTTTAATATAATTATGACTTTAAATACTTTGGGGTGGGAACATGGATTACTATTATATTTTTTATTCTTTTATAATATATTCCTTTTTGGGTTGGACTTTAGAAGTTGTATACCATTTATATACTGAAAAAAGATTTATTAATAGAGGTTTTTTATACGGACCTGTATGTCCTATATATGGAGCCACTGCAGTGCTTTTGATATTGGTATTGTCATCTATAAGCAGCAATATGCTGTATATATTTATAGGTGGAGCTTTAGCAGCTACATTAATAGAACTTATAACAGGCTTTTTAATGGAGCTCTTTTTTCATACAAAATGGTGGGATTATTCAGATGAGAAATTCAACGTTAAAGGATATATATGTTTAAAGTTTTCAATTCTATGGGGTTTTTTATCTATTATATTTATGAAGATAATAAACCCTGTAGTTTCAAAGTTTACCTATTTGCTTTTAGATAATTTTGGACAAATATTATATAACGTATTTTTGATTATTATTATTGTTGATATAGCATTAACTATAAATAGTTTAATTACCTTTAGGAAGTTATTTATGGAGATTCAAGATGTAATGTTAGAGACTAAAGCTAATATGGATAAATTAATAGAAAGTAAGCTAAGCAAAGAAACAATTTTATCAATTCAGGAGAGAATAAGCCATCTTGGAGATATAAAGGATAGGCTTGCAAAGAGAGTAAGCTTAAGGCATACGGAAATGATAAGAGCATATCCTCATTTAACTTCTGAAAGGTTTGGAGGAGCTATAGAAGAAATTAAAAAGAGGATAGAAAAGATAAATATAAAGAAATAATTGATTTAATGGGATGTATTTAAACTGCTTAAACCTAATGCAAGTTTTTAAGTTCTGAATAACTATGGGTTTTGCTGTTTAAATACATCCCTTTTATTTGTTGAGTTTTACACACATATAATTTACCGAGCTTGGCAAGCATATAAAGTGAAAGTAAAAAATGATCAAAGGTGATAATATGAAAAAGTTAGTTATGCTATTAATTTCAGTTTTTGTGACTTTTAGCAATACATATAGTGTTAGGGCTTCAAATAGCAAAAACGTTGAAAATCAAAGCTATGATACAACAATGAAACAAGATCTGCTTGTTCTGATGATGGCTTATCCTGAATATGTGACAGGTGTCCAAAAAGATAATAATGGGCATGTATATTTAGTAATGAAGTCAGGGCAAAAAATACTTTATGATGACAAAAAACAAAAAAGCTTTGAAGAGAAATTAAATAACCCGGATTTGCAGGATATGATGGAACAAGTTTATCCATTAACATCAGTGACAAAACTTATGGATAAAAACTTTGACCCAGGCCGATCAAGAGTCTATGGGCTTGTTAACGATGTATATGGAAGCTCGAGGCAGCAGATTGAAAAAAATCTTATAAGCGTTAGTACAAATTATGGGGTATATAGATTCAACAAAAACAATAAGGCGGCAGAAAGCTTAAAATCTGCCTTTAAGGAACTTTCAGAACTTGCGAAAACAAATAATAAAATAGGAGGCTTCTTGTCACCTTGCCAAGGAACTTACAATTATCGTGTAATATCAGGTACAGGAAGATTAAGCCCTCATGCCTATGGCGTAGCAATAGATTTAGCCAGTGATAAGCGAGACTACTGGAAGTGGGCATCTCCTGAACAAGGGGAAAAGAGACTGCTATCCTATTCAAAAGAAGTTGCTGAAGTATTTGAAAAAAATAACTTTGTTTGGGGTGGAAAATGGGGGCATTTTGATATACTTCATTTTGAATACAGACCTGAAATAATAATGAAGGCAAGGTATTTTAAAAATGAAAACATTGGAAGTTGGTATGAAAGATTTCCAAAAGAAGATGAAAATATAAATGCTTATATTAATAATATTGAGGAAGCCTTGAAATAGCTGCCTAAGAAGGCAGCTATTTCAATAAACTTACCTTAAATTAACACAAGTGTTTTAGGATAATAAGGGAATAATAAAACCACTATAATAGCATTTCTATAACTAATTTATAAGAAAAGGAGTATTGTCATATGAACTTTTCTGCAATTAATAAGTTGATGAGAATTACTGCCGGGTTTATTATAATGGCTATTATCCTATCATTATCAGCAGCACTGGGAAAGAATAAGGTTTTAGCAAAAACAACAGATAAAGAGGAAGTTAAAAAAGCAATTGAAGATATTTTTGAAAAGAGGAATAAAGCAATAATCGATGGCGACTTGGAGTTCATTCAATCCATTTATAATACTAATACACAGTATGGAACCTGGGCATATGAATATGAGCAGAGAAAGGTTAAATACGTAAGAAATTGGGCAGAAAAACAAGGTGTTAAATTTACTGAAATAAATCCTAAAGTAGTATTTAAAAAAATCAGTGGGAGCGGAAGCAGGTTTTCATCATATTTAATTTGTTCTACTGAGTATAAATACGTTTATGAAAATCAGCCGGAAGTTATCAACACATCAAGAATTGGAACATACCATACTATAAATCTTCAGAATAAGGATGGAGCATGGATTATAGAAAAAGAGTGGTATAATGATCCGTTTGCCGATTCCTTAAATTTAGATAATATTAAAGCAGATAACATAAAGCAGCATATTTTATCTCAGGAAAGCAGAGACTCAGAGCAATTAAATGAAAGAAGAATAAGGGCTGTAGATTATGCTAGGCAATTTTGTGGCGCAGCAAGCGAGGAACAGTATGGATTTAAGTATAATCCAAAGTATAGAAATTATAATCCTCAGGGAGGGGATTGTGCTAATTTTGCCTCTCAAATTTTATTTGAAGGGGCTAAGTTTAAAAAGAATGGCTCTTGGAATTATGATGGAAGAGGTGCCACAAGAGCTTGGTTAAATGCAGATGGTTTTAAGAGTTATATGCTATACAGCGGAAGAGCCTCGCTAATTGCTTACGGAGATTATGATAAGGTTTATAAAGCTTCCTACAAACTTTTGCCAGGAGATTTTGTTGCTTATGAAAAGAAGGGTGATATAACTCATATTTCTATGGTAACAGGCTCTGATTCCAGAGGTTATACCTTAGTTACTTGTCATAATACAGATAGATATAATGTGCCTTGGGACTTAGGCTGGAGTGATAAGAAAATAAAATTCTGGCTTGTACGTGTACACTATTAAAATAGCAGTTATGCTAAAGTAAACTTTTAGCATAACTGCTGTTTTGTTATATAATAGAAGATAATTATAATCGGTTAGGAGGAAAATATATGCATAAAACATATGGTTCGGAAGTTGTATTTATAAAGAATTTTGAATCTAGAATTATGAATAATAAAAGAGGTATAGCAGTATATCTTCCTGAATCTTATAAAGAAGATGATAATAGAAGCTATCCTGTACTTTATATGCATGATGGACAAAATCTTTTTACAGGTATAGATGAGGGAAGCGATATTAAGTGGAGGGTTAAAGAAACTACAGACAGGCTTATTAAGGAAAATAAAATACAAGATATTATTATTGTTGGAATTTATAATAATGAGCGAAGAATAGATGAGTATACAACAAGTTACGCAGAAAAGTTTAAAAGCGGCGGCAGAGGGGCAGATTATGCAAGCTTTATTATTCAGGAGATTAAGCCATATATAGACAGCAGCTATAGGACATTAAAGGATAGACATAATACTGCTATAGCTGGTTCTTCTTTAGGTGGTCTGATTTCATTTTATATAGGCTGGAATTATAGTGACGTTTTCAAAAGGATAGGAGCGATTTCACCATCATTTTGGTGGAACTCCTGTGAAATTATAAAGGAAATAGAAAGCTATAATGGCGATAAGAAGGATTTAAAAATATGGATTGATGCAGGTACGGAAGAGGAAACAAGTGATAGAAATAATAATGGAGTAATTGATATGGTTGATGATGCAAGAGATATGGTATCAGTGCTTAATAAAAAGGGCCTTAAGCTGAATGAAGAAATTATGTATTTAGAAGTTAACGAAGGAAAGCACAATGAAAGAGATTGGGCGGAGAGGTTTGACAAGTTTTTAATATATATGTTTTCTAAATAAAAATATTTAGTAATTTATGATGATTTCAAGAGATAGCGTGAGATAATTAAAGTCTTAACAAGATAATAATAAAAAAATTTATTATTAGGAGAATTCATTGTTTAAATTCAACATAATTAGTCTTTCAAGAATTTGCTAATTATGTAACATATGGTATAATAAATTATAACATATAAAAAGTTATTAATAACTATATAATGCAATGTTGTATATTACTAAACCTTTGATAATCCTATTTGAAAGTAGCAATATACTTTGTGAAGGTTTAAACTTTTATGATAATTTTATAAAAATTACCTAATAAAGTATGTTATACTAAAATAGAGAAGACTTACAGTTTTTTTAAATTTAATAAAAAGAAAGGGGTGCTTATGAATTTATGAGTCAATTGTATACTATTGTTTTTTGGGTAGGAGTTATCTATACTGTAGTGACTTTTTTGATGGGTGGACTTCTTGGGTTGTTCCACATAGATGGCCATGTAGACACAAATATGCATACACACTTTGATGCTAACTTTGGAGGACACGGCCATTTAGATACTCATGTAGAGGGCGGCAGTACTTCACCTACTTTTACAGTCTTTCCTTTAAAGCCTATAACTATAGTGTCCTTTCTTACTGTGTTTGGCGGTATTGGAATGATAGGTACTCATTATAATGTAAATGCTCTTATTTTATGTATTATGGCTTTTGCCTCAGGATTAATAGTAGCATTTATTCTTTATAAATTCATAGTCGTTCCTCTTTATAAAGCCCAAAACACAAGCGCCTTCTCTAGAAAACAGCTTATAGGACTTCAGGCAAAGGTTATTTCACCAATACTTGAAGAAGGCTACGGTACGATAGCTTATGTAGTAAATGGAAAAAAGTACAATGCTCCTGCGCAGCATGTAGCTAAAAAAGAAGTTTTACAAGGTGAAGATGTAATAATATACGAAATTAAAAATAACTTATTTTATGTTGAGCCATTCAATTATAAAAATTAAAAATATAAAAAGGGGAGATTTAGAAATGGATTTAACAAATCTTATTATTCCAGGAATAATAGTGGGGGTTATAATACTATTAATCCTAAGCGTGTTTTCGATGTGGAAGAGAGTTCCGCAGGATAAAGCCTTAGTTGTTACAGGACTTAGAAAAAGAGTTATAACAGGTGGCGGTGGATTTGTAATTCCGCTCTTAGAAAGAACAGATAAAATTTCTCTTGAAAATATGCAGATCGAAATCAAGATTGATGGTGCGTTAACAAGTCAAGGGGTTGGTATAGTAGCTGATGGCGTTGCAGTAGTTAAGGTAAAATCTGATACTGAATCTATTTTATCAGCTGCAGAACAGTTTAACACCTCAAACGGACTTCAGCATACTCTTCAAGTTATTGAGCATACAACTAAAAACGTGCTTGAAGGAAAACTAAGAGAAATTGTTTCAAAGATGACAGTTGAAGAAATTTATAAAGACAGAGAAAAATTTGCTTCTCATGTTCAAGAGGTTGCAGCTTTAGATTTAGCTCAAATGGGTCTTGAGCTTAAGGTTTTAACTATAAAAGACATAGCAGATAGAAACGGATATTTAGAAGCTCTTGGTAAACCAAGAATAGCAGCCGTTAAGAGAGATGCTTTGATTGCTGAAGCAGAAGCAAACAAAGAAACAAAAATTAAGACTGCAGAAGCTATAAGACTTGGAGAGGCTGCTAAGATTTTATCAGAAACACAAATTGCTGAGTCAAATAAGGAAAAAGAATTAAAGGTTCAAGCGTACAGAAAAGATCAGGAAATAGCAAAGGCTACTTCCGACCTTGCTTATGAAATTGAATCTAACAAAGTTAAAAGAGAAGTTGCTGAAACTGAAATGCAGGTTGAAATTACTAGAAAGCTTAAAGAAAAAGAACTTGCTGATGCTGCAGTTCAGGTTGAAATAACAAAGAAGGAAAGAGAAATAGAACTTGCTGAAAAAGAAGCTTTAAGAAAAGAAAGAGAACTTGAAGCTACAGTTAAGAAGCAGGCAGAAGCTGATAAGTTCAGACAGGTACAAGTTGCAGATTCTGTTAAATATAAAGAAATTGCTGATGCAGAAGCAAGAGCAAGAGCTATTGAACTTGAAGGTAAGGCAAAATCTGAAGCTTTAAGACTTCAAGGTATGGCAGAGGTTGATATTATAAGAGAAAAAGGTAAAGCAGAAGCAGAAGCTATGGCTAAGAAAGCAGAAGCCTTTAAGCTTTATAACGATGCTGCTATGACCCAAATGATTATAGAAAAGCTTCCTGAAATTGCAAAAGCTGTTGCAGAACCATTATCTAAGACCGAAAAGATTGTTATTGTTGACAGCGGAAACGGTGATGGAAAAGGAGCTTCAAAGGTTACAGGCTATGTTACTGATATAATGTCACAACTTCCGGAAACTGTTGAGGCACTAACAGGTGTTAATATTATGGATCTTTTAAATAAAAAGATAGGGAATGAAGACAACAAAAAAGAAGCGTAGTAGCTAAATGTAAAATTATAAAATGCGTGACATGAATGTCACGCATTTTATAAGTAAATATTTGACGAAGGAGAGATATTTTATGTGCAATATTTATATATATAATTCTGTTGGAAGCTATAATAACAGCAATCCTGAGGTGACATTAAAGGGAGATATTGTTAAGACTACAGGACATAATCTTGTTGTAAGAGACCATGAGGGTTATGAGCACATCATACCTATGACTAATGTAGTATCAGTAGTTTATGATGGGGATTATACAGGAAGCTATCACAGTGGACTGCTGCCAATTTATATATATTACTCAGAGAGAGCCTATAATAATTCGAGACCTGAAATTGAGTTCAATGGAGCGGTAAAAGCTATAAACGAGCATAACATAATAGTTGCGGGAGAAGAGGGACTAACTCATATAGTATCAACTTTCCCTGTGATTGCCTTTGTTCATAAAGGTGGAACACATTATGAAATTAAGTAATTTGGATTGGTATTTGGTTTATAAAAAGTGGACTGCTAATTCCGGAGCCTTTGAATACTTGCTTAAGTCCTCACCTTTTGTCACAGCAAAATATATGCAGGATTTTGAATTAAACCTAAATAAGGATTTTCAAGTAAAACATAAGTTTAAAAAAGTTCTGGAGGAAAATATTGAGGAAAATAGAATATTAATAGCAGATGTAGACAGCATACTTGGTATTAATACTGCTGTAGTGTTAAATAATGAGTTTAAAGTATGCCCTATACTATCTTATAATTTCCTTTTTCATCCTTATGGCATAGTGGGCGACAGCAAGCTTATTGAAGCTTTAGCGGCCGCTGCGGATGTAATTGAGCCTATAAAACCTCAAAGCTGGGTCTTCATACTCGATAAAAATAGATATATAAATGATATGAATATAAATAATCCTATGGTTTTTAATAATCAGTATGAAATAACTGAAGAAGAGATGCCGGATATTGATATGCTAAGGAAATTAAACAAAAGGTCAGTATGTTTTTTATATGATACAGACATAAAAGAAGATATAAAGTGCTATTTAGATTATCTAAAAGAAAATGATTTTAATGTAAACATGATTGATATAGGGGAGATATTAAATGAGTGAAAAAGAGAATAAAGGAAAGTCAAAGGCAGTAGCTCTTGCTATGGTAGTATCTATGGTACTAGCCAATCCTCTTATTGAAGCAGGCTGCGAAAAAAGGCCTCCTAAGGTAGTAGTTGATGAAGAGGAAATGCAGAAACAGGAACAGCAAAACAACGGCAGCCCAATAATAATGTCCGGTGGAGGGGGATTCCATACTCCATTCATATTTCACAGCTATTCAATCAGTAATTCCAATGAATCCATATCTAATGGTGGATGGAAAAGCTGGACTGCTTCAACCGGTTCAAAGAGTGGATATTCAGGAGTTCACCTATCAAGTTCTTCAAGCTAAGAAGGGGTTAAATTATGTATGAAAAACTATCAGACAAGTTATTGTTTGATTATTATATGATTCATTCAACTAGAAAAGAAGATATCTATTGTACTGTTCCTTTTTATATCTCAAAGAAGGAATGCAAAGAGTTTAAAGACAGCTCTGAAATATTAAATAAGCTTGTTTATAGAATTATGTCTAATATAAATAATGAATTTAAGGATTTCCAGAGCTTTATACCTGACTTTAAGTATAGGGATAAAATACTAAACTTGAAAAGACCCTTAGGAGATACCTTTTGGGTAAGATATGACAGCTTTCTCAGAGCTAAAGGCGGAGTTTTCTACAGTGAATTCAATTATGACAAGCCTTGTGCTCAAAGAGAAATATTAGCTACAGGAGAAATGGAGGCCAATAATAATATAAATCTTGAATATAGAGATAGATTTAAAAAGGCCTTTGAAAAGCTTCTGGAAGCACAGCCTAATAAAGAATGTTTCAGCATAGCTCTTTTAGCAGATCCATGTCATGCTGAGGAAGCTCATATAATGTATCTTCTGGAAAAGGAGCTTGAAAGAGAAAATGTAGATTTTATAAGAGTAGGACCTAAAAATCTTTATGTAAAAAATGAGCAGGTATATGCTTTTAATAGACAGATAGATATTATTTTAAGATTGTTCCCTACAGAGTTTTCTTATGAAATAAATGACTTTGATAAGATACTTGAAGTCTTTGAAAAAGGCAGGGTTGATATAATTAATGATCCCAGAGTTATAATTGGTCAGTGTAAAAATCTTTACACATACCTTTGGCAGCTGGTTAAGGCAAGGGATGAGAGGCTGACAGAGCTTGAAATGGAAATTATAGCGGCAACCTTACCTCATACAGAACTATTTGATAAGTCCAAGATAAATTATATATTAGAGCACAAAAACGAGCTTGTACTTAAACCAGTGTATGGAAGATACAGTATAGATGTTTTTATAGGATCTCTTCATACAGAAGAAGAATGGAAGAAAAGTGTTCAATATGTTTTAGAAAGTGGTAAGGATTTTATAATACAAGAGTTTTGTGAAATCAAGCCAAGTGATTCTTATTATACACCTGATGGGAAATTTGTTATCCCTGCAAAAGCCTTTGCTAATATTGGCTGCTTTATATTTGATAACGAACTTTCAGGCTGCTGTGTACGCTGGAGCGGGGATTATTTAACTACTGATGACTATACCTGGATTACTCCTATTGGTATAAAGAGTGATGTAGTTAAAATAAACTCTATTCCTCTAGAAGAAAGACAGCGAAAAAAGCTTTGGAATAAAATTACTGAAAAAGCTATGTTTGAAGCTGATTTTACAGGAAGATATGTAAAGAATTTTGAATATGTGGGACTTGATTGTATTACTTTAGAAAAGAGAAAGTATGAAGAACTTAAAGAGGCAACTAACAAAATAGCTTCTATAATGTATAAGACACAAACTCTTTTATACAATAATATAGATTATTTTGCTGATATATTAGGTATAGAGAATTTAAAGGAAATATTAAAGTATAAGTTTACAGAGGAATTTGTATTTTTAGCTAGAATGGATTGGGCAATAGATTTTTCCGGGAATTTAAAACTTCTTGAGATAAATTCGGAAACTCCAGCAGGACTTATTGAAAGTCTTTATATTGATAATGTTATAAAAGCTGAGCTTAATATAAATAAGTCTAGTGCAAATGAGGAGTTAAAAAGCAAGATAATAAAGCAATTTACAAAGATAATAGAAGACTATTCAAAGGAACATAGCATAAAAACTATAGGTTTTTTATCAAGTACTTACTATGAAGACTGGTATACTGCAAATACTCTCTATAAAACTTTAAAAGAGCTGCCTTTTGAATTTGTGGTAGGCAGCATATATGACTGCACAGTATCTGAAAGCGGGAAGATATCATTATTTAATAAAGAGTTAGATGCAGTCTATAGATATTACCCGCTGGACTGGTTCGATTTAGAAGGTATGACCGATTTAAAGGAAGCGCTTAGAAATACACTATCCATAAATCCGACTCATACTATTATTTCACAGTCAAAGGCTTTTCTTGCAGTTATGTATGAGCTACTTGATCAAGGGTTTTATACCGAAGAAGAAAGTTATTTTATAACAAAATATATACCGAAGACTTCCCTTGATGTAGAAAAGCTTGAAACCTATGATTATATTGTAAAGCCTATACTTTCAAGAGAAGGAAGAGGCATAGATTTAGCCTTCGAGCTTAAGGAAATGCCTGATGAAAATCATATATATCAGGAAAGAGTTCATACTCTTAATGTTGACTATACTGTTCATGATAATATAGATAAGTTTCAGGATGTATTATATCCTATTTTTGGAGCTTATGTAACTGGAACTGAATTTGCGGGAATATATACAAGGCTTGGCAAGTTTGTAACACAAAATTTATGTGTTTATACTCCTGCATTTATAGAGTAGAGGGGGATTTTTTTGAAAGGGAAATATTATAAAGGTATAAGAAATGGCTATTACCCTAACACCTTAAAGCAAAACAGCCCTAAAAAAATAAATAAGACTGTAAAAAATAATAGTAAAATTGGGATAGGTCTTGCTGTATTTTTCATATTTATGATAGCTATGTTTTCAATTGGAGCGTTATCCAGCTGCGAAAAGGTAATACATGTAGAGGCTTTAGAAGGCTACACTCAAACCGGAGAAGAATTTATGGAGGAAGCCAACTTAGTGAATTTAGATGGCTATTATGCAGGAATTGGAACTTTAAATAACATAGTTCATGTAAGATTCCAGGCTGAAAAAGACGGACAGGTTTCGGATACTATTGATGCTACTAAAAAGTTTTTCGATATAGTGTATACTGATGAAGCACAAAATGCTCAGTATAAAAATCTTGAGGGCAAGGTTAGGGCCTATAAAAGAACCTATAAAAAGAATGAAGATGTTAAGACACATTACTACTATGTGATTTATTCAAGCAAGGATAAGATCAATGATGTGGGTAAGCTGAGTTCAGGAGATTAATTATTAGGTGCTGCTTGTATTTAGCAATATACAGGCAGTTTTTTTATTTGCTTAACTTTTGACCTTTTAATTTAACGAGTAATAATGTATTATTGTCATAGTGCTTGAATATCATACAGGCAAAGAATAATATATAAGTCAGCAAGGTATGCTAGAAACATATTATGAAAAATAATAATTTAAGATGTTGAGGTACTAAATAGACTTTAATGGATTAACAAGGTCTTAAACTGCCTATTGTTTCAATTGAAAGGAGAATTTTAAATGATAGAGAATAAAAGTTTATATCCTGTAAAGCTTAATGGGAAATATGGATTTATTGATAACACAGGAAAAATAGTTATAGAACCAAAGTTTGAGTATGCTGAGGAGTTTTATGGTGAACTTGCTATTATAGGCATTGGAGATAACTTTGGATTTATAGATAAATCAGGAAATATAGTAAGCACACAGGAATTTGAGGATGTGTTTGAATATAGCGAAGGTTATACTGTAGTTGAAGTTAGCGGTAAAAAGGGCTTTGTTGATGAAAAGGGTAATCTTAAAATAAAAGCAGTATATGATGAAGCAAACGGGTTTTCAGAGGATTTGGCTGCTGTGCAAACAGGTTACAAGTGGGGATTCATTAATAAAGAAGGTAACATTGCTATAGAGCCGGAATTTTTAGCAGCTTATGATTTCAGCGAAGACTTAGCATTAGTTCAGCTTGGAGGAAAGCTTGGCTATATAGATAAAAGCGGTAAAATAGTTATCGAGCCTGAATATGATTATGCTCATGGCTTTAGCGAAGGGATGGCTGCAGTACAAATTAACGGGGATTATGGATACATAAATAATAAAGGAGAAATGGTAATAAAGCCGAAGTATTCCTTAGTTAATGATTTTAGTGAAGGTTTAGCAGCAGTGGAATTAAACAATAAATACGGATATATAGATGCCTCAGGCAAAACTGTTATAGAATTTAAGTATGATTGGGCAGACAGCTTCTATGAGGGACTTGCAGCTGTTGCTAAAGAAGACAAATATGGCTTTATAGATAAAGAAGGCAAAGAGGTTATTGCTGTGAAATATGACAATGTTGATGCGGTAAGTGAAGGCTTAATATCTGTTGAGGTTAATGGCAAGTGGGGCTTTATAGATATGGAAGAAAACTTTGTTATAAATCCTGTTTTTGATGAAGTATCTAGGTTTATAGATGGAGCTTCTAAAGTTTTATTTGAAAACAGAACAAGGTATATTGATAAAAAAGGGGAGTATATCTGGAAGGTTGAATAATTCATATTTTACTGGGATATGAAGGCTTGGCGTTAATTACTGTATAAAAACATATGAAAATGTAATAAAGCTAAAATAGAATAGTTTTAATAATACGCTGTAGTTCACAGTTTTTGTGCTAGAGCGTATTTTTATATGCAATAATATCTGCATTAGATCATGATGAATAGGTAATTAACTAAAATTTAGGCGAATAGAAGTGTAAAATGTTAAATAACTTGCAAGCTGGATGCGATATATGATTGATAAATAGACTATGATATAATAGGTATAAAGGATATTATTTACAGATAAAACTGTAATTTACAATACAAAAGCAGACAGGATTTATTATGCCAATATATAAGCGGGGGGATATGTATGCAGATTGAAAAATTCAAGTTATTTTCAGATAAAATAACAACCAATGTTAGCAAGACAATTATAGGAAAAGAGAATATTATTAAAAAAATAATTGTAGCATTTATAACTTCAGGACATGTTCTACTTGAGGATGTTCCGGGACTTGGTAAAACAAAGCTAGCGAGAAGCCTAGCAAAATCTATGAATTGTACTTTTAAAAGAATCCAATTTACTCCGGATTTACTTCCATCAGATTTGGTTGGAATTTATTATTATAATCAAAAAGTACAGGAATTTCAATACAGAAAAGGCCCTATATTAAGTCAATTTATACTAGCTGATGAAATAAACAGGGCAACACCGAGAACACAATCTGCTTTGTTAGAATGCATGGAAGAAAGGCAAGTAACAGTGGAGGGAAATTCCATAAGACTCAATAAACCGTTTTTTATTATTGCAACACAAAACCCTGTAGAACAATTTGGAACCTTTCCATTACCCGAGGCACAACTAGACAGATTTTTTATGAAACTATCAATGGGCTATCCTAACTTAGAGGATGAAATGGATATGATAGATAGATATATTGTTGAAGATCCATTAGAAGAGCTGGAAGCAGTTGTAGATATGAAAGATATAGAGTATGTTCAAAATAATTACAATAAGGTGTACGTAAATGAATTTATAAAAAAGTATATATTAGATATTATTTCATCTACGAGAAACTGCAAAGATGTAGAACTTGGCTGTAGTCCCAGAGCCACCTTAAATCTTATAAAAGGGGCTCAAGCATTAGCAGCAATAAATGGAAGGGAGTATGTAATACCTGAAGACGTTAAAGAACTAGCAGTATCTATTTTAAGTCATAGATTAATATTAAAAAATGAGACGAACCTGGAGAGTAGCAGGGCAGAGGAGATTATTAACGAAATATTGAATACTATCGAAGCTCCACTAGAGAAATTATAGAGGTGATATCATAATGCTGAGACTTTTATTAATTTTGATAATAGTGTGGGCAATGATAAAGTTATCAAATACTACAAAAAAGAAGGGTTTTGAAAAACTTCAAATTAGAAGGGAACTGGGCACTCATAGAATTTTTGAAGGACAGTTTTTTAAAATTAAGACGATAGTGGAGAATAATAAGTTTCTTCCAATATCATTTTTAGTTTTAAATGAAGTCATACCAGATGGAATAGAGTTCAGTAAAGAAGTCATGAACTACAAGGATGGAAGCCACCTATGTCATATAAGCAGATATAGTATAGGACGACATGAAAGGCGAAAAAGAACCTATGAGTTGGTTGCTGAAAAAAGAGGTGCATACATACTTAAAGATATACAAGTTACAGTTGGCGATATATTTGGTTTATCAGCAGAATCAGCAGAAATAGAGAATTATCTTGAGATATTAGTTTATCCTAGGGTAAAGGATTTGGCATCTTATAAATTTGATACCACTAGCTTTCAGGGGAACAATACCGTGAAAAGATGGATATTAAAAGACACTTTGTACATAAAAGGTATAAGAGAATATGGCGTAGAAGATAGTATGAAAAATATCGATTGGAAGTCCAGTTTAAAGATGGATAAGCTTATGGTCAAAGATTATGATACTACCTCAGATAAGAAAATAATTATTATACTTAGTGTTCAATGTGGAGAACCATCATGGTCTAATATAGCCGAAGAGCCAATTGAAAGCGGAGTAAGAGTAGCTGTAGCTCTAGCAAACAAGGCTATAAAAGAAGGATTTGCAACAGGGTTTTGGACTAATGCCAGAATAAATTCTATGAATGAAAATTTAATTGGAGAGATTGCTCCCAGTCTTAATTCCTTTAAAAAAATTATGGAGATGGCAGCTAGAATTGATACAGCAGTAATATCAGAACTAGATGAATACCTAAGAATTAAGTCTAACAAATTTAATGGAAATGATACATATATAATAATAGCACCGTTTCTTAGTGAAAAAAGCAAATCTATTCTTTACTCGTTGCAAAAAAAAGGATTTAAGCTTAAAGTTATCGATGTTTCTGAAAATGGAGATATTCCTTATATAAGTGGAATCGAAAAAATAACTTATAAAGGGGAGACCGTGCATGAGCAGAATTAGACAAATTAAAATACTGGTATCATTAGATGTTGCATTAATTACTTTTACAAGCTGGATAGTTCTGACAGGTTTGTTGTTTAATAAATTAGCAGATTATAGATTATTTTTACTTTCTTTAGCATCAATATTTCTGATGAAGTTTATTTATTTCAAAAGTAATAATAAATATTTAGCAATAGCAGTTCCTGCGGCAATAAGTGGTTTTTTTCTGTGGGTCTTGTTTAATGGTACATTAATTTTATATAATTTTATATTTGTTATTGGATCAATGTTTATAAATTTAAAGTTTGAGGAGTTGCCTGTAGAATATGAGGAGCATAGGCTGAATTCTAAACAGGGGGCGATAATTTTAGGAGTATTGGCTCTTACTTCTCTATGGATGGAGAAATCTGTTGCTGATTATGTCTATAGATTTCTTGTCAATTATATAATAGTTTCAATAGTACTCCTTAAAGAGAGCAGATCCTATTCCTATAAAGTAGAAATTAATAATGCTGAAAAGCAAGAGTTCTTGCTTATAGATATATTGAAAAAGTATGGCATAGTAATAGTATCGACAACTATATTAACTACAGATTGGTTACTGAATAAATCAATAAATATTATAAACGGATTTAGTACTGCTGCAAATTTTATAATAGATACTATATTGGATTTAATTAGAATTATATTAGAACCTTTTTTATTGTTTATAAATAGGGAATTGTTGAAATTAGTACCCAAAAATAATATTTTAGCAGCCTTTCAGAAACTATCAGAATCATTATTAAGTGGATTTGATAAAAATGTAAATTGGAAAAAAGATGCCTCACTTGAAACAGACAAAATTATTGTATCCAGCACATTGAAAGGTGTTGCTTTATTAATTATCGTTTTATTTATTATTGATGCTATATATAAAATGAAGATATTTAAACATAAACATGAGCAGTACGTAGAGGAAAAAGAAAAAATATATAAGGACAAAGAGTTAAATAAGGATTATAGTTATAAAAATGGTATACAATCTTTACTAAAGAAAATATTTAGAGGAAATAAAACTTTAAGAGATAAGATTTTAGATGTGTTCAAAGATTTTGAAAAGGTAACAGAAAAGGCTGGAATTTATAAAACATACATGACAGCTTCAGAGCTAAAGGTTCAAACTAAAGTAAACTTGCAAAGTGATGACTATTTAGATGAAATGGTAGGAATATATAATGAGGTTAAGTTCTCAAACTGCCAAGCTAGAGAGAATCAGCTGGAATTAGTTAAGAAGGCCTTTGATAATATAAAGAAGCAGCTGTAATTGGAACTGCCAATTATAGTGATATTTTAAGGGTGATGTGTTCTTATGAATTTAAGGGGAAAGATAACGTTTACCTGTATTCTTTCGTTAGTAATTATATTTTTTTCATTGTTTTTGAAAGATTGAATTCTACAAACAAGTTAGGGAAAATATCAAATTTAGAAAGTCAAGAGTTGCTTTTAAAAGAAGTAAATCAAGTGAAAAATGCTTGGCGATGTATTGAACTTATTTATGATAATCCTATAGATTTTAACCTGAATTTAAATAACAAACCAAAAGAATCAGTAATGCTTAAAAAATCTTTTTTTCTTATTAGTGCTGAGGCAGACCTTGATTTTGGCATAGATATGATTTACGGAAAAAATGAATATAATTCAAAACTAAAGAACATAAAAACGAATGATAATATAATGACTAGTTTATTAAATATTATAGACAATGAATTATCTTAGTTATTATCAAAGGCGAAATACTAAAGGTAAAAGGTAGAGAATATTGAAAAGATATAAATTCATAACTGCTACAGGTGTTTTGTTTTGTATATGCGCAATAATCATTTTTGCATCAGGTGAAGTTACTATAAATATTAAAGATGCAATTTCAAATAAATATATTAAAGGTGTTGGTATTAACATGAAGCCAAATCTAAACGGAATTGCAAGCCCTGGAACTGACGCAGGAGGACCTATTGTGTATAAACTTCATGTTCCTATTAAATCTAAAATATTTATTACATCCCAAGGCTATAAGGATAAAAGTTTAAACTTAACTCTAGTTCCTTTTAGAGAATATACAATTTATTTAGAACTTAATTTATAGATGAAGAGTTTGTGATTAGTGAATTCTTATAAGCGTTGCATAAATAGCATTATATATTGCTCAAGGAAATAAGATGAGGTAAAGAAAAATGGGAATTATTATATTATTAACTGCTGTTATTTTTGAAATCATTTTCGTGGTTTTTTGCATTATTACAAAATCCAATCAACAGAAAGCAAGAAACATTATTAGAATTATTGCATTTAGTGTTTTTGTATTGCTTGCTGTTTTTTCAGTGATAGACTTGGGGAGACGTTATTATACTTTAGCTATCTTACTATGTTTATTTGCTGTAGTGGGCGTAGTTGGTTTGATCAAGAAAAGACAGGACAAAAAAACATATAAAGCGATGAATGTTGTTCTTAAGACAGCAGGAATAATATTGCTTATCTTTGTGGCAACTCTGCCTTCAATCGTATTTCCGCAACATGTGACAATAAAACCAACTGGCAAATATCAGGTTGGCACTGCAACATACACATACATGGATTCAGGACGTATTGAAACCTATACTGATTCTGGAGAATACAGAAAATTGAACGTGGAACTATGGTATCCCAAAAATACAGACAACACCTATCCACTTATAGTTTTTTCTCATGGTTCCTATGGCATAAAAACAAGCAATGAAACGCTTTATAATGAACTTGCAAGCCATGGTTATGTTGTATGCTCAATAGACCATACTTTTCAATGTCTATATACCACTGATGATAATGGGAAGACTACATTTATGGATAAGAGTTATATGAGGGAAGTAAAAAACGAGGATGCACACCAAAACAAACAACAAAGCTACGAGTATTATCAAAAATGGATGAAGGTACGTACGGATGATATAAATTTTGTCATTGATTATATTCTAAGCCAGGGAAATGAAAATACTGCAGATAAAGTGTACAAACTTGTAGACACTAAGAAAATAGGAGTTATGGGGCATTCGCTCGGGGGATCTGCAGCACTTGGTATTGGAAGAATGAGAAAGGATGTCAGCGCTGTTATTGCGCTGGAAGCACCATTTCAATATGATATTAAGGGCGTTGAGAATAATGAGTTTGTTTTTACAAGTGAGAAGTATCCCGTACCTGTGCTTAATGTATATTCTGATGCTTCATGGAGTCATTTGGGCGACTGGCCGCAATATGCTGAAAATTATGCTTTGCTTTCCAATATCAATCCAACAGCATTTAATGTGCATATCAGAGGAGTGGGACATCTTACACTTACAGATCTGGCGCTTACGAGTCCGATTTTAACACGAATATTAAACGGTCAGAAATCAACGACAAGCGCTGAAGGTTGTCTCAAGATGATCAACAAGGCATGCCTTGAATTTTTCGACTGCTATTTAAAGGGAGAGGGAAGGTTTAGTTTGGGGAGTTAGATATAAATGAGTTAGCAGCAGTTTGTGGTATGCGGATATTATGACGAATTTCTTCTATGCCGCTTAATAAAAACTATAAAACAGTATGTAGAAAGCATGTTTATTAGCATGCTTTTTTAATTATAAAAATTATTAAAAGTATATTCGGGTTTCTATTGCTATAAAGTAAATCTATTATATTTAGTTCTGCTTACAAGACTTATATCAAGCAAATATATTTAGTAAAAGTGCGAACAATAATATTAATTTAAAATTAATATTCGTATTTTATATTGACTGGTAAAATCTACTCTGTTAATATTAATGAGTAGTCAAATGACATTCTTAATGGTGTGGAGGGGATTTTAATGAAATATGATGTGGCTATTGTTGGAGCAGGGGCTAGCGGAATATTCGCAGCTTATGAGATGGTTAAGTTAAATCCGAACATTAAAATTATTATGATTGAAAAAGGAAATGCTCTTGAGAAAAGGACATGTCCTATAGATGGAAATAAGATAAAGACCTGTATACACTGCAAAACCTGCAATATAATGAATGGCTACGGAGGAGCTGGAAGCCTCTCTGACGGAAAGTATAATATAACAAATAACTTTGGCGGAGATCTATACAAATATGTAGGCTATGAAGAAGCTATGGACCTTATGCATTATGTAGATGAGGTTTTGTGCAGTATGGGCGGGGCAGATGCTAAACTGTATTCAACTGCTGCTTCAAAGCTTAAAAGTGAAGCTTTAAGATATGATTTACACTTATTAGATGCAAAGGTAAGACACCTAGGAACAGATAGAAATTTAATTATTTTGGATAACATATATAAATTTTTAAAGGATAAGATAGATATAGTATTTAATACTGAAGTTCAAGATGTGAGCAAGAAGAATGATGAATTTATTGTTTACACAAAAAATAGTGAGTATTTGAGTGATCATCTGATACTTGCAACAGGCCGATCAGGATCTAAATGGATTTCTTCAGTTTGTGAAAGACTTGGAGTAAAAACTGAAAGCAATAGAGTAGATATAGGGGTTAGAGTTGAACTTCCTGCCGCAGTTTTCGAGCATATAACAAGTGAAGTTTATGAAAGCAAAATAGTATACAGAACTAAGAAGTATTCAGATTTCGTAAGAACCTTCTGTATGAATCCTCATGGGGAAGTAGTAAGCGAAAACACTAATGGAATTGTAACAGTTAATGGACACAGCTATTCAAATCCGGAGCTTCATACTGAAAATACAAACTTTGCTCTTTTGGTTACAAATAACTTTACAGATCCATTTAGAAACAGTAATGAATATGGAGAATCCATAGCAAGGCTCAGTAACATGCTTGGAGGTGGTGTTTTGGTTCAGAGGTTTGGAGATTTAGTTAGCGGCAGAAGAACTAATGAACACAGAATGTCTAAGAGTTTTACAAGACCTACTTTGAAAGCTACTCCTGGTGATTTAAGTCTTGTATTGCCTAAAAGACAGTTAGACGATATTATAGAAATGATTTATGCTTTAGATAAAATAGCACCCGGAACAGCTAATGAAGATACTCTTTTATATGGAGTTGAGGTTAAGTTCTACAACTCAAAAGTTGAAGTTGACAACAACCTAGAGTCTAAAATAAAGGGTTTATATGTTTTAGGTGATGGCTCAGGAGTTACTCATTCTTTATCTCAGGCTTCAGCAAGCGGAGTTTATGTAGGAAGAATAGTAGCTAATAAATTTGAAGAAAAAGGAGAGAATTAATATGTCAGCATTCGTAGTTTTAGGAGCACAATGGGGAGATGAAGGAAAGGGCAAGATGACGGATTTTCTTGCTGAGAAAGCTAACGTAGTTGTAAGGTTTCAAGGCGGTAATAATGCAGGGCATACTGTTGAGGTTGGTGATAAGCAATATAAGCTTCACTTGATTCCTTCAGGAGTATTGTATGAAGATAAACTTAATGTAATAGGTAACGGTGTAGTGCTAGATCCTAAAGCCTTCTTTGAAGAAGTAGGGTATTTGGAAGATTTGGGTGTTAAGATAACTCCTGAGAAATTAATAGTAAGCGATAGAGCACAGCTTATTATGCCTTATCATAAACTTTTAGATAAGTTAAAGGAAAAGGCAAGAGGTAAAAATGATATAGGAACAACAGGAAAAGGTATAGGTCCATGCTATACAGACAAGGCAGAAAGAAGCGGAATTAGAGTCTGCGACCTTATGCATAAAGAAGTTTTTAAAGAAAAGCTTCAAGAAAATATAAGACTTAAAAATGAAATTATAACTAAGGTTTATGAAGAAGAACCTTTAAACTTTGATGAGATTTATAATGCGTACATAGCATATGGCGAAAGATTAAGGCCATTTGTTCAGGATGCTTCTGTTAGAGTATATGATGAGATTAAAAATAACAGTAAGGTTTTATTTGAAGGAGCACAAGGTATGCTTCTTGATATAGATTATGGAACTTATCCTTATGTAACTTCCTCAAATACTATTGCAGGCGGAGCTTCTGCCGGAGCAGGCATAGGACCTACAATGATAACAGGTGCTGTAGGTATTGCTAAAGCTTATACAACAAGAGTAGGTAAAGGACCATTCCCAACAGAGCTTGAAGATGCAACAGGCGAATGGATAAGAGAAAAAGGAAAGGAATTTGGTGTTACAACAGGAAGAGCAAGACGCTGCGGATGGCTTGACCTTGTTATACTTAAGACTTCGGCTAGAGTTTCAGGACTTACAAGTCTTGTAGTAACAAAGATTGATACTTTAGCAGGACTTGATAAGTTAAAAGTCTGCACAGGCTATAAGTTTGAAGATAAAGTTATTGATTACTTCCCAGCAAGCCTTGAAGATTTAGCAAAATGCGAGCCTGTTTACGAAGAGTTCGACGGCTGGGACGATAGCGTTGCAGATGCAAGAAGCTATGAGGAACTTCCTGAAAATGCAAAGAAGTACTTAAAGAAGATAGAAGAATTCACTGGAGTGCAGATAGGAATAGTTTCAGTAGGACCAAGAAGAGATCAAACTATAGTTGTTCATGAAATATAATGGAGGCTTTTATAATGAGAGATTTATATAGTACACCTTTAAACAGCAGGTATGCTTCAAAAGAAATGTCTTATTTGTTTTCTGAGGAAATGAAGTTTAAAACTTGGAGAAAGCTTTGGGTGGCTTTGGCTGAGGGCGAAAAAGAGCTTGGACTTAATATTACTGAGGAACAGCTTCAAGAATTAAAGGCTAATGTAGATAATATAAATTATGAGACAGCTGAGCAGAGGGAAAAAGAAACAAGGCATGATGTTATGAGCCATGTTTATGCTTATGGAGTTCAATGTCCTAAGGCTAAAGGAATAATACACCTTGGAGCTACAAGCTGTTATGTAGGTGATAATACAGACCTCATAATAATGAAGGAAGGCCTTCTTCTTATCAGAAAAAAATTAATTAATGTAATAAATGCTTTAGCTGCCTTTGCATTAAAATATAAAGGTCTGCCAACTTTAGGGTTTACTCATTTTCAGCCTGCACAGCTGACTACAGTGGGCAAAAGAGCAACTCTATGGATGCAGGACTTAGTACTTGATCTTGAAAACTTAGATTACGTTATAGAAACTCTGAGGTTTAGAGGAGTTAAGGGAACTACAGGAACACAGGCAAGCTTCATGGAATTATTTGATGGTGATGAAAATAAAATAAAGCAGCTTGATAAGTTTGTTACAGAAAAAATGGGCTTTAAAGAAAGCTATGCTGTAACAGGGCAGACTTATCCTAGAAAGGTTGACTCTATAGTTTTGAATACCTTATCTGAAATTGCTCAAAGTGCTTATAAATTCAGCAATGACTTAAGGCTTCTTCAAAGCATGAAGGAAGTAGAAGAACCTTTTGAAAAAAATCAGATAGGTTCCTCAGCTATGGCCTATAAGAGAAATCCAATGAGATCTGAAAGAATAAGTGCATTGGCAAGACATGTAATAGTTAATGCCTTAAATCCTGCTATAACTGCATCTACGCAGTGGTTTGAAAGAACTCTGGATGATTCGGCAAATAAGAGACTTTCTGTGGCAGAAGCATTCTTAGTCTTAGATGGAGTTTTAAATCTTTATATAAATGTAGCAAGCAATCTTGTTGTATATGAGAAAGTAATAGCAGCACATGTTAATAATGAACTTCCTTTTATGGCAACTGAAAACATATTAATGGAAGCAGTTAAGCAAGGCGGAGACAGACAGGATCTTCATGAAAGAATAAGGGTTCATTCTATGGAGGCTGCTAAAATGGTAAAAGAACAGGGGTTAAGTAATGATCTTCTTGATAGAATAATAGCTGATGATGCTTTTTCTATGAGCAGAGAAGAGATTCTTTCAATTATGGAAGCAGAGAATTTTATTGGGAGAGCACCAGGACAGGTAGAGGACTTTATAAATGATATAATAAAGCCAGTCCTTGAGAAAAATAGAGATTTATTAAACGTTAGTGTTTCTATAAATGTTTAAAAAAGTAGTGCTATAACAAAAGAATTGTATTATAATAATAATGAAACTGAATATAAACAGTTTAGGTGCCCTAAAAGGGATAATAGGGAAAGTGGTGAAAATCCATTACAGCCCCCGCTACTGTAGACGGCAACGAAGCTAATTCCACTGGACTTGTCTGGGAAGGATGGTAGAGGTTATAAGCCGTGAGTCAGGAGACCTGCCTAGTACTGTATGTAAAACTTCGGAGGGAAGTTTAAACAGACGTGCATTGATAATAAAACAGTATTTTTGTCGTGCAATTATGTAATTATAAGGTATCTCCGTAAAAAGAGATACCCTTTTTATTTAGTTTTGCAAAAGGAGGATAGCTTGAATTTAATTATATGTTAAGCGGGGGTAGTTATGTTTCAAAACAACATTTAGGAGGCTAACAATGTTTAAAGATAACTATCAAAGGTTTAAAAAAATAACTATTATTTTGCTCGGAAGTTTAATCTATTCAATAGCAATCAATGCTTTTATAGTACCGCATAGATTATTGAGCGGCGGTGCAGCTGGGATAGGAATACTTCTACAGTATGTTTTTAATATTCCATCAGGCTATTGGGTGTTTATTATTAATTTGCCAATATTCATCATAGGCTATAAGCTTGTAAACAAGGAATTTATTTTTTACAGCTTCATAGGAATGATATCAATGTCTTTGTTTTTAGTACTAACGAAAAATGCTTTTAGTTTTCTAAAGGTTGAGGATATATTTATATCTACTTTGCTTGGTGCAGTAGTAAGCGGCATTGGAATGGGTATAATTTTTAGAATTGGTGCTTCTCAGGGAGGAACAGACATAATAGCGGTTATTATCAGAAGAAATAAAGGTACAGAAATGTCTACCTTGTATTTTATGATAAATAGCATAATAGTAGGATGCGGTATTTTTGTATCAAGTTTGACTATTACAGTATATACCTTAATTTTAATGTATATTAAGTCCATTGTTATAAATAAAGTTATCAATTCCTTTAATAAAAAACAGATACTTATGGTTATAACTTCAGAAGAAGAGGCGGTTTCAAAAGCTATAATGACACAGTTGGGCAGAGGAACAACTTACCTTTATGGAGAAGGTGCCTACACTGGAATTCAAAGAAAGATTATTTATTGTGCAGTTCTTGAAAACCAGATAAATAAAGTAAGAAGTATAATTCAGCAGATTGATGCTTCTGCAATGGTGTCGATTATTGAAACAGTGGATGTTCAAGGCAATGGATTTCCTAGACCGGCCTTATAAGAGCAGGGGGTGCCGAAAAACACTTAAACCTACAAAGTGTTTTTCGACACTTCCTTTTTTGATTAGGAGGGGTTATACCAGCCTCTAGACTGCATTTCTTTGAACAAGGTTTCAGCATGCCCTTGTTCTTCCTGCTGAATGTGCTGAAGCTGTTTTCTAATTTGAGGATCAACAGACTCAAGTACTGCAGTGTTGTATGATCCGGATACATGCTTTTCAGTTGACAGTGCATCATTCAAAAGTTGTGCATCTGTTATCCCAAGGTTTGGCTGCATATTGGACAAATCACCTTGAGGTTTTACATAGCTTTCAAACATATTATATGTATTTTCTCCATTGCTGCTTAACATGTTTTTAAGAGTTTGTGCATGCTGATGTTCTTTGCTGGCAAGATCAGTAAACACCTGCTTTATCTTTTGGTCGGAAGCCATTGCAGAGTATTGCTCATACTTTCTTATACATAGGTATTCTGCATTTAAGTTATCTTCTATCAAAGTCTTTTCTTTGTTTGTTAAAGGCATAATAAATACCCCTTTCTCTAATATATATCCAATATAGTATTAGTAAAATATATAAATAATATGAGTAAATGGTTTAATTAACATAAAAGTGATATAATTGATAATAAATATTACTTAAACTAAAGGTGATTTAATGGATATAAATAACTTAGATTACATATATGTAGAAAATGAAGAAAAGCTTGATGAAGTATTAAGCTATATAAGAGAAGCAAAAGTCCTTGGGGTTGATACAGAAACAACAGGTCTTGATCCTATAAATGATAGGATAAGATTATTACAGATAGCCTGCGAACATAAGCCGGCAGTCGTTATTGATATGTTTAAGTTAAAAGAAGATGTGCTTTATAAGCTAAAAGATGTGTTTGACTCCCCGAGTATTAAGGTGTTCCAAAATGCTAAATTTGATGTGGAGTTTCTTACAGCAAATGACTTTAAATTCAGCGGGGTTATATTTGATACTATGCTGGCTTCTCAGATTATTGGTGACAGAAAGCTTCAAAGACACGGACTTGGTGCTCTAGCAGCTTACTATTTGGACATAAATCTTCCAAAAGAAGAGCAAAAGAGCGACTTTACAGGAAATCTTAGAAAAGAGCAGATAGAGTATGCTGCAAAGGATGCAGCTATACTGCTTCCTTTAAGAGAAAAGCTTATTGAGGAAATAAGAAAATACAGGCTTATAGAGGTTTGTAAGTTAGAATTTGATTGTGTATTTGCAGTTGCTGATATGGAGCTTAGCGGAATAAAGCTTCATAAGGAAAAGTGGAATAAGCTTTTTGAAAAATATGATACTCAATTAAAGGAACTTAAAGCAAGGCTTAATACAGAGCTTGGCTCACAAGGTATGCAGACCAGCATGTTTGGTGAAGAAACCAGTGTGGATATAAACTTAGATAGCCAATCCCAAGTTATTAAGGCATTAGCTAAAAGGGGCATACAGCTAAATTCAACTTCTCATGCAGAGCTCGTAGAGTATAAAGATAAGCATGAAGTTATAAAGCAGCTTATTGACTACAGAAGGGTATCAAAGGCTCTTCAAGGTTTTTTAATTCCTATGCCTCAATATATAAATAAAACAACAGGAAGAATTCATTCAAGCTATAGGCAGATAGGTGCCGGGTCAGGAAGGTTTTCCTGCGGAGATCCAAATGTTCAGCAGATTCCAAGGGGAAAGGAATTTAGAGAATGTTTTGTACCGGAGAATGGATACAAGTTTGTTATAGCAGACTACTCCCAAATCGAGCTTAGAGTGGCAGCAGAGATTGCGCAGGATAAGACTATGATAGAGGCTTATAAAAGCGGACAGGACTTACATGCTTTGACTGCAGCTTTGGTGGCGGATAAAGATATAAAAAGTGTAACTAAAGCAGAAAGACAGTCTGCAAAGGCTATAAATTTTGGACTTATATATGCTATGGGAGCCAAGGGGCTTCAGGGCTATGCAAAAACAGTCTATGGAGTTGATATGAGTTTAGAGCAGGCCGAAATATTTAGAGATAGGTTTTTCGAAGCCTATAAGGGTATAGCAAACTGGCATGTAAGGATGAAAAAGGCTTCAGACATAACTGAAGTAAGAACCTTGTCAGGAAGACGCTGCACCTTTGAAGGAGAGGCTGCAATAACAACTCTTTTAAATACACCTGTTCAAGGTACTGCTGCTGATATTGCAAAGAAAGCCCTAGGAATGCTTGTGCCTGAAGCAAGAGAGTTAAAAGGACATATTGTAGGGACAGTCCACGATGAAATACTGCTCGAGGTTCCGGAAAATTTAGCCGAGGAAGCAGCTCTTAGGCTTAAAGCTGTGATGGAGAAGGCTGGAGAGTATTATTTAAAGCAAGTACCTGTTATTGCAGAAACAACTATAGCAGATTCTTGGGCAGAAAAATAAATTGAAAGAAGGATTTAATATGTATAAGAGTACAACAGAATTAAAGGTTAGATACGCTGAAACTGATCAGATGGGAATAGTGCACCATTCAAATTATTATGTTTACTTTGAAACAGCAAGAGAAGACTTTATACTTGGTGCAGGAATTTCCTATAAGGAAATTGAAGATAAGGGAATTATGATGCCGCTTGTAGAAACTCAGTGCAGATATATTGAGGGAGCTAAGTATGCTGATGAACTCATTATAGAGACTTCACTTCAGGAGCTAAGTCCTGTGAAGGTTGTCTTAGAATATAAGGTTATAAGAGTTAAGGATGGAAGACTTATTTCAAAAGGAAAAACTATTCAAACCTTTGTAGATAGCGATAGTTTTAAAATAGTGAATTTAAAAAAAGCAAATGCAGATTTATGGGAAAGGTTTGAAAGGCTTAAATAATATTTTATAAGGAAACGAACCAAAATAGTTAAGCTTCATATAATGTACCAAAAGATTATACCCCGGAAAAGTAAGTGTACTTAATTATTTAGGTATCTGAAGAACTTTAGTTTTTCAGAGTACTTCGTAATACGGGGAGGGTAGATTATATGAAGCTTATATACTTATTCTTTATAGCATTTATCAATAGTATTGATAACATAGGAATAGGAATAGCTTATAGTATTGCCGGGGTTAGAGTACAGCTTTCTAAAAACATGCTTATTTCCTTCTTGGCCTTTGCTGTTTCTTTTGTCTCCTCCTTTACAGGAGGCATAGTATCAAAATACATTGGAGATGAAACTGCAGCTGTTATTAGCATGGTGCTTCTTGCAGGAATGGGAATTAGAATGATATATGAAGCATTTCATGAATCAGAAGATGAGGATAAGATAAACAAAATAAAAGTTATTGGATATAAAGAAGCTTTTCTTGTAGGATTAGTTTTAGCCCTTGATGATGTTCCAAGTTCTATAAGCTCAGGACTTGTTGGTTATGATGCCTTTATGGTGTCCATGCCTTACTTCGTAATTAGCTTTTTAATATTCTTTTTAGGAAACTATGGCATTAAATTTTTTACTAAGCTTAAAATCGGCAGAAAGGCTAACATAATTGCCGGTTCATTGATGATAATAATGGGTATATCTCAGATATTTGGGTAAAAGATAAGGGCTGTTTTTATCAGCCCTATTTTATTTACGCACAAATATTAATGATTCTTTTAAAAAATCCTTTTGACGCAGAAAACTTGTCTACTAAAGTAAAGCCACAGTCTTTAATATGAGCTTCCATATCCTCAAGGGTTACAAATATTGCTCTGTCAGCTAATCTGCGGGTAGTTTTCATTATGGATAGCTGATCGCTTAAAGTTGTAGCACTGAAGAGTCCATAGGGTAAATCAACAATTGCACAATCGAACCTTTCTGTTAAGGTGTGCATATCCTTATTTTCTATAACAGCTTCATAATTAAAAAATTCAAGATTTTTATTTGCGTTTTCAGCAATACATTTGTTCAGCTCATAGCCTTTAATATTTAATCCCATCGAGAGAGCTTCAATAACAACTGTTCCTATCCCGCAGCAGGGATCTACTAACTTTGAATTTAGATCATTTGAGGCAGCTATATTTACCAAGCTTCTGGCAAGCCTGACATCAAGTGCATTGCAGTAAGAGTAGGGTTTATTGTTGTGTTCCTTCCAAGCAGAATTATTATTTTCAAGCTCACCGAAAATCCACATATCTTGAATTTTAGTCACTCCCAAAAGTACTTCAGGATTATGAACATCGGCAAAACCGTTTACGTTATAACCTATAACATACTCTATCCTTCGTCTTTCTTCAAATGGGATGCTGGTATCATCAATACTTATATAGCATACTTTAAAGTCTTCATAAGATAGATTGTTATGTAGAATTTGTTCTACTAGCTTATCCAAGCTGCTAGCTTTATATATTATTGATATGCATTGTTTTATAAATGCACTTCGAGATGGAGTTATGTAATGCTTTGAGAAAAAGAATTTATTATCAGGAACATTATTAAAAAGATACCTCATTTCTGCTTTGCAAAGACTTTCTTCAAAAAGCTTGTATTTTATAGTATAAAAATAAAGCTCATTATCCTCTGAGAGTGTTGATTGGAGCATAAATTTTCCTCCTGTATTTCTCATAGGTCCATAACAGTTATCAATTGCTAGGCCTTTTTAAATCATATTGCTTGTAAAAAATTCAATTATAAGTTTAGTTTACTCCTAACCATATTAAGTTACTAGAAGTCTTATGAATATTAATAAAAAGTTTATTAATATTTTAATGGAAGTTATGATAGTTATTTACAAATATTAAATAATAAGTTATTATTAATATGATAAGGTAATTAATATACAATTACTAATCGTTATTACTGGGAGAATTAATGAAAAATTGAATTTAAAACTATTTCGAAAACGTTTAAGAAAAATTGCATTCATACTATCATAAATTCGGACTATGGATAGTAAAATATAGTAAATGTATGTAAATTTTATTTAAACTGTTAAGAGATTAAGAAAAAAATAAATATTCATTAGTATAATCTTACAATTAGAATGTTGTTTAATTGTAGAGTTTATCAAGAGAGTTGAAGTGATATTTATATTAATAAACAAAAATACAAGGAAACAATATTTTTTTAGCATTTTACTAAAACGATTTAGTAAATCTGCACTTAGGAGAGTTGAGAAAAATGATTTCTATAAGGGATGTAGCTAGTCGCTGCGGTGTATCTACTGCTACTGTGAGCAAAGCTTTAAATGGTTATAGTGATATAAGCAATGATACAAAAGAAAAAGTATTAAAGGCTGCAGAAGAGCTGGGGTACTTTCCTAATTCTGTAGCAAGAACGTTAAAAACAAATAAATCCAATAATATCGGCGTACTTTTTAATGACGGTACGCATAGCGGTCTTACCCATGAATATTTTTCAGAAATATTAGAATCCTTTAAGGTGGGTGTAGAAAAAAGAGGATATGATGTAACTTTTATAAATAATAATATTGGTTATAAAAAGATGAGTTACCTGGAGCATTGCAGATACAGAGGAGTTGATGGAATTTTCATTGCCTGCGTAGATTTTAATTCACCAGCAGTACTGCAATTGGTAAGCAGTGAGCTTCCTGTTTTAACTTTAGATAATAAATTTAATAATAGATCCGCTGTTATTTCTGATAATATATTAGGAATTCATGATCTTGTTTCATACATTTACAGCCAGGGACATAGAAAAATTGCTTTTATTCATGGAGAGTTTACATCTGTTACACAAAATCGTCTTATAAGTTTTTATAGAACTATAGAGGAGTATGGACTAAATATCCCTGAGGAGTATGTAAGACAGGGAATATATCATAGAGCTGATGCAACCGCGAAAATAACAAAAGAGCTGCTAGATCTTTCGGACAGGCCTACATGCATAATATTTCCTGACGACTTTTCAGCTATAGGAGGTATCAACGTGATACATGAAAGGGGATTAAGTATTACTAAGGATATTTCTGTGGCTGGTTATGATGGAATACTTCTTTCAAAGGTGTTAAGTCCTAAATTGACTACATATAAACAAGATACTAAAGAGCTTGGTGAAAAATCAGCAGAAAAATTGATAAGTCATATTGAAAAACCAAGAACAACTTTACCAGAGACAATTTTGGTAAAAGGACAGCTTTTAACTGGTGAGTCAGTAGGACAACTAAAAAATCATTGATTTACACATTAATGCACTGGGGAAGGTTATGATTATTATTTGTATTAAAACCGCAAGGTTTTAAAATAAAAGGGGGTATATCTATGAAAAAAGCTATTTCAATTTTGCTTGCTATTGCTTTAACAGCTTCTTTAGCTGGATGCAGCAAGACAAAGCCAACCAATACTAATACAGACACTAAAAAAGAACCTGCTGTTCTTACTTCACTTATGGAAATGAACGATGGTTGGGTGAGAAACTTCAACCCATTTGTTACTAACGTTTATCAATTTGAACAAGGCTTTATGTATGAGCCGCTGGTTGTTTTCGACAGCTACAACAATAACAAGGAACATATGTGGCTTGCTGAAGACATTATTTCAGAGCCAGACAACAAAACACTTACTGTAAAGGTAAGAAAAGGTGTAAAGTGGAGTGATGGTCAAGACCTTACTGCTAAAGACGTTGCCTTCTCCTTCACTTATTCAAAGGATCACCCTGAAATCGATAGAAACGGTGACTGGGGAGAAAAAGGGAAAATTGATTCTGTTAAGATTGTAGACGATTACACTGTACAAATTGTAATGAAGGTTGCTAATCGTTTTGCTAGAAACTCAGTGTTCTTCCAAAAATGGATAGTACCAGAACATATTTTTGCAAAGGTAACTGATCCTGCTACTTATGTATTACAAGATCCTGTTGTTACAGGTGCATTCTCAGTAGTTAAATCTTTTGCATCAGAAATGGTTGTTTTAGACAGAAACCCAAACTACTGGCAAAAAGATAAGCTCTTTGTTGATGAGCTTAGAATTCCTCAATACAATGGTAACGATGCCGGTTTAGCACTACTTCAAGGTGGAACTATTGACTGGGCTCACTTATTTATTCCAGATGCTGAAAAGAACTATGTACAAGGTGATCCACACCGCAAGTTCTGGTATGGAATGAACGACTCCGTACGTATTTCCTTCAACTATATGACAAAGAACAAGGATAACCTTAAGGCTTTTACAAATGTAGACTTCAAGAGAGCTATGTCCATGGCAGTAGACAGAAGTACTATAATTGACTCCGCAGTTTATGGATATCTTTCAAAGCAAGTTCCTACAAATACAGGATTACCACCAGCTTTATTCGGATATAAGGATGCTGCAGCACAAGCAGAAATGGATAAGTACACTAAGTTTGATATAGAAGGAGCTAAAGCATTACTTGCTAAAGCAGGCTTCAAGGATGTAAATGGTGACGGCTTTGTAGAAAATCCAGACGGATCAAAGATTGCTTTTGAAATTATATCACCTGCAGGCTGGAGTGATTGGAATGATGGTGCTGCAATTGCTGCACAAGGACTTCAAAAAGCAGGCATAAATGCTAAGGCAAAAGCTCTTGACCTTTCTCTAGTTACTGAAACTTGGAAAACAGGAAACCATGATGTTCTTTATACTGCCTATGGAAGTTCACCAGATATATGGAAGTACTACTTTGATACAATTGGCGATTCCTCCAGAGTTCTAACTTCAACTTGGTGGTCAACTTGCCAAAATAACTATGTTAACAAGGAAATGAGCGACTTAATTGCTAAAATGCCAAGTGCATCTGACGCAGAGTTAAAGGAAATAACTAGCAAAGTTGAACAGTTCTTTGCACAAAACATGATTAATATTCCAATACTTCACAATGGTAACTGGTTTGTTTACAACGACAGCAGATTTACCGGCTGGGCAACAAAGGAAAATCCAAAGTTCAACCCTGCAAACTGTAACCACGATTCAAAACTTTTACAGCTTATGGATTTAAGACCAGTAGGAAAAAAATAAGGTAGTAGAAATATATTTTTACAAAAGTGTGGCATGGCTTTCATGCCACACTTTATTACAAACAACGGTCAATTGAGCGCTGGAAGGTAGTTGACCGGGAGCTGGAGGAAAGTGATGAAGTATATTTTAAAAAGATTAGGTTTTTATTTAGTAGCTTTTTTTGGAGCGGTGTCTCTGAACTTTTTTCTCCCTCGTATGATGCCGGGTAATCCTGTTCAAATGTATATATCAACCCTTTATCAATCAGGAGGGAAAATAGATGCTAGTACCATTGCTGCCATAGAGAAATTATTTGGTTACAATCAAAAAGAGCCACTTCTCTTAAGTTTCTTTCATTATATTATTAGTATATTTAAAGGTGATTGGGGAGTTTCTTTTACCTATTATCCTCAAACTGTTTTAGATTCAGTTCAACGTGGACTAAGATGGACAGTGTTCCTTATGGGAACAGCAATGATTCTCGGATTTATAATAAATACACTTCTTGGTATTCTTGCTGCATGGAGACGTGGAAGCAGAATGGATACAACCTTAACTGTAGGTGGACAAATACTGGCCAATATTCCTTCTGTGGTTGTCGCCATTGTTTTAAGCTTTGCCCTTGGATTTACGGGCATATTTCCTAGAAGCTATGCAGTTACTCCATTATTTACACCGCAAAATAATTTTGAATATATAAAGGATGTTGCCTACCATGCTTTTCTGCCGGTACTTTCAATTCTTATTACTGGACTTGGTGGAGTCATGGGCATGAGAGCTAACATGATAAATCAACTTGGTGAAGATTATATCGTCATGGGAATTGCCAAAGGCGTTCCTGATAGAAAAATAATGTTCGGCTATGGTGCTAAAAATGCGCTTCTGCCCGTTGTTACATCCCTTGCAATGCAGATAGGGTTCCTACTAGGAGGTTCCCTAATTATAGAGCAGGTTTTCAATTACCCTGGTCTGGGAAAGGTTATGGTAAATGCCATTAATCGAAGAGATTATCCTCTAATGCAGGGAATACTCTTAATGACTACAGTATTAATGCTTACTGCCAATTTTCTTGCGGATATAAGTATAACCTTCTTAGATCCTAGAATTAGAAGACAAGGTGCAGGTAAAAACTAATGAAGGGAGGTAAAAGTCATAAATGGACTTTTACGAGCAATCAGCGAGCGGAGCGAGTAATCTTTGATTGCTCAGTGCTTCCGACTAAAAGGAGGAATTTATGAAAAGAATATGGAACAGTAAACTAGTGAGCTTTTTTAGGAACAGCCCTAAGACAACCATTGGAGCTTTGCTGATTATAATAATATTGTTTCTTACTATAGGGGCGGGTTTGTTTACTACTCATGATCCGACACATAGATATATAGGAGAATATCACAGCAGACCTTCATCTACTCACATTTTAGGTACTACTCAATTAGGTAACGATGTTTTTGCCCAAACCTTATATGGTGGACGAAAATCAATTACAGTTGGCATTTTTGCCGGTGCAATTACAGTTTTTTTAGGCTTATTTTTCGGTATAAGCTCCGGATACTTCGGAGGAGTGTATGACAGCATTATGACTACAATCATTAATATTTTAATGATTATACCAAACATAGTACTGCTTTTGATAATTGCTTCTCTCTTAGGAGGAGTATCACCGGTACTAATCTGTATCATCATAGGATTGACCTCTTGGCCTTGGAATGCACGTGTGTTGCGTGCTCAGACCATGAGTATACGCAACAGAGAATTCATATATTCTGCTGAAACCATGGGAGAAACAAAGCTAAGAATCATGTTTGTAGAAATTATGCCAAATATGCTTTCCATGATAAGTTCAGCCTTTGTTAGTACATTAATTTATGCCATTATGGCCCAAGCTACCTTAGAGTTTATAGGCTTTGGAGATCCGCTTTCGGTTACCTGGGGCACTATGCTATATAATGCGCAGAAATCAGGAGCTTTGACAGCTGGCATGTGGTGGGAATTACTTGGACCTATTGCCGGAATTGTTATATTCGGAGCAGGCCTTACTCTTATTAACTTCTCTATTGATGAAGTTTCAAACCCTAAACTTAGAGCTCAAAGAATTATGAGAGCCTATTATAGAATTAAGAAAAAGCAGCGAAAGCTAAAAAATATAAATCTTGATAATACAAAAATACAGGAAGGAAAGAGTATGTAAATATGGGTAACTTACTTACAGTAGAAAATCTTTGTGTTGATTATGTAACAGGAGATGGAGGCTATGTAAGAGCTGTTGATAATGTGAGTTTTTCTATAGCAGAAGGACAAAGTCTTGGGCTGGCCGGAGAGTCAGGCTGCGGCAAGAGTACCATTGCATACTCCCTTATGAGACTGCATAGACCTCCTGCACTAATATCAGGCGGCTCTATTCGCATAGATGGCCAAGATATATTAGCTATGTCAGAACAGGAACTTCAGTTGTTTAGATGGAATGATATAAGTATGGTATTTCAATCAGCTATGAATTGCCTTAATCCTGTAGTTACTATGGAAAAACAGTTCTTTGAAATATTTAAGTATCATGGTATTACGGATAATAAAAAGATTGCTCGAAAAAAGGCAGAAGAACTTTTATCAATTGTAGGAATTCCTGCAGAAAGGCTAAAGGACTATCCTCATCAGTTTTCAGGAGGAATGCGTCAGCGTGCAGTTATAGCTATGGCCTTAGCACTTAAACCAAAGCTTTTAATATTGGATGAGCCTACTACTGCTCTTGATACAGTAGTACAAAGAGATATTTTAAAACGAATTTATGAGCTTAAAGAACAATTTAAGTTTTCTATTTTATTTATTACACATGATATAAGCCTTATGATGGAGTTTTGTGACACAATAGCCATAATGTATGCAGGCAAGATTGTAGAGCAGGCACCTTCCTATAAAATTTTGCATAATCCCAGTCATCCATACACCTATGGCTTAAAAAACTCCTTCCCTTCCTTAAAGGGAGAAATTAAGTATATGGAAGGAATACCGGGAACGCCTCTGGATTTAAAGTGTATTCCTAAAGGCTGTAGATTTCAGGAGCGCTGTTTTAGAGCATGTAAGAAATGTTTTGTAAATGAACCTGAAATTACTCGCAATAAAGAGACGTTCTTCTATTGCCACAATCCATTACAATTGTAGTATGAGGTGTGATATGAAAGAAGAGAAACAACCGATATTCAGTGTTAAAAATGTTGTTATGGACTTTAAAGTGGGCGGAAAAGGATTTTTTTCAGCTAAGAAAACCTTACGTGCCTTAAATGATATATCCTTTGACTTGTATAAAGGTGAGGCATTAGCTATTGTTGGAGAATCCGGCTGCGGAAAGTCAACCATCTGCAGAGTTGCAATGAGATTTTACAATCCAACCTCCGGAACTATGACCTTTGAAGATAATAATATTCATAAGCTTAAGGGAGATGGACTAAAAAGCTATCGTCAGAAATCTCAAATGATTTTTCAAGACCCTTTCTCCTCGCTTAATCCTTTGCATAATATTTACTATCATCTGGAGAGACCACTTAAGCTGTACCATCCCTCTGATAAAAAAACTATGAAGAAAAAGATGGATGAATATTTAACTATGGTTGGATTAGTTCCTCCCGAGGAACAGGGAAGCAAGAACCCGTACCAGCTTTCCGGAGGTCAAAGACAAAGAGCATACCTTGCAAGAATTTTAGCTGTAGGTGCTGAAGTTATTTTTGCAGATGAGCCAACCTCCATGCTTGATGTGTCAATTCGTTTAGGTATTTTAAACCTGATGAACAAATTAAAAACTGAAAATGGAAAATCATTTATTTATATTACTCACGATATAGCAACTGCAAGATATTTTGCTGATAGAATTATAGTTTTATATGCAGGTCACATGGTTGAGTGGGGAGAAGTTAATAAGGTTATTCTTAATCCCAAACATCCATATACAAAGCTGCTAATTGCAGCAGCCCCGGATCCTGAAAGAGAAGAGGCGGTAGAACTTCCTGTGTTAAAAGATGAAGAATCTGAAGTTACGGTCTGGACTCCGGAAAGCAAAGGATGTCCATTTAGAAGCCGATGCCCTGTTGCTGAAGAAAGATGTTCAATGGAATTTCCTGAGGCAAGAGAGGTTAGTGAAGGACAATTTATACGATGTTTTCACGAATAAGCACACAGTTATAGGTTATGTTAATTAAATAAATACATGGTAGTAATGGAGGCTAAAGTCCTAAATGGAATTTAGCTGGTAGTTTGCGAATGGAAAGAACATTCTTAAACTACCCAATGGTCCGAGTTAAAGGAGGACAAATTATGCATTATCAATTTGATTGGGAAAAATACTCAGATATAGCAAGGCAGGCGGCAGCAGAGGGGTGTGTATTGCTTAAAAATGACAATAATACTCTTCCTATAAATAAAGGCGAAACTGTATCTGTTTTTGGAAGAATACAATTTAATTATTATTATAGCGGAACAGGCTCGGGAGGAATGGTGAATCCACCTTATGTAGTTTCAATTTTAGATGCTTTAAAAGCCAGCGAGGATATCACTATAAATCAGGAGCTGCTTAGTGTATATGAAGCATGGACTAAAGAAAATCCTTTTGATATGGGTAAGGGCTGGGCGCAAGAGCCATGGTGCCAAAAAGAAATGCCTCTTACTAAGGAGCTTGTAGAAAAAGCGTCAAGGCAATCTGATATAGCGGTAGTAATCATTGGAAGAACTGCAGGTGAAGATAAAGATAACAGCGCAGAGAAAGGAAGCTATTTACTCACAGATGAGGAAGATAAAATGCTGGAGCTTGTCTGCAGCACTTTCTCCAGAGTTGCAGTTTTATTAAATGTAGGAAATGTAATAGATATGGAGTGGATCGTTAAATATAATCCTCAGGCAGTACTTTACGTATGGCAGGGAGGCTGTGAGGGAGGAAATGGTGTTTGCGATATTCTTACCGGAAAAAGCAGCCCATCAGGAAAATTAGTTGATACCATTGCATGTAATATATTAGATTACCCTGCTATTGATAATTTTGGAGATAGTGAAAGAAATTATTACAAGGAAGATATATATGTAGGCTATAGATATTTTGAAACTGCTGCAAAAGAAAAGGTTAGGTATCCTTTTGGATATGGGCTTTCCTATACAACCTTTGAATATTTTTCGGATTCTTATAAAGTGATAGAGGATACAATAAGCTTTAATGTTACTGTTAAAAATACAGGAAGTGTTTCGGGAAAACAAGTAATACAAGCTTATGCATGTCCTCCACAGGGGTCTCTTGGAAAACCTTCTAGAAGCCTTATAAGGTTTGCAAAGACAAAATTATTAAACCCAGGTGAAAGTGAAACAATTTCTTTTGAAATTTTATTAAAGGAGCTTGCTTCCTACGATGATTCAGGAGCAACAAATAATAAATCTTCTTATGTACTTGAGGAAGGCTTATATGAGATATATGTTGGTTTTGATGTGAGAAATACATCCTTAGCAGGCAATTATACATTGGATAAATTAATGGTTGTTGAAAAACTGCAGGAAGCACTTGCACCTACTCGTGCCTTTAGCCGATTAAAACCACGTGAAGAGACTGATGGAAGTTACAGCATGACAGAAGAGAAGGTTCCTTTGAGAACAATAAATTTAAAAGAAAGATTAAATTATAAAGGCAGCAGTTTTGATTCTTTTACCGATGATAAAGGCTATAAATTAAAGGATGTTTATGAAAAAAAAGTTTCACTGCCTGAGTTTTTAGGTCAGTTATCTGATCATGATTTAGTTTGCATGAGCAGAGGAGAGGGTATGTGTTCTCCAAAGGTTACCCCTGGAACAGCCGGAGCTTTTGGAGGAATAACTGATAAGCTAAAGTACTTTGGTATTCCGGCTGCTTGCTGTGCCGATGGACCATCAGGCATACGTATGGACGATGGAAGCAAAGCTTTTAGTTTGCCTAACGGAACAGCCCTTGCCAGCAGCTTCAATGTAGATTTAATAGAAAAGCTGTTTGAAATGGTGGGAATGGAACTTAGAAAAAATAAAGTCGATACAATTTTAGGACCGGGAATGAATATACATCGCTGTGTGCTGAATGGAAGAAATTTTGAATATTTTTCAGAAGACCCATATGTTACAGGAAAAATAGCAGCAGCCGAACTTAAGGGTATGCATAAATATGGTGTCACCGGAACTATAAAACACTTTGCCTGCAACAATCAAGAATTTAAGCGTACAGAAATAGATTCGATTGTATCTGAAAGAGCTCTTAGAGAGATTTACTTAAAAGGCTTTGAGATAGCTGTAAAAGAGGGAGGGGCATATAGTGTTATGACCTCCTATGGAGCTATAAATGGTATTTGGACAGCAGGAAATTTTGATTTGTTAAACACTGTTCTTCGCAATGAGTGGAAATTTAGTGGAATTGTCATGACTGACTGGTGGGCTAAAATGAATGATGAGGGGTGTCCTGCATCCTCTCAAAATACCGCAGCTATGATACGTGCTCAAAATGATTTGTTTATGGTGACTGCAAACCCTGAGGCTAACAGTAATCAAGATAATGCAGAGGAAGAACTTAAAAGAGGTAATATTTCCCGTGGACAGCTTGTAAGAAATGCAATTAATATTTGCAGCTTTGTTTTGAATTCTCCGGCAATGAAACGCTTTATAGGTGAAGAACAAAATTGGTCGGAGTTAAATGCACACAAAGAAAGAGAAAGCATAGAAAATATTATTGAAGGTGGCATAGTAAAAGAACAACTTGAGTTAGAGGTTTCTAATATTAAAACTGAAAAAGGCAGCTCAGTTATATTTGATATTAAAACTCCTCAAAAGGGAGAGTACAGTATAAAGTTCAAAATGAAATCAGATGCCGGTGAAGTGTCACAAATGCCTTTATCAATATTTATAAACAATCATATAATCGAAACTATTACTATAAACGGAACTAACGGTAAAGTGATTGAAAGAAAAGTAAACTTTTATGCGGCTACAAATATTAACAATTATATAAAGCTGTATTTTGGTGAAAGCGGGATAGAAATAATTGAGATGAAGGTTTGCAGGAACTTTTAAGGTTCTTATCAAATCTTGTGTAAAAAAAGGACACGGGAAAGGAATGTAATATATATCCTTTTCCGTGTCTTTTACGTTTTCTATATTAGAAAAGTTTTATATACAATATCTTTCTGACTTTGTATAATTTCTATTGACCTAAGTATAATAAAAATATTACTGAAAAACTATGAGTAGTTTAAGGAGCTATAGATTATTATGAGTGAAGAAATTAAGAAAGCGGGTAAGAGCACCAGAAGAGGCTTTGATGCAGAGGACTATAAATGGTTTAGTAAGGATGAGGTGAAAAGACTCAAAACAGCACAGGAAGAAGTAAAGTGGCTTCTGGACAGAGGCTATAAAATGAGTTCTATAGTTGAATTTGCAGGGGGACATTATCAGTTTTCAGCAAGGCAGAGAACTGCACTTTCAAGAGGAACCGCATCACAGAATCAGTGCGATAGTAGGAATTCTAAGCTTATAAGTTTTTCAGATATAGAGAATAGTTGCATTTATATAGATGGGTTTAATTTAATAATAACCCTTGAGGTAGCATTATCTAATAGTGTATTAATACTTGGCAATGATGGCTGCTTCAGAGATTTGGCAGGGCTTAGAGGAACCTATAAGATTATTGATAAAACTGAAAAAGCTTTAGATTTAACTATGAGGGAACTGAAAAAGCTTAAAATCTCTAAGGCATATTTTTATTTGGATGCTCCTGTTTCAAATTCAGGAAGGTTAAAGTCAAGAATAATAGATTATGCGGAAAAGTGGAAAATCCCCGTGGAGGTTTTGCTTGTACCGAATGTCGATCCTATATTAGAGAGCATGAAAAGAGTAGTTACAAGCGATTCTATAATATTAGATAAGTGTATAAGCTGGCTAAATTTATCGAGGAGGATAATTGAAGGTTATATTGATGATGCTTGGATAATAAGTTTAAATAGTAATTTGCAAAAAACATAAGTAGATGTTAATATATTAAAAAGACTGAAATTTGTGTAAATTTCAATTATTGACTTAAAGGGGGAATTAGTATGCTACTAAAAGAACTTACTCAAGCTTTTGGAGTGAGCGGATACGAGAAAGAAATAAGGGAGGTTATTAAGTCTGAAGTAAAGGATTATGCAGATGAGATAACTGTAGATGCTATAGGAAACTTAATTGTTCTTAAAAAAGGTACAGGAGAAAATAAGAAAAAAATAATGGCAGCTGCTCATATGGATGAAATAGGCTTTCAGGTTATGAAAATTGAGGACAAGGGTTTCATAAAGGTAAGAGGTCTTGGAGGAATTCCTGTCGGAGCAAGTGTTATGTATAGAGTTAAATTCAGAAACGGCACAATGGGTGTTTTCTCAAGCACAGTTAAAATTGATGAAATAAAAAATGATATCAAAAAATTATACATAGATATCGGAGCCCAATCTAAGGAAGAAGCCGAGAAGTATGTTAAGGTTGGAGACGTAGCTTCCTACGATGGAGAATACGTTGAGTTGAAGGACAACAACGTTATAGCTAAGGCTTTAGATGACAGAATTGGCTGCTATATAATGATTGAGGCGCTTAAGAAGCTAAATAATCCATATAACGATGTTTACTTTGTATTTACAGTTCAAGAGGAGGTTGGACTTAGAGGTGCAACTGTAGCTGCTGAAAGAGTAAAACCTGATTTGGGGATAGCTCTAGATGTTACTGTAGCCTTTGATTACCCAAACTCAGGAGAAGGAAGCAATACCTTAGGCGGAGGAGCTGCTATAAAAATATCCGATGGTTCAGTCCTATGCGATGAGTATTTAGTTGATGAAATGATAAAATGCGCAGAGGAAAACAGTATAAAATATCAACGTGATATTATTGATGCAGGTGGAACAGATGCGGGTGCAATCAACAGATCTTATTTTGGTGTAAAGGCCTCCGGAATATCTGTAGCAACAAGATATGTTCATGGTCCAAACTGTTTTGTAAACATGAAGGATACTGAAGCTTGCGTAGAATTATTAAGCAAGTATGTAGATAGAGAATTTATGTTTGAAGAATAATATAAAAAGGGGCTGATGCAAAACAGTTTAAACTTGTTGAGTTTAACTGTTTTGCACGGCCCCTCTGTCTTGTAGTAAGAATACCGAATATTAGGTCTTATATAAATTATGCTTTTTTCCAGCGTTTAAGTGTTGGAAGTAATGTTGTCATTTCTTTTCTTGCCTCTTCTTCACCTATTGCTCTTCCTAGGATAGGCACAATCATCTCGATCATCTCTTCTACAGATAAATCGGGGGCGATAAACTTTCCGTCTTTATAGCAATTTGTGCAGTAAATGCTTTTACTTCCATCTGGCTCTGTTGCTATAAAATGTGCATGTTCCTCATTGAACGGCAAACCACAACTTTGACACATTGGTACTTCTGCCATTTTTATCATCCCTTTCTCAGAGTATATAAATATTTAATCAGAAGTTTGTATTACTACAAATACTGTCTAATAATATTATACCAATTGTAGGGAAATTGTCCAATAAGGTATATGTGTATTTTTCATTGCAGGCCATTGGCGAAAAACAGCCTTTTATCTAAGTATAGTTACTGTTCCTTCTTTTCTTGGAGCTGCTGAGCCATCTGCTGCTTTATAACCAAAGGCTGCAGAACAGTAAGGTGTGAAACCTTCTGGAATTTGAAGCTCTTCCCTTAATGCTTTTCCGTCTTCAATACCAAGAAGGTTAATCACAGCATGAATCCAGCAGGAACCAATATTCATAGCTTCTGCAGCTAAAAACATATTTTCCATAGCTAAAGCACAGTCAACCTGAGGTGCAACAGCCTTTTCATCACCCGAAATAATAATAAAGGTGGGCGCATTATAAAGTACGCTGAAATTTTCATCCTTTGCTCTTTCAGCAAACATTTTATTGCCTGACTTTATCATGATTTCCTTGCAGGACTTGTTTATTTTATGTAATAGTTCTTTGTTCTGAATAATAGTAAAATGCCAGCACTGCTCATTAATAGCACTAGGTGCAAACTTTCCGGCTTCTATTATTGTTTGAAGTTCCTCTTCTTTAAGCTGGTCTTCTTTATAAGCTCTTATGCTTCTTCTATTTAATATAGTGTTCATTGTTTCATTCATATTAATCCCTCTTTTCAGTCGGAACACTGAGCAATTAAGCTCTTTCGCTCCGCTCAATAATTTCTCGTTAAAGGTCATTTAGACCTTTAACCTCTCCATATTTTTTGTTTTATATCAATAATATATACAATGTAAAAGTTCTAATACATAAAGGATGTCCAAAAATCTTGAAGATTGAGTACATAGCCACATTATTAATGCGACAAATTTATATAGGTACATTAGAAAAGTAAATTTTATAACATCATATAATCAAAATCTTATTAACCTTCATATACTGATTATGAATAATTTATAATTAATTATAAGAAGGTGGATTGCTTGGCTAGGCTTAATCCTGAAAAATTATATGTAGATTTTGCACCGGGGGTTACTCGTACAGATCCTATAATGGGAAGAAGCTATACCTTAACTCATTCAGACACAACAGGAGATTTATTTCTTACAGTAGGGCTTGTTTTTGACTACAGTAAAATAACCTCAATGAGAGATGAAGTGCTAGGAAGATGGAATATCTATTACAATCAATATGCCTGCTATATATACTTATATGTAGATGGCGAAATGGGAGGGGCTGCAGCTTCGGCGGTTAGAAATATGATTTTCAGAAGAGAGCTTCCGCTAGCTCTTGAGGCTATAAGGTATGGAGACAGAGAGTTTTTCTATGCTCATCCAACGCTTAATAATGCTCCAATAATTGTTTATTTCTTTTCGGCATTTCCTCAGTATAACAGAGTTGAAAACTGGGGTACTTTTGCTGATTATGATGGTGTGATTCCTGATGACAGCGGGTATGAAGAATAGTCTGCAACTAAAATTGGGCCATAATAGTTTGAACAGCTCCCTGCCTGATGGGGAGCTGTTCAGAACTTAATATGCTTATTTATCTTTAAGGTATATCACATATTGGTAATTATCTACGATAGTTCCATTAATAATTCCAAATACACTATTAGTAAAAATATCTTCATTTTGTTTCATATAAGGCGAATCTTTGCCGTTTAATTTAAATATGGAGAATCTGTTTTGAGCTAGCTTTTGTGCCTCACTGATTAGTTCCATGCGGTTAGAGGGTACAATAGGTATAGATAGTACCTTAAAATTATTATTCTTCTCTAACATCTTTGCGAGGGTATAGAATGCATTTCCGTTGCTTAAAATATCTTCCCTGAAGATATGATCAGCTCCAAATTGACCGTAATATTTTCCTTTTGGATTTTGGTTATATATTCTCATAAAATTATCATAAATTAAGTCATCTCTATTTGGGTCTTGGATTTTCGCGTACTTAGATGTATTTATCATACTGTCTAGGCTGTTTTTGAAATCATTAAAGTTGCTGCCCAAAAAGGATTTGTAAGATAGTGTATTAGAGTTTATATCATCGCTTAGAGCCTTAAAAATATTAATTGCTTCATTATCATCAGTGATTTTGCCATCAGATATTTTTTTGAATTCAGTCAATTTATCTGATATATTCTTAGGGGGCTCATTACAGGGTATTAAACCAGACATTTCTTTTATGGTATAGTCGCCTATAAAATCTACATCAATACCAAAGGCTTGTATCTTATTATCTTTAGACAAACCTTTGTTATACTCATATAGTTCTTGCCAGAATTTATAATAGTCATCTCCGGCAAATTTGGGATTACGCTGCTTAACTGAATTAAAGGCATCTTTTAGAAGCACCTCGTCGCCGTTTTGAATATATTTATTTAACTTAGAAATTACACTATACTGCATCTCGCATATTAAATAGTTAACTCCAGCCGTTTTGTTTAGGTATTTTAACATTTGAAGGTTAATTGTTTCATTTCCGGGAATTGCATGAAATTCTCCAGTGAAGAAAATATCATATTTATTGCTATCATTAACTATTTTAAGTGCAGAACTTATATCTTTTTCACTAAAGTCTGCTGTTTTATAGTTTTTATTAAGATAAGTATCCGCTGGCTTAATCATTTTGGAATTAATAGATATTATTAAGCACAATAAAATGATTGTAATTGCAGCAAAAGTATAAATAATACATTTTCTTTTAATACTCATATTGCACCTCTAATTATACTTTTTAAGTCAAGCAGTTAGTATTATATGTCCTTAAATTCAAAATCTGCACAGTCCTACAATATATAAGTCAATAAAAACTATCCATTATATTACAAATGCTTAATTTAATTATATCTTAAACTAAAATTAAGTTCCAATATATTGAAAATATTTGGCTTTCGCATAATCTGTATACTAATTTTGGTATTGTTGAAATGGAAACAAAGGTTTAATATAATATTGTTAATACGCCAACTGGTGGGAGGAAGTACCATGAGTAAAGAAGAACAGGTAATGGTTGGGTTTAGAGAATTATTCAATAAAATGGCTTGGCTTAATAAGCAGAAGATGGAAGAGAGTCTTAAGGGATATAAGTCCTCTGAAGTACATTATATCGAGTGCATAGGAAAGAATGAAGATTCCAACGTAACAAAACTTGCGGAGTCTCTTTATATGACCAGGGGAGCAATAAGTAAAATGACCAAGAAACTCATAGAAAAAGGCATCATTGAAAGCTATCAGAAACCTGAAAACAAGAAAGAAATCTATTTTAAGCTTACAGAAAAAGGACAAAAAATTTATAAAGTCCATGAAAAGCTGCACAAAGAGTTTCAAGAGCGAGATAAAGGTGTATTCGAACAGATTACCGAGGAACAGCTTGATAGTATGCTTAAATTCATTGAAAAGTATAGTAAGCATCTGGATGAGGAAATAAAGAAACAGAATATAAATATTAAATCGGAATAAATCTAAATAATGAAAACAAAGCAATATGCAGCTCAGTTCTATCAAGAAGGGCTGCATTTTCATTGCTATTATTTTGTTGACAAGGAAACAAAACGGTGTTATGATAATTTTGTTGACAAGGAAACAAAATTATAACCTTTGAAAGGAGTATTTAAATGTCTCAATTTAAATCACACGATATAAAAAATATAGAACAAACCATAAATAAAAAGGCATTAGTATTCGGTCTTATGTCTGTGTTTCTTTGCGGATTAGGCTTTAGTATCATAGCGCCCGTTGTACCATTTTTAGTGCAGCCTTATGTAAGAAATTCGGAAAATCAAGCTATAGTTGTTGCTCTGTTGACTTCTGTTTATGCGGTATGCGTGTTTTTCGCGGCTCCCGGACTTGGAGCATTGAGCGACAGATATGGACGCCGCCCGGTACTATTAGTATGCCTTCTGGGCTCAGTAATTGGATACTTGATTTTTGGCCTAGGAGGAGCCTTATGGGTGCTATTTGCCGGACGCATAATAGATGGTATAACAGGCGGAACCATAAGCACTATCTTCGCATATTTTGCAGATATCATTCCTAGTGAGCAGAGAACCAAATACTTTGGATGGATGAGTGCAGTTGTAGGTGTAGGTACTGTTATCGGTCCTACTCTAGGCGGATTACTCGCCAAGTTTGGTTATTCTGTACCCATGTATTTTGGAGCAATAATAACTTTGATAAACGTTGTTTATGGCTACTTTTTTATGCCTGAAAGTCTTGATAAAAAGAATAGGCTGGAGAAAATCACCTTTGTAAGACTAAATCCATTTACGCAGCTTGCAAACGTGCTTTCCATGAAAAGCTTAAAAAGGTTGCTTATCTCAGGGTTCCTACTTTGGATACCCGGCGGATCTTTACAGGCGGTATTCTCACAGTTTACAAAAGATACCTTCAATTGGGAGCCTGCACTAATCGGACTTATGTTTTCAATTATGGGCATTCAGGATATTCTCTCACAAGGTTTCATAATGCCAAAGCTTTTGAAAAAACTCAGTGATGAAAAGATAGCTATTCTTGGAATGGTTTCAGAGATTATAGGCTATAGTTTTATTGCAGCATCGGCTTTAGCATCCTTTTATCCTTTTCTTATTATAGGAATGTTTATATTTGGCTTTGGCGATTCTATCTATGGACCTTCCTTCAATGGGATGGTGTCTAAGTCTGCTGATCCTAGTGAACAAGGAAGGATTCAAGGAGGCAGCCAATCTATTCAATCTTTAGCAAGAATAATTGGTCCTATCATTGGAGGGCAAATCTATGTAACACTTGGTCATGCTGCACCTGCGTTTATGGGTGTGATGCTTATAGCAGCGGCAATACCGATTTTATATAAGGGTACGCATGAAGGCCTAATTTAAAAAAGAGTGCAAAGTTCTTAAAGCTTGCACTCTCTTTATAAGTTTATTAACCAACATTTCTAGTTTTTACTTTTTTATCTCAGTAATTCCCTTTGTACTAACACTGAAGGCTTCACCCTTCTTCATAGCAATATGACCTGAGCTGTAAGGCTCATTTTCTATTGTAATATAAACCTTGTCGACTTTATAATAATCACCTAAAGTATTTGTTATACATTTAAGAAGCATAGCTTCAAAGCCTGAGCCTGCATTCATTTCGCTTACAAGTTCCTTTGAAAAATCTACGTATACAACATTATTATTTAAATAAAGGCTTTTAATCTTAACGTTTGTGCCTAAAACCTTTTGAGTATTTTTGTTTGGAGCTTCCTTTAAGGTTTTCTCAATTAGTGCTTTAGTAATATCATTTGTATTAAAGGTCAATTTTTTTGTAACATAATAAATCTTATCTCCTGTGCTGTCAGGATAGTAGAATTTTACGTTTTGAGTTAGCGGGGAATTTTCTTGAAGCTTACTTAGAATTGAGGTTACTTCAAGACCATTTGAGGCATATAGAGTTTTGACTAAACCTGTATTTAAAGCATAGTAGGAAATATCCTTGAAGCCATCTCCTTCTGTAGTTACCTCAAGTGCTTTGTATACTCCTGCAGGAGTTTTAACTTCTAAGTCTACATTAGAAATATATCTTTTTTTACCTTCCGCAGAAGTCCAAGCAGTTCCCTTAACTAAGGGCTCCTTTAAAAGTATGTCTTCTTTAGATGCCTGCTTTGAAGTGTAATCCTCTCTGAAATAGGTTTCTTCTCTAGTAAAAATATTTTTTAGCATGCCATCTTTGTTTTCAAGAACACGAACGGTTTCGGTACCTCCATTATTAGTTCTGAGCTGTATGCGGTTATTCTTTAAATAATCCACTGTTGTCCAATAAGAAGCATATTCATTTCCGCTGCCTTGAAATTCATATCTTACATTTTCTTTAAATGGATAGTAATCTTTTATAGTATAAGCTGAACTGTTTTCTTTTGTGTTCTTAGAGCTCCCGTCAGAGTTTTGACTTTGCTCTGAACCTATACTTGGCTTAGGATTAGTTATATTTTTCAAGCTTGAGCATCCGCTGGTTAACATAAAAACGGCTGTAAGCAATATTACACAGATGTTTTTTTTCATTTTTATCCCTCGCTTTCTATTTAATTAATAAATAATATGATTATTATTTTCAATTATTGTATCTTATTGATATCCACTTATAAAAAAAGTTATACTTGAAATATAGAAACAAAAAGGAGATAAACTCATGAAAACATTAAAAATAGCCATGATTGGGTTTGGCAATGCAGGAAGAGCTTTTGCAAAGATTATTTTAAAAAAGCAGGAAGAAATAAAGAAAATATTTGATTATGAAATTAAGGTCACTGCCATTGCTACAGCAACCAGAGGAAACTTAGTAAATAGAGATGGTATAGATTTAAAAAAGGCGATAGAGGATATAGATTCTAATGGACGCTTTGATTATAAAAGCTGCAGCAGTTTAAGTGGCGAAGATATAATTAAAACAGCGGATTATGATGTGCTTGTTGAGATTACACCTCTTAATATTTTCACAGGTCAGCCTGCTATTGATAATATAAGAGCAGCCTTTAACAGAAAAAAACATGTAATTACTGCAAACAAAGGACCAATAGCTTGGGCATATAGAGAACTTAAAAACTATGCAGACAAGCAGGGGGTAAAGTTTCTTCATGAAACAACCGTTATGGATGGAACTCCTGTATTTAATTTGGTGGAAGAAACACTGCCTATGTGTAAGATTGAAGGCTTTAGAGGGATTCTAAACACAACAACAAATTTTGTGCTTGAAGAAATGGCAAATGGAAAAAACTTTGAACAGGCTATTGTTGAAGGTAAGCAAAGGGGATTTGTAGAAGCAGATCCTTCTTTAGATATCGAAGGCTTTGATGCAGCTGCTAAAACTGCAGCGCTAATAAATGTACTTATGAATGAAAATATAACGCCTTTAGATATAAAAAGGGAAGGGATACAAAATATCACTAGGGAAGATATCATAAAAGCCTCTGAAAATGGAAGGGTAATAAAGCTTATATGCAAGGCCCACTATAAAGACAACAAGGCTTATGGAGAAGTAAAGCCTGTGCTTATTGATAAAAATGATATCTTTGCCGGCGTGAAGGGAACTTCTTCGATACTGTCTATAAAAACTGAACTTATGGGTGAAGTCACAGTAATCGAAAATGATCCTGAAATAGAGCAGACAGGCTACGGGCTTTTTAGTGATTTGATTAGGCTTATCAGAAAGATTTAGATTTTTTAGGAGATAATTTTAATGAAAAAGATATTAAAATCAAAGCCATTTATTATATTGCTTGCTCTTGTTAGCTTATCAAGCGTTGGAGCTGTTTGGCAGAATTTAATGGTAAGGAAAGAAAAGAATCAATACACTGCAGTTGGTAATTTTATTAATGTTGGTACTTATAATGCTCATTATTACACTAAAGGGAGTGGAAATACGACCTTTGTTTTTATATCAGGTGCCGGGACTCCATGTGCTTACACTGATTATTACTATCTGCAAAATGAATTAAGTAAATATGGCCAAACTATATCTTTTGACCATGCAGGTCTTGGGTGGAGTTCTAAAACAAATACAAAGCGAGATATTGACAATCTTACAGATGAGTTATCAATTATTATTAACAAATTGGCTAAGGATAATAAAGTGATATTGATAGCTCACTCATTAGGATCAATGGAAGCAATCAGATATACTCAAAGAAATCCTGAAAGAGTATCAGGAATAATATTTCTAGATGGAGGAAGCCCTGAGTTTTATAGCAAGGATTCTGAATTAAAATCCTTTGCTATTAATCGTACATTAGCCGCTTCCCGCGCTACTGGAGTGAATAGGCTTCTTGGTGAGAGTGGTGTTCTGCTCCCAATGTATGGTGAGAGTATCCGATACAAAAATTTACCTGAGCCTGTGAAGGAAATTGATAAATCAATGTATTATAAATGCATAGGTAGTTATTCTAATTTTGAAAATATCAAATACATTAATGAAAACGCAGAAAAAGTTTTGTCTGGAAAGCAATTAGGCAATATTCCAATCTTACTTTTATCCTCTGATAGTGGAAGTTCATGGAAGGAAGCACAGGATAAATTAGCAAAGTGGTCTGACAATAGTGAACAGATAAATGTTGACAATGCATCTCACTATCTACATTGGTCAAATACTAAGGATGTAATTAAATATATTGATAATTTTTTAAACAAGCTTCCTATTCGCATAGGGGGATAGAAGCAATTTTACTCCCTCAAATCTAAAAATTTGAGCATTACTTATTTTTACATTTATTATTGAGATTGCAGCATAACATTTAATACAGAATTTATAGAAATGAAAAACTATTTTCAGGAGGAGAATATCGATGTTTATATTAATGTTAAAGTATATAAAGTCGCTGGAAGAGGTGGATAAGGAGTTGAAACCGCACGTAGATTATTTGGAAAAATATTATTCATTGAAAAAGTTTATTTGCTCTGGCAGAAGAAATCCAAGAGTAGGCGGGGTAATTCTTTGTAATGCAAAGGATATGGAAGAGGTTCAAGCAATAATTAAAGAAGATCCGTTCTATATAAATAAAATTGCAGAATATGAAATAGTTGAGTTTTTGCCTACCAAATATGCTGAAGGATTTGAACAGTTTTTAAATAAATAGACTATTAAACCTAAGATTTGTAAATAAGCTGTAAAATTAGAGAAAATAGTATATAATTAGAATAGGTAAAAGTTTCTTGAAAGAGATAAAGTAAAATTTATAACTAATGATGAGAACATTGTTAAGGCTGACTGATGATAAGTTGGCCTTTTTATATTAGTGTATATACTATTACTAACTAATTTCAAAGAGAAAATTATAGATTGAGTACTTTCAATTAATTATTTATTGGGGGAAAAGGTATGGTAAAAAATAATCTTAAATCACTTCTGATTCATATCATAATAAGTTTTCTAAGCTTAATTGTATTTATAATTTTCCATAGTTCTGCAGTAAAATGGGCCTCTGAGGAAAGTGCAAGAAGACATCATAATTTCATGATGATTATAGCTTTAATATTAATCTGTGGCTCTATCTTATTTTACTATTATTTAAGTGGAAGATTTTGCAGTAAAGAGAATAACATATTAAATAACTTATTTTCGGTTAGTATTACTGCTATAGTAGGTATAATACTTTGGATAATAGCTTTTGCTATAGAACCAAGTGGAGTCGGAGGTCAACTGCTCAATTTTAAGTTATGGGTTGGCTATGCTGCGTATAATAGCTACGCGATGTTCTTAATTAACGAGATAAGGATCAATAATTCATACGTTTTAATAGTATTTTCATTGGTCCCAACACTAGTGATGTATTTAGGCTTAAAAAGAAAAGCTGAATGATTAATATAACTAGAATTCATATTAGTGTTAAAAGGTTATTATGAAGAGGATTCTTATTTTAGGACTCAGACGTACAGTGTTTTAAACTAATTCAATATTTAATAAAGGTGGCAATATCATGTTAATGTTAGTAAAACCAGATAAAAAATATGAGAAACAATATAGAGATATGATGGATGAATGGTACAGCTTTGGTGAAAAGATTGTGCCATATAGTATACGAAGATTGGATTACAAAAATTTTGATGATTATTTGTATGGATTTGAGGAAGAGAAAAATGGATATTTGTATGGTGGCATTCCCGCAACTACTTTATGGGCATATGATGATGAACGTGATATTATTGTTGGAGCCGTAAATATCAGACATTGGTTGAATGAAGAACTCCTAAAAAATGGGGGTCATATAGGCGATGGTATTAGACCATCAGAGAGAAAAAAAGGCTATGCTACCAAGATGATAGCTTTAGCATTAGAAGAATGTATAAAACTTAATATTAAGAGAGTTCTTATGGTTTGCTATAAGGATAATATAGGTTCGGCGAAAAGTATAATCAATAATGGAGGGGTTCTTGAAAATGAAATTATGTATGAAGATGGAACTATTGACCAACGTTACTGGATTGAACTAAAGATATAAACTTAAATTATGTCATTCTGTTTTTAGAATATAACTCATTAATTGAGAGGAGAATAAATTATGAATGTATTAAAGAAAGCTATGTTCATATATACACTTATAAGTATCATTTTGCTTATAGGCTGCAGTTCAGCAGTTACAAAAAATCAACTACCTGTATCCAAACCAAAAGATTTCAACTTTGTTTTTAATTATGGGGTAAATGCTAAAAATCGGTTGGATACTGCTAAGGAACAGTTTACTAAAGACATGGTTTTAGAACCATCAGTTACTACAAACTTAAAATTATCTGATGATGAAATGAACACCATATATTCAGAAATGAAGAACATTAATATTTTAGGATATCCTGATAACTTTGAACCTAAAAGTAATAAAAAACAAACTCCATTTAATACTTATTCTTTAAAGATTATTGCTGAAGGTAAAGAAAAAAATATATATTGGAAGGATGAAAGTGTATCTGAAACAAAAGAGGCCGAACAACTAAGAAAGCTATTTAAAGAAATTGAAGAGATAATATTTAACAAGGATGAATTTAAGAAATTACCTGAACCTACAAGCCATTATCTATAAAAGTTAAAAACACGAGGTGTAATATGTCAGATTTAAAATTATCAGAAATTATGTCAATGCAGCAGGAATTACAGGAGAAATATAAAGGAAAGTGGGCTCCGCTTTCCGTAGAAAATGGACGGAGCTGCTTTTTGTGGATGATTGAAGAAATGGGTGAGGCTATAGCAATAATTAAAAAACGCGGTGAACAGGCTATAATGGATGATTCTGAAGTGAGACAAGCTTTTGTGGAGGAATTAGTAGATGTAATGATGTTTTACAGTGATGCCTTGGCTTGTTATGGAATAACGTCAAACGAGTTGTCCGAAGCATTTATAAAAAAGCACTCAAAAAATATGGGGCGCGATTTTCTGACTGAGCATAAAGAGTATTTAAATGATAAATAGCTATTATATTAGGAGGGATTATTTTGGATTTTAGAAAGGTTTTTAATAGCATTCCTGAGGAATTTGACAAATGGAGAACTCGCTATTGTGATGAAGTCTTTGGAGATATTATAGAATACTCAAAGCTCGATTGTGGCAAAACAGCTCTTGAAATTGGTCCGGGAACAGGACAAGCTACAGAACCAATATTGAAAACAAGATGTTCTTATTTAGCCATTGAGCTCGGTGAAGATCTTGCAGAATATACAAAGAACAAATTTAGTTCATATGATAATTTTCATATTGTAAATGCTGATTTTGAAACATATGACTTTGGAGATCAGAAATTCGACTTGGTTTATTCAGCTGCGACAATCCAATGGATACCGGAGGAAATTGGTTTTCCAAAGGTTTATAATTTATTAAAAAATAATGGAACCTTTGCAATGATGTTCACTGAAACAGATGCAAAAAGCGCTAATGAAGCTTTATATTTAAAGATACAGGAAGTATATTCAAAATATTTTCATCCTGAAACAAAATATGCGCAAAAATTAAATTACAAAAATACTGAGAAATATGGTTTTACTGATTTTGAGTGCCATTATTATAATAAAACAAGAGAACTTAACGCTGATGAGTATGTTTCATGGATAAGTACACATGCTGATCATATAAATTTGCAGGAGCCATATAAATCAAAATTTTATGAAGGAATAAGAGATGTTATTTTGAATTTTGGCAACAATATAACTCTTTATGATACGATAGTTTTATATTTGACAAGGAAACCTTAAGCCTACATTACAAGTATAATATGAAGTTAAGTTAGTTCACAATTTTATTTGACGGGGGTATATATGCGAAAGGAATTGTCCGAAATGACACTAGAAGAATTGTGGGAGTTGTTTCCTATCATTATAAAAGAGCATAATAAAGATTATAAAGATTGGTATGAAACTGAGAGAGAAAGCCTTTTAAGTTTTATTAATCAGAAGAATATTATACGTATAAATCATATAGGCAGCAGTGCGGTTGAAGGTTTGATATCTAAGCCCACTGTAGATATTTTGTTAGAAATAGATGACGAAACGGATATTGAACAATTGACAAATACAATAACTGAGAATGGTTGGATATTGATGTCATCTCGAAAAAAACCAAATATGCAGCTATCCTTTAATAAAGGATACACAAAAGAAGGGTTTGCTGAAAAAGTATATCATTTGCATGTTCGCTATTACGATGATTGGAATGAATTATATTTTAGAGATTATCTTATAGAGCACAAAGAAGTTGCCGATGAATATGGCAAACTTAAATTAGGACTGATAGGAAAGTATGAGCATGACAGGGACGGATATACAGACGCTAAATCTGATTTCATTTCAAAATATACAGAAAAGGCAAGAGAAAAATATGGTGACAGATATAATCCAATAAGATAAGCATATTATTCATTTATGTTTACTAGACAATAAGAATTGAAGAATAACTTCAAACACTGCATTATTCAGTGATGAATTTTGTGGTGTTTTTAGTTTACAATTTAAGTACAATATGAAGAAAAGGAACGTTAGTCAATGGATTTGAATGTGAAGTTAAAAAAGTATAGGGAGAGTGATTAAATATGGAAGGCTTTTCTTATGGAAGTCCTTATCTTGACAGCCTTTCTGAAAAATATAACTATGCACATATGCTGCATGAAACCTTTGATAATGTTATTGTTCCGGGATTTAAAGGAAGAGGCTTCAGAAAGAATGGAAAGACCTTTTACCGCGAGCGGGATGGTCTTATAGAAGTATGCCATGTTAAGTTTTCAAGAGATAATACAAGAGTTCGTGCCAGGTTTTGGTTACAAGTAGAAATTGCTATACCATCATTATACGATTCGTTAAGCAAAAAGTATGATAAGAAATGGGAAGCAACTATATTTAGTGTAGAACCTGGTTCACTTATCGGCTGGGAAAATGGTTTGGGTGATTTTCATTATCCTCTCTACATGTTAGATCTATGGAACAGTAGGTTGCTTCCTGTTTCCCTAACTGAAACAAAGAAAGATGAGAAGAAAGAATTGTTAAAAGACAAACTAGATAGCAGATATAATAAGCAGACCGGGGAAGGATTTAACGAGATTATTTCTTCTGACATTGAAAATGTTATAATTAAGTTTTTTAGTACAATTCCAAGTGCTGAAAAATTATTAGAGCATATAGATACTGATGGTCCTGATAGCTTTGCAGAGGGGTGGATGATGTTTAATGCAGCATACCTTTATTACAATTATGGAGATAAGGAGAAGGCAAGAAAGATATTAAAAAGACTTCAAAATGGTTTTTTAAAAGAAAGAGTTGAAGAATATATTAATCATGCAGGAATTAATTTATAGTTTATAGAAATACATAAGGATAAGTTATGACGAAAAAAAGTTACTTTACTTGCAAATAGGAGGTGAATTATTATGGAGATTATGGGTAGTAAAATATATCTTAGATATTTTAAAGATGCTGATGTGCAAGCATTACTTGATTTGAATTTAAGAAACAAGGAATTTTTTCAAAAATATTCACCCATTCATAATGATAGCTTTTATACACTTGATGCACAAAGAAAGTCTATTAAAGATATGACGGAGCAGAGAGAAAAAGACAAACAATATTGCTTTGGTATATTTACAAAAGACAGTAATGAACTAATAGGAGATGTAAGCTTGTTTCAAATATTTCGTGGAGCGCTTGAAAGCTGTTTAATTGGTTACTCATTAGATAAAGAGAATAATGGAAAGGGATATGCAACGGAGGCTGTCTCTTTAGCAGTAAGATTTGCATTTGATGAGTTAAAATTACATCGAATTGAAGCTGGTGTCATGCTAACAAATATTGGTTCTATGAGAGTTTTGGAGAAGGCGGGATTTCATAAAGAAGGTATAGCTCTGAAAAATGTAAAGATAAACGGTCAATGGGAAGATCATCAAATACTTGCAATTATATCTGATAAAAATTAATTGACACGCGTACTGACTAGTTTTTATGTCTAGGCAAAGTAAGACTTTTGCAAACAATCTTTATTATTGATACTAAAAAGAGGAAGGAAAAGTGGGATGAAGATAATTAAAAATCCAAGTTATGATGAGTTGCCTAAGGAAGAAGAATTGGGCAAGCCATTCTCAGGTATGAGCGGGCTTGACGTATTACTATTTGCTATATTCTTAATCCCTATGGTGATTATTCCTCTATTACCTTTATTTACAGCATTTATTAGAATAATAACAAATCTAATAGAAAAATGAGAAATGAAGGCTTTAAAATCTTGTTAAACAAAAAAATATTGATTAGAAATACTCTTATATTGTCCATAAACAAGGAGGCTCACTGATGAAGAAAGGTGATAAATTATTCGTAAGAATTGATTATAAGAACCCTGCTTTAAACTCCTCACCTAAAGATTTTGAAGAGCATGTAGAGTACTTAAATACGATAGCTGTCGAAAGGTATTTTGTCGGCGGGGGATTTAATAATGCAAAGGGCGGTATGATAATATTTGAGGCAAAGGATATTAAAGAAGCGAAAGCAATCGCAGAAAATGATCCTTTGATAAAAAGAAACTTCTATAATTTTGAGTTATATGAATGGGAATTATTTATTTTATCTAAAAGTAATTGAAATATAAGTAAAGGGGCTGCTTTGATGCAGTCCCTTTATTCTTAATTATCTATATGAAGCTTATTATCATCTGTGTCATTGTCATAAACTATGCTTAAGGCGTATCGGCTTGAAAAGCCTGAGTTATCTGAGATTAAAAGCTTGAAGCCTTCTGAATTTACTACATCCTTTGAGTTTAAATACTCTGTGCCTGAAAAATATCTAAGGTTAAGGAGCCTTGTGGTTTCGGCCATTAACTTTATTTGTTCATCAGTGTAGGCATCTGCCATTAAAAGATTACTGTAGGTTCTTGCGTAGGATCTTTCCCCAAAGGATTTTTCGGAATAGCTGCTGAAGTTTAAAAGATTTGGATCCTTTATTCCTGATTCCTTAGCATAGCCTTCTACATCAACCCTTGAAGTGTTGTAGTCTATTCCTGTTTTCTTTGAATATTTAATAACTCCATATTGCTGAGGATATACAGCAAGGGAGCTTGTTACTATATCATATATAGTGTCATTATCCTTTTTAGTTGAGCTTATATCCTGGATATGAATATGCCCGCTTAAAAATAAATTCATACCCATGCTGTGAAACTTGTCTAAAGCTTTTTCATTATCGTTTAAAGTAAAGCCTTCTCTGACAACATCACTATGGTTAAGCATATTGTGATGCATAACCGTTATTATTTTTGCACCTTTTTCCTTAGCCATGTCGCTGCATTTTTTTATCCATTCAAAGGTCTCGCTGCTTATCCTTCCATCAAGCTGTGGAGACCCTTTTTTTATATTGTCCTTATATTGAGCTGTATCGAGCATTAAAAGCCACACATCCTCTGAGGGCTCAGCAAGATAGCTTAAGGTGTTTTTATCTCTTGAAACAGCCTCACCGTAGCCAAATTCCTTATAAATACTGCTGAAGTCCTTGTCTGAGATATAATCTGTCTTTAATTGATCCTCTCCTTTAAAAGCTCGTGCATAAGGGTTAAATATATCATGATTTCCAGGAATAACATAAACAGAAGTGCCTGTTTTTTCTATAGCTTTTAGTTTTTCTGCTAAGGAAAGGTGGCTTTTCTTTTCTCCATTAGTAGTTAAATCACCGCTTATAATCAAAACATCGGGCTTTTTCTTTTTTATGTCATTAGTAAAAGCATTGACTATATCGTCAATATAACCAACCTCTTTTCCGTCTCCGCTTTTTGTAAACTCTTGAAAAGCCTCGCCGTTATCAGTTAAGTCCTTGGACAAATAGTGAATGTCTGTTGTAACAAAAAAGGTCATGTCACTGCCAGATTTTATTTTGTGCGAAAGAAGTGACACAGAGCTTGTTTTGTCGCAGGCTGTGAAGCTTAAAGCAGATGCAATAAGTAATATATATGGTAAGCTTTTTTTTATTTTCATTATAACCTCCGGTTATGTATTTGTGTATGATAATTATAGCATAAAAGCTTTAGCTTAGTTCCAAATTTAAGCCTAGAAAATATATTTATTAGAGAAGGATATTTATATATTTGGAAGAATATATAATAAAAGAAATATTAAGGAGATGTTAATGTGAAATCTGCAACGAAAGATAATTTTACGATGTCTATAATATTAATCGTGGCAGCGTTAATATTATTTTCTTTAGGATATGCTGTGTTTGCACCTCAAAAGACTACAGCAATGACAACTTCTGATGTTAAAATTATTAATAATGATTATTTAGAAACAAAAAAATCAGAAGGATACAGCGGCGAGGATTTTGCAGTTAAAGTTGATGATGGCAAAGAACAGTACTTAAAGGCGTATATGGGGCCTTATCTTATTGAAAGCAGATTTGATATGAGTAAAAAAGATTTTGACAGCTTAGAGGTTGATAAAAGGTATTGGTTTTTTGTTAAGCTTTATAATAAGGACAACACAGACAGCGGAAAGGTAGAGCATGTGTATAAAGAAAATCCAATAAGATAAAAATTAAAAGTTCTGTCGCGATATCTTCTTATGATGATAAGAAGATATCGCGATAAGTTTTTTATTAAAGATATTTTAAAAGGCAGCATTAAAATTGTTTAAGTTACTAGTAGATAATTATACTTGATGTGTATCAGAGTGGATTGCACTTTGTAAGAATTTATATTGATTTAAGTGTTACATTATGCTAAAATGCGTATATAAATTGCAATTTATAATCACAAAATATTAAATAGAGTTTAGTTTTCTAGGGTTCCGCAGTTATAACTGGCAGGTCCGAGAGAAAACGCACAAAGAATTGTGTACACGGAAGGATAAAAGCCTGGGAGATATTTTTATAATATTTCTTTGGGCTTTTTTTATTTTATTTCTTTGGATGCAGCAATTATTATCTCTGATTAAATAGAATAAAAAACAACTGTAGCATTACACTATAAAGAAGTGATTTAAGTAAAAATCACAATCACCTTACTGCAATATGAGAAGGTAAAAGGTCTGAGAGACCTTTTACAAGCTGTAGCGAGTGGTTTAAACTACTCAGTGTTTCTGAATAATAGAGGAGGAATTCTAATGAAGAAGTTTATTATTGAGGATGATTTTTGGAGCTTGTTTCCCAATGCAAAAATCGGGATTATCATTTGTAAAGGCATAGATAATTCCATAAAAGACAGAGAACAATACGCAGAAATGATTTTAGAAGCAGAAAAGGAAGCATTAAAGCATTTACATAGCGAGGAATTTAGCAGCAACTCCGTTATAAAAGTGTGGAGAGAAGCCTTCCAAAAGTTTAAAACAAAGAAAGGTGCAAGGTCATCCATAGAGGCCTTATTAAAAAGAATTTATAATGGAAATCATTTAGGAACCATCAATCCGCTTGTTGATATTTATAATTCTATTTCATTAAAATATGCACTTCCCTGCGGTGGTGAAAATATAGATAAGTTTGATGGAGATATAAGACTTACTAAAGCCGTAGGAAACGAAGACTTTGTTACATTAGGAACTGATAAAAGCGAACCTCCATATGAAGGGGAGATAGTATATAAAGATAATAAGGGCGCAATATGCAGATGCTGGAATTGGCGTGAAGCGGTAAGAACAATGCTCACTGAAGAAACAACTAATGCTTTTTTATGTATTGAGTTAATAGATGAAAACAGAGTGACAGAATTTGTAAGTGCATTAAAAGAATTATCAGAAAAAGTACAACATAATCTAGGTGGAACCAGTGGAATTTCCATCTTAGATATTAATAATAAAGAAGTAGTAATAGAGTAATTTTGTAGCGAAGCGAGTGGGTCAAACTACTCAGTGATTCCGACTAAGAGGAGGAAAAATGATGGGTGGGTTTAGTTATAAAGACATTTATATTAAAGATAGTAAAAGAGTGTTGGAGGTAAACATTCTGCCTGAAAAGTATTGTAATTTTGACTGCATATTTTGTCCAATTGGAAGGTCTGAAAATAAGGTGGACACGCAACTGTCTTTTGATGATATAGATAATTCATTAAACGAACTAGGAAATATGATAGAAAATAATAAGGCAGAATTAGTTTATATTAATTCAAAGGGTGAGGCCTTTGTAAATAACAGAATTGATGATATTATTGGTCTCATTAAAAGCAAGGGGTTACCTGTGAGGCTTTTATCTAGTGGTTATTTATTGGGCAGAAATGAATATATAGGAATAGCCAATAAATGTGATGAGGTTATTGGAGAGATAAAAGCAATTTCAGAAGTAGATTTTCAAAAGGTACAAAGACCAATTGAGGGCTATACACTAGAAGAGTATATTTCAAATATGGTTTCATTCAATAAACAATATAAAGGTAAGTTTATTTTAGAGGTAACAATTTTCAAAGGCTATAATGATACAGAAGAAGCTGTTAATAAAATAAAAGATGTTATTGATAGACTAAGTCCAGACAAGGTTATTGTTGAAAGAATGGACGATGAAAGATTTAAGAAAAAGCTTGGTATATCAGATGAAAGGTTTAGTGAAATTTTAATGCAATTGGAGAGATAAAAATATGGATAATTTACTAATTAAAGAATGCAGCTTAAAGGATATAGAAAAAGTTAAACATATATGTGAGAAAACCTTCTATGAGACCTTTTCTGGTGAAAACACAAAAGATGACATGGAAAATTACCTAAAAGAAAATTTTTCATATGAAAAGTTGGAGAGTGAAATAACAAATAATTATTCAAAATTTTATATAGTTGAAGATAATGAGGAAGTTGCTGCATATATGAAGCTTAATTTTGATAAAGCGCAAACTGAGGAAGGGCATAATCACACATTAGAGGTTCAAAGAATTTATGTGCTTCAGGAATATAAGGGCAAACATATTGGTAAAATGCTTATACAAGAGGCTATAGAAATTGGCAAAATTAATAACCTCAACTATATTTGGCTGGGCGTATGGGAGCACAACCTAGCTGCAATAAGATTTTACGAAAAGCAAGGGTTTGTAAAATTTGATACTCATATCTTTAAGCTTGGTAATGATGAGCAGACAGATAATTTGATGAAGCTTATGCTGTAGAGTTTTTATAATAAGCTAAGAAGTAATAATTAATGAGAAATTAACAACGATATACAAAAAACATGTTAATTACTAAAAAAATTGACATGTTTTTTTATTTGAAAAATGAGTGTAAAAGCTATTATTCTTAAATAAGACCTAATCTAAAAAAATATTGGTACAACAAAACTTAAGCCTCCACAGCTTCAATGGAAAACTTATAAATACAAAAAGTCCTAAATAGTAATTGACAAAACTAATAGTATTAGTTATTATGCTTATATAGTTAGTTTTGGTTTTTTATTGAAATGAAAGGGGTTAAAATATATGAGAATTGTAAATTATAAATCCTTATATCAACTTACTATTACTCCGAATCTTTTTCCGGTAAATGTTTATATAATTGAAGAAGAAAAGACATTAACTCTTATTGATACAGGATTATCTATAATGGCACCAAAAATTCTTAAATTTTCAGACAGCTTAAATAAACCTATTACGAGAATCTTACTTACTCATTGTCATAATGATCATATAGGCAGCTTATCAAAGCTTAAAGAAGCACTTCCAAATGCTAAAGTAATTATGTCCGAAAGAGAAAGCCGATTTATGAACGGAGATTTTTCACTTGATCCTGATGAACCCAATGTACCACTGAAGGGTGGGTATCCCAAAAAAGAAATATCTATATTTGATGAAACAATTAAAAATGGAGATCAAATTGGCTCGCTGACATCAATATTGACACCGGGGCATACACCCGGAATGACTTCTTACTGGAGCGAGCAGGACAAAATACTTATTGTAGGTGATGCATTGCAGACTAAGGGAGGCCTTGCAATTGCAGGCATGGTTAACTGGACTTTTCCTTTTCCGGCCATGGCTACTTGGTCTAAAGAATTAGCAATTAAAAGTGCTGAGAAAATACTTGAGATTTCACCCGATGTAATCGCGCCTGGCCATGGCAACTTACTTCATAAACCATTACCAGAACTTGAAAAAGCTATAAGAAAGGCTAAAAAATAAATTACTAGGAGGAAGTATGTCACAGAGAGCTCAAATCAGTTTAACAAAAATACTAGAAGCAGCTATCGATATTTGTAATGAAGAGGGGTATGAACAACTGGCATTATCAAATATTTCTAAGAGATTGGGAATAAAGACCCCCTCACTTTATAACCATATTCAGGGGCTAACAGATCTAAAACAAAAAATGGCTTATTAAGGTCTTCAGATGCTTTATGATTCTATAATACATTCGGCTATTGGATATATAGGAGATGAAGCAATCATTTCAGTGTCCAAAGCATATATAGAATTTGTAAAGAAGTATCCGGGCTTGTATCGTTCAATATCAAAAGCACCGGATCCTTATGAACTGCAATTTGATTCATTAAGTAATCAATTAGTAAAGGTATTTATCAAACTTTTAGGGTCTTATAATCTATCTGATGATGAGAGCATACATGCAGTAAGAGGCCTGCGAAGCATGCTGCACGGCTTTGCATCTATACAGATAGATTTAGGTTTTAGAATGAACTATTCACAGGAGGATAGTATTGATTTTGCCTTAAAAACTTTCTTGAACGGTTTAAAAAATTGTAAATCTGCTGATAATGTGAAAGATATGCAATAGTTTCCTTAAGTATACTTTGAAGAAGTTAAAATCCATGGATGTCCATGGATTTTTTTTGTACCTATAAAAATGTTAAGAATTCTTAAGATTTTTCATAACCTTTATTTAATATCTAACCTATACAATAAAATACATAATGTTTAAACGTCAACATTATATGATAGATTTCTATATAAATAAAATTACAAGAATAGGGGTGCATTATGAATAAGTTATTTAAAGGTATAGTCCTTTTCTTTTGGCTGGCAATTTTATTTGTGTTTTTCAAGTATCAGCTATATTCTAATGGAATAGATAAAATAACAGGATTTTTACAGGCCTATCCTAGGTACAGTACCTTACTGTTTCTAATGATTGCTTCATTTAGAATTTTTACTCTTGTTCCATGTACCGTTTTTATAATTATTGCCGGTATATTATTTAATCCTGTGGAGGCATTCATTTTAGTTACAATAGCAAATTTGCTGAGTGAAGTTTTATTATTCTTCTTTGTTAAAGCCACAATTGGAATGGGATATCAGGAAAAGATAATAAACAAATATCCTAAGGTATACAATTTAATTCAAAGAAATAATGTTAAGATTCTTGCCTTAGGGGTATCCTCTCCTGTGGTGCCTTCAGACATTGTATGATTCTTTTCTGTATTAACAGGTATTTCTTTCAATAAGTATGCTTTAACTATATTTATTGCTGATACACCAATTATACTGCTGTATACCTTTTTAGGGATAAGCATGAAATATTCTTTATATGTATTTATAATTACTCTAATCATCATAGTTTCAATAAGCTATATGAATTATAAGAAGTGGAATAGTCAGATTAATTTATAGAAATGTTAAGAATTCTTAAGAACTTTATACAGAGATTCTTAAGCTTTGAGCTTTATACTAAGAACGTAAGATAACTTATATAAGCAGGCAGAATTAATATCTTCAAAAATAAGGGGGAGCCTTAGTATGAAAATGATAAAGTTTCTAGTAGAATATTTTAAATCACCGCGAACTGTAGGAGCTGTTGCACCTAGCTCGGAAAAATTAGCTGAGAAAATGGTAAAGGATATTGATTTTAATAGTGCAAAATGTATAGTTGAATACGGACCTGGTACAGGAGTTTTTACAGACAAGCTTATAGAAGGAAAAAAACAGGATACAGTATTACTGCTCTTTGAATATAATAAAGAGTTTTGTATACAATTAGAAAAAAGATACAAAGAGCATGATAGCATTATCCTAATAAATGATTCCGCAGAAAATGTAGATAAATATTTAAAAGAATATAATATCAATAAAGTAGACTATGTAGTCTCCGGTTTGCCGTTTGCAAGCCTGCCTAAAGATGTTTCCAGCAAAATACTTAGAAAAACAAAAGGTATATTAAAGAAAGATGGATTATTTATAACTTTTCAGTACACTCTTCTAAAGAAGGAATTTATTGCAGGTTTTTTTAAGAAAATAGATTTAGAAAGAGTAGTACTTAATGTTCCGCCGGCTTATGTTTTAAAATGTCAAAATTCGTAATAAGAAAAGGAGAAAAAATGAAAAGATTATTTACATCAGAATCAGTTACAGAAGGACATCCAGATAAAATTTGCGACCAAATATCTGATGCTATACTAGATACAATTCTAGAGAAAGATCCAACTGCAAGAGTTGCCTGCGAAACAGCAGTAACAACGGGTATGGTACTTGTAATGGGCGAAATATCCACTAATTGCTATGTTGATATTCCTAAAGTTGTTAGAAAAACCGTTGAAGAAATAGGTTATGTCAGAGCTAAATACGGTTTTGATGCTAATACCTGTTCAGTTCTTACTTCTATAGATGAACAATCTTCTGATATTGCCATGGGTGTTGATGAAGCCTTGGAAGCTAAGAAAGGTGAAATGGACAACATAGAAGCAATAGGTGCTGGAGATCAAGGAATGATGTTTGGCTTTGCAACAAATGAAACTGAAGAATATATGCCACTTCCCATTGCAATGGCTCATAGGCTTTCAAGAAGATTGTCCGAGGCTAGAAAAAATGGCACACTTTCATATTTAAGACCAGATGGCAAGACACAAGTAACAGTAGAATATGAAAATGAAAAGCCTGTAAGAATCGATACAATAGTTATTTCTACTCAGCATGGGCCTGAGGTAACCAGAGAAGAGATAGAAGGAGATTTAATCAAGCATGTTATAAATGCTGTTGTTCCAAAGGAATTATTGGATGAGAAAACAAAATATTTAATTAATCCTACCGGAAGATTTGTTATTGGTGGTCCTCAAGGCGATTCAGGCTTAACAGGACGAAAGATCATTGTTGATACCTATGGCGGTTATGGAAGACATGGAGGCGGTGCTTTCTCAGGTAAAGATCCAACAAAGGTAGACCGTTCTGCTGCTTATGCTGCTAGATGGGTAGCAAAAAATCTTGTTGCTGCCGGAGTTTCTGATAAGCTTGAAATAGAACTAGCCTACGCAATAGGTGTAGCAAAACCAGTTTCCATAGAGGTAGACACTTTTGGTACAGGTAAAATATCTGATGATAAGGTTGTTGAAATAGTTAATAAGGTTTTTGATTTAAGACCTGCAGCTATAATCAGAGATCTTAATTTAAGAAGACCAATATATAAGCAGACTGCAGCTTATGGCCATTTCGGAAGAAATGATATAAGCTTACCATGGGAAAGCTTAGACAAGGTTGACGAAATTAAAAAATACTTATAATAAAAGAAGACATAGTCAGCAATTATCCTGATCTATGTCTTCCATCATTTCATGATGAAATATTAATCTTTTATCTGTATACTAAGGCTATAAGATGCTTAAATAGGTGATTAACATTAACTGTTCATAATTGTAAAATAAGATGGAAAACTTAGTATGAAGATATTAAATTTATAAAAGAAAGGGATAGCTTTATGCAAAATAAAATTTTAATAGTTGATGATGATAATGAAATAAGAAAGATTACAGGAATATATTTGGAGAATGAAGGCTACGATGTGTTAAAAGCAGAAAATGGAGAACAGGCACTTAAAATTATAGCAGAAAATGATATTGCTCTTGTTCTTCTAGATATAATGATGCCGGTTATGAATGGTATAGAAACCTGCATGAAAATTAGAGAAGATAATATTATGCCTATTATATTTCTGTCTGCAAAATCAGAAGACCTCGATAAAATTCAAGGCTTGGCATCAGGTGCTGATGATTATATAACAAAGCCTTTTAATGCCATGGAGCTTCTCGCAAGAGTTAAGTCGCAGCTTAGAAGGTATACAAGATATTCGGCTCCTCAAAATACAGCCAAGAATATAATTGAAGTTGGGAATCTAACTATAAATACTGATACGAGACAGGTGCTTGTAGGAGATAAAGAAATAAGGCTCACACCAAAAGAATTTGATATACTGGAGCTTCTTGCAAGAAACAAAGGGATAGTTTTCAGCATAGAAAAGATTTATGAAAGGGTATGGGGAGAGGAGTTTTATAAATCAGATAATACAATAATGGTCCATATAACAAAGATTAGAGAGAAGATTGAGGAAGATCCCAAAAAACCTGTATATATTAAAACGGTTTGGGGAGTTGGGTATAAGATATGAGAAAAAATATTTTTACTCGGAAAATAAGTGTGAAACTTCTTTTGTCAGTTGTAGTTTGTTTTTTCCTATCTGCAATTTGTGGAGGTTTATTTTCTAGATATGTATCCTATGATTACATTCTAAAAGCCAAGGAACTAAGTCCCACTGTATACAATATAATTACAGTTTGGATTTTTTCTGTGGTTATTCTTGTTTTTATAATTACTTTCTTGCTATTGATTAATAAAGAGGTAAAATATATCAAATATATTGCAAAAGAAGTAAAAACAATTGCAAATGAACAATTTGGTTCAACTCTTAAAGTGCAAGGGAACGATGAACTGGCGGAGCTTTGCAAAAGTATTAATACTATGTCTTTGGAACTAAAGAATAAGTTTGAGCACGAAAGAGAAATAGAGAATACAAAAGCAGAATTGATAACAAATGTCTCTCATGATTTAAGAACTCCTCTTACAGCTATAATAGGATACCTGGACATTTTAAAAAGTGAAAGATATAAAAACAGAGAAGAAGAGAAGGAGTATATAACCTCAACCTATAATCTCTCTATAAAACTAAAAAGGCTTATTGATGAATTATTTGAATACACAAAGCTTTCCAGCGGAGGTATTAAGTTAGAGGTTGAAGAAGTTAACTTGAGCACTATACTTGTTCAAATGCTGGGAGAGTACACTCCGATGCTTGAAGCTAAGGGCTTAAGAATTGTAACGGATATTGATGAAGAGATTCCCGCTAAAATTGATATTGAAAAAATAGTAAGGGTTTTTGATAATGTTTTAAGCAACGCGGAAAAATACAGTGTTAAACCATCGGATATAATTATTAGAGCAGAAAACAAAGAGGGCATCGCTCACATTTTAATTTCCAATAAGAGTGAACATATAGAACAGGATAAGTTAAATAAAATGTTCGATAAATTTTACAGAGTTGATGTTTCAAGATCCAGTAATATTGAAGGCTCAGGGCTAGGACTTGCAATCTCAAAGAAAATCATTGAGCTTCATGGAGGACAAATTTGGGCGGAGTGCGATGGTGATGTGATAAAAATATATATTAATCTAAATACTAATGACCCAATTTAGTAAAAGGAGAAACTGTTAAAAGAATTATGCCTAAAATAGCTTTCTGCCGGCACGGTTCTCTGAATACAGGAAGTAAAAGGAATGTTGAAGCCCATACCGGTTGTACCCATGACAAATACTACTATACAAAATACCCAGAATAAACTTGCTGGCAAGATACCACCAAGTATGGAGCAGTGTTTCTATCGGAACAAAAATGATGGTAGATATAATCATAGGGACAGAAAGCTTAAGCAGTGCTTTGTTATTGAGAACTGCACAGCGCTTGAACTCAATAGGGAAAATGCCTGACCTGTATAAATAGTAAAAAAAGATTTTCTTCAATTCGTAGTCTTTTCCATACCTTTACCGCTCAAGGCACTTAACAATAGTTTTTGCGCATTCTAGAGCTCCATCTTCCTTAGCTATATTTCTGCCAAGGCTTTTGGCATTTGCAACGATTTTATCAGTTAAGGCAAACTTAATTGCTTCGGCAAGCTTGTCGGAAGTTAGTTCCTTTTTAAGAATAGGCTTTGCATCAACCCCTAAGTCGTAAGCTCTGTGAGCCCATGCAAATTGATCATTTGAGAAAGGTATAATGATGCTTGGAACTCCAGCTTTAAACCCTGCGGCAGTTGTACCAGCCCCACCGTGATGGCATACTGCTGAAACTCTTTCAAAGAGCCATGTATGTGGAATGCTGTCAATTGCAATAATGTTTTTAGGAAGATCTTTTGGTTTTCCCATGCTGCAGATAACACCGCGTTTTCCACTCTTTTTAATCGCTTCTACTGCTATTTCAGCTAGACCTTCATGCTGCTCTAAAGATGTCATACTGCCAAAGCCTATATATACAGGTTTTTCACCGCTCTTTAAGAAATCTTCAAGCTCTTTTGGTGCAGTGTAGTCATAAGACTCTTCGACAAACCAATAGCCCCTTTGGTGAATGTTTTCATTCCAATCCTCTGGTCTTTTGAAAACGAAGTTACTGCAGGACACAATGGCTGGGTGTTTTTTATCTGTATGTCTCTCAAAAGGGCAGCCAAAATTGTCTGGTATTTTCCCAAAGTTATTTTTCCAAAAACCTTTTACAGAACTTTTTGAAGCCATCCACAGCATTCCCTGAATCATAGAATAGCTTATCTTTTTAGTTAGAGCATTGGATTTTGTTTTTCCGTACATTACAACAGATAAGTATTCTTTTGTTTTGTGCATTGGAAAAGGAGAAGCCAAAACAGAAGGTATACCGAATTTTTCTGCTGCAAAATAGCCAACAGTGCAGCCTGGATGATAAACTATAAGTTCGCTTCCTTCACACGCGGAGTAGTAATCATTTACCATGTAAATACCATATTCTTTCATCTTATTGAAGGTGAACATCATTTTCAAAGGATTATCAGAGGAGCCAGCAGCCTTTAAAAGTTTCGGATCAACCTTTAGTGTCTCAATATCTGCCTCTATAGGATACACATCAATTCCATAGCTGCGAATTAAGCCTTTAACGCTTTTGCATGCAGTTATACGAACTTCTTTACCTAGTTTTTTTAACTGCTGTGCAAGTGCAATATATGGCTGAAAATCACCGCGTGAACCAGAACAAAGTATTGTAATCATATTTAAACCTCCTAAGAATTATTAATTTTAATAGTTCTTGTATAACCCAACAACCTGTTGTATGATTATAGTTTAATTATGAACAAGCTTGTCATCAACCAACAATCAGATGATAAATGTCGGATTCAGAGGAGATGTAATAATGAAGAAACGACCGGAAATTACAGAACAGACCAAACAAAACCTGCTGGATGCATTTTGGTCACTATACTGCCAGAATAGAATTGAAAAGATTACAGTTAGGGATATTACAAATAAAGCTGGGTATAACAGAGGGACGTTCTATGAGTATTTCAAAGATGTATATGATGTTTTAGATAATATTGAAAATTCATTGATACCTACCATTAATGAACTGCCTCCGGTATCTACACGAAACACTACTTTAGGAATGCCGATAGAGCAGTTCTTCGAAATTTATAAACAAAATAGTAAATACTACTCTGTATTACTTGGAGAAAAAGGAGATCCTGCTTTTGCAAGTAAATTGAAAAATTCAATTAAGCCAATGATAATGAATGTTTTTGATGATAAGCCATATATTGATAGGAAAGAACTTGATTATATATTGGAATATACTCTTTCTGCCATGATTGGAGTCATGAGTTATTGGTTTATGCAGGAAGATGCTATTGCAAATGATAAATTGTATGAATTGATTAAAAGACTTACGGAGCAGGGAATTATGAAACAACTGCCTTTATAAAACGTATTATCAGTAAAAATTGATGCAAATTGATATGGATTATCAATTGAAAAAAGAAAATGTATTATACTTGCTATTATATTAGAAAAAATAAGGTGTACTAAAGCTTTGACAAATACATATATCAAACCTTTAATATCAATTGACAATGATGCGTAATATATAATATAATTTTAATATAAGTTAATAGCTTCGTAAAAAGGGAGTAGCTGCCTTTAAAAAAGGTGATAAAGTCAACATACTGACCTTTGGTCTGGCTTTATCGTAACTATTTTAGTTAAGTGAGACTTTTAGCACAATGTTTTCATTGTGTTAGAAGTCTTTTTTGGTGCTGTAAATGAAGTATCGAGAAAGACTTTTAGCAGGATGTTATATTGTGCTGAAGGTCTTTATTTATTTTAAAATAAATATTTGAATTAAGGAGGGTAGTTAGATTAGATCTGAAATTATTTAATTGGGAGGATGACAAATGGCATCATTTATTAAGGCATTATTATTGGTGGTAGTTGCGGAAATGGGGGATAAAACGCAGCTTCTTGCAATGGCTATGGCAAGCAAGTACAAGGTTAAGCAAGTAATGATGGGTGTTCTAATTGCAACTGTTTTAAATCACGCATTGGCAGTAGCAGTAGGAAGTTATTTAGGTAATGTAATACCTATGGATATAGTAAAAATTGTTGCAGCAGTTGCCTTTTTAGCGTTTGGGCTTTGGACAATTCGTGGAGATAAACTGGATGATGAAGAAGAGAAAAAAGTAAAGTTTGGGCCTATAGTAACAGTTGCTATTGCTTTCTTTATGGCTGAAATGGGAGACAAGACACAGCTTATGACTATAAGCATTGCAGCAGAAAACTCAAAGCCTCTTTTAATACTTATGGGAACTACAGCAGGTATGCTTGTTGCAGATGGTATAGGCGTTGTAGGTGGGGCTTGGATGTGCAGGCACATACCTGAAATATATATTAAGTGGGTAGCGGGGATAATATTTATGTTCTTTGGAACCTTAACCTTATATAAAGCAGTACCTGCAGCATTTTTAACTCCAGTTTATATAATTCTGTTCCTTGCAGTTCTGGGAGTACTTATTTATCTTTTTGGAGTAAAGTTTGCTTATTATGGACAGGTATGTGATATAGCATTATCTGGTCAGGAAGTTTCTGCAGATAAGGAAAAGAGAAGTTTTGCTGAAACAGTAAATTAATAACTAAAAGGACAGACGATTGAGTTATCGTTTGTCCTTTATTTGTTGTATTTTAATTTTTTGGGAAATTAATTAACTATTCTACATATCACCATATCAGCCATTTCTAAGGATTTGCTTTCAAGTTCATCATAAGTAGAGGTTCTGCTGAGTAATTCTTAGTAATTAAATTAACAGCTTCTGATTTTACTAATCCAAGTTGTGTACGATACATCCTTTTCCAATCTTCCGCGGACCAATAAGGTATATACATAGCTCAATAGTTCATATATAAAGGAACACATATTTTTCAAGGTATAGAAAAAAATAAATATGGGTTTTATATATTTATTCTAATTATTTTTGGAGGAATTAAAATGGAAAATTCAAAATCAAATAACCTTGACGTTTTTTCAAGCTGTCATGAACCATATTGGCTGGCATCAATAAACAGACCGGATTATGCTCCTTTAAAAGAGGATATAAAGGTGGATGTGGCAATTATTGGAGGGGGATTAGTTGGAATAACCTCTGCACTTCTGTTAAAAGACCAGGGACTAAAGGTTGCCGTGATTGAAGCTAATAAGATTGCAGGAGGCACCACAGGACATACTACAGCTAAGATAACTATACAGCATGGTCTGATATATGATAAGATTGTTTCTAAATTTGGAAAAGAGAAAGCAAAACAGTATGCAGATGCTAATGAAGCTGCCCTTCATTTTATTTCTAATGTAGTTAAAAAGAAAAATATAGACTGTGATTTTTGTACTCAAGATTCATATGTTTATACTCAGTCAGAGGACTATATTAAAAAGATTGAAAAGGAAGTTGAGATAGCACAGAGCCTAGGAATAAAAGCTTCCTATGAAACTAAAATACCACTTCCTTTTGATATAAAGGCTGCCGTAAGATTCGAGAACCAAGCTCAGTTTCATCCGCTTAAATATATTGTTTCACTTGCTAAAGATATACCTGGAGATGGAAGTTATATATTTGAAAAAACAAAGGTTGTGGATGTGAAAGAAGAAGAAAGGTGTACGGTTGTAACTAGCAATGGAAACAGAGTAACTGCTGATAAAATAATCATCGCTTCACACTTTCCTTGTTATGATGGAAAGGGAATGTATTTCGCAAGGCAATATGCAGAGAAGTCCTATGTGCTTGGAGTGAAAATCAAAGATAAGTTCCCGGGAGGCATGTATGTAAATGCTGAAGCCCCAGCCAGGTCCCTACGTGCACAAAGGCATGGCGAGGATGAAATTGTGCTTGTAGCTGGTGAACACCACAGAACTGGAAGCGAAAAACAAACCAATGTGCATTATGATAATCTAGGCAATTTTGCTAAGGAAACCTTTGATCTTCAGGGCATATTATATAGATGGTCTACACAAGACTATGTAACAGCAGATAATGTACCTTATGTTGGATATCTGACTTCTAATACTTCTAAATTATTTGTTGCAACTGGATTTGGAAAGTGGGGAATGACAAACAGCACAGCTGCTGCAAAGATAATAGCTGACTTGATTGTAAAGGGAGATAGTCCATGGGCTCAAGTATATAATCCTTCAAGGTTTGATATTGCCGCTTCTGGCGCAAAATTAGTATCCTACAATTTAGAAGTTGCAGAAAATCTTGTGGGAGGCAAGCTTTATCCAGCTCCTAAAGATGTTGAAATAAAAAATGGTGAAGCAAAAATTGTAACTATGGATGGACAAAAGGTTGGAGCTTATCGTGATGATCAGGGGGAGCTTCATGTTGTAGATATAACTTGTACACATTTAGGCTGTGAACTAACTTGGAACGAAGCAGAAAAAACTTGGGATTGTCCTTGCCACGGTTCAAGGTTTACCTATGATGGTGATAATGTGGAAGGACCCGCTTTTCTCCCGTTAAAGCATTTAGGAGAAGGAAAAAACAAGAAGGATCCTAACATATTTTAAATGATTTGGCCTCTTAAAGATTAAGAGGCCTAAGCTCTTTTGGATTAGGAAGGAAGTAGATAATCTAATCTACACTAGTTTTGTCTTTCATAAGATGATAATGCTGTTCGGTTATATAGGTCGGGCCAGAAATAAAATGAATATGACCGCCAGGCACTTGATAATTCGGACTTGTTTGCATTGCATAATAATGTCTGTGGCCATCAGCAAAATCTGTATAGCCTACTATATAATGAATATGCGGTACTCCAGTTTGCGCTGCAGAGGTTTCTCCATCATATCTATGGCTGTGTCCATCGGTGACTGTAGTGTAGCCTGAATAATGATGAGTATGATACATTTTTCCACTCCTTTAATATTGCTCATACTTATATAGTATGTGAAATATATTTTTGATTGTGCTTAGATATTTGAATACAATCATTTCACCGAAATGTATTTTTAATGGGAGTATACCAATAAATAGTGTCAAAATGGGATAAGAGTCATAATATATAGCGAGCCAAAGTGCTCAACATATATATGGAAAAGGGGAAATGAATATGCCAAATGGACTTAACTTTGCGAATGATTTAGCTCGTCACATAGGACAAACTGTTACTATATTTACAACTAGTGGTGGAGAATCTGGAAGGGGCTTTACCGGCGTTCTAGCTTCTGTAAATGATAGATTTGTTAGGTTAATAACTCAGCTAGGATCAGCACCTGGATGTGCACTGGGAAATTGCTGCGATGAGAGACACGAAAGACGCAGTTTTAACAGAAACGAGGAATTTGGAGAAGAAAATTTCCAAAACGAAAATCTTCAAGGTGTAGAAGAGTTTAATAGAAGGGATAGAGAAAGAAATAGATTTGACTGCTCTGGTCGTACACTTGGCTCAATAGTTGATATTCCAATAGATAGAATTGCTTCCTTTGTCCATAATGCAGTAGGCAGCGGCTGGTAATAAGTTAAAAGAGAGAGCTAATCGTGAAGGAACGATTAGCTCTCTTTTATTATATAACTTCTTTTTTAGTTCCAGTAGTAGAATAACAAACAACTTTTAATATAAATCCTCCTCCAATTAAGTCAAATCTATTAGGTAATATATTATCTATTTTCCATCCCCATTGAATTGAAAGTGCAGTAAATATTCCACTTAAAGTTGCATTTTAAGGCTGAAATGTGGGGTCAAACTCATAAAAGATTAATACTACTGCTCCAGCAATTCCTTGCTAAATACTTTTATAGTCACGTAGCCATACCCAAACAAGATATCCTTCACTTATTTCCAATATGCATGCTAAAATATAGACTTTACTATTTCAATATTTATAGTCTCCTTAATTTTTATTTTATAGTAAATCACAATTAAACTTTTAGTCGATTATGAGAATATAGACGAATGAATCAAATAATTTATCACAGCTTTCTGCGTAGAAAATAAATATTTACTAGTTCTATCTCTGCTCAGAGAAATCTATTTTAATGAAGGCATAAATACAAAGTAGAAGTAATTAAATTCTTAAAGGCAAAATATTAAAACTAATAATTAGCTGAAATGTCCTAATAGTAGCATTTAGCTACTATGACGATTAACAATAGCTACCTTAAAAACAAGTATCTATATTATCACGAAAAAATGGTTAACGAATAAATATCCATGTATTCAGAAAAGATATTATTGTACTTAGAGAATTAAAAAATGGAGGTCTCTTTATGAAACATTTAATTGTTTATGCACACCCTTATTCCGAAAGCTTTAATCATGCCATTCTTGAAACTACTGTTAATGCTTTAAAAAATAACGGGCATGAAGTAACTGTACGCGACTTATATCAACTTAATTTTCAGCCTGTACTTAAAGCAGAAGATACTGCTGCTATGAGGGATGGCCGAGTGCCAGATGACATTAAGACTGAACAGGAATATATTGAAAAGGCTGATGCTATTACACTCATCTATCCAATTTGGTGGACTGGTCTGCCTGCTATTCTTAAAGGTTATATTGATAGAGTTTTTTCATATGGATTTGCTTATGCTGTTGGAAATGAAGGTATAATTAAATTGTTAAAAGGAAAGAAAGGCTTCATCATAAATACGCACGGTACATCTAAAGAAGTATATGATGCAAATGGCATGACTGCAGGACTAAAAGTTACTTCTGATACAGGTATATTTGATTTTACTGGTATTGAGCCTGTAGAACACTTGTTATTTGGCAGTGTTCCATATGTAGATGATGCTGCTCGCAAAGATATGCTTAAGACCGTAGAAAACACTATTGATTCGCATTTTCCTAGATAGTTAGTATATCAAAACATGTATTCAAATACATCTATGTAATGAATTTACTTCAGATGGAGCATGGATAAAGTTACCATGGCGAAAATGTCTCAAATAATGTTGACAAAAGTACTCATGTATTTTATGATAGTAACGTGATGAAAATAAAAATGCTGAGATAAGAAATAGTAGCATAGGCTAAACTGACAGAGAGGAATCCCCTTGGCTGAAAGGGATTTTGAGCGTAAACTGTGTGAATGCGTCTTTGAGCACTGCCTCGAAAAATAGTAGACGGCAGCGTGTACGCGCGTTAAAGCGTTAGGGTATGAATGTACCTGAGTGAATGAGATAACATGATGATTTTTTGTCGTGTTAATTAGAGTGGAACCGCAGAATATAACTTCTGCCTCTATGTATTTAGAGGCAGGAGTTTTTTGTTTTTAATCCGGATTTTTCATTTTCATCTTATGTAATAAATCAAATTCTATATACAGAAAAAACAGGGAGGTCGGATATGAAAATTGAATCGCTATTAATTCATGGAGGAGTAGATGGAGACAAGCATACCGGTGCGGTAAACGTGCCGATATATCAAACTTCTACCTACAAGCAGCCTAAATTTGGAGTTAATACAGGTTATGAATATTCTAGAACAGGGAATCCAACAAGAGAAGCTCTGGAGAAGCTCATTTCAGATTTAGAGGGTGGATATGCTGGATTTGCTTTCGGTTCAGGAATGGCAGCAACAACAGCAGTATTATCCCTGTTTAAGTCAGGGGATAAAATCCTTATTCCAAATAACTTGTACGGCGGAACCTTTAGAGTGATAGACAAGGTGTTCAAGCATTTTGGTATAGGCTATGAAGTAGTCAATACTTTAGATTTAGATGAAGTAAGAAATGCAGTAGATGATGCTGTAAAAGCTATTTTTATAGAAAGTCCTACAAATCCTTTGATGGATATAACAGATATTAAAGAAATAGCTAAGATAGCTAAGGAAAACAACCTTTACACGATAGTTGACAACACTTTTATGACCCCATATCTTCAAAAACCAATTTCTTTGGGAGCGGATATAGTTATTCACAGTGCAACCAAGTATCTAGGAGGTCATAGCGATATAGTTTCAGGGCTTGTTGTTGTAAATAGCCAAGAGTTAGCTGAAAGACTTCATTTCATACAAAACTCTACAGGAGGAGTGCTTGCGCCATTCGATTCCTTCCTGCTCATAAGAGGAATTAAGACCTTGGCAGTTAGAATAGACAGGCATAATTTAAATGCTAAGATAGTTGCTGAATTTTTAAGTGCTAGAGAGGAAATAGAGAAAATCTATTATCCAGGCTTTGAGAGTCACCCTGGTCATGAAATACAAAAATCTCAGGCTAAAGGCTTTGGAGGAATGATTTCGTTTGTACTTAAGGAAGGATATGACTATAAAAAATTCCTTGAAAGTCTTGAACTTATAACCTTTGGAGAAAGCCTTGGGGGAGTGGAATCTCTTGTATGCCATCCAGCATCAATGACTCATGCAGCTTTACCTTACGAGTTAAGACAAAAGGTTGGAATAGTAGATAATTTAATCAGACTGTCAGTAGGCATAGAAAGTGCTGAAGACATAATTGAAGATATTAAAAACGCATTAGAAAAAAATAATTAATAGAAAGAGGAGAAATTAAAATGAAAAAAAGAAATATATTTATTAGTGCTGTATTAGCTTTAACTTTAGTAGCAGGTCTTGTAGGATGCTCAACAAAAAATAATAGTTCAAATAACGCAGGTACAACTGCACCAAAAAACTTACTTGAAACAGTAAAGAGCCAAGGTAAAATTCTTGTTGGAACAGAAGGAACCTATGCACCATTTACCTTCCATGACAAAGATGGAAAGTTAACTGGATTTGATGTGGAAATAGCGCAAGAGGTTGCAAAGCGTTTAGGCGTTAAAGCTGAGTTTGTTGAAACAAAGTGGGATGGAATGTTTGCAGGACTTGACGCTAAGAGATTTGACATGATTGCAAATGAAGTAGGAATAAAGCCGGAGAGAAAAGAAAAATATGATTTTTCTGATTCATACATTTCTTCAAGAGGAGTACTTGTTGTAGCCAAGGACAACAACAGCATTACAAAGTTTGAAGATTTAAAAGGTAAGAAGGCTGCACAATCAATGACAAGTAACTATGCTGATATAGCTAGAACTAATGGAGCAGAAATAGTAAATTCAGAGGGATTTAATCAATCTATAGATTTACTATTAGCTAAGAGAGCAGATGCTACTATAAATGACAGTTTATCCTATTATGATCTACTAAAGCAAAAGCCAGACGCAGGAGTTAAAATAGCTGCTCAGCAAGATAATGCAAGCTCCAGTGGATTAATGTTTAGAAAAGATAGCAAGGAATTAGTAGATGCAGTCAACAAGGCTCTAGCTGACATGAAAGCAGATGGAACTTATAAAACAATTTCTGAGAGATGGTTTGGTGTTGACGTATCCAAATAATGTGGTGATAATATGAATTTTGATGATAGAACTTTAAGACTAATACAAATAGCATTGGACTCTTTTTGGCCAATGCTTAAGGCTGGCATTGCCTTTACTGTTCCAGTAGCGTTGATTTCTTTTGCGCTAGGGTTGGTTGTTGGTCTAATGACTGCACTTGCAAGGATATCAAACGTTAAACCTCTTGTTTCAATTGCAAAATTTTATGTATGGATAATAAGGGGAACTCCACTATTAGTACAGTTGTTTATTATTTTTTACGGTTTGGCCAAAGTTAATATAATACTAGACCCACTGCCGGCAGCAATTATAGGCTTTACGATTAATGTAGGAGCATACAGCTCAGAGGTTATAAGAGCTGCAATACTATCAATACCAAAGGGCCAGTGGGAAGCAGCTTCTTCTATTGGTATGACGCATACTCAAACATTAAAAAGAATTGTTCTGCCTCAGGCTGCCAGGGTATCAATACCTCCGCTTTTTAATTCCTTTATAAGTCTTATAAAGGATACCTCTCTCGCAGCCTCAATTACACTTACAGAAATGTTTCAAGTGGCGCAAAGAGTTACAGCGGCCACCTACGAACCACTTTTATTGTACGTTGAAGTAGCATTTATATACTTGATATTCTGTACAATTTTAAGTGCTGTACAAGGCAGGGTAGAAAAAAAGCTTGATAGATTTGTAGCTAGATAGGGAGGTAACAGTCCTAAATGGACTGTTACGGGTAGTTTGCGAGTGGAAACGAGCATGCTTAAACTATCCAGTGTTTCCGACAAAAGGAGGGGAAAAAGTGATATCAGTTAAAGGGCTATATAAAAGCTTTGGTGAAAATACTATATTAAAGAATATTGATTTAGAAGTGGCAAAAGGGGAAACTACAGTTATAATAGGACCTTCAGGTTCAGGAAAGACAACTCTTTTAAGATGCATGAACCTGCTTGAAACTCCTGACTGCGGAACCATAAAGATAGGACAGAATGAATTGAACATTGATGGAAAATCAAAATTAAAGCAAAGTGATGTTATTGCTTTAAGAAAGAACACTGGAATGGTGTTTCAGGGTTTTCATCTTTTTCCGCACAAAACCGCGTTAGAAAACATTATAGAAGGTCAGATTACAGTTTTAAAAAGATCAAAGCAGGAGGCTTATGGAAAAGCAGTAGCCCTGCTTGAAAAAGTTGGCCTCTCAAATAAAAAAGACAGCTATCCTCATGAACTTTCAGGAGGTCAGCAGCAAAGAGTTGCTATTGCACGTGCTATGGCAATGGAACCTGAAGTATTGCTTTTTGATGAACCTACTTCAGCCCTAGATCCAGAACTAGCAACCGAGGTTATAAAAGTAATGAAAGATCTCTCCAATGAGGGAATGACCATGGTGGTAGTTACACATAAAATGAGTTTTGCAAAGGAAGCTGCTCATAGAGTGATTTTTATGGATCAAGGAGTAATTGTTGAAGAAGGTACCCCTGAGCAAGTTTTTGAGAATACTAATAATGAACGATTGAAACAGTTTTTAAGCATGATAGATTAAATTAGAAAACAGGCTGGCCATAGTTGCTTATTATGGTAAGCCTGTTTTTATTTGCGTTCAGCAATATTTTATATTAGATTTATAGAACTTATAGCATGAAAAAAATCAGAGTTATAGATTATCTTACAGTAACATAATATTCAACACAATCATATTATATTATGATATTTGAATATTTGGGGGTTAGGGATGTTATCAAACAATGAATTTGTAAGACAATCCTTGGAATTAAATTTATTTTTTATGAGAATAGCTAAAGAGCACTCTATTTTCTTAGAGGCAGGCTTTACTCCTAGAGACCAGCAGTTTATTGAACAATCTGAAATGCTAAAGAATATATTCAGTCAGCTGCTTGTAGAAACTATTAATATGTCAGAGGGCATAATCAGCCCAGAAGTTGCAAATTCAGGCGAATTAGTGACAGATTTGACTTTAGCTGCCGAAAGGGAAACTCAATTTTATACTAACATAAAAATTGATTCAAACATAACTAGAATGGAGGCAGCCCTTGCAGAAAGCAGTCCAAGTAATATTACTATGAATACAGTAAGAATGGTAGAAGACTTAAATAACAGAGCTATTAGAGCTGCACAGCAAATAGCAGGCTTTAAGAGTAATCTTCTTCAAAATGTTCTATCCTGCAGAATGTTTACGACAAATTATCCTTTGCTTATTGACCATATTTTAAGAGAAGCTAAATTCTATTTAAGAATGCTTACTATGCTTCAAAAAAGAGAAGAATTTGATATAGCAAGAGAGGCTGCCTATCAGGAAACTTTCTGGAACAGAATTATGGCTGAACACTCTAAGTTTATAAGGGGACTGTTAGATCCTACTGAAGAGAAATTGTTTGATACTGCTAATGACTTTGGAAAGAAGTTTGATGAACTTACTCTTGAAGCAAAGAATCTGTCCAAGGATATGGGGCTGCTGCCAGAGGTAACAGATAGGAGTCTTAAGAATACTGTAGATATTCGTAATTTTAAGAGACAGGGTACTGAAGGATTAATACAGTGTCAAATTAGGTCCATTGCCTTCCCGCTTTTGGGAGACCATGTGGTCAGAGAGGCAAATCATTATATAAGAATGCTTAAAGATTTTAAAAAAGGCAAGGTAGAATAAATATAATTAAAAAGGTCAGCCAATAATGTGTTATAAGCATTGGCTGGCCTTTTGTTTATATAAAGAAATTATTAGATTTCAACTATCGCAGAATATAATCTCCCCCACTATTATTATACCATATAAAATTTTCAAATTACAGGCTTATAATCTGCATCTTTTGTGTGTATCATAGGAACAGAAATAACTTTACAGAGAATTGCTTCACCTATACCTAAAAAAGAAAGGGGAATATGTATGAATCCATACGTGCTTAGCTTTCAGGAGATTGACAAAACTAAGCTTTCCATAGTTGGTGGGAAAGGTGCCAACCTAGGGGAGTTATCCAAGGTTAATGGTGTCCTAGTGCCGGAGGGCTTTTGTGTTACTACAGAGGCATACAAAAAGATAACTGAAAATAATCAGGAGTTTAATGCTTTATTAGATCAATTATCTAAGTTTAGATTAGAAGATAGAGAAAAAGCTGCTGAAGTCAGCAAAAAAATTCGTAATGTTATCGAAAGAATATCTATTCCTAGGAATATAGAAGAAGAGATTGTAGGTTATCTCACAAAGTTTGGAGAAAGCGCTTCCTATGCCGTGCGTTCTAGCGCAACAGCAGAGGATTTGCCGACAGCTTCTTTTGCAGGTCAGCAGGATACCTACTTGAACATTATCGGAACAGAGGCAATTTTAAAGCATATCAGCAAGTGCTGGGCATCACTGTTTACAGAAAGGGCAGTAACTTATCGTATTCAAAACGGTTTTGACCACTGTAAGGTTCGTTTGTCTGTGGTTGTTCAAAAGATGGTTTTTCCTGAGGTGTCAGGAATTTTATTTACTGCTGATCCCATAACTTCTAATAGGAAGGTGGTATCCATTGATGCAAGCTTCGGACTTGGTGAGGCTTTGGTTTCGGGGCTTGTGAATGCTGATAATTATAAAGTGCAGAGCAGCCAGGTTATCCATAAGAAAATCTCCTCAAAGAAGCTGGCCATTTATGCCTTAAAGGAAGGTGGGACAGAAAAACAGGACATTGATGCAAAGACGCAGAATAAGCAAGCATTAACAGATGAGCAGATTATAAGACTGTCGCATATGGGAAGAAAAATCGAAGAACACTTTGGTTGCCCTCAGGATATCGAATGGTGTGTGAGTAACGATACATTTTATATTGTCCAGAGCCGCCCAATCACTACTTTATTCCCCATACCTGAAGTAAATGATGAGAAAAGACACGTTTATTTATCTGTTGGACATCAACAAATGATGACAGATCCCTTGAAACCATTGGGAATGTCTTTAATGGAGTTAATATCTTTTGGCCACAGAACTAAAGCTGGCGGATGGTTATTTGTTGATGTGACACAAATGATAACTTCACCTGACAGCAGAAAAATGTTATTAAACAACATGGGGCAGCATGATCCCCTCATGAAAGACGCACTTATGACAATAATAGAGCGAGATTTCATAAAATGTTTATCAAATGATAAAGAGGAACAGAGCTTAGGTAATAACAATAAAGTTAGGACACCTTCAAATTCGGAGGTGCAAATAGACTTTGAACCTTCAATCGTTTCTGATCTGATTAAGAAAAGTCAAAGCTCCATAGAAAAGTTAAAACAAAATATTCATGGGAAATCAGGAGCAGATTTAATAGATTTTATATTCGAAGATATAGAAGAATTAAAGAGGATTTTATTTGACCCGCAAAGTACAGCTGTATTTATGTCTGCTATAAATGCTTCATCCTGGATTAACGAAAAAATGAAAGAGTGGCTGGGTGAGAAAAACGCAGCAGATACCCTTTCACAATCTGTACCAAACAATATTACTTCGGAAATGGGTCTGTCGTTAATGGATGTATCAGATATGATTCGTCCTTATCCAGAAGTAATTAGTTATTTGCAGCATGTAAAAGACGACAATTTTTTAGAGGATCTTGTTAAGTTTAATGGCGGGAGGGAAGTTCGAGATGCAATCCTGTCCTACCTTAATAAATACGGAATGCGATGCAGCGGAGAAATAGATATTACTAGACCTCGATTCAGCGAAAAACAAACTACACTTGTCCCTATGATTCTAAGCAATATCAAAAATTTTGAGCCTAATGCCGGCAATCGAAAATTTGAGCAAGGGCGACAGGAAGCTTTGAAAAAGGAGCAGGAATTATTAGAACGATTAAAGAAATTACCGGATGGTGAAGAAAAGGCCAAAGAAACAAAACGAATGATTGATTTAATCCGAAATTTCATCGGCTATCGTGAATATCCAAAGTACGGCATGGTTAGTCGCTACTTTGTTTACAAGCAGGCCATACTTAAAGAAGCTGATCAACTGGTAAAAGATAAGGTTATTTATGAAAAAGAAGATATATATTATCTAACGTTTGAAGAACTTCGCGAAGTTATGGGTAGAAATAAACCAGATTATCAAATCATCAACAAGCGAAAAGAGGAGTACAAATTATATGAAAAACTAACTCCGCCGCGTGTTATTACTTCTGATGGTGAAATCATAACAGGTAAATACAAACGAGAAAATCTACCAGAGGGCGCTATACCGGGTCTACCAGTTTCTTCAGGAAGTTTTGAAGGAAGAGCACGTGTCATTTTAAACATGGAAGACGCTGATTTAGAAGATGGAGATATATTAGTTACATCCTTTACTGACCCTAGCTGGACACCATTGTTTGTATCCATAAAAGGTCTGGTTACTGAAGTTGGTGGACTGATGACCCATGGTGCAGTAATCGCACGAGAATATGGTCTGCCAGCAGTTGTAGGAGTAGAAAATGCTACTAAACTGATAAAAGATGGTCAGAGGATTAGGGTGAACGGAACAGAAGGGTATGTAGAAATACTATAATTTAATTTGCCAAGGTATTTCTTAAATTAATTGTAAAAATAGAAAGTATATAACTAAATTTCAGGTCACCCCTTTAATTTTAAGGGGTGTACCTTTATTGCAAAGTGGTAATTCTGCCTAGAATTACAAGGTATCATTATAAGCTTCTCGATTTAATAAAATTGAAGCGGTCAGATCAAAAGTAAATGGGTGATGTACCAATTGACTTGTTCTGCCGCCTATATTTTTTTCTTTTTCATTTATTTCACCTCGAACTGGATTATATACGAAGTTAGTATTTCCAATATACTCGATACATAATTCTTTGTTTTAACACTCTTTTTAGGTATACAAAATACATAAGGATTGAGTAACAAGGAAATATAGAAAATAGGATGATATGGCAGGTTTTTATGGATATCAAGTAAATATTGAAGTGTGTTTTATATTCCCTCAGACTGATTAAGTTTGAGGGAATTTTGTTAAAATGCAAATTCAATAAAATCATCGAAGTATTTATTGCCGTAATTCTTTATCAAAGTTTTCAAAGCAGCTGGTATCAGGGAGGGTTCGGTAGCTCAGCTGAATAATTCTCTCTATAGAAACACCATTTGGGTTGAAAAGCCATTTATTATACATGGAAAGTAAGCCTGAAATGTAAAACTCCATGAGCAAATCAACCTCAGCAGTGGTGTAATTTTCGGAGCAGAAAAAGTACTTTATCCAAATAGGTTTTAGATTTTCTACAATCTTACGTGTAAATTCTGTATCTCCGTGTGGACCTAACAGGATGACTATATACTTATCAAGACGTGTCAAGATTCCAAAGATTGATTCTAGTGCCTGTGAAGCGTTCAAGTTATTGGCTTGCTCTAAAAAGCGCAGGACAAAATCGTTTATTTCATCCATAAGCTGATCTTCAAGTTTGTGCAATATGTCATAGACATCCACATAATATTGATAAAAGGTACTGCGATTATATCCGGCCAGACTGCAGATATCTTTTACTGTGATTTTATCAATGCTATGCTTTTCATACAATATCCAAAATGCATCTTGAAAATTTCTCTGTGTAATCTCGGTTTGCTCTGTTCTTTTCTTCATGATGAAGCTCCTGTTCCCGCTTTTTTATTTATTTTAACACAAGTGAAAAATCAAGACAACACGGTGTTGGATAATCCAACACATGCACGTTCAGTGTTGGTTGATAGAGTGACGAATATTTTCTATAATAAAATTTGTCGGGAGGGAAATCTTATGGCATTTATTTCATTTGAAAATGTATATAAAGAATATTGTATAGGCGACAGTATTGTGAGGGCTCTGAATGATGCTAATTTTTCTGTAGAGCATGGAGAACTGGCAGTAATACTTGGCTCCTCAGGTGCAGGTAAAACTACGGCACTAAATATTCTGGGGGGGATGGATACCGCAACACGCGGAAGGGTCATATTCGATGGCAACGATATTACTCACTGGAATGAGGAACAGCTGTGTAATTATCGCCGTACTGATGTTGGATTCGTATTTCAGTTTTATAATTTGGTGCCTAATTTGACCACACTGGAAAATGTGGAATTGTCAGCACAGATCTGTGAAGATAGCCTGGATGCTGCCGAGACTCTGGAAAAGGTTGGACTTAGTGATAGAATGACTAATTTCCCAGCTCAGCTTTCAGGCGGAGAACAGCAGCGAGTTTCTATAGCCCGTGCATTGGCGAAAAGACCCAAACTTCTGCTTTGCGATGAGCCAACAGGTGCACTGGATTATGTGACCGGCAAGCAGATTTTACAGCTCCTGCAGGATACCTGCCGAAAGGAGGGCATCACTGTTATTATCATCACTCACAACAGTGCTATTGCTCCAATGGCTGATAAGGTAATTAGATTCAAAAGCGGAAAGGTTGTAGAGATGATAGTCAATTCAGAGCCTATGAATATTGCAGAGATTGAGTGGTGAGGCCATGAAAAAAAGTGCATTTTATAAAGATATAAGAAGAACCCTAAAAAAGAATTTGTCCAGATTTATTGCGATTACCGTTATGGCAGCTCTTGGAATTGGTGTATTTTCCGGATTTGCAGTGGGGTGTCTTGATGCATTTAAATCTGCTGACAATTTCTTTGATAAACAAAACACTTACGACATCAAAATTGTGTCTACACTTGGACTTACTAAGGATGACATTTCAGCTATATCCAAGATGGAGGGTGTGAGTTCAGTATTTGGCAGTCCCGGCATGGATGTGAAGGTTCAGCAAAGCAGAGGAAGTTTACTGTTGGCAAATCTAAGTACCTTGGATACAAAAGGTATGAATAAACCTTATGTACTTGAAGGCAAACTGCCTACTAAATCAGGGGAAATTGCTGTGAACTCTAAATTTATAGAGGATACCGGCTTAAAACTTGGCGATAGTATTACTCTGACAGAAAATGATATAGACGATAAAGCTGCAGCAAAGGATACAGGCTTAAGCAGCGGTGAGAAGGAGAACAAATCTGATTTGGCAATTAATATAGAAGGGGACTCTTCAGCACCTTCCTTAGTGGTGAAGGATTACAAGATTACATCAGTTATTCTCAGTCCTCTAGATATTTCTAATACTAAAAAAGGTATCGCATCTGTGTCCTTCTCCTCAAGCAGCAATAATTACATGATGTATGTAACAGCAGACTGTATTAAAAGTGATATTTACAATTATATTTATGCTACTTTAGATGGTGCTTCAAAGCTGGATGGGTATTCAGAAAAGTACAAAATTCTGGTAGATAATATGACCTCTAAAATCAAATCCACTTTACAGGAAAAACGTCAGCGGTCTAGATATGATGAAGTTGTGGGTACTGCAAATGCTAAAATAATTAAAGCGGAAGTATTGCTTAGAGACAAAATGGCAGAGGCAGAGCAAAAGCTATCTGATGCTCAGAAAAAAATTGACGATGGCTGGGTGGAGGTTAATGATGGACTTTCAAAGCTTAAGGACAATGAAACAAAGTTGCTCAAGGGTGAACAGATACTTTCAGCAGCAGAAAAGTCTGCAAATGAAAAGCTTAGTTCTTCCCAGAAAGACATTGATATAGGCTGGACAGATTTAAAGGTCGGTGAAGAAAAATTAAAGAGTGAGGAAGCAGCTGCACTGGAACAGTTTTCAATCAATGAACACAAGCTTGCAGAAAGCAGTAATACACTTAACAGACAAGAAATTGATGCAGTTGCACAGTTAACCGGAGTAGTTTCTGCGCTGCCAAAAGATGCACAGAAAATATGGAATAGTGAAAACGTTAAGAAGGCATGGGCGGATATGCTTGAAGACGGTTCTAAGGCTGCTCCATATCTATTGGCAGTTAAGCAGGGGGAGACACCAGCGCAAGATCAAGTTAATGACTATAATGCTGCAATGGTAAGGCTCAAAGCTGATACTCAGGCTTTTGCTACAAGCTTTATTATAGGCGGAGCTTCACTTACAGAGGAACAAATATCCGGCTTTTCCAGTCTCGCTGTTGCTCAGGGTACGCTAAATTATAGCCAAACCCTGCTTAAGAAAAATTCGGCGGTTCTGGCAGCTCAAAAAGCTGGCGTATTGACGCAGCTTTCCAATGCCCGCCAGAAAATAGAGGATAGTAAGGCACAGCTTACTATCGGACAGAAGAAATTGAATGACAGCAAAGCTGAAGCGGAGATTCAATTTGCTGAAAAGCATGCAGAAATAAATGATGGTAAGCAAAAACTGGCGGATGCAAAGAAAAAATTGAATGACGCTAGAGTTAAACTAATTGATGGGCAGGCGGAGCTTAATAAGAATAAGTCTGAATACAATAACACCATTGCTGATGCAAGACAGAAGCTTTCAGATGCTAAGGATAAGGTCTCTAATATAAGCGCAGCAAAATGGTATATATGGGATAGGAGCGATAATGACAGTATTGCCGGGCTTAAAAGTGATATAAGCTTCATTCAGGAGGTTACCAAGGCCTTCCCTATTATTTTCTTTCTAGTGGCGGTGCTTATCAGCCTGACCACTATGACTCGTATGGTAGAAGAGGATCGTGGGTTAATCGGGACGTATAAATCACTTGGTTATTCTAACTATCAGATTAGCCTGAAATATATTTTATATGCAGTTTTGGCTTGTGTCATTGGAGGGATTTTTGGAAGCGTGATTGGATTTGTTGTACTTCCAAAGGTTATTGCAATTGTAACCAACACCTTGTATGTAATACCAAAGTTTCAGCTGTCCTTCAATCCTTATTATGGTTTTGGTGGCTTTGGACTATTCCTATTAGGTATTTCAGGTGCAACTGCTATCTCTTGCGTTGAAATGCTGCGCCAGCGTCCTGCAGAGCTGCTGCGTCCAAAAGCGCCTAAAGCAGGAAGCCGTATTTTACTGGAACGCATTTCATTCGTTTGGAAGAAGCTTAATTTTTTAAATAAAGTAACCTGCCGTAACTTGTTCAGATATAAGAAACGTGCAATCATGACAATTACGGGTATTTTAGGCTGCACAATGCTCATAGTGCTGGGATTTGGTGTGAAGGATAGCGTAGGAAGTTTAATGTCTGATCAGTTTGATAAGATAACTGTATATGATGCTATCGTAGTAACAGATAACTTAAATACAGAGAAGGTGAACACACTTGCCAATGAGTGGAAAGCCTCCGGAAAGGTGGAGGATGCGCTGCAGCTTCAGATTAAAACTTTGACACTGCGAAGTAAGAGTGATAGTTTAGATATTACCGTTATGGTAATTCCAGACGGTGCGGACCTGGGACGCTATGTTCACCTATATGATTCTAAAACTCATAAGTCAATGATCTTACCGAAAAGTGGTATTGTGGTTACTCAAAATGCAGCGAAAAAGCTTGGTTTAACTAGTGGAGACATTGTTGCTATGCAAAATGAGAATAACATAGAGCATGATTTCACAGTATCTTATGTAGCTACAAATTATGCAGGTAATTATGTGTATGTCAGTGAAAGCTGCTATCAGGAAGCCTTTGGAGACCATGACGGAACCTCCTTCTTACTGAACTTAACAAATAAGAAAGCAGATCAGAAGTGGCTGGATGACTTAAGTGATGATGAAAGAATTCTCAAAGTCAACAGCAGTCAATCAGTAAAAAATGCATTTAGTGATGTAAATAATCTTATTAATATGGTAGTTTATCTTTTGATTGGTATGTCTGCAGTATTGGCTTTGACAGTTCTATTCACACTATCTAATATCAATATCAGCGAGCGTGAGAGAGAACTTGCCACCATCAAGGTACTTGGGTTCCAGCGCGAAGAGGTATATTCTTATGTAAACAGGGAGACATTTATCCTTACACTATTGGGCATCCTGTGCGGTCTTCCGGCAGGATATGGCATCACCTATGGTATTTTGGCCAACGTCAGCATTGCAGACATCGCTTTTAAGGTTCGTGTTTCTGTAATCTCTTATCTTATTGCAGCTGCTATTACAATGATTTTTGCAGTATTGGTAAATAAAATCACTAACAAGAGCTTGAGAAAAATTAACATGGTTGAAGCATTAAAAAGTGTGGAATAAGATGATATTTTTTATTTGTGGAATCTAACTAAATAGAATAATGAGAGAGCTCCCCTACAGATTAAAGTTCTGCAGGGGAGCTTTTTAAGGTTGTATTATTGCCGTTATTAAGTTTAATTTAATGTAGAGTAGAAAGTTAATAGAATTACATCAACTTTCATCGCGATAAGAAGATATCTTCTTATCGCGAAATCTAGAAATCAAGATATCATTTAATCAGATTTTAACCTTAATATTGGATAATATAATATAATAAAAACAAGTAATATATTTAAAGTTATTGGAAGATATTATATAGTAGTCTATAGTGGGCAAAGGCTCACTATTTTCATATGGAGGTATGAACTTGAGGAGTTTTAAAATTCTTTTAGTGGAAGACGAAATACAAATGTCAATGGTTATAGAGATGGAGCTTGAGCATGAAGGCTATGAGGTAGATATTGCACATGATGGAATGGAAGCGCTTCGAAAAGCTGAAAACACAGAATATAAATTAATACTGCTTGATATAATGATACCAAATTTAAATGGAGTAGAAGTGTGTAAAAGAATAAGGGGGTTTTCTGATGTACCTATTATAATGCTCACAGCAAAAGGTGAAATACAGGACAAGGTTTTGGGTCTGGATGCAGGTGCAAATGATTACTTAACAAAGCCCTTTGCAATAGAGGAGCTGCTTGCAAGAATACGCGTATATGAAAGAAACAAGTCAGTAAAAGATGACAAGGATGTAATAAAAGTCAGGGATGTTGTGATGGATAATAAAACGCACAAGGTATGGAGAGCCTGCAGAGAAATTGAGCTTACAAAAAAGGAATACGATATTCTTGAACTCCTTCTTATAAATAAAAATATAGTGCTGACAAGGGAGACAGTTATTGAAAAGGTTTGGGGATACGATTTTATAGGCGATACTAAAAATGTTGATGTATTTATTAGATATTTAAGAAGCAAGATTGATGATGACTTTGAAGATAAGCTTATTACTACCGTTAGAGGTGTAGGATATGTCATTGAAGAAAATTAAAGATTTATTGAAAAGTATTAAAAGTACAAGAATTTCTATAAAGTTGACAGTAATATATGCATTTATGTTTTCTTTGGTCTTGCTTTTATTAAACGCTTCAATTTTGTTTGGTGTAAAATATTATCTTTATAATCAGGCAAATAGACAAATTGATGATATGCAGACAATAATGTCTAATAAGCTCTCAGATCAAAATGGACAGGTGGATTTAGAAAGTAAAGAGCTTTTTTCTGATGTTCCTCCTAGGGAAAGCATATCTATAAGGATAGTTGATAGGGATGGAAAAATATTAAACTCAACATTTGGGTTTGACAACAGGTTTAAACTTCCTAATGTCAATGGAAAAAAACTAAAGAATAATGCAAGGCACCAGGAAGATAAAGAAAGACATTTGGTTTATAAAAATGTTCAAGTGCAAAACAAGAATTATGGAACAGTTTTTATGCAGATAGTGAAGGACATGCACAATGAGTATGATTTCTTGAAAATACTGTTTGCTGTTATGGCCGTGGCTGATTTTCTCGGCGTTATAGCAGCAATTATACTTGGATATATGGTTAGCAAAAGGATGTTAAAGCCTATAGACTATATAACTAAGACGGCAGAAAATATCAGCATAAACAATTTAAAGGAAAGAATAGAGGTAAAGGGGCCTGATGATGAGCTTAAAAGGCTTGCAAATACCTTTAACAAAATGATAGACAGACTTCAGGATGCCTTTAACAGACAGACTCAGTTTGTGTCAGATGCTTCCCACGAGCTAAGAACTCCCATAGCTGTCATTCAAGGTTATGCTAATTTATTGGATAGATGGGGAAAGGATGACAGGGCTGCACTTGAAAAATCAATCTACGGCATTAAGTTAGAGGCAGGAAATATGGCTAATCTCATTGAAAAACTGCTTTTCCTTGCTAAGGGAGAGAGCGGCCAAAAGGTAGTTGAAAAGAAAGAATTTTATCTAAATGAACTTATAGATGAAGTTGTGAAAGAAAGCAGACTTATCGAAGAAAGTCACAATATAACAAACAGCAGTAATGTCAAGGTTAAGATTCTTGCTGACTACAAGATGATAAAGCAGCTGCTTAGAATATTTATTGAAAACAGTTTGAAATTTACTTCTAAGGAAGGAACAATTGACATAAACTCAGAAGCAGATGATAAGGAAGTTAGAATAACTGTAAGTGACAACGGCATTGGAATTCCTAAAGATGAAATAGAAAAAATCTTTGATAGATTCTATACTGTTGATAAATCAAGGTCTAAAGAGTTAGGGGGCACTGGTCTCGGTCTATCTATCGCAAAGTGGATAGTTAATATGCATCAGGGAACCATTGACGTGGAAAGTGAAGAAGGAAAATGGACAAAAATTACTGTAGCCTTCAAGCTATAAAAGTAACAGGATGAGATGTCTCATAATACACTATGAGGCGTCTTTTTTAATTTTCAAATAAGGTGTTCATATAAAGATTACAAGTAATTCATAAAAAATATCCTGCTATTTTAATTTTATTTTAATCTTGATGATAGATAATGAAAATAGTAACTAATATATTATTTCAAGGCAGGATTATAACAAATGTAGCAGCACTTTTTAGCAATACACTACAGGAGGCTAAAGTCCTAAATGGACTTTAGCGGGTAATTTGTGAGCGGAGCGAACACTCATAAACTACCCCGTGATCCGACAAAAAGGAGGATAATAATGAATATAGAGCTTTTTAGATTAATAAACAACCTTGCATATAAAAATACTTTGACAGATAGCGTAATGATAATATTTTCAAAGTATGTACCCTATGCATTTATGATGATAGTTGCAGTAGTTTACTTACTTGGTATTTTGCAGAAGAACTCAGAATACAGAAAAGCTGCTTTTAGCACTTTTATTTTTACGGTTATCAATTTAATCCTAAGCTTTCTTATTGGAAGTATATATTACGTGGATAGGCCATTTGTTCATAATAAAGTAAATCTACTGGTACCCCACACTTCAGATGCATCCTTTCCAAGTGATCATGCTACAGGAACAATGAGTATAGCCTTAGGACTTAAAATTAATAAAAAAGCATTAAACATAGTCTTAACCGTACTTTCTCTCATAGTTGGCTTTTCGAGAGTATATGTGGGTAATCACTATCCTTTAGATGTCATCGGGGCATATGTAATTGTTGCACTAACCAATTATATTTATAATCTTAAGTTAAGAGCCAAGATTGAGAGTATATATGAGGCCGTTGAAGAAAAGGCTTCGGCTAGATTAGGAATTGAGAATTAAATTGAAAGGGGACATGTATAATGAAAGAAAAAATCAATGCTTTTCTAAAAAGCGAAAAACTAAAGAAGGTTTTTAAAAAGATTTTCAACAAGAAAACTGTCATAGGTGCGATATTAATATTAGTACTGGCAGCAGCTCTAAGGATCGGATTTTCACTAATGTTTGAGGTGGAGGGGACTGTTAATAAGGTTGAGGGCAGCAAGATTACAGTAGCCAATTTCCTCTCTACCAAAACAGTAGATATTGCTAACTTCCAGACTTCACTAGGTACAGTACAAGTTGGTGACAGAATAAAAATAATGAAGAACCTTTCCGGAGATATCATAAGTGTGAGAGATAGAAATATTTCAAATGCTGATAGAAAAGGAAGTTTCCGTGAGAATGGCAGACATGGTTTTAAGGGCAAAGGTGAGCGTAATTCAAGAAAAGACTAGAGATTTTAATAATAAAGCAAGCGGGTTAGAGATATTAGGTAATCGTCTTAACCAGCTTGCTTTGTTTGCAAGTGTATTAATTTACTTTTCCTTTGAAGTGAGCCTATGTTCCTCTCTCAGAGGCCAGTACAATTTAAATGCTAATTTTTCAACTTCTCTCTTTTGCTTGTAACTAACCCTAAGAGTAATATTGTCAGGGATATCAATTCCCTCCGGAACGTCCTTTAACAGGGCATTGATACTTTTATTTATTTTAATATTTGACGCTTCATCTATAATGTTTTCCAGCATAACATTATAATTGCCGCTATTGTCTTTAATTACTTCATAGTAATCTTCTTTATTTGCGTACTCGTATGAGTCTCCGGATGAAATCCAATTCATAAGAGCAGACTTACTGAATCTCCATTCCCTGCCTATCTTTCTGGCAGGTATATGCTCTTCCCTTAACAATTTTATTAATGTTCTTTCTCCAACTCCTAAAAAATTGCAGGCCTGTTCTAAATTTAAAATATCATTATCCACTTGCTTTCCCCCGTTTTTATATAATGAATGACTTGATAATTAACGCTAGTTATCTATTTATTTTAAATTATATTCTAATTAGTAGCACTGGTCAATCAGATGCACAACAAAATCGTATTATAGAGTAATTTTAAGTGAATATAATGTATAGATGGTTGTATTTTGATATATATAGCGGTATTATTGGTTTAGGGGGTGTCATCATGTCAAAGTTAAAGATTGAGCCTATGAAGAAGCCTGATAGAATTATAAACTATTGGAAAAAAGAAAAGTTTGTTGTAGCGTGCATTATTATTTTTGGATTATCTTTCAATAGTTCCATTGTTTTAGGACCAATATATCAAGGAAAGCTTATTGATTCTATAGCTTATGGGAAGGACATGTCCTCTGTAATAGTACTTGCAGCTACGTATATTGCTCTTATTGGAACTATTCAGTTTTTAAGATATTTTAAGAGATTTTACATAAGACGTTTTGCTAACAGCACCAGTTCAACTATGAGACTTATGATATACAATAATATAATGCATAAAAGTACTTCAGAGCTAAGTAGTGAAAATATGGGCAACCTTATGACGAGAGCTGTTTCTGATGTGGACTTATGCGTTGAAGGAATGCGAAAGTTTACTACTGAAGTGTTTGATACAGGTGTGCTCATGATATCCTATCTGGTATCAATGCTTGTGTACGATGTGAAAATAACTTTACTTTCTATCATTTTTATTCCGGTTGCCATGGCTATTGCTGAAAAATTAAAAGGAATTATATATAAGTATTCTAAGGATTATCGAAAGAAAAGCAGTGAGGTTGCTGATATTACTTATGATACAATTGAAAATTTCATGCTCTATCGTGTAACCGGTATGGAGGATAAAAATAGGACAAAGTATAATGATGAGCTTGTGGATTTACAAAACAAAGCCATCAAAGCTGATATATTAGAAAATTCCATGCAGCCTGTATATAATGTCATCGCTATGCTTGGAATAATTATGGTGATTTATTTTGGAGGTACAAAGGTTATTAATGGCGGCTGGACTGTAGGAGTTTTTTCTACCTATGTAGCTATGTTTACAGCTATGGCTGTTAAGGCGAGCAAGGCAGCCAAGCTGTTTAATTCTGTACAAAAATCTCAGGTTTCCTGGAAGCGTATTAAGCCTTATCTTACAGAGTACAAAACTAAAGATAATTCTTCTAATATAAATAATGACGACACATCAATTTCAGTTGAAAATCTTAGTTTTTCATATGAGGAAGGCAAGGAAAACATAATTGAAGATATCAGTTTTGAGGCTGAAGCAGGAGAAATTATAGGAGTAACAGGCTCAATTGCCTCAGGAAAATCTACACTTGGAGTAGCTTTACTAGGCTTATATCCTTATCTAGGCGGTATTAAAATTGATGGTAAAGAACTTAGTGCTTACTCGGAATATGAAAAAAGCCAGATGATTTCTTATTTAGGTCATAGGCCGCAGCTGATTTCTGATACAATATACAATAATATAACCTTGGGCAGTAATAAAGCTATAACCTCTGTTTTAGAGGATGTTTGTTTTGATACAGATTTGAGGAGAATGCCAAATGGACAAGATACCTTGGTTGGAAACAGCGGCATAAAGCTAAGCGGAGGTCAGCAGGCAAGGATAGCTCTTGCAAGGGCTCTTCTTAATAAAAATAAAATTATAGTATTAGACGATCCTTTTTCAGCAGTAGATATGAAGACAGAAGAAAAAATTATTGAAAACCTAAGAAACAACTACAAAGACAGTTTGATTATTCTAATTTCCCATCGCTTGGCTATTTTTAATAGAATAAATAAGATATTATTATTAAAAAGTGATAAGACGGCTGATTTCGGTACACATGAAGAACTCATGAGAGAATCTGAACTTTACGCCACTATATATAACTTACAATGCACAGAGGAGGGGGACGGTTATGAAGAATAGCTTAATAAAAAGGTCAATAGCTAAAGTAATTAGAAATAATATTGGATTAAGCATATTGTTAGTGTTTGCTATCTGTGGAGTTGTAGTTACAAGCTTAATTCCTCCTCAAATCTTAAAATATATAGTTGATAATAATCTTGTACCCAAAAGATATGATAAATTATTTACACTAGCTGCTTCCTATATTGGAGTGATATTGTTTGTGGGAATATTTGATTTTGTAAAAGAGGCTATTCTTGCAATCTTAGGACAAAAAATCACAAAAGAGATAAGAATTGAAATGATGGAAAAGCTTGAAAGAATTAATGCAGTATTCTTTTCAGCAAATAGCTCGGGGACAGTGGTTTCAAGATTTACAAATGATGTTGACGCAATCAATTCGTTATTTACAAGCGGTATTATAGGAATGATGGTTGACTGCTTTAAGCTTATAGGTATTGTAATTTCAATTTGGACCTTTAGCAACAAGCTTGGAATTGTAACCGTACTCTTAATGCCTGCTATTTATGGCTTAACAAGACTTTTTCAAAAAAGAATGCTTAAAGCACAGATTGAAAACCGAATACTTATAGGCAAGGTAAATAATCATATTTCTGAAAGCTTAAAAAATGTACAGATGATTAAATCCTACAGCAAGGAAGGCTATATGGAAGAGAATTATAAGCGATATTTGCTTGATAATTATAAAACAATAGAAAAAGTAAATTTTTATGATTCCATATACTCGCCATTGATTCAGCTTACTCGGGCTGTAGTTATAGCTTTCATCGTAGTGTTGTCCTCTAAGCAGCTGAACTTTTTAGGTATATCCCTTGGTATGGTTGCAGCATCAATTGAACTAATATCCAACTTGTTTACACCCATTGAAAACCTTGGTATGGAGCTTCAAGATATTCAGCAGGCCGTATCGGGTATTAGGAGAGTAAATGATTTTTACAGTGAATCCGAAGACGATCCTAAGCAGAATAAACTAAAGGCACAGAACATTATACCAAATCGTGAAGCTGTTAAACTATCCTTTAATGATATTACTTTTCAATATGAAGAAGGCATTAATGTTCTTCAAAATATTGACCTTAGCTTAAAACCAAATGAGAAGGTTACTTTCGTAGGAAGAACAGGAGTAGGAAAAACCACGTTATTCAAACTTATAATGGGGCTTTTAAAACCAACAAAGGGCAACATAACAATAAATGGAGTGGATGTTTACGACATACCAAATTCTGAAAAACGTAAGATCTTTGGGTATGTTGATCAAAGCTTTCATATAATAAAAGGTACTGTAGCGGATCAAATAAGTTTACAAGATGAGAGCATTACGAGAAAGCAAATTGAAAAGGCCATAGATTTTGTAGGACTTACTGAATATGTGGAAGCCATGGAAAAGGGACTTGATACTGAGGTGGTGAGTGATAATCTTTTTTCTCAAGGACAAAAACAACTTTTGGCTATAGCTAGGGCTGTTGTAACAAATCCACCCATACTTTTATTGGATGAGATTACAGCAAACCTTGATTCAATCACAGAAGAGAAAATAGTATCAGTACTTGAGAAAACAAGTGAGTCACACACCATATTGTCTATATCTCATAGACTGTCTTCAATGATAGCAAGCGATACTGTAGTTATATTAGAACACGGAAGAGTTAAAAATGCCGGCTCGCCTGAAGTGCTTCTGGAAAGTGATGATTGGTATCGAAGCCATATTGCACTTGAGAAACTAACATGGAGTTAAAATATAAATAGAGCTATATGCCCCCTGACTTAGGGGGCTATTTTTATATATAATTTCATGACAATATTAAATATTATTAGAAAATAACTAGTATTTACATAATTATTTTGTTCTAGTATAATAATATAAAAATATGAATAAATTTACATATTCTTCGTCGATTTAGTTTTAAGTCTTAGAAATATTAAAAATAGTCTTGAAGAAAGTAAATTTTAATCAAACAGGAGGATAATGATGAATAATAAGAAAATATTGACTATAAAAACAACAGTTGATGCACCTATAGAGGCAGTATGGAAATATTGGACTGAACCAGAGCATATTAAAAAATGGAGCAATGCCTCAGAGGATTGGCATACAACAACCGCAAAGAATGATTTAAGAGTTGGAGGTATATTCCTTAATAGAATGGAAGCTAAAGATGGCAGCTTTGGATTTGATTTTGGCGGAACTTATGATGAAGTGGAATTATATAAGGTTATTGCTTATACTTTGGGTGATGGGAGAAAAGTTAAAATTAATTTTACTGATAAGGAAAGCTTAACAGAGATTATAGAATCTTTCGAAGCTGAAAGTACTAATTCCCTCGAAATGCAGCAAAACGGCTGGCAAGCAATATTGAATAACTTTAAAAAATATGCAGAAAAATAAAGCTTTGGAAGGCGGCTCAATAGGAGCTGCTTTTTTTATATTCAGTATGCTTGCTGAGCTGGCAAATTAAAATAAGTATATTGGCTTAGGAATAAATAATAATGCTAATAAAGTATAATAAGGTATATTAGAGTACAATAAAGTGCAATAAAAAATTGACTTTGACAACGAAGTTGCGTATAATGAGAATAAATTATAGAGTTGAAAGGATAATTTACTATGGAAGGCAAGTTTTATAATATTGATCAAGTTGCAGAGATATTAGGTATGCACCATAAGACAATTAGAAAATTTATAACTGAAGGAAAACTTGGTGCAAGCAAGGTTGGAAAGCAGTGGAGAATTTCCAGTGAGAGCTTGAATGCCTTCATGGAACAAAAGGTTAGCGCTGATAATAAACAAGCGGAAGCAGATGAGGAAATAAAAATTTCTGCAAATGAAACAAATTCTAGAGTTATAAGACCTAAAATAAATGTCTCAACTGTGATAGAAGTGAATGAATTAGGCAAAGAACAGTATATGCGAATATCTAATACCCTTATTGCTGTCATGAACAGTAAAGACCCAAGTCTAGGTAATTCAACAATAAATATGAAATATAATGAAAAAGAAGACAGACTAAAAATTATGATGTGGGGAACAATGAAATTTACTGAAGAAATGCTGAGCACAGTTTCTCTGCTTACGGACTGTCTTAATGAAGGGGGAAAATCATGAATATAAATGTCATAAAAAATGCTAAATTTGAAATCGCTGTTATTAATAGCCAAGAGATATTGATTACCGATGTTCAGTCTGCTTTGGATTTAATGGCCACTATAAATTACGAGACAGGATGCTATAGAATAATTTTAAATAAATCAGCAATAGTTGAGGAGTTTTTTGATTTGAAGACTAGACTAGCCGGAGAAATTTTGCAGAAGTTCGTTAATTATAATGTTAAACTTGCAATTGTAGGAGATTTTTCTGTTTATTCAAGCAAAAGTTTAAAAGATTTTATTTATGAGAGCAACAAGGGCAGGCATATATTTTTCGTGTCTGATGAAAAGCAAGGAATTGAAAAATTGAGTGTGGACTAATGAAGCCTGAGAATGCTGTCCTCCTTTTATATCAGAACTTATATTGAGTCGGTCTTTTTTAAAAGTTTTAGATATTTTATTTAAAATAGAATAAACTTAATATAGAGCACTATTAATATGATGGATGATGCTTCGGAAAGGAGTATTAAATATGAAAAATCAGCAGACGGCGAGTAAAATTCTGAAATGTGTATCAAGACTAATAATCCCGGTTATTGCACTACTAATGCTTATGGGATGTGGAAAGCTTAACCTGAAAGGTACTGACCAGTCCAGTACTCCGCCAGTAAATGAAGTGCCAAGCAAATCTGAACCCTCTGATAATAATGAATCAGCAGCGCAAGATCAGAACCAACAGGAAGGTAAGCCTAACGATAATGCAAACAACACACCAACAAATGTGGATAAAATTTCTGAGCAGATAAGTAAAATGACCTTGGATGAAAAAGTAGGTCAAATGGTGATTTCCGGAGTAGATGGATATACAAACGACATGCATTCAAGCGAGTTAATTACTAAGTATTATGTCGGAGGCTTTATATTGCTTGGACAGAATGTGAAAGATACAAGTCAGGTTCTAAATCTACTTAATTCTTTAAAAGATACAAATAAAAAATCCGGAAGCAGCATACCTCTGTTTCTTGGAGTTGATCAGGAGGGAGGCAGGATAGATAGGATGCCGCCCGGCTTTGAGAAGTTTCCAACAAATAAAGCTATAGGACAAATAAACAATAGCACATTTTCAAATTCTATCGGGAAAGCAATCGGGCAGGAAGTAAAAAGTTTTGGCTTCAATCTTGATTTTGCACCTGTACTTGATATAAACAGTAACCCTAAAAATCCTATTATAGGTGACAGATCCTTTGGTGCTACTTCTCAGGTTGTAACAAAGCTTGGAATTGAAACTATGAAAGGAATTCGCTTCGAAAATGTGATACCAGTAGTAAAGCATTTTCCAGGACACGGTGATACTTCAGTGGATTCTCATACGGGGCTTCCAATAGTAAATAATGACCTCGCAAGACTGAAAAGCTTTGAGCTCGTTCCATTTGCTGAGGCAATAAAGAATAATGTTGATATGATAATGGTTGCACATATTCTATTTCCAAAAATAGATTCCAAGTATCCGGCAACCATGTCTAAAACTATCATAACTGATGTTCTGAAAAACAGCATGAAATACAAGGGACTTATAATTACTGATGACATGACTATGGGAGCAATAACAAGTAATTATAATATAGGTGAGGCAGCTGTAAGGTCTGTAAATGCAGGAAGCAACATTATATTGGTTTGTCACGACTTCGATAAAGAGGTTCAGGTAATTGAAAAAATCAAAGCAGCAGTTAAGGATGGAACAATATCTCAAGAAACAATAAATAGCAGTGTGTATAAAATACTGCAGCTTAAGCAGAAATATCAAATTGCAGATAAGAGTATTAATTCAGTAGATGTGAAAAGTATAAATAGCTTAATTAAGAAAACTGTGAATAGCTATAAATAAAGACTGGTGAAGGAAAATACAATGTTGTAATTATGGAAGCGGCGGATTTAGCGAAATTAAAGGAGCATATGACTATGTCTTAAAAATTGTTTAGGCAATAAAAAATTCACACACCTTGGCTATTAGGTGTGTGATATTTGCGATGCCCCTTATTATTTTTCGGGTTCTTAATTTACTTGCTTGCCTTAAATATGAAATCGGAAATAATATCACCTATTGGATAAGAACAATGGGTGCAACCGATCATTAGCTTGAAATCTACCTTTGACATATCATAATTATATTGTTCCATCGTTTTAAGGAGCAGCTTTGTCTGTTCAAAGCGATTAGGTATATCATTTTCAGCTGTGATAAACAGCAGCCTGCTTTGATAAGATGGATCAATATCATGATCGACAAAATATATAGGAGCAGCTTCATCTATTCTTACAAGTCTGGAATCCAAACCTCTCTCACGCAGTACATTAAAATGAACAGTCGGCTGACCGGCATCAAAAATCCAGCCGGTGATGCTGTTCGGTGAAATACTATACTTACCAAGATAACGACTGTCAAAATAATTCATCAGTGCTAAATATGCGCCTGCAGAAGAACCACCTACGAAAATTTCACTAAATAGCTTATTTGTTATACCATATTTCTTTACAAAGTATATTGCATTTGCAGCATCTTCAATAAATTCCGGGTACTTAGCATCCGGATACATCCTATATTCAACGGAGACCAAAGCTATTTTTCGTGAAGAGAGGTTTTTTAAATCCTCGGAAACGTCTTTGCTTCCTCCTTCAATACCACCTCCATGAAAGAAAATAAATACCGGACAAGGAGAATCAGTGTCCGGCAAGTACATGTCCAAAGAGCAACTGCCTGGGTGACTTTCGTCATAAACTATATTTAATAATTCCTTCATTATTGTACCTCCTGAAGCGTCAATCTGTATTTGATTACTTCTCATAAAGCCATTATATAACTTTAGTGCCATACTTTACATAAATTTTTCTCATACGTCAATAAGAAATATGATGGCCTAATTAATCTAATTATCGTTATACAATGTTTTGATTTATTCCTGAAAATATTATAGTTGACAGCTAGTCTAATTAGACTATAATATTTATGTATAGTTAGTCTAATTAGACTAATGATAAATTCGTTGATTTTTGAAACTTTTGAAAATCTACTGAAGCAATTAGTTCAATAAATAAGTAGCAAGAAAGGATGACAAAAATGATTAAATCGTTTTTAATGATAGGACAGTCAAATATGGCAGGGCGAGGGTTTATTCATGAAGTGCGCCCTATTTATAATGAAAGAATACAAATGCTCCGAAATGGCAGATGGCAAATGATGACTGAGCCAATAAATTATGACCGTCCTGTTTCAGGAATAAGTCTGGCTGCTTCATTTGCAGATACATGGTGTGGCCAAAATCAAGAAGATACTATTGGCTTAATTCCTTGTGCTGAAGGTGGAAGTTCACTGGATGAATGGGCTATAGATCAGGCACTTTTTAGGCATGCAATAGCTGAAGCTAAATTTGCTATGCAAAGTAGTGAGTTAACAGGGATTTTATGGCATCAAGGAGAAAGTGATAGTTTAAATGGCAACTACAAAGTCTATTACAAAAAATTACTTATAATTATTGAAACTCTTAGAAAAGAACTAAATGCTCCAGATATTCCAATTATTATTGGTGGCTTAGGAGACTTTTTAGGCAGAGAAGGATTTGGAAAAAGCTGTACTGAATATAATTTCATCAATGAGGAGTTGCAAAAATTTGCTTTTGAACAAGATAATTGTTATTTTGTCACTGCATCAGGCTTAACATCTAACCCAGATGGTATTCATATCGATGCAATCTCCCAAAGAAAATTTGGTTTACGATATTTTGAAGCCTTTTCTAAAAGACAACATGTATTGGAGCCGTTAATTAATGAAAATGAGTTGCTAAAGTTAAATGATTCTAGAGAACACAACAAATCAGAAAAGATATATATACAAAGTATGGATTTTGCACTAGGAAAGATGTCCTATGAGAGTTTCATATCTCAGGTTATGCAAATTAACAATGATTAAACCAATAATTATAAAATAACTATTGATATAATTTAGGTGAAAAGTTTAAAGGAGATGTTTTTATGATACCACTGCTGATCTTAGGTTTAATAAAACAAAACCCAGGATCTTACGGATATGAATTATTGGCATTAATGGAAGAGAGACACTACAAGTATATAATTAATTTTACTAAAGGATCATTTTATTATAATCTTCAACAATTAGAAGAAAAGCAATATATTAAAAAGATTGACCAGTTAGACAATACTAGAGAAACACATAATTATATTATCACTGAACTAGGGGATAAAGAATTTGAAAAATTGATGTATAAGTATGGATCAAAGACTGAGTATGTAAATTTATCTTTTTATGCAGCAATGTTGTTTGCTAATGAATACAAAAACGAGGAGCTAACAAAACTGATAGAAATGCAAATTGAGCAAACTAAACAGAAAGTCTTTCTATTAGAGCAATCTCTTGAACATAATAATACTATCCCTACTTATTTTAGAAAAATGTTGGAAAATTCACGTTCTCATCATTTAGTAAATATTCAATGGTTTGAAGGACTGCTAGAAGATATAAAAAATAAAAGTGAAACAGCAAAGCCAATAGACTGAGATATACTTGACTATTACGTAAGGTCATAGTGTATTATTTATAAATAATATGATAAATATGATCTTACGAGAGGAAGAAATATACATGAACAACAAACTGATTGTTTATTATTCGCTTTTTCAAAATACTGCAAATTTAGCCTTTGAAATAGCGGTTCAGACTGATGGTACATTAAGAGAATTAATTCCTGATAAAAATTACTCCTTTAACTATAATACTGCGGTTAAAGAAGCAAGAAATCAAATCGCCCGAGGATTTTGCCCAAAGCTGATATCCGGGAACGAGCCCATAGATGACTATCAAACAATATTCATTGGTTCGCCTAATTGGTTTAAAACATTAGCTCCACCGGTTATGAGCTTTCTTACAAAGCATGATTTTTCAGGCAAAACAATAATCCCATTTTGTACTCATGGAGGCGGCGGCTTTGGACAAATTGAAAATGATATAGCAAGAGAGTGCTCAAAATCCAATATTCTTCCGGGTATTGCAGTAAACGGTGCTGCTTCACTGGAAGAGGTAACAAGTTGGCTTAAGACAATTGGATATAGTCAATAATATACTTATTAAGTAATGAATATACACCCTGCACAATAGGGCAGGAAATGTCGGATGAATAGTTTCAGTTTCTGCTATTCTATTGATGAAAGGAGGTCATAAAAATGGATTCACTTAAAAGAATGAACGAAGCACTTGGTTATATTGAAGATAATCTTACTAATGATATCGATCTAAAAGAAGTTGGGAGGATAGCTTTGTGCTCAGAATATCATTTTCAAAGGATGTTCTCCTTCCTTGCTGGTGTTACGCTATCGGAGTATATAAGGCGCAGACGACTTACTCTTGCAGCATTTGAAATTAGTAGGAGTAATGTAAGAGTTATTGATGTTGCAGTGAAATATGGGTATAGCTCAGCAGACTCTTTTACAAGGGCTTTTCAAAGCTTGCATGGGATAACCCCTTCGGAAGCCAGAAACAATGGTCAATCACTAAAAGCGTATCCAAGAATGACCTTCCAATTATCAATAAAGGGAGGAAATGAAATGAATTATAGAATCGAAGAAAAAGAAGCCTTCAGCATAGCTGGTATTAAGAAGAGGGTTCCTATTATTTTTAATGGAGTAAACCCGGAGATTTCTGAAATGTGGAAAAGCTTAAACAGCGAGAAAATTAGTAAACTTAAGGAGCTATCTAATGTAGAACCTATTGGACTTATTAGTGCATCTACTAACTTTTCCGAAGGCAGAATGGAAGAAAAGGGAGAGCTTGATCATTATATCGGTGTAGCAACAAATAAGGAATGTCCAAGTGATTTATCAGAGCTTAGAGTTGCAGCTTCAACATGGGCTGTATTTGAAGCAGTGGGCCCATTTCCAGATACACTTCAGGATGTATGGGGACGCATTTATTCTGAGTGGTTTCCATCTTCAAATTATGAAATATCAGAAGGACCGGAAATTTTATGGAACGAAAACAAGGATACTGCTTCACCAAATTTCAGAAGTGAGATATGGATACCGGTTATTAAAAAGGAATAGGATGAGAAGAAAGCACATTGATAATCTTGTCAGTGTGTTTTCTTTTTTTATCAAAAGCTTTGACGATATAACTAGTTATTCACAATAAAATTATTGACAAGGTTATGTTGTGAATATATAATTGATTTATGTAAATTTAATTGTACACAATTAAATTTTAGACAATTATTAATTAAATGCATAATACATTCAAGCTATAAATTGATTGTGCCTATGGATATAAAGGCATAGCATAAAAAATAATGTAAAAATAAAATAAAATTAAATTGAGGAGTTGAAAAGGTGGACAATATAGAATTAAACAAAGAAGCATCTGATTTTGAAATTGAGGATTTTAAAGGGGAAAAGTTTAAGCTTTCTAATTTCAAAGGAAAGAGCAATGTATTACTTGTGCTTAATAGAGGGTTTGTTTGACCGTTTTGCAGAAAGCATATGATGCAGTTGCATCAAGATTATGATAAATTTATTGAAAAGGATACTGTAATAGTATCAATAGGACCTGAAAATTCAAAGAGCTTCAAATCGTTTTGGGAAGAGAATGAATTTAAGTTCTATGGTATTCCTGATGAAAAACATTCCATACTTAAACTGTATGATCAAAAGATAAAGCTGCTTAAGCTTGGACGAATGCCGGCACAGATGCTTATAGATAAGGATGGCGTATTAAGGTATGTACACTACGGAAACTCTATGAAGGACATTCCTGAAAATGATGAAATACTTGATCTTATTGATAGACTTTAGAGAGTAATTTTGCAATTAATTTAACTAAATTAGATTTGTATAAGTTATTAATGGAGCATATGAATATGAATAAATACGATAAAATTAAATTAGAAAACCAAATCTGCTTCCCATTGTATGCCTTATCAAGAGAAGTAATTAAATTATATAAGCCGATACTTGATAAATATGATCTTACGTACACTCAGTATATAACTATGCTGGTTATGTGGGAGGAAGAGCAAATTATCTTTAAGGAGTTAGGAAAAAGGCTGCATCTAGATTCCGGCACTCTTACCCCTGTAGTAAAAAGATTAGAAGCTATGGGACTTGTGACGAAATACAGAAATAAAGAAGATGATAGAGTAGTTACTGTTGAATTAACTGAGAAAGGCAAACTACTTAAAGAGGATATTCTTGAAGTTCCGGACGAATTATACTGTAAATTCAAGGGTGATGATGAAAAACTTATTGCCTTAAAAAAACAGCTTGATGAACTAATGGGTTTGATAGAAGAATAAATTAGAATTTAACTAAGGATATTACTCTATGCTTATAAAGTATATCCTTATCTTATACTTCCTGAAAAATTTTATGGATTGGCGCTAGGAATTATTGTATTTCCATTGCAAAAGATCTCTCTTTTAAAAAGCAGTTTGGAGAAATGGCCGGCATTAGTTTATCCGTTGCCGCAGTTTCTTTTGTAATAGGATTACTGGTAAAAAAATTCTTAGGTATTGATATTTAATAAAAATGGCTGGCTTATAACTTAAACCTCGCATTAGGTTGAAGTTATGAGCCAGTCTATTATTTTAATGTTTATCGCGATATCTTCTTATCTAGCTAAGAAGATATCGCGACAGGGCTTAGTAGCACTAAATTTAAGTAAATCAACTCAAAGCTGAGTAATACAATATTCGTATATTTTCTATATCAGAGATAATAATAAATATAATATCTTAATAAGAGGTGTTTAATTTGAAAGATGACACAATATTAGTTGCAGGATTAATTGGAGTAATTTCTACAGTAGTTGCAGAGGTAGTCACTCAAATTTTTAAGTTAATTGGAGTTACTAAAAACAGCCTTTTCGAACTATCAAGTATGGTAATAACATTAAATAGGCCAACAATAGTTATAGGGCTGTTTGTAAGTGCCTCAGTTGGCGGCTTTCTAAGTATATTATTATATTTTGCTTTTGAAAAGTTTGGCTCACAACATTTAATTATGAAATGTATAGGAATAAGTATAATAATGTGGGTTGCATTAGAAATGGTATTTACTTTTTCAATTGAGGCAAGGTTAATCAGAGAAAGACCGATAAGTGCTTATTACGGACATCTAGTGGGAGCAATAATCTTTGGAATAGCTGAAGGAATTCTTTTTAGAAGGTATTTGTTTATAGAATATACTCAAAGGATTGGTAAGTAGATCATCTTTTGTGGCTATAATATCAAATGCTGAATTAAAACCCTATTCAAAAGTATCGAAATAACCATTCCTATGACAAAATTAACAAATGTGAACATACTACAATCCTATAAGTTAAATGAGTTTTTTTGAAATAAAATTAAATAAACAACATACAATATTTGCGTCAATTGCTTGTCTATTCATATTTGAAATATAATCTTACGGGGTGTTATCTAGTGGGTGATGCTATTACCAAAAAGGCTGAATGTTTACTTATAGGTACTTTCTCAAAGCCAAGTTTTTTATAAAACTCAACATTTTTATCCTTGCAATATAGTTTGATTCTCTCTACTCCAATAAAATTTTTATTGTTTAGTATGCTATATAACACCGGGCTTTTTAGGTGAATTATGTTATATGACACATATAACATAAATCTAGAGATAACTATTTCGTCCCTAACTATCATTTCAAACAAAAACACCGCAAAATTCAATGATGAATAATGCAGTGCTTTTGGGTATACTGAAGTGATTAACCCATAAAAAAACTAAAAGTCTTTCTTGGAGTTTGGTTATGCTATGTAAGCCAAATAACGATGAATCATAGAAAGAAATTTCAACTGTATTAATTTTTTAATAACCACTTACTATATTTTTGAGATATGTAGAATGTAATAAAGAATGAAAGCCAAGAGAAAAGCCAATTCCAATGTATATACTTAATGACGTCTGTGTATCTTTCCTCAATGACCTCAATAATAGTTAAAGTAGTGCAGTAATAAAAATAGTACATAAACTTATGAAAGTTGCTTTTCTTTTCGGGATAGTTAACGACAAATACGGCACAAATAGAAGGATAAAAGAAGAACTCAAATAAAAAAGCTGATTTTGTGGCATATTTGAAGGGCCTAATAGGATACTCAATAAGCCTATAATCTGCAACTGCCAATCCCAAAGGCCATGATAATAGAAGCTTAAACAAATAAGTGACATGCGCTACGCGAATTTTATCTTTAGGAATAAATCTAAATAACAGAAATACAATCAAAATTGACTCAAATGCATAGATAATATACTCTACTTTCAAAGATTCACCTCCACCTAACATAACAAAAGAATTATTTTAATTATCATCTAGGTCTAGTTTTCTGACTCCAAGGGCATTGTGAGACCAAAGAATGTCCTTCACAAATTCTGATTGACTTTCAATACATTCTATCATGAGAACAACTTCCGTTCCCATCTCATCGTTATGCCTGTCACTATACTTCTTAGTTATGGCTAACTTAATAACAAGCCCTAAGATAAAGCCTGAAAAAATAGCAATTAGTCCCCATAGTAAAGGTCCCCATTTTAAAACAAAACCGTATATTCCTCCAAATATTCCGCCTATAACAGCTAAAATTGCAGGCAAATCAAACAAACTAAGCCCATCAGAACTATGTATGGAATCAAATAACGCTCTTTGCTCACCCTTTTTGTCCAGAGAAATAGCCATAATATTTTCTTTTTTTATTCCTTTCATTTGAATTGCTGTAATAGCTAACTCAAGATATACTGAATGTTCAAATGTTGAAATAATATACACCTTATCACCTCGTAGGTTCTTTTTAAATGGTATTACAAAGTTCGGATTTTCGTATCGCCTTTTTAAAAACTTGGATTGCTCCCAATCGTATAGCTTGTTATTGGCAACGGTATTTGTATAAGCATCATACATGGCAAAAAAATATACCGAGGGTATATTTAAGAACCAATGCATATCCAAGACAGATTTTGCCTGTTTAAAGTTTCCTAAAAAAGTATAGTGAAAAGACGGTAATAGCTTGGAAAAGTAGCATATGAAAATCCACCATGCGATAACAAAAAATGCCATAACAAGTCTATGAATATATAATTGACCTGACCCCGGAATTAACAATGACCATATTGCGGAAACCCAAGGTTTTCTTTTATCCAGGTAATTTATTTCTAAAGAACCTATTTTGAAAGGCTTTATTTCGGCATCTTCTCTTGATGCTAACATATAGGCATGATTTAAATCAACTGTTGTTCTGTAGCTATCCCATATGGCAAAAATATATGTAGGCACATAAAGTGACATCCATTGTATATCCACAACCGACTTTGCTTTTTCAAAATCGCCAATAAAAGAATATAGAATTAGCAGGTTTATATGCGCTTTATAATTTATAAATACTTCCCATATAAATAGAAAAAAACCTCTTAAATACTTTGATAGTAGCAGATGTCCCATGCCAGGAAATATTACAGACCAAGCGGCGATTACAAATGGATTTCTTAAATGTAGTTGAGTTGTTCCTAACAAACTAAGGTATGCAACCGATCTTCTTGCTGATGCTTTACCATACTTTAAACTGCTCATAGTTAACTCCTCGAATAATATGTTCTATTAAAGTATTTACATATTTTCATATTCAATACTAACTTCTTATAATAAAAAAAGCCTTTTTTACAAGGCTTTAAATGAACAATATTCTATAAGCATTATCCTTGGCATATACAGAAGGGATGTCCGGCAGGATCAATCATAACCGTCCAGTCCTCAGAAAACTGGACAGGTGCAACAGTAGCTCCGCAATCAATAGCATGATGGATAGCTTTTTTTACGTCTGATACAGCAAAGTCAAAATGAATGCTTTTCTGCTGCTCATTAGGGGTGTCCGGCCAAACAGGAGCTTTATAGTACGCTTCTTCTTGAAACAATAAGAAAGGATATATTCCCGGTTTTCTTACAGATATCCATTCCGGATTATCAGCATGCTTTTGCCATCCCAATAAATTTGCGTAAAAGTCCGCTAATGTATTTGCATCTTTGCAATCTATTACTATAGAACAAATTCTGATGCTAAAATCTTTATCATTTTTTGTTTCACTCATTATTTTACCTCCAAATTTAAACAATTTTATAATTTTAGTCAATAAAATTTACAGATGGTCTAACAAATTAACAAGTAATTAGCTGGTTTTCTATAGAAAATAATCAACTACATTGATAACAATTAATATTGTCGATATAACAAGCGGCTGTATGAATTCTTTCTTGCTTTTATCATGGAAAAATGACATCAAGCCAATAATAAACAATACTATTCCTGCAACTAAACTAATTGTTGAAGATACGATATTAATTATCATTATATGTGACACTTCATAGATAAATCTTAGAATAAAGTAGGCTGCACAAATACTAACGGATGTTAAATTAATTAATTTGTTATATGTTTTCAAGTTTTCTCCACATCCTTAATTTGTAATTGTTTACTACAATACATCAATTTATAAATCATGATTACTGAATGTTATAATAATATTATTTGCCAAGTTATTTTTCTTTTTCCGCTAGTATTAGATAAATAATTCCTACAATTAATGCAACAGCGCTAGCAATAGTGAGACTGCTCCCAGTGTACTCAAGCATATTAGCAAATAGATTAGAATCCCATGAACTAACATTTGAACCAAATATAGCAGCACTAACATATCTCATTGAAAACAAAAACGCTGCTATAAAGCAAAACCCTACTCCTGCAGATCTTCTATTGATTTTGCACACCTCCCATTAAATTTGATATATTGATAAATTTATGTTATTGCTATATAAATATCTAATTAATATTGATAAAGGTATAAAAATAATACCAGTTAGTAAAAGCATTGTTCCACAGAAACGATTTCTGCCATACCAAGTATTACTTTATATTTTTAATTTCATCTATAATGGTAAAAGTGCAGTAGAATATCGTAAAAATAATACCAATGCATAAACTCAGTACTATCCAAGTATTTGATTGTTCACCGGACATATTAGGAAATGCTAAATTTGCAATTGAATAAATGCCATACATTGAAATTACCCAAATTAATGCAGTATATAGGACAGATTTTAAGATATTTTTTAAAAGTTTGTTATCGGTATTATTATCCATATTTCTCCACCTCTATATATTGTTTTTTTAGTCCATAAACTTTTTTGGAGAACAATAAAGTATAGCCTTGTAATAGTAATTCTCACAGATTTTAAGTTATACATATTTCATATTAATATTATAACTCAACCAATATGCAAGTACCAATATTTTCAATTATTTATAAAAATACTGTATATCTAGACTTTAGATATACAGTATTTAAAACTTATATATTACTTTAGTGACTCCTCCAAATCATGCTGTGCATTGCTTATTGGCTTTAAGTCAAAATTATCTATCAAATATTGAAGAACATTTGGAGAAAGGAAAGCTGGCAAACTAGGTCCTAGATACATTCCCTTAATTCCTAAGGATAATAATGCAAGCAAATCTGCAACTGCCTTTTGTTCATACCAGGATAGAACTATTGTAAGAGGCAGTGAATTAACATCAGTATTGAATGCGTCTGCAAGAGCGGTAGCTATTCTAACGGCTGAATAAGCATCGTTGCATTGTCCCACATCTAGAAGCCTTGGTAATCCCGCAACTGTACCAAAGTCTAGCTTGTTGAATCTATACTTTCCGCAGGCTAAAGTTAGGATTACACAATCCTTTGGAACAATTTCTGCAAACTCAGTATAATAATTTCTTCCCGGCTTTGCACCATCGCAGCCTCCTATTAAAAAGAAGTGTCTTATCTTTCCATCCTTTACCGCATTCACTATAGCTTCTGCATTGGATAATGTTGCATTATGACCAAAACCTACAAGTATTTCTTTCACTTCTTCATCAGCTTCAAAGCCACCAAGCTCAAGAGCTTTATTTATCATCTCAGAAAAGTCCTTTGTTCCATCTTCTAATGTCTTGATATGTTTTACTCCATCCCAGCCAACTACATTAGTTGAGTATATCCTATCCTTATAAGAATCCTTTGGCTTCATCATACAGTTTGTAGTCATTAATATACAGCCCGGTATATTGTCAAACTCCTTTTGCTGATTTTGCCATGCTGAACCAAAGTTTCCAACAAGATGTTTATACTTCTTAAGTTCAGGATAACCATGTGATGGGAGCATTTCTCCGTGGGTGTAGATGTTTATACCCTTGCCCTCTGTTTGCTGTAAAAGCATTTCTAAGTCTCTTAGGTCATGACCTGATATTATAATAAATGGTCCTTTTTTAACATTAACATTTACCTTTTGAGGTGATGGATTACTGTATGTAGTAGTATTTGCTTTGTCTAAAGTTTTCATAACCTCTACACTTGCATTGCCTACCTTCATAGTTACGTCTATTAATTGCTCTACAGATAAAGAATCATCTGTGGTTGCCTCTAATCCTAAAAAGTAGAAGTTATCTACTTTATCGCTTGAAAAACCAATAAATCTTGCCTGATGTCCGTAGGCGCTTACACCTTTTAAGCCATATAGTATGGTTGACCTTAAAGAACGGATGTCTTCGTTTAAGGTTTGGTCATACATAATACCTGCCTTTACTGCATCCTTTAACATCTCTTCCTTAGTCTCGCTTAAATTGTAAGTGGCTGCTTCAGGATAATTTCCTTTTGGAGCTTGTTCTCTTAAAGCTTCCTTTATTTTTTGAGACTGCTTAAGTAAAGTTAAATGAACCTCAGGATCAAAATTAACATTCGTTAAAGTTGTAAATAAGGAGTTCTCCACGAATTTAACAATTTCCTTATCAATTGTTTTTCCTTGCTCAATCAAGGCCTTAGCATAACTGGAAATTCCTTTTAGTTGATAAATTAGTAAGTCTTGAAGATTTGCAATTTCAGGTGTTTTTCCGCATACTCCGACCCTAGTGCAGCCTTTACCTCCTACAGTTTGCTCACATTGATAACAGAACATTAAATTTTCCATTTAACCAGCTCCTTTAATATAAACTTTTATATAATATTCGATATTAATTAGCATTTTCCTCTAAATTTATGCAATATTTCAAAAAATAAATCCTCATAGACCTAGCTTATTAATGATTTTTATAAGTTATTACATAAATACTAGAAGGATAAAAAATATCATCTACATTATTATGCAAGCTTACTTAAAAAACCTGAATTTAATCCCTCTTATTAATTTCATCTGTTATTAATGCTTTTGAGATATACATAGCTTTTATTATTTTACCAAGGCGAGTATACTGAGCGGTGCCATAAGTAAATTTCAGCTGTGCTTTTTCACACTTGTGTATAATTGAAGACACAGGGGGAAGTGCCCCTATTAATTCTTGTTTTGTATATTTGACCACATCACCTTCATCTGTTATCAGTGATTTTGAGATATACAATGCCTTTATTCTATTCTTAAGAAGTGTATGCTGAGAGGTGCCCTCATCAAATTTTGGCTGCATCTTTTCGCAGTTGCTAATAGTTGAAGACACAAGCTGTAGTGCTTCTGATAATTCCTCAATTGTATATTTTTCCATAGAAGTTCCTCCTTTTAGTCGGAAATACTGAGTAATTTAAAATCCTTTATTTCTAATCAGACGTTTTTCATCAATTCAAGCTGAAGTTCTCTTTCTTTCCTAACTTCATCTAGATTCTTTGGATACATCAAATTTATCAAAGTTATAGCATAATCTGAAGCGATTAAAGCATGCCACTTAACATGAGGGGTAGCAGCAACCTGACCCATGGTTCTTAATACCTTTGCCCTCACAGGGTCTTTTTCTTCACGAGCAAGTGTATGCATCTTAAAAGCAACATTTCGCGCATCTTGGAATTTCACTTTTCCTTCCTGCCACTTTAGGTTTATTTCAAAGCATTCAGCTATATCACTGTTTTTCTCAACTTTGCTTATTTCTAAAATATGTTCGGCTAGAAGCAAGCCGTACGTAGACATTTGTTTATGTGATTTACTTTCACTAATGTCTATTAGTTTTACTTTTAAATCTGGAATATCATCAATTTTTTTTATTATACCAACACAATTCATGTAGCTATGTCCATCTTTATGTTTTCCCAAAATAACCCTCCTATAAATTGGTTTTAATTATATAGAGTCAATGTTACAATTTAATTATATAACATTAATGTACTTAGAAGCTTTTATTAAATAAGTACTTAATATATAAGAAGGTTTTTTAAAAACCTTATAATGCTGTTTAATCTTTTCGAGTGAGGGAGGTTAAAGTCCTAAATGGAATATAGACCAATAGATATTGCCAGGAAATTAAATATTAGTACATCAACACTTAGAATATATGAAGATATGGGAGTGGTACCGACTGTTAAAAGAACGGATACTGGATATAGGATCTTTACACAAATTCATCTTGATTATTTGACATGTATCAGGAAGATGGTGAAAGGATACAGCTTGGAGTTTAGTGGGGAACTTTTAAAAGAGCATATGAAGGGTAATACAAATAAAGCATTATGGATGATTACTAAATCTCAAGCTGATTTATATGCTGAGAAAATTAGATTAGGAAAAGTAGGGCAAAATCTTATAAAAAATCTAGATTATAAGAGTGATAACGTAAGAAAAGATAATTTAATGACTATAAACGAAATAAGCAAAATTACACATGTAAGTGCTACAACAATACGTTATTGGGAAACTATCGGATTAGTTTCATCAGTTAGAGGAGAGGGTAATAACTACAGATTATTTGACGAAGATCAAGTTAGGGTAATACTAATAATACATGCTCTAAAGTACTCTTTAAAAATGAAGTATAATTATTATAATATGGAAATGCTAAAGAAAGAGCTTAAGGAATTTATATATAATGAGAAAAACACAAGGGATTTAATAGAGAATATAAATATTTATCTAGATAAGGTGAATTTAGAGATGATAAAAGCCATATCAGCGTTTTATGAACTAATAAGCAAAGAGCATAGTCAAGAATAAATTACTATTTTCCGCGTGTTTACTAAATGACTTTTGTGTCAGCAAAAGCCGCACAATTTATTAATTATGCGGCTTTTAAAGGCTATGCTACACTATATATCTTTACATCAGGAGCAGCATCCCATAGGGGTTTTAGACCTACAAAAACATCGTTTTTGAATAACTCGCTATCCAAATACTCTTTTGCATGTTCTACACTGTCAAATCCATGAAGTACTTGAACATCTTCATTTCGTATTAAAAGGTTTTTAGTGAGCGCACCGGTTATATTATTTAAAAATGGAGCACGATAATCTGAATAAACCTTTCCTGCAGCAGATCTGTTCTCATTACTGATTTTCATTGTGATTTCAAGATAAGCTTTTACTTCCATAGTAAAATACCTCCTTAAAGATTGTTTTATTTGATTACTACATAATAAGAGTATATTAAAAACTATGACAGTGAAAGATATTGGTAAATTTATGAGTAGCTAATAAATTTCATAGTAACTTGTATATTGGGAGCAAAAGAATATAATTTATATACGAAAGGTATTGGAGGGATGGCGGATGTATAAACCAAAATTAGAGAAAGAAATTAGATGTCCTTTAGAGTATGGGTTAGATATATTCGGAGGTAAGTGGAATTCGCGTATTATATGTGTGCTGGCTGAAAAGCATACCTTGCGCTATAGTGAAATTCGCAAGGAAATGACAGATATAACGGATGCAGTACTAGCGGCAACATTAAAAAATTTAATCTCAGATAATATAGTAAGACGAGAACAATATAATGAAATTCCTCCTAAAGTAGAGTATTCATTAACTGATAAGGGTGAATCAGTTATTCCTATTTTACAAAGTATTTGTAAGTGGTCTGGAGCTTATCATAAAAATGAAAGTGAACATGTAATGGCTCAATGCCAGAAATGTGATTATAATAACGAATAAAGAAGTTTCATTAGCTTCATTTTATCCCCCTCTTTGCTTTGCGCTTTTTAGTTGTTTAATGTACATTGTAGTGTGTTTGCTATTCCGGTATTTATTTCAGAACTTATATAGCGTTCTTTTACTCATCACCTTTATGATAGAATTAAAAGCATAGAAAATGGCAGTATTAGGTTAGACTGCGTTTTCTAGGCTTATGGAAAACCAAACCTATAATTTAAATTTATCTAAAGCATTAACTATTTCTTTTGTCATATCAGCTAATTCAATGGAAGTGTCCGCTACTTCAGCAGATGAGGCTTCAAGCTGTTCTGCGCTTGCTGCAATTTCTTCAGCAGAAGCTGCAACCTCTTCTGAAACAGCAGAAGCGCTTTCAAGCTTTTCAACAATAGTACTCTTTTCGTTTTGAATATAACTCATGGAATTATTCGCTTCAATTATCAAAGGAGTCATTCCGCTGATAGCCTTTATAATGTTATCAAAAGAGGTTAAGGCTATACCGATAATTTCTAATTGGCCGTCTATTTCTGATTTTACTTCATCAGCGGTATTGACCATCATATTAGTTTCACCCGAAATCTGATTAACTACAGAATTTATGTTTTCGGCAAAAATCTTGCTTTGCTCTGCTAGTTTTCTTATTTCTTCAGCTACTACTGAAAAACCTCTTCCTGCTTCTCCAGCCCTCGCAGCTTCAATAGAAGCATTTAACGCTAGAAGGTTGGTTTGGTCTGCTATTCCATTAATAAGATTTGTTATTTCATTTATCCTATTGATGCTCATCCCTAGGTTTCCAATTTTATTAGAGAAGTCGTTAAATGTCTCATGTACATTTTTTATTGAATTTACTAGGTTGTTCATTTTCTTACTGCTATCTTCAGCCATATTTTCAACACTGCTTGAGTTTGATGCTATGTTGGAAATGGATTTTACAATTTCATCCAGTTGTTTGTTAAACTCATTAATTATAGTATTTGTATGTATAATTTCATCTGCCTGACTGCTTGTGCCATTAGCTACATCTTGAATGGTTGCTGCAACATTTTGTGAGCCTGATGACATTTCTCCAGAAATTGCACTTAGATCTTCCGCCTTGTTTTCTAATGCAATAGCTTGGTTCTTTATTGAGGTTATCATATCTTTAATATTTCCTATGGTCTGATTAAGTGCTTTTTTCATTATACCGAATTCATTTTTCTCATCGGAGCTTACATTAATAGTTAAATCACCAGATGCTATGGAATCTAGATTGTAGATAACTGTTTTAATTGACTTCATAATAACAACTGTTACTAAGTATTGCAGGAATAACAATACAGCCAATATTCCTGCAGCTAAATAAAATACTGTTCTAATGCTTGTTTGATAAACTTTATCGCTGGTAGAGTTTTCTTCTGCGGCAATCTTTTCACTATATTCTCTTAATTCAACTATTGTACTTTCAACCTTATCTCCGATAGCAATTAGCTCCTTGCTGTCTGCTTCTGAAACAGTGTTAGTGCTTTGAGATTGCTGCTTAATCTTATCTAAAATACTAATATATTGCTTTATGCCATCATGAACATCAGAGAGTCTACCTTTCTGAAACTCATCCAGCGTTGTCGCTTCATACTCCTTTAACCTATCTTCTGTCTTTTTATAATGATCACTGATTTCTTGTGAATATTTGCTATCATATTTCAATATAGCTTTTTCAGCATTAAGTCTGACCTCTAAAAACTCACTCCTTGCTGCTCCAAGTCTTGCAATACCTATTAAATCATTTTGATACATTTCAGTCATATTATTATTTATGCGATACATTCCTGATAGTCCAAAGAAATTAGTTAATGCAACAGATACTATTGAAAAAATACCCAAGCAAATTATTATTGTTTTTATTTTAAAATTCTTCATAAATTTATACATGTATTTTCATTCCTTTTGTTTTAATTTTTTGTATGTTCTTCTATGACCTTATGCCATTCCAATATATTTTCCAGGCCTCATCAAGTTCTTCTTTACTTGGAATTCTATTACTTGAAATTAACTCATATGTAAAACCGTTTTGATAGCGATAATAGGTTCTTACTAAATTGTCTACGGATAGATTTCTAAATAGTCCTACTTCGTTGCCTTTACAAAATAGACTATACACATGTTTTGTAGCAATATTTGTCCACTGCTCAAGCTCAACTTTGATCTTATCCTGCACACCATAAACAGGATATATAAGATATCTATATAAAAATCTGCTGTATAAATTATGTTCTATAAAAAGCTCCATTGATACCATAAATAATGCATAAAGCTGTTTTTCTATGTTTCCATCTTCAATTTTATTAAAACGAGCATGTTTGTTTTTATCAAACAGTTCCCTTGCTTCTCTATACAAAGTAAAAAATATATCTTCTTTAGATTTAAAATAGAAGTATAAAGTTGAAGATTTTATGCCGACTTCATTTGCAATTTCTCTTGTAGTAGTGGCAGAATAGCCTTTTTCATTAAATAAAGTAAGTGCAGCGAGCTTGATTTTAGAAAGTGTATCATTTTCTGTTATCATTTTTAATTTCCTTTCTCATAGGTATATTTTTTGAAAAATAACTGTGTATTAGCTTGCCAGATACTTCTCTTCAATAACATTTGCAGGCAGAGGCTTATCGTAATAATACCCTTGGATTATAAAACATTCCATCTTCATTAATAGATCGGCTTGCTCCTTCGTTTCAACTCCTTCAACTATAATATCAATCTTAAGTTTTTTCATTAAATCAATTATTCCTCTTAGTAAATCTCTTGAAAGTTTATCACAGATTATATCATCTACAAAACTCTTATCAATTTTAACTACATCTATAGGCAGCATCTTCAAATAACTTAATGAGGAGTAGCCTGTGCCAAAATCATCCAAAGCTATTTTTATTCCCATGCTTCTCAGATATGTTAAAGTTTTAATATTAGCTTCATAAGATGACAAAAATAAAGTTTCAGTAACTTCTATTTCAATTAAATTTGGAGGTACGTTAAATTCATTTATTATATTCACAAAAGTATCTATGAAATTGTCGTTATCAAATTGTTTTTGTGATATATTTATTGCTATTACATAGTTGTGGCCCTTACATATCCACTCTTTAATTTGTCTGCTCACTTCCCTTATCACCCATACGCCAAGGTCGATAATTACACCTGTTTCTTCTGAAATAGGGATGAATTCTGCAGGGGATACATTTCCTAGCTCTTCATTATTCCATCTAAGTAAAGCCTCAAATTTGATAAATTTACTTGATCTTTGATCTATCTGGGGCTGATAATAAACCTGAAACTCATTTTTATGAAGTGCGTCTTTGAGATTGTTACAAATCGCTATCTTTCTTAAAACCTCCTTATCTAATCCTTTATAATAGAAAACAGCATTATTGTTGCCTTGCTTTTTTGCCTTATATAAGGCCAAATCTGCTTTTTCTAAGGTTGATAACAAACTGTCACCCTCATAGTCATAAATAGATGCGCCTATATTTATATCCAAATACATATTTTTTTTATTTAAAAAAATGGGCTTTTGAAAAATACTAAAAATATTTTCACAGAATGCTCTTAAGCCATCTTCATCTATAAGAGATGGAATTAAAACAATAAATTCATCTTTAGCTCCTCTAAAGATAACTGCATCCTTAGAAACACCTTCAATCAGCATAAGTCCAGATTTCTTTACTGCTTCAGCTGCTATATCAGGACCATATGTACTTCTAAGCATATGAATATCATCCAATTCAATAATTAAAAATACACCTTGTCTGTATTTATCGCTTTCATCATTATTGAATAACTTTTTTAAGTAATTAATATTTGGTAGTGAAGTTAACTCATCATAACATTTGCTTTTTTCCAATGTCTGCAAATATTGTTTTTTATAATAACGTTCTTTTATTTTACATTTCAACATTCTATTAATACCCGTCTTCATGATTTGTATAGTGAGACTTTTCAAAGCGTATTTTACAATAACATATCAGTATCTATAAGAAAAGAATCATAAAACCATGCCTTTTCATCTGTAATAACTCTATCAATCTATCGACCGATAGAGTTATAAGAATTATATTACAAAATAAATGTTAATTCAACAATTATTGATAAGTTATGCTATATTGCCCCATAGCCTAATATTGTTTAATGTGCGTAACCTACGATGGAAAGTGGAAACTAAAAATAGAATAAAGGCTTAGGAGAGACTACTATAAGGTATATATTAATAAGGTTTATAATGGCTGTTGTATGGATTACATGTGCATATAAATGGAGTGATTATAAAAATTGGAAAAAGTACTACCAAACAATGATGTTTTTTGGATAGCATTTTATTTAGCTATAGAAATATTTACAACTTCAATAACAATGCAGAAGAATAGTCATGGCTGGAACCTATGGTGGTCATTGTTTCACAATTCTAGTCAGTTCCCTTTATTTATACTTCACCACAAAAATCCTGTCTTAGCTTGGATAATAGCTTTTCTATTCCTGGGATTTATAATGAAGACCTTTGGTGTTCCTGCAATAATGAGACGATAGAATATGCTAAGAAAAATAAAAAGAGTGCAAAACCAAAATTGACATTGCACTCTAAATTAAATTATTTTACTGAAAGAGCAGTAAAGAAACTCATTGATTTAACTTTTTAAATAGAAAAGTTCAGTCATTATTGACTAAAAGTAAATAACAAGTTATAATAATCACATGATTTAATCAATTGATTAAATCATGTGATTATTACTTTTGATGAAATCGAGGTGTAAGTATGGAACTTTCTACAAGACAAAAAATAGTATTAGCAACTATTGAGTGTATTGAAAAGGAAGGAATTAATGCAGTAACAATAAGAAGTATTGGGAAAGAAGCCAATGTAAACAGTGCATCTATTAACTATTATTTTGGTTCAAAAGAGAAGCTTATTGAAGAAGCTTTTGATTACATACAGAAAGATTTTATGATGGATTTTACCGAAATTATTAATAAGAATATGGATTTAAGAAAAGTAGTAGAGGAATTGCTTCTATACATTATGCAGGGTACTATTAGATATCCCAATATTGTAAAAGCGGTATTGTACGAGCCGTCCTTTAATAATAATTATAATGGTGTTTTTATTAATAAAATAAATGCTTTGTGTAAGGAACTCTGCATAAAGCTAAATAAACAGCATAATTCAGATGAAGAGAACAATAAAATAGCTGTTATCCAGTTAACAGCATCAAGCCTTTTTATGGGTATCTTTCCGTGTATTTTTAAAGATTTTGCTAATATGGACCTTAGAGATGAAAATGCATTGAAAGAGTATATAAAAAGACTATCCGATATTTTTATAAAAGCAATTAGCTAAAATATCTTGTACTAATTTAGCATTGAAAACATTAGGGGATTTTGTATAAAGGGGGTAAGCGTTATGGAAGGAACATGGTATAAACTAGACAATGCAGCAAAAATATACCCTGCTATCAGGGAAGAAAATTGGGCTCCAATCTTTCGAATTGATGCTGTTTTAAAGGAAGAAATAAATCCAGAGGTTCTTCAATCAGCACTTATAATGACTTATAAGCGATTTCCAACCTTTGCTGTTAATATTATGAAGGGACTTTTCTGGTACTATTTTGAACCAAATGAATCCGAACCTAGAGTAAGGCTTGAAGATACCTACCCTACTTCGCCTTTTTCAGATCGAAAGGATGGAGGGTATTTGTTTAGAGTCCTATACTACAAGCATAGAATATCTCTGGAAATCTTCCATTCCATTACTGATGGGTTCGGAGCAACTACTTTTTTAAAGACGCTGCTTTTTAATTATTTTACTCTACTAAATGGAAGAGAGCCTATTGATAATCCTTTTAATTTAGAGGAATATGGGATTTTGTATCATAAAGATTTACCAACACCAGAGGAAACAGCTGATTCATTTCAATATTATGCACTTACTAACAATGAAATGAGTTTGAAGGAAAATTCAGCATTTAAGATTCCTGGTACAAGAATAAAGGAAAACACATTAAAAGCTCTTCATATTCTTGTTAATGTGAAAGACTTACAGAGGCTTTCTAAGGAATTTGATGCTACAATTACTGAATTTTTAACAGCTCTTTTTATCTATGCTATACTCGATGCTAAAGTTTATAGCTCAAGTGAAAGGAAACCCATTAAAATATCAGTACCAATTAATCTTAGAAATAGATTTCCATCCAAAACCCTGCGTAACTTTTCTTCGTATATAAATGTGGAATTTACGCCTGAAGGAAGTGCTGAAATGATAACACTTAAGGATATATGTAAAGTTGTTAGTACACAAATTCGAGAGGGTGTGGATATAAATACTTTAAGAAGTAAATTCAGCGGCAATGTACAAACAGAAAAAAATATAGCTATGAGAATAGCTCCTCTGCTTTTAAAAAATATAGTTTTGAAGACTGGGTTTTCATTGTTTGGGGAACGTATTACAACTTCAACTCTATCCAATGTTGGAAGTATTCAGTTGCCAAAAGGTATGTCTGATATGGTAGAAAGGTTTGATTTTCTTATTGGTGCTCCGAAACAAAATGCCTTCAACTGTGCAGTAATAAGTTTCAAAGATATAATCAGCATTTCATTCTCTAGTATCATAATAGAAAATACTGTACCTAAAAAATTTGTTGATTTTTTAGTTGGAAGAGGGCTTAAGGTTAATATAGAAGCCAATTATTAATGAAAAAGAGGTGAGTGCTTTGAAGTGTGAAAACTGCAAAATTGAAACTAATAATATAACTAGTAATTGCCCCTTATGTGGAAAATATCTATCTGAATATGATGGTGAATACAAAGATGTGTATCCAAGATTGGGTGAAAAGCCTTTAAAAGAAAAAGGTAAATTGTTTAAGTGGTTGTTGTTTTCAACATTTATTTATACCATATTTATGTTTAGTCTAAATCTTATTACTCCTCATAAATATTACTGGAGTATAATACCTATTTTTGCTGTTTGGATGCTGTGGATATTATTTGGTATACCGATAATGAAGGGTAAGCTAGCTCCGTTAATGATGATTTTTGATAATATCATTATAAGTATTTTGCTAATAGCCATTGATACTACGTTCTCATTAAAAGGATGGACAATGAGCTATATCGGCCCATTTGTTCCATCAGCCACTGCTTTGATAATTACAATAATAGTAGTATGTTTAAAAACAACCTGGAAGGAATTTTATTCCTTTCAAATGACAATTGCAGTTGTATGCTGCCTTCCTATTGTTACTAAGCTATTCTATAGTTTTAAGCTCTGGCCTAGTATAGTTTCAGCTATATATGGAATAATTACTATTTTAGCTATGATAATATTCGGAGACAAGAAGTTTAAATATGAGGCTAAAAAGAGATTACATTTTTAGATTTCAAATTAAAAGATTTATGTATAAGTTTCATATGAAGAAACTTTATAAATACAAATAAAATTGCTAAAATTTAAGATAAAATATAGCAAAAAACTTTCCTGAAGATTAAAAATATCTTTAGGAAAGTTTTGTTAGGCCGCTTTATTTTCATTAAAGATTTTCAATTACTCTATAATTGTTAGCCCCCACTTCTTCAACTCTATAAATACAGTTTCTAAACTCTTACCTTTCTCAGTGAGCTCATATTCGACTTTTGGAGGTATTTCCGGATAAACTATTCTTTTAACCAACCCAAATTTCTCTAACTCACGCAGTCTAAGAGATAAAGTTTTGGGGCTAATTCCATCTAAGGAACGCAACAAATCACCAAATCTTATTGTCCCATCTATCAATAAGTCTCTTATAATTAGAAATGTCCATTTACTGCCTATAATATCTATCGTTGCCTCAATAGGACATTTTTCATTAGGATTTCCTCTTTCAAGTTTGATGTCTTCCATAAATAAAACTCCTTTCAAACCTTGATTTATCATAATACTTACTTTTTTGAAATTATATGAAAAAAATATCACTACTTTTCAATATATAGTATAGATATTATAATGACAATAAGCAAGAAATTTATGTAAAAAGGAGATTTTAATTATGAATACTTTTAAAAACTATACTTTAAAAAATATGAATTTGAAGAACAGAGTTGTTATGCCGCCAATGTGCATGTACTCTTCTGATAAGACTGGTATAGCAAATGATTTTCACTATAATCATTATGTTACCAGAGCTATTGGCTCAGTTGGTCTTATAATAGTTGAATCTACAGGAGTGATTGAAAACGGAAGAACAACTGACAGTGATTTAGGAATTTGGGATGATAAACATGTAGAAGGGTTAAAAAGAATTGTTGACGGTGTTAAAAAACATGGTTCTAAAATTGCAATACAACTAAATCATGGTGGAAGAAAATATACAGGAACAGCTAGCCAAGCTGTAGCTCCAAGTGCAGTTAAATTTGATGAAAAAAGTACCCTGCCCAAGGAATTATCTAAAGATGATATTAAAGAGATTGTACTAAAATTTAAAGAAGCAGCAGAAAGAGCAGACAAAGCTGGATTTGATGCTATAGAAATACATGGGGCGCATGGTTATTTGATACATCAATTTTTATCACCATTATCAAACTTAAGACAAGATGAATATGGTGGAGATATAAAAAATAGAACCAGATTTCTCAAGGAAATATTACAAGCTGTAGCGGAAGTATGGCCAAAAGAGAAAGCAATTTTAGTTAGAGTATCAGCTTATGATTATAAAGATGGCGGAATAACACTAAGTGACATGATTGAAATCGTAAATGAAATAAAAGAGTATATTGATATAGTGCATGTAAGTACTGGAGGTTTAATACCAGTAGAAATAAATGCATATCCGGGATACCAAGTGAATTTTTCAAGTGCAATTAAAGAAAAATGTAACATTCCTACAATAGCAGTTGGATTAATTACAGATACTAACATGGCAGAAGAAATCATATCGAATGGCAGAGCAGATTTAGTTGCAGTTGGAAGAGAACTTTTAAGAAATCCATACTTTTTATTAAATGAAGCCAAAATTAAGAACTTAGATTTCGATTATCCGGAACAATATAAAGGTGCTTTTAAATAATATTTTGAAGTAAAAGGTAAAATAGCCTTAACCATTGATACTCTTGGTTAAGGCTTTCTTTATATAAAAAATTATACTATAATTAAGATTTTAATCAAAAAGCAATCAATAAATATAGAGGCAATAGTTAATTATATAATAAAATATACTTAGTATATTACTAAATGAATAATCACAACCAATATCATAAAATAATGCTTTAGAGAAAATATAATTAGGGTAATAAGGCGGTGCGGTGTATGAAGAAAACTAATATTCAAGATATTATTAAATATATTGAAGATAATCTAACCTATGAAATTTCATTAAGTGATATAGCTAAAACAGTTAATTATTCGCCATACTATTGTTCAGCTTGCTTTCGCAGGTATATTGGAACTTCAATAAAAAATTATATTTTAAAGAGGAGATTGCAACGTGCGGCAGAGGATTTATGTTTGACCCAATTAAGGGTTATTGATATTGCATATAAATATTGTTACTCATCTCAAGAGGCCTTTTCACGCGCCTTTTTAAGTTTTTATGGTATTTCACCTTACGAATATAGAAAAAAACAGTTGCCAATTTCAAAATATTATGTAAAACATAATTCTAATTATGAAAGCAATAAGGATGGATATAGTATGAAAGGTGAAGTGATCTACAGTCTGCAAGAAGAAATATCTGAAAAATACCAAGCAAATGTGTTACATATATTAAACGGTAGTTGCATGATGGATGAGTTTAAAGATAATAAATGGATTAGCGATAAATTTACTTATATTCCATTTAATGAGGCGATGTGTTGGGGTGAGGCAGATGAAAAGATATTCTCAGATTCATTTATTGAAAAAAGAGTACAGTCACTTAATACAACAATAGAACATTATAGGAGTATAGTATTGTATCCATTAGAACCATTATTAAAAGATAAGTTTGATACTATAGTTTTATGGTTTGGCGACGATATGTTCTGTCAAATTAATATGCTAACTATACTTGCTTATTTAGAGCAATGTAATTTTGAGGGAGATGTGCTATTTTGTATGGCAAATGAAGTTACAGATGAAATGTTGCCAGATGCCTACGAAGTTGATATAAAAGGAAGTCTGCAAAAGTATAAAAGTATAGTTTGTAAAAAAGAGATGACAAAAGAAAAATTGATGCCTGTAATGTATCAAGCCGTATCATTATATTTAAACTATAGGTCTAAGAATAGTGAGATTAATCGTTATATTATGCAAAATATTAACAGAGAAAACAGTAAGCTTATAACTGATTTATTAAAAACCTTCCCACAGTATGGACTAGGAGATTTACAGTATGAAATGCTAATTAAAAATCTTAGAATAGATAGTTATGCTTTAGAATAGTACCATATGTATAGGTTTTTATAGTTTAGTCTAAATAATATATAATATTGATTTTATAAAATTGTAAGCGGCTAATTCAAATATTCAGGTTATAGAAGATAGTTACTGTATAGCATTTTTCTTGAAAAGGGGCAGAGAATATTTACTAGATGATGCTAAGTTTCTGCGTTTTGCCTGTGGTTGTAGTCATCTTTTAAGGACGGTTAAGGCACTCTGTGAAGATGGTGTTATTAAAAAGAAAAAATAAATACATAATAATTTTATGGTTGACAAGAAGAAATAAATGCCATATAATGAACATAGTTCATTTGAAGTTTCAACTTAAAAATATTGCTTGGAATAATCATAAACCAAGGTAATTTATAGCAAGTAATCATATCTTTATAGATATGATTTATTAAAGGACTTGAATGAACAATGTTCATTGAAAATCATATCTTTAGGGATATGATTTATTAATGATTCGTAATGAACGGAGTTCATTAGGGGGTTTTTCAAATCTAAAGGAAACAATTTTAAGAGGTGAGAAAATGAAAAATAATAAAAAGATATTACTGATTATGTTTTTGTTTGGTATTTTTATTGGATCTCTTGATTCAGGCATAATTTCTCCAGCGAGAACAGTTATAGCCAATTCATTAGCTGTTTCTCAAAATAACAGTGTATGGATGATTACTATTTATACGTTAGTCTACGCAGTTTCAATGCCTATCTCAGGTAAACTGTCTGACAGATATGGTAAGAAAAAGTTATTTACTATTAGTATCTTTATTTTTGGTTTAGGATCGCTTTTATGCGGACTTTCAAATTACTTCGGCAGTTATCCCATGCTTCTAATCTCTAGAGCTATACAGGCCTTAGGGGGAGGCGGAATAATGCCTATTGCAACGGCTTATATAGGTGAGAGCTTTCCTAAGGAAAAAAGAGGCAGCGCTCTTGGACTTGTAGGCGGAGTCTACGGTATTTCAAATGTACTTGGACCTACAGTAGGTTCTGCAATACTAGGTGCTGCAGGCTCTTCACATTGGGGGATTTTGTTTTTAGTTAATGTACCCATAGTTATTGTTGTAATAGCAATATCTATTTCAATCAAAGATAGTGTTGAGATAAAATCTTCAAAAAAGATGGACTTAAGCGGTGGAACAGCTGCAAGCTTGTTGATTTTATCAATTATGTATGCGCTGACTAATCTTGATTTCCATAACTTTGCTAAAAGTATCTCTTCAACAAATGTATATCCATTTTTAATTTTATTCATTGTGCTTCTTCCTGTGTTTATAATAATTGAAAAAAAGGCTGAAGACCCAATAATAAACCTAAAGTATTTCACAAATCGAGAAATAGCACTTACTCTTATGCTTGCCTTCATAAGTGGCATTGGTCTTATGGGAATAGTATTTATTCCACAGTTTGCTGAAAATGTTCTAAAGCTAAAGACAGGTTCTGGTGGTTATTTAGTAACCTTAATGGCGGTTTTCACTGGAATAGCCGCACCACTTGGAGGAAAACTTATAGATAAATTCTCTGCAAAATTTATATTGGTTTTAGGTTTTTCATGCACTGCTGCAGGAGCATTAATTCTGGCATTAATAGTTGTAAAGCTTTCTTCTATATTTATATTAATAGCAGGTCTAGCTCTTATGGGACTTGGCATGGGATTTACCATGGGAACACCGCTTAACTATTTAATACAAACTAATGTGTCTGAGGATGAAACTGCTTCTGCGCAGTCCACATTATCTTTAATAAGATCTATTGGAGTTGCTATCTCTCCAAACATTCTTATTAATTTTATATCCGATGCTGCTAAAAACCTTCAAGGTAATTTAATGGCCGTAATGCCCAAGATATCAATGGTACCAAATGCACCAGCGCAAAATCTTACAGGCAAGGGTGCATCACCTGAAGCTCTGGCAGGAATTCAAAATGCTGATGTAACAACTATAGTTGATAGCCTAAAGAAGTTTTCAGCATCTATGATTGACTCAATAGCCCCAGGTATAAAGCAGTCTATGGCAGGACAACTTCCTAAAGGAGTTTCTCCTGATGCTGCTGTTGTGAATATGAAGATGGATTATTTAAAACAAGTAGATTCTTCAAAAGTTTTACTGGAGACAACCTTTCAAAATACTCTAAACAGCGGCTTTAGCAAGTTATTTATAGCGGCAGCCTTAATAGCCTTAATAGGGTTAGTTTTATCAATAATGCTTAAAAATAAAAAAGTAGAATAATTAATTAAATTCAGATGGTTGAAGTCCTAAATGGGCTTCAACGAGCAATTATCGAGCGGAAGCGAGAGCTTTTAATTGCTCAGTGCTTCCGACTATAAGGAGGAATTCAATATGTTAATATCTGCAATAATAACAATCACATTAGCTCTTGTATTTTACACAGTAGGTGTATGGAGTGAAAAAATTCAGGGGGAGTTAAAAAAATGGCACTTGGCTGTATTTTATATTGGTTTAATATTTGATACCACCGGAACAACAATAATGAGTAAGATTGCATCAGGCGGCTTCAAACTTAATTTTCATGGAATTACAGGCTTGCTTGCTATTATATTAATGCTGTTCCATGCAATATGGGCAACTGTAGTATTAGTTAAGAATGATGCAAAAGCTAAAGCAAACTTCCATAAGTTAAGTATTGTTGTTTGGATTATATGGCTTATACCTTTCATTTCAGGTGCAATATTTGGCATGTCAAGATAAAAGGATTTTTATTAATAGCATTATCGCGATATCTTGTTATAAAGATAACAAGATATCGCGATAAAACTTTTAAAAAATCAATTATTTTTTTTACTGAAGATATAATTGTAATAGTAATTAATTGCATCATCAATTATTGTGTTAAGATAAATATTTAAATCAGGATGCTTAGCTTTGATCTCATTAAGTTTTCTTATTGTTGAGGGTCTGAACTGATAGCCTCGTTTTATGGAATAGGTCTCTCCATCAACAGCAGGGGTTAAGCCTCTTGGTGAAGATGAAAAAATATCAGTTTTAGTCTCACAAGTAGTGATTGATTTAATAGTATCTTCTTTCAAAGATATTTTATTGTCTAAACTTGCAGCACTAAAATTAAAAGATACAAGAGCTTTACCAAAATCAACATCACCTTCAAAAAAGCCATTCTCCTCATCGTCATTCATATCAAGAGTTTCAACCTTTGAACTATGTCTTTTTTTAGAAATCACATTATCATCTCCTATATAAAAAATTGTTTCTATATATAAATACACATCTTCTTCTACAGATTTATATACGAATTGAAGTAAAAGGGGTGGAAAGCTGCGATAAGTTTATACTTGTGTGAAAATTCAAAGAAAACTATAATTATTATATAATATTAAGATTCTATTTATCATAATTAAAAATAGATCTTAATCTTAATTATTATAGTTAGGAGAAAAATTATGACAAGAAAATATAATTTGTATCAAATTGATTCTTTTACAAAAGAGAAATTTGCAGGAAACCCAGCAGGGGTAATAACAAATGCAGATGGCCTAACTGATTATGAAATGCAAAAAATAGCCAGAGAACTTAACAATTCGGAGACGGCATTTATCTTTTCTTCAGATAGCAATGAGTATGATGTTCATGTACGCTTTTTTAGTCCAACAAAAGAGGTACCTATTTGCGGACATGCTACCATTGCCGCTCATTATGCGCGTGCTATGGAAAATAACTTTGAAACTACGATGGTTTATCATAAAACAGGTGCCGGTATTTTACCGGTTAATATAATAAAGGAAAATGACGATTACAAAATTGTTATGACCCAGGGAAAAATTGAATTTGGAAGTATTATTGATGGAGAAAACAAGGAAAAACTTTTGAATGCCCTTAGCATAAAACATAGTGATTTGTTGGAAAACTATGAAATTCAGATAGTGTCAACAGGTCATTCTAAGGTTATGATTGGTATAAAAAGTATTGAAACTTTAAATGCATTGCAGCCGAATTACGATGCACTTTCTAAGCTGAGCAAGGATATTGAATGCAATGGATATTATGTTTTTACAGTGGATTCTGAGAGTAATATTTTAGTACATGGGAGAATGTTTGCACCTGCAATTGGTATCAATGAAGATCCTGTAACCGGCAACGCAAATGGCCCTTTAGGTGCATATCTTGTGCATCATAAGCTTGTTGGCCACGATAATTCAATATTTAAATTCAAAGCTAAGCAGGGTGAAGCTATAAAACGTTCAGGAATTATTGAAGTTGAAGTCAAAATTGAAAATAAAGAGCCTGTTGAAGTTAAGATTTTCGGAAATGCAGTAATTGCATTTAAATCAGAGCTAACTATAGAGGATTGAATTGACAGAGGGGAAGGAGTTTTATGAAAATAAATACTAAGTATATGGTGTGGTTTATTATTTTCTTTATAACAGAAGTAATTATTGCACTTTTTATAAAAGATAGGATTATTAGACCATATGTTGGAGATATTCTGGTTGTTATTTTAATGTATTCATTTGTAAAAGCCTTTGTAAAAAGACCAATAATATATTTACCCATATACTTGTTTTTATTTGCTTCATTTGTAGAAGTGATACAGTATTTTCATATTCTAAACTTACTTCATTTGCAAAATAATAAAGTAGTTTCAACAATTACAGGTTCTTCATTTGATATAAAAGACATTATATGCTATTTAGTTGGAAGTATAATTTCATTTATATGGGATAAGAGAGCGGCAGATTAACTTTTCGGTTGATCCGACTATTTTTAATGATATAATAAAGAAAATCACATAAGCGAGGGTGTATAATGACCAAACATAATGTCTATAAAATGAGTGTAGCAAGTGTTTATCCCCTTTTGGTTGCGAAGGCGGAGAAAAAAGGACGTACAAAAGCAGAAGTGGATGAAATTATCCGTTGGTTGACAGGATATAGCCAGGAAGAGATAGAAGCACAGCTTATAAAACAGACAGACTATGAGAACTTCTTTGCTGAAGCTCCTAAGCTGAATCCTTCTCGGACTTTGATCAAAGGCGTGATTTGCGGCGTTCGGGTGGAAGATATTGAGGAACCAATTATGAAGGAGATTCGCTATTTAGATAAGCTGATTGACGAGCTGGCAAAGGGAAAAGCGATGGATAAGATCTTGCGAAAATAATAACTGAATTTATGAAATTGTAGAATCACTTAAAAATTACGGTTAAAAATTTTGAGTTTGATATATGGATTAAAAGTAAATAAAAAGTGCTGCATCCCCGGAGGATTAGCACTTTTTTTCATTTATAGTATATAAAATTTTTATAAAAAATAAACAACTAATCTTATTTTATAGGATTTTCAACTAATACATAAATTAAACCTATCGCTTCGATGGCTACTCAAAATTTTGTTGAATAAAATTAATATAATCTTTTTTTACAACTTCATCAGAATTATCCTTAAACCATTCATAAGACTCTTTTAATCCATCAAATAAATCCTTTTGTTCCGCCAACAATTCAGCTTGTCTTGATACATCCAAACTATACTCATAATTATAAAAACTAAAATAATCTCTTTGATTATCATGATTAGTTACATATACTTTTTCTAAAGGTGTTCCTACAACCTTATAACATAGTTCAACAAATGCATTTATATCTACAGGCTTTGAATTTCCAACATTAAATATATGTTCCTTCGGGTGCTTTTCTAAAATTTTTTCAATAACCTTGCATAAGTCCTCAATATGAAAAAATTGTAATCTCATCTTGCCATCACCAGGAATATAGAACTTCCTGTTTTTTAAAGCGCATTCAAATACAAATGGCTCTCTATATACATTTTGCATTGGTCCATATAAATAAGGAGGTCTCAAAATATATGCATTAGGGAATCTTGAAAGTAAGTACTCTTCTGCTTCAATCTTATCCATCCCATACTTTCCCCATATTGAATTTAATCCAACATTTTGATCTTCATTAAATGGCTGTATGTTTGTTTCTGGATAAACAGCAGATGAGCTAATAAATATATAATTCTTAAATTCTCCAACAGCATCTAATAAGTTTTTAATATCTTTCCTATTATATCCACATACATCTATTATAGTATCAAAAGAATACTTATGTAGACGATCACCTAAATTATTTCTATCTGCACATATAACATTAACATTCTCTAACTGTTGTTTAGTGCCCCTATTTAAAACATAAACTTCATAACCATTTAGTTTAAAATATTTTGCTACATACTTACTAACAAATACAGTTCCACCTGTAACCAATATATTCTTCATAAAATCCCCCTTTCAAATTATTAATCTCTTTTTTATTATAACATGTCTTATAAAAGTGGACACAGACAAGTAATATTAATCTCTAAGACTTAAGAAAGCAATCATTTATTATGGTTCACTGCTTACAACGCTATTACGTAATCTAAATATCTTTTTATTTAACTTTAATTTATATTAAATAAGTCTCTTTACAAAACATATCAAATTGATATATTATATATATATCAATTTGATATGTTTTTAAGTTTTTTGATTTAGATTTTTATTATATAGGGAGAGAAAAATGGCAAAAGAGAATAAGACAGTTTATGTGATTTTAGGACTTTTGAGTCATGAAGAATTAACCGGTTATGAGATAAAGAAAAGAATTGATTTATCTTTAAGCTACTTTTGGGGTGCAGGTTTTGGTCAGATATATCCAGCACTCAAGCTTATGGAAGAGAGGGGATTGGTAAGGAAAAAAAGCGATAATATGGGCCAAAAGCTAGAAAGAATAAAATATTCAATTACTGAAGAAGGAAAAGAAAAGCTTAAGTCTTGGCTATCTTCACCAGTAAATAACGAATTTATAAAGTATGAAATACTGCTTAAATTGTTTTTTGGAAGCAACCTGAGTATCAAGCAAAACATTGACAATATCAGTGCCTTTAAGCAAAAACATCTTGAACAAATACCTATTCTGGAAGGCTATGAAAAGGAACTTAGGAAAGTGACGGAGGAAAGTCAGGATCATCTATACTATCTGCTAACAGTACTATTTGGAGAGAAGATTTTCAAAGCATACACAGAATGGGCGGATGAAGCGATTAATCTGTTAAAAGAATCAACAGAGGAATAGTTCCATAATTAAAACTGAAGGAGATACATAAAATGATGGGAATATGGATTTCAACGATTTTGTTTTTAACATTTATAATAATAGCTCAGGTAATTTCTCCACCTGAATATAGCTGGAGAACTAATACCGTAAGTGAACTGGCTGCGCAAAAGTATAAAAACGGAAAACTTATGCAAGCTGGATTTATATGCTTTGGACTGTTTCTATCCGGAAGTATTATTTTCAGCATTATATTTGACCAATTACCGCTGTATAAAGGTATACCTATTCTTATATATGCTTTATCAGTAGGAATATAAGGTATATTCTGTACCCGCCCATTCATAGAAAATCAATATTACTCAGAAAAGGAGTCAAAGCTCCACTCCCTTTTTGCGCAGCTTGCAGGTTTTTCATTTATGACAGGGATCGCAATATGTTTAGTAGTTTCACCGTATATAAAATTTAAAATTTTACATACAATAGCAGCTGTTATGGTTATGGGATGTTCACTTTTGTTTGCTAAGTTTCCAGCATATAGAGGTTTTTTTCAAAGATTAATGTATATGGGAAGCTTTTTATGGCTTATATTTATGTATAGCACAAATTTGTAGTAAGATGTTTTCTTAGTTAGAATAATTTCAAAACCAAGCCATATCAAAGATTTATTTTAGAAGTCTATAAGAATAAATTTTTTAGGAGGATGAATTTATGGACAGGACGTTAATAATTCTTGTTTTGTTAGTTACATTTCTTCAGATAATTCACTGTTTTGAAGAGATTGGGATGAATATGTATGTAATTTATAAAAAAAAGAATCCTCAAAACCCAAGAGGATTATACCTGAGGGCAGCTTCTGTATTAGTAGGTATTAATTTTCTCATATTGGCGCTTCTAATATTTGAAGTAAAATATGCTGCTTATTTATGTTTTTATACGGTTTTTGTAAGTGTTGTTAATTCATTCTCCCATATATATGGTTATTTCAAGACTAAAACCTACATGGCTTCATTGGGATCGGGAGTTTTTTCAGGAATACCCTTAGGTATATGCGGAGTACTGCTCTTAATTCAGCTTATACATCCGATTTTTTAGTTCTACATAGATAAATCTTAAATTTGCAAATGACCACGTGAACAGTATAAAAGTTTTTAGCCGTTGCAAGAATATTTCATATTAATAAGCAGTATTTTTATAAATTCCTGCTCAGTATATTGACATAAGAAATATAGAAGAGTATTATGTAATTAATATATTTCGAAACACGAAGTATTTGATGGAGGAAGTAATGTTTGATTTAGATAATATAGTGGATATGCTGATTGACAATAGCAAGAAATTATTTTTTCCAAGTGAATGGATTAATCTTGATATAAAATTCTCAAAAATTGAGATTTTTACAATGATATTTCTTGATAAAAATAAAGAAGCAACAATGACAGAACTAGTAGAATACATTAATTCTCCAATGAGTACTGCAACAGGCATAATAGATAGACTTGTAAGGAACGGATATATTGATAGGGGCAGGAGTGAAACTGACAGAAGGATAGTTGTATTAAAACTTACTGATGAAGGTTCACAACTAGTTATGAATTTTAAAAACTTAATATCATCATATTTAAAAATGGTTATTGACGAACTAACAGAAGAAGAACAGCAGTTTTTGATAAATATAGTTTTTAAAATTATAAATAAATTACAGTCTCAAATATCCGATACAAAGGATGACAATAACAAAACAACTATAAAGAAAATAAACATCGAATAGTTGCCCAGAGTTGGGCATTTTTTTAAAAGATATACTTCGGATGACGAAATATTTGGCGTTAGTAACAAAAATTAAAAAAGGAGGTTAAAGGTCTAAATGACCTTTAACGAGTAATTTTCGAGCGGAGCGAGAGTTATTAATTACTCAGTGTTTCCGACTAAAAGGAGGAATTATTATGAGAATAATACTGTATACGGGAAAAGGTGGAGTTGGAAAAACAAGCATTGCTGCGGCAACAGCTTTGGAAAGTGCCAAACAGGGGATGAAAACTCTTGTTGTCAGCACTGATCCTGCTCACAGCCTAGGAGATTCTTTGGATATAAAATTATCTAACGAGCCTCAAGAAATAATTGAAAACCTTTGGGCACAAGAAATAGATGCAATACATGAAGTGGAGGAAGGCTGGGGAAAGGTTCAAAAATATTTAACTGAACTTTTCACATCAAAAACTGTAAAAGATATTACAACACAAGAGCTCACTGTTTTTCCCGGTATGGAGGATCTGTTAAGTCTTCTAAGAATACTAAAGTACTATAAGGAAGGCAGATTTGACACTATCATTATAGATTGCGCGCCAACAGGAGAGACACTTGCATTATTAAGTTTTCCTGAAATGCTAAGATGGTGGATGGAAAAGCTTTTTCCTATTAAGAAAAAGGCTATAAAGGTTGCCGGCCCAATTGCTGAGACTATGCTAAAGATACCAATGCCTTCTTCACAGGTTCTTGATGAGATTGACAATATGTATTATCAGCTTGATGAGATGAAAAAAATATTTTCGGATAGAGATATAACAAGCATAAGAATTGTAGTTAACCCTGAAAAGATGGTTATTAAGGAGGCGCAAAGAAGTTTTACCTATCTTAATATTTATGATTTTAATGTGGATGCAATTGTAGTTAATAGAGTTATTCCGGACAATGTAACAGACAGCTATTTTAAGGTTTGGAAGGATATTCAGAAAAAGTATAGAGAAAATATAATTGAAAGTTTTTCACCTTTACCAATATATTATGCTCCATTATTTGAAAATGAGGTTGTAGGAATGCAGATGCTTAATAGAATGGCAGAGGCAGTTTTTAAAAATGAAAATCCAGTTGAAATAAAATTTAATGGAAGATCACAAGCGGTTTCTAAAGAAGGAGAGGATTATATTTTAGCTATAAGTATGCCTTTTCTAAATAAAGAGGAGCTTTCACTAAACCAGAAGGGCGATGAAATTATTATTAAGGCAGGAAGCATAAAAAGAAATATCACTCTGCCAAGAACTCTTTTGAATCTATCAATAAAAGCAGCTAAGTTTGAAAATGAAATATTAAAGATAAGATTTGGAAGTGACAAAAATGAATGAAGCTTTGATTAAAAATATTATTAAATATAAATTAACTACAGCTGATAAAATATTGAAGCAGCTGCCGGAGGAGATGTCGGATAACTTAAGAACCTTAAGCAAAATAGTACTTAAAAGTATTAATGAAAGCTCTCAAGAAATCAAAGATGAACCTATAAAAAAGAGAGAAGCAAAAAATGGTCTTAAAAATATTGAAATAGAATAAAGGTAGCATTGTTTGAAAACAGTTGGGATATTATCGCGATATCTCCTTATAAAGATAAGAAGATATCGCGACAAAACTTAAAAAGAGGTCAGTTGACCTCTTTGCTTCATTATATAAGAAAGATATGAATTAATTACACATTGTGCTTAATCCCACTTTTGTCTTCTAAATCTACTGAATTGCAATATATAAATAGCAATGTGCTTTACCATCCTTTGTATATTCACTTGGAACAGTGCTCTCAAAATCTTCTGTAAAGACTCTATGTATATTCCCTGATTTTTGATCAGCCCATACTCTTTCCCATGCCTTTCTCGTGCAAACACCTATTTCTCCATTATCATCTTTCTCAATATATTTTTTATAAAAGCCTTTACTTACTTCTGCATCCATCTTTTGAAAAAAATCTGCTGTTACGGTCATTATGGTAAGATCATAATCACCATGTTCATCACTAGAATAATTACTGTATTTTGAAATCGGTGAAATACCTTGCTGAAATGCATGTTCGCTATCAAAAAGAATAGGCAGTTTTCCGTTTGCGACATCTATCCAAACCTCATCAATAATTTTTAGCCCTTCCATAGAATTATTAGTTCTTATTGTTATCGCATTTAATTTATATGCCATAAGTTTACTCCTTTCATTATACGAATGTTTTGCAATTATTTACAGCTTAATATTAATTTTAGTATATAATAACCGGATAATATTGTATATAACTAAAATTTATGATTTTCAGCATAATTCTTAAACAAAACTTTTATTGGATATGAGAGCTATTATAAAGCCAATCTGAAAGATGAAAAAGTGTACTTGTTTGAAGATTCAATAAAAACTATAATTAATACATGTAAGAATGTTTGTTCCTGATTTGATATAAGGATATTATAAGATATCTAATTGGAAGTATAATTTTATTTATTATGTAAATTAAGAGTAGAAGTATAGTATTAGAAAGGAAATATATTAAAATGGATAACAATGCTTTATGGTACAGAGAAAAACAAATTGAAAGAACTATAAATAATTTAAGAAAACGCAATATGGCGGGATTTTTTGTTAATGATGATACAGAATTAAAGGGGCTTTTAAAGAAACTTATAGCTGAACATTCTGTAGTAGGAGTAGGTGATTCAATGACACTCTTTGAAACAGGTGTTATAGATTTCCTTCGTGAAGAGAAGTTTAACTTTTTAGATAAGTACAGAGAGGGTATTACAAGTGAAGAAAAAAAGCAAATATATATTGAAAATTTTTCTGCAGATACCTTTATGTGTAGTACAAATGCATTAACAGAAGATGGAGAGTTATATAACATTGATGGTAATGGAAGCAGAGTTGCGCCAATGCTTTATGGACCGAAACAGGTTATCTTAGTAACCGGAATAAATAAAATAGTTAAAGATATAGAGGGAGCTGAAAAAAGGGTTAGAAGCTATTGTGCTCCCATTGATGCTAAGAGATTAGGCAAAAACACTCCATGTACAACCTTGGGCTATTGTGTAGACTGCAAAAGCCCTGACAGAATATGCAATGATTTTACAATCATAAGAGGACAATTTATTAAAGATAGAATAAAGGTAATTATTGTTGGAAAGCAGTTGGGATATTAATGGTTCAGTTGGAGGTTTGTTCAACAGAGTATACTGATTTTTAAGTGAAGCATAATATAGCTTCATTTTTACTTTAATCTTAGACCATAAGAGCAAGAATGAGGACGAATTGAAGATAGCTTGATTGTTAAAATGAATCCAATAAACACTAATGTGAAAGGACGGTGGATTATGGAGACCAAAATCAATCTTTCCTTTGAAGAGATGTGGGAGAAGATTATGGCTTGTGATAGCAAATATGATGGCTTGTTTTTTACAGCAGTGAAGACAACGAAGATATACTGCCGTCCTTCCTGTAAATCAAGGAAGCCTAAAAAGATAAATGTGGAGTTTTATAATGATATGAAGGCGGCTCAGGAAGCTGGCTATCGTCCATGTAAAAGATGTCAGCCTGAAATCGAAGAATCACCCAGTGTTAAAATTGTTAAGAATGTAATCACCTTTTTAGTTAATCATTACAATCAAGACTTAAAACTAAAAGATATATCCGATCAAGTTGGTGTAAGCCCTTATTATCTGGAGCGGTTATTTAAACAAGAAACCTCTGAAACTCCGCGTACTTATCTGGAAAAAATACGCATTGATAAGGCAGCACACCTTCTTAAAAATACAAAATTGACGAACCTTGAGATTTGCTATGAGGTAGGATTCCAGAGTACCTCTAATTTTTATAAAGCCTTCCGAAGCTTGAAAAACTGTTCGCCCAGCCAATATCGAAAGGAGCTTCAAAATGAATTGGATCGATCATGAGACCTATATAGAACTCTTTCCTCCAAAGGAATTTAATTTTGAAGAGTGTTTAATTTTCCTGGGAAGATCTGATATTGAGGTTCTTCATCAGATTAAAGACGGCTTTTTGTATAAACTAATAAAGGTGGAGGAAACTTTAATTTTATGTAAAATAGGGTGCGCTACTAATTCAATAAAGGTTGAATTTCCAATAAGTAATCCATCCGCTAACGAGCGTAAAAAAGCAGCGGAGTATATTTGGGAATGGTTTGACCTAAATCAGGATTTAGGTGAATTTTATAAAGTAGCCAATGAAGATGAAATATTAAAGATGCTCGTCCACAAATACTATGGCTTACGGATTATGTGTATTCCTGATTTGTTTGAGGCATTGGTATGGGCAATTATAGGACAGCAGATTAATTTAACCTTTGCCTATACCCTAAAAAAGAGATTTATTGAGCAGTTTGGCAAGTTTATAACCTTTGAAGGAGAAAGGCTTTGGATATTCCCTTCCTTTGAAAGTATTGCAGATTTGGAGGCAGAGGATTTAAAAAAGCTTCAATTTACTACTAGAAAGGCTGAATATATTATTGGTATTGCTAAGGATATAAAAAATGGAAAATTGACAAAGGAATTATTGCTTGAGATGCAAGATTATAATGAGATGCAGAAATTTTTAATGTCTATAAGAGGCATTGGAGCGTGGACAGCAGATTATGTTATAATGAAATGCTTACACAAGGCTTCAGCATTTCCAATAGCGGATGTGGGTCTTCATAATGCCTTAAAGAACCTATTAGGACTTGAGGAGAAACCTACTATAGAACAAATAAGGGAATATGCAGCAAATTGGGAAGGTTGGCAGGCATATGCTACATTTTATCTTTGGAGGACGTTGTATGATAAAGAAATATAAATTAGACTATGAATCGCCCATTGGCATAATAGAAATAATCGGAACTGATGAAGCCATCAATTCTATATTATTTTCTGAAGAAAATAAAAAGAAGAATTTATTACAGGCTGAAACCCCTCAGGTTTTAAGACAGTGCTATAAAGAGCTCGACGAGTATTTTAATGGTTGCCGTAAGGATTTTACATTTTCATATCAATTTGAAGGCACTGACTTTCAAAAAACAGTTTGGAACGCTTTAACAAAAATACCTTATGGTAAAACGGGGTCTTATAAGGATATAGCTGTTTCTATAGGAAATGAAAAAGCAGTAAGAGCAGTAGGCAGTGCAAATGGCAAAAACCAATTAAGCATTGTGATTCCTTGTCACCGGATTATCGGAGCCACAGGTAAATTAACAGGCTATGCAGGTGGCCTATGGAGGAAGGAATGGCTGCTTAAGCATGAAAGAGATTTTAAATGATAATGGTTTAGGATGGTTTAGAGAATCAGAAAAAGAGGCTCTAGACCTACTGCTGTTGCATCAAAGAAAAACTTACTTG
>KE993497.1 GCA_000466585.1 Clostridiales bacterium oral taxon 876 str. F0540
CCAATTACTTCGCCGTCATCTGACAGCTTTTATAGTTTAACAGGATTAAATATCTTTGTCAACAACTTATTATTTAGTAATTTATTCTTTCTAAATTAACCTAATGACTAAGAAATTAATCACTTTTCATGTCGCTTTCTGTCGGCGACAAGGAATATAATATCATTTTAAAACGCCGTTATTTATATTTATTCGGGCATTATACGAAAATAACTTGCTATAGATATAAAAATCACCAAATAGCTATAAATATCTTATACTGACACACTAGGACAAGTATATGCTAGACAATGATTATATTAAGTATAATTATATTAATCTATAGCTCATAGCAAAAAGCTCTATACTATAGAAGCATCTAAGCAAAGTGCTTAATTAGCCTTTAAAGTATAGAGCTAGGTTATACAGGTAAATGTATGAATAAGCATTATTTCAATACTAACTCGTAACCTTTATCTGCATAAAAATACTTATTGAATTATATTTCCCTTGTAGCCGCTTTTAAGAATTCCAATTCTTCTCCACTTAGGTTTGGTGATAATTTTTCAAATACAGTCTTATGATAATTATTTAACCATGCCTTTTCTTCTGGTGCTAATAAAGAAACATTAATAGGCTCTAGATCAATAGGACATAAAGTTAATGTCTCAAATCTCATGAATTGTCCGCCATACTCTGTCTTTTCATCTTCTTGAACTGTAACTAGGTTTTCTATTCTTATTCCATGCTTACCAGCCTTATAAACTCCTGGCTCGTCAGACATAATCATTCCTTTTTCAAGCTTAACGGTATTAGGAACCATAGCTATTCTGTGTGGTCCTTCATGAACATTTAGGAAGAAACCTATACCATGTCCAGTTCCATGTTTATAATCCATTCCTGCATTCCATAATGGAATTCTTGCTAATATATCAAGATTTGATCCAGTAGTTCCATAAAGGAATCTTTGACTTGCTAAATTAATCATTCCTTTTAGTACAAGAGTATAATCCTTCTTTTCTTCTTCAGTTAGCTGTCCCATTGCTAAAGTTCTTGTTATATCTGTTGTACCATCTAAATACTGGGCACCTGAGTCTATTAAATAAAAGCTTTCAGGCTTTATAGTTCCAAAGCTAGTTTTTGTAGGATGGTAGTGAACAACTGCAGCATTTTCCTTGTATGCTGAAATTGTTGTGAAGCTTAGATCATAGAAATTGTCTCCTTCTCTTCTGAGGGCTTCAAGCTTATCAGCAGCTTCAATTTCAGTTATAGTACGTGTTTTAATAGTTTTCTTTATCCAGTTGATAAACTTAACCATAGCAACGCCGTCTCTAACCATGGCATTTCTTACATTTTTAATTTCAACTTCATTTTTTACAGCTTTTAATCTTGTTGTAATATCCATAGCTTCTACAGTTTTAACCTTGATTGCATCATAAACCCAAGTATTAGTTTTTGATGGATCAAGAAGTACTGTGCCTTCAGTAATACCAGCTACGAAATTTACTATACTGTCATAAGGTCTTAACTCTACATTAGCTTTTTCAAGCTCTGCTTTAACCTCTGCATTTACTTTTCTATCATCTATAAATAAGTAGTTTTTGTTTTCTGTAACTACAGCATATGCTATTGTCAATGGATTACATTCTACATCTCTTCCTCTAATGTTTAAAAGCCAAGCAATGTCATCTAAGCCTGATATTACATAATAATCTGCTCCTGCTGCCTTCATTTCAGAAACTACTTCAGAAAGCTTTTCTTCTCTTGTCTTTCCTGTATACTTTATATGATGCAATATAACTTCTGTATTAGGCTTTTCTGGCCTATCTGACCAAACTTCATTTATTAGATCTTCATTTATTGAGTATGAAAATTCCTTGCTGTCTAAAGTCTTTTTTAGGCCTCTAAAATAGTCTACCGATATAACTTTACCGTCGAATCCAACCTTTGCTCCCTTGCTTAAAGAATCTCTCAAGAAAGCTTCAATAGTTGGTACTCCGCTTTCACCCATTCTAAATAAAGTTACTCCCGTACCCTTAAGCTCGTTTTCAGCTTGAAGGAAGTACCTTCCGTCCGTCCATAAGCCCGCTTCTTTTAAAGTAATTACTGCTGTTCCTGCAGAACCGGTAAACCCTGTTATGAAAGCTCTAGCTGTATAATGTTCTGCTACATATTCGCTTTGATGCGGATCTGAGCTTGGTACTATGTATGCTTCAATATTTCTTTCCCTCATAAGGTTTCTTAACTTCTCGATTCTTTCTTTTACGTCCATAACTTTCACCTCGTATATTTTTATAGTTTAGTAGTAATACTTCATGATACTGATTACATTATAACACAGCTTTTATTAATAACATAATATTCGCAAATTTTTTTCAACCTAAACTTATTAAAATAAAAAAATATCTGGAATTAATCTTCAATAAATATCTAATCACTAATATAAGGTTATAAAAATAAAAGAAGTAAGGAAAACTATTTATTAACTCTGGGGGTGATTTATTACAATTATGAATGATATAAATCTTAAAAATAAGATAAATGAAATATTGAAAAACATCGGCAACAGACATGCAGTTGTAAAATTTTTTATAGTAGGAAAAGTAAAGCCTATAAATGCTGCAATAGTATATTTAGAAGGTTTGACAGAAAAAAATATTATAGACAGAGACGTACTGTCTCCACTAATGCTTCGTGTGGATGAAGATTTAAGCCTCGTTGTAAATCTTCCTGAGTATCTTTGCGAAAAATATATTTCTATGAGTAATACTATAGTGGAAAAAGATATAAATAAAGTCATATATTTCGTAAAAAGAGGCTGCACCGTTATTGTATTAAGTAATTCTTCTCAATTTATTCTGATCGATACTTCTTCTTGGATGCGCAGAGCTATAGACGAACCACCTAACGAAGTAGCTATCCGAGGTTCTAGGGAGGGGTTTACTGAAAACCTGGAAAGTAATCTTTCAATGATAAAACGTAAAATTAAAGATAAAAACTTATCCATCGAAAAATACCTGGTTGGTTCCAGAGGTCAAACTGATTTAGCTATTGTATATATAGAAGATATTATAAACAAAGATGTATTAAACGAAATAAAAAAGCGTATAAAAGCAATTGATGCAGACTCAGTACTTGCTACCGGAGTGCTTGAACAGTTTATAGAAGACTATACCTACTCTCCTTTTCCCCAAAGTTTTGGAACTGAGCGCCCAGATATTATTGCAGCCGCACTTTTAGAAGGCAGAGCAGCTATTGTTCTTGATGGTACACCTTATGTTATTACCTATCCATCTACTATGATCGACTTCTTTCAGACGGTCGAAGATTATTACGAACGCACACTAATTTCTTCTTTTGTAAGGATAATTAGATTTACAGCTGTTACTCTTGTTTACACTTTGCCTTCATTGTATTTAGCGCTAATAAAATTCAATAGCGAGCTTATTCCGATAAAATTTGTTATTCCAATAGTTCAATCGAGAAGAGGTATAGCACTTACTCCTTTTATGGAGATACTTTCAATGCTTTTTGTTATAGAGCTCCTAAGGGAATCAGGCTTAAGACTTCCAAGCAGAATAAGTCAAACCGTAAGCGTTGTTGGTGGTTTTATTATAGGAAACGCAGCTCTTCAGGCAAAACTAGTAAGCCCTGCCACACTGCTTATAGTCGGAATTACAGCTGTATGCTCCTTTTCCATACCTAATTATGAAATGGCACAATCTGTAAGAATTATTGCTATTCCTGTCTTAATTCTTGCTAATATTTTTGGCGTATTAGGGGTTACTATAGGCTGGTATTTCATAGTTCTTCATCTTTTTTCCATTGATAGTTTTGGAGTACCTTATCTCAATCTTAATAATAAAGGTGATTTTAAGGATATTTTTCTCCGCTACCCCTTATGGAAAATGAATAAAAGGCCAGCATCTATATCTACTAATAATCCTGTAAGGCAAAAAAACTTTAGAAAAATATTTAGGAGGTCCAAAAATGAATAATCTAAGCAGCAATAGTGTAAATTCCAGACAACTTATTTTTTTATCAGTAGGAACTATTGTTGGTATAGGAGCTTTAACACTTCCTAATGATCTTGTAAAGAAATCCGGTCAAGATGCTTGGATTGCAGCGATTTTAGGAGCTGTCTTTCCTTTATATCTTGGCACACTATGGCTTTTTGTTGCTAAAAAATATCCTGATAAAAATATCCTTGATTTGAGTAAACTATGCTTTGGTAAAAGAATAGGTACCTTTCTAAATTTTTTATTATTTCTGATGTTTCTTTATAGAACGACATCAGTTGCTTCAGGATTGAGTAACATATTTCTTATATCATTAGCAGCTTTCCATACTCAGCTAAAGCTTTTAATAGTTTTTTTATTGATAGGATCAATTGCTGCCTATAAAGATTTACGCATATTAGGCAGGCTAAATACTCTGATTTTCTTTATAACAATTATTTTAAGTTCAATTTTGGTATTTGCCTTTAAAGAAGGTAATTATAAAAATCTTCTTCCTGTATTTCAGGCATCTCCCATTAATATAATAAAATCTACTAAAGAATCTTTATTTGCTTACAATGGTATTGAAATGATTTTTATTGCCTCACCCTTTTTAGTAGAAAAGGATAAGCTTGCCGGTTGTATATATAAGACAATATTAATTGTAATAGCAATATATTTTTGGTTTGTGTTCATAACTATTTATTTTTTAGGCATAGATCTTATACCTAAATACGTATGGTCAGTATCTACTGTGCCTAAAGCTGTTGTAATACCTGTAGTAAGTAATTTCAGACTTATTTTTATGATGTTTTGGAGTGTAATTATTTTTAAGACCTTATCAAACTTTTATTTTTTATCTGCATTTACATTGAAAGATATATTTAAAAAAATTAATAAGAAAATCATTTTTATAGTCATCTTTATTTTGAGTCTTTACTTAAGTCTTCAATATAAAGATGAGATTACAAGAAGAAGTATCAATAGCAAGCTTGCAGTGATAGATGCAATATTCTCTGTTGCCTATACCACAGTTATTGCTTTTATATGTCATTTTAAGAAAGGTGCTAATGATGAAAGTTAGATTTAATAACTATTTAAAACTGCTTATTTTGTTAATAATTTTAACTGGATTTATGTCAGGAGTAAATGCTCAGCCTATAGAAGAATTGTTAATTACTAATGGAATTGGTTATGATTTAGAAAAAAAGGCCGGAGGGGTACTGCTGTTGCATTAACCCAATAAAAAATA
>KE993498.1 GCA_000466585.1 Clostridiales bacterium oral taxon 876 str. F0540
CGACAAGGAATATAATATCACATAACAAAACCCATATAAATATATAATCCCCATTTATATTAAATTAATTCATTATATCTATACATTTCTCTGTTTAACTATAACATTCATATATTGATACACCAGGTAGAGTATTTGTAGAATTAAAAAAAATAAATACTATTTTCTTTAACCTTATAAATATAAGAAAGCACTGAGAACACATAGATAGATTTTATGTATCACACAGAATCTGCGTATCCTCAATGCTTTGTTTTAGACATATTCAGTAATATTCTTATCGTTCATTTAATTCTTTTAAAGCTTTCTAACAGGTATATTTGAGAAATACATTAACCATATCGTTTTTACATTCAAAGCCCAAATCCTCTAAGGACTTTTGAAGAGCAAACAATGTGTAGCTTACTTTATCAATTCTCGCGTTCTCTCCCATATGACCTATTCTTATTACCTTTCCTCCAAGATATCCAAAAGATCCCGCAATAAAGACTCCATAACTATTTAGCATATTGTCTCTTAATTGTTTATCATCTATTTTATCAGGCAGTTCGATTACAGTTACGGTATTTGCATATCCATCCTTTATATATAAGTTTAACCCTGCTTCTAAAATTGCTTTTCTCGCAGCTGCACCAATTTTCTTATGTCTAACTATCATATTCTCCTGGCCTTCTTCAAGTATATTGTCTATAGCCGCCTTCAATCCAATAATATCACTTATGGGCTGAGTATAAGGAAACCATTTATCCTTATAGTAGTTTTTCCAAACTAATAAATTACAATAGAAGCCTGCAATAGGCTCTTTTCTATTTTCCATAACTTGAAAAGCATCATCACTGATACTTAAAAAAGTTAACCCCGGAGGAGCAGATACTGCTTTTTGAGAACCACCTAATGCTATGTCTATCTGCCAATCATCTACTTGAAATTCTTCTCCTCCCATAGCAGCCACGCTGTCTACTACTGTAATAATTCCTTTTTCTTTTAACAATGGACATATCTTATCTACTTCATTTAATACTCCTGAAGGTGTATCACAATGAACCACAGTAGCATATTTAAAATCACTATCTTTTTGTAAAAACTCTTTAAGAGCACTTATATCAATTTTTTTTTGCCTGTCTCCCTTAAAAAGTACAGCCTCTCCCCCGTACATTTTAACAAAGTCTGCAAAGCCTTCTCCAAATATTCCATTATCTATAACTAAAACCCTGTCTCCCTTTTCAGTTAAAGAGGCACAGGCTGCTTCAAGTCCTAATATACCCTCTCCACTAAGTATTCTAACTTCATTTTTGGTGTTTAAAAATTTACCTATTCTTTCACAGGTTTCCTTATAAAAGTCATAAAATTGTAAATCCAAATCAGGATTTGTTGTTTCTAACGCTCTGGCTAATCTAACATTCTCTCTGACCTGAGTTGGACCTGGTGTCATTATGTATGGAACCTTCATAACATCCTTCCTCTCTTAAAAATACATATAAGAAATTATACTACTATATTATCCCGAATTAAAATGTATCCATACATTATTAAAAGCCAGCCTAAAACATAATTTTAGTAGCTGGCTTTTATGACCTCTCTAAACTATAAAACTATTTGTCTAATTCCATAAGTCTAGGGAACAATATATTGTTTTCTAAGTGTATATGCTGGAAGGTTTCTGCCTCTAATTCCTGAAGTTTTGCGTAAGTTAGCCTATAAGTATTACAGCCATCTGCAGGAACTTCATAATCATTAGTTACTTCTCTTAGCTCCTTAAGAATATTACCTACATTTGTATGCTCATCTGATAATTCTTGGTTTAATCTTATGGCCTTACGCAAAGCTTCTTTTGTCTTGTTTTTTTCATATTCCTTTATTGCTGGATATTGAACTGTTTCTTCTTTTATTGTATGTGATTCAAAATCCATTTTTACAGTATGAAACAACTTGTGAACCATAGAAAGCTCTGGATGGTGTTCTCCATGAACTCTCAATATTTTAGTAGTAAGTTCGCTTATTCTGGGAAGCTCAGCATTAAGATAAGCATGATGAACATTAACTATATGATCCACCAATTCACCCAAAGGAGCTTTAGTCCAATCTTTATCTTCTGTCTTCACATTTTTAAAATCTTCATATAAATTATTTATTTTATCTAGTATCTCCGGTTCACTGAGATCTTGTTCCTTTATAGCTGTAAGCAGAGTTCTGTCTCCACCACAACAAAAATCTATTCTATATTCTTTAAAAACATCGGCCGCCTTTGGAAATTTGGTTACTATCTCTCCAAGCTTTTGTGAACTATGAAATGTTCCCATAATAAATTCCTCCTGTTTTGCTTTTATTGTTCTTATTATATCCTTATCTCATTTTTGTATATGTGATTTAAATCAATTTTTAAATTGATTTGAGTCATAGTCTATTCTTCCTAAAGATTTTATAATTGAGCCATAAGTTGAAAAACAGAAAACAATAAAAAGGAGAGATTTATTATGATGAATAACATAGAAATTACTAAGGACACTTATTGTGTAGGAAAAATTGATGATACAAAGGTTCCTTTCCATAGATTAATATTAGAAAAAGGGACAACATATAATTCTTACTTATTAAATACAGAAGAACCAACCTTAATAGATACAGTTGATATTTCTTATGGTATGGAATTTGTAAAACATCTAGGTACTATAATAGACCTTGAAAAACTTCAATATGTTGTTATCAACCACGTTGAACCAGACCATGCAGGAGCATTAGGTGCTTTAATGAATAAAGCTAAAAATGCAACAATAGTTACTACTGAGCTGGGCAAAAAATTCTTAATAGGAATGTTCAAACTTCAAAATAGGAACTTCCATGTTATTAAAGATGGAGAAACTCTAGATATAGGAGAAAAGACTCTTCAGTTCTTTGAAACTCCATTTTTACACACAGAAGAAACAATGGTTACTTACAGTGTAGAGGATAAAATACTTTTCCCTTGCGATATTTTTAGTACACATATTGCTAACTATGAATTATTTAATGATCCAGCTAAGGAAGACATAACAGAAGATTTCAAGGTTTACTATAAGCTAATAATGCATCCTCACAGACCATATGTAAGAGATATGATTAACAAAATCAAGGATTTAGAAATAAATATGATTTGTCCTTCACACGGATATGTACTAAGAGATAATGCCCAAAAGTACATTAATTTATATGATGAAATGAGCAATGTTGAATTATCTACAGATAAGAAAGCTTTAATATTATTCAGCTCAATGACAGGAAACACTTCAAAGATAGCTCAAGGCTTAAAAGAAGGCTTAACTGAAATGGGTGTAGAAACAAATGTAATAAATATAAAAAACGCTGATTTAAATTCCATATTAGATATGGCTAAAGAAGCTTCTGCAATTATAATAGGCAGTTCTACAAGATACGGAGATATGATCGGAAGCATTGAAGACATAGTAAAGGAGATAGTTAAGCTCGACTTATCAGGTAAATTAGGAGCAGCTTTTGGTTCATATGGATGGAGTGGCGAAGCTGTTGAAATAATAAACGACTATCTAAAAAACAGCAGCTTAACTTTGCTTGATACTTCTTATATGATTAAAGCCACTGGTGATGATCACATTAAACTTCCTCTAAGGATTAGCTTTACCCCGGAAGAGCACACTAAAGAGATCTGTATTGAAACCGGTGCTGCAATAGGAGAAATACTTATTAAGAATTAATGGATGCTTCACAAGCAAAGTCAAAATGAGAATGTGCTTGGCATATAAAATTAAAAATCCCCTTCAAGGGGATTTTTTTCATTCATTCTAAATTATCTTAAGCCATTTCCTCCAAAGCTTCCATGTCCTTAATTACAACCTTCTTATTACCAATAAGCTCAATTACTCCTTCATCCTGCATAGAAGTGAGCTTTCTGCTCATTGTCTCTCTCGTAACCCCTATATAATTTGCCATTTCTTCACGGCTTAAAGGAAGTTCTATAACCAATCCTTCTTTTTGCTCAACTCCAAAATCCTTAGCAAAGTTTTTTAGAAGTCCAGCTATTCTTGTCTCTATATCCTTAGTACTTAGAGTTTGAACCAAGTTTTCTAATGAAACAAGTCTATCATGAAGACTTTCAAGAATTCTAAGACTAATATCCGGTGCTTCTTTTACTATTTTATCAAAATCATCCTTGGTAAGAAGACAGACATGTACATCTTCTAAAGCTTCTGCATTAAAATCAAATTTACCTTTCTTTAAAAGACTTAAATATCCTATAAAATCCCCCTCAGAAAGTATATGAAGAATTTGCTCTTTTCCTTCTTTCGTATATTTAAATATTTTAACCCTACCGCTATTTATTATATAAAACTTATCAGATACATCCCCTTCAAAAAATATTATCTGACCTTTTTTATATCTTCTTCTTAGTATTTTGCTCATTACCTCGCTTAGCTGCCCACTATCTAACTCTCTAAAAATAGGTGCCTTACTTGCGCAGTATCTCCCGGTGCAGTGCTCACAAGAACAAAGTTCTGTATCCTTCATCTTCTCCTCCATTAACACTATGAAGCCATATTTAAATATTTCTTACACATTTCAATATCATTTTGTTCCAGATACAAAAGAGCTAGTTTATTATAGACTCTATTCAGCTCTTCTTTGTAGTGTTTATTACTCCTTAATATATCTAAGAGCTTTGTATAAACTGTTTTTAAATTCTGGAAGTCTTTAAGAAATGTGTATGTATCAATAATAATATAATAGCTATTTACTAAAGCATCAACATTGTTGTATTCCTGCGCTAATTTTAATCCTGACTTCGCAAGAATCAGCGCTTCATTATATTGATGTTTATTTGCATAAATTCTAGCCTTCTCTATATAAATATTTGTTAAAATACTTTTATCAGACCTTTCAGCTATCTCCTGCGCTTTATTAAAATACTCCAAGCTATTTATATCTTTATATTCTTTACTTACAATTGCATAATTATAGGTTACATAAAGTAGAGCTTCGTCTTTGTTGATACACAAATTTAATAAATCTTCATATAAGGCACAAGCCTTATCCACATTTCCTTTTAAAATGTAGCAATTTGCTTTTAAAACATTTCCGTAAATATACTGATCAAAATCTACTTCTTTTTCGCAAATGGTCAAGTATGTATCTATAAAGCTTAATGCCTTATCAAATTCTCCTAAACATTTATGAGCTTCAGCAATACTGTATATTGAATACTTTTCTATATCTATATTTTTATATAAAGTAGAATAATAGATGGCTCTATCAAAAAAAGATATTGCTTCTAAAAACTCCTTATTATTTTTCTTGCACTCGCCCAATCTATTATATAAATATCCTAGACAGTTTTTCTCGTCAGTATCCTTAAACAAATCAAGCGAAAGCATATAATTTATAAAAGCACTTGTATAACTGTTAGACTCGAATTCATAATCACCAAGAACTTTATATGCCTGAGCTTCTGCCTTTGTTAATCTATACTTTGTTGCTATATTGATAATAACTTCCATCTCATCTTGAGTAGGAATATTATTTAGCTTTTCAAAACAGTAAAGTTCAGCATCCTGCTCCGGAGTCCTTAAAAGATAATCCTCATCAATTTTTAAGGGTATATTTAAACTTTCAGCCTTACTATTAAGCTTTGCTGCAATCACCTTAGCCGTTTCTCGGCTTAATCCCCTTTTTCCTGTTTCAATCATACTAATAAATGCTCTGGTTATATTTTCGTCTTCAAGTTCCTGCTGTCTCATATTAAACTTTTTTCTCAGGCTCCTTATTTTTTCCCCCGTAGTTAAAAATATCATTACAAATTCCCCCAAATTTATATATTTTAAACTCAATATTAGCCAAAGCTTTGATTTTTATGGTATATTTATATATATAATTTTCATATATAAACACAGTAATTTCAAGACCTAAAGTATAATTTATTTAATCTTTGCTAATAAATGTTTATATATACTTTAAAAAGCTTACAATTATAGCTTTTTTTGAGTAAAAAAAGGGGGGAATTTAGTGATTTTTAGAATAACAAGTCTACCTATGTGGCTATTCATAATAAATGCTTTATTATCAGTTGTTATAATAATTGTTGAAAGAAAACGTCCGGAGAAAACAATAGCGTGGCTTTTAGTATTTGTACTGCTGCCTCCAATTGGTCTTATATTTTATATTTTCCTAGGCCGTAACTGGAAAAAACATAAGCTTGCAGAGGACATATCTCCTTATGTCAGAGATTTAATAAATAGAGTTATAAATAAAATAGAAAATCCAGAGTACATTCCTCTAATTGAACTTTTGGCGAAAAACAGCTATTCTCCTTTATTTATAGATAATGATATAACTTTATTTAAAGATGGTGCTGAGAAATTTAAATGCTTAAAACAAGAACTAGATAAAGCAAAGCATCATATACATCTTGAGTACTATATAGTAAAAAGTGATGGTATAGGAACTGAAATAAAAGATTTGCTAATAAAGAAAGCTTCTCAGGGTGTAAAAGTGAAGTTTATTATAGATAGGGTCGGATCTATAAAGATGAAAAGAAGTGCAATAAAAGAACTTAGAGAGGCCGGAGTTGAAGTTATACAGTATTCTTACTTTTTAGCTCCATTATTAAGAGCTATAAACACACAAATAAACTACAGAAATCACAGAAAAATAGTAGTAATTGATGGAAGAGTTGGCTTTGTGGGCGGTATAAACATAGGCGATGAATATTTAGGCAAGGGTAAGCTAGGTTACTGGAGAGATACTCATATGATGGTTAAAGGAGACTTTGTAATTGGGCTTCAAGCCTCCTTCTTAGATGATTATTTTACAATTAAGCGCACAGATGGTGAATATTTTATAAATAAAAATGAGGCAAAGCAATATTTCCCAGAGCCATTAAAATCAAACAAACAAATTATGCAGCTTGTTAGAAGCGGACCTGATTCAGAGTTTCCTGCCATTATGCAGGGCATATTAAAGATGATAACTATGGCAAAGAAAAATATTTATATAACTACTCCTTATTTTGTACCTACTGAAAGTATAATGGAAGCGCTTAAGATAGCTGCTTTAGGTGGAATAGACGTAAGGATTATTTTTCCCGGAAAATATGATCATATATTAGTTTACTATGCATCCAGAACATATTTAGCAGAGCTTATTAAATGTGGTGCGAGAATTTACTTTTATAGCAACGATTCCTTTATCCATTCCAAGGTTATGACTATTGACGGGAAAATAGCTACTGTAGGAACTGCTAATATGGATATAAGAAGCTATGAACTTAATTATGAAATAAATGCTGTTATATATGATGATAATAAGACAAGTGAATTAGATAAGCAATTTTTTGAGGATTTAAAGAGAAGCAAGGAACTTTTCGTAGAAGATTTTGAAGCTACACCAAAGTTAAATAAAGCACTCGAAGCTACAGCAAGGGTTTTTTCATCACTATTATAAAAGGAGAGGCATACTGCCTCTCCTTATCTTTGCTCTCCTAAGAAAAACAATGCTACTGTCCCAGGTCCTGAATGAGAACCAACAGCAGGCCCTATATTATTTATTATAACATCCTTAACTTTATACTTTTCCAAAATAAGCTTCTCCAAAAATTTTGCATCTTCATAACAATCTCCGTGACTTATAAAGATAACCTGTTCTTCCGGATTTACAATTCTCTTATCAAGCTCTTCTACCAAAGCTTTTATAGACTTTTTTCTTCCTTTAACTTTAGAAACAGGAATTAGTCTGCCTTCATTATCCACATGAAGTATTGGCTTAATATCTAAAAGTGTTCCTATAACAGCAGCTGTGCTTGATACTCTGCCGCCTCTTTTTAAATGATTAAGGTCATCTACAGTAAACCAATGATTAATTTTCAGCTTATTGTTCTCAACCCAATTAACAATTTCATCTTTTGTCTTACCTGCTTTAAGCATCTCTATAGCATAGTAGTCCAATAGTCCTTCTCCTAAAGAAGCACATTTACTATCTATAACTGTTATATCAGCATTTTCATACTCTTCAAGCAACATTTCTTTAGCTATACACGCGCTGTTGTAAGAGCCGCTTAAAGCTGATGAAAATACTATACATATAACCGATTTTCCCTCATTTACATGCTTTTTGAATTCTTCAGCATAAGTATAAGCATTAATTTGAGCAGTTGATGGCATTTCACCTTTTCTTACTCCATCATAAAATTCTTTATATGAAAGACTTTCACCAAAATCATCTTTATACTCTTTTCCCATAAAGCTTACTGTCATACCAAGTGCAGGAATATTATTCTTTTCAATATATTCCTTTGGAAGATCACTGGTTGAATCTATAACAATAACAGTTTCCATCTTATTTCTCCCCTCATAATTTAGTAAAAAACATATAATTCCATATATATAATAAATATAGTATAATATTACCACTTGCTTGTAATTCTATCAATAAGTTTATTATCAGGCCGCTCTTATCTAACAAAGTCTTCCAGCCTTACATCTATTACAGGATACATTTTATAATCACAATCATCAAAATGCCACCACTCTTCATCTAAAGCAATAAATCCGTTTGCCTCCATTACCTCTGTAAGAAGCTTAATATTTTCGCTTACTTCCTTGCTTTCATTGGCATTATACCTATATGCATTTATTGAGAAATCATCAAACTTAGAAGGCATTGTTATCTCTTTACCTTTACTATCAATTAATGTAATATCTACTGCAGTACCTCTATTATGTCTTGAGCCCCCATTTTTAGGATTAGCAATGAATCTATTATCCTTTACTATATCCCAAAATATCTGCTGAACATAAATAGGCCTGTAGGCATCCCATATTTTTATTACATATCCTCTCTTTTTAAATTCACTATTTGCATTTATTAGCTTTACTGCAGTTTCCTTTCTAAGCACGCATATATCCAACGGATAAATTTTTCTGCCAGTAAAGTTATTTTTTGACGCATACCGCAAATCTATTATAATACTATCATCTAAATCTTTAATCTTAACAAGTCCTTCACTCTCTTTAATCCCCATATCCATTCTCCCATTTCTTATAACTCATAGTAAAAGCATATCTTAATTTTAATATATACAATGCAAAAGTTCTAGTACATTAACGATGCCCCAAAAATCCTTGAATCTTAGATATTTTGTGACATCATTAATGTAAGAACTTTATTGCATTATATATGTAATAGTCCTTATAAATAAAATTAATTTATGGTAAACTAAGCAGGATAACTTAAATGTATAGGGTGATAATAATGAGAACTATAGAAGATATTAAAAACAGAATTAAAACTATAGCAGAAAACTATAGTGAAGAACCCACTGGAGGGTATATAACTGGTGACGGTCCAATACCTGCAGATATATTATTTGTTGGTGAAGCTCCGGGAAAAACAGAAGTAGAAGAAGGCAAACCTTTTGTAGGAATGGCTGGTAAGACTTTTGAAAAGTATTTAAATACTATTAACTTGACAAGAGACAAAATCAGAATAACCAATACCTGTTTTGTAAGACCAATAACTATTAAAGAAGGAAAAAGTGGAAGTACTTCTGTAAGCAACAGGCCTCCAAAACCTAAGGAAGTTGCTATGTTTAAAGAGGTTTTAGATGATGAAATAGCTTTAGTTAATCCAAAGGTTATTGTTACCTTAGGAAATGTACCACTAAAAAGACTTACTGAATTCAAAAGCATAGGGGAATGTCACGGCAAGCTCTATTATAATGAAGAACTTAAAAAATATATCTTTCCTATGTATCATCCTTCTTCTTTAACTTACAACAGAAATGAGGATTTTCTAAAGACCTATGAAGAAGATTGGTTAAAATTAAAAGAAGCGCTAGAAACAATTTAGTTTCTAGTGCCACTTCATAGACTAAAATTTAGATACGCATTTCAAATAATGCGAATGCTCCACCATCATCTAATAAAAACTTATCTACTAACTCAAAACCTAAGTTCTTATACATATTGCATAATTTTTTATTATTCCAGCCTGTATCCAATCTTAGATAATGAATTCCTAGCTTTTTACATTCTTCTATTGAAAACTCAACTAACCTTCCTGATAACCCCATTCCAGCATAATCTCTTCTAACGCAAAGCTTATGTATATATCCCGCTTCATTTTCTTTTGCTTTTGGCCAAAAGAAAGTATCCTGCCATTGAAGTATCATGCAACAAGCATTTTCACCCGATACTTGCCCTACACAAAAGTTTTCTTCCTTAACATTAGCCATTAACTTTTCCCTCGTAAGATACTCTTCTTTCCAAACATTTAGTCCGATTGAGCGCCCCCAGCATGCAACTTCTTTCATTATATTAATGGCAGTATCAACCTCTCCTTTAACTACCATAAAATTATCCATCACAATTCCACCCTTTCAAAAATCTTTACTTTCTTACTATGCAAATCCACTATTCTTGTCCTTACATCAGATTTGGAAATAAATATTGGCTCTCCACTGCTATCAATGCAATAGGCTATTGGTATTGATACCCCGCAGTTTCTATAAGACCCATCAGCATGACTTGCGCCAAATATTATAGTACTATAGGTTTTAGCAATACTCTTAGCTTCATTTATCCACTCATCGAATTGCTCATCACTAAACATTCCAACTCCAATCGGGTGTGCTATAAAGTTAATAGGCTTATTTACCTTTTTAAAGTCTCTTAACCCTTTTAAAATTTCCATGCAAAGAATGTAGCCAATTGTGCTGTCTTCACATTCAATTGTAAGAGGTTCGTATAATTCTGTAGTTTTATCAGGAAAAGTCTTAGCTCTTTCTAAAATAATCTTACCTGCTTTATCGATTATCACAGCCCTATCCTTATTATCTTTCCTATATGAAGTGATAATTACTACATTATAATTTTTAGCTAATTCACAGGCTTCTATTAAAGCATCCTCATCAAACAAATAACCTTCCGGAAACAATACTATATCTACTTCTATATTTGATGTTATTTCATTTCTCAGCTGTTCAATTCCTTTTTCATGTAATGGTTGTCCTATTAGAACTTTCACTTCTACTCCCCTACCTTGCCCTTCTATATCTATCTTTTCAATGATAACATTATAATTCATCTGAAAATCTTCATATTATCCTTAATTCCATATAAATTTCTATAACAGGATTATATTTATAAGCTTCTATATTATAAAATCCCACCTTTTCATATAACTTTATAGCCTTATTTGATTTATGTGTAGTGCAAAGTCTTAAATAACGAAGTTTCTTCTCCTTTGACAAGTTAATTAATTCAGTGAGAAGCATTTCTCCATAACCTTGGCCTTGATAACTCGGAAGCACAAATAATCTCTTTACTTCTCCAATACCATTGTCTAAATCCATTACTTTAACTCCAATACATCCTACCACTTCTTCTTCATTGGTTAAAATTAAAAAATCTCCTCCGCTTTGAATACATTTAGTATACACAGTTTCTAAGTCTTCCTCTTTTTTACTAGGTGGAAATCTATATCCCATTACATCATACATAGTATTTAAGAAAAACTTTAGGCCATCTTTATAATCCTCACTATATTTAACACAATTCATAACTTTACCCTTACCCCTATACACTTTTTATAATTCTCACTTACGAGTATATTTAAATATGCTTAAGCAAATCAGCTAGCAGCTTTATTTCATATTGCGGTATGATTCTGCTATTATTATTTATATTCTTATTATTTATCCATATAGTTTTCATTCCTATTTCTGAGGCAGGTTTTATATCCTTATCTAAGCTATCTCCTACCATTACTGCCTCACAAGGTTCAACATTCATTGCTTTTAAAGCTGTTTCAGATTAAAACAAAGCTGGTACTCTTTAAGAAAATTATTTAAAAACTCTTCTATTGGGTATTCTTTAAATGTTTCTGTTCTATCTTCTATACCTTTCATCCATTTTTCGAAAAATCCCTGCCTCACATCATCAAAGTTAATATCCTTATTAAACCTTCTTAAATACTCTGTTAAGTATCTTACTCCATTTATATCTTTTACTTCATCCGGCTTTCCATGATGAAAATGCAATAAGGTGTTTCCCATATCAAAATAAATTGCTTTTATATCCATTCTTATCCCCTTTAATTTATTCTTACCCCAAATCTAACTCATAAGATTTTTCCTTATCATTTTTACTTACTTCAATAAACCCCATTGAAGTAAATAAAGCCTGTGAGCGATTATTGTATAAATAGATTGCAGGTATACAAATCTTACTTAATCCAATTACTTTTGCTCTTTCAATGAGTTTACTGATAACTTTCTTGCCAATTCCTATGCCCCAATATTTTTCTTCACCAATTGCAATTGGCATATTCTTCTCTGATAGCGTCACATCACCAATAGGCTTCCAAACTTCGTCCTCAAGTATCTCAATGAAATATAATTCTCCAATAGTACTTAAATATCCATACATTCTATTGATTATATCCATATCATAAACCTTGTCCTTAATGCCTTCTGAAAAATATAATACTTTAGGATTCTGATACCACGGGAGCGCCATTTCCCATTGACTTTTATCTGGATTTCTTAATCTTATATTTTCATCTATATTTATTATCACCGGCTGAATAACTCCTTGAAACCCCATCTTGCTTTCCTCTCTTAATACCATATAAATTATGCCTGAATCCATTATACACCAAATTATGCATATACTTATAGTTATTGCATATAGAAACTATATGTAGCTTTAAAAATAATATAGGAAGCAGAACTCTATTTAACTTAAAATAAAGTCTTGCTTCCTATTTTTATATTTTTTCTTGCTAAGTCTTATAATATTTGTTTTAGCCCTTCTTCTTACCTTAATAATCCTATCAGTTTATCTTTATTCAAATTGGTCAGGAGATTTTTTTAGAGCCTTGCTTTTTCTTGAAGGTAAAATTTAATGTGAGTTTAAAAAATAGTTCTTGTTCCCCACCCCTCTCAACCCCGCATTCCTCCGTCACCGATTAAAATAAAGTTCTTGCTTTTCCCTTACTACAATCTGGTATTAAAAACAATATAGGAAGCAAAACTCTATTTAATTTAAAATAAAGTCTTGCTTCCTACTCTTTCTTTTCCTCTTGCTAAAACCTTGCTAAACCCTTGCAATATCTTGCTTTAACACTTATTCTTATCGTCTAAATCCTTGCACCTTTTCTCCCTTAACTCTCTCCAAAAGCAGAGCTTTATTTTAAAGAATCAGGAGTTTATTTTATTTTGCGGAAGTTTTTTTGAAAGTGACATTTAAATACAATATAACTGAAGCCAATAAGCCTCCTGAGGTATCTATGCATACATCTCTAAAGCTTGGTCCTCTTCCTGGAACAAAACTTTGATGAAACTCATCTGAAGATGCATACAAAAACACTCCTATTATTGAAAACAATAGAGCTTTCTTAAAATTGAAGTTTTCTCTAAGGGCATTGTATAAAAGCATATAAAGTATGAAGTACTCAGTAAAATGAGCACACTTTCTTACTATAAAATCTGCTAAAGTACCAAAAATACCATCTAAATTTAATCCCAGCAAATTAAATATATATATAACAAATTTGCTTTTTTCATCAGAAGAATCTCCATTCATACTGGAAAACACAAAGATTACTATCATCCATACAACTACCAAAAGCCATTTTATATTTTTTCTTTTCATGCTGCAAACCTTTCTACATATCGATTAAACTTGTACTACATGATAAGTTTACAATACAGCTTTTAAAAGTTCAATAGCACCTTCTATATCTGAAACATTTACCATTTCCGATATTGAGTGATTGTACCTGCAAGGAATAGCAATCATTCCTGTCTTAACTCCTGTCTTTTCTTTGTGAATTGTTCCGCCCTCTGATATTCTGCTGGTTGAAGTATACTGGATCTTTATTTCTTTTTCTTTTGCTGCACTTTCAAGCATTTCCTTAACTTCATGATGCATTATCAAGCTTCTGTCCATAACTGTTAATACAGGTCCATTTCCAAGCTTAATATTATTTTTTCCTCCTATAGCATCTCCTGATTCTTCTAAATCAACAACAATACATTTATCAGGCTCTATTGAAAATGCGACTGCCCTTGCTCCTCTTCCGCCAAGCTCTGCCTGAGAAGAAAATACAAAGTAAAGTTCCTTATTAGTTTCTTTAATCTCTTTAATAAGTCTCAATAAAATATAACAGCCAACTCTATTATTAAGCCCCGGACCAATTATATTTTTCTGGGCTTCAAAGGCATCACCAAGGAAAGAGGCAACATCTCCCTCTCTAACACTTTTTAGAGCTTGGTCTCTGCTTGAAGCTCCGATATCTATAAATAAATCACCAATTTCAGGGTTGCTTTTAGCTGCAGCTACTTTCCCTATAGCTCCCCCCTCAAATTTAACAAGGTTATGAACTATATCATAAGTGTTAAAGTCCCCAATACTTCCTACTCTTATAAAGCCATTATCCTCTATATAGGTTGCAATAAGTCCTATTTCATCCATATGGGCACAAAACATAAGCTTTTCCAGCCCTTCTCCTATCTTCACGATAAGATTGCCCATTTTATCTTCATTGATTTGACATTTTATATCCTTTAATTCATCTATTATAACTTTTCTAACCTCATCTTCATGACCGCCTACGCCAAAGCATGAGAGTAGTTTATTAAGCATTGCATCCATAATATTACCTCCTATTTTATAGTTTTCAAATATTCTACTAATAGCTTAACAGTGCTTTCAAAATCTGACTTGCTTGCTACAGATACAGAAGAATGTATATATCTGCAGGGTACAGATATAGTGGCTACTTTAGCGCCTTCTCCGGAGGCATGGATTGCAAAAGCATCGTTTCCTCCTGCTATAGCCCTTCTTCTCTGATAAGGTATCCCCTTCTCATCACCTAGTTTCATAATTTCCCCGGCAATATCATGATTGAAAATGCTGGTTCTATCCATAATAGATATTGCAGGTCCTTTTCCAACCTCTGTAGCTCTTAAGTGTTTTGGAACACTTGGCATATCAGCACAAATTGTTCCTTCAAGAACTATTCCTATATCGGCTTTAATATTAAAAGCTGAAACAAAAGCGCCTCTTTCTCCTACTTCCTCCTGAACGTTAAAAGTTCCATAAAGGTCACAATCGTAGTTTTCTTTTAGCGCTTCGATGAGCACAGCACATCCCATTCTATCATCAAAAGCCTTTCCTTTATAAAGCCCTTCTCCAAACTCACTAAATTCCGTATCAAATACAGCATACTCGCCAAGACTTACTAACTTCTTAACTTCTTCCTTTGACGAAGCTCCTATATCTATGCAGCAGTCAGTATATGATACGCTTCTTTTTCTTTCCTCAGAAGATTGAAGATGAATGGCCTTAAAGCCTATAACTCCAGGTATTTTGTTATCACCGATAAGCACAACCTTTGCAGGAAGTATATTTGCAGATATTCCACCTAAAGAATAAAACTTTAAAGTTCCGTCCTCATTATATCCCGTTATAATAAACCCTACTTCATCCATATGGGCATCTACAACTACCCTTTTTCCGCTTCCTTTTTTATGAATTATAACGTTGCCCATGTTGTCCACTTTTAGCTCGTCAACATATGGTTTTACAATTTCTTTTATTATTTCTCTTACGTCACCTTCAAAACCCGAAGGTCCTGTTGCATTACAAAGCCTTTCTAGAAGCATAATAATTCACCTACTTCCTCATCCTTAAGCTTTTCTATAAACTTTGCTATTACTCTTCCTGTATTTTTTATATCTTCCATGCTTACCATCTCAACTGAGGTATGCATGTACTTTATTGGTATAGATATTAGAAGAGTTGGTATTCCCTCACGTGATACTTGAATATTCCATGCATCAGTTCCTGTGCTTCCCGGCTCAACCTCAACTTGATAGGGTATATTATATTCACTTGCTATATCCGTAAGCCTTTTTCTGAACTTTGGATGTATATTAGGCCCTATACAAATAACCGGTCCTCCACCGAGCTTATTTTCTCTGTCGTCTGCTCCAAGAGGCCCGCTGTCAAATGTTACATCAATAGCTATAGCCATTGTAGGCTTTATTTCATAGCTTCCTACCTTAGCTCCTCTAGCACCAACTTCTTCCTGACAAGAAGCAACAAAATAAACATCCAAGTCATGATTTATATTCTGAATCTCCTTTGCACAAGCATACATGGCTGCTATGCCTGCTCTATCATCTATAGATTTGCAGGTTACATTATTATTTAAAAGCTCATAAAAATTTCTTTTTAAGGTAATATAATCACCGATATTAACTAATGACTGAAGCTTTTCTTTTGAGAATCCTGTGTCAATCATTAAGTCATCAATTTCTATAGCTTTCTTTCTATCCTCATCATTCATAAGATGAGGTGGTTTAATTCCTATAATGCCCAAAATCCTTTCTTTGCCATGAATATATACTTCCTGTGAAACCAAGGTCTTAGGATCTATTCCATTTCCCTTAAATTTTAAAAATCCATTTTCACTAATATCAGTAATCATCAAAAACACTTCATCTGCGTGAGCCATAAGCATTATGCTATTTTTACCTTTGCCTTTTTTATGTATATATGTATTGTTTAATTTACCTAAACAAACTTGTCCAAAAGGCTCGAAGGCATCTTTAATAGTCTCATAAATCCAATGTTCTCTTCCGCTTGGTGCATGAGAAGTACAAAGTTCTTTTAAAAATTCTATATCCTTCATATTATCCTCCTTTAACACATTTAACTGCTTCTAATAATTATATTCTACATTTGAATTTTCTTTCCTTTATTATCAATGCTAAAATTTAAATATTAAGAATACTTTGTTCAAATACTATTTATTTATAGTATAAATGCCGCTTAAACGTTATTAAGCGGCATTTTCTATCCTTTTTTATTTTCTTCAGGTGTTTCGGGAATTTGAACTGTATCATCTCCGGTATACTGTGTATTATATAATTCACCTGTTCCGGGTACTAACGAAGACGATGCTTCATAAAGAAGATTTGAAAATCTAGTAAAGCTCATTTTGTGTTTTCCTTTAAGATTTGTTTTATGTTCCCCAGCAGTTTTTGTTTTATCATCCATATTAACACATCCTATCAATAAGAATTTATTTAATAATAGGATATGTAATTTTGTAATTATTATTTAGGCTGTTATATTAACACCTGGTTTTATCCAGCATTATATCTAAAATTATCTTGTCAGCTTCAATTGTTCCTTCATTTCCTAACCTGCATAAATTATCAATAGTTTTTTCGGGATTATCCTCTATAATACCATCCGTAGATTTTATACTAATACCCTGCATAGCTAAAATAGCTGAATGAACTGCAGCATTGGTACAAGTAGAAACCTTCAATGCACATCCTGCTTTTGCTCCATCACAAAGCATACCTGTAACATTACCAAGCATATTTTGAATAGCTGCTTTGATTTTTTCTTTGTCCCCATCAAGTAAATACACTATTCCACAGCTTGCTCCGGTTGCAGCAATTGTTGCGCCACAAAGAGCTGATAATCTTCCAAACTTTGATTTTACATAAATAGTTATTAGATGGCTTAAAGTAGTCGCCCTAATAAGCTTTTCTTCTGATAGATTCAATCTTTCCCAAACAGCTACTACAGGCAAGGTTGCTGTAATTCCTTGATTTCCACTTCCTGAATTACTCATAACATTTAGTGTACATCCAGCCATCCTTGCATCTGAACCAGCTGCTGTAAGAGCCATAGCATAATTTATTGCATCATCGCTTATTAAACCCTTATTTACTTGATCATATATGGTCTTACCTACTTGAAGTCCATATTTATTTTTTATTCCTTCTAAGCCAATAGTTTTATTTAATTCTATACTTTTTTTGATTATATCAAGTTCATTTATATCAATCTCATGAGTAAAATCCCAAATAGAGTCTATATCTAAAAAATCTATATCTATATCTTCTTCATAGGCTGCTTCTGAAATATTATTGCGTATTACTTGTCCATCAACTTCAATCAATGAAATATTAGTATGTTTATCTTCTACTAAAACTCTTGCATATGATTCCTCTGTCCTAACTATAACCTCTATATAGAGCTTCTTCTGAGTATTAGCTATATTAACAGACACCTTTCCTTCTTTGATCATTTCCTTTGCATTTTCTATATCATTCTTAGTTAATCCGCTTAAAACCTCAAGACTTTTCTCTGCATCTTTTGAAAGACTTCCCAAAGCTGCTGCTAAATTAATTCCGCAGCCACCGGTGCCTGGTATATTTACCGACATAGCATTTTTAATTACGTTGTTACTTGCTGCCACTTTTATATCAGTAACTTTGCTGCCTTTAACATACTTTCTGGCTGTAGCAGCAGCTAAGGCTATTGCTATTGGCTCAGTACAACCTAATGCTACTACTAATTCTTTATTTAATATATCAAAGAACTTATCCTTTTTCATATAGTATTTTCCCCCTACTTCTTTTCTTGCTATTACAATATTCTATACAATTGCAATAAATCCTTTAATAATTATAACAGATAATAGTTTTTCTTGCATGATTATTTTCTAAATATAAAAGGCTGTCGTGTAAGACAGCCTTCAAAACTATTTAATTGCAGCGCATACCCCATCTGCTAAACCTTTTGCTAATTTATCTTGATAATCATTAGAGCTTAAAAGCTTATCTTCCTCTTTATTTGATAAAAAGCCCATCTCAACTAATATAACAGGAACCTTAGACCAATTAAAACCAGTCATATCGCTTCTTTCTACAACCCCTCTATTAGGCATACCAACTGCCTTTATTAAAGAATTCAATACTATTTGTCCATATTTCTTGCTATCTGAATATATAGCTTTTGTATTATCATTTATTGCTGCGGGAACAAGCATTGATGCTCCTCTAACAGAACTGCCTTCAGCTGAATCCGCATGTATTCTCACAACAAGTGCTGCATTAGCTTTATTCCATATATCAGCTCTTTCAACATTTCCAAGACTTTGAGAGTTTTGTGTTTTTGTCATAACAACTGTATAACCCTTACTCTCTAGAAGTTGTTTAAGCTTAAGCGCTACATTCATATTTACTTGATACTCTGGAGTTCTGGTAATAACTCCTTGAGCCCCTCCCCCGTCTTTTATCTTCATTTCATTTGAACCGGGTGAAAGAGGTTCCTTATTTAGATTAGATTTATTAGCATGTCCAGGATCCAAAACTATTACTTTATTATTTTTAGTCTGTGGAGCCTTTGGTGTTTCAGGTTTTGTATTTTGAACTTGTTGATTAGATGTCTTATCATTAACTTTGCTTGTGTTAGCATTCGTATTACTATCTACTTTTGTGTTAGTATTTTTTGTTTTATCATCAACGGTTTTTGTATCTGCCTCTTTAGTTTCACTAGTACTTATACTTTGTGAATCTTTATCGCTGCTATTTGAATTTGAATCGTCTTGTTTAGTTACATTGTTTCCTGCTACAGTATTATTATTTTCAATACTAGATGAACTTACCTTAGAATCTTTACCGCTACATGATATTAGACTAATAGATACTGATAAACATAATAAAATATATAAAGCCTTTTTCATTCTTGCCTCCGTAAGTTAAATATATATTTATATATTAACACAAAAAATTCCTGATGAAAATGAAACACATTAATATTACAAAATAAAGATGTTACATATATAGTAAAAAGTCACAATTTTAATTTTTTATAAAATAAAAAACACCCTAAAATTAGGATGTTTTGGTGGCTCACCGGGGAATCGAACCCCGGAC
>KE993499.1:0-59882 GCA_000466585.1 Clostridiales bacterium oral taxon 876 str. F0540
TCATTCTCTGTTTAATTTTCAAAGACCAATTTGTTTTGCTGTCATCTGACAACTTTTATAGTTTATCAGCTTAAATCCACTTTGTCAACAACCTTTTTATTGGAAGCATTTGAGAGATTTAGTTGTTCTCAATCACTTAAACAACTGCTGTGAAAGATATCTTATCAGCTTCAGGTCACTTTGTCAACGATTTACCCTATGGTAATTTATTCATATTACTTTATTATGATTGTTACTAAGGTTTATAATAATTAATATACTTATATCGGGAGATGACAAAGATGTGTATAGATAAGTTAAAACAAATAATAAAAAACAGCAGCAGTATAGTTTTCTTTGGAGGGGCAGGTGTTTCTACAGAAAGCAATATACCTGATTTTCGTTCAGATAATGGATTATATAAAGAACATCATACTAGATATGAACCAGAAACAATACTGAGCAAATCATTTTTTATAAATCATACAGAGGATTTTTTTAGCTTTTATAAGAGTAAGATGATATACAAAAACGCTAAACCGAACAAAGCCCATATTGCTCTTGCAAAGCTTGAGCAGATTGGCAAACTTAAAGCTGTTATAACACAAAATATCGACGGGCTGCATCAGCTTTCCGGATCAAAAAATGTTCTTGAGCTCCACGGCTCTATTCATAGAAATCATTGTATTAAGTGCGGCAGGCACTATGATTTAGATTATATAATAAACAGTACGGATAACATACCTTACTGCGAATTTTGTGGAGGTATAATAAAACCTGATGTAGTTTTATATGAAGAAAATTTAGATATGAACATACTATCTTCTGCAACAAGTTATATAAGCAAATCTGATACGCTAATAGTAGGCGGTACTTCTCTTGCTGTATATCCGGCAGCCGGATTAATAAATTACTATAGAGGAAATAACTTAATTCTAATAAACAAATCAGAGACGCCTTATGACAGTAAAGCAAATCTAATATTTCATGATAGTATTGGAGATATTTTAAGTTCTGTAATATAATAAAAAACAAGGTCTTTATACCGACATAAGTTTTATCGGTATAAAGACCTTCATTTTACAATATTCCGGCAGCAAGTTCTCCAATAGTATTTATATAGTTAAACTCATCAAATTTAAATTCCTTTAATTTTGTAGGTACACTTAAGTACAGCACACCCTTTACTGATCCATTTTTAACAAGCGGAATTACAACTATAGAATGCCAGTCCGGCATACCTGTAACAGAATCATAACTTACACTTTCATCCCAATCAGTCATATACAGCCCTTGTTTTTTTAATATTACTGAGTTGACTGCCTCGCTATTATAATTAATTGGTTCTGACCAGCTTTCATTAAATATCTTTCTAGAATATATATTTTTCAGTTCATTATTATCAACTGCAAAAAACATTCCGCACTCAGATTCAGTAATCTCTATAATTCTTCCAAGCAGATTATATATTTTATTTTCGAGACTTGTATTCTGTTTTATGAGCTCAATAATATCTACCATCGCAAGTATATTTCTTGAATCTTGAACCGTGTTGCCTGAAACAATTCCCGATAGTTTATTTCTGCCCTTTACTTTATTTGAAAAATCGTTGCTCCAAACTTGACATCTATTCCTCCCAAGTTCTTTTGAAACATATAAAGCTTGGTCAGCTTTTTCTACTAATTCTTTTTTCCATTGAGCGTTATGAGGATAAGTAGCAATACCTAAACTCATTGTAACAGACGTTTTATCACCTAAAATTTTTGCTTCCTCAACAGCTTTTCTAAGCTTTTCAGCAATAACCAAGGCACCCTTACAGTCAGTTTGCGGAAGAATAATAATAAATTCTTCTCCACCATACCTGCCAAATATATCATTTTTTCTTATATTATTTCTTACGATATCACAAGCTCGCCTTAGAACCTCATCACCAGCCTGATGTCCGAATCTATCATTTATCTGCTTAAAATGATCCATGTCCATCATAATTATAGAAAAAACATTATTACATTCATCAGCCCTATCGATTTGCTCACTAAGCGCTTCTTCAAGGAATTTTCTAGTAAGCGCTCCAGTGAGTTTGTCAGTAGAAGATGTTATCAAAAGTTGATGTCTTTCTATATTAATACCTGCTAATCTGCTTAATTCAACACATTTTTTAAGTGTATCTTTATTAAAATTATTGAGGATTCTTTCCGACTCAAGATATATATATCCCTTTATGGAATTCCCAAATTGATTATCATTTGAATTTTCCATATTCATTATTATCGGAACACATATAATAGCTTTAGCTCCTTGAAGGATTACATTAAATTCAGATGCATCTCCATCAGCAGCATCTGTCATTAAAATTGCTTCTCTACTGGATTTCGCTTTTTCAAAAACGTATTTACTTCTAGGAACTAAATTACTTCCATCCATAGAGGCTACTACATTATAGGTTTGATCATTGCCGTCAATAACAATAATACTTCTAGTAGCAATTGTAATGCTGGCAAGGTATTTTACTATAAGTTCTAAATTTTTTACAGGATTCGAATATAAACTTTTAACAATGTCTGAAGAACTTCTGATCGTCTTAGGTAAATATGAGTTATATAATCTCCTTGCAGACCTTATAAAATATTCATTGTTTAATATCTCTTTAACATCTTCAAACGTAAATAGTTTATTAAGCTTCTCTATATCAATTTCGTCATAACCCATATTCTCCTTAAAAAGCACCTTATCATACTCTCTATAGCTTTTTAAGGTCGCAAGCTTCTTAAATGGATTCAGCAAATCATTTTTAATTACAAATTTCACTTTGAATTCATCCGGAACGCTTAAAGTTAGCTTCTTAATTATTTCACAGGCCTCGAAATAAAAATTTATTGAATAAAAATAATCCCTACTATAAAAATAGTAATCGCCTAATTCGCTGCAAACATTTAGCCTTGTCCAATCATCTTTCTTAATTTTTGAAATTTCAAAACAAGTATTTAATTCCTTTAAACTATTGGTTCCCTTAGCAAATATACCTCTCAGGTAAAATTCTTTTATTTTTAATATGTCAGGTTTATCATTTATCTTATAGTTTTCAGCTTCATTGAATAGATTTTCCGCCTGTTTTTCAAACCCCCTTTTATGAAGTTCAAAAGAAGTATAATAAAGTTTCTCAACTTTTTTAATAGGCAATTGGAACTTATTTATAATTTTAAATATATCCTGAATTCTTGCATCTAAATCTTTGCCGCCTTCAAGCTTGTCAAAACTGATAAAAGCACTTAAGATGCTGCATTCAAGCTTTTGTAACGACTCATCATTTTTGTAAACATCCAAGGCTTTATTTATAAAATAATATGCCTTATCTGAGTCACCTAGATTATAAAACAATTCTGAGCTCATTTGGTAGTATATTGCAATTTCTTTTCCATGCTCCGGATACTCTTCAAGTTCCTTTTTAGCTAGCAGATGATACTCATAAGCCTTTTTAAAATCTCTCAATTTTAAATATATATTTGAAAGATAATTATAACAATAAAATACATTTCCTTCATAATCTATTTTTTGTGACTTTTTTAAAGCATCAAGGAAATATTCAAGCGAAAGTTCGTAATTCCATTCCTCGAAATAGGAGCAGGCCAGATTAGTCAAAGCCATTATCTCATATTTAATAATATGATTTCGCTCGCTAATCTCTTTAACTTTTTTAAGATAATTTATGCTTTCTTTATTATTCTGATATATATCTGCATATACAACTGAAATATTATTTAATGCTATAACAATCCCCTCAGAATAATCTATCTTCTCAAAGCACTTCAAACTTTCCTTATAACAACTCAGTGCTTTATCACCCATAGAGTTATCCAAATAAATATTTCCTAAATTCTTATAGAACAGCCCTTTGAATTTATACTCATCTTCTTTACATAGCTCGATACAATATCTGCATATTTTTTCAGCATCTTTGTATTCTTGTTTCATTAACAAAATTCTTGCCTGAAGATCTTTTATTCCAAAATATATTTTTATATCTTCTTCTAAAATATTGGATTTCTTTAATATTTCCTCAGACTTCTTTATATAACTCGAAGCTTTATCAATTTCATTTTTTGAAAAGTATACCTTTGCAATTCTATTCAATGCCTCAATTTGTATTTTATACTTATCTTGGGTTACAGCTAAGCTTTCTGCTTCTTTAAAGGATTCAATCGCCCGCACTCCATTACCGTCATCGTGATATATATCTCCAATTCTGATAAGAAGCTCTGCTTTTCTATAACATTGGTCATTTTCATCTATTATAGAAACAGCCCTTATTAAGTTTTTTATAGCCTCTCTCCTGTTCTTAAAAAGCTCCATCTTATCCGCTGTTTCCAGGCAATATTTTATTACCTTTTCTTTATGACCGGCCTTTTCAAGGTGATAGATTAGTTCCTCTCTATTACTCAGCCCATCATTAAGCTGCATTTCTAATAACTCTGCAGCCAATTCATGCTTTTTCTTTTTATAGTCCTTGTCCAATGTTTTTCTAATTAAACTTTTCAATATTCTATTAGAAAAATCATAAACGAAACCTCTATCTTCAATTTTTTTGCATAATACGCCACGAAGCTCTAAATAATTAACCTTCTCTAATACATCACTTGTATCCTTCAAAACAATTTTGGTTATATCCTCTATAGAAATAGCCGTATTAAAAATTGATATACCGTTTAAAATCTCTAAACTCAAATCATCTATTTCTTTTATTTGTGAAAGAACTGCTTGTTCCATATCTGAAGGTACAGGAAGTTTACTATAATCATAATCAAATTTACTATTCCATATTCCGCTTCGCTCGTCTACATAGATATTATTCTGTGAATACAAATTTTTTATAGTCTCTTCAATGAAAAGAGGATTCCCAAATGTCTTTGAGAATATCCTTTCGCCAAAAATATTTGGCCGTACAGGCATTCTTAATACATTCTGAATAAGTGAAACAGAATCATCATTATTAAGACCGCGTAATGGTATATCTATAATGTTTGCCTGTCCAGAAACCTTCATAATAAACTCTGATAGTTTCTTATTGTTCGTCAAATCTCCATCACAGTAAGAAAAGACAAACATTATACTTTTATTTCTCAGGTATAAATACTCTAAAATATCTATAGAAAATTCTCCGGCCTTATGAAGATTATCAATAATGAATACGGCAGGTTTGCCTTTCATAAAATCATTTATAAAAGCACATACAGCCCCTGCTAATCTAATATTCTCTTTATCTCCTGATATTCCTATACTTGGAACAATATTTTTATTATTTCCAAGCTCAGGTATAATCTTTATTAATTCGCCCTCATATCTTTCCAATAGTTCGCTATCGCACTCACTAATTATCCTTTTTATAATATCTATTGCAGCTCTATTACTTCCATAATTTGATGTTTCAAGATTATAGCTTGAATAGACATTTACATTTTTCAGAAGCAGTATCCTCTCTAGCTCTTTTAATAGCTTTGTTTTGCCTATTCCATATTCTCCGTGAACTATAACAAATTTCTCTCGAAGTCCCAGCTGAGACATTGAATTATAAATATTAATTATATTGTTAATTTCATATTCTCTTCCTATAAGCTTAGTATTAAAATTAAGCTTTTCAATTTCACTCTGATAGTGAGCTTTATAACTTGTCCCAAACTCTTTGTTTATGTCTTCAATTATTTGTCTTATATTGATATATCGCTTTTTTATATCATGATTTATCATCTTATCAATTATTGGAGTTAGTTTGTTTAAAAACTCAAAATAACTTTTTGTAAAATGTTTTTCCGTCTTTTTTATTTCTTGTACTGTACTTAAATTATCCTTTACTTGCTTCTTGACAATTAATAATAACAGTATTCCGAGGGAGTAAATATCTGAAGACACTGATTGCATCTTATCTTCAAGTATCTCAGGAGCCTTAAAAATAAGCTGACTGTTTTTTAAATTCCAATAATCATATTTTTCCAGCTCAACAGTAGCCATATCTTTAAATTTAATCTTAGAATTACTGATAAAGATGTTATCTAAATTTATACAGCCATATATAAAACCTCTCAAATGCAAATAGTTAATGCTCTGGCACAGTTCTATAATAAGCTCTAATACTTCTTTCTCATTCATACCATCTATAAAGTTTATTAATTCATAATTTGCTTCTAAATATTCATTAACATAAAAATACCTTAAGCTTTCTATTTTCTTGCTATCTATAGTCTGTATAGAATCAAAATTATATAATCTTACAAAACTTTGCTTATCTATAGTAACTAGTGAAGAAAACTCTTTAACATAGAAATCAAGCAGACTTTCTGGGAGATATTCGGAATTAATAATATTCAATTGGAATTTTTCATTTTCATTCTTAATATCTGAAACCAAGTATTCAGAAACCAAGCGGTTTTGCTTCAAGTTTTTAAGTATTCTGTATCTATTATTAATTAAATTCATGCTAACCTCACTCCCCTGCTTAGAAACATATTATAAGTATAACATTTTGTGTAAATACGGTAAATATTTTATATTTGATTATATTAAGTAATTATATCATAGCTTTGATATATAAATCACAACCTTTTAACTCACTCATATAATAATACAAAAATAGTAATATTGCAGGTGAAGTATATGAACTATGAAATGCAGGAGTCTCCTTACAGACACTTAGTAACAGGTGTGGATACACAAGTTCCATTAGCTAATGGAAATTATGGAACCTATGTTAATTTTGATAATGCTGCCACAACACCGCCTTTTAACTCAGTTCTTAAAGATATTATGAATTTTGCACCATGGTATTCTTCAATTCACAGAGGTAATGGTTATAAATCTCAGTTTTCATCAAATATCTTTGAAAACTCACGTGATACAGTTTTAAACTTTGTACATGCTGATTCAAAACATAACACTGTCATCTACGTTAAAAATACCACGGAAGGAATAAACAAACTAAGTTTCAGACTTTGCAGCGGAGACAAAAAATGTGTTGTATTGTCTAGCAATATGGAACATCATTCAAATGATTTGCCTTGGAGGGACAAATATAGACTTGACTATATTGAACTTGATAAGCAAGGAAGGTTATCCTTAAAAGATTTAGAGCAAAAACTAATCAACTATAACGGAACTGTTAAGTTAATTACCGTTTCAGGAGCGTCAAATGTCACAGGCTACATCAATCCTATCTACGAAGTAGCTAAACTTGCGCATAAACATAACGCTAAGATATTAGTTGATGGTGCTCAACTGGTTCCTCACTCTCCAGTTGATATGAAACCCGAAGACTCCCCAGATCATATAGATTTTTTAGTATTTTCAGCTCATAAAATGTATGCACCTTTTGGTATAGGGGTTCTTATTGGTCCAAAGAGTGCTTTTGAACAGGGATCTCCTGATTATAAAGGTGGCGGTACAGTAGATTTGGTTACTCATGAATATGTGGCGTGGAGTGAACCTCCTGAAAAAGAGGAAGCCGGAACACCTAATGTTATGGGAGTTGTCGCTTTAGTTTCATCAATTAAAACGTTAAACTCAATTGGAATGAAAAATATAGATAATTACGAGAGAAACTTAGCATATTACACTCTTTCAAATATTAAAAATATTAAAGATATAGAGCTTTATGCAGACTCAGAGGATATTAATAATAGAGTTAGTATAATTCCATTCAATATTAAAGGAATGCACCACAACATTGTATCTGAAATACTTTCTTCCGAAGCTGGTATAGCAGTCAGAACAGGATGCTTTTGTGCACATCCTTATGTTCAAAAACTTTTGGATATACCTGACAATGATATTGCAAGTTATCTTAGAACAGAAAAATCAGAAAGACCAGGTATGATAAGACTGAGCTTTGGTTTATATAACAATTTCTCTGAAATAGATTATTTTTTAAGAGTCTTGAAACATATAATTTATAACAAGCAATACTTTTTAAATAAATATAATAATTATAAACATTAACTTTACCTCCAGGCTATCGCGAAACACTATATGATAAATTAAGGCGTTTCGCGATAGCCATTTTATTTTTATGAATAAAAGTAAATATACAGCTTAAAATAAACATGTTACAGATATTTACTAAAGGATGGTGATTTATTTGAACAAAAAAATAAATCTTCTTTTATTCAGCGGAGATTATGACAAAGCACTTGCAGCATTAATTATTGCAAATTCTGCAAAGGAACTTGGAGCAGATGTATCAATTTTTTTTGCCTTCTGGGGACTTATGTTAGTTAGAAATCCTGAGGTACCTATTGCGGATGAGAAGTCCTTATACGAAAAAATGTTTAGCATAATGACACCAAAAGGGCCTGAAGAACTGCCTCTATCCAAAATGAATTTCAGCGGATTCGGCAAAGAAATGCTTAAAGCAATGATGAAAGAGGAAGATACGCCAAGCCTGACAGCCTTTCTAAACGGAGCTAGAAAAAAAGGAGTTAAATTTTACGGTTGCAAGCTATCAGTAGAAGTTATGGGTTTTAAAAGTGAGGAACTCTTACCTGAGCTTGAAGTAATAGATGCTAAGCAATATTTGAAAGATGCTTTAGAATCAGATATGCAGTTATTTATATAGATAGCTATCTGAGCAGTTGAAACACCCCTGTTTTTATTATAGAATTTAGTTATACTATAAATATTTCCGGGGGTATCTATGAAAAACAAGCATAAGGCACTTGCCATTTTAGCAGGTATAGTTTCATCAAGTATATTCGGACTGAGTTTTTTATTTTCAAAAATGGCATTATCCGAAGCGGGGATCTATGAACTGCTATCTTTTAGATTTTTAACAGCTTTTTTAATAATGTCAGTTCTTGCAGTGTTTAAAATAATCAAACTGGATTATAGAGGTAAAAATATAAAAGGCTTATTAATCCTTGGTCTTATGGAACCTGTTGTATACTTTATATTTGAGACCTATGGAATTAAGTTTTCCTCATCATCCATTGCGGGACTTATGATATCACTTATACCAATAGGCGTCGTAATATTATCTGCATATTTTCTTAAGGAAAAACCCTCAGTTTTACAGGTAGGTTTTATTATACTGTCTGTTTTAGGTGTAATGTTTATTGGAATTATGGGGAGCTCAAATTCAGGAAATTCTAGCTTATTTGGAATAATATTATTAATCGGCGCAGTATTATCTGCAGGAATGTTCACCATTATTTCAAGAAGATTATCAAAGAATTTTACCCCCATGGAACTCACCTATTCCATGATGGCTATGGGTGCAGTTTTTTTTAATTCTGTATCAATAATTCAACATATAGTTCATAATAATATAAAAGACTATTTTTCTATATTAGCTAATACTAAGTTTTTAATATCTATAGGATATTTAGGAATTCTATCATCGATAGTTGCTTATTTTTTAATAAACTTTACCTTATCTAAGATAGAAGCTTCAAAATCATCAGTTCTTTCAAATATATCAACGATTGTATCTATAATAGCAGGAGTAGTTTTTTTAAAAGAAGCATTCCATTATTATCACTTAATAGGCTCTCTAATGATACTGCTTGGTGTATGGGGAACAAATCGTTTTGAACCTAAGGCAATAATAAAAAATGAAATCTTGGAAGAATAATAAAAAGATGACTCAATTGAGCCATCTTTTTATTATTCTACTTCTTCAAATTGATCTTTACCTACTCCGCAAAGTGGGCATAGCCAATCTTCTGGAACGTTTTCCCAACTTGTTCCTGCTTCAACTCCGTTATCTGGATCACCTATTTCTGGATCATATATGTATCCACAAGCTATACAAACATATTTTTTCATATTCTTTCCTCCTCATAATATTAAATTTCATGTAATATTGATTATATTTTATCAACTTTCATGACTAATGTAAAGTTTTAGGTAAAAAATATATAAAATTATTCAAATTTGATTGCTATTAACAACCACACAAATATTTTATTCTCCTACTTATATATTTATACCTTCGAATTAATTATAGTTTATTAAAACCATTCTCTTACTTTATCTATTATCTTATAGTTAGTCAAGTCATAATGAAGAGGTGTCAAAGTTATATATCCCTGTTTGAAATACTTCACGTCAGTATCCTCTTCATCTCTATCTTTTATGCTTCCAATTATCTCATAACTGACATTGCCTTGATCATCCTTATCCTCGATAAAAACATTACTGTAGGTTCTGTTTCCTATTCTGCAAACCTTAATACCTTTAATTTTATCTTTATCTATAAGAGGAACGTTAATATTTAAAACCATATCATCACTAATATAATTCTTAATTGCTATAGGTATTATGTTAGCAGCAGTTTTTGCAGCAACTTCATAATTTTCCTTATTTCCTTGAAACTCAGAAGATACGGCTATGGAAGGTACATTATACACTGCCGCCTCAATAGCTGCAGAAACAGTCCCTGAATATATAACATCTGTCCCTAGGTTTACACCTTTATTAATTCCCGATACAACCATATCAATCTTGCCTTCAACAAGTTTTTCTACAGCAGTTCTAACACAATCTGCCGGGGTTCCATCTATACTGTATGCCTTTGAATTTATACCTTCAAGCTTTACATTTTTTACAATCAAAGGCCTTGTTATTGTTATAGAATGTCCGCAGGCACTTCTTTGATTATCAGGTGCTGCTATTATAATCTCATGATATTTTTCTAATTCCTTCGCAAGTTCATATAAGCCAGGAGCATAAATTCCATCATCGTTAGTCAAAAGTAATCTCATACATTCACCCACCTTTAGATAATTTCACTTTATATTATAACTATAAATAATTATTAGTACACCTTATCCACTGCTGTTGCTTAAGCAAATTAACGACATAATTTGATATATAGTGACATATTGTATTTCTTACACTTCAACTGTTTAAAAATTTAAAATAGTATAGTCCATTATTATTGACGCTTACTAATAAAAAATGTACTATATAACTATAAAGATTTATATATTTAATGTATATATTTTTTATTAAATATGAAGGTTTTTATTATAGATATTGCACATGTTTTATGTTGACCTTGAAATTAAAAATAGGCAGAACACTCTTCGTTCTGCCTTTTGTTATATAAATCAAAGGAAGTGCTGTATGAATACATTAAATAAAAATAAAAGATTGAAAATTAAGTATGACGAAATACAAAAGATAAAAATATATGACATATTAGGTAGTCATGAAACAATTATAAATGGTATCAAAGGCGTTCGCTTCATCTTATGGGCTCCTAATGCTACTGAAGTAAAAGTTGTAGGGAGCTTTAATAATTGGGATGGAAGCAAGCATATAATGGAACGTAATAAGAAGCTTGACTTGTGGATTTTATTCATTCCAGGTATTCACTATGGTGAGATTTATAAATATGAAATCACAACTTCTGATGGCAGTAAACTGCTTAAAGCTGATCCTTTTGCTTTCTATTCAGAGTTAAGGCCAAATACTGCTTCAAAAATAGTTAACTTAAAAGATTTCGATTGGAATGACGAGGACTGGCTTTCAAAAAGAAGCTCTGCCCCTATATATGATAAACCCTTAAATATTTATGAAGTTCATCTTGGTTCATGGAAGATGAATGATAATGAAGAGTTTCTTAATTATAAAGAAATAGCCGATAAATTATTAGAATATGTGCTTTATATGGGATACACTCATATTGAGCTTATGCCTGTCACTGAACATCCTTTAGATGCCTCCTGGGGTTATCAGAGCACAGGATATTTTTCACTAACCAGCCGTTTCGGAACTCCTGAAGACTTCATGTATTTTGTAGATAAATTTCATCAAAATAATATCGGCATTATTTTAGACTGGGTTCCAGGTCATTTTTGCAAGGACTCTCATGGACTATACAATTTTGACGGCACAAAACTTTATGAATATGAAAATCCTCTTCTCGGTGAAAATTATGACTGGGGTACCGCTAATTTTGATTTGAGCAGACCTGAAGTTAGAAGATTTTTAACTGCTGATGCCTTATTCTGGTTTGATAAGTATCATATTGACGGCATGAGAGTTGACGCAGTGGCGAATATGCTTTACTTAAATTATGGAAAGAAAGAAAATATGTCTCTGAAGAACAAATTTGGAGGCGCTGAAAATCTTGAAGCAATAGATTTTCTTAAAAAATTAAACTCAAACATATTCAAATATTTTCCTAATGTACTCATGATTGCTGAGGACTCAAGCTCATATCCCGGAATTACCGCTCCAGCATATTTGGGCGGTGTAGGCTTTAACTATAAATGGAACATGGGCTGGATGAACGATATGCTTAGATACATGCAAATGGATCCGATACATCGAAAATATCATCATAACTTAATAACCTTCTCGCTGATGTATGCTTTCTCAGAAAACTTTGTTCTTCCTCTTTCTCATGACGAGGTAGTACATGGCAAAAAATCTTTGCTTGACAAAATGCCCGGAGACTATTGGCAAAAGTTTGCTAATCTAAGAATGTTTTATGGATATATGATTGCTCACCCGGGGAAAAAGCTTTTATTTATGGGCGGAGAGTTTGGTCAATTTATAGAATGGCGCTTTGCACACGAGCTAGATTGGTTGCTTTTAGATTATCCGATGCATAAAGCCATGCAGGATTATGTTAGAGAACTTAATATGCTGTACAAAAACGAATTTTCCCTTTGGGAAAAAGATCACAACTATGAAGGTTTTAAGTGGATAGATCATCAAAACTACGAGCAAAGCATAATATCGTTTATGAGAATAAGTAATGATCCAAAAGATTTTATGATAATTGTGTGTAATTTTACTCCTGTAGTATATGAAAATTATAAAATTGGAGTTCCAAGCTTTATACACTATAAAGAGATTTTCAACAGCGATAGCGAGTGCTTCGGAGGATCTAATCAAATCAATAATGAAATTATAAAACCTGAGCTTGAAAAGTGGCACAATCAGCCAAATCATATAAAAATTAAAATTCCGCCGCTTGCCACTATATTTATTAAACCTCAGTATGAATATAGGTTGGAAAAGCCGGCATTTGAGGAGGTTGAAGTCCTAAGCGGACTTCAACGAGCAATTAGCGAGCGGAAGTGAGGTTAATGTCCTAAATGGACATTAACGGGCTGGCTAGCCAGTGGAAACTGGCGAGAACAGTCAGCCCAGTGATTAATTGCTCAGCGCTTCCGACTAAATGGAGGTAAAAGTCCTAAATGGACTTTTACAAGTAATTTTCGAGTGGAACGAGAGTCTTAAATTACTCTGTGTTCCGACTAAAAGGAGGAATTGAAAATGCAGAAGAAAGAAATGATAGCAATGATTCTTGCAGGGGGGCAGGGAAGTAGGCTTGGGGTGCTTACAAAAGGAATTGCTAAACCAGCTGTCCCCTTTGGTGGAAAGTATAGAATTATAGATTTTCCACTAAGCAACTGTTCAAATTCAGGGATTGATACAGTTGGTGTTTTAACCCAGTACCGTCCTTTTGCTTTGAATTCACATATAGGAATAGGTTCTCCATGGGACCTCGATAGAAATAAAGGCGGAGTAAGTATACTTCCTCCATATATGCGGGAATCAGGCGGCGATTGGTATAAAGGAACTGCAAATGCCATATATCAGAATATGAATTTTATTGATAGTTTTAATCCAGAATACGTGCTTATACTTTCAGGTGATCACATATATAAAATGGATTATTCAAAAATGCTTGAGTTTCACAAAGAAAGAAACTCAGATGCAACAATAGCTGTTATAGATGTTTCACTTGAAGAAGCAAGCAGATTTGGAATTATGAATGCAAACGAGAAATATGAAATATATGAGTTTGAAGAGAAACCAAAGCATCCTAAGAGTACTCTTGCTTCCATGGGTATTTATATATTTAACTGGCAGGTATTAAGCCAATTCTTAGTCAAGGATGATCAGGATCCTAAGTCAAGCAACGACTTTGGCAAAAATATAATTCCTAAGATGCTTGAAGCAGGCAAAAAACTGGTAGCTTATCCTTTCAAAGGTTATTGGAAGGATGTTGGTACTATTGAAAGTCTATGGCAGGCAAACATGGACTTACTCGACGACAATAATGAATTAAACATTCATGATAAAACCTGGAAGATTTACTCAGTTTCTCCAACCTTGCCAGCACAGTATGTTGGCGAAACTGCTTCAGTTAAAAATTCACTCATCTCCGACGGATGCGAAGTTTTTGGAGAAGTTATAAATTCTGTGTTATTCCCGGGAGCTCATGTAGGCAAAGACTGCAAAGTAGTTGACTCTGTAATAATGGCAAATTCAAAAATAAAAGATGGCTCAGAAATTAGAAAAGCTATTATAGGCGGAGATGTTATTATCGAAGAAGATACCAAAATTGGTGATGGCAAAGAAATAGCCGTTGTTGCTGAAGGCAGAGTTATAGATAAATATTCAAAAATATAGATTCAATACAAGGTTGATGGGAGATGAACCACTATGCTAAAAAATTACATGGGGATATTAATGTTAAATGAAAATGAAGATAAGATAAAAAGGCTTACAAGAAACAGGCCCCTAGCCTCTATTCCCTTTGGCGGAAGATATAGAATAATTGACTTTGTTCTTTCTAATATGGTTAACTCTGGTATTACAAATATAGGCACGTTTACCGATGGGAAAACAAGATCTCTTATGGATCATATAGGTTCGGGAAAACCATGGGATTTAGATAGGAAGATAAATGGTTTATTTGTATTTCAATTAGATAAAAATAATTATTATATGAATGAAATTGAAAGCTTGAAAAATAATATTGAGTATTTTTATAAAAGCAAAGAAGATTATGTTATCCTCTCTTCCTCTTATATGATATGTAATATTGATTATAAGTCGGTAGCAGCTTATCATGAGTCTTCTGGTTCTGATATAACTATAATATATAAAAGAGCAGAGAACTGTAAATCGAACTTTATTGACTGCAGTATATTAAATTTAGATGCCAATAATAATGTTATTAGTGTAGGCAAAAATATAGGTACTGACAATATTAACAATATATCAATGGAAATGTTTATAATGAAAAAGGAAGTTCTTATAAACTTAACTCTCGAGTGCATTAAGACAGGTTTTTTCAGTTCAATTAAAGAAGCAGTATATAAAAAACTTGGAAATCTTAAAGTAAATGCTTATGAGTTTACTGGATATTTAAGCTGTATAAATTCTGCAGAGGTTTATTATAAATCGAGCTTGGATTTATTAGATCTAAATATTAATAAAGAATTATTTTTCAGTAATGGCCTTATATATACAAAATCCCAAGATGAACCCCCTACAAAGTACTCCAGTAATTCAATAGTTTCAAATTCATTAATTGCAAATGGCTGTGTAGTATATGGAAATATTCAAGACAGCGTTATATTTAGAAGAGTTAAAATACATGAAGGTGCCGAGATCAAAAATTGTGTTATAATGCAAAACTGCGAAATTAAGGCAGGTGCAAAACTTACTAATATTATCATTGATAAAAACATTATTATTGAAGAAGGCAAAGAATTAAAGGGTGATATCGATATTCCTTTAGTTGTTGAAAAAAAGCTTCAATTTGAATAAACCTTTTGAGTGAAAGGAGAAATTTTATGAAAATACTTTTCGTGGCTTCAGAAGCTCATCCATTTATGAAAACCGGCGGTCTTGGCGATGTTGCATACGCACTTCCCAAGGCATTACGCAAAATCGGTGTAGACATAAGAGTTATTATTCCAAAGTATTCTGATATAAAACAGGAATTTAAGGACAAAATGCATACTCTAGATACTTTTAATGTTCCGGTAGGCTGGAGAAATCAGTATGGTGGTCTTCAGTACTTGGAGTATGACGATATCCCCTTCTACTTTATAGATAACGAGTACTATTTCAAAAGACCAAGCTCCTATGGCTTTTATGACGATGGTGAAAGATTTGCTTATTTTTCAAGAGCAGTTTTAGAGGCAGTCAATCATATGGTGGATTTTACTCCGGATGTCATTCATCTAAATGATTGGCACACGGGCATGATAGCTCCTATAATGAAAGAACACTATAAAAATAATCCCAGGTTTAAAGCTATAAAAACAATCTTTACTATTCATAATCTTCAATATCAAGGAGTTTTTCCTAAGGAAACTTTAGGAGATCTGTTAAGCCTTGGAGAGAATTACTTTTCTGAAGATATGTTAAAATATTATGATGGTATTTCCTTCATGAAGGGTGGTCTGAATTTCTCAGATAAAATAACTACAGTAAGCAGCTCCTATGCAGAGGAAATAAAAACTCCTTTTTATGGGGAAGGTCTTCATGGGCTAATGCAGGTTAGGAGCCGCGACTTAAGCGGAATAGTAAATGGAATAGATACAGAGCTTTTTAATCCTAAGGAAGATAATGAATTGTTTTATAACTTTGATCATAATGATATATCCGGTAAGATAAAAAACAAAATAGAGCTTCAAAAGCTATTAAATCTTCCTGTTAATGAAAATATTCCAATGATAGGAATGGTTACAAGACTTGCCGGACAAAAAGGTATTGATCTTTTAGCCCATGTTATAGAAGAAATCCTTCAGCTGGATCTACAGCTTGTAGTGCTTGGAACAGGAGAGCATAATTACGAAGAAATGCTCAAGTATTACGCTGGAGTCAGCTCGGATAAACTTTCTGCAAACATAACCTTTAACAATACTCTTGCAAAAAGAATTTATGCTTCTTCAGATATGTTTCTTATGCCTTCATTATTTGAACCCTGCGGCATAGGTCAGCTTTTAGCTCTTAGATACGGAACTTTGCCTATAGTTCGTGAAACCGGCGGATTAAAAGACACAGTTCATCCATTTAACGAATATACTAATGAAGGAAATGGTTTCTCCTTCTCAAATTATAACGCTCACGACATGCTCTACACAATAAAGAGAGCGCTAGGCTTTTATGAAAACAAAGAGCTCTGGAACAATCTTGTGAAAAATGCTATGCTTGAGGACAACAGCTGGAAAAAATCTGCTTTAGAATATAAAAAGCTATACGACTCACTATTATAAGGTTATAATTTTAATATATTTCAAAGTTAGCTTGCTATTTGAGCTTATTAAATAGTAACTTTCTAATTGAAACTATACAGTAGACAGCAATATTTGCTGTCTACTGTCATATTAAATATAATTATACGTTTTCAGTATTTTAATAGTTGAAGCCCTAAATAAGATTTAGCTGACAGACTAGTACGTCGAAGAATTACTTATACTTTCCTATAAGCTGGGTTAAATCTCAAATTTGACTTTAACTACAATATGCAAATGATAACTTATGCTCTTAGAACACTCGACACTTCGAGGAAGGAGAAAAAAATGAAACTTAGTAAAGAAAAATTTAAATCCGATTATAAAAGAAAATTAATGAATACCTTTGCTGAAGACATTGAAAGTGCTTCAAAACTCCATAAATATTTTGCCCTTGGTGGTTTGGTCAGAGATTACGTAACTGAAAATTGGGTTAATACAAACAAATACTACATGGAAAGCGGCGAAAAGCAGGTTTATTATTTCTCTATGGAATTTTTGATCGGAAGACTATTGGGAAGCAATCTCTTAAATTTAGGAATAAGACAGTTATGCTCAGAAGGTCTTAAAGAACTTGGCATCGACCTTAGTGAGCTGGAAGATGTAGAAAATGATGCCGGACTTGGTAACGGAGGTCTTGGAAGACTTGCAGCTTGTTTCTTAGACTCTATGGCTTCTATAGGAGTTCCCGGTCACGGCTGCGGTATTAGATACAAATATGGGCTGTTTGAACAAAAAATAGTTGACGGCTATCAGGTTGAAATACCTGACTACTGGCTCAGAGATGGAAATGTATGGGAAATAAAAAAAGAAAATAAAGCCGTTGAGGTACGCTTTGGAGGGACCATACGAGCTACTTATGAAACAGGAAGACTTTCCTTTATTCATGAAAATTATGAACCGGTTCGCGCCGTTCCCTATGATACTCCTGTAGTGGGCTATGATAATAATATGATTAATACCTTAAGATTATGGAGTGCAGAACCTGTTGACTATGAATTTGACTTTTCTACCTTCAGCCGCGGTGATTACCTTAAAGCAGCTGCATACAGAACCTCAGTAGAATCAATATCACAGGTATTATATCCTGATGACAGCAACCATGAAGGAAGGCTTCTAAGACTTAAGCAGCAATATTTCTTTGTAAGTGCAGGACTTCAAAGTATAGTGAGAAGCTATAAGAGATCAGGTTTTCCAATAAATGAATTTCACAAACATACAGCAATTCACATAAATGATACCCACCCCTCTGTTGCTGTAGCAGAGCTTATGAGAATACTCGTAGATATAGAAGAATTATCTTGGGAAGAAGCTTGGCATATAACTACTAATACAATGGCTTATACTAACCATACAATACTTTCTGAGGCTCTTGAAAAATGGCCTATTGATATGTTTAAGAATCTTCTTCCCAGAATTTATATGATAATTGAAGAAATAAATAAACGTTTCTGTGATGAACTGTCTCACAAATATCCCGGACAATGGGGAAAAATAAACAGTATGTCTATAATTAATGATGGGGTTATTAAGATGGCCTACCTTGCTATTGTAGGAAGTCATTCGGTCAATGGGGTTGCAAAGCTTCATACCGAGATATTAAAAAATCAGGAGCTTAATAACTTTTATCTAATATTCCCCGAAAAATTTAATAATAAGACTAATGGAATAACTCACAGAAGGTGGCTTTTAAAATCAAATCCAGAGCTCTGTGAAGCTATAACCAGTGCTATAGGCACAAGCTGGATTAAAGAACCCAAAGAATTAGTAAAGCTTGAAAGCTTGAAAGCTGATATAATTTTTCAAGATAAGATATCCGCAATAAAGAATGAGAATAAACTTCAGTTTTCGAATATGATTAAAGGTAAGTACGGAATTGACATTAATCCAAACTCAATTTTTGATGTTCAGGTTAAAAGACTCCATGCTTATAAAAGGCAAATGCTTAATATTCTTCATATAATGTATTTATATAATAAACTCAAAGAAACTCCTGATTTAGACATTGTTCCAAGAACCTTCTTCTTTGGGGCTAAAGCATCACCAAGCTATCGCCTTGCAAAGCAGACCATTAAGCTTATAAATGCTGTAGCAAATAAAGTAAATAACGATCAAAGCATTAACGGAAAGTTAAAAGTTATTTTTCTTGAAAACTATAGTGTATCTCTGGCAGAAAGAATTATCCCCTGCGCTGATGTAAGCGAGCAGATATCCACTGCTTCAAAGGAAGCCTCAGGAACTGGAAATATGAAATTTATGATGAATGGTGCTGTAACTGTTGCCACTCTTGATGGGGCTAATGTTGAAATGAAGGATGCAGTTGGTGATGAAAATATAGTTATATTTGGTCTTAAGGCAAATGAAGTAATAAGCTATAACAAATACGGCGGCTACTCTGCCTTTGATATTTACAATAACGATATGCGAGTAAAAAAAATACTAGATGAATTAGTAGATGGATCTCTAGGAGTATCAAAAGATGAATTTAGAAATATACATGATTCTCTTTTACTGTTCAATGACGAGTACTTTGTTCTTAAGGATTTTGATGCTTATGTTAAGGCTCAGGAAAAGATTGATACTTTGTACAAGAATAAATCAAAATGGAATGAAATGTGTATAATGAATATTGCTCACTCTGGTATTTTTTCCAGTGACAATACTATTAAAGAATATTCAAAGGATATTTGGGGTACTAGAGAATTAAAATTTGTGCCTGTTATTGATTAGTGGTACTTTCAACGCATGGACTATTTATCTTATCCATGCGTTTTTTATTCAACTTATATATATTTTATGATAATATGAAAGCATAGGTATTTATTTAAATATGACAATTGGAGGGGGAGCTTATGAAGAATAAAATTAAAATATTACTAATCTTAAGCTTAGCTATTTCTACTGTTATTTCAGGCTGCAGCACAAAAACAAAACAAGCAGTTGCGGCAAATAATACAGCTGCAAATTCAAATATTAGTCAACCCAGTAATAACGAGAACTTAAATTCAGAGAATAATTTACCGAAATCGTCTGATGATAACACTGCTAAAAACAGCTCTGCTGACAATATATCTCCACAACCTGATACTAAGCCTAAGCCTTTAACACCTGTTAACGTCTCAAATCCTTCATCACTTGATACCAAAAGAATAGGCTGGTCCTGGTCTTACTCGCCTAAAAGCAGTGCTTCTTTATTATCAAAATACCATGGCTATGCTTTTGGCGATACCTCTAAGAAAATCATTTATCTTACCTTTGATGAAGGCTATGAGTATGGTTATACTCCAAGCATTTTAGATACGTTGAAGGCAAATAATGTTCATGCAGCCTTTTTTGTAACAGCTCCATATATTGCCGGTTCTTTTAAAGGTGTTAAAAACTCAGACCTCTTGAAAAGAATGTCAAGCGAAGGACATGTAATAGGAAATCATTCAGTACATCATAAATCTATGCCTGATTTTACTGATGAGAATACTTTCAATGCAGAGCTTACTGGTGTTGAGGCAGCTGCTGCAAAAGTTCCAGGCGTAAAAATATCTAAAAACTTCAGGCCGCCTATGGGTGATTTCAGCGAATTATCTTTATACTACACACAAAAACTCGGCTATAAAACTATATTTTTCTCTCTTGCCTACAAGGACTATGACGTAAATAATCAGCCAGACCCTGAAAAATCTAAAGAGTTTTTGCTAAACTCAACCAAACCGGGCATGATATGTCTTCTTCATGCAGAGTCAAAAACAAATGCCACAATTTTGGACAGCCTGCTAAAGGAATGGAAAAAACAAGGCTATGAGTTTAGAAGTCTAGATGAGTTATAATATAAAAGGCTGTGTGCTGCAAAATATCTAAATAATACCCTAGATTTAGATATTTGGCAGCATACAGCCTTTTTTGCATATCTTAATTTATTTTGTTGTAATTTTATTTATCTTGCTTTCTTCTATAAGCTCGCTCTTGCTAAAGCCTTTTCTGAAATATCTTATTTGTTTGTATTTAGTACTGTTCATTTCAAAATCCAGTACATCTACCCTGTCACCAGTGTAAACAACCGGTTCTTTTTCGCCTTTAAAGAATATTTGAACTTCCATACAGCTGTCGCTCCTTAAGGTATTATTCTTCAAATTTAAAGTCCTTAAATTTATCCTTTAGAAGATCTCCCAAAGTTAAGCCTTCAGATTTGTCTCCCAAGAAGTCTTTGATTTCTTCTCTTTCCTCTGTATTTTTGGCTTCTTTAATACTTAAACTCATTTTTTGATTTCTAGTATCTATTTCTAATACTTTAACCTTTACTTTATCGCCGACATTTAAAACTGCGGATGGCTTTGATACTCTTTCCTCTGCGATTTGCGATGTATGTACAAGCCCTTCAATTCCTTCTGCAACTTCAACAAAAGCACCGAAATCAGTAAGCCTTACAACTGTTCCTTCAACAATGTCATTTGTCTTAAAGTCTGAAGCGGTTTTATTCCAAGGATTTTCAGAAACCTCTTTAAGTCCTAAAGAAATTCTTCCTTTAGCCTTATCAAAATCAATTACATAAACCTCTACTTTATCTCCTACTGAAACAACCTCTGATGGATCTAAAATTCTCTTCCAGGAAAGATCCTGATTATGTATTAATCCATCTACTCCGCCTAAGTCAACGAAAGCACCAAACTTAGCAAGTCTTGTAACTCTGCCTGTTCTTCTTTCCCCCTTCTTAAGTGAAGCCCATACCTCATCCTTCTTAATTTCAGCTTCTTCTTTTTCAACTTCCTTTCTTGAAAGAACAACCTTTTTCTTATCCTTATCAAGCTCGATAACTTTTACTACTAAATTCTTTCCTACAAAACTCTTTAAATCTTCAACATATTTTAAGGAAAGCTGTGATGCAGGAATAAATGCTCTAACACCTTTTACATTCGCAGTAACTCCGCCTTTAACCGCTTCGTTGACCTTAACTTCTATAGTTTTTCCTTCTTTTAAAGATTCCTCAAACTCATCCCAAACTTTATGCTCTTCAGCTTTGATTTTTGATAAAGCAACATTGCCTTCACCATCATTAACCTGAAGTATATACACGTATATTTCATCTCCGGGTTTTACAATATCCTTAGGGTTTACCGCTTCATCATAGCTTAACTCCTCCCTAGATATAACTCCATCAGCCATGTATCCTATATTAACAAAAACTGAATCGTTTGAAGCTGATATAACAGTCCCCTTTACCACATCTCCGGCATTTATTCTTTTCAGGCTGCCTTCTAAGGCTGCCATCATTTCTTCCATAGAACCTTCTTCATAGTTACTCATCGAAATCTCTCCTTTATGTTATAATGTTAACTTTATTCTAATAATACCATTTTATCATATGCGTATAATTTTTTACATAACTTAAGATTTATAATATCATTTTGCTTATCTTATGCATTTTCATACATTTTATATCCTTTATTGCCTGAAACGTTTCTCTTTGGCATACTCCAAACTACTAGTATTCCAATTGCAATTACAATAGTTGTAAGAATTCCTGCTTCAGGTCCAAAAGCTCCTCCGGTTAATATGTTATCTTTTAGTACATTTATATTATATATACCATGTGCTTCATTTCCGCTTACAGCAAAACCAAATACATTTCCTTGAAAATAGTTCCAGGTTATATGATAACCAATGGGCATCCATAGATTATTAGTCTTTACAAACATATATCCAAAAAGAATTCCTACAAAAACTATATTGATAAGACCTAGAGCTTTTACATTTGGATTTAATAAGTGAAGCGCTGAAAACATTAATGAGGATATAAGTATTGACAGCCAAGGCCTCTTCATTTGGTTTAATGCAGTGATTGAATATCCTCTTGAAAGAAGCTCTTCCTTAAAACCAACTAAAATAAACAAACCTATTCCCCAACAGGTGTATGAAGAAAATTTGGGAGACCCTAAGGAGTTCTGAAGTGATATATTTTTAGTTAATAAAAGCACTATAAAAATCGCAGTAAATGAAATGGCTCCAAATAAAAGTCCGGCCCCAAAATCCTTAAAATCAATTCCTATTGATGTAAGCCCGATGTTTCTAAAGCTTTTCTTATCTACTGCTTTAAGCATAATAATCAATGCTATTATAAATCCTGCTGCATCAATAAACTGACTTAAAAATAGCCCTCCAGCTGAATTTTTAATGAAGTTATTAATAGAGTCGTTCAAACTTGATAAATCAGTACCCTTCATAAAAATTACTCCTAATACCATACCAAGAATAATTTGAAGTACGAAAGAAATACCAATGTATAAAGCCATGATGGAAACAAGCTTCCATCCAGATCTCAACTCATTATTATTATTTTTGAATATCTTTGCCATTATTATCCCCCCTATGTAATTAATAGATGACAATACTTATTTTACAATATTTACATGTAAAAATAAAGCAATAGTTATAGATTAGAATAAGCAAAGCTAGCTTAAAAATACCAAAACCTGTAAACTCCTATTTTTTTGTCTGTAAAATATTTGTACTTTAAGGTGTACTATGGATAATAATTTTTCTTTAATAAATCTGTTATTAATGCTAGAATATAGATAATTAGTGGTTTTAAAACCATATAAGGAGGAATTTACATGGAGAACTTTAAAGAAAATCTTGAAAAATATGCGGAACTGGCTGTTAAGGTAGGTATCAACATACAAAAGGGTCAGACACTCGTTATTAATGCTCCTCTTCCAGCTGCTGAATTTGTTAGGGCAGCTGCAAAAAAAGCTTATGAAGCAGGTGCTAAAAATGTTCATGTTGAATGGGCAGATGAAGAAGTTACAAGAATAAAATATTTGAATGCTCCAGATGAGGCTTTTTCTGAATATCCTATGTGGAGAGCACAAGGACTTGAGGAAATGGCTAAGGAAGGAGCTGGCTTTTTAAGCATTTCTGCTTCAAATCCTGATCTTTTAAAGGGTGTTGATCCAGAAAGAATATCTATTGCTAATAAAACAGCATCAAAAGCATTAGACGGCTATAGAAGCTATGTTATGGCAGACAAGGCTGCTTGGTGTGTTATATCAGTTCCTACAAAGGAATGGGCGGCTAAGGTATTTCCTGATGCATATGCTGAAAAAAGCGTAGAAAAGCTTTGGGAAAACATATTTAAAGCTACAAGAGTAGACAGAGAAAATCCTGTTGATGCTTGGAGAGAGCATACTAACAATTTAAATTCCAAACTTGATTATTTAAACAGCAAGAAGTTTAAGAAGCTTCATTATAAATCTCCAGTTACTGATTTAACTGTTGAGCTTCCTGAAAAACATCTTTGGGCCGGCGGAGGTTCAAATGTTGAAGGCGGTAAATATGAGGGTACATATTTTGTAGCAAATATGCCTACAGAAGAAGTATTTACAATGCCAAAGAGAGATGGAGTTAACGGTACAGTTAGAAGCACAAAGCCTCTTAACTACAGCGGTAATTTAATAGATAACTTTACTCTTAAATTTGAAAACGGAAAGATAGTAGACTTCTCAGCAGAGCAAGGCTATGAAACCTTGAAAAAGCTTATCGAAACTGATGAAGGTTCACATTTTCTTGGAGAAGTTGCACTAGTTCCTCACGACTCTCCAATTTCAAATACAAATATTATATTCTTCAATACATTATTTGATGAGAATGCTTCCTGTCACTTTGCTTTAGGAAAGGCTTATCCTACTAACCTCGAAGGCGGCGCTTCTATGAGTGAAGAGGAATTAACTAAAAATGGAGCTAATACAAGCTTAACTCACGTAGACTTTATGGTTGGTTCACCAGACTTAAATATTGACGGTGAAACAGCTGATGGAAAATTAGAGCCTATATTCAGAAATGGAAATTGGGCATTTTAGTTAATTTAGAATGTAATATGTAGAATTGATAGCAGAAAGTCCCTTGCGGGACTTTCTTGCATTTAAACCTTATAAGTAATCAATGGATTCAAACTCGCCACAAGCTTTATCATTTTTTCATTAAGCATATCTTCAACTACTTTTTCTATGCTCTTGTAAGCCTCAGGAGCCTCTTCATAAACTACATTTTTATCTTTACAAATTAAAGTACTTGCTAGTTTTCTTTCCCTTAGTACTTTATCTTCATAAACATGCTGAAGTCTTTTCTTACAGTCAAACCTAGGCCATCTTCGTCCTGCTCCATGAGAAACTGAATAGCAGTAATCATATAGACCTTCTTCAGGTTTTATTATATAAGATTTAGTGCTTCTGGTGCCTGCAATGACTATATAGCCAACATCCGAAGGAGCTGCACCCTTTCTGTGAATATATATGGTTCCGTCATCAATCTCCTTTTTTGTTATAGAGTTATGCACGCTTTCTAAAAGTTTTTTATCATCCTTACCGCCAACAGTATCCAAAAGTCTAAAGGCTATAAGTTCCCTGTTTAATCTTGCATATTCCAATGCCTTTTGATGTTCTTCCCAATATTCCTTAAAAGCCTCGCTGTCAGTTTTTAAACCCTTCTGACAGGAATGCTTTCTAATGCAGTCCTGGAGAATATATTCTCCATACCCTCTAGAGCCGCTGTGTACCAAAAGGTAAACACTGCTCTTTTCCATACCGATTTCTTCAAAGGCTTTTTCATCAAAAACCTCTGAAACCTCTTGAAATTCAGCAAAGTGATTTCCTGAACCTATAGTTCCTAAAGACTCCTTAAAAGGCAGATCTATATTTTCTATTTTTTCACATATGTCTATATTTTCTAGACCTCCCAGCCTAAAAAGCTTTCCAAACATTTTATCAAATTTAAATTTTCCTCTTTTTATTCCCGTTGAAAACAAAGCCATGCCACAGCCGATGTCGCTGCCTATAATATGAGGATAAATTATATCCTTTGTAATATAAGCTGCACCAACAGGCGTCTTTCTTACATGTAAATCTGGAAGTCCTACAGCTTTTATTATTCCATCAAGTTCGGCTGTTTTTTCAAGCTGGTCAATTGCAGCAGTTTCTATCCATGACTTTTCGCTCTTTACCACTTTGACTTTATTATTCATATTCTCTCCTTTAAAAACAAATATTTTAAGGACTATGTGAGAGAACATGCTAAGATACTCTTATAATCTTTTATATTCCCTCACCAAAATATTTCTTAATAACATTATAACCACAACCTTTCAAAGTTAATTATTTTTAATTTTAATTGCCATTAATGAATACAAAATATAATAAATATCTATATATGCTTATTTCTAAATTACAAATTAATAATATATTTTTTGAATATTTTAAATAATTTTAAAACAACTTTAATTTATAACCATTTTATGTTAGTATATTTGTAACAGTAGACTTTTATATAAGTTGTTACCAATAAAACATGGAGGTGATTTTTTGTTAACTGCTTTAGCTATTCTTTCTATCCTTTTAGCAGCACTGTCTACAGTTTTAATTGTAAAAAACTTTTTAATAACTGTAAATACCAGCAGCAAAACTTCAATTAATATTATGCTTATAATATTACTGATTGCCTCGTTAGTCTGTGCCTTAGGCGGAGCATACGGCGGAATTGTAATACCACAAGCTATTGCTGAATTTAATGCACAAAAATCCGGTTTAACTAATGAAATAATAGCAGAATATCTTATTAATATTAAGCGTTACACTAGCGAGACAATTATTTTCACTGTTTTGGGATATGTATTTTTCGGAATATCATTTTTATTATTAAATAAGATAAAGAAAGAAAAAACAGAAGAACATACTAAGGTGAAAACCTGGAACTGGGATAAAATAAATAATAAATCATAAAAGACCGGCACATAAAACTGTGCTGGTCTTCTAGTTTATTTAACTTTAAATTTTCGTACAATGTCGTTAAGCTTTTGTGCAAGCTCAGCCTGCATCTCCGCACTATGTGCAACTTCACTCATTGCTGCTGTAGTTTCTTTTACGCTATTTAAAATTTCATTTGTACTTTCAGCTGAATGCTGAGTAGTAGATGCCGCATTGAGAACTGCTGTGCTTACCTGAGATACTGTAGCGGTTATTTCCTCCGCCATAGCAGCTATCTCTTCAGACATTGTACTTATATATTGAGCATCACTTCCATATTGATTTCCTACACCAACCATGGCTTTATAATCTACCTTTACTGTACCATCTATATAATTTATAACTTCCTGAGTATTATTAGATAGATTATCAAAAGCAGCTTTAACCTTAGATATTGTATCCTTTATATTTGATACTGCCTGAGTTGACTGTTCTGCAAGCTTTCTTACCTCGTCTGCTACAACTGCAAAGCCTTTACCCTGTTCCCCTGCCCTTGCAGCTTCTATAGCCGCATTTAACGCAAGCAGATTTGTTTGTGAGGCAATACTGTCTATGATATCAGCCATTTCTTTTACTTTTTCAACTACTTTACCAGCTTCAACAGCCTGAAGTATTTTCTCCTGCTTATCTCTATAAAGCAGTTCCGATTTCTCACTGGATTCTTTACTGGTTTTCTGAATCTCTTCTGCTCTGTTTTTTATGTCATTTGATAAATTGCTTCCATTCTCGGCCTTACCTGATAAGACATTAATACTTGAGTCAACTTCTTCAATAGAGGCAGTTATCTCTTCTGTAGTTGAACTTAACTCTTGAATTCCGTCGTCAATATTTTTAACCGATCCTTCTATTATATTTAGCTTAGCAGTCATTTCCTCAACGCTTGCAGAAAGCTCTTCACTTGTACTTGCGACTTCAGTGGACTGAGTTAATATCTCCTTAACCATGTCGTTCATATTTTGAGACATGGTATTTAAATAGCCTGCCATTTTACCTATCTCATCATGAGTCTTTATATCAATCTGCTTTGTAAGGTCTCCTTCTGCAATTGCCATAGCAAAGTCTTTAACTTTATTAATACTCTTTGTTAAGTAGAATGCAAAGAATACTATCAATGCTATAACTGCAGCTACGGATATGACTGTTAATAAAGACATGCTAATTACAAATTTCTTAACAGGAGCCATAAGCTCGCTTTCAGGAATGCTTAATGCAATCTTCCAGCTTGTCTCTGGAACAGAAGCATAATATACTATATTATTACCGCTTTCGTCTTTATAAGTACCTTGTCCTGATTTATTGGCAAGCATTATTTTTCCCAGCTCTGATAAGCTTGAATTCTTGTCTTCGCTTATTTTAACCTTCATAACATTATCAGCATTTTTATCTGCTATAAAAATTCCGTTTTTATCTATTACAAATGCCTTACCCTTTTCTCCAACCTTTATGTTTTTAACCATTTCCTGAATAGTTGTAAGATTAATATCTGCTGTAGCGACACCAAGAAATTGCTTATTCTTATCATAAAATGGAACGGTAGTTGTTATCATTGATATCTTTGTTACATCATCCACATAAGCATCAGACCATACTGTGCCATTGGCTGTCATTCCAATTTTGTACCAATCATACTTTATGTAATTATAGTCATCCTTGCTATAATCATCAGTATATACAATTTTGCCATTATCTTTATAGGCATAAGGTCCAAAAAACTTATTACTGGAATTATATTTATACGGCTCGAACCAAATCCCAGATCCTAAAGTATCATCATTTGTTGCAATTATACTTTTTAAAAAATCTGCATAATTATCTTTGCTTAATACTGTACTTGCTGCTTCTGCTGTTTTTGCAGCACCCTGTGCTACCTTTTCATGTCTTTGAAGCCTTTTTTCAATTTCATTCACGTTCGTAGCAAGCTGATTTTGCATATCACTTTTTATCTGAGAATTCATTAATGTTGAAATTCTGTCATAGCTTAAAAATACCAATACACCTATCACCACAATAAACACAGGCAATATTGAAAGCAAAATCTTACTTCTGATACTTTTTATTTTCATGTTCGTCACCTCTTTAAATTTTAAGTATATATTATATTTCGAATCATTTTCACAAAACTTTATCACCTTATTATGGCAAAGCGTAAATTTCAAAAAAATAAAGACCTTGTGCTTTAAAAATCCGAGCACAAGATCTTTATTTTAAACGTTAGGTACATTAATCCCAAAAAATATTTCTGTCATTTCTCTATCAATCTTTTTTATTACTTCTTCTCTTTCCTCAGGACTTAAATCTTCTTCTCTGACTTCAAAAAGATAATTAGGCAGATTGATATCTCTGACCCTCATTTTTGTATGAAATATACTTGATTGAAAAATATTCATATCAATGAGATTGTATCTATTAATTGTATCTTTCGAAATAAAGTTTTGTATAGAGTTTATATCGTGGTCTATAAAATGCTTATATCCATGTATATCTCTAGTAAAACCTCTTACTCTATAATCTATTGTAATAACATCGGAATCAAAGCTGTCTATAAGATAATTCAAAGCTTTTAGAGGAGAAATCGTTCCACAGGTCGAAACATCAATATCAACTCTAAAGGTACTTATATCGTTTTGAGGATGACTCTCAGGATAAGTATGCACAGTTACATGACTCTTATCAAGATGCCCTACTATATTTTCACGAGCCGGAGTTAAAACTCCCCTGTTACAGGATGGATCAAGCACATACAAAGGTACTTCTTCTTCTGAAATCAAAAGTGTAACGCTTGCTCCCTGTGGGTCGTAATCCTGCTTCGCAATATTAAGCACACTGGCACCAATAGTTTCCGTAACATCAGTTAAAATCTTAGTAAGCCTTTCAGAATTATATTGTTCATCGATGTACTCAATATACTTTTTTCTGTCTTCCTCTGTCTTTGTATAACAGATATCGTATATATTGAAGCTAAGCGATTTCGTTAAGTTATTAAAACCATACAATTTTAATTTATCTTCTTTGTTTACATCCAAAATTCATCCCTCTATTCTACGTGAAAAGTGTGACACCCATGCTTTATAGTATATAACTTTTTTTACTTCAATACAATATTTCCATTTTCTAAAGTTATATTTACTTTTGATCCTTCATGGATTCTTTTATGAAGATAGCTTTCTGAAATTTCATCTTCTATATATCTTTGTATAGATCTTCTAAGAGGTCTTGCACCATACTTTTCATCATAGCCCTTTGTAATAAGGAAGTCTTTAACCTCTTCAGAAATTTCGATGTTTATATCCTTTTCTCTAACTTCCTCTAAAACTTCATTAAGCATTAATTCTACAATTTTATGAAGTTCTTCCTTAGCTAATGGCTTAAATACTATGGTTTCATCTACTCTATTTAAAAACTCTGGTCTAAAGTATTCTTTCAAGGCTTCTTTTACCTTATTCTCCAAAGCGTCATAACCTTCTTTTCCAAAGCCTATATTGTTGCTTTTAAAGTTAGTTCCTGCATTTGAGGTCATTATTATGACTGTATTTTCAAAATAAACGGTTCTTCCCTGACTATCAGTAAGCCTTCCATCTTCAAGTATTTGAAGCAGCATATTAAATACATCCGGATGAGCTTTTTCGATTTCATCTAGAAGTATTACTGAATAAGGTCTTCTTCTAACCTTTTCAGTCAGCTGTCCTCCTTCATCGTATCCCACATATCCTGGAGGCGCCCCGATAAGCTTAGATACAGTATGCTTTTCCATATATTCAGACATATCTATTCTTATTAACGCTTCTTCACTTCCAAAAAGCTCAATGGAAAGTGCTCTTGCAAGCTCTGTTTTACCTACTCCTGTAGGTCCGACAAATATAAAGGAAGCAGGCTTTCTCTTCTTTCTAAAGCCTAGTCTGTTTCTTCTTATTGCTCTTGAAATTCCTACTACAGCTTCATGCTGTCCTATAACTCTTCTATGAATTCTATCCTCTAATTGAAGCAGTTTTTCAGCTTCTTCTTCAGTTATGCTCTTAACAGGTATTTTTGTCCAAGCTTCAATTACATAGGCAATATCTTCAACAGTTAGATAAACTTCACCTGTTTCTTTTTCAAGCTTAGCTATCTTATCTTGTAATCTGTATTTTTCAACCTTGTACTCTGCTGCCTTTTCATAATCAGTTTTCTCAGCAGCTTCTTCTATTTTTTCTTCAATTGCCTTTAACTCTTCTCTTACTGCCTTAAGTTCAACTAAACCTTTGTTCTTAAGGTTTGCCCTGGAGCTCGCTTCGTCAATAACGTCAATAGCCTTGTCTGGCAGGAATCTATCTGTAATATATCTTTCAGACATTATAGCTGCAGCTTTAATAACCTCGTCAGTTATATGCACTGTATGATAGTTTTCATAATAATGCCTTATTCCTTTTAGTATCTCTATTGTATCTTCAACTGTAGGTTCTTCTACCATTACAGGCTGGAATCTTCTCTCTAAGGCTGAATCCTTTTCTATATGCTTCCTATACTCTTCTAAGGTAGTTGCACCAATTACCTGAATCTCACCTCTGGCAAGAGCAGGCTTTAATATATTTGCCGCATTCATAGCCCCGCCTTGGGCTTCTCCAGCACCAATTATATTATGAACTTCATCTATAACCAAAATAATATTACCGTTTTCCTTGGCTTCATCAATTATAGATTTCATTCTTCCTTCAAACTGCCCTCTAAACTGAGTTCCTGCTACAACAGCGGTTAAATCTAGAAGATAAACCTCTGCATCAAAAAGCTTTGCAGGCACTTCCTTTTCTGCAATTCTAACAGCTAAGCCCTCAGCTATAGCTGTTTTACCAACTCCAGGCTCACCAATTAAAATAGGATTGTTCTTGCTTCTCCTATTTAAAATTTGTATAACTCTATCTATTTCACGATGTCTTCCAATAACCTTGTCTACTTTCTTTTCTATAGCCTTATCTGTTAAATTTGTTCCGTAAGTATCAAGATACTTTCTTTTAGGTCTCTTCTTTTCTTCTTTATCCTTTGGCTTATCTTTAGCTTTTGTTTCTGCAGAGGCTTTTGTATCCTCTTTTTCATTAAAATCCATAGGCTCTGCTGGAAAAGCACCGTTCATAAGATTCATAAACATATCATTCTTGCCTAGCTCTTCCATGTTAACATCCTTAAGCATATCATTCATCTGCTCGGATAAATTTTCAATATCGTCTGCACTCATGCCTGTTTGCTGCATAAGCTGATCTATAACCGGTATTCCCATTTTTTTAGCGCACTGAAGGCACACACCAACAGTTTCTGTTTTCCCTTCTACCATCTTTGCGGTAAAAATTGTTGCTATATTTTTATTACAAATTGAACACAGTTTCATATTTTCTCCTTTCATTCGAAACACTGGGTACTCTAAACATGCTCGCTCACACTCGCAGACTACCCGTAAAAGTCCATTTAGGACTTTTACCTCCTTTCATTCGAAACACTAGGCAACTTAAGACATCCGCTTAGCTCACAAGTTACCTCCTGAAATCCATTTAAAACCCCAGCATCCTTAATAACAATTAGTCGTCTAAATAATAATATATCTTTATATTATAATTAATTTTAGAAAATAATCTACAGTAAAATGACTAATAATATTAAATTTACAAATAATTATTATTTTAAGCTTTACAAAGCTAAAAACCCTGTAAATTTCATACAGGGTTATATGTCTATTATATTCCTTCTTTATTTTTTAATCCATAAAACTTAGCCTTTTATAGTAAAAATATATTGTTTGCCTCACATTCAGCAATTATATCATCAGTCCATACAGAAGACTGAACTTCTCCAATATGCGCCTTTCTTAAAAAGAACATACATATTCTTGACTGTCCAATTCCGCCGCCCATTGTATAGGGGAGCTTTCTTTCAAGTACTGCTTTATGATATTCAAGATTTTTTCTATCCTCGCAGTCTGAGAGCTTAAGCTGTTTTTCTAGTGTTTCTTCGTCAACTCTTATCCCCATAGAAGATACTTCAAAAGCCCTGTCAAGAAGCGGATAATATAAAACTATATCGCCGTTTAATGTCCAATCGTCATAATCCGGTGAACGACCATCATGCTTCTGACCTGACTTAAGCTGTCCACCTATCTGCATTATAAAAACCGCGCCTTTTTCTTTAGCAATAACATCTTCTCTTTGTTTAGGAGTCAATTCAGGATATTTGTCTTCTAGCTCCTGTGTTGTTATAAAATATATATCCTTTGGCAAGATTTTTTCAAACATAGGATATATTGAATACAAATAGTTTTCTGTATCCTTAAATACTTGATATATTTGATTAACAATAACAAACAAACTCTCTAAGGTTCTGTCCTTCTTAGAAATTATTTTTTCCCAGTCCCATTGATCTACGTAAATAGAATGAAGGTTATCAAGTTCTTCATCTCTTCTTATTGCATTCATATCTGTATAAAGACCTTCTCCCTCTCTAAAACCATATCTGTAAAGGGCCATTCTTTTCCACTTTGCAAGTGACTGGACAACCTCTAAAGAATTATCCTTTATTTCTTTAGCATCAAAGGATACTATCCTTTCTACTCCGTTTAAATTATCATTTATTCCTTTACCGCTTTTCACAAAAACCGGTGCAGAAACTCTTGTTAGGTTAATAGCTTCAGCAAGCCTTTTTTCAAAATAATCTTTAACACTTTTTATAGCTATTTCTGTTTCAATAAGATTAAGCAAAGATTTATAATCCTTTGGTACAACTACTGGCATCCCAAGTCCCCCTACTTTATTAATAAAATTATCTTATTATAATTCAAAATTTTACCATAGTCAAGTGTTAAAGGCAATTTATGCATACTTGTTGGATAGCATTTTTGACAGCATGAATAATATTAATATTGGAATTATTAATATATAAAATGCAATATTAATTTGTATAACTCTATCGATAAAATGTCCTGCAGTTACAGATGCAATTATTATAAGAGAATATGACATGCCGAATAAAAAATTGGATTTCATCTTTTGTTTTTTGCTCAGGCCTTTCATTTTTTCATTTTCAGTTCTTCCTATCCTCTTAATTACATACACAGCTATAAGCACAAATATTACTCCTAACACAATTGGAGTTAAATGAAATTTGTATACTATGTCCAGACTTCTTTCTCTTTTAAGCTGCACAATCTTTTGAGACACAAAGTCGAGCCCTATCAAAAATGCTATATTTCCTATAAATAAAGGAATTGCTTCAATTAAGTTTTTTATACCTTGATTTTTCTCCTTATGAGATTCTATTACTTCATCGCAAAACTCTTTATAATCCTCTCCAATAACTTCAAAAATGTCTTCTTCTCTATCCTGCGCTCCAAGCATGATATCTAAAATATCATTTACCGCTTCCTCAGTCTGTCTTTCCGTAAGAGGTGCTGTTCTGATATAGCATACAATATCTGTATATAAATCTTGATATTCTGCTTTAAGTTTTTTACTAAGCTCATAATTTCTTTTAATTACTTCTTTAATCTTACTCATCTATATCTCCCCCATAATTAATAAATATTTTATCCACTATGTCTTTAAATTCAACCCAATTGCTATAGAAGATCTTTAACTCTCTTGCCCCCTGTTCTGATAAAGAATAATACTTTCTTTGCGGCCCTAAAGGCGATTCTTTTTTAACTGACTTTAATATATCTTTCTTCTCCAGCCTTGTAAGCAGCGGATATATTGTGCCCTCCGTTGAATCAGTAAAGCCATACTCCCGAAGCTTTGAAACTATTTCATAGCCATAGGTTTCTCCATCACTTATTATCTTTAGTATGCAGCCTTCTAAAGTGCCTCTTAGAAGCTGTGACTTATCATTCAAACATATCCCTCCAATCAATCAAAGTTCTATTATGCATTGCATAGTAGCATAGTTAAAAAATAACTACTATGCATTACATAGTATCTCTTAACTATATTGTAACGCATAGTAGTTTCATGGTCAATAGATTTTTCTAAATTTTACTAAATTGTATCCTCATACTCTTCTTTTTAAATATCCTTCCAGCTAAACTTAAAACTTATATTCCAAAATAAAATAAATAATAGAAGCAATGCAATATTATATGCTAAAATTCCATACTGAATTTTAGTGAGTGCAAAGTGTATTCCTGCGCAGCCTCCGCAGTAAGCCATACTCCCAAACACAAGCCCCAGCGCACCTTCTTCACTGCTTTTATTTGTAGCGAAGTCCTTATGAAAAGGAAGTTCTTTTTTAGACAATTTGAATATGAGCATAGATAAAAGCATTATGCTTAAAAATATTCCGGTTAGGTCTAACAGTATTCTGGGCCCAAATATAATTAGAAATATAATTGTTATTATTAGGTATACAGGAACTACCAGCTTCAGCATCACAGCCTTTATTGCTCCTTTGAAAATATCTGCCGGTTTTTCAATAGGCAGTGCTTTATATATCCAAGCACCTTTGTATTTTTCGCTTCTATTAATATATGTAACCGCTCCTCCGAGCACAATGATTGAAAAATAGATGAAAAGATAAGCCTTTCCACCTCTAATGCTTGACATCACTTGTGAAAAACTCTTGCCCTTTTCAAATTGATTTGCCATGAATATAAATGGCATTATTACCGAAAATGCAAGAGAAGGATAAATACTTAGCTTAAGCTTTCTTTCATTAGAAATCATATTTTGTGTAAATCTAAAAAATGCATTTTCTGTTCTGTTAAAAGTAAACAATCCAGCAAAGGTCCTTTGTCTTTTAACCTTTTTTTCTTTAGATTCTTTTACTCTCTCATTATTTTGAGAAAGCTTTTGAAGATTTCTTTCAAAATATGGAGTTATTACTTTAAAATAAAGAACAAAGGCTGCTACTGGCAATATTATGCTTATAGCTGTAAATACTATAAAAACAAAGGATTTGTTTCCTTCAAATATTAAGCTGTAAGGCGCAGCAAACCAGGTTGACGGTATCAAATAATGCCACCATTTTGGTTCATAGGCTATATTGTAGTCAAACAAATTAAAAATTCTTCCCATAAATTGATAGCCTACTGTAATAACTATACTGAGCACAATTTGAAAATAATTAATAACATCCTTAAGCTTTTCTCCATCAAACATTGATAATATAAAGAAATATAAGATAGATGTAAAAAATATAATAAATCCCGATACAAGAACAAGCTGAAATAAAAAAACGAGTGCAAAAAGTATTCCATATTTATATATTGAAGCTATAATTGCAAGACCTGAGAAGGAAGCAGTAATACTGAAAAGATATATAAATATATGTATAAGCTTTGCAGCGTTAATAGTTCTACTGTCTACAGGCCTCGGCATAAGAATATTTTTATCTTTTATATCCAATAAAACCGATGAAAAATCTGAAATCATTGTTGCCATAATCATAAAAATTATCATACCCAATATAAAATTCATCTTCATAAATAATGGCATAGGTATAAAGATAAAGATTGCTATAAAAAGGCCTAAAAATCCATACATAAGCAGTGAAAAAGTAAATTGGTTTCTACTTTTCTTATCAGAATTGTTATTGTTCATTATTGTAGTTGTTCTTCTGCTGTCTAAAGTCAGCTTAAGCTGAACAATTTTTCTCATCATCTTGTAGTCAATTCCTAGTTTTGTAAAGATAGAACTAAATCTATCTAAAAGCTTTAATACCCAAATATCTTTCATTACTAACCTCCTGTATTCCTTACAAGTGCATGACAATTATTAATTGTCACGCCTCACTACTAAGCACACTTACAAACTCTTCTGCTATTTGTTTATGCTGGTTAAAGCCTGTGAGTTGGTTAAATATTTCCTCTAAAGAGCCTTCTTTGCTCTTTTCCTTAAGCTCTTCAAAGGTCCCATCCGCAACAACCTGTCCACCATTTATAAGCACAATTCTGCTGCTTATTCTTTCAACCACATCCATAATATGCGAAGAATAGAATATCGTCTTCCCTTGTCTGGCAAGCTCAGACATTATTTCTTTTACAACCATAACACTGTTTGCATCAAGCCCGCTTAAAGGTTCATCTAAGAACAATATATCAGGATTATGAAGTAGACTTGAGATAATAAGAACCTTCTGTCTCATTCCTTTAGAAAAAGATGATATTCTTGAATCATATACCCCTTCTATTCCAAAGAGCTCCATAAGCTTCTTAGCTTTTTCATCTACTTTTTCATAATCTAAACCATAGAGCTCTCCTATAAAAGTAAGATACTCTCTTGCTGTCAAGTTTTCGTAAACCTCGGCAGTTTCAGGTACATAGCCTATCCTTTTTTTATATTCAATGTTTCCGCTTGATATATCTTCACCAAAAATTTTTATTGTCCCTCTATAATTATTTAGTATTCCCAGTAATATTTTCACTGTAGTACTTTTGCCTGCACCATTAGGTCCAATATATCCAATTATCTGTCCTTTGTGAATATCTATGTTTATTCCCTTAAGAACATCCTCTGAGCCATAGCTCATTCTTAAATCCTTAATAGAAATAATTGGTTCATTATTGTTTTCCATTGTCCTTCCCCCCAATAAAAACGTTTGTTATAATAATAACAATTTTTAGCATATTATATCACAACTTATGTCTGTGTTCTATAAATTTACTTTAATTACAATTATATTTAAATATTTAACTATATAACTTCTTATCATGATATCGCGATATCTTCTTTTCTTGAAATCAAGTTGTCGCATACTTCAATGATGTTGTTTTCAAATAACTCAAGGCCCTTACATAGCCATTTGAACCTTAGTTTATTTTATTATTAATAATATCAATACTTATAAGTTTATCTATTTAAATTATCTATTTTACTTCTTATAGGCTGAGCCCTTAGAATAAATATTGTTATTAGATATTTATTTTAAGGGGGATTAACCTTATGCAAAACAGAAAACCTTTCATTATGATTATGTGTGCCATAGCAGTAGCATTAAATATTGTATTAGGCACAGTAGTTCAAAAGCTTCAAATTCCGCTTTTATTCCTTGATGCAGTAGGAACTATCTTTGCTGCTGTTTTATTTGGTCCTTGGTATGGTGCTGCTGTAGGTACTATAACAAATGTATTAACAGGAATAATCACCGGAAATCCAAAAGATATACCTTTCTTTTTAGTCAATGCAGTAGCAGGCTTAGTAGTTGGTTATATGGCTAGAAAGTTCAAATTTACACTTGTTACTTCTATAATCACAGGTATTATTTTATCAATAGTATGTCCTTTAATAGGTACCCCTATATCAGTGTGGCTGTACGGAGGATTAACCGGTGGAGGCAACGACTTTTTATTCCTAGTTCTAAAGAATTCCGGAATGCAGCTTTTACCAGCAGCTTTCTGGCCAAGAATCGCTTCAAATATAATTGATAAGATAGGTTCTTGTATTCTTGTCTTTGCTGCAATGAAATATATACCTGCTCAGTATAAGGGAAACAAAAATATAGCTGCTTAGCAATTAACGGATAGATAGTTTAAAACTACTCTATCCTTTTTTAAACTAACTTTAACTTTTAATGAAGGGAGAAATATATGAGAAGTAAGAAGATAATACTTACAAGTCACTGTATATTAAATCAAAACAGCGTAGTTGAGTCCCTTGCCAGAGCTAAGGGCGCCTTTGGTTTTGTAAAGGATTTGGTTGAAAGCGGAGTTGGAATAATTCAGCTTCCCTGTCCTGAATTCAGATTTCTAGGCATAACAAGAAAACCTATGGAAAAAGCTGATTATGATAATCCTGAATATAGAAAGCTTTGCCAAAAGCTTTTTATGCCGGTTCTTGAAGATTTGCTTGTATATATTGAAAACGGCTATGAGTTCTGCGGTATTATAGGTATTAACCAAAGTCCAACCTGCAGCATATCTGGAAACCGTGGGGTTTTTATGGAAGAAATCTTCAAGCTTTTGTCTTCCAAAGGCATAGAGCCTAAATACTTTGAGGTTCCTGAGGATTACAATGATGAAAAAGATAGTGCTAAACTATTTGATAAAATAAAAAATACTTTAGGTCTATAAACTAAAAGCGGTCTTAGTGGTTAAGCTAAGACTGCTTTTTTGCTTTTGTATAATTTCTTAAGAAATTCGTAAGAAATTTAAATACAGATTTGTAAAAAACCTTTCTTATAATTAAATTACAGCTACAGCAAATTATATAGAAGGTGATATAATGGTTTGAGAAGGAGTGGGGATATATGTCAAAATATAATGTTTTAGTTGTCGATGATGATGATGAAATAAGAGATGCTATTGAAATTTATCTAAAAAATGAGGATATTAAAGTTTTCAAAGCTAAAGATGGTATAGATGCACTTATGATTTTAGAGGAAGAAGATATACAGCTTGTACTTATGGATATTATGATGCCAAGAATGGATGGAATTAAAGCTACCTTTAAAATAAGAGAAACCAAGCATATTCCTATAATTATGCTTTCAGCTAAATCTGAGGATACTGATAAAATTCTAGGGCTTAATATAGGAGCTGACGATTATATTACTAAACCTTTTAATCCTTTGGAGCTTGTTGCAAGGGTTAGATCACAGCTTAGAAGGTATGTGAACTTTCAAAGCTTCGCCCCAGCAAGTAATACGCTGCAAATAAAAGGCCTTATTCTAAATAGGGATACAAAACTTGTTACCGTAGATGGCGATGAAGTCAGATTAACTCCAATTGAATATAAGATACTGGAGCTTTTAATGGAAAACAAAGGGCGTGTATTCTCTATAGATGAAATCTACGAGAGAGCATGGAATGAACCAAGCTACAACTCCGAAAATACTGTTGCTGTGCATATACGAAGAATACGTGAAAAGATTGAAATAAATCCTAAGGAACCAAAATATTTAAAGGTGGTGTGGGGTATTGGATATAAAATTGAAAAATAAAAATTTAAAACTATCAATTTTTATTTTATCTTTAGTTTTTATTACATTAGCTTTATGTTCCATGTTTAATTTAAGGGTCAATAAGGAGTATTTAAATTTTAAATCCTTTTTTGAGGGCCGACAGTTTGAAATGGAGTTAAATCAATTTTATTCTAATTTTAAAGCTTATAATGTTGATTATAAAGACTATGGCAAGAAATCAATTGATGACAAAATCAATACTGATGAATTTAATAATTTAAAAAATCAATACGACAATCAGCTTGAAAACAAACTTCAAGATACAGAAAATCAATATAATTCCCAGATTGAGAATGCTGAAAGCAATGGAAATAAGGATAAAGTAACAAGACTAACAGAAGAAAAAAACAAAAAGCTTGAAGAAATAAAGAAACAAAACACTAAATCTGCAGACGATATAAAAAAAGAGCTTGCTAAAAGAAGTGACGATAACTATAACTCAGTTAAAAAACAATATGAAAGCATAGCTGATATAATATATTATCTTAAAGACAACAAGAGCGGTGATATCTATAGTAATTTGAATAATGTAGATGATATTCAAAAGTATATTAAAAGCAGTTCTGTATATTCTTTCAGTCTGCCTAATAACTCTCCAACCTCCAGCACCAGATATGTAAGCAATCAGCTTTCAGGATTAGGTCTTGAAGGATATATAATAGTACCTAAAACCAGTCCATTGGTTTCAAACAGCAAAGAGTTTTATGTTAATAAGGTACTTGCAATTATTCAGCTAATAATATTTCCTATTTTCTTAGTCTCAGGTGTCCTAATGTTAAGGTACTCTAGAAAAGAAGAAATAGATAAGCATTCTTTGATTATAACTTCTAATAAGCTTTATGGCAAAATTCCTTTTGATCTAAAGCTAATAATACTATTTTTCGCTTTAATAATTTCACCGGAGATTTATAGAAACCTGTATTACTATGGTATGAATATAATTACCTCAGACTTTTTCATAAACCTTATTCTTACTACTTTATTTACTTTCTATCTTTATATAAGTATACCGGATATTATTAATTGTTTAAAAAATAGAGAAAATCTTTTAGTTGAAATAAAATCAGGATTGCTATATAAATTAAAAGAAATTTTTATACGAAGTTTAAAAGATAAAAACCTATTGTTTATAACCATTGTATTTATGATTGGCTCAGTGCTATTTGGTGTTATTACAGCTGCAATATCATTAACCTATAACGGTCCGGAACTATTTATAATTGCCATGATATTATACGCATTGTTTGTTATTATTCTGCTTTTTAGAAACATAGCAAAATTAGATAAGATAATAAAAGGTACCGATGAGATAGTTAAAGGAAACCTTAGCTATGTTATAAAAGAGAAAGGTAAGGGCAACTTCTCGAGGCTTGCACATAATATAAACAACATGAAAACAGGCATAAGTATGGCTGTTGAAAGCCAGATGAAAAGTGATAGGCTGAAATCTGAGCTTATAACAAATGTATCTCATGACTTAAAAACTCCTCTTACCTCAATAATAAATTACGTCGATTTGCTGAAAAAAGAGGATTTATCAAAGGACGAAATGAACAGCTATATTAAGGTATTGGATAGAAAGGCTCAAAGGCTTAAGGTGCTTATAGAAGACTTATTTGAAGCCTCCAAGATGGCAAGCGGTGCTGTTGAATTAAACATTGAAAAAGTTGATGTCGCCCAATTGTTAAATCAATCCTTAGCTGAGCTTGACGAGAAGATTAAAGCCTCCGGGCTTGCTTTCAGAGTTAACATTCCTCATCATAAAGTTTATGCTAATCTAGATGGAAAGAAAACTTGGAGAGTTTTTGAAAATCTTATAGGAAATATACTAAAGTATTCTCAGACAGGGACAAGAGTTTATATTGATCTTTCTGAAACTGATGATAAAATTATAATCACTATGAGAAATATTTCAGCCTATGAAATGGAATTCGATGTAGATGAAATTTTTGAAAGATTTAAGCGTGGAGATACCTCAAGAGCTACTGAGGGTTCAGGCCTTGGTCTAGCAATTGCCAAGAGCATAGTTGACCTTCAAGGCGGCAGACTGAATATTGATACTGACGGTGATTTATTTAAGGTTACGATAGAACTTAAAAAATAATTTTCATAAAAATAATGCACTTTTTAAGGTGCATTATTTTTATGAAAACTTGTACTCACTATTCTAAATTTCATCTGGTATAACATGAAAATATATGATATAGTTCAATATATAGCAAATAAAATAATTTTTTTGTGTATATAATAAATATTGAAGATAACAATTGGTATTTGTAATTTGGAGGTTGAAATTTAATGGCTATAAAAATTGTTGCAGATAGTAGCTGTGACCTAACTGAAGAAATGAAAAAAGAACTTAACGTAGAAATTGCACCATTAATACTGGAATTAGGAGATAAGTCCTTTGTTGATGATGAAAATTTAGATGTAAAACAATACATTAAGGAAATGAATGTTTATGAGGGAGCGCCAAAAACAGCATGCCCTTCCCCAAATGAATATATGAAAAGATATGAAGGCCCAGAGAGCGTGTTTGTTGTAACTCTTTCAAAGTTTTTAAGCGGCTCTTATAACAGCGCAGTACTTGCAAAGGACATGTTTATGGAGGAAATAGGCAATAAATTCATTCATGTATTTGACAGTTTAAGTGCTGCTTCAGGTGAAACCATGGTAGCTATGAAGATAAATGAACTTGCCAAGCTTAATTTTAGCGAAAATGAAATTGTAGAAAAAGTTTCAAAGTATATTAAAGAAATGAAGACTTTTTTCCTTTTAGAGAATCTAGAGCATCTTGCAAAGGCCGGAAGATTAAATCCTATTGTAGCAAAGGTTGCCTCAATGCTTTCAATTAAGCCTATTATGTGTGGTGACGAAGGAAACATTAAACTTTTTGAAAAGGTAAGAGGCTATAAAAAAGCCTTCAATAGACTTATAGATGTTATTGGAGAAGAAGAAAATAATTTTGATGACAAAATATTAGGAATCGCTCACTGTAACTGCCTGGACAGAGCATTGGAATTTAAGGATGCAGTTCTTAAAAAATATAATTTTAAGGATGTTATAATCGTTGAAACTAAAGGCTTAAGTTCTACATATGCTGATGATGGCGGGATTGTAATAGCCTTTTAAATAATTTAAAAACTCTGAGGCAAACGCCTCAGAGTTTTATTACTTTCTAGACTTAGATACTTCAATTTTAACTTTTCTTCCTAAAAGCTTCTTGCCTGTGCAGTTCTTAAGAATGCTGTCAACAACCCTCTCAGAAACATCCACAAAGCTGAACTTTTCAAGTAAGTCTATATCTCCTACGTCTTCTTTGTTTACCCTTGCGGTTTCATTGAAGAACTGAAGAAGAAGCTTTGGATTAAGCCTATCCATTCTTCCTACTGTTATAAATAATCTAACAAAGCCGGCGTCAGCTCCGATATCATTTTCTGTATAATCAAAGCTTACTTCTTTGTTATAGAGAATATTCATAAGAGCCGCTGCTACATCGACAAGATTGTATTCTTCATCTAACTCTGCAGCTAAAGGTACGAACCTCTTGTACTCTTCACCCTGTAAGGTTTCTGCTACTCTTCCGGTTATATTTTTATACTTAGCTACGAAAATATCATCAATAGTTGGAACTTCTTTTCTCTTTATCTTACTCTTAGTGATTTTTTCAATCTGTTTAAGAGTCATATACTCTCTTGGAGTAACAAGAGTATATGCAATACCTTCTCTGTTTGCTCTTCCTGTTCTTCCTATTCTATGAACATAGGATTCAATTTCCTGAGGAAGATCATAGTTTATAACATGAGTAACATTTTCAACATCTATTCCTCTAGCGGCAACATCTGTTGCAACTAAAAACTCAAGATTTCCTTCTTTAAACTTTCTAAGAGTATTAAGTCTCTGGCTTTGACCCATATCGCCATGCATACCTTCAACACTGTAGCCTCTAGCCTGCATTGCTTCAACCAGCTCATCTACTCCTCTTTTGGTTTTGCAGAAAATTATTGCAGAAGCAGGTTCATCAACATCAAGTATTCTGCAGAAGGACTCAAATCTATCCTTTTGTTTTATTTCATAGTAATACTGACTTACAGTTGATACTGTCATAGTATTTTTTACTATGGAAATATGCTTGCTGTCTGACTTTAAATACCTCTTTGATAATCTTCTTATTTCCTCAGGCATAGTTGCAGAGAATAACATTGTCTGCCTGTCTTTACTAGCATCCTTTAAAATTTCTTCTACATCGTCTATAAATCCCATGTTAAGCATTTCATCAGCTTCATCCAATACAAGAAACTTTATATGGCTTAAGTCGATTATATCTCTTCTAATTAAATCAAGTACTCTTCCCGGTGTTCCTACTATTATATCTATTCCGCTCTTTAATGCTCTGATTTGTCTTTCAATAGGCTGACCTCCGTATACTGGAAGAGTTCTTACTCTTGAGTACTTTGCAATACGTACTATTTCATCATTAACCTGAATTGCAAGCTCTCTCGTTGGAGTTAATACTATTGTATTTATCTTGTTGTTTCCATCTCTTTCAAACTTGCTTAATATTGGAGCTCCAAAAGCAAGAGTTTTACCGGTACCTGTTTGAGCCTGACCAATGGCATCAAATCCTTGAAGCAATACTGGTATAATTTCTGCCTGTATTCTTGAAGGCTCTTCAAAACCTAAATCATCTATAGCTTTAAGTACCTTTTCATTAAGTCCTAAGTCACTAAACTTTATTTCTTCTATCTTTGTTTCTTCCATTTATATCCCTCTTTCAAACGTCAATTGTTCTATTATACTATAGTGTTTGTATATATACAAGAATTATTACTATACTAAAGTATTAATTATTGTAATTGCAGCCATTACAGTAATATTAAACATGTTCACAATCACCATGTTTTTTACTGACAGCACAAAGGTTTCTGCCTTGGATGGATTCACTTGAAATGCCTTTATATTTTTGTAAACAGGTATAATTGTTATCAGCATAACTAGTCCTGACAATGGCAGTATTTTTAATACAACTGAGGCAATAATTGCAATATATCCTATATAATATAGAAAAGCGAACAGTTTTAATGCATTGTTCTTACCAATATAGTAAGGAAGAGTAAATCTCTGATTTTCTATATCATCTTCTAAATCACATATATTATTTGCAAGCATTATGTTTGCAATACATCCTATCAAAGGTAAAGATATTAAAAATATTGATAATACCTCTAGGATATTTACTCCAAGACCTAAAATATTATTAGTATAGCTTAAAAAAGCAATATTTTTATCATAGGCATGTATGAACACTGCTAAAAAAGTAATTCCAAAACCCATAGTTACGCCTGAAAATGCTTCACCAAGAGGCATTCTGGAAATTGGTATTGGGCCAAAAGTATAAAATATACCTATAGCAAAGCACAGCATACCAATTAAAAGCACAACCGGACTGGTTCTTAAAGTCAGTATAAGTCCAAAAATTGTTGCAACGCTTAATAAGGTGATTATTATTTTTTGAGCTGTCTTTTCACTAATTCCACCTGTTCCCATTACATTATGTACTTCATAGCCATAACCTTCTTTTTTGTTTGCTTTCTTGAAATCTATATAGTTGTTTATTGCCGTTGTTGCCATATCAAAAGTTATCAAAGACACAAACATGATTAAAAAATTACTTAGCTTAAAGCTGCTGTAACGGTAAAAGGCAAGCACTGTCCCAAAAGTAAAAGGTATTACACTTGCTACCTTAGTTTGTATTTCTACAAATTTTAGAAAGCTTTTTATATTCACCCTCTTATCCTCCTTTATAAATTATCCATCATATAGATTATACTCTATTTTTTTGAATGTTAAAGGGATTACATCCTGCAAATTTGACAAAAACATAAAAAACAGTTATCATATCTTACATACCTTTTACATATTTTTTCCATTAATTAAATAAAAGGAGGGGGATTAATATTAGTACTGTTCAAAACTTTTTACAAAAGCTAAGAACGAAGAAGCTTTTTGCTTCGCTAATGTCAATCTTAATAGCATCAGGGTTAATAGCAGTTATATATTCAAATATAAAAACCATTACCGTAGTAATCGACGGTAAAGAAACTAAGCTTACAACCTTTAAAAATACTCTTGACAAGGCTTTAGCTGAGGATGGAATAAAAGTAGGTCCAAAAGATAAAATAGAGCCTGCTTTAAAATCAAAGGTTGTAAAGAATCAAACCGTTAATATTAAACGGGCAGTTAATATTAAAGTAGCAGTAGATGATAAAGAACTTAATGTATTATCCTCTGAGGATAATGTTGAAGCAATGCTTAAAGCAGAAAATATTGCTTTAGGTGAGTTGGATAAGTTAAGCATACCAAAGGATACAAAGCTTTCAGAAGGCATGAATCTTGAGGTTATAAGAGTTGAAACTAAAGAGCTTTCAGAAACTCAGGCTTTAGCTTTTGATACTGTTGTAAAAAACAGCAGCGATCTGCCAAATACTTATAAAAAAATTGTACAAGATGGAGCTGAAGGCGAAAAGAAAACAACCTTTAGCGTTACATATGAAAATGGAAAAGAAGTACTGCGAAAAATAGTAAATGAGGTAATATCTAAAAAGCCAACAGATAAAATAGTAGTTTTAGGTACTTTGCCTGTACTGCCTGTTTCCAGAGGCGGAGATGCAGTACCTTATACTAAGGTTGTGAAAATGAGAGCAACTGCCTATTCTCCAACGGGAGGAGCTACTTCAGCCTATACAGCTTCCGGAAGAAAAGCTGTAAGGGGTTCAGGGGAAGCGTATAGCACAATAGCGGTAGACCCAAGTGTAATACCTTACGGAACTAAGGTTTTTGTCCAGGGTTATGGCTTTGCAGTGGCCGCTGATACAGGCTCTGCTATAGTTGGAAACACAATAGATGTTTTCTTTAACACGAAACAGGAAGCTCTAAATTGGGCTGTAAAATATGTAAATGTATATATTCTCAAATAATTTTAAAGACCGGAGTTTTCCGGTCTTATTCTTTTACTAATCTATTAAATTTTATAGAACCTGCTGTAAAAAGCACTAAGCCAAATAATAAAATCAATATTGAACTTACTATAACATTTCCTCCATTCATAATCTCAGAAAACCAGTATTGAGGAGTAAACTTTGCTATATTTTGAATTACTGATGGAAGACTGGCACTTGGTGTGAAAGAGCCGCTTACAAAGCCTGTAGCAGTGCCGACTACACAAACTATAATAGATAAAAGTCCTTCATTAGTTGTTATTCTTACAGCAAATAGGCCTAAGCTCACCGAAACTACAATCATGCACGCCATTCCTATAAAAATGTTTATTAGCGGAGCATCAAACTGAAGTCCAAAGGCAGTCTTTAAAATGATAATAATAAAGCTGTAGATAACCACCTGAACAAGCCCAAAACCTAAAATTAACCCGCCGCTTACCTCCCAAGGCTTATGAGGGGTCGTAAGCTGCCTTGATAGTGTTTTTTCCTTACGCTGTGCAAAAATCTCTCCTGCCACATAGTTTGCTGAAAAAATTATAAAATTCACAATAAGAACCATAACAAGTTTAGCAAAATTAAAGCTGCTGCCTTTTGTTTTGATTTCCGTAGTAATATTATTTTTTGTGATAATTTTCTCATCAACGCTTCCTATAGATGCCTTTAGATCTGAAATTAAGATCTTACTGTTTATATATTCATCGATATACTGCCCTAACTTAAAGGCAACATTTTGATTTCCGGTCTTTAATAAACCTACAACCGGTTTTTCTCCCTTTTGTATTTTCTCTGAAAAATCTTCTCCTATAATATAAGCTGCCAATAGTTTTCCATTTTTAATTTTATCTCTTGCTTCTTCCTCATTAAGCTTAGAAATATTATAGTAATCCTTCTCCTCTTTTATCATTTCATCTACGAGTATTTTTCCTTGATCTCCCTTATCTTTTAATACGATAGCCACCGGAAAACTGCTCGTACTGTTATCACTCTTTGCCATATAGCATATAAAACCGGTGACCAGCATAGGCATTAATAGCATTAATAATATAACTTTTTTATCTTTGATCATGTATTTAAAATTAATTAATGTAAGCTTTATCATTCCCATAATGCTCCCCCTAAACTTCCCAGGATTTATTCATTCTGATGCTTCCGATAATAAAGGATAGCAAAACTACAGCGGATATTACACCTAAGCTTGGAAGCATGGATTCAAAATCATTATATAACCCAATTTTCTTATACATTTCCGCTATCCATATATTCGGCGTAAACTTTGAAGCTATATTAAGAAATTTATTATCAACAATATCAATTGGGAAAAATACTCCACCTATCATAGTCCCTGCCATCATTACAGTAGTTAAAACAACTCTCGCAGTTTTTTCATCCTTAAAAATTGAAATTACAAGTCCGGTAATGGATGCTATTAAAAGGCTGTTCATTATTACTGCCAAAAGTATAAGTGCAATACTTCCATGAAAAGCTCTGCCGGTGAGTCTATAAAATAGAACATAGCTTAGTATAGATAATGTTGATATTATAAACAAAGCTCCTATTTTACCTAAGAATAAGCTCTTTCCATCTATGGATATTGAAAAAACTCTTTTTAAGGTTCCTTCTTTTCTCTCCTTAATAAATTCCAATGAATAAGACATTATGAGTAGTACAGAGGTAAATGTAAGCATTTCTATACCATAATACTCGATTGAATTAAGCCTGTTGTTTATTGATAAAGTGTCCTCTTTTATAGCTGAAGTGCTAAATACTGTATTTAATTTATCAGCATAGCTTTGTATTAAATCTTTCTTTTGCGATTCAGAGAGATTAGAGGCATAAATATTTTTGTTTACACCACTAGCCATAGAAATATTTTTTCCAAAGCTGTCTAAAATGCCTTGCACTACATGAGTTTGAACTCCCATATCTTTTTTAATTTGATTTATTATAAGGTTTGAGGTTTCATTGTTTTGAAGGTTGTTTTGAAAATCCTTCGGTATTATAACTTCTATATCTCCATCAGCGCCTTTTATTTCAATAATATCTTTTAAAGTCTCATTACTGAATATATCTTTTATCAGTTTGCTGCTTTCGCTGTTATCATTATCTTTGATGCTAACGGTAAATTTTTCTACCTTAGCAGTTTCCTGAAACATCTTATTTTGGAAGAAGCCATAGAAAAAGCTAAGCATAACAGGAAATATAAATAACATCAGAAAGCTGCTCGCAAAATCTTTTTTAATTATTCTTAAATCTTTTAGTATATATGCCCATACTTTCATAACCTATCTCCTTAATCTCTAAGCTTTTTACCGGTAAGTGTTAAGAAAACTTCTTCAAGAGTGGGTTCATTAATATGAATGCTGTTAAACTTAACCCCCTCTGCAATAAGTATCCTTACTGCCTCTTCCAGGCTGAAGCTTTCATTTTTTGTGACTAATGTAAGCTTTCCTTCTTCTTTTACAACTTCATTTATGCCTTTAACTTTTTTTAGCTTAAGCACAATCTCCTCGTTGTATTTTGGAGTTTGTATATCAACTTTAGTTAAATCAGTAACCATTCTTTTTACCTCTGCTTTGCTTCCCTTTGCTATTTCCTTTCCCAAATCTAAAATGAAAAGACGGTTGCAAAGAGCCTCGATTTCCTCCATATAATGAGAGGTATATATGACTGTGGTTCCATTCTCCTTGTTAATATTTTTTGTGAATTCAAATATATGATTTCTTGATTGAGGATCAATCCCTACTGTAGGTTCATCCATTATAAGCACCTTTGGATGATGAAGCACAGCACAAGCTATATTTAGTCTTCTTTTCATACCGCCTGAATACTTTTTTACAGGCATTTTAATGCTGTCTTGAAGACCGGATAGCTCTATGCCCTCATCAACTCTTTGTTTAAGAAGCTTTCCTTTTAGCCCGTACATTGCTCCCCAAAACTCAAGGTTCTGTTTTGCAGACAGCTTTTCATATAGAGCAATTTCCTGAGGAACCAACCCTATTTGCTCTTTAACCTTTAACGACTCCTTGTTTATTGAATAGCCGCCTACAGTTATGTCACCATTATCTGATTTAATAAGCCCTACAATCGTGGATATCAACGTTGACTTGCCGGCACCATTAGGTCCCAAAAGTCCAAAAATATCTCCCTCTTCAACTTCCATAGAAACATTATCAATAGCTAATTTATCATTAAACCTTTTTGTTATATTATTAATTTCTATAAATGCCATACTCCCATCTCCTTGTATCTCTTATCATGATTTTATTATATATTCTTTAACATATTTATCCTATTGTCCTAGGTAATTTGTTAAAATGACTTAAGTCATCTCTTAAATTACTTATATAAAAATAGGCTGCTCCTAAAGCACTAAAACTTAGGCCTGTCTTAAAACAGCTAAACTTAGCGTGTTATTTGAATTCGTAGAAACATTTGAGCGAGCAGCAATAAGACTTTAATTTTAAAAAATATAAAGCCGTTAAAAATCCTATATTGCCTGAGCAAAGCGAGTTTATAGGATTTAGGCTTTATATTTTTTAAATTATTAGTCTTATCTGCACAGTGAAAGTTTCCCAGAATCAAATAACACACAGTAGTTTTATGCTGTTTTAAGACAGCCCCGTAGGTTTATTGTGCTTTAAGATCAGCCCTTTTAATTAGCTATTCCATTTTTAAATGCGAATATGACAATTTGAGTTCTATCCCTTAATCCTAGCTTTGACAAAATTACTGAAATATTATTTTTTATAGTACCTTCTGTCAGATATAATTTATCTCCTATTTCTTTATTTGTCAGGCCGCTTGCTATTTCTCTTATAATATTTATTTCTTTATTTGTTAGGCCGTACTGACTTATTATCTTACTGTTGTCTTCTTTATCTTCAGTCTTGTAATTATGAATTATATTTGTAGCTATCTCAGGATGAACTACTATACTCCCCTTGCAGGCTGCCTTTATACCTTCATATATAACATCATAATCACTGTCCTTTAATAAATAGCCTGAAGCTCCATAATTTAATGCATCGCGTATATATTCATCATCCTTAAAGGTAGTTAATATTAGGATCTTAATTTTACTAAAATTATCTTTTATAAGCTTGGTCCCGATAACCCCATCACAGACAGGCATTCTTATATCCATTAGCACCAAATCTACAGACATTTCTCTGCATAGCTTTAAGGCATCTTCTCCGTTTTCCCCTTCTCCTACAACTTCAATATCAGAATAAATATTTAAAATTATTTTAAGACCCTGCCTTATAAGTCTCTCATCATCTATTATTATAATTTTTATTTTATCCATAACTATATATTCCTCTCAGATATTAATGCTTCGATCCTCGGGACATTTAAGTTAAGTTCAAACCCCTGATCTTTTGATGATAAATACTTAACTGTTCCACCTAAGCTTTCTGCTCGATCTTTTATGCTTTTAAGTCCAACTCCTTCTATAATATTGTCACAGCCCTCTCCATTATCTTTTAGCCTCATGTATAAAGAATCCTTATAAAAGTTTAAATTTATATTAACTTTATCAGCTTTTCCGTGCCTTACTGAATTAGTTAAAAACTCTTGAACTATTCTATAAAGTATAAAGCTTTGATCTGAATTAAGTTCCCATATTTCTTTTGATAAAGTAAATATAACCTCCACTTCTGTTAGCTTTTTAAAGTTCTTTATCATCTCTTCAATAGCTAGTATTCCTCGATATTTTTCGAATTCAGCTGGGACAAGATCCCTTACAGCCTCCCTTACACTTCGTAGAGCATCCTTCGCAAATCCGCTTAAATTTTTAGCCATTTCAGAAGCTGCTTTTCCGTCAATTTCTGCTATCTTTTCTATTGCAGAAAGCTGTATTATCATAGTAGAAAGACTATGACCTACAGAATCATGAATTTCTCTTGAAATCCTATTTCTCTCTCTTAGCAAAGTCAGTTCTTCTATTGTGCCTGCATATCTTTCTAAGTTATCTTTTGCTTTTTTAAGCTCTTCTTCAGAAATTCTAAGTTTGTCGTAGAGCTTCTGTGCCTCATGCTTTCTTTCTGTTTCCTCTTTTATATAAACTCCAAGTGCACCAACTGCTATAGCAGCTAAAACACTAGATATAGTGAGCTTTAAATCTGTTTGCCCTAAAAGTATTAGAATTGCAATAATTAAACTTATTAATCCTGCTGTTATATATTTACTACTTATGTACATTGTTGAATCAAGCAATATGCTAAACAACAGTAAAAATGTTATTCCTCCATAGTTATTAAAAATAATCAAAGATAAGGCGGCTTCAACCAATATTGAAATTAAAAAATAAATACTTTTCTTAGGTATGGAAAAAAATCTTACTTGGTTATTTATTACAAATACTAAAAATAGAGTTATAAAGTATATATCTATACTTTTTCCCGTGAGCATAAAAAGTACAGATGCCAATAAAGATAGCACTAACGATGTATATCTTAATAATACAAACAAAACCTTCTTGCTCAAATGACTCCACCTGCAATTCTCAAATATATTTTACTTTAATCTAAAGGTCTTAGGAGCTGCCTTATACGTTATAATTAAAGCGGCTGCCATATAAATAACTGTCACACCGAGTACCCCTAATGTAAAATAGTAGGAGGATGTTTTAATCTGAAGACATCCATAGCATACAAAGTACATAACTGCATTTATTATCTTAAATAAAGGACTCTTAACAGTTAACTCAGCAGTATAAGGCTGTATTACATAATACATAAATAAATGATGTATTGAAAAAAAGCAGGCTAGACAAAGTATGCATAAAAATATCGGCACCATCTCTATAAGTTTTGATGAATATCCAGCTGATGCAGTTATTATAATAAGAGCTAAGCATAATATTGCTGCCGGAATAATATTAAGCATGACTACCCTTTTAAGTCTTGAGGTAAAATTGCTTAATATAACTTTACTTTCTCTATAATACGCATATCTTAAAAGGCTTAAGTCGCAGTTGTAAAACATAGCTTTGCAAATTCTTTCTCCGGTAGACATCAGATACATAAAAAAGACAAATAAAGCTGTGCTTTTCTGTATCTGACTCACTATATCATTCCTATTCTGAGGCATAAAAATCACAAAATACATGCAGATCAAAAATACTATACTTATAATTAACACCCTATTTCTTATAGGTGTCACCATAATTCTTCTATGACGCTTGAAAAATATAGCGTTCAAATATTCGTAGCCTTCTTTTTTGTTTAAGCTTCTGCTGTCTAGATCTTCCTTGGTCATTTTCTTTTCATTAATTTTAACATCTCCAAACTTCATGTCAGTTTTTACTGCTCCAAGCTTAAACAGATTATCTTTAGTTAGTAATTTCTTAGCTATCACTGTATAGTTTTTATATCTAAGAATATATATAAAGGCTGCTGCTCCGATACAAATAATAAAAATCGCTGCATAGGTATTAAATAGTACCTTCTGAAAGTTAACAGTTAGCTTCATTACAGGAAGCAAATAAGCAAATAGCATTCCTCCAAGAATAACTGTAGTCATATATATATTTTTTTCTGTGAGAACACTTTTCGTTTTAGCATATACCCTAATATGCAGACACTCTCCTATAAATCTTAAAGCTATAAGCTCCAAAATAAATATAACCGCTTTTAAGGGAGTAAAGCCTATTATATAACCAATAATAAGCATTGGTATTACAAAGTGAAGAAAATCTTTTAAATTTATAAATATTATATTGCTGATATAGTATTTCCTTGCATTGGCTCTCATCAAAGTAATCATATTAAAGGCTTGCTTGTCATATTTATTTATAATTGTGCTTTTCATAAGAGGTCCTAAAATGAGACTTAATGAAGCAAAAATATGAAAAAATATAGGTAAGAGCTTAGTTGTATCCTTAATAAGAGAATCAGATATTAAATAAGCCGGCAGTATAACCATTATTCCTATGTAAAATGCCTTTCTAAAGAAACCACTAAATAACCCCAAAATTTGGCTTATGATTCCTATAGTAAGCTTCGCATCAGTCTTCTCATAAAGTTTATCAGGTACTTTTCTGCCAACTAATGGAATTCTTTTTAGAAAATAAATAAACTGATTAGCTCCTTCTGCAAAAGTAACCTTGAAACTATTAATAAAAGTTCTATACATCTCCGCCCTCCTTTAAGATTTCCATGATTTTTTCCTCAAAGCCGGGACTCTTCAGTATATCACTATTAAGTTCTTCTAAAGTTCCATTATTTAGAACAACTATTTCATCACACAGATCAGTTGCAAGCTGCAAGATATGAGTTGAAAAAATGATAATATGCTCGCTTTTTATTTTCTTAAGAAGATTTTTAATTTCAAGTGCTACAATTACATCAAAAGAAGTCAACGGCTCGTCTAATAATATAACAGGAGGCCTTGTTATTAAAAAGCAGACCATCTGTATTTTATTTTTCATTCCGTGTGAATAGCCTTTTATTAATCTGTATCTATCCTCTTCATCAATCTTTATTAAATCAAAGTATTCTTCTATTGTTAGTGGATTTTTTATCTTATCCTTGTTAATATCAATATAAAATTTTAGGAACTCGTAGCCTGTCAAAAATTCAGGCAGTACAGGTTCTGAAAACACATAACCTACCTTTGAGTAATCTATAGCCTGCGCTTGATCATCTTCTGTCAACAGTTTTATATTTCCGCTTTCATACTGAGAATCTCCGCTTATACAATTAAACAGGGTTGTTTTCCCTGCTCCGTTTCGTCCCAAAAGTCCATATATTTTACCTTTTTCAAAGCTGCAGGATGCCTTCTTTAGCACTTGCTTTTCTCCATAGTTTTTTTCGATATTTTCCAATATAAGTTTCAAATTTATGCCCCCTTTTAATATTACTTGATTGTAAAAATGCATTAATAATTAATAAATGTAATTGTAAACTTAGTTCCTTTTCCTTCTTCGCTTGATGCATATATGCTTCCTTCCTGCCCTTCAATAACAGCTTTTGCAATATACAAGCCTATTCCGATATTAGTTGGATTGCTGCTGTTCGGTCCCTTATAAAACCTTTCAAAGATTTTTGGAAGCTCCTTTTTGCTTATTCCAAGTCCATTATCCTCAATAACTATCTGAGAAAAAATATTATTACTTTCCCATGAAATATTTATAATTCCGCTTTCCTTACTGTGCTCAATACAGTTTTTAATTATATTTGAAAGCGCTTCTCCGGTCCAATTCACGTCATGTTTTACTTTTATATTTTTATCTCCTGATAATTTTATTAAAGTATCCTTTTCAGAAGCTAAAAGCTCAAGAGGTTCAATACTTTTAAGTATAGTGTTGTATATAGGTTTTTCTTCCTTGTTAAATTCAATTATTTTTCCTTCAAGCTTTGCCATTTTGAGAAGGTTCTTTATAAGCCAGTCTATTCTATCAAGTTGATTTTTCCCTTCCTGTAAAAATTTATATCTTTCTTCAAAAGGCATCTCTACATCTCTTATCATTATATCGTTATACATTGTGAGAGAAGCTAAAGGCGTTTTAAGCTGATGTGATATATCAGTTATTATGCGTTTTAAAAAAAGCTTGTCTTCTTTTAACTGCTCCATGTTTTCTTTTAGTCTTTCAGACATTATATTATACTGATGGGCCAGAAGGCCAAAATCTCCCTCTTCCTTGTCACTTAGCTCACAACTAAATTTTCCTTCCATAATTTTATCTGTACTTTCTGCAAAACTTCTTACTTTCTTAAATATGTTTCTTAAGAACATTATGATAATAGTGAAAGATATTAAGCCAAATACTGCTAAGAAAATTACAGATATTGTGTATAATCTTCTATACTCCTTTTCAAATAACAAATTTTTATAAGCACTTAAATCCTCTTTATAGGAATATTTATCTAAGATTTCTTTCCCATGCTCGTAGTTATCTTTAAAATCCACTGTATAGTTTTTTACTATTTCCTCTTCAAGTTCGGGATGATCTTTTACTATGGCTCCTACAGCTCCAATGTTTTGTTTTATAACAATGGTATTTATTCTGCTGATAGTATCATTCATCATATACATAAAACAGAAAGCAAAAATAATAAAGAGTATAATAAAAGCTGAGGTTATAATCTTTACTTCTTTATTTCTAAATATTATCATAGATTTCTGCCATCATCCTTCCACATGTATCCTATTCCTCTTATGGTAGTAATATATTTTCCTGCCTCATCACCAAGCTTTTCTCTCAACCTTTTCATATAAACATTTAAGGTATTGTTATCTATAAAGTTTCCATCTATATCCCAAAGTTTTTCTATAATAGCGGTCCTGTTAAGTACTTGATTCTTATTTTCTATCATGAGGAGCAGCAGCTTGTATTCGGCAGCCGTTAAATTTATTTCGTCTTCTCTTATATAAACCTTGCATTTAAGAGGCTCTACAGTAACGCTTCCGCTTACTATACTCTTATTAGGGGCTGTTTCTCTGTTTTTTCTCTGTCTTCGCATGAGAGCATTAATTCTTGAAACAAGTTCCCCTATTCTTACAGGCTTTGTAATATAGTCGTCTCCTCCTATATCCAGTCCAAAAATTATATTAGCTTCATCATCTAGCGCAGTCATAAATATAACAGGTGTACTACTCTTCATTCTTATTTCCTTGCAAAAATCATAACCGTTCCCGTCAGGAAGCATTACATCCAACAAAATAAGCTCTATATCTTTATTAAAACAACCCCTAGCCTGCTCTAAGTTCTTAGCGGTTATTATATTGAATCCCTCTTTGTTCAGTGCATATTCTATCCCCATTGCTAATGGCGCCTCATCTTCTACCAGTAAAATCTTCACTTTCTCCCCACCTCGCTGACAAATTGATTTTTTACTACCATTTTACCATAATTTATTTAAACTTAGAAATAATAGGAGGCAAATTGCCTCCTATTATTCTTCTAGTCTTAAGCTTTCTACAATATTCATATCATTTAATTTTCTTAAAGGTATCAGCGCAGCTATAAAGGTAATAAAAATTATTCCAGCAGCCCCTGAAAAATATGTCCACATAGACATCTTATAACCTATATCACCTAAAGGATTATTGTTTACTATACCATACTTTGTAAGCAGATAGGATAAAGGTAGCCCAACTAAACATGCAAAAATACCAAATAATACTCCTTCTAAAAGTACAAGTTTCTTAAACTGTCCTTTGGTCATCCCTATAGCCTTAAATATTGCATACTCTCTCTTTTTAACAAGAAGATTTATAGTTACGGTATTTATAATATTTACTGTTGAGATTACTACTATTAACGCTACAAAACCATATACTAAAATAAATAATTGTTTTATAGAACTATCCGTTTCCTTTTGAGCACTATATACGTCCATGAACATAGCTTTATTTTCATCAGCAATAACATTTAATTTTTCGAAAAGCTTCTCCCTATATTGACTTGATGAGTAATCTAAGAAAATATTATTATATTCATTAACCCCAGTAAGCTTACTAAAGGTTTCATTTGATACAATAATTCCATAGCCGTCTATTAAAGGAGTATCTTCTATAGGATCACTTTCAATAACACCTGCCACCTCTAAAGTAATTTCTTTTCCGCTATCTATTAAACCCTGCAAACTTTTAGCATTGGATTTATTAATATACTCTTTAGACATTACTGGAATTGTAATTTTATCTCCGAGTTTGTAGCTTGTAAAAGCTCCCCAAAATATTTTTTTATTCTCCTTTCCTCTGGCTTTGTTGACTATTATAACCTTATTGTCCTTAAAATCAGAGTAATCAAGCTTTAACTTATTTTCTTTTCTAGCTATGTTAAAGGCATTTTCATCATAGCTGAATATTGAACCTTTATCAATTAAATAGCTGTTTTTATATTCCTTTAAATTATTGCTATATTTTAATGAATTTAAAAACTTCTCCTGAAGCTTATTTTTATCAATAGGAAGGATTGCGCTGTATTGATTAGCCTTATATATATTCTTAATGCCCTCAATAGCTTTTAGTCTTTCTATAAACTTATCTCCAAACAAGTTTCCATCCTTGGCTGTAAAGACTGCTTCTACTTTGAGGTTGCCTGTCAGTATTTCGTTAGACTTTAAAGTAAAGTCTGCAAAGTTGGAAAAGAATATAAACATAATTAAGGAAACTGTTAAAGATATGCAGGTAATATAAAATCTCTTTCTGCTTCTTTTTATATTTTTGTAAGCTACCTCTCCTTCAAAATTAAATATAAGTCTTGATAAAAAGCTTCTTCTTCTTTTTACCTTTTCTCCTTTTATTACCGTTGTTCCTCTGATTGCATCTATTGGAGAAACCTTTGATGCAGTTCTTGCAGGAAAAAATGCTGATAAAAATATAGTAATCACACCTAAGGCAGCTCCAATAATTATTACCTGAGGTTTTAATACTACGTGGTAATCACTAAAGGTGTTTCCTGTCATTATAAGATTAATTGTTATATACAATCCCAAGTATCCGCATAAAATACCTATTGGTATAGAAATTATGCTCATAATAAGTGCTTCTTTAAAAACAAGATTTCTAATTTGCTTTTTAGTAGCACCTATGCTTCTGAGTATTCCGTAATGTTTGACTCTTTCCATTACTGATATATTAAAGGCATTATAAATAACTACTACAGTACAAATAACTACAAATATTGTTATAATTATAAATATTTTTAGTACTGCATCATTTTTCTGTTTATCTGGTCCTTGACCATAAAGATATAGAAGCTCGCTATTTACATCAAAATTTACTCCCGAGTCTGCAGCTATTTTCTTGGCAGCTCCTATCTTATCTTTTTTCTCTTTTAAATTAGCATAATAAGAAAAACTTCCCTCTTTTGCTAAAGATTCATCAAGAAAAGTGATTCCATAACTGCTTATTTCGCTGCTTTCAAAAGCTCCTACTATTTTATACTCTTTATTCTCAGCATTATTTTCAAATTCTAACTTTCCCTTTAACAGGCTGCTATTATTTTTGTCTTTCAAAACATTATAAAACTTTTTATCCACTATTATTTCCGAACTATTTTGAGGAAGCCTTCCCTCTGAAAGCTTTAACTTAAATATATTATTAAACATTCCTTCATCATAAGCCTTAATTTGCATTGACTTGATTGAATCTGTCAAATCTACATTTTCTATTACAAAGCTTCCTATTTTTTTCTCTGCTCCTCCATTTTTTATTTCAGCATTGCTTTTTAAAAGCTTTAATTTATCTGTATTTAATTTAGAAAATAAAACTTCAAAGTTTCCGGATCTTTCTTTTATACTTTCAATCTGACTTTCTTTTCCGCTGTAATAAAAAGTAAAGATTGCCGAAAACATTGCCACTGCTACTATAATCCCAAATAGCGTAAGAATTGTTCTTCCTTTATGCTTTAATAAATATTTTCTTGTAAGAGATGAATATTTCTCCATTATTTCATCACCTCATCTGATGAAATCTTTCCGTCCACGATACTTATAATTCTATCTGCCATAGAGGCAATATTTAAATCATGTGTAATAAGTATCAAGGTCTGGTTATACTTCTTTGCTGAATACTTTAAAAGCTCAAGCACTTCTTTAGAATTTTTTGTATCAAGATTACCAGTAGGTTCGTCAGCCAGTATTATTGAAGGCTTATTAGAAAGCGCTCTTCCTATGGATACTCTCTGCTGCTGCCCTCCTGAAAGCTCTGATGGAAGATGCTTTCTTCTTTCTTTTAAATCTAATATACCTAAAAGTTCATCTATATAAGGCTTATCAGCTTTTTTGTTGTCCAATAAAAGTGGCATTAATATATTTTCCTCTGCAGTAAGTACTGGTATTAGATTGTAAGCTTGAAATATGAACCCAACCTTACGTCTTCGAAGTATAGAAAGCTGTTTTTCTTTTAAGCCGTATATATCCAGATCATCAATAAAAACTTTACCGGAAGTAGGCTTATCAACTCCTCCTAATAGATGAAGCAAGGTGCTTTTGCCCGAACCACTTGGGCCAACTATTGCTGTAAACTCACCCTTATCAACGGAAAAGCTTATATTATCAAGTGCTATAACTTCATTTTCACCTTTACCATATTTTTTCGTTAGATTTTCAACTCTTAAAACTTCCATTTTTTTCTCCTTTCACTCGAAACACTGAGTAGTTTAGACCACTCACTTCCGCTCGTAAACTACTCGTTAAAGGTCATTTAGACCTTTAACCTCC
>KE993499.1:59982-134351 GCA_000466585.1 Clostridiales bacterium oral taxon 876 str. F0540
TCGTTAAAGGTCATTTAGACCTTTAACCTCCTTTCACTCGAAACACTGGGTAACTTAAGACATTCGCTCCGCTCATAAGTTACTCGTTAAAGGTCATTTAGACCTTTAACCTCCTTATAGTCGGAAGCACTGAGCAGCCTAAAATCGCTTACTACCATGCTCTAGGTTACCCTGTGAACCCCATTTAGAACTTCAACTATCAAATTAACTTTATATCCTTATTATACGGTTCATAAATTACAATAAGCTTAATAACAAAATTACAAATTTGTAATTTTAGCTAAACAAAAAACTGATGTGCAGTAAATTATTAAACTTACTGCACATCAGTTCCTTATCATTTTTAAAGCCTTATGTTATTAATAAATCTAAAAAATCTCCGCTCCATATAATCGTTTTACCTCATTTAGCCCCTGCAATATCTCCATTTTTGAAAAATTGCAGTTAGAAAGCTTTTCTTCACTCAATTTGCTGATTTCATCATAAAAGTACAAGGCTAATTCCAGAAGCCTTGGAGATTTGCGGTTTTGCATAGCTTCAAACAAAGCATTTTCAGCCTTATTAATTTCACCATCACTTACGTATCTTTTAATCATCATTTCTAATAGCTGATCCTCTGCAATAATAACATTTCCACTTTCTTCATCAATACTGTCTTCAATACCGCTCTTCTTCCTTATAAAAGAAACTATTCCATTTAAAGCAGATTTTATTAGTTTCATAATATAATCATTTTCAAACATATATTATTTCTCCTTTTGTCACTTTATAACCTATGCTCTAATATAGCTACTTTCCTGCAAGCTTTGGTGAAGTCATAAATAATCCTTCAACCTTATGATTTTCATCTCCGCTTTTGAAAGTTATAGTTACCATAACGTCCTTAGGCTCATTAGAATACTTAGCACTATAAATTGCTGTTATATAATCGTCCTTAGCTTGAGCCTTAATAAATTGTTTTGATTTATATTCGCCTATCTTATCCTTTATAATCTTGTTCTGCTCCTTGAAGTTTGTTTCAGTTAAAGCTTCCTTCATTTTATCACTAAAATCCTTAGAGTAAGTAGAATAATCATCTTTGTTTGCTGCCATTAATATACTTTCCAGTAAAGGCTCTGAGTAATTTTTAACTTCATCATTATTAACCTTTACTGCCTTTTGGCCACAGGCAGTAAATAATCCTACCAGAATAATTAAAACAAAAAATATACTGAACTTTTTAAACCTCATGCTCACCTCTCCTTTCAATTAATCTAGTATTTTTTCACTGCTTGACTTTTTTATTTTCCTGATAATGAAAAATAGTAAAGCTACAGCAAAGATGGCAACCCATACCTCAAGCAGAATAGTATTTTTTATGAAACCTATTGATGAGTCAACTAATCCATGAAGTACGATTGCATATAAAAGATATCTATTTTTCTTATTTTTAACTCCGTATAATACAACTAAGGATAGTGCAACATGAAGTGTCATAGCAAAAATCCTCTCAATCCCTCCTATAAGATACATAAAAGGATCGTTATACACTAACATGCCATTTGTAAGAGTTGTAACAATTAAATTCATGAAAGGAATACCTGCAAGAAGCACAGCCTCTATCCCTCCATGGCCTATACCATAGGCAATACCGTTTTTCCACTCCAGCTTATCTCTTAAGAAAAACTTAAAGCCAATAAATCTTCCTACGTTCTCAAATATTCCTGCTGTAAAGCCTGCTATTAAGTATATAGTCCATGGGTTTACCACAGAGTTATAGGTATACCAGTTTGTTTTTTGCCAAAGACCTAAAAGCTGAAATCTTGTCAGTGGCTGAAAAACTATAAAAATCAATGCTCCAACCACTACAGCTTTCCATGAGGTATTGTACTTCTTGTTAAAAAATAAAGCCGCAGCTATAGGTAAAATTATAGCAATAGCTGTACTTATGCACATAGATAAAATTGAAAGTCCATAATTCATAACATCACCCACAATAAAGTATATATTTCTAAATATATTTAATCTATGACTTAAACATTACTTTATAAATGGAACAAATATCATCAATGTCAAAAATGTATCTATTATAAAAGCAGGAGTTGCATTTTTAGCAATAACATTAGTTTCCATATCTTCTGAGTATTTTCTATAAGCGTGTATACAACACAATATACTTATTAGTGCTACTAAAATTTCTCCTATCAGAGGAGTAAAATGTTCCGGCAAAAAGTAAGCATACCTCTTTAGTGAAACGGAATATATAAAGAATGACTTTATCGCTAAATAAGTAAAATATACTGCTAAAAAAGCAATCTTTTTAAATCTATCCTTCAGCTTGTACTCAATCAAACACGCCAAGGCTGCTATGCAAATACTTGGAATAAGCCAAAGTGTTCCGTAAGGAAATATATACCCTATAACAAATAAAATTTCTTCAAACGTATCTTGTAGAGCATACTTATATTCTTTAATAGTTCTTCCATTGTTAGCATTTTTAAAATCTATATTTTTTGAAGTCATATATATATTTGATTTTCCACCTTCGAAATCACAGAAAACTGCGGCGTCTCCTGCTATATCAGAGTGAAGAGATAAAACCCTTGTTCGTGATACCGGTTGTGGATTTGAAGCCGCTCCATCTACAATAGTGTATTCACATATGTTTGGAAATGCCTTTTTTTTACCCATAGGAACCTGATTGCTTCCTAGTATTTCTCCTTTTCCATCATATGTGTTCACAGTAATATCTGAGATGGTTTCTCTATATCCATCAGCATTAGTAAGCTCCTGAACCTCACCTTCTTTATCACTGTCCAGCTGAAATTTAAGTTCGCTAATGCCCCCATATAAACCAAAATAACTATATTGGTTTAATATATAGCCAAATTTCCCATCTGTTACAATCTTTGAATCTGTATAGCTCATTCTATAACTGGCCGGCATATGCCCCGCTATGTTCGTCTTACTAACCTGTCCATTCTGAATATAAAAGTAATTATATAAATCAGTACCCGAGCAATAGGAAACTATATATTTATCATTAACTTTTGTTCCTGAAACTCTTCTAGGATTATCATCACTAACTACTACTGAGTTATTAAGTTTTATGTTATTTATTTCAATTCTGTCTTTAAAGTTTATAAGCAATATATCGTCAGAAATTTGTGTTTTATCATCTATATCAGCTATTTCTTTTTTATCCTTTATAATAAAATCTTTATCCAAAGTTAATTGCTCTAAATTTTTTGTTTCACCTACATCTTCAATCCAATTCATATATATATTGGCCCCATCAGTTAATAGTCCCACATTTCTGGTCTTGCCATTCACTGCATTAAAGGTCTGCTCTTTAATCTTCTTTCCCAATTTGTCAACGGATAATATTTTTATTTTATTTTCATAGTTATGTGCAATGATATAGTTATCCTTATACCCCATTATTTTAGCTGCTGTTTTATCATCCCCGGTTGATACAAGCAATTCTTTTCCCCAAGTCTGTGATGGAGGCTGAGCTGTGTTATTAATGTTAAGTACAAGGTGATAACCGAAAATTGCTGCAAATACCAATATTATAAGGTAAAAAGTTAGTTTCTTACTCATGATTTTCGCCTCCCAAATCAATTCTGTAATCAAGAGCATCTGATAGCGCATCACCAATTAAATTTATACATAACAATATCAAACTTAAGAAAACACCTGGTATCAGAGCTTGATAGGGGTAAAATAAAATATTCTGCTGCGCATCAATTGCCATTGTTCCAAAACTTAAAAATGGTTTTCCAAGAGTAAATCCTATAAAGCTAAGTGCTGCCTCAGTTAAGATTATATTAGGTACCTCTAAAGCAAAGGTAACGATAGTAATGTTTATAACATTAACTAGGAGATGTTTTGCAATAATCCTGGAAGTGCCTGCCCCTAAGGCCTGCGCTGCCATTATGTATTCCTGCTGCTTTACTTGGAGAAGCTGTCCTCTTATTATTCTGCTTACGTTGCACCAGCCAACCATACTTAATGCAATTATAAGTGAAAATATTCCTATTCTAAGCACCAACAGTATTTGAATAATGAACAGAACATTAGGTATACTGGTAAGTATCTCTACAATTCTCATTATTACGTCATCAGTAATTCCACCATAGTAAACACAAATTGCACCGAAAATTATTCCTATTATTATGTTAACTAATGCGGAACTCAATCCTATTAAAAGAGATGTTCTTATCGCAGAACATACTCTTACAAATATATCTCTTCCGATATAATCAGTTCCAAAAATATGCTCTGCACCAGGAAGAATATTTCTCCAGGCTCTCTTTTCTTCGAAAGGCTGATAGCTGGTTAGTTTTGGCCCTATTATTCCCATAATAATAATTGCAGTCAAAATAATAAGTGCAGCTACAGCAATTTTACTGCTTAGAAATCTTCTTAAAGTATACTTCCAATTAATTCTTTCTATTACTTTGTCGGCTTTTTTTAAATCAACATTTTCCACCCCTACGATTATAAATTTATCTTTACTTATCTCGTTCATCATCAAATCCCCCATTTCTGAACAGTTATTCTCGTCATAAATCAACAAAAAAACGTGACCCTTATTCAGAGTCACAATCCTTGTTAATTTAAACTTATAGTTTCGCTTGTGTGTGCAAGTTCGCTATTTTCCGGAACTCTTAATAAGATTAGTCCCCCTACAATAAATAGAAGTACTATACTAAAAACACCATAATTTGATTTTCCGGTAAGTTGAGTTACTATTCCCATTAGTAGCGGACCCATAACAGCTGCAAACTTACCAAATATATTATAGAAACCAAAAAACTCATTAGAATTTTCCTTTGGTACGAGCTTTCCAAAATATGAGCGGCTTAGTGCCTGAATACCACCCTGCGATGTTCCAACAAGCATAGCTAGTATCCAAAAATCTAATGTTGTCTTTAAGAAAAATGCATAAATGCAGATTATAGTATAAATTATTATCCCTACATAAAGCATGGTTTTGCCCTTAAATCTCTGTGCAAGCCTTCCATATATAATTGCAAAAGGAAAGGCAACAAACTGAGTTACAAGAAGTATTATAAGCAAAGCTTCAGCCTTTACTCCAAGATCAGCACCATAAGCACTGGACATTTTAATAATAGTATCTACACCATCTATATAGAAAAAGTAAGCTAATAGAAACAGAAATACTGTTCTATGCTTCTTAATGTTCTTAAATGTGTTAAGTATTCTTTTAAAACTATTTTTCACTGGGTTTGGTTCAACATCTATGCCATGAAGCTGCTTTACATTTTTAAGCATTGGAATTGTAAAAACAAGCCACCAGGCAGCTGTTATAAAAAAAGAGATTTTAGAAGCTGCTGCTGAAGATAACGGAATAATTTTAACCCTTGAAAGCATAATAATTGCCATACTAACAATAAACGGTATTGTGCTCCCGATATATCCAAGTCCAAAACCTAAAGTTGAAACTCTATCCATTTTTTCTTCAGTTGTTATATCTACTAAAAAGGCATCGTAAAAAATATTTGTTCCTGAAAATCCTATAGCGGATAATATATAAAATGCTAAAAGCAATATCCAATTATTATCCGGAACAAAAGAAAGAAGAGCAGTTGATATTATACCTATTATAAAAAATATATTAAAAAACTTCTTTTTATAGCCCTTATAATCAGCTACAGTTCCTAGTATAGGCGCCATAATAGCTAAGAACAGTGTTGAAATTGAACTTGCATAGCCCCAATAAGCCGTAGATACTGATGCACTTCCCCCTGCATTTTGAAACACAGACTTAAAGTATAAAGGCAGTACCGCTGTAGTAATAGTCAAGCTATAAGCTGAATTTGCCCAATCATATAAAGCCCAGCTCTGTTCGGTTTTATTTAATTTGAACATTAAACCCCCCCATTCATTCCATTTTATGTATACTACAATTGTACCAAAGTATTGTTAAGATAGCATTATATTTTTGGAAATTTTCAAAAAAGTTTTGAAATATTAAAGGACCGCTTCTAAAACACTTAAATTCAGCCTATGTTTTAAAAACAGTCCATACATATTATTTATTCTGTTTTGCTTCAGCTATTTTTTCAGCAAGTTCATTTAAATATACCCATCTATCCATTTTCTCTTCAAGCTGCTTTTCTAAAGCTTCTTTTTCTGCTAAAAGCTCCTGCAGTAAACCGTAGTCAGTGGAGGATTCATTAATTCTTTTTTCAGTTTCTTCAATCTTGCTTTCAAGTTCTGAAATCACAGAATCTATTTCATCATACTCTTTTTGCTCTTTAAAAGAAAACTTTAAAGGCTTTTCTTTCTTTTTGTCCACAGCTTCGGAGTTTTTACTCACATTTTCTTTATTATTATCCTTTTTACTGTTAATAATATCTGTTTCATTTTCTTCTATTTCTTTAAATTCAGTATAATTTCCTGTATACTGCTTTATTCTTCCCTGACCTTCAAACAAGAATATCTTTTCAGCCATTCTGTCCAGAAAATATCTGTCATGTGATACTGCTATCACAGCTCCCGGAAAATCATCAATATAGTCTTCCAATATAGTGAGAGTTTCTATGTCTAAATCATTGGTAGGCTCATCAAGTAAAAGCACATTAGGAGCTTCCATAAGAACCCTAAGAAGATATAATCTTCTTTTCTCCCCTCCAGACAGTTTAGAGATAGGTGTCCACTGAAGCGTGCCTGAGAATAAAAATCTTTCCATCATCTGAGAAGCTGTTATTTTATAGCCTTCAGCATTTTCAATGAACTCTGCACCTTCTCTGATGTACTCTATTGCCCTTAGGTTCTCATCCATATGATAATTTTCCTGTGTGTAATAGCCTATTTTGACGGTTTCCCCTATATCAACAATGCCGCTGTCAGGGGTTATCTTTCTTGATATTATATTCATAAGTGTGGACTTTCCGCTTCCATTTTGTCCTATAATTCCAATTCTATCATCTCTTAAAATTATATAACTAAAGTCATCTATAACTTTTTTTGGTCCAAAAGCTTTACTAATATGCTCAAGTTCAACTATTTTTTTACCCAGCCTGCTGCTGCCCACTGAAATTTCCATCTTATCTTCGGAAATATCACCTATACTGTCGCTAAGTTTTTCAAACCGATCTATTCTTGCCTTTTGCTTAGTTGTTCTTGCCTTGGCGCCTCTTCTTATCCAAGCAAGTTCTTTCTTAAACAGACTTTGCCTCTTTTTTTCATTAGCTGCCTCTATATCTTCTCTTTCAGCTTTTTTCTCAAGAAAGATACTATAATTTCCTTTATATAAGTAAAGATTTCCGCTATCAAGCTCTATAATTTCATTAACAACTCTGTCTAAAAAGTACCTATCGTGTGTAATCATAAGCAGAGCGCCTTTTCTCTTATTAAGATATTGCTCAAGCCAGTCTATAGTGTCATTGTCCAGATGGTTTGTAGGCTCATCAAGTATGAGAAGATCTGATGGATTAATCAGCGCACTTGCAAGAGCTATCCTTTTCTTCTGTCCACCTGATAAATTAGCTACTTTAGCATTAAAATCTGAAATTCCAAGCTTAGTTAAAATAGTTTTAGCTTCACTTTCTAAAGTCCATGCATTTAAAGTATCCATAGCATGAGTAAGCTTTGTAAGCTTTTCTCCTGAAGTATCATGATTTTGAAGAGCTTCTTCATATTCTCTTATAAGCTTCATAGTTTCCGAATTTCCTTTAAAAACCTGTTCTAAAACTGTAGCCTCTGGATCAAAATAAGGACTTTGAGGCAAATATTCAATTCTTATTGAATTCCCAATTATAACTCTTCCACCATCAGGTTCTTCTGACTTTGCAAGTATTTTTAGGAAAGTAGATTTTCCGGTTCCGTTAACACCGATAAGACCTATTTTATCCCCTTCATTTATTCCTAAGTATATATTATTTAAAAGCTGTTTTTCGCTGTAGCTTTTTGAAATATTTTCTGCACTTAAAAGATTCATATTATTCTCTGTACTCCTCTATATTTTTAATTTATCTATTTTATATCATAGAGGGCGAAAAAGAGCAAATAATTTGTAAAGTTATGTATATACAATTCAATGAAGTTCTTACATTAATGCTGTCACAAAATATTCAAGCTTCAAGAATTTTTGGGACACCATTAATGTATTAGAACTTTTGCATTGTATATTACGATTTGGTCATTTAAATTGAATTTTATAAACAGAAACTGTTCATCATAATAATAAAATTATTTACCAATAAGGAGACATATAATATGAATCTGCACAAGGGATGGTTTATAATTGCTTCAATAGCATTTTGTTGGGTTATATTCTTTTCAGTCACCTATGGCAAGGATAATAAGGAAATTCCTAAGCCTGAGTTAAAGTTTAGAAAAGATGGTACCTTTAAAATTGTTCAGTTCACAGATTCACAGGATGGTCCTGATATAGATGTTAGAACTTTGAATCTAATGAATAAGATACTTGACTTTGAAAAACCGGATTTGGTTGTTCTGACAGGTGATAATATTGATGGAAGAAGCACGACTTCCGAGGAAGTAAAAAAATCCATAAATAATATCGCAGGGCCTATGGAGCGACGTAAAATTCCCTGGGCTGTTGTCTTTGGAAATCATGACGATGAACACGGCAAGATGAGCAAGGCAGAAATGATGAATGTATACACATCTTATCCTAATAATATAAGTCAGACTGGCTTTGAAACTCTAGATAGAGTAGGTAATTATAATATTTTGATTAAAGCCTCTAAAAGAGATATTCCTATATTTAATATTTACATGCTTGACTCAGGAAAATATAATCAAACCTCTAAGGAGTACGATTGGATTGATTATAGTCAAATAGACTGGTATAAGCATACTTCTGAAGCTATGGCAGAAAAATATAACAAGGTTATTCCCTCATTGATGTTTTTCCATATTCCTATACCAGAATTTAAGACAGTTTGGGAAAGCGGTTCTTCAGTAGGCTTTAAAAATGAAAAGATATCCTCACCAAGTTATAATTCAGGACTGTTTAAAACTTTACTTGATATGAAAGATGTAAAAGGTATATTTGTTGGCCATGATCATTTAAATGATTTTACAGGAGAGCTTGATGGCATAAAACTGGGCTATTCAAGAAGTATAGGCTATGGTGCCTATGGAGATGATAATTTTTCAAGAGGAGCACGAGTATTTCTAATTAAAGAATCAGATCCTTCAAAGTTTGAAACTTGGATGAGGCTTGCTTCTGACTTTAAAAATTAAGGTGCTTTAAAAAGTACCTTTTTTTAATTTTTTAAGTATATTTATATAATTTCTAATAATTACACAAAGTTATTACATTTGCATTATCGAAAATTGTATAATATAATAGAATTCGCGAATATTTATACAAAACTAACAATAAGGGGGACAACCATGAGTAATTCAAAAAAAATCGGTCTGTGGACTTTGGTAATGCTGATATTTGTACCAACCTTTGGCTTTGGTAACATAACTACCAATGCAGTGGCTTTAGGGCCTGCAGCAATACCTTCATGGCTTATAGTTTCAGTACTATTCTTTCTTCCATTATCAGCTGTTATAGCTGAACTTGCTTCAGCTAATAATGATAAAAACGGTGGATTATATAATTGGATAGATTCTGCTATAGGATCAAAGTGGGCATATATAGGAACTTGGTCTTATTTTATTTCTAATTTATTCTATCTTCAAATGGTTTTTGCCAGAATTCCTGTTATGATTTCTTGGGCTATATTTGGTGAAAACAGATTTAATGATTCTAATGCTTATTTATTATCTTACCTTGGAATAGCACTTGCAATTATTCTAACTTGGGCAGCTACAACAGGAGTTAAAAAATTCTCCAAGCTTAGTAATCTTGGGGGAAGATTTACAATAGCAGTTACTGTTATATTCATACTTTTTGCTTTTGTTGGTCTTCTAGTTGGAAAACCATCCGCAACTCAATTTACTGCTGCTTCAGTTATTCCTAAGTTTAATGTTGATTATTTTTCAACCTTCTCCTGGCTTCTATTTGCTGTTGCAGGTGCAGAAGTTGCAGGAACTTATATAGGCGAAGTAGATAAGCCAAATAAAACCTTCCCTAAGGCAGTTATTCTAGCCACAATATTTGTTGCTGCTTCATATACAATTGGTTCCGTAGCACTTTGTGTAGTAGCTTCACCTGATGCAATACAACAGGCCGGATTAAAAGATGCAGGCTATGTTGTATACAAGCTTTTAGCTGAGAATTTTGGACTTAATGGAAAAATTATTGTTCAGATATATGCTGCCATACTTACAATAACATCACTTGGTGCTTATATAGTTTGGATGGAATCTCCAATCAGAGCTATGTTCTCCGAGGTTCCTGAGGGAACTTTCCCTAAAGTATTAACTAAGAAAGATAAAAACGGAACACTTAAGAATGCTCTTTGGATTCAATGCGTTATACTAATAATCCTAGTAGCTGTACCAGCTGCAGGATTAAAATCCATTGATACTTTCTTTAAATTTTTAACTAATTTATCGTCCTTATCACTAATACTGCCTTATATAATATTGGCAGGTGCTTATTTAGTTTATAGACTTAAAGGGAACAAAGCTCCTTATACAATGTTTAAATCAAATACAGCTGCTATTGCAGTATCAATATTACTATTAGTACTTGGTATAGCTGGTTTCTTTGGAGCAGGCCTTGGCGATATAGTTTCAGCAGAAACAAAGATGGATGCAATAAAAGCAGTAGGCAAGGATTACGGCGGACCTATAGTTTTAATATTGCTTGGATATATAATATCCTGGATTACTAAACTTACTTCTAAAAACAGCTCAAGCTCTGATAAAAATACTGCAGCTTAACCAAAAGGCGTCCTATACAAGGCGCCTTTTTTATATAAGTAATTATTAGAAAATTTCAAATTATTGTATACTTTTTGCAGATTTACATATATAATATATTGTAGTTAATTAATTTTGTATTATTAAAGGAGATGTGAGCCGATCGTGTGTAAAATGGTAGTTCTTACAGTTAGTTTAGCTTAATCTAGGGGTAGTCTGCCCTTTTTTAGCTGCTAACTGAATAGAATTATCAATTACAGGATAAGGCTCTTTTTTGCTGTCATTAAGCTTGTATAAGCATTTGTAACTTCGTTTATTTTATCAAGTTACTCACATCTTATACAACCTTCAGCAAACATCTCTTTTTTGTTTTACAAAATTTATTAGCTTGGAAAGAGGAGTTTTATATCCCCTTTCCTTTTTTGTTTGCAGCTAAATTTAACTAGATAAATATAAAACTTTTTATTTAAATGTCAGCCTAATTCTTATTAGGCTAGTGAATATTTTTAGTGAGGTAAAAGTCCTAAATGGACCTTTACGGGCAGACTAGCGAGGCTAAAGTCTTAAATAGACTTTAGCGGGTAACTTATGAGCGAAGCGAATGTCTTAAGTTGCCCAGTGCTTGAAGGGTAACGAGCTGGTAAGGCTGCCCAGTGTTTCGAGTGAAAGGAGAAAATTATGAGTATATTAAGTGTTGAAAATTTAACCTTTGAGTTTGGAGATAAAACTATATTAAAAAACGTTTCTTTCAGACTTTTAAAAGGAGAGCATGTCGGGCTTGTTGGAGTTAATGGAGCGGGTAAAACTACTTTCTTAAATATTTTAACTGGAAGGCTTATTCCCGATACTGGAACTGTATATCGGCCTAGTTCAATCAATATAGGCTATCTTGATCAGCATCAGGAATTAGATGGAAGCCTGACTATCAGGAAAACTCTACAGTCAGCTTTTGCTAAGCTTTATGAAATTGACAAAAGGATTTTAGAGATAGGAAATATATTATCACGCTGTTCTGATTCTGATACTGAAAAGCTTCTTAAGGAGCTTGGCAGGCTTCAAGATTATTTGTATTCAAGCGACTTTTATAAAATAGACAGTTTAATAGAAAATGTTTCCCGAGGTCTAGGTATCTACGCGTTGGGACTTGATACTCCAATAGAAGAGCTCAGCGGAGGGCAGCGCACAAAGATAAAACTTGCTAAGCTGCTTCTTGAAAACCCGGATTTACTGCTTTTAGATGAGCCCACAAACTACTTAGACAAGGAACATGTAGATTGGCTTTCCACCTATCTCAGCAGCTATCCTGACAGCTTTATTGTCATATCCCATGACACAGACTTTTTAAACAGGATAACTAATGTAATATATCATATTGAGTTTGCAGGTTTAAAAAGGTATCCGGGAAACTATGAAACTTTTTTAAAGCTTAAGGATGATGAAACAAAAAAGTACTTTGATGAATACAATAAACAGCAGAAGCAAATTGCAAAGCTTGAAGATTATATAAACAAAAACCTTGTTCGTGCTTCCACTACTAAAATGGCTCAAAGCAGAAGAAAGCAATTAGAAAAAATAGAAAGACTGGAGAAGCCAAAGATTATGCCAAAGCCTGCTTTCTCATTTATGTTTTCAAGAGAATCCGGTAAATTTGTTTTTGAAAGTTCCAGGCTCAATATAGGCTATAACTATCCAATAATAAACAATTTAAATCTTTCACTTACTAAAGGACAAAAGATTGCTATAACTGGATGTAACGGAATAGGAAAGTCTACACTTTTAAAGACAATTATGGGCGTTATCCCTCCTCTAAGCGGGAGAGTTGAATTTGGAGAATATCTTAATCCTATATATTTTGAACAGGAGTCTAAGGTAGGAAGCAATACTGCTATGGAGGAAATTTGGTCTGAGTTTCCGAGCAAAACTCAAAGAGAAATCAGGGAAGCTCTTGCAAGGTGTGGACTTAAACAGGAGCATATACTTGCAAAAATGAGTGCACTTAGCGGCGGTGAGCAGGCAAAGGTAAGATTATGCCGACTTATGATGACTGCAGGAAACTGGCTTTTACTTGACGAGCCTACAAACCATCTTGATATAAATGCTAAGGAAGCTTTAAAGGAAGCACTTGTCAAATTCAAAGGAACTGTACTTCTTGTATGTCATGAAGAAGATTTCTATAAAGACTTCATAACAGATATATGGAATATGGAAGAGCTTGCTCTGATTGTGTAATAAAAAAAAGCACTGGATATGTAACTATATATCCAGTGCTTTTAAGCATCTTTCATAAAAAAGCTGAAGGCATCTTTTTTATATCCATTGGCATTAGCAATAATACTTATATTTCTCACATGATAAACCTTATTTCCATAGTCCTTTGCCTGATTATCACAAATATATGCATAATCGTAGTTTCCTTCCTTAACCCATCCCATAAAAACATAAGTATGAGAAGGCACTCCGTTTTTGTTTCCTTTATCATCAGTAGTAAAGCAAATATCTCCTGGCTTTAAATTTTTAAAATTGCTATCCTTTTCCCAGCCATCTTTTTCAAGCAAGGCTATTATTTGTGCCGTATTACAGGTTTCCTTAGGAACATTATAATTATTTTTTCTGAGTACCTCTGATATAAAATATACGCAAGTATTTTGAGAGCTTCCGTTATTAAGTTTCATTGCCGCCTCATAAATCTGCATTTGATTTTTTTCACTCTTAAGATAATTGTATATATTTTCACGCACCTGAAGATTACTTGTACCAAACAATTCTTTAGCCTTATTTACAATGACCACGCATAAAACTATTATTATAATAAGCTCGATTATAAATTTTACTTTTTTCATAATATGCCAGCCCCCCATAAATTTACAACTATATAAATATTATAAAATGTATATATTACGAAAGGCCTACAAAATTATTACAAATTCCTTAAGAAATAATAACTTACCTTTTTATTTTTCTTATTTCACTTATTGAAACTCTAAAAGGTGCCGCACTCGAAATTCTTCCTCTTACACTAACTTCTTCAATAGGTACGTTGAGTTCTCTTGATATAATTGCAGCTACTCTTTTTCTACAAAAATTTCCCTGGCAATTTCCCATACCTGACCTTGTTCGCCTTTTTACAGCATCTATCGAACTTATCGGTATTCCTCTATGCAAAGCATCTACAATCTCTGCTTCTGTAATCTTTTCACATCTGCATATTAAATTCTTATGAGGGTCTTCGTGGTCTATCTTTCCATCAAAATTACTTTGCTTTTTAATTATTATAGGCTTCCTATAAGGATTAAATCTTGCATTACTCTTTAACTCAAGTCCCGCATCTTTAAGTATTCCCGACACCTTCACAGCAATAGCAGGAGCTGAAGTAAGGCCTGGTGAATCAATACCTGCTGCATTTATAAAGCCCTTAACCCTGCTTTCCTCTATTACAAAATCTCCTGTACTGCTTACGGCTCTTACCCCCGAAAAGGTTGTAAGTGCTCTTTTAACATCAAAATCCTTTATAGACTTTCTTGCAGTATCAATAACTTCCTCCAATCTTTCTATCGAGGTTGCTACATCTTCTTTATCCTCTATTTCCTCTGCATTAGGACCTATCATAAAATTTCCATGATAGGTAGTTGTCACAAGTATTCCCTTTCCTTTTTCTGTCGGAACTTGAAAAACTACAGTATTAACAAGATGAGCCTGATCCTTTCCAAACAAAATGTACTGTCCTTTTCTGGGCAGAATTTTAAAATTATCAGCACCTGCCATTGCCGCAATCTTATCGCTGTATAAGCCCGCTGCATTTATTATATATCTACTTCTTATATCCCCATTATTTGTCTCAATATTAAAACAGCCTTCCAAAACTTTTATACCTAAAACTTCTGTACAAAGCTTTAATGTAGCTCCATTTTCAATAGCATTTTCAGTAAGAGCAATTGTAAGCTCATAGGGCGAAGTTACTCCTACACTTTTAGCATATAGTGCTATAAAAGCCCCATCGTTAATATGAGGTTCTATTTCTTTTATCCTGTCCCTATAGATGATTTCTAAATCATCACAGCCAATCTTAAGACCATTTTCATAAAGCTCTCTTACTTTCTTCTCATCCTCTTCATTAAATCCCAGAACCAAAGCTCCCGGCCTTCTAAATCCAAAATTTAATTGTTTATCAAGCTCCTCATACATTTGATTGCCCTTAATACAAAGCTCCCCTTTTAGCGTTCCGTATTTTGCAGCATAACCTCCATGAACAATACCGCTGTTTGCTTTTGAAGCTCCAACAGCAACGTCCTCATCTTTTTCTATTAAGCATATATTTAACTCATATTTGGATAATTCTCTTGCAATAGCAGTTCCTACAACTCCTGCTCCTATAATAGCAACATCGTACATAAATACTCCTCCATCCTTAAATAGAATTAATCCAATTTAATATATCCTCATATACCTCTTCTTTTCCAATTTCATTTAATATCTCATGTCTCATATCTTCATATAATTTCATTGTAATATTGTTAAGCCCTGCTTTTTTATACTCCTCAAAAGCCTTAACAACAGTTTTGCCATTGCTGCTAACAGGGTCTCTTTTACCTGAAAGTAAAAGTATAGGAAGATTTTCAGGAGTTTTTCTTATATTATTTTTATCTGTAATAAACAGGAGTCCTTCAAACATATCTTTAAATGCGCTGGCAGTAAAAACAAAGCCGCATAATTCATCCTTAATGTATTCGTCTACAATCCTCTCATCCCTTGTAAGCCAATCCTGTTTTGTTCTTATAGGCTTAAATTGATTGCTGAAAGAATCATAAGACATTTTATTCAAAATTTCACTTCTAAACTTAGAGCCATTCTTTTTTATTTGCATTTTAGCTATTGCTCTGCCAAACTTTAAAATTGCCCTTGGATTATGTGCAGTACCTGTTGCTATAACTCCATTTACCTCATCGCCATAAATTGAAGCATAATGCCTTACCAAAAAGGAACCCATACTGTGTCCTAATATAAGAACCTTTAAATTTTTGTGCTTTTCTTTTATAAATCTCGTTACTTCATGTAAATCCTCAACAACAGTATTCCATCCATTTTCTTCTCCAAAGTACCCCAATTCTTTATTATCTTTAACTGTCAAGCCATGGCCCCTTAAATCATTAGCATATACAATATATCCATTGGCCGTAAGAAACTCTGCAAAATTAAAATATCTTCTTGAATGCTCGCAGGATCCATGAACAAGCTGTACTACCCCATGAATATTTTTTCCTTCCTCAGGCTCCCACATATACATATAATTTTCGCATCCGTCTTTCATCTTTAACTTAAATTCTGAAGTTTTCATTAATATCCCCCCTGATAAAGCATAAATTCATTTAAACAAAAAATGGTATCCCCTTTTTCAAGGAAATACCATCTCACGCTCTATTTATATTATATCACAATATTTAAAAAATTGTAATCAATATTTTATACTAACTTTTTTCTTTTACAATTTTAATTGTATTTTTAACTATAGCATAAATAGGAACAATAACAAATGCTGCAAAAGGTCCTCCAACTGCAACAGCACAAATTACTAAAAATATATCAGTAAGAGGGTGTATCTTCATAGTTTTAGCCATTATGGCCGGCACAACCAATCTTCCTTTGAGAGTCTGAACTATAATAAATACTGCCGCAAGCTTAATGAAAGTTATAAATCCCATACCTAAAGCTATTATTGAGGGAATAATCATGGATATAAAAAAGCCTACAAAAGGTATAAAAGCCAAAATAAAAGTTGTACCTGCAAGCAGCATAGCATTATGTATTCCTATGATTTTATAGCCTATAAAAATCATTGTACTAAGCGAAAGAGCAACCTTTGCCTGCCCAGTAACATAGTGGCTCAGTATGTTATCACTTTCTGTCAAAACTTTGTCTGCAATGCTTTTATATTTAGAAGGTATAAATTTCAAAATATTGCTTTTCAAATTTTGACCATCTTTAAGCATATAAAAAATTATTACTATTATCAAAAACACTATAGAAAAAGTATTCATGAAATAGCCTGCCATCTTCATAAAGTTGTGGCCTATTTTTTGAATATAATTGTTAGCCATATTCGCAGCTAAAGAATATATTTTGTTATCGCTTATAAGCTTGTTAATATAGCTTACAACTCCACTCACTTCACTGCTGCTGTTAATAGTATTAATTAACTGCCTGCTTATTTGTCTAAATTGATCATAGGCATACCTTCCAAAATATACTCCCACTCCGCTTGCTATAAATGAGAATATAGTTAAAGTAAGAAGACTTGCCTTTCCTTCACTTAATCCCTTTTTCTTAAAAGCGTCATTAAGTGGTCTTATTATATAAAAAAACAAAGTTCCAATAAATAAAGGGATTAAAAGCGTCTTATAAATAGCAGTTAGAAGTTCTTTAATGAAATTTATTCTGCCTATTAAAATCATAGCCAGCAGTATTAAATTTATTTTTATTAAAATATTAATCAACTTATCTTTTATACCAATCAACTCCTTAAACCTGCCTTCACTAATTAATGCTATTGTAAGCAGGTTTAAGGATAGTTATTCAGGATCCACAAGCAATAGTTTTATTTATATCTTATAAACTCTAGCTTCATAGGGTTTTAAAACAAATTTATCCATAAGCTCATGGATCTCATAGTTGCTTATCAAAACTTTGGCATTATTAATTTCAAATTCTGTTGGAATTGTGAACTCAACTTCTTTATCGAAAAAATTAAGAACTACTAATATCCTTTCATTTTCGAACTTCCTTGTATAGGCAAAAATATTTTCATCCTCTTCAAGCAGCATATTTATGTCACCATACACTATTACTTGATGCTTTTTCCTCAGATTAATAAGCTTTTGGTAGTAATAAAATATAGAATCTTTATCCCTAAGAGCTTTTTCTGTATTTATTTCTTTATAATTTGGATTAACCCTTAACCAAGGAGTTCCAGTAGTGAAACCTGCATTTTCAGAAGTATCCCATTGCATTGGTGTTCGTGCATTGTCCCGTCCTTTGGCATATATAGACTTCATTAATTCTTCCTTTGAAACGCCTTGTTCAGTCTTTTCCTTAAACATATTTATTATTTCTATATCCCTGTATTCTGATATATCAAACCGAACATTTGTCATCCCTATCTCTTCACCTTGATATATATACGGTGTTCCTTGCCACGTATGAATAAAGGTTGCCAACATTTTAGCCGATTCTACTCTATACTCTTTATCATTTCCAAATCTAGATACTAGCCTTGGCTGGTCATGATTATTTAAGAATAATGAGTTCCAGCCTTGTTCTTTTAAAGCCTCATACCATTTATACATTATATTTTTAAAATTGGTAAGTTTCCAAGGTCTTATATCCCACTTTCCATTACCGGAATCTATATCCATAAGTTCAAACTGAAACAACATATTTAATTCTTTTCTGTCTTCGTTTACGTAAAGCTTCGCAGTTTCAGGATCTACTCCCGGAGTTTCTCCAACGGTCATAATATCATATCTGCTTAAAACTTCTCTATTCATCTCTTGTAAATATTCATGAACTCTTGGCCCATTTGCTACTAGTGGGAAGCCATTTCCATAAATATCTTTTTTTCCTTTATGTCCATCCGGAAATCCCGGTACTTTTGATATAAGATTTATTACATCCATTCTAAATCCATCTATTCCCTTGTCAAACCAGAACTTCATCATATTATAAACTTCATACCTGACTTTTTCATTTTCCCAATTTAAGTCGGGCTGTTTCTCAGAAAATAAGTGCATAAAGTATTCGCCTGTAGTTTCATCATATTTCCATGCGGAGCCGCTGAAGAAAGACCCCCAATTGTTTGGCGGGCTTCCTTCTTTCCCCTCTCTCCATATATAATAATCTCTATATGGATTATCTTTAGATTTTCTACTTTCAACAAACCACTTATTTTCATCAGAAGAGTGATTAACAACTAAATCCATAACAAGCCTTATTTCTCTTTTATGCATTTCATTTAACAGTTCATCAAAGTCTGCCATTGTTCCAAACTCTTCCATTATATTCCTATAGTCACTTATATCATAGCCATTATCATCGTTTGGGGACTTATAAACAGGACATAGCCAAATTATATTTGCTCCTAAATCTTTAATATAATCTAACTTTTCTATTATTCCTCTTATATCCCCTATTCCATCTCCATTAGAGTCCTTAAAACTTCTAGGATATATTTGATAGACTACTCCTTCTTTCCACCATTTCTTATTCATTCTTATGCTCCTCTTCTTATAAGTTAGTTTAAACCTCAATTTAATGCAGCATGAGAAAAAAATAAACATGCACATTAAGACTATCTAGTAAACTATATAAACCAAATCCCAAATTTTTAACTTTGGAACTATAAATTGAATTTTTCTGCCTTGATCACCATCAACATATTTAAACTCTAATTCTAAAGCTTTTCCCTCTTGAAAATCTGGTGATGCTACATATACCCCTTTAACTTTATTGCAAGTTAATACTGAAACTTGTATATCTTTTGCTTCAGATGATAACTTTTCCTTAGGTACGTTCCAATTCATATCCTTCATTTCAGAATAGTTAATGAGGTTTATAATCTTGTAACCCGGCTTTTCTTTAATTAAGGCCCATACACTTTCCGCTTCAGCCTTTGGGCAAGACTTTATTCCTTTAAAGCTGTATTCCCCATTTATGCCACCAGTATTTACCATTGTAGTATCTATAATATCAAAATCATATATAAGTTCTTCATACTTAACTATAAAATCATAGTAACTTCTTAGTTTACTTTTAAAATCCTCATTTTCCATTATTCTATATTTGGGATAGTATGGGTCGCAAAGCACACCATTCTTCTCACCTAACAGCAGGTGAAAACCTCCGCTGGCAAATATAGTAGCCATAGTAAGCAAAGTTGAATTTTCCGCTTTATCTTCAGGTATGTTTAATTCCTCGAGAAATGGATTCATATACGCTGCTAAAATAACTTGTTTTTCTGGCGCATACTTCTTCGCATTAATTATTAGATTATATAAATCCTGATAAGTATCATTTGGTGGCCATACTTCAATATAAACTACGTCTTCTTTTGAATTAGCAACAGTTTCCACCGGCCAATTGTTTACAGCATTGAATATTAAATTTACCGTTTCACCTTTACTTTCTATATATTCTCTAGTATCATCAACTAAAATTGGAAATTCTTTTCTTAAGTTTCTAACCTTTTCTTCCCCATTTGCATTGCTTATTGCTTCCTTTGGATAACCATACTGGTCCATATGAATCCCATCAAAACCAAGCTTAACAGCCTTGTAAAATTCATTAATTATATGATCATGCCATCTGCCTTCTCTTGATATATCCATAATATAAAGGAAATCAGCAAATCCAAATACTTCACCATTGTTTTTATAGAGGGCTAATTCTTTATTTTCTTTATAAAAATCTGGAGCAGCTGCATAAACCGCGCCATAACCTATGGCTTTCATTCCGTATTTATGTGCTATATTTATCTTATCTTTAATTGCAATTAAGCTAAGTTCTCTATTTAATGGATCTATAAATATATCTGTTCTAGGAATTAAATCATGATGTCTATACATCCAATCATAATACTGAACAACATTTAAATGATATTTATTCATTTCCCTTAAGTCATCCTTGTCTTCCAAGTCACTTTGTGAAAAATCCGATAGAAAGCCATACCTAGGAGCACACTTAAATGAATCCAAAATATCAAAGGCCGTACTTTTAGAATGAATCATCTTTCCATCTTGATACAATTCTACATCTATTCCAAAGCCGGACATAGTACTATCTTTTTCATCTATTCTTACATCAAACTCAAATAAAACTTCCTTTACTAAGTTTTCAATATTTTTTTCCACTATTAAAATAATCTCATGAAACCTATAGACCTTGCACCTAACTATTCCTTCTGAAGTATTTTCCAGTTCAACAGCAACTTGTATTTTATCTCCTTTATTAAACTGAGCTTTTAACGGATAAACATCTAATATTTTCAAATCTTTCACATCCCTAAAGTTATTCTTTTTCAATATAAATCATGTCCCAATACTGAAGTTCTGGAACTTCAATTTGAAGCTTTTCTCCATCACTTTCCTTCTTGGTTACATATTTTAAGCTTATTGATTTTCCTCCTTTAATATCAGGTGAAGCTAAGTACACTCCTTTAACATTACCTTCCTTAATATCATAGTTAAGCTTTAAGTTCTTTTTAAACATTGGAGCTTCATAATTAGCACCATCATCTCTCCAAGCCGCACGTTTCATTCCTAAAAGATTTATCATTTGAACAACTTCATATCCCTTTTTCTCTTTTGCAAAGGCCCATACAGTATCTTGAATACCATTACTGCTTGTCTTAATCCCTTCTAGCTCTATTTTGCTGCCAATATCCTTAAGCCCATCCCTTAAAAGATTTTCATAGGCTACTAAAAAATCATAGTTGTTTCTCATAGCAGCTACCAAAGTCTCGGGCATAGTTAAGTTTTTATTAGGAAAATACTCTTTAGCAAGCATTCCTGTATCTCCCAGTTCAAGGTGTGCACCTCCTGAAGCAAATATTGCTGCATCAGTCAGCCTAACACTATGTTCATTAAATTCTCCCGGCATATTTGCTCTTCCATAGTTCATATAAGCTGCTATCACTGTATTTTTCTTTCCATCTGTAAGATCATATCCTTTGTCCACAGTTTCTTTAAAGGAATTGTAATTAGGAAAATCACTTGGCCAAAGCTCGGAATACAAAAAATCAACATCACTCTTAGCAACTTGTTCCAGACCATATCTATTTACTGTGTTAAATACAATACCTATCCCCAGCTGTTTTTTTGCGTTATTAATGAATTCCGTATAGCTATTTGGTAAATTAACTTTATTGCCATTGTAATCATAAGTATCATCACCTCTCCATCCCAATGTATCCATATGAAATATATCAAAGTTTAATACTTTATGAACATTTTCCTCTTCATTATATATATATTTTTGCCATTCTTTATTCGAAGGATTGAATACCGCTAATGACGGAGTTGCCCAGCCTGACGGTAAATTATGGGCATCCTGTACTTGATGCTTTTCATCCTTGTAAATTCCCCATTCCGGTTTTATTCCATCCTTTTCATAGTCTGAATAAGCACCATAAATAAGATTATAGTTGCCGGCTTTCATATTTCTACTATGCGCAGTATCTATATAATCCTTAACAGTCTGAAAGTAAATATCCCTATTTGCAATATCCTTCCACGAACTTGGTATGTTATTAGGCACCCCGGGAACCGGTTGTTGATGCTTGTTTTGCCAATCATAAAATTGTAATCCATTTATATGAAATTTATTTATTCTGTCAATTATCTCTGTAGTTTTCTCTACAGTCTGCTGAGGAAATTCAACTAAATACCCGTACCTTGGAAACCTATCCCATGTAGATGATATATCTACGGCTGTATTCCTATGGTCATCAACTCTTATGCCATGAGCTGCATATACTTCCACAAGATACCCTTGATAGTCCTCCTTCGGAGCCTTCCATGAAAACTCAACAGTTTTTGCCTCATTATTATTTAAAGAAATTTTAATTTGTTTTTTTTCTATCGTTTTGTTTAAATGCTTGAAGTATACTTCCAAAACTCCTTTGTAAGACTTCTTTAATTTATTGTTTAACTCAATTTTAAAATTAACCGTGTCATTGGGATTATATCTAGACTTATCTGTATAAACATCACTTATAAGACCGTTACTGCTTAAGATTTTTTCAGCATCATCAGCATTAAAGTTTTTATATTTATAAGCGGTAAAACCTACCATTCCAAGAAACAGTAAAATAGATATACCTAATAAAACTTTCTTTTTCAAAATTAAACACTCCCTATAAACTAGCCTTTAACAGCTCCTTGATTTCCACCTTGTTTAATAAACTGCTTATTAAAGATAATAAAAATTAGAATAATAGGTATCAAAACTAGTATTGCGGCAGCAAATATTATTCCCCATTGTGTTGCTTTACCATTTTGTAAAAGCTTTATAGCAATTGGTAAAGTTCTCTTTGATTGAGTTTTAATAATAGCAAGCGCTGTAAATACTTCCATCCAAGTTCCCGAAAAAGTACCTATAGCCATAGTAGCTAGTGCTGGTTTTGAAAGTGGTATAATTATATTTTTATATATTGTCCACTTATTTCCGCCATCCATTATTATGGATTCTTCTAATTCTTTAGGAATAGTTTCAAAGAAGCCTTTTAAAAAGAAAGTATTTCCTGCAACTCCCCCACTTACATATAGGAGTAATAATCCTGTATAAGTATCTACTAGCCCTAAAGACTTTATAATTGTAAATTGCGAAACCAAAGCAAGTATTGCCGGCATCATTAAAGAAAATATATAGATATTAAATATTACTTTTTTTCCAGGAAAATTTAGCCTTGCAAACCCGTAGGCTGATAATGAAGATATAAACAACACTAATACTGTAGTAGCTGCTGTAACAAATACACTATTAGCAAAGTAGGTGGAAAAGTGCTCTCCTCTCCAAACCGAAACATAGTTCCCAAAATAAAATTGTTTAGGAATTATCTGAGGTTCTGAAGGAAGAACATACGTATTAGGTATCAAGGATGTAGTTATCATATTCAGAAATGGAAGTAATGAGAATATAACTACTACTATAAGCACTAAATGTATTAAAAGCTTACCATATTTACTTTGAACCATATCTTTCTTCCTCCTTTAGAATTCAACCTCTATGTTCTTTGTTATTTTTCTCTGCACTAGGGAAATAGCAATTAATATAACTCCCATTACCATGCTTAAAGCTGCAGCGTAACCAAACTCGAAGCTTGAAAAGGCTTTATTGTACATATAATTTAGTAGAACATCAGTCTTTCCCATTGGTCCGCCGTTAGTAATAAGCATTACCTGAAGCATTATGTTAAAGGCTCCAATTATTAAATTGATTATAATAAAATAGGTTCTTGATGCAAGAAGTGGTAGAGTAATTTTCCATATTTGCTGTTTTTTAGTTGCCCCATCCACATCAGCAGCTTCGTATATATCCTTTGGAAGGTCTTGAAGAGCAGCTGTATACATAATCATTACCCATCCTATACCCTTCCATATGCAAAGAGCCCAAATAACAATATTGCCGGTCCACTCATTCTGAAGCCACATAATAGGTTCTTTGATAAGATGTAGGTTAAGAAGTATTGAATTAATTAGAGCTCCTTTAGTATCCTGAAAAATATATTTAAATAAGATTGCCACAACTATCCAATCTGATATGACAGGTATATATAATAAAAATCTATATAGAACCTTTCCCTTAGAAACTGCTTCTATTGCTACAGCAAGTATCATTCCTAAGAACCACTGAGCAGGAACAGTAACTAATACTGCAAGTAATGTATTTCTTAAAGACAGATAGAACTTAGAACTTTCATTTAAAACCCCTGATCCTAAAAATGCTTTTCTAAAATTATCAAACCCTACAAAAGTGCTCGGTTTATTAGGATTAACACTATAATTCATAAATGCCATTTGAATATTCTTTAAAAGAGGGTATGCCACAAATATTACAAAAAGTAAAAAGCCTATTCCAATAAAAGCCCAACCTTCTAAAGCTTCTCTGTGTTGCTTTTTAAATCTTCTATTTTTAATCTTAGTTTGCAAAATAATTGTCTCCTTATTTATCAACCATTTCACTCTCCTTAAATTTATGATTAAGGATTAAGAGACCCCCCTTAATCCTTAATTCTATTCTTACAATTTATTTTTGCTGCAATAGCGCATCAACTTTCTTAGCAGCATCGTCCAAAGCCTGTTGAGGAGTTGCTTTTTTTCTAACTGCTAATTCAAAGGAATCTCTTATTGCAGATGAAATATCTGCCCATTTTGGACTTGGAGTTCTTGCCCAGGTTGAACTTAATTGAGTCATATATGCGCTTATCATGGCATTGTCTTTAACTACAGGCTTTTCGGCTGTTTTTTTGTTAACCGGCATCATACCAAGTTCAGTTGCAAATATTGTTTGAGCTTCATCTGAAGCTAAGAATTTAGCAAAAGCTATTGCTTGTTGTTGATTCTTTGAAGCTTTAAAAACTATTGTATCTTCTCCGCCGACTATAGAAATACTTCCTCCATCTCCTTTAGGAATTGGAGCAAACACTACATTGTCTTTAACTGATTTTTGATCTTTATTAGCCGGGAACCACCATGGACCATCATCTATCATACCGTAATGTCCTGCATTAAAACCTTCCCATGAACCTTCCCCGCCAAGTAAGCTTTTTGCCACATATCCTTTGTCGTTCCACTCAACTATTTTTTCAAGAGCTTTTACACTTTCTGCACTATTTAAGAAACCTGAAGCTTTCGTGTTGGTCTTATCTGTAACCTTACCTCCAAGTGACAGGAAATATGGCATTGTTCCCCAAGTATCTATGTTTGCAATACCTATTCCCATTACTTTATCCTTCTTTACCGCTTCGGCATACTTTTCAAGTTCATCCATAGTTTTTGGTGCTTCTGTCAGTCCTGCCTTTGTAAGCATTGACTTATTATATATAGCTATCTTAGTATTTGTATCTAATGGTATTCCATAATAATGTCCATTATAAAAGTTTGTGCTCACCGGACCCTCATATAAATCTTTTTTTAAATCATCAAACCCAGGCATTGAGTCAACTGCTGTTAAATAATCTTCTTTAGCATATTGAGCCACATCTACAATGTCTGTCCTTGCTAAGTCCGGTGTAGTTCCACTCATAGCTGCTTGAAGTATTTGTTTCTTATAATCATCTCCACCAGGCATTGGTGTGATTTTCACCTTAATATCTGGATATTTCTTGTTAAATTCAGGTACTATTTTATCTTTTAATACCTTATTTTCGATATCCGTGAAGGTACTCCACATTTCTATTTCACCTTTTAGCTTTGTCTCATCAGTAGTTGTTGCTGACTGCTGTTCTTGAGTTGGAGCCTTGCTTCCACAGCCTACTAATATTGAGGATGCCACTAGACCTGTAAGAATTAATGATAATAGTTTTTTATTTTTCATATTTTTCCCCCTAATAATTATATTTTTATTTTTTAAGCACCATTAGTGCTTTAGCTAGCTATACTTTTTAATATAATACAGCAGAATTAGATACATAGCATGAGCCCATAATACCGGTGAAGCAACATCACCCCAAAGACTTGTCCATTTCTTAATATAATTTTCATCATTTACTTGTTCTAAAATTTGTTCACCTAACTCCCCATTTTCTTTTGCTTTACCTTCAATCCATCTAATAATATCTTTTGCTTTTTCTATTTGATTTACTTTGCAGTAGTATAAACCAAGTGAGGCAGATAAAACTATCCACTCACCACCACCGTAATAAGTGTCTCCTATGTATCTATGAACACCAATATTATTTACTAATTTCTCCTCGATTTCCTTAACTGTATTTTCAATAATAAAATCGTTTACTTTAAACAAGTCAAAAGGAACAGCTGCCCAAAGCAAGCTTCCATCTATGTTATCATCATCAATACACTTCTTTAGTCTTTCATCCACTATACAGTTATCTGCAACATATTGTTTAATCAAGCTGACAGTACGTTCAAGCCTTTCATCTTGTATATACATATTTATCGCCTTTAATCCTCCATATATGGCTGCAAGTGTGGATGTATGAATTTTTTCGCCATTTTCCTGCCAGCAGTCAAAACAAGGATAATTCCAAAAGTTTATCAAATACTCAATTACTATTTTAATGCTTTTCCGGTATTCATCTACTAACTTAATGTTATTAGAAATTCTTATATGTTCTGATAAAGACCAAAGCCATGTTCCATACCCATCTAATTGAAAATTAGGCCATTCATCTAATGACTCATTTCCTTCGAGAGTATATTTGGTTGGAAGATAATCATCATTTAATAAAATATCCCCCCTTTTTTTCATTTCTAAAATTCTTTTTAGTTTTGAATCCTGTTTCGATATCACACTATGAGACCATTTAAAAAATTTATCTGCAGAATTATTTTCCTGCCATAAGTTCATTGCATATGCTGTAAATGCTCCATCCTTAATCCAGCAGTAATTATAGATGCTAAAATTAGGGCAAGCAATATAAGAACCAGAATAGTGTTGATTAGAAATTATGATTTCAATGCTCTTATCTTTTAGATTAGTTATACTAATCAGCCCCTTTTACTGAAGTTTACTTACTTATTGATTTAATTCTAATTTGTAATACAATATAATTGAATGTATCATTAATACTTTCTTTGTATAATTCCGACTTTCTATATAAATGGGGGTATCCATATGAACTTACTTTCGATAGATACTAGTATTATCCCATCGGTTAGACTTATTGGTCACGTATCCTATAATAAGCCTTGGAAACATTTTACAAGAGTAATAGATGAATACCTATTGTATGTAGTAAAAAGCGGGGAACTGTTTATAAAAGAAGGGGAGAAAGAATACCACTTAATGAAGGGAGACCTTTTACTGCTTGAACCCAATATAGAGCATACTGGTTATAAAGAAGCCATATGTCATTACTATTATTTCCACTTTAAGCATGCAAAAATTAATTTAGTTACTGAAAAGTCTCATGATGAAATAGCCAAAGAATTGGTTATTAAAAGAAAGGATTCATTAGCGAGTGAACATCTTGAGGAAGCTACTGACAGCGATCCTGTATTTTATTTACCGAAATACTATCATTATGAGAATGAAAATGAACTTATGGCTATGTTAGTAGACACAGATAATGACTACTATAAAAAATATGAAGGTTACAAAAGAGTTGCGTCCTTAAAGCTTCTGGAAATACTCATAAAAGTAAGTAGGGATTATACTTCTACAAAAATAGAAAATTCTCAACCTCACTTCTCAAAAGCCTTTGCCAAATGCCGAAACATACAAAATTATCTTAATGCTGAATATCAAAGTAAAATTACAAGTACAGAAATAGAAAAAGTATTTGAATCAAATTATGACTATTTAAACAGAGTGTTCCAAAAGATGACTGGTTATACTATAGTAAACTATTTAAATGTACTTAGAATTAACAAAGCTAAAGATTTGCTTGATACCACACCAATAAAAATATCTGAGGTAGGCTATCTTGTAGGAATAGAGGATCCTTATTATTTCAGTAAACTGTTTAAAAAGCATACAGGAATGACCCCATCTCAATATTTAAAATTAAGAAGTGAAACTAAAATAGAATAGAGCGTAAATAGCTATAACTAAACATAAACTATTTACGCTCTATTTTATAAGCTATTTATAAAGCTTTCAAAATCACTTAATATACCTAGTTCATCAAACTTGTTCCTAAAATGCTTTTTTAATTCTTCCTGAAGTTTGCTGCAATCTTCCATCCTATTTTTTCTTTCAAGATAATCTCTGATAAGTTCTTGTTCTTCCTTAGAAATATAATATTCGAAATTGCTGTTGCTTTTATGCAGATCTTCTAAAGTAACAGGTCTTGCTTTATCATTTTCTGCAATGACTATAGTTGATGCAGCCATGTCACCAACTCGTTTATGTTCTTTATTGAAAAATATAAAAAATATCCCTACACCGAGCATATCAACAAACAGTCTGAATAAATTTCTGATTGCAGAGTGTTTTAAGGTAATTGGCTGGCCATTGTTTCTGATTGTTCGAAGCTTCATGACTTTCTTTCCTAAAGTCTGCCCATTATTATTAAGCTCCATAGCAATAAAATACCCATAAATTATTAACGCACTTATTACAAGCGAGATACCTATAATCCAACCGTAATAACCTCCCCAAAACCTTGGCGAAAAATATCTTATTAGAAGAAGAGCACATAAAAGCACAATTAGTATTACACTTTGAATAAGTGTATCAATAACTGCAGCAGCAGTACGTGAGCCCACATCTGCCAATGTATATTCAACTTCTATATTTTCGGGAGTTGTGATTCTAATTTTTCTCATAGATTTTCTCCTTTACTTCTTTCCATTTTATGTACAATTCATTTTTAATCTGGTAAAATATACAAGAGGTGAATATATTGAAAGAAGAACAATTCATTAAAGCTAATTCAAATACATGGAGAGAGCTTGAAGAGCTCTCAGCTGTTATAAATAAAAAGGGTATCAAAACCATGCCTTCAAATGATGTAAAAAAATTTTTAAGCACCTTCAGGCAATCAAGCCATCATTTGGCCTATGCCAGAACTCACTATCCTGAAAGCAGTGTAGTAACTTACTTAAACTCTTTAGTTAGTAAGTGCCACAGTAATGTTTATGCTGTCAGAAAGTTTTCTCCCGGTACTGTTTTAAAATATATTGGCTATGAGTTTCCAAGGCTTCTTAAGGTATATAAATGGTATATATTAAGCTCCTTTGGATTTTTTGCATTCGGCGTAGCTCTAAGCCTCATATTGACTGCGTTAAATTCAAACAATGCTTCTATCTTTTTGCCTCAAGATATGATAGAAGGTGTTAAAAGCGGAAAGGCTGGCAGCGGTGGTCAATGGAACTACCCATTAGTGTCTAGCCAAATCATGGTAAACAATATAACAGTTTCACTGAAAGCTTTTGCCTTTGGCATAACTCTTGGATTAGGTACAATGTACGTTCTTTTTATGAACGGTGCACTCCTTGGTTCATTAACTGCTCTCATGTATATGTACGGAAATCCTAAGAGCTTTTGGTCTTTGATTCTCCCTCATGGTGTATTTGAGCTTACCGCAATATTCATATCCGGAGCTTGTGGCCTTATAATCGCCAAACATCTATTACTTCCGGGTGAATACACTAGAAAGTATTCTTTGATAGATGGCTCTAAAAAAGCTGTATCCCTTATTATGGGGGTAGTCTTCATGCTTATAATTGCAGGAATTATCGAAGGTTTCTTTACTCCGCTTAACATATCTGCTGATAGTAAACTTGCCTTTGCAGTAATCACAGCCGTTATACTTGCAGTTTATTTTTCAATACCATATGTTATTAAAAGGAAGATTTAAATACAAAATAGTAAGAGAACACAGAAGGAACGGATATTTTATGGTCTGTTTGCTTCTGTGTTTATTGCTTTTTAATTAAATCATTTTTCCTGTGTTTTGGTATCGCTTATCTTCCGTATTAAATTCTACGTCTTATAAGAGATTCTTATTCTTTATCTCCACATATTGATTGATGGCTGCTAGTTCAACTTTTTCTGCCGGACATTCGATGCAGAAAACACCTCTTCTGTTTAAAAGGTTAATTATTTTTCTCCTATCGTTTAGAAGTTCTAGCGCCACTCCCTTATCAAACATTTCCTCCTGATTCTTAATATCCGTTGAGCTTATTTGTTCCAGACTCTCATTTTTTATCAATATTATAACTACCAAATGATTTTTTGTTATTATAGGAAGTACCTTTAAAATATTCTCAGCTTCCTCAACAGTTTCAAAATCAGTAAACATAAATACTATGCTTCTATGACGTTCCTTTCTTTTGAAATGGTAAAAGGCATCATCATAGTTTGAAGTTTGATTTGTAAAATCAACATGATATAAAGATTCCAGTATTTTATTTCTGTGAGCTGCTCCCTTTCCTGGAGCTATCATATTGTCAACCTCTGTATTAAAAAGCAGCAGACCTGATTGATCGCCGTTTTGATTTACTATATCTGAAAGCACCAAAGCTGTATTGACTGCTAAATCAAGCTTCCTATAGCCCCTTACTGTATAACTCATAGGCCTACCGGTATCTATAAACATATAAACATGCTGATTTTTTTCCGGCTCATATTGATTAATTATTGGCTTATTGTTTCTTGCCGTAGCAGGCCAATTAATTTTCCTGTACTCATCTCCGGATACATATTCTCTTAGGGATTCAAAGGAAGTACCTCTGCCAAGTATTTTTAGATTTCTCTGTCCCTGTTTTAGCTGACGATTATTAATAACGCTTAATCTGTACTTTCTTAAGTTTTTTAAGTTGGGATAAACCTTGTATTCTCTGTCTAGGTTTATCTTAAATATTTTAGTACATAGCTTTAAATTTCCCTCGCATTTGATATGCACTTTTTTAAAAGTAAAGGCTCCTCTTTTAGTTGGTAATACAAAGTAGCCGAATTTTACTTTCTCGTGTGGTTTAACAAAGCCTTTCATTATTTTGTTCTGAGCTTCAAAGTGAAATTCGGGTATTTCATCAACAAGCTCCAGCTTAAGTACTCTGCTTGTTTTGTTGAAAACTTCAAACTCGATAGCCTCTTTTTCATATATAGATAAACTTTCATCCCCAGCACGTTCGATGAATAGATCAGCCTCATGGGGAGAAATAAAATAGTCTATTAACAAAAGAGCAGCGCATAATAAATTATATAATATAAATATTGTTAGTGAGTTATTTAGAACTATGCCTAAAGTTAAAACTACAATTCCAAAGGATAATAGATATATAAATCTTCTGGTAATACTCAATACTATCACCCATCTCTCTATCTTGGTACTTTAACTTTTGATAGTATATCGCCAAGTACCTGTTCAGGTTTAACCCCTTCAAGTTCAAGCTCCGGTTTTAAAATTATTCTGTGTCTTAAGGTTGGCACAGCCATTTTCTTTATATCCTCAGGTATTACGTAATCACGTCCATTATAGGCAGCGCATGCCTTAGAGCATTGCAGTAACGCAATAGATCCTCTAGGCGAGCTTCCAATATCAATTGTAGGGTTGTTTCTGGTTTCAGAAATTATTTTTACAATGTATTCTAAAAGTTCATCATCTACTCTTACTTTCTCCACCTGTTCTCTGCATTTTAATATATCCTCTGCTTTACATACTGCTTCTAAATTAACCTTGCCTAGATCAATACTTGAAAAGCCCTCATTGTGTCTCTTTAAGACTTCCTTCTCTGCATTATTTGAAGGATAATCTATTATAATCTTCATCAAAAATCTATCTACTAGTGCTTCCGGCAGCGGATAGGTTCCTTCATATTCAAGCGGATTTTGTGTTGCAAATACCATATAAGGAGAAGGAAGCTCGTGCATTTCTCCGTCTATGGATACAGTCTGTTCCGCCATAGCTTCTAAAAGTCCTGCCTGTGTCTTTGGCGGCGTACGATTTATTTCATCTGCTAAAAGAAGGTTAGTAAATATAGGTCCTTTTTTAAGTTCAAACTCTCTTGTCTGCATATTAAAAATCTTTGTTCCTGTTACATCAGCAGGCATTAAATCAGGAGTAAACTGTATTCTCTTAAAGTCTAAGGATAAGGTTTTTGCAAGTGCTCTAACCATAAGAGTTTTTGCAAGTCCCGGTACACCTTCTAAAAGCACATGTCCTCCGCTTAACAGGCTTATTATAGACTGCTCAATAAGCTCCTCTTGTTCTACGATAACCTTCTTTAGCTCTCTATCTATTTTTTCAGCTAATTCTTTAACTATATTTTTTTCAACGTTTTCCAATATGAATCTCTCCTTTTCTTTAATATCCTGTTTAACTGCTCAATAGTAGTTATTACTTGTATATACTCCTTTGGCTTTTTTTCCGTCTTTGAATTATTCATAAATTCATTAACTTGTTTTGCCTTATTTAAGGAAGGAAGTTCTTCTCTTTCCCAATAGTCAATCAAATTTTCCTCTGAGCACTTTGTTTGTCTCAAAAGATTTTTATAATAACTTTCAGCTATTAAATCATAGCTTTTTGCCTGCCTATATAAAGCAGATGCAGAAAGAAGATATTCATTTTCATTTCTTTCAACTTCTTCATATAGAGCAATAGGTTTTCCAAAACGCTTTCCTTTATAATAAAAGAAGGCCGAAAGACTTAGCACAAACTGAAATATTATAAATCTTCCCCATATAGGTATATAGTCCCATAAGGATGCTCTTACATTACTCTGAAACAAATTAGTTTCATTAAAATATATTTTTCTATTATTAAAGCTTGAAAGCTCGCTAAACAGAGCGTAAGCATTACTAGTATTTTCTGTTAATTCCTTATTTGTTATATAAGTTGCATCCGAGGTTATAACAGAGCCCTTTCCATATTTATAGACCGTTACATTACCTCTTATATCCGGGCTTACTCCATAATCAACCACATGAATATTTCCTGCAGATAAACGTACTAATACACCGCCTTTATTTACCCAGGATTTAATATAGGAACTGTTTACATCAAATTTCCCTCCCGGAACAACAATTTGAATTGAATTGTAATCCTGCTCTTCTACAGGCTTTAATGTCCTTTCAACAGGCATATTCAGCTTCTTCATAGCTTCGTAAAAAACACTTGAACCTAAAGAAGACTTGTTTATTACTGAATAAGCCGGAAGTTGATTTTCCATCCTGCTTGATACAAAGAAGGCTGCAAATAGAAATATGGGAATTAATATGATAAAGATAATAAGCTCTCTATACTTTTTAATCTTCACGCTTTATCACCTCATTCCACAGTATATTAAAACTATCACTCCACCTTTTATAAACTTCCTCATTAGTATCCTTGTGTCCATACCAGGAAGAGTTAAATATATCTATTAAATTTTTAAATATTGTAAGCTTTGAAAAACTATTTTTCTTCAAAAATCCATAAATTTCTTCATTAGTTTTTGTTTCATCAAGATATACTAAATTTTTCTCATGCATTAATAAAAGAAGGGCTATAAAATCAAAGCGAACAGCCTGTCTCAAATCTCCTGACTTTATAAAATCAGAAGCTTTGTTTCTTAAGCTTTGAGGTGTCGTTTTGTCATCAATTTTTTCACCGAGTATTTCTGTAACCTTCCTCTTCTTTTCAAAGGTTTTATTTATCTTTATAACTATAACCACAATAATTGATAATATTACAATAATGCCAATTATCATAAATACCGTAGACAAAGTATCTGATATTTGCCCAGCGTTACTAAGATTACTGAAGGTTTTTTTTAAAAGTTTTAAAAGCCATTCCTTTATTGTATCCTTTGCCTTTTGTACAAAATCTCTTAGAGCATTATCAAGATGCTTATAATCAGGTCTTTTTAGGATACTATGAACTGTGTTGTCAAATTCATTTTTAGATGGAATTATTAAATTCAACAGTTTCACTTAATTGTTTCCTTTCATCATTTTTTTCAATTTCTTTAAGTCTAAGTTCCAAGTCAAAGCCTTCTTTCTTAAATCTCTGATTAAAATACAGCATAGTAAGCATGATTGCAGCTATTGGTGTTACAACCATCCAAAAGATTAAATTTAGCGGCCAATTGATATATGTATATACAGAGGTTAAAAAAGTGGTATAATCCTGACTTATATTTAGTATCTTTCCAAGCATGTATACCCCACTTGCAATCAGAGCAATCAGTGATTCTACAGACGCTCTTATTGCGTAAACTACAAGATTAAATAAAACAGAGGATCCAAATACCTTCCAGTAGTCTTTTCTGACTAATTTAAAGCTTCTTTTAATTGACGCAAAAGGACCCTTTTTCTCAACTATAAGGGCGTGAAGTGCAAAGGAAAACCATGCAGCATAAGCAGATACTATAAAAACTACTGCTAATCCAAATATTATAGAATAGATAACCATGAAAATTATTCTTCCGTCTAATGCCCCCATCATCAGAAAAGCTCTGTCAAAGCTTCCGAAAAACTTTTTACCTACTAGATAAATTAATCCTCCTGCAGGTATAAACATAACTGCTGCACTAAGAATAATAACAAAAACCTTAAATATACTTTTAAAAGAAATTTTTATAGCATCATGCGCAAAAACAGTTTCACCGCAATATTCCTGACTTGCTATTTTTATTGTACCTGAATATAAACTTACCATAAAAGAGGCACCTAAAACTGCAATTATAGATATTATAATTACAGCTCCCACTATATTCCTTGCAGAACTAAATATAAAACTGCCGATAGCCAGAACAATTGCACTGACAATGACTAAACCCAGTATTAATAAAAAAGCTATTATTCCATATCCTACAGTAAAAAGCGCTATACTTTTTACATGTTTTCTTAAAATATCAATGGATTTATCCATTATTTCAGAAAGATTCATTATGCCCATATAAAGTCTCCTATCGCATTCATATTAATCTATATTTTACTATAATTAACAAAAAATAAAAAGGGTCTGCCGAAAAACAGATTAATCCTATCGCATGTTATTTGAATTCTATTTCTACAACTTCAAAAACACACTGGTTTTAATAGCTTTACGACAGCACCTTTTAACATTATGCTTCTAGTTTTTCTAATCTTTTAGAAGCTTCCATCAGCTTCTGATGCTTTTGATTGTATTTCTTATAAACCTTCATCTTTTGCTTAAGCCTTATTCTGGCATCTCTTTCAGGATGAAACCTTATGTGTTCCTTGCAGTCTTCAGAACAAAAGCCTTCATAAATCTTCTCACATTCCTCACAGCATATATGCTGATCATGACAGTCATCATTTGTGCAATTTATATATCTGTCACTTGGCTTTCCGCAATGTTTACATTTTGAAATCACAACATCCTCTTCTGTCTGATTAATCTTCACGGAAATTCTTTCATCAAAAACATAACACTTCCCATCAAACAATTTTCCTTGAGTTTCAGGGTCCTTTCCGTAGGTTACTATTCCCCCCTCAAGATGATACACATCTTTAAACCCGTGATTTAAGAAAACCCCTGTAAGCTTTTCACATCTAATACCGCCTGTGCAATAGGTTAATATTTTCTTATCCTTATGCTCTGATAAATTGCTTTCTATCCATTCAGGAAACTGCTTAAAGTTTTTAACCTCTGCCTTTATAGCTCCTCTAAAATGTCCTATTTCATATTCATAGTCATTTCTTCCATCAACTATAATAACATCATCTCTTTGAAGCATTTCCATCCATTCCTTAGGTTTTAAGTAAGTTCCAACAATCTCATTCGGATTTACATCATCCTCCGGAAGAAGTGTTATTATACTAGGCCTATATCTTACATACATCTTCTTAAAGGCATTTTCTTCTTCTTCATCAATTTTAAACACCATATCTGCAAACCTTTCGTCTGCCTTAACTACATTCATATAAGCTTCTGTCTGTTCAATTGTACCTGAAACGGTACCGTTCAAACCTTCCTCAGCAACTAAAATACGTCCCTTTAATCCAAGTGCTTTGCACAGCTCTAGATGCTCCTTTGCAAATTCCTCGGCATTTTCTATCTTTACAAATTTATAATATAGCAAAACTCTATATGGCTTATTCATTTTATATTTCAATCCTTTCTAAATCTGCAATATTTAGAATTTATAAATTAAATTATTTATATAACAATACAAAAGTTCTAATACATTAACAATGTCCCAAAAATCCATGAAGATTGGATATTTTGTGACATTGTTAATGAAAGAACCTTATTGCATTATATATATAATAAACTATAGAAACATTTTTGTAAATGATAAATATTATCATTTAGTACTTTTTATCACAAAATAAGACCTCCTAAGCATTTTATAGCTAAGAGGTCTTATATCTTATATTTAATTAAAGGACTTCCAAAACTCGCCTTGAGTATTTATTATACTCATTATGCTGTTAAAAGGTATTTTAAAGGTTGGAAAACCTGCAGCATAAGGAGCTATTTCATAAGGCTCAAAGTAAATATACAAGTTGCTTGCATCAACATAAAAAGGCTGATTAGGCTTAATTCCTTTATAGCTGTCAGGAAATACATAAGAATACTGCGGATCGGTCTTTATCATTTTTCCAATAATATCGCTTAAAACCTTAACATAGCTGCTGTTAGCTTTGAATAAGTCCTTAAGCTCGTAAAATCTTCCGCTTATAAGATCTATATGCGGATAAATCCTACTTGGCATCCCATGAGCTGCTCCAAAAGCAAAATCATAGCCGTTCAGTTCCAGAACAAGAAGATTCTTTTTGAAGAATTCCACTGAAAAATCACCTGTGTAACTCGCTTCAAGCTGAACATCCGGTTTAACATATTTAACTTTAGAAAGTTCCTTGAGCCTTCTGTTAACAGCCTGTTGCACTGTCTTGTACTTAATTCCCTCTATTTGAGGATAATATACCAAGTAATCTTTGTTTGGCTTATACTTTTCCTCTATTACTTTATATTGGTCATTCAAAGGTATTACAGTATTCTCTCTATATATTATATTTCCCGCCTTATCGAAATAAGTTGTTCTCAAATCAACCAAAGCTCTTATTACATCCCCTATAATAGTAAGACTTCCGCTGCCGCTTACAATTGGAAGCTTATTAGCGACAGTTCCGCTTCTATCAATAAAGAAGGTGTTTTTATTATCAGTAGCAGAGGCTAAGCCTCCTTCAAAGTCTGATATATCATTAAATATAAAATCAGTATAAAACTTTCCATTAATATCAGCTAGGGCGTATTTGTAGCCCATAAACGGTTTGTCAGGAACTATTGCTCTTCCTACAGCAACTCTGTTTTCACCTAATATATTCATATTATCGTAGTCAGGCTTAAATATTACATTTCCTTGTCTATCTATAAGCCCGTACTTGTAAATATAATCATTAATAGTATTTATAATAGCCCTTCCATTTTGAAAGTTTTGAGCATTTTGAAACTGAGGCTCAATAACTACTTTTCCCTGTTCATCGATAAAACCGTACTTCCCTTCGGGTTCCTTTTGAAAAGCCATGAGTCCTTCACTTAAAATACCTACATAGTTATAATTAAAGGTATTTAAAGTTTCTCCATTGATTCCAATTAACTCATACTGCTTATCTTTAATTTTAACTACAGTTTTTCCATTCTTAAAATCATTAGCAAGCTCATATTTTGCCTTTATTACTTCATTTCCTTGCCTATCTAAAAATCCATATAACGTATTTCCTTTGTCATCTGTATTAGAAAATAATGCTCTTTCGTTTTTATAACTTCCTATATAATTGTATAGCTTTTTCGTTATTACAGTGCCTTTTTCATCAATAACTCTAAACCCCTGATTATCAAAAACTACAGCTCTGCCTTCAGAAAACTGATTTATGTCATCATATTTAGGTTCTACCACAAAATTTCCCTTTGTATTAATAAGTCCATTTAATCTATTTACTTCTACAACTGCAAGACCATTATCTTGAAAGTCATAGGCATTGTCATACTTGGGCTTAATTATAAAATCTCCTTTGTTATTTATAAAGCCCCACTTTGTACCTTTTACAGTTCTAACCGGTGCAGGATACAGGCTTATAGATGCCTGCTTAACATTTCTAAGAAGACATGTAACACTTTGGCCGTTTGTCTTTGTGTTAAGCATTGTATACCAATAATCACCCTGGTTCTTTAGAACAATAATATAGTCTTCATCCTGCCATCTGTATAACGCTGAAATTTCCAATATGCCATCGTTATCTATATCTTTAACAGCTACAGCAGGTTTATTTACTGAATCTCTATGGGCTAAAATCACAGCATCCACTGGCAGACAACTTTGAATAAAATCTACTAAGTCAAATTTATTCCACATACCTTAACCTTTCTATAGTTTTGCTACTATAAGCAGTATATGAAATTACTCCTTTGCAGGTGCATAAAGTATGACTTATAGTATTATTTGTTATTCTATTTATTACCTATAGATTTATAATAAGGAATTATATTATTATATTTATAAAATAAAATTAAAACGATTCGATATTGTATAAGGAGACTGCCTTTATGAACAAATTATTCAAATCAGCCATTAAGAAGTCTATATCAAAATATTCAGACTTGGCAATTGACAAAGTTGAAGAAAAAATACTAGAAAAAACCTCATTAGACTTAAATAAAATTAAAGATATTGCAATCTTAGTAAAAGACAAAGCTTTTGATTCTAAAAAAGAAGAGCTAGAAGAAACTGATTTGCTAAAACTTGAAAATATTAACTTGAGTCCAATTCAAAATCAATGTGATGACGACAAGTTATTTGGTTATGAAGATAACAGTGGTAATTTGATTATTGATTATAAGTTTGAGTCAGCAGGTACATTTAGTGAAGGGCTGGCTTCTGTAAAAATAAATGGAAAGTTCGGCTATATTAATAAATTAGGAAAATTAGTAATACCTGCCAGATATGAGTTTTGTGGTACTTTTTCTGAAGGTCTTGCTCCAGTTAAGCTTGAAGGAAAATGTGGATATATAAATAATAAAAACAGCATGGTAATTTATCCTCAGTTTGACTTCGCTGATGCCTTTAAAGAAGGTATGGCTGTTATTGGAAAATCAATTACTGATATTGAAAATCCTATTAATAAATTTGCTAAATTTCAGAGGAAAGACCCTTTAGCTGCAGGAATGCTTGGACTTATGGCGATGACTAATCCGACTGTTCTTCTTTTGTCTGCTGCTATAGGCTCTGTTACTAAAGATACTAAATTTGGATATATAGATAAGCAAGGAAATATAATAATTGAGTGCAAATATGATTCTGCTGAAGCTTTTGAAAAAAATGAGGCAAAAGTAAAATCACAAGATACTACATATAAAATAGACAACCAAGGAAATATAATAAACATAATATAAAATTAAACTCCAGTTAAACACTTTTGTTTTAACCGGAGTTATTTTATTATATTTACTTTTGCAAGAGTTCACAAATTTCTTTTTCCATACTGTAAGCTTTCATTTCAAAATCATATTCGTGAAATTTCATTAATTTGCTTCTAAGTTCTATATTTAATGGATCCTGTTCAATACACTCCATAATTTTATCTTTTGTATTCGGTGTATTTATGCAAGGTGCTATAGGCCTTGGTACTGAATAATCAATAAAGCCGGTTTTAATTATTTTATCCATTAGACCTAATGCTAAATCTGTAGCCTGATTAATAATAGGATTTAAAACTAAACTCGTTTTTTCTTTTATAAATGCCATAAATCTACCTCCTGCTTAATTCCAGTAAAGCTTTTTTGCATCTTCTCGAACCGGAATATCTTAACAGTTCTAAAATTCTATACTGACCATAGGGCACTGCTTCATCAAGTTTGGAGTACTCTACCATCTTGCCTGTTAAAGCTTCAATTTCAACTGCTTTGCTTATATAATCCTTAATATTTACCTCAGATACAAGAACTGAATTGTTTAATATTTGCTTAAGTATCGCATTTACTGAAGCCTTAAAGGATCCGCTCAGTAAAAGTCCGCAAGCATCAGTAGAATAATTTGCACATCTTCTCCAACAATTTAGAATAGGCATAAGATTTAATTTGTAACTATCAATCAAGTGTATTGAATTTACTACATTAACTACCGGAATCATATTGATATATTCAGTAACATCATTAAAAGCTTTAGCCACTGCTTCATATTCATAGTGCTTGCTTTGTATTGAAGCCAAAAGCTTACCAATAACAAATCTTAATTCCTCTTCTGTAAAGTCTTGAATAAGCTTTGAGGATACCTCTATCCAAGGGTTATCATAGCCATCTACATCTGCTCTATAACATAAATCTTCATACACAAAGACTCTTGGTCTTACAATGTTTAATATTTTAGATAGTTCGTCAACTATATTATATAACTTTTTAAATTGTTTTTCTGTTGCTTCAATGGTTTTTCCAAGTAAGTCCGGCTTTCTATTATCTTGACAGACATTTCTGTAAAAATTCACAAGAGATTCTTCGCTAGTTAACCTGCTTTTCATTTTTTCAAAAGCTTCTATTTCATGCTCGCTTATATAATTCTCTCTTTTTACATTATATGTGGGAGAATATATGCTTTCTTCTAAATTTAATATTGAATTTAATTCTGAAAAATCAACATAAAGCTCATCATTAGGCATCGTTTAATTCCCCCTCGATGTTCTTAATATTATTGAAACCTTCTTTTAATGTAGACAAATAGTTCATATCTTTTTCTCTTTTATTTATCTCGCTAATCTTTAGGTTAGCTTCTTCTATATTCCTATGAAGATATGAATTAATATAAGTTCTAAGTTCTTCAAATATTTCTATGCCGAAAGCATTTATCTTTTTTAAGTCATTACAGCTATAATCAACGTATTTTCTTAAACCTGCATCTATAGCAGTAATCAAATTATTAAAGTAACTTTCAACGTGTTTTTTATCGTTTGTCCCATTTTGGGCTAGGTACTTTTCATACTCTTCCCTCTGTCTTTCAATAAATAAAGCAAAACCTTCTCCATAACTTATATATTTGTTAATTTCATCTTCTATTTTGCCTATTTGTTTACTTTTCTGTGTTTCCCAGTTTTCTAAATCGTAAATCTGCTTTTCTATGTAGTTTAAACTTTCCAAGCATACATTATATAGCTTATACTTAATTGAATCATTTTTCATATCTGCCTCAAATGAATTTAAATGCTCATACAGCTCAACACTTTCAGTTTTATTTTTCAAATAATAAATCTTACTATTTTTATTAAAGGAATTCAGCTTGCTTTCAATATAATCCTTTAAGCTTTCCAATTCATCTTCATCAATATATTCAAGTCTTGAAATAGAAAATAATATAAATTTATTATAAATAGAAAGCCTTTTATAAAGCTCATAGTCACCTCTGGATACAGGCTGAACCGCATCGATTACCTGAATAATTACATCGCAGTCAAAATAGTATTCATCTGACTGATTTAAATCTGCGAAAGTAAAATTAGGGCATCTCTCTTTAAGATAATGTAAAAACTGATCATGCTCCGTTATATTAACTCCAATAATTCCTACAGCTAAGTTTTCACATTGATTCATTTTTAATATTTTTCTATTTGCTTCTTCATATTTACATTTATCAAATATCTCAGCAAGTCTATTAGCTAATTCTAAATAGTTTCTCATCTTTATAGAGAACTCCTTTACTAACTTGAATTTTGTATTTTAAAATTTCTGTTTTTAGTATCTGAATTCTTCTCTCAATATCTTCAAGCGAACTTCTAACACTATTTAATTCTTCATCTTTCTTAGCTTTAATATTATTAAGCTTCTTAATTATATTTTCTATTTTTTCATCCAAATCATTAAATATTTTCTTGTTGTATTCTTCTTTGTTCAAGCAATCATTAAACTTATCATATAAATAATCATCTATAAATTTATTAATGCTAGACAAAACAGAAGACTTATTCTGAGAAAGCTTATCAGATACGCTGCTTCTTTTTTTAATTAAAGCTTGAGAGTTTCCATCAAAAAACTTAGTAAAACCTACAGAAAACCCAGACATAAAATCATTTTCAATACTAACTCTTATAGAATAGCCCCATCCAATTCCTTCCTTAATATCTGATAGCTTATTATTAAATTCTAATATTGCTTTGTCTATCCCCTTCATAAAGCCTATAGTTCCAAGATTTATCAAGTAATTAATGTCAAAATATTTGCTGCTGCTTTCTGATATACTATTCATAATGCTCATTAATATTTGATTTTTTTCAAATGCTACATCATTTATAGTTTTTTTATAGCTTAGCACTTTAAGTGCTGCCTTGTTCTTAAAGCTTGTACTAAACCACTGATTTATTTTTTCATTAGTAAACTTTGCTATATTATTATTCATGCTATCCAAATCTGTTAATTCATATATTTCACTTTTAGCCTCATCAAATATCCTATTAATATTATTTTCTGCTTCACTTTTTAATTCATCGGTTATGTTTTTTAGTATACTTACCAATTTCTCATCATAATCAGTCCAAGTATCAGCAAATTTATTATATTCATCTTCAACAGAACTAATAGATAAAGAAATTTCCTTTATAATTTTTTCAGTATCAGATATCTTGCAAGTTCCACTTTGTTTTATTATTTCCTTTTCTTCTTCTATAATAGCTTCTATATCCTTAATCCTATGTTCAGCTAAGTTCTTAGGCATCATATCTATAATATTTTTCTTTAGACTTTTAAGCATTTCATTTCTTCCATTTAAAACGTCTATAGCAGAATAAGGAATCACTAGAATATCTTTTTGCAAAAGTTTACACAAATTCTCTTTTGTATACTCAACTACGTCCTCAACCTCATCCTCGTCAACAAAATCTATTTTATTTAAAACAAAGATAAACTGACTATTTGGTACAGTTTCATTTAAATACTTAATCTTATCATATTCACCAGATGTTAAAGGTTTCGAGGCATCAAGCAGCACTATAAACATATCTGTCATAGTTAAATAACTTAGTGACAGTTCTGATCTTTCTATATTAATATCCTCAAAGCCTGGAGTATCTATAAAAACTATTTTATTATCAGATAAAAACTGATTTTCAACTGATACATTTTCAACATTTTTTTCTTGTGAATATGTAACTGACATATCAATTTTTTGTTTTTGTGCTGATACTACAGTTATAGAGCTTGTAGTTGGAAGAGCACCTTCTTCCAATATTCTTTCTCCTATAAAGGAATTTATAAATGTGGATTTTCCGCTTGAAAAAATACCTACGACCATTATCTTGTAGTTATTATCTTGATTTCTAAAATATAAATTTTTAAGATTTTTATTTTGTTCTTGTCCATGCTTTTCTTCAATGAATTCCAATTCATTTATAATCTTTACAAAAGGATAATCCTTAATTAAAGGTATTTCTCCTAATTCATTTACATTTGACTCATCTATATCATCCAGTACCTTCTTAAGCTCTGCATCATTTTTTGAATCTCTAATAGCCAAAAGTTTTGTATACGACTCGTAATAATTTACATTATCCTTATTTTGACTGCTTGCAAAAAATAAATATTTTGCAATATTCTTTTCAAATATTTCTATGTCATCGTACTTATTTCTGTATAGCAATATATCTTGATATATTTTTGCTAAAATATGACTTATAGCATCAATACTTTTAAACTCACCTGTATAAAGTTGCGTATATTTAAAGGAATTATTAATACAGGATATCAGCTTGCTTAGCGTATCCTTTCCACAGGTACAATATGCTGCCTCTAGAAGTTTACTCCATGCTTTAAGTTCCATTCGAGAAAGAAGCTCATTTAAAATATATATAACTTCATCTATATCTTCTAAACTTATTGTACTTAAAGCTTTTAGGCAATCCGTTAAATAGTTTACGTAACAAATATCTTTTTCTCGTTTATAACCCATAAATACAGCATTTTTTAGTTCCGGCCACATTTCCTTAGATTGATAATATTCAAATATAGTCTTGTCCATATTTTTATATTTAGGATAATTTTCAAACAGCCTTCTAATTTCATCTGTAAGAAGCCGAGGCTCGAATTCATTTGTACTATGCTGACTTATATAAAAATTAATACTACTTATAGATTTTTCAAAACCTAATATATCTGTTATTACATTTTTATTTTCGTGTTTTAAAAGCTTGTTCTTATAAAAGTTAAGCTTATCTAAAAAGCTTCCTAACAAAAGCTTCTTTATATTATCATCAAATTTAGACGATTGTGCAACCATATCAATTAAGTTCTTCTCCGCCCATCCTGCTAATGTATCTTCCTTAAGCTTATCCTTAATTAAGTTAATAACTGTTGTCCAATTTTCTTTTGCCTTTTCCAAATCACTATTTGCAAAATATATTTCTCCTAGACTGAAGTAAGAAGTAACAAGTTTTTTTATATCAATAATTGATTTATATTGATTATTATCTATAGAATTAATAAGATTAATAAAAAATTCAATTTCCTTATTTTGTTTAACCTGAGCGTTAAATTCAAACTTCAACACCCAAAGATAATATTTTTTTAAAGCAAGCGCTGCATCCTTCATTGTTTCTTGATTTTCAAAAGAAAGATATAGCATAAATTTATTATCATCATTTATACATTCGTTTATTATTTGAATTTTTCTACCTAAATTGATGTCCATATTTTCAACTCCCAAGAATTTTACATTAACTGCTGCTTAATACTTTCCAAATTAAATAATGAATCTTTATGAGCCTTTAAAAATGATTCCTCTTCCACCGTTAATTTTTCTTTTTCTTTTATTACCTCTGATAATGAATTCTTAGTATCATTTATCTTTGTGCTAACCATATTTTCAATGGCAATGCTGTATTCCTTTGATATTCCAGTTATATTCTCTCTAATCTGTTTTTCAATATTTTCAATTATATTATTTTTATTTCCTCTTAATCCCTTTATAATAGCCTTTTTCTTTAAATATTTATCCGCTATATTGACTATAGCCATACCAGATAAAAAATACCCGACAAGAACCACAGGTATAACCCAAACAGCCCCTACTACAGCTCCAAAGGTTATTATTTTGAGAAGTAACGGAACTGCAAAGTATGCCCCAATACCCATTGCTAATTGAGTTCTGACTACCGCATCATCATCAGCATATACATCCGCTGCTATGTTGTCGCTTGCAATACCTTGAGCTGCAAAATCAACATTGATAAAATCATCTAAATCTTTCATTAAACTAATAAGCTTATTTTCTGTTCTTCCTACTATTTCTTTTATATCTGGCTCAATCTTGCCTTTACTTAAGCCTTCCAACTCCTTAAGAAGAAAATCTTTAAACTTAGTGTTTAAATAAGTTTCTATATCCTTTATATCATTGCATTCTTGACTTTCCACATGATTAATAGCGTTACTCACTATCCCCTCAATATTAGGCTGTACTCTAACCAGTATTTCATTGAAAGCTTTGTTAACTTCCTGTTTTATCAAAAGCTTTTCTTCTTGTATCTTTTTTATAACGCTATTTAACTCTTGTTCTTTAGCCTTTAATTCTTCTAAGGGTTTACTCAAAGCATTTATTTTAAAATTTATCATGATTGCTAAATCTTCAATAAAATATTTTATTCTATTATTAGAATTATTTATTAAAGTATCACCTTTTTCTTCAATTAAAAATTGCTGAAGGTCATCCTCAAATTCCTTTAATTTTTCACTGTAGCCTGTCTTTTCTTCGCTTTTACTTTCGAGCAAAGCCTTCTTAGCAGAAATTCCATAAAACTTCAAATCAACTTTATCAGTTATTTGTTTTAAATTCTCATATGTACTTTTCATAACATTATTTAGTTCAGCAGAATCATTTATGCAATCTATAAAATTCATTACAATAAACAACTTGTTTATATTATTTCCTAGTATTTTTTCTTTTAAAAAAATTCTTTCACTATTTTTAAGAGGACGTCTGGCATCTAATAATAAAATTGCAGCATCTGATTTTGGAATCATATTATATGTAATTTCTTCCCTTTGCTTATCTAAATCTTCCACACCTGGTGTGTCTATTATCCTTACACCTTCTTTTGTGTATTCACAAGGGTACTTTATGAGCATATGATCAATTAAAGCTGCTTCCTGTTTACCTTTTTCATTTAATGCTGTTGCAAAGCTTTGTATATCTTCAATATTAATATTGTTAATATTCCCATCCTTATAATGTACAATTGCCTCTGGCTCCCCATCCTCAATAATATTAATAATTGCAGTAGTAGGCAGAACCTTTGCAGGCAATACTTTTTCGCGAAGAAGAGAATTTATAAATGTTGATTTTCCAGAACTAAACTCTCCCACAACTATTATAGAAAATATGTTTTCAATAATCTTATTTTTTATCTCTTCTAAAACAATTGAATCTACGTTTTCTACATCACTTACCTTTTTAGTCTGATCTAATAAATCAAGAAGTTTTTTTCTTTTTTCATTAAATACTTTTATCTTGCTTGCCTCACTCATGTTGATATTACTCCTTTATTTATTATGTTTAGGATTTCTCGCCCAATATCCGGAAAAAGTATTTATACTGGAATCACCGTCTCCATCTCTCCAGGATGCTTTAACGAATGTGCCATCCCTTTTTATGTAAGACCTTACATAGTGACTTTTTACATGATGTGTACTTGGAGTATAAAATGCCGGTTTTTTATTGTTATTAATATTAGCCATATTGATCCTCCTGTAGCAATTTTAGTTAATAGTATATTATTATAATTATAGCATTTTTTCCTTCTCTAAAGAATATTTAATATTGGATTTGTAACAAACTTATAACATCAATAGTTATAAAAAAAGCAGACTTTTCAGTCCGCCTTCTAATTCTTATTGTCCGTTTGCTTTTAAAATATTTGCTTGATGTACCGGATCTATAATTGGGTCAGCATGTCCAGTTGAATTATAGAAATAAAGGTCGCAGTGTCCACTCATTCCATTTGTTGTGCTGTCTGTAGTGCTGTGTGGCATACCTGTCAAGCTTACTGCCATTTGATAGTTTACCCCGCCTTTTGCAAAGTATAAAACCATTGGTCTCTTGTGAGAATTTGCCCAGGACCAATCTCCATATATTGATTGCATAATATTTGTATCATTTTGAGTCATAGTAACTATATCGCTGTGATTTGAACCTCCATAGTACCTGATATTAAAGGTTTTTCCAGTAGCTAAATCCTTAAGAGTTCCTGTAGTTCCAACTGTCCATAATCTCATTGCATTTTCCCAAGTGTATATATCGCCATAATTGTTATTTACCCTTGCTTTCATCATTGCAATTCCGACAGGTTTAACAATTTCCTTTGAATTTACCGGTATTGTTAATGTTTGATTTGGCATTACATAATCTACAACAAGCATATTGGTTTTCATTATCGCATCTACGCTTGTCTTATATTTCTGTGCCAATGCCCAAAGTGTATCTCCGGATACCACTTTATAGTTAACAGTCTCGATTACGGGTGTCGGAGCAGGAGCTGGCATAGGAGTTGGTGCAGGAGCTGGCACAGGTGTTACAGATGGAGCAGGTACAGTTACAGGAGTTCCTGCAATTTTTAATACTTGTCCAACTTTGATAACTGATGAAGTTAAATTATTAAGCTTCATTAAATTATCAACAGTTGTTCCATATTTTCTTGAAATAATCCACAAAGTATCCCCTGCTTGAACTACATGAATAGGAGCTACCTTCAAGGTTTGTCCAACATAAATTGCATCTGAAGTCATACTATTCCAAAGCTTTAAGTCAGAAATAGATACATTAAAATTTCGTGAAATTTTCCAAAGTGAATCTCCAGCAATAACGTTGTAGGTTGTTGCAGCTTCTGCAGCATGTGTTATTGATGGTATAAAGGTTCCCCCTAGAATACCAGCTGAAATCAGAATAGACAGAAGTTTCTTTTTCATAGAACGCCTCCTACTTATTTCGACATTTTTTGTACTTCCATTATAACCGATTTCATTGGCAAAATAACCAGGGGGTTAAAGCCTCCATTGCCTTTTTTATCCTATATACTCATTGTTTTTAAATTCACCTATTTGGATTTCCCCATTTGAAAATATATACATTCCTTTTCCATCTCTAATGTCTTCCTTCCACTCTCCTATGTATTTATCACCATCTGCCCATGTATGCATTCCGTAGCCATGTCTTAGATCACCCTTCCACTCTCCTACATAAGTGTCCCCATCATTCCAAGTATAGGTACCCTTTCCAGTCTTTTCACTGTTTTCCCAATGTCCCACATATACTTCTCCATCCGGCCAGGTATATACGCCATAACCATGCTTTTCATCATCTTTCCATTCACCTATATACTTTTCTCCGTCAGTCCAGGTATGTGTTCCCTGCCCGTTCATTTTATCATTTTTCCACTGCCCGATATACTTGCTGCCGTCATTATAGAGGTAAGTTCCTTCCCCCTCCATTTTACCGTCTTTTTTTTCACCTATATAAGTTCCGCCGTGAACATGCTGGCTTTGAGTTTCTCTTACATTTTCTACTTTAAGGTTATTTAGCTTTGCATTGCTTATTTTTATATTTTTCATTTTATAGTCTCCTTTTCTTTAAATTCATATAAATATTTCAACAGCTATAGTATAGTATTAACTATGCTTGGGTTGTTTTATTTAAGATTATACCATATAAAATAAAAATACCCATATGCAATCATAAAACTAACTGCTTACAGATATTCTTATAGCTATTTATTCATATTTAACTGCCTCAATTATATTAAGCTTTGAAGATTTTAAAGCAGGAGCAACTGATGCTGCCATAGTTATACCTATTCCCAGTACAAAACACATGCCAAACAAGCTATAGGAATAATGCATATTTAAAGGAAGCTCCATGGCTTTCATTACAGATGGGACTATAACTGTGGTTATAAACCCTGCCCCTATCCCCATGATACCTCCTATAAGCCCAACTGACAGAGCCTCAATCAGTAGTATTTTTATATTTTGCCTTTTACTCATGCCTATAGAAGCAAGTACCGCAAAAGCACGTCTTCTTTCTATAAAGCTTATAATAAAGTTATTTATTACTCCAAACCCGCCTATTATGATTGAAACAAGAGGAAAGGCAGTAAGCTGCTTCATCATGCTTTCATTTGATTTTGCGTTATCTTCTTCCATACGCTTTAGAGTATTAATCACATACCGTTTTCCTTTGAATTTATCGCTCAAGGTATTCTTAACAATATCACTATCTTTGCTGGTTTTTACAAAGATTTTATCATAATTTTTCACTTTAAAATCACTCTTCATATATTTTTCAGGAATAAAAGCATAATTGCCATTTTCCATTAGTGTACTAAATACTGCCGCTACTTTATAGGCTCTATCTCCGTTTTCTGTTTTTAAAACTAAACTATCACCTGTTTTAACATTGAATCTTGATTTTAAAATAGATGTTATCATTATATTCCTGTCTGCATCAAAATCCTCAGGTATACTCTTGATACTATCAGGGAAATCAACATTAATAAAATCTTTAAACTTTCTTGAGTCAATACTGTCTATAACCATTATCTTATTATTAGGTACATTATCAATGTTAACCTCAACGTCATATTTTGTTCTTATTGGGCCTACATCAGTAACTCCTTCTACAGTGCTTATCTTTCTTACATCCTCAGTATTTTCTGCAGTCATATCGACCCTTGGAAAAACAGCTACATCACAATTCCAAGCAGCATAAGCTTTTGAAACCTCCTTATTCATACTGAAGCTTACCACATTTATCATAAATAAGGCTGATATCCCTATGCTTAGCAGTGAAATATTATTCAAAAGGCTCTTATTATCCCTTAAATTTTTAGCAGCAAGAATACCTTCATTCCCAAATATTACAGAATAAACTGAAGTAAATATCTTAACAAAAACAGTATTTATATACGGAATAATCATCACAACAGAAACCACAGTACACAGCAAAGCAGATAAATTTATTATCATTGCGATAGTCTGGTTTTTTGGTGAATTCATAGGTCCAAGTAGGCTATATACCAGTAATACAATTCCAAGTGCAAGCTTCCAATATTTTTTCTTTTTTGTACTTTCAACTTTATTAAGTACAATATCTTTTACAGGAACCCTAGATACTCTGACGATAGGAACAATTGCACTTATAAAAGATACAAGTACTCCAAACAAAAAAGCAGTAAATAAGGCCGAGGTCTTAAATTCCAAAGTTGGAGTTATATACTTTTTATAAGGATTCATAAGTACTCCGACAACATAAAGTATACCTATGCCCAAAAAGTCCCCTATGATACTTCCGAGTACCCCATAAATAACACTTTCCGCTACAAGTACTATATTTGTCATTTTCTTTGTAGCTCCAATACTTCTAAAGGTTCCTATTACGGGCATTCTTTCCATTATAATAACCTTAAAAGCAGTATATATTATAAACATGCTCATAATAAGCACAATTGCAAGCATCATTGTAAAAGAAGTCTTAACCATTTTCAAGTCCTGGTCCAGTTCGTTTTCGTTAATAGATTCTTCAACACTGTAATTTTTATATACCTCTTTCAAGTCCTTTATGAGGCTCTGCTTGTCATTTATATTCTTTGCCTTAACATATATAGCAGTAGCTTTTCCTTTTGCGGAATTGAATTCCTCAACGATACTCTTTGGTACTACAGCTATCATATCATTCTGTTCTGTTTTAAAGTAGGAGGTGCCTTTAGCTACACCTGCAACAGTAAATATCTGATTATTTTCTCCTATTTTAAGTTTGATTTTATCTCCTGCTTTAAGAAGATATTTGTCCGCCATCTTTTCACTTATGATAAGTTTATTTCCTTCAAAAGGCTTTATACTAAGCTCTTCTTTCAGGATAACAGGATTAATTTTTTCTAAATCTTCATATGCAATTCCTCTAAGTACTACATTTATACTCTCATCCTTATTTACAGCATAGCTGGCGCTTCCATTCAGCATTCCTATAACATAATCAGTTTTGTCTTGAAAGCTCCTTGCAGCATCAGGCCTTAAAAACTTAGAGGGTGACTTTTGATTAGCGCTTATAATTATATCTGAATTTCCTATAGAACTTCTGATCATCGTAATATAGGAGCTTTTATAGCTTTCAGAAATGCCATTTGAGGCAAAAAACAGAGCACAGGAAGCCGCTACAGATATAGTTATAAGCAAGGTTCTAAGCTTCTTTTCCTTTATATTTTTCAATATGAATTTTATTATTATTCCCAAACTATCATCGCCTTTCAAGCTGCAAGGCTAGTTCTTGCTTATTTCAACATCTACGCTGTAATCAGGCAGAAGCTTTGAACTTGCATCTACAGAAATCTCAACTGGTATTGTTGTTTCCCCATTTTGTTTTACTGCCTTGCTTGGTATTTTTGTTACCTTTCCCGTAACCTTATTAGACTTGTCAAACTTAGGTATAATAGTAACAGACTTTCCCTCTTGAACATCCTTAATAAATTCTTCATCCACATTGGCAACTACATAGATACTGTTTAAATCCATAAGGCTTAGTACCTTTTGCTGAGCAGTTATAACATCACCTCTGTTATAATTAACCTCGCTAATAACTGCATTATCCATATCGCAGATTATGCTGCCGCTGCTTATATAAGTTCTGTTAAGCTTTGCTTTAAGTCCATCAAGTTCTGCCTGCTCTGCTGATATCTTTAAGCTTTGTGCACTCTTTTGATTTGTTGTTATCATATCCTTTCTTAAAGTCCAATCTGCATCAATAGTCTTTTGTTTTTGTGTAACAAGGGTATTATAATCAGATAAATCTAGTTCAACCAATTTATCACCCTTTTTTACCTTCTGACCATCTCTGACACTTATACTGGATGCTTTAGCCTGAGCTCCCATAGGCAGATCAATAACTATATTTTCAATATTAGAAACTTTAACAACTCCAGAGGTTTCAACCACATTTTTAGCTTCCTTTGCCATTACAGGCTTGCTTTCCTTGCTTGTATTCTGTGCTTTTCCGCAGCCTGATGAAAATATCACAGCTCCTGCAAGCCCTAAAATTAAAATTAATTTATTCCTTTTCATTAATCTTCAACTACCTTTCCATCTTTAACATAAACAATTCTTTGTCCATATCCCGCAGCTTCTTTAGAATGAGTAACCTGAACTATAGTTTTCTTTTTCTCTAAGTTAATTTTTCTAAGAAGCTCCATAACTTCTGTTCCGGTTTTGCTGTCAAGATTGCCTATAGGCTCGTCAGCTAAAATAACATCAGGATCACCTACAAGAGCTCTTGCAATAGCTACCCTTTGCTGCTGTCCTCCTGACAGCTCTCTTGGAGTATGCTTTCTTCTATCGGCAAGTCCAACAACGTCCAAAATTTCTTCAAGTCTTTCCTTATAGCTTTTTAACTTTTTGCCGTCTAAAAGCAGAGGCAGCATTATATTCTCCTCCACATCAAGATTAGGAATCAGATTATAAAACTGAAAAACAAAGCCTACATTTCTTCTTCTCATAATGCTCTGTTCTTTGTCCTTCATATAAGAAAGCTCTTTTCCTGCAATTTTTACACTCCCTGAAGTTGGCTTATCCAATCCGCCAAGAAGATATAAAAGAGTGCTTTTCCCTGACCCAGAAGGTCCCATTATAGATACAAATTCTCCTTCTTTTATTTCAAGGTCAATATTTTTTAAAACCTCAACCTCTACTTCTCCAAGCTTAAAGGTCTTTACTAAAGCTTTGGCCTCAATGACAGCTTCATCTAATACCTCCATAAATCTACTTCCTTTCCAGCTACTATTGACTAATTTTTAACATATACAATTTTAGACGTATGTGTTCCACATTACCCCACGGATAAAATTAGAAATATTTACTTAATAATACTTTTATTAATATTTTTACGACGAAAAAACAGCCCTTCACGGAATGTCTGTTTACTTGAGATAATTTTTCTTGTTATACTAATCAATGTAATATTTTGTAAAATCCTATGCACTGCAAAAGAATTTTGCTAAAAAGGAGCTCTGAGGATTGATAATCCTTATGTGCTAAAAAGAACTACATGGGGGGACAAACATGAAAAAAATCGATTGGAATGAACTTAAGATCTTTTGGAGCAAAATTTATAAATACGTTATATTTAGTTTTATCTTGTATATCGTTATGGCTGTTGTGACTCATTTTATTTTTAAAAATTATCCTGAATATACTATTAAATATGTTGAAAAGCTAGCATCTAACAAATCAAATACCAGAATTAATATATGTGATAATATATTTAATGATTTCTTTGATATATTTCTTACTAATATATTTGTATGCTTTATTGGTATAGTCATCGGTTTTATACCATTCATATTTCCGTCTCTACTTCTACTCGCAAATAATGGTTTTATGTTAGGAATGATTACTGCATCAAAATCTATACAATCAAAAAATGTACTTCTACTTATATTGTATGGATTTATCCCACATGGAATATTTGAAATTTCAGCAATAACATTATCAATCGGTATGGGCTCATATATATCTATGTCTTTAACTTACTCATTTATAAAGAAGAAACCCCGAGAAAGTTATAGAATACAAATAGTTCAAACATTTATATTTGTAATAATACCATTATTATTTGTTGCCGCTTTAATTGAAACTTTTGTTACTTCCAGATTAGTTTTACTAATTAAATGATAATTTTAATTCTCTAATATGACATTCGTGAAATAATACTCCCTATAAAAAGAGGAGCTAGCTTTATAACTAATAGTACAATAGTGTTAACAACAATACCACAACTTAAGCTGAATTTTATATATGAATAGTATCAATGACTCCCAAAATCTCTACCCCTCTAGGGGTTGTTGCTAAGCCATTTGATATAATTTGATATATTAACTCTAAAAACAATTTGTTATATATTTTAGACGGTATTCACGATATAACCTTAGAATTAATATACAAGTTCAAATTTGACCGACTCCTACCAAATGGCAATTTGATAATTCCTTTTGTAGTTTATTGCATTAATCGTATCACAATGCATCTTTGGTATTTAGATTATTTAATTCTTCCAACTAGATAACTAGTTAACTTGATTTCTATTTATCTATATTTCTATATAACTATTTATCTAGATGCTCGTGACTTGCTGAAGCAGGTTGTTCAATTAGAACAAGGAATCAAATTGGAACCAGTTTTCCTATACGCGCGTATACATACACATGTACAGGCTCATTCTTTCTTTTTTATTATTTTCTATTTACATAGCCTAAAACCTGTTATGTTTGTTCTAGATACAATACAAAAGTTCTAATGCATTAAGCATAATTAAAAAAAGTTAAAGCATCGACTGCTTCCAAAATTAATACTGAAGCTAAATAAAGAATACTACACAAAAATATTGCACAACCTAAAGCTATATATTCTGCCAGAAAGAAGGTATAGCATATGGATACTAGAAATATTCAGCGTGAAGAGATTGAAAATATATATGGAAAAATAAGTCCTTTTGAATTTAAAAACAAATTGATTCATCTTGCAGAAGATCAAAAAGAAAAGAGTGCTCATGCCCTTTTAGATGCAGGCCGCGGAAATCCAAACTGGACTGCAGCAACGCCTCGTGAAGCCTTTTTTACTTTTGGTATTTTTGCCGTTGAAGAAACCAGAAGAGTTTGGAATGATGGAGACTTGGCTGGCATGCCTCAAAAGGAAGGTATTGCAGACAGACTTAATAATTTTCTTGATAGAAATACTAATGCTCCAGGTGGAGAGCTTTTAAGAAAGATAATTAACTATGGTGTAGAAAGACTGGGCTTTATTCCAGACAACTTTGTACACGAATTAGCTGATGCTATTATTGGAGACAATTATCCTGTTCCTGACAGAATGCTTATACATATTGAAAAAATTGTTCATGAATATTTAGTTCAGGAAATGTGCTACAACAAGCCACCTAAGGGTAAGTTCAATGTATTTGCAGTTGAAGGTGCTACTGCTGCCATGTGTTATATCTTTGACACGTTGATAGCAAATGAACTTCTGCAAAGAGGTAGTAAAATAGCTTTAATGGTACCAATATTTACTCCATATCTTGAAGTTCCTCATCTGCCACGCTATAACTTTGAGGTGGTTTATCTAAGAGCTTCAGAGCTTACTAAGGATGGTACTCATACCTGGCAATACCCAAATTCAGAGCTCGATAAGCTTAAGGATACCAGCATAAAGGCTTTATTCTGTGTAAATCCAAGCAACCCGCCATCAGTTGCCATGAGACCTGAATCTGTTAAATACTTAGTTGATATAGTAGAAAATGATAATCCAGACTTAATGATTATATCAGATGACGTATACGGAACCTTTGTTGAGGGCTTCCGTTCCTTAATGGCTGATTTGCCTTATAATACAATCGGCGCTTACTCCTACTCAAAATATTTTGGAGTAACTGGCTGGAGGCTTGGAACCATCGCTCTCCATGAAAAAAATGTGTTTGATAAGCTGTTAAAAGAGCTTCCCGAGGGTATAAAAAATGAACTTAGACAAAGGTATGAGGGAATTTCACCCAATCCAGAAGATATTCCTTTTATAGATAGAATTGTAGCTGATAGCAGACAGGTAGCACTAAACCATACAGCAGGACTTTCTACACCTCAACAGGTGCAAATGGCCTTCTTCTCTGCTTTTTCATTAATAGATAAAGATAATAAATACAAAAAGCTTACCATGGATATCTGCAGAAGACGTCAAAAACTTTTATTTGAAGGTCTTGGTTTAGACTTAAGAAAAGATATCTATGACGCTGCTTATTATACAGAATTTGATCTTCTTGAATGGGCCGGTCACTACTATGGAAAAGAATTTGCAGATTATCTTCAGGCTGATCATAAGCCTGTACACGTACTCTATCGTCTGGCTCAGGAATTTTCAATAGTTCTTTTAAGCGGAGGAGGCTTCCAAGGACCTGAATGGTCAATTAGAATTTCACTTGCTAATTTAAATGACGAGGCTTACTCAAGAATAGGAAAAATGCTTCATAAGATACTGCAGGAATATGTTTCTGAGTGGGAAGAAAGCAAAAAACTATAACTTCAGTTAATTAAAATAAGATTGCGAACTAAGTGACTGCCAGTTATGGCTATATTTGTTCGCAATCCTATTAACGTAATTAATTATTTCCGGATTATATATTGAGTTCTTTACTTTGTATAGGTCTTTTTCTTTTTAATAGATCACTTAACATAACCAAAGCAGCGATTATATCTATGATGAGTCCGAATATTATCGCATAATTTGTTCCAAATTCAGTGAATACAAAACCAAATATAGGCGCACTTATTATTGCTGATAATCCTATTATAGATTCTGAAAGACTTAAACTGCTTGCCTTATATTTTGCCGGTGCAAGTTCATAAATATAGGTTTTATAGGAAGCTGCCACAAGACCAAAAGCAAAACCTGAAAATACTCCCATAATCATTACTGCCGCTGCACTGTTAAATATTAAAATTACAGTTAATCTTACTATTTGAAGAAGAAAGGCTATAAAAATAAGACTTTTGCTGTGAAATTTCCTTAAAAGCCTTGCTGCAAGGAAAAATGTAATTATTTCAGGTGAAGCATCAAAGAAATAGGTAAGTCCCAAACTTCTTGCTCCCCCACCGAAATCTGAAACCAAAACTCCAAGATAACTGTATATACCTCTCATAACAAAATTGTAAGTAAACATGATAGCTATCATGACTAATATTGGTTTTATCTTAAATATCTGTCCAAAGGCTTCCTTTACAGAAACTTGTTCATCACCTTTATCAGCAGCTTGTTTTTCACTGTCTGCCATAAAGTATATTATTACTAAAGTTAATATAACAGCTATTAATATATAATAGCTGTAAACTTTCCAGCCGATACTTTGAAGTATAACCCCTAAAAATGCTCCCGAAAATCCATATCCTATAGATCCAAAGCCTCTCACCCGTCCAAAGTTCTTTTGTTCATTATGCTTGGTTAAAATATTGATACACCATGCTTCGGAAAGAGAATTAGTACCAACAACAAAGAACCCCCAGATAAAAATAATAATATAAATCTGCCAGCTGGCAGTGCAGAAAGCCATGCCTATTCCTACTAAAAGTCCCATACTGATACAAGCGAACATTATCTTTTTTATCTGCCTGAACTTATCAACCAGATAACCTATAAAGCTTTGACCTACTAGACCGGCTAAGGTATATATTGTTACAGCAATACTTACATCTTTTTTAGAAAACCCAAGCTGCCCTATGTACATCGTATACATTCCGGTTACACTTAGTATCATTGCCCAGTATAAAAACATAAAACTTCTGAACCTTTTGATATCCTTATTCATTTTTAGCCTTCCCCTTGACCACAATTTTTTGTTACCACTAAAAGTATATCATACTTAATTCTAAAAATTCATCTTATACTATTGCAATTTATTAAAATTAAGCGCATAATAAAATCGTATTAGTTGATAATAATTCTCATAACTTTTTAATACATGGAGGTTAAAATGGAAAAACTACTTATAAGTAATGAAGCTTACGAAGAATTTGTAGAATTCTTAAAAGAAAACGAAATAGACAATTTTAATATAAGAATCAATTTTGCTGGTTCTGGCTGCAGCGGTCCTTCCTTTGACATTACAGTAAGCGAGCCTAAAGAAGGCGATATTATTGAAAAAGTTAATGATGTAACCTTTTTGATAAAGCCTGAAATCGTTGATGAGTTTGGTGTGCTTACAATATTATCTTCTGAAGAAAATGATGGAAGAGGAATGTCACTAAGACCACTTATCGAGCCAGTAGGCGGATGCGCAGGCTGCTCAGGCTGTCACTAACATAAAAGCCATCGTGATATCTAGAAAAAAAGATATCGCGATGGCTTTTTTTATTTAAATAAATTCACACTTATTGCCGGTGTAATAAAGCACAAGCTGATGAAGTGCTCTAGTACATGCTATATACAATAATCTTCTGTCAAAATCGCTTTTATAGTTTTCCTTTGAAGCATTATAAACAAGTACTGCATCAAACTCCAACCCCTTTGACAAATAAGATGGAATAATAATCACTGAACTCTTACTGCCATTTTCCTTACCTTTTAAATTTCTTATATCAATCATGCTTCCCAGACTCTTTTGTATCTTTTCCGCTTCCTTTTTATCTTTGCAAATTATTGCTATGTTTTTATAACCTTTATTATAAAATTCATCGATAGCCTTACATACTTCTTTATTAAGACTTTCTATATCCTTCATAAACTTAACCTCAGGTTCAGCTTCATGCCTTTCAAAGGATTCAAAATCCTGTTTTTCTTTAAGCAGCCTCTGATTAAAAGCATTAATTTCAAAGGAGGATCTATAACTCTTATTTAGAGTAAGCTTAACAGTTTTAGTTTTATGAAGTACTTTTTCTACATAGTCATATAAATCCTTGCTGCCCTGTTTTTCAAGGGTTTGGTTAAAATCACCAAGAACAGTATATCTTGAAGCTTTAAATAAAAGCTTAAAAATATGATAATGTATTGGATAGTAGTCCTGAGCTTCATCAATTACTAACTGCTTAATATCATCGTAGTTTTCGCTGCCCTCAAGCTTTAGTTTTAAATACAATAGTGCAGCTGCATCCTCATAGGATACAAAACCTTTATTTAAATTGTTTATTGTATCAGAAATAATTTTATCTATATTTTCAGGTAGGTCTATATCTTTAGAAAGTCTTAAAAACAAACTTCTGTCTTCAAAAAGCAATCTATATATCTTAGTACAATCTACAGAAGTAAAACTTCGTATATGTTCCATAAGCTTATTTGCTTCCTTAATAGCCAACAGCCTGCTGAAGGATTTTATTTCAAACATGTGTGTTTCAGTCGTTTTTTCAACTATCTTTTCTATTAACTCGAGCCTTTCTTTTCTCAACGGATGAATTTTATTTAATATCATATTTTCTATTCTTGAAAGCCTTTTAGCCATTGGCATATTAATTTTATTATTTAGAAAAATACTTTTTAAACCCTGAGACGTTTCTATAGTCTTTCCATGGTAATATATATCCTTAAATGAAAGCAGCCTTCTTTCGTAGTATACAAGCAGCCTGTCGAGAATTTTCACAAATTCATTTGAACCCTTAAACTTTATGCTTTCAAGACTTACATCAAAACTTTCATCGCCCTGAAGCTCAATAAGCCTTTCCATTTGCTGCTGCCTTGCTTCTCCCTTAATTAAATCCTCAAAAATTATCTGCTGTACATTTTCTTCGCCTAATTCAGGAAGTACATCTGAAATATAATTGCTGAAAATTGAATTTGGTGAAATGATTAAAACATCATTTGCCTTAAGTTTAGAGTTTAAGCCTTCATATAGTAAGAAAGCTATTCTATGAAGAGCGATAGAAGTCTTTCCGCTGCCTGCTGCTCCCTGTACAATCAAAAGCTCGTTTTCAGTGTCTCTTATAATTATATCCTGCTCCTTTTGAATAGTCTCAACTATACTTTTCATTTTATCAGAAGAGTTTTTACCTAAAACCTCCTGCAGCATTTCATCATTTATTCTTATGCTGCTGTCAAAATAGTACTTAAGCTTAGAATCCTCAATTTTATACTGTCTTTTTAATAAAACATCTCCATATATTTTCCCAGCAGGCGAATTATAAAGGCCTCTTCCTAGTTCATTCCTGTAAAACATACTGCAAATTGGAGCGCGCCAATCATAAACATATATATCTTCTGTTTTTTTATCCATTAAATTTGAAAGGCCAACATATATCTTTTCAACCTCGTCAAAGCCCTCTTCAGAAAAATCGAATCTTCCAAAGTAAGGAGATTTAAGCATTCTTTCGTATTTATCAATTCTTTTTTGAGCACTTGTATAGCCTATCGTTTCTGTATTAACCTCATTTAAATATTGATTCATTTCGGGTACTGCATCAAAATCTTCTGAAGAATGTGCGCTCTTTTCCCACATTTCTCTTCTTGAAGCAATTACCTTAGTAAGCCTGGAATCTAAAGCCTCTTTTTCTTTTGCAAGCTCAGTTTTGATAACCCCTAAAGTTTTTTCCAGGTACCTGTTTTCATCTTTTTGATTGTCGTTAAAATTATTCATTTAACCACTCTCCCCATATTTTTTTCAAAATCCCTTGACATGATTATCGTCTTTATGCTATGATTATAATGTAAATTTAAGCTATAATGATAAACTAGCTATAATTATACACAAAACTTAATTATACTCCATAATTTTATTTTTGTAAAGAATAACTTTTAAGCTGTGATTTTTAAATCACAGCTTTCTTATTTTTACAAAAACAAACTGCGATGTTATATTCACCGCAGTTCTAAAAACATATTATTTTAGTTTGTAATATCTTACTCCCGCCATTATTCTAAAGATTATGATCAGCATAATTACTACCGGTATATCGCTAATAAGAGTTGAATAATTATTTTTATAATAGGCCCAAAGGATTATTATTGCTGATGCCATGGAAAATATACTGATTACTATAAAACTTACCCCAAAGCCTTTTATAAATTTTATTTCATCAATATTATCGCAGCTTGAATTTAAAAGATTCTTCTCTGCAATTAAGTATCCAAAGATAAATGTTCCTGCACTCATTAATATACACATTACAATCCCAGCCGCATATGTTGATCCCACTTAACCATCCCCTATTGTATAATTTCTCAATAAAATACTAACACCTTTTGGTTCTCAAATTCTACAAAATATCGTGAAATGGTATATTTTTAGTCGCGAATTACATATGTAACATCATTTACGGCGAAAAAAGCACCTTTTACGGAAAATCTATTGTAAGTCTTCAGAATTATTAGTATATTGAGTTTAAATTATATCACAGAAGCTAAATTTAAGAAGGTGGTATTTATGATATTAGAATATGAAAAGCTCAGCTTTACAAACCTAATGTCTGTTAGAAAGGTTATGAGTTATAAGGATATTAAGAATGAAATAGATAATCTATCAAAAATAATTAAAAAGTATAATGCAGAGTCTTTGGGATTTATATTTGCCAGGCCCTATGATATTACTGAAATAGATTCAAATAAATACTTTGACATGGAAATACTTGTCCCAGTTGATAAAAAAATACCCGATTTCAGGGACTACAAATTTATAGATAACTTCAATCTTATTAATGCTTTTAAGATAACTCATACCGACAGTGCAGATTCTCTTCAGGAAGTCCTTTCTGATATCGGCGAATATACTTCAAGCAAAAATCTTAATCCGGCTACCTTTGTAATTGATGCTAGCTACGGCAGTTCATATATGTCCTTATCGGATGAACTCGAAATTGATATATATATTTCTATGTAAATAAGCTATGCCAACTAGTAAATTGGCATAGCTTATTATTATACATTAAAAACCTCCGGCGCCGCCACCACCGCCGCTGTCAAAGCCTCCTCCTCCACTACTGCTGTCACTGGAAGTGAAACTTCCGCTGTATTCTGTATTTTTAAGCGAAGCATCAAAGGAATTATAAAAACCATCATCACTACTCATCATATAGTACATTGCCCAAAAGCTTGAATCCATTTGTGTAACATCATTTTCTTCTTCTGGTGTTATTTTGTCTATTAAATCACTTCTTAACCCCATTGAAACTGCATATATAAGATATATTTCTCCCTGCAGAGGTTTATTTTGAAGTTCTTCTATCTCAAACTTGTTTAAATTCTTAATTTTCCTCTTCATCCTGTTCCATAAAGCTAATTGCACTTCTCCTTCAAGCGTTCTTGTATTAATTAAGAATACAGCTGAAAAAGCTAATGAAGAAGCAATAATGCTTATAAATCCGTACATATTTCCCAAAGCAATCAGAAATACAGCAGCTGCTATTAATATAATCTCAAATATAATTATAAAGCTCTTTATCTTCTCAGCCTTTTTATCGTATAGCTTTAGCTTATCTGCCTCAAGCTTCACTTCGCCTCTCCAAAGCGCAAACTGTCTTCTCAAGTCACTAGGCTTATCTTTACCATAATTCTTTATAGCCTCTAATGTTACTAAACTTCCATCCCCTATTTCATCTATAAGAAGATGCATCAAGTAAGCTTCATGCTTGTAAGTATTGTCATCTTTTTTTCTAATCCTTTTAATTTTATATTCATCAGTTTTACCTTCAATATTTAAGTATCCTCGCCTTGAAAGCTCCATAACAGCAGCCATCAAATCGTTTGGCATAAGCTTTGTTTTTGCATTGTAAGCTACTATAGCCGGATTATAATTTTCTATATCCCTTCCTGCTATTAAATCCTCTATATAAGAATACTTTTTTCTGCTTATAAAAATGTAAATAATAATTAATAAGCTTACAACACTCATAAGAAAAGCAATAATCTTTGTATCTTCTATAAATTTTTCTCTTTCCTTTGCCTTTTCTATCTTTTCGTTAACATATCTATTTTCTTCTGCCATAATACTTTCAAATTTGTTTTCGTTACTGCTTACTTTAGCCTGAGGTATCAGCTCTTTTGGGAACAAGGTTCTAACCTCAACATATCTGCCTGAAGGTACATTTAAAGCAGAGAAGTTTATGCTTCTATCATCTTGTATTCTCCAAGCACCATCTAAAGGCCCATGTCCAAAAACCTTCATTTCTCCCTTTTTTGCGCCCTTAGGAAGCACTAAATTAATTTGCAGATTCTCTATTTTCGTTTCATTATCACTACCTATAAACTTCCAATACAGCTCCCCAATATCATTATATTTTTTAACTGCTCCCGGAATCTTATATGATATCCTAAAGTTCTTTATTTCATCTTTTGATGGAGAGTATATTTTTAATCTTACACTGTTAGACTTTCTTTCTATGCTGTATACTCCCTTATCCCCATTGCTTGCTGACTTTACTTCCTTATAAACTGCCTCGCTCCCTTTAATTTCCGATACAGTTATATCAGAAATACCTCCTGCCTTATCATAGGATATATCCTTATATACACCATTATATTTGCCAGAAATATCAAAGCTCAGATCCTCGACTGTATTCATTGAGCCATCCTGAGTGATTTCTGCCTTTATAATATCGCTTTTCAGTTTTATTTCCTCAGCTTGAACTTTACTGCCTAATGTTACTGTAAGCGACAGGGCTATAAAAATCCCGATAATCCATTTGTTTAATCTCAATATAATCCCCCCAGAATATAAAATATATAATTTGACACTGTTTCTAATTAAATAAAGTTTATAAAAAAGTTAATCAACATTTTTATAGGATTTTTCGATTTATAAACCAGTCCTATTCCTAAAAATATTACACCTATTGTCACTAACAGCCAACCAAGAGTGCCATCTACTTTAAAAATAACTTCGAGTAAAATAGCGGCCCCTCCAAGGAGCATAAATATTATATTTGTTAAAATGTCCTTCAAGACTAACCCTTCTTCCAAATAAAATGATACTTATTATATTACACTATTTTCCTTATCTATAAAATATATCTTAACAAATATTTATCTTTGTAAAATAATAATGCCGTGAAAAACCTATACTTTTTAGTCGTGAATTAATTTTTTATATAAGAAAAACACATTTCACGACTAAAAAAAGGCCTTTTACGACATTTTGTAGATAATTTTATATAAAAATACTAAAATTGTAGTTATAGCAGTTAAATTAATACAGTTTTTATTAAAAATCCTAAAAAAATAAAAATAAGGGGGTATAACGATGGGAAAAGCAAGACTTAAAAAAGTTTTATCACTTATAATCTGCGCTGTTGCAATGTTTGTAGCTTCAATCTCTACATCTATGTGCTTTGTATTTACTTTTGGCGAACCAAAAATGCCTGAATCCTTATATAAAGTGGACTAACGTAAAAAGAACGGCTGCCTAGCTGCCGTTCTTGTCATTCATAATTACTATCTCCTGTGTAAACACATTTTCTTTAATCTTTGTATTAAGTAAAATATTATCATATTTCTCATCAATAATATTTCTGACAATCTTGAGACCTAATCCCCTTCCTTCTCCTTTAGTAGAAAAGTCTTGTTCATATATCTTATTTACTGGAGGAGTATCGTCTGGGCAAGAGTTGCTTATAAAGAACGTTATATCTTCTTTATCTTTAGCAATCATTAAGCTTATTTTCTTACTTTCCGTCATTTCTGCTGCCTCAATAGCATTGTCCATCAATATACCTATAATTCTGCATATATCAATCAAGTTTATTGTAAGACTTTCAATATCATCAACAATCTGAATATTAGTCTCTATCCCCTTAGCTTGAGCTGCGATAATCTTCGAAGATATAAGTCCCTTTAATGAAATAATTTTAATATGCTGAAGTACATTTAAATTTTTATTTTTATCTAATATAACCTTGCTTTCCGGTAATAATTCATCTTTATAAAAGCTTTTTAAATCAGTAATATTCTCAGTTTCTATATATCCTCCTATAGTACCCAATATATTTAAATAATCATGCTTAAACTTTCTTAAATCATTAGATACGGTCTCTAGCATGTTAGTATATTCCTTTAGCTGCTCGTATTCCTGCTGCTTGTGCTGGTTTTCGAGTCTATTTTTAATATTTTTATTACTTATGTAAGTTAAAATAGTTGTAAATATAAAAAAACCCGCAATTAATACTATATACAAAGATAAAATAACCTTGTTGAAATTTTGTCCAAGTTTTTTGTTAATAATCGTATAAGCATATATAGAGCATAGACCTAAAATCACATAAATAACTATTAAAAAATTATCCCTTAAGTATTCTTTCAGGCTGTAAGTATTAATATTTATTTTTGTTGAAAGTATTTTAACAGCCTTGCTTAAAGTATATGCTGTAATTAATATAAAAACCCCAATGATAAAATAGTAGGTTTCGTTACTAATAATACTTTTATAATCTATTCTAAAAATAAATACTGTTACTGCTCCGACTATAACATCACTTACAGCAAAGATAAAGTCCATTACAATAGAAATTAGCGTTGAGTAAATAAGATCCTTAGTATTTATGTATAAAAGTATACATGTACAAAAGGTAAGCGATGGCAGAAGAAGATTTTCGGTTCTATTAAAATAAAATGCAATATAAATCAGATAGTTTATTAAGGCATATATAGATATGCTTTTGATGCTAACCTTTTTCATACTAATATTCAAAATTATTACTACCAATGTAGCAGACATTATAATAGAATAAAGCAGTACAAAAATCAGACTAAACATTTTTAAGCAGTCCTTTCAAATAACGTGAGGTCGTATAACATATCTCATCATTAATCATACGAATAATAGACTTGTCTTTATCAATTTCTTTTATTTTTCTTGTATTTATTAAATAGGATCTATGACATTTATAATAATAGCTTGGAACTATTTTTTCCATTTCCTTTAAGGTTCCATAGAACTCTAACTGCTCTTCACAGGTATGTATTCTTAATCTATGATCTCTGCTTGTGGTTTCAAAAAACAATATATCATTTAAATTAAAATTAATAATTCTGTTTCCAAAAGAAATCGGTATTATATTCGAATCTAACGTTTTCGCATTTTCATAATCCCTATATGCTTCATTAATACATTCTCTAATTCTGGTATCAATGCTATTAGCATCGAACTTTATTATAAAATCCATAGCTTGTACCTTGTATTGAAAAGGAAGCAAAGTCATTTCTGCATGTGATGTTATAAATACAATATATCCAGCCGGATCATATTTTCTAATTTGCTTAGCCAACTCCAACCCATTAATTTCACAGCCAAGCTCCACGTCCAAAAAGTATATAAAAGGCTTTCCTTTACATGTCTCTAAATAACTTATTACTTCCTTTGGGCTATTTGTAGATAAATCAATATTCATATTAAGCCTAGAAGATTTTAGTTCATCTATAACTATATCTTCGACTTTCTTTCTTTGCCTTGAATCATCCTCACAAATTATAATATTAAGCATTCTGCACCCCCTGAAATATATATATTTCTGCGCACCTTTGTACCAAATATTATAACACGAGTGACAACATAATCCAATCTTCTATTATATATTGACTTAACTAGCAATTTATGACATCATATAATTGTAATAATTAGTTAAAGGATGATTATAATGGATATATCAGAATATATAAGTGAAAAAGCTGCAGTATTTGTGCAGGCTTCTTTAGACAAGTCGAATATTGAAATGGAACAAATAAAATATGGTATACAATCTATTTTAACTAACACATTTAAGATGATTATATTATTTATTACAGCTTATTTTTTAGGAGTAGCAAAATATACCTTAATTGCTCTAGTAACCTTTGGAATTTTAAGAAGCTTAGCTTCCGGTATACATGCTACCTCAAGTTTAAAATGTATTATAGCAAACTATATTATTTTTTTAGGAAATGTTTATTTGAGTATTCATTTTACGTTAGATAAGCTAAATATTACCGTTTTGTTCTTTATAAGCTTAGTTTTAATTGCTTTATATGCTCCTGCCGATACTGCTGCAAGACCATTGACAAGCAAAAAAACCAGAAAAAAATTAAAGACATTATCTATTGTAACTACTATATCTTTATATATTTTAGCAATTACTCTAAAAAACAATACTTATGTCAATATAGTAACTTTTTCTGCCTGCATTGAAGCCATTCTTATTACACCGTTAGCTTATAAAGTATTTAATCTTCCTTATAGAAATTATAAGAAATATGAAACTAAAGCCTCTACTTCAAACCAATCCAAGTAGTCATATTAAAAACAGAGTGGCACATTATGGGTATCCATAGTGTGTCATATTCTTTAAATAGAAATCCAAATACTAAGCTTCCCATAGAAACCGTAATAATTGAACTTACCATATCTGTGCCTGAAACAATCCAGTTTGGAAAATGCAAAAGTACAAATATTATAGTTGTAGTTATATTAGCATTCCAAAAATTCATTTTCTTTTGAAGCTTTTGAAGAATAAACCCTCTGAAAGGTATTTCTTCAAAAAAGCCTACCAAGAGTACCGCTAACCACATCATTCCTATATTCATATCGATTGATTTTTTCTGTAAAACTATGTTTTTTATTACCAATATAATTAAATAAATCGTGCTAAAGGCAGCACCTTTTAAAATATTCTTTAACATATTATTTTTAAGTCTTAAAAACACAAAAGGATTTGTCTTTTCTTTAAATTTTAGATAGAGAAAAATAGGTACTAAAAATACAATCAAATATATGGCAAAACCAATCAATAATAATTTCACATCATTTCCCACATATATCCCCCCCTTTTTACTTTCCAATTTCCATTATAACCATATTAACACAATAATTTAATAGATTATTATCTAAAATTCATATGAAACTTTTAATTCATATTTTATTAAAAATGCAAGATAAATTACGTTTTTGAAAGATAATATATGCTTAATGTAGAATTTTGAGTTTAATTGTCGCTTATCAACTTTGACTATAAGTGCTTTTTCTCATAATATTGTTAATGGCAATTAAAAGATTAATAAGTACAAGCATAAAATTCGGAAGGAGATACATATCATGTCATCTATTTTTAGAAAAAAAGATGTTAATTCAATTTTAGAGAGCAATAAAAACAGTTCAATTCAAAAACACCTAGGTGCCTTTGACGTAACTCTTATGAGTATAGGAGCAACCATCGGAACCGGAGTAATGGTTTTAACAGGTCTCGTTGCATCCAGAGATGCCGGCCCTGCTGTAGTTTTATCCTTTATAGCTTCTGCAATTGTATGCATACTTGTAGCACTTTGCTATGCAGAGTTTGCTTCTTCAATACCAACTTCAGGTAGTGCTTATGCATACATTTACACTTCTTTAGGCGAAATAGTCGCTCATTTAGTTGGCTGGTCTCTTATTGTTGGTTACACTTTGAGTACTTCAACTGTAGCCGGAGGGTGGGCTGCTTACTTTAATGGATTATTAAAGGAGATGGGGATTCATTTACCTGAAAAACTTACAAGTATACCAAGCCAGGGCGGAATTATAAATCTTCCTGCAGTATTAGTTGTTTTAATGGTTACTTTCCTTTTATCAAGAGGTACTAAGGAAAGCAAAAAAGTAAATAATTTAATGGTTATTATCAAGTTAGCAATCATAGTTTTATTTGTAGCTGTTGGAGTATTTTATATTAAGCCATCAAACTGGAATCCTTTCATGCCTTTTGGTATTAAAGGGGTATTTGCCGGAGCAGCTTCTGTGTTCTTTGCTTTTACAGGCTTTGATGCTGTATCAACTTCAGCTGAAGAGGTAAAGAATCCGCAAAAGAATTTACCAATAGGTATTGTATTCTCACTTATTGCTTGTACTTTAATATATATAGTAGTTTGTTTAGTTCTTACCGGTGTTGCAAGTTATACTAAGCTTAATGTTGCTGACGCTATGTCTTATGCACTTGCGAGTGTTGGACAAAGCTGGGCGGCTTCAGCAATATCAGTTGGTGCAGTTATAGGAATAATTGCAGTTATGCTTTCTTATACTTATGGAGCTTCACGTATATTATTTTCTGTAAGCCGTGACGGACTTCTTCCAAAGAATTTTTCCAAAGTAAATAAGAAGACAGGCGTTCCTGTACTTTCAACTTGGGTAGTCGGAATTGGTGCTGCTCTTATGACCGGAATGGTTGATTTAAAGCAATTAGCTGATCTTGCAAACATAATTCTTATCGGAACATTTATGCTTGTTGCATTTTCAGTAATTGTATTTAGAAAGAAGCACCCTAATATTAAAAGAGGTTTCGTAGTACCTCTAGTACCGGCACTTCCACTATTTGCAGTTGCCTGCTGTATATTCTTAATGACTAATCTTTCAAAGGCAACTTGGATATACTTTGGAATCTGGATAGCACTTGGAACAGTTGTTTACTTTACTTATTCACGCAAGCACAGCTTACTTCAGGTTAAGGTGAAACAAAAGACTGAAGAAAGAAAGATTGCATAAAAAGTTTGGGGATGTCGCAAGACATCCCCTTTATTATTTAACCGATTTACAATAAACCCCTAAGTATATATCTCTTTTTTTCTAAATATATAATATGAAGCTGCAGTACAAATTATTGAGGTAATTATAAGCACAGCAATTCCTCTATCTATAGTAATCCCCGGATTAATCTGTTTAGCATTTCCGCTAAGTACATTCCATAAGTCTCCATAGCAAATAAATGTATATGGCTGAATTGGTGTTCTAATTTTAGTTTCAATAAATGCAAAATTAAAAAATAAAATAAGAGCACTGCCTGCTGTCAATGATATTGCTGCTCTGTTAAATATCACTGTACAAACCATTCCAAGACTTACAATTGCTATAATATATAGAATTTGAAACAGTATATAATAAATTACCATATTGCTGCTGCTAATAAATCTTTGAGAATTTTCAATATAGGCTGTTATACCATTTTTAATCTGATAATTTGCTCCATAAGCTGATGGCATACTTAAACTATCAAATCCATTTTTTATGCCTAATATCAGGAAGAATATCAGCTGTATACCGCCTACTATTAATATAGCAGAAACCACTGCCGCTGCATATTTAGACCAAAAAACCTTAGTTTTCTTTAAGGGTTGACTTAAATATACTCTTAGTGTGCCTTCACTGTTTTCTATAGATAGAATATCTGAAACAAGCAGTATTATTATAATACTCATGAAAAGCGGAGCTACTTCTTCTGAAAACAAGTTTAATACTCCTGAAGCCGTAAGTTTGCTTTGCTCCGGAACAATATTTTTTTCTTTATAATAAGATAGCTTTTCAAATTCTTTTTGATACAGACTCTTTATGTCCATAGCTTTTCCAAGCGTATTTTCACTTAGCATAATACCATTTTGTGTTTCATCTTCTTTTAGCTTTTCTTTAAGAAGCTTCAGCTCTGCATCAAGCATCTTATTTTTATCTTCTAATGCTTGCTGCTTTTCAACCAGAGCATTCAGAGCCTTTTTTTCTTTTTCTAGGTTTATAGTTGTCAGTTCATATTCTTCTTTATCACCTTTTTCTTTTAGCTCTTTTGAATTGCTTTCCAATTTATTTACTTTTAATATTGTTTCTTCAATTTTTAAAGCAATTTCTCTTTTACTTGAATTTAAAACTCCCTCATATATTGATTCACTTCTATAACATAATACAGAAAATATAATAATAAGAAGAATTATGATTATAAGAGTCTTTAATTTCAAAAGTTTCCTAAATTCTATATTTAAAATATCCATCATATTCTTCCCCTTCTAGAAATATATTTCTTGTTTCCTAAATATGATTCGTGAAGCTATTAAACATATTATTGTAGTTAAAATCATAGAAATAATTCCACTTTGAAGTGTCAGTGATGAGTTTACCCTTTTAAATTGTAATTCACCTGAAATCAAACCAGCTATATCTGCATAGGATGAAAATATATATTTATGCATGTAAGGTATAATCTTGGCTTTATAAACAAGTGTATATGCAATTAATATAATTCCTATATTTATACTTATGGCTGTAGAGGCTTTCTCTGAAATTACAGATACTAAAAAACCGATAGAAGTTATTGCTGATATATATAGAATTTGTATTAAAAATGAGTAAACAGTAAATTTATATCCTGAAATGAATCCTTGTGAATTTGGAATATATTGCGGAAGACTTCTGCCTGTGTTATACCTTGCCATAAAGCTTGTAGGCGAACTTAGAGGTCCCCATCCATTTTTTAATCCCATAATAATAAAAATTAGAATTTCAATGGATGTGAAAATAACTACAGAAACCACTATTGCCGCGATAAATTTTGATAATATAAACTTTCTTTTAGTAATAGGTTGAGATAAATATCCAACAAGGGTACTCCCTCTTTCAAAAGACATGCAGTCTCCAACTAATACCATTATTAAAACAGAGACTATTATAACATTAAGCTGACTAGGATAATCTTTAACAAAATTCAAAGCTGTAAGCTTTGCATCTTCGGGTACTATATTCTTATCTTTATATTGCTTGTATAGCTCATAATCCTTAATTGTTCCTAAGGAGCCTTGATTAGATTGTGAATTTAAAGTCTTAAAACTTAATTCAGCCCGTCTAAAGTTTAGATTAAATCTATCCTCTTTAGTTTTTGCATCACGTTCAAGTCTGCTTATTTCAAGTCTTTCTTCTTCTTCCTTTTTATATCCCTCAAGTTTTTTAGCTGTATATGTATCTCCTTTTTTATTTAGCTTATCAATTTCTTCAGTGTAATTTTTTATGTTTTCCTCAGAAAGCTTGACCATTTTATCCTGCAAAAATGATTTTGATTGCTCATGTACGGTTGCATAATATTTTTCATTGATTGCAACAAAATACATACCAATTAATACGAATATTATTATTACTATAAGGGTTTTAAATCTCCAATACTTTTTAATTTCAAGACTTATTAAACTAAGCATCTATTCTCACCCCTTATAACGGTCTCATAGCACTGAAGAATTCCTTCGTATTTTTGCAATATATCTTCCTTAGTAAAATTTCCTACTATCTCTCCATCTTTAATAAAAATAAATTTGTCACAAATTTGCTCAATATCTAGCAGCTGATGTGACGATATAAGCACTGCAGTATTGTTTTTCTTTGCAATATCTTTTATAAATGTCTTTAAATCCATTATTCCAGTTGGATCTAATCCATTTGTAGGTTCATCTAATATTAAAAGCTTTGGTTCTCCAAGCAGTGCCATACCTAAAGCCAACCTCTGTTTCATTCCTAAGGAGTACCTAAAAACCTTATCCTTTATTCTATTTTTTAATCCGACCTGTTCAATAACTTTTTTTGTTACCTCTTTGGGAAGTCTTCTTATCTTTCTGATAATCTCCAAATTTTCATATCCCGAAAAATACTTATATAAAGAAGGGCTCTCTATAATTGAGCCAACGTATCTTAAGGCCTCTTCTCTGCTCTCGCTTACTTTTATATTATTAATCCTTACCTCCCCACTATCAGCATTAATCAGATCTACAATCAATTTAAGTGTTGTACTCTTTCCGGCTCCATTGGGGCCTATAAAACCTACAACCTCTCCTTCGCCAATCTCAAAGTTAATGTCTTTCAGTATCTCTATTCCTCTGATAGTTTTATATAAGCTTTTTACTTCTAATAACATATAAACCCTCCAAAACAAATATAGGGGATAAATAACATATTATATGAATATTCTGACTACATTAATATTATGATTATATGTTACCCTATCAGTAACTAGTAATCAATATTATTTTGATTACTAATAATTTATAGCTATAAGAAAAAGCTTAGCCTAAATGCAATATTGCATATAGCTAAGCTTTTTCTTATTTTCTTCCGCTGAAAGCTTTCACATAAAAGCCATCATTTATATAATATTTACTGTGAAGAATTTCTGTGTTTTTAAAATCCAATTCTTCTTTCTTATCCACAACAAAGGTTATTCCATCAACAGTTCTCACTAAATCATTCTCTTTTTGCTCATCCAGAGCAAGACCAAGAGCCGGCTTTCCTCAGCCTCTTCCCAGAACCTTAAGTCTAATAACCTTGTTTTCTTTTGTTTTTAAGTATTCTTTAAGTGCTTCTGCTGTTTCAGCATTAAATCTAATGTTCATGTAATCACTCTCTATTATGAATTATTTTCTGCTTGCTTTCTTTGCAAGATAGTAAAGAGTTCTGACTCCTGCTCCTGTTCCGCCTTTTGAGTAGTAATCTCTTTCAGAATCTGTCCAGGCTGTTCCCGCAATATCTAAATGAAGCCAAGGTCTTTCAAGGACAAATTCTCCAATGAACAATCCTGCTGTTATAGTTCCGGCAAATCTTCCGCCTAAATTTTTCAAATCAGCAATGTCTGATTTAAGCATCTTCTTATATTCATCAAAGGCAGGAAGCTTCCACACCTTTTCTCCAGCCTTTCTTGAAGCTGTTTCAAGTTCACTATAGAATTGATCATTATTAGTTACTACAGCTGTAGTGGTAGTTCCTAGAGCAACTAGCGCAGCTCCGGTTAAGGTAGCTACATCTATAACCCTTGAAGCCTTTTCCTTTTCAACTATATAGAAAACTGCATCAGCAAGAGTCAATCTTCCTTCTGCATCTGTATTTAATACTTCAATAGTTTTTCCTGACATTGAGCCAATAATATCTCCCGGCTTATACGCCCCGCCTGATATCATATTTTCGCAGGCTGCAACGACTGCAACTACATTTATTTTAAGCTTTCTTTGTGCTATAGCACTCATTGCTCCAATAACTGCAGCAGCCCCTCCCATATCCGACTTCATTGTAACCATACCATCTGTTGGCTTTATAGAATATCCGCCGGAATCATAAGTTAATCCCTTTCCTACAAGGCCTAATATTTCAGACTTGTTTTCTAAGTCTCCAAAGTATCTCATGATTATAACTCTTGGAGCCTTGTCAGAACCTTGAGCAACTGATAGAAATGCATCCATCTCTAAATCTTCAATTTGAAGCTCATCTAAGACTTCAACTTCAAAGCCATATTTCTTTCCGTGTTCTAAAACCTCTTCCGCAAGAGTTTCCGGATATATAACATTAGCAGGCTCATTAACTAAATCCCTTGCTAGAAGTGCCGCTTCAGCTACAGCTTCACCTTCTCTTATGTAGTCTTCTGTATCTTTATATTTTCCTTCACTCACATTTCCAAAACCTATATTTAGCTCTGCTTGCTCTTTTCTATCTGTTTTATACCAGTCAAATTTATAGTCTCCATACTTCAAGCCTTCAACCATAGCTTTAACTACAGCACCATAACACAATTTTTCAGTATTTATAAAATCAACATATACTTTTTCTGCCTTAAGCTCTCTTGCCTTTTTAACTGCCTTAGCTAAAGCGGTTCTTATCTTTTCTCCATTTATCTCTTCTTCTTTTCCAAGCCCTACAAATATAATGTCCTGAGGCGAAGCTTCTCCAAATTTTACTGTAGTAAAAACTTCTCCTTGCTCACATTTAAATTGTTCCCTGCTTCTAATATATTGATAAATATCCGAAACATATTCCAAACTAACTTCTTCACTTTCAGCAAATACCGGAACTATAACTGCCTGAGCTTCTAAAATACTAATATTATTTATTGCTATATTCATTTTTTCACCATCCTCAATTAAGTTTTATATAACAATTATGTATTAATAGTTATTATAACACTGTAGAAATTGTATCTCAACCTACTATTTTTTAACCATTCTCATATTTTACTGCCATATATCCTTCGTAAGCTTTTCAATTTTTTCTCTTCTAACGTTAGTTTCATCTGCATCAATAGTGATTATATTACCGTCAACTATAAGGACATCTCCTTCTTTTGCTTCTACAGGAATATTTTTTCGCTCTAACTCAATCATTTCTCTATTATCTTTTTCACATATTGCAAGGACGCCTTCGAACCTGTCTATGATGACCTTCATATATACATTCCTCCTTTTAGTCGGAAGCACTGAGCAATTA
>KE993499.1:134451-203338 GCA_000466585.1 Clostridiales bacterium oral taxon 876 str. F0540
CCCATTTAGGGCTTTAACCTCCTTTTAGTCGGAAACACTGAGCAATTAATGATTACTCGCTTCCACTCACTAATTGCTCGTTAAAGTCCATTTAGGACTTTAGTTCGGGGCAACCTGAACTTGCTCATTGCCATTAGCTAGGTTGCCCGTTAAAGGCCATGTAGACCTTTAACCTCCTTAATATGCACATGTGCTATTATATGCTAGATACTATGTATAATATTATTGCACATAAAGTGGAAAATAAAAATCAGTTTAAATTAAAATAGGATGTGCTTTAACACCCTATTTTAATTTAAACTGTTCAATAAGTTTGGCTAATATTACTACTAACTTCAACAGCACTTTATCTTTCTTCCCTAAAGTAAGGAAGCCCCAAGGACTCTGGAGGTGAGTTCTTCCTGGACTTTTTAACAGAAATAAATATAAGAATAATTATAGTTACCAAATAAGGAAGCATGCCTAAAAAATAAGGGGATACAAAGCTAGTTTTTATTCTAAAGCCTATTATATCCAATCCTCCAAAGAGATAAGCACCTAATACTGCTTTATAAGGATTCCAAGCCGCAAAAATAACTAGCGCTACAGCAATCCAACCTCTTCCTGCAGTTATATTTTCCTGCCAGGTCGGAACATGTACTAGAGACAAATAGGCTCCACCAAGACCTGCCAAAGCTCCACCCAGAAGAATATTTATATATTTATATAGACTCACATTTATGCTTACTGCATCTGCTGCTGCAGGATTTTCTCCTACTGCTTTAAGGCTTAGTCCCATATTAGTTTTATATAGATATATACCTACTGCTGCTGTTATTATATATGATAGATAAACAAATACATCTTGATTGAAAATTATATGTCCTATAAAAGGTATATCACCAAGTATTGGAACTTTTATCGGAGAAAAAAATGCTTTTATACTTTCAGATAGTGATTGACCCACTACCTTTTGACCTAAAAGGCTTGATATTCCTGTACCAAAAATAGTCAGAGTCAGCCCTGTTACAACTTGATTAGATCTTAAGGATACAGTTAAAACAGCATATACAAGTCCTCCCAAGGCTCCTGCAAGCATAGCTGCTGCTAAAGCTAAGGCTGGATTTCTTGTACTATAGCCAGTAACAAACCCCATTACAGCTCCCAAGAGCATCATACCTTCAACCCCTAAGTTAAGGTTGCCTGCCTTTTCGCAGAGTATCTCTCCTAAGGTTGCAAATAAAAGAGGTGTTCCTGCTACTACCGCTGCGTGAAGAAATAATTCTATATTCATTATTGTTCCTCCTCATTTCGTTCGTTGGAAACACAGGACAACCTGAACTCGCTCATTACCATTCGCTAGGTTGCCCGTTAAAGCCCATTTAGGGCTTTGTCTTCGACCACAGGGCAACTTAGCACGCTCCCTTCCCTTCTGGCACTGGGTAACTTAAGATGTTCGCTTCCGCTCACAAGTTACCCGAAAAGTTCATTTAAAACTTTTACCTCGCAAGTTGCCCGTTAAAGCCCATTTAGGGCTTTAACCTCCTTATAGAAACTTTATATCTTATAAACAATTCGCTTCCAAGTACAAAGAATAATAGTAGCGCTTGAATTACTGACGCTGCTGCATTAGGAATTCCAAAAGCTGTCTGTATATAGGAACCACCTTCAACAAGCCCAGCAAAAAGTACAGAAACCACCAAAATAATTATGGAATTTAAATTTGACAGCCAGGCTACTATTATAGCTGTATATCCTACCCCACCTGTTACCTCTACAGATAAGGTCTGGGACACCGCTGAAGCTTGAATAAAGCCCGTAAGTCCACATAAAGCTCCACTTATACACACAGCAGCCAAAATAGTTTTATTTATATTTATTCCTGCATATCTGGCAGTATTTTTACTCTCGCCAAGCACTGCAATCTCATAACCTAACTTGCTCTTTTTCATAATAATATAAAAAATAATTACAACAATAAGTGCTATAATCCATCCTGCATGTATATTAAAAACTTTTGGCAATATTGCATTTTCCGAAAAGTTAGCTATCTTTGGAAAATTCATTGCTTTCTTGTCTCTCCAAAAATCATACTGCAAAAAAGTGATAAATTTAAGAGCAATATAGTTCAGCATAAGAGTTATTATAGTCTCATTTGTATTAAAGTACACCTTAATTACCCCAGCTACAGCTCCCCATAGCGCCCCAAAGAGCATTGCTGATATTGCCATAAGTATTAGCAAAATAGGCTTTGGAAGAGCTGAAAGGTTTAGTGCTACTAAGGCAGCACCAAAGGCTCCCATAAATATCTGTCCATCACCGCCTATATTCCAAAACTGCATTTTAAAAGCTACTGATATACCTATCGCAGTAATAACTAAAGGTATGGCTCTTATTATGGTTTGTCTTACTCTATATGGTGATCCAAAGGACCCCTTTAACATTCCTGGAAATACCTTCATAGGATCGAAGCTCATTAAGGCCAGGAATATGCCTGCAACAACCAGTGCAAGAATTACAGCTATAAATCTCACCTTAATGCTGTTCATTTTGCTTATCTCTTCTCTTTTTATAAGTCTTATCAAAACCTGTTCCTCCTTATAGTCGGAAGCACTGAGCAATTAAAGACTCTCGCTTCCGCTCGTTAATTGCTCGTTAAAGGTCATTTAGACCTTTAACCTCCTTATAGTCGGAAGCACTGAGCAATTAAAGACTCTCGCTTCCGCTCGTTAATTGCTCGTTAAAGGTCATTTAGACCTTTAACCTCCTTAATTATGCTTTTGAGCCTACCATCATTCTTCCTAATATTTCTCTTGTGGCCTTGTCAGCTTCTATTGTTCCGCTTATGCTTCCGTGGCACATAACCATGATCCTGTCGCAAAGCTGAGTTAAAACATCCAAATCTTCCCCTATAAACAGTACTGCAGTACCGCTCTTTTTAGCTTCATTAACTAGGTTGTAAACTGTAAAACAAGTATTTATGTCAAGTCCTCTTACAGGATAAGCCATTACAAGAAGTCTTGGCTTAAGACTAAGCTCTCTTCCAAGTAAAATCTTTTGTATATTCCCTCCAGACAGATACTTTATAGGATAGGTTATACTAGGTGTTTTTATTTCAAGAGATTTTTTTAGCTCCTTAGCCCTCTCAATTAATGGCTTTCTATCAATAATCATGCCCTTTTGAAGATGATAGGACTTTAGCAGAAGATTGTCCACCATATCCATGGAGCCTACAAGTCCCATGCCTAATCTATCCTCTGGAATAAAGCTCATGCTTATTCCTCTTTTAATAAATTCTCTTGGATTCTTTCCCTTAATATTTTCTCCTAAAAACACTATCTCTCCTGCTTTTGCGCTTATTACTCCTGCAATGGCCTCGCATAATTCCTTTTGTCCTGAACCAGCAATACCTGCTACCCCTAATATCTCTCCTTCATTAATATGGAAGGAAATATTTTTTACTGCTTCAGAGCCCTCTTCATTTAGAACCGTAAGATTTTTAACTTGAAGTAATTCTTTCCCTATTTTAGAATCTACCTTTTCAATGGTTAAGTCTACAGCTCTGCCTACCATAAGCTCTATTAGCTCATCCTGGTTTGACTCTTCTACTTTTAAGGTTTTTATCGTTTCACCCTTTCTTAGGATGGTTACTTTATCACATATCTCCATAACTTCATCCATCTTATGTGAAATGAAAATTACTGCGCAGCCTTGTTCTTTCATTCTTCTCATTATTTTAAAGAGCTTTTTTGTTTCCTGTGGAGTAAACACAGTAGTAGGTTCATCCAGTATTAATATTTTTGCTCCTCTATATAGAACCTTTAATATCTCAAGATTTTGTTTTTCACCTACTGACATGTCGCAAACATATTTATTTAAATCCAATTCCAGGCCATATTTTTCGCATATTACTTTTATCTCTTCTTCAAATTTCTTTCCCTTTTTAAAAATTCCATTTTTTTGACCGAGTATTATATTTTCTCTGGCTGTCATAGCATCTACTAGTTTGAAATGCTGATATATAGTTCCTACACCATATTTAATTGAATCCTTAGGTGATGCAAATTTAACTTCTCTGTCCTCATATTTTATACTTCCACTGTCAGGAGTATAAATCCCAGATATAATATTGATAATTGTGCTTTTCCCTGCACCATTCTCACCAAGCAAAGCATGAATTTCACCTGGATATATAGATAAATTTACGTTTTTGCTTGCCGCTACCTTCCCAAAGACCTTATTTATATTTTCTAATTTCATTAAAGGAATTTTCTTATCCATTTTTCCTCCAAAAATATAAGCTATATAGATTTTAAAGTAAATCTGCTATTTGAGCCTCTCAAAACCTATAAAAACATTAGGATTTTTGCTCGCTCAAATGGCGATTTACTAATTAAAACTATATGGAACTGAAGTCTAAGGCCTCAGTCCCATAGTTTTATCTTTAGAATAACAATTAATTAGCTGGTATAGTTCCATCTACACCTTCTACAAACCAATTCATATTCCATATTTCATCATCAGACATTGTCTTACCACTTTCAACCTTAACATTTCCCTTTTGGTCTTTAAGAGGTCCAACAAATATTTTGTTCTTTCCAGATTTTATATCTTCTTTTGCCTTTTCAACCTTATCCTTAGCATCTGCTGGAGCTAAAGATGTTAATGGAGCTATATCCACTATGCCATCAGAGATTCCGCCCCAGTATTTTTCTGACTTCCAGCTTCCATCCATAATAGCTTTAATCTGCTTAACATAATATGGGCCCCAATTCCAAACTGCAGAGGTCATATTTGCCTTTGGAGCTGTTTTGCTCATATCTGTATTATATCCTATAGAAAATACGCCTTTAGCTTCAGCTGCTTGTTGTGGTCCTGCTGTATCCTGGTGCTGAGCTATAACATCAGCTCCGCCATCTATAAGTGCTAGTGCAGCATCCTTTTCCTTTGCAGGATCATACCAAGTGTTTGTCCAATTAACCTTTACTTTAATATTAGGATTAACTGACTTTGCACCTAGTGTAAAAGCATTAATATTTCTTATTACCTCTGGTATTGGGAAAGCACCAACAAAACCTACAGTATTTGTCTTTGTCTTAAGTCCAGCTACAATACCATCTAAATACATCATTTCATGAATTTTACCAAAGAATTGGCTCATATTATCAGCAGTTTCAGTACCTGAGCAGTGCATAAATTTAACATCCTTGTGCTTTGCAGCTTCTGAAATCATACCCTCTTGAAAGCCAAAGCTTGTACCTACAATTACATTAGCTCCCTGCTCTATCATATCTTCAACTACTTTTTCTACCTCTGCCTTATCCTCTTTTACTGATTCTTTGTAAATTGTTTCAACCTTAAGTTCTTTTTCAAGATATAATCTTCCTTCGTTATGAGCGTAGGTATAACCACCATCACCGATTGGGCCTACATATATAAAGCCAACCTTAATTTTAGACTTTTTGTCGCTGTTTGCACTGGTGCTGTCCTTTGCACTGCATCCTGTTAATACTAAAGATGTTGTAACCGCTGCGACAGCCATTAACTTAAATAGCTTTTTCATGAATTTTTATCCCCCTTAAGTATGATAATCTTTATTCTTATAAAGCTTCAGTCATATGCTGAGCTTTATTTAAAACACACCTTATTATTTTCCATTTTATCTATGCTAGCTAAAGACTCTACCCTTATACCAAGCTTTTCAATTTCTGCTCTTCCCTGCTGAAAGCCTTTTTCAATAACTATACCGACTCCTGCTACCTCTGCTCCAGCTTGCTTTACAATATCTATAAGTCCTAAAGCTGCACAGCCATTAGCTAAAAAGTCATCTAATATTAGTACCTTGTCCTCTTTATTTATAAATCTTTTTGAAACCATCACATTATAGGCTTTATTCTTTGTAAATGAATATACTTCAGTTTTATAAATATCATTATCTAAATTTAAGGATTCCGTTTTCTTTGCAAAAACTACTTTTGAGTTTTCAAAATATTGAGCTGTTATACTTGCAACTGCTATACCTGATGCTTCAATTGTTAGAAGCTTATTTACTTCTTTATCTCTAAATCTCTCCTTAAACTCTTTTCCGATTTCATTCAGAAGCTCTACATCAATCTGATGATTTAAAAAGCTGTCCACTTTTAAAATAGTTTCCGATTTTACTCTTCCTTCATTGCGTATTTTGTCCTTTAATAACTGCATTGCTTACATCATCTCCTAAAGCCATAATAAAAAAAGTGCTGCACAAAAAACCTGCATACACTTCGCATAGTTTTTGTACAGCACTTTCATTCTTAGAATCAAATATTTAACATACTTGCTCATTAATTAAGAATTATAATGGTATAAAAACAAAATTCCTGAACGTTTACCGCTCAGGAATGTAAAATTACATAATAATAAATAGCATTATTATAAGTAATTAAACATTCGTAGTCAGGTAATTTACGGCAACCCGGTAGAAACGCTTGAACCTTATCTTCAAGCATATACGAAGTGAATATTTATTTAATTTTTAATATTATTGTTCGTGTTTTTGTTATACAAATATATTATATCAATTAAAATAAAAAATCAAGACATATTTAGATATATTTTTACATTAATCCTGCTATAGTAATTCATTATAGTATATATTTTTGAACAAGTCAATTTGATAGATAAACTAGGTATGTTAAAGAATAGTCCGCAAAACCAAATAATATAAATAAATATAGTACTTTTAGGAGCAGGCTTAATGAAAATTATAAGCTTTTATTTTATTTTTATGATTTCTCTATTTATTCATGAACTAGGCCATTATTATGTTGGAAAGCTCTTTAGGGTAAAAGCCTTAAAACTTTCAATAGGTGCTGGGCCATCCTTTATTGATACGTATATTGGACCGACTCAATTCAGCATTAAATTTTTTCCTTTGATGGGATTAGTAGAACATGATGCTCATGATATTGACAACCTTAGTCTTTTTAAGAATATACTTATACTTTTAGCCGGTGTTTTTAACAACTTAATTTTATCAATGTTCGCTATACTAGTTCTATGCAAGTTTAACTTTATTCTTATGCTAAATGTTATGTTTACAAGACTTATCCCTTCTGTTTTTAATATTTTTGCGGACATTAAAAACTTTTTAGGAGCAAACGGAAGTATATCACATGCATATACAAGCATTCCTGTAAGTAACCTTCAAGAAATTTGGTCTTTATGCGCTGTTATAAATATAGGCTTAGTTTTTGGAAATCTCCTTCCCATACCGGGGTTGGATGGTGGTCAAGTAATTTTGTTTACTATTCAAAGAACTTTAGAAAGGTTTGGTTTAAAAAGAGACGTTTTTAATAAAATAGCAAACCGTTTGATATGGATATGCCTAACTCTACTCATATTTCTTCCTGTTATAAATGAAATACTGGCATCAAAAAATCCATTATTATATGCGATATGTACTTTTATCGGAGTACTTTTGGCTATACTTTTTTATGTAATAAGCAAAACTGAAATTTATAAAAGAAATTTTAAAAGGTCGTGAAATATCACGACCTTTTGCTTATAATATTAGGAATGAGGCAGCAATAATAATATAAACTGCTAAGAGCTGAACGCCTTCAAGCCAGTTTGATTCACCATCGCTAGCTACCCTGTTTGCAATAAGCACTGATACTATGAGTGCTATAAGCTCAAATTCATTAAAAACAATGCTCATCGGGGTAAACAAAAGACTTAAAAATATTAATACCGGAGCAACAAATAATATTATTTGAAGGCTTGAGCCAAGAGCTATCTCAACAGCTACATCCATTTTATTTTTCATAGCCATAATAACAGCTGTGCTGTGCTCTGCAGCATTACCTATAATAGGAATAAGTATAATACCAACAAAGAACTTGCTTAATCCTAAGCTTTCCGTCATAGGCTCCACAGCACTTACTAAGAATTCACTTTCAAATGCAATAACTACTGTAGCTACAACTAAAACAGCAACTGCTTTTTTAAGAGACCACTTTGCCTCTCCCTCTTCTTCATGATCTACCGAATAAATATCTTTGTGAGTATAAAAGGAAAAGTAAAGACTTAAAAGATATATTATGAACATTACGATTGCGACTGCAACGCTTAAGCCTTCATATTTAGTATTTAGAAGTTCAGTTTTTACAGTATGAGTAAAAATTGCAGGAACACTAAGCCCTATAACAGCAAATAAAAGCATACTTGAGCTTACCTCAATTACTCTTTTATTGAACCTTTGAGTCTTAAACTTAAGTCCGCCGAAAATCATACTTGCCCCAAGAACTAAAAGTATATTTCCTATAACAGAACCGGCTATAGAGGCTTTAACTACATCAAAAAGACCTTGTTTTAATGCAAAAAATGAAATTATAAGCTCGGTTGCATTTCCAAAGGTAGCATTTAAAAACCCTCCAAGCTTTGGTCCTGAATAAAAGGATATTTCTTCAGTTGCCTCTCCCATAAGTCCCGCAAGAGGTATAATTGCAAGTGCAGCAAATATAAAAGTCAGCGTAGGTGAAAAATGCATAAATTCACCCAAAAAGCTTATTGGAATGAAGATTAATAATAGATTTAATAATTTCAAAAGCATAACCCCCTTCATATATTCTAGTTTGTTTCATTACGTTAATTTTCATGTACCCTTCTAAATTTACTTCTAAGTTTCATTTAATTCTTTCATATTTATGGAAAATTAGTTATTATTTATATATAACACTTATATAAATACTCATAGTAAATATTATATTGTATTTCCACATTTTATCAAGCTTAACTTCCGGGGGATATGAAATATGAAGAAAACCATTATAGGAATTGTTTTGGGGAGTTGCATTATTATTGGTGCTTCCCTTAAGTCTTATAACTCGATTTCAATAAATACAGCTTCAAATAATAACCTAAAAACGCAAGCTCTTGAGCAAGCTGAAATTGAAAGACTTTTAAAGCTTCCAATCGAACCTGAGAAAGCCTCAGAGCTTAAGGATATGCAGGAATTTAGAGCATACGTCTTTACACTTAACAGACCTAACCTCTTAATGCTTGTAAACAAAAACCATCAGTTAGAAAAAGATTATGTGCCTAGAAATTTAGTTAAAGCTGAGGTGTCATTTTTACCTTCCGCATCTGATGAAGAGATGCTTATGCAAAGGCATGCTGCAGAAGCCCTAAAAGAAATGTTTGAAGCCGCAGATAAACAAGGCTTAAAATTATTCGGAGTTTCCGCTTATCGCTCCTTTGATTCCCAACAGAGCTTATATAATGAAAAGCTAAAGAGTCGTGGAAAAAGCTATGTGGACAGCTATGTAGCTGTACCGGGAGAAAGCGAACATCAGACAGGTCTTGCTATAGATATAAGAGGAATTAGCTCAGTTAACAATTCAAATGCGAAAGATTTTGGACAAACCAAAGAAGGTATTTGGGTAAGAAACAACTCCCAAAACTTTGGGTTTATAATACGTTATCCTAAGGGAAAGGAAAATATAACAGGCTACAGCTACGAACCATGGCATATAAGATATGTAGGACAAGATATAGCTGAAAAAATTAACGCTTCTAATATTGTTTTGGAGGAATACATTAAGTAGATTGCTTTGCAATCTACTTAATTACACAATTACCTATTACTCATTAAAGATTTTTTTCGATTTAATTATGAAAATTAATATTAGTACAGCAAAAACAGCTAATACTAATTCCACTTGCACAGTCCCCATAAATCCTGCTTGAGCTAAAGCTGGGAAAAAGTCAATTAAAGCATGGATAAATATTGCTAAGAATAAATAAGCAAGCTTTTTATTCTTAACTGCATATAGAATTAACACGCTGGCCCCAATATGAATAATCAATGCAAAGATTCTTTCTAATGCGCCCAAAGAAAACAGTATTGGTGCAGTGTTTACTAATGTATCATGCAGAGTCAACATGGACTGTATAATTGAAGGGTTGCTGCCGGCCTTATCTAATACACTTTGGTTAAAAGTATTATTATTGATCATTTGCGAAATCATGATGTATTGAACGTTCATCATAGCTCCTATCAATATTGCTTCTATTCCGCCATGACCAATACCAAAAGCTATCCCGTCCTTCCATTCTCTATTGTCCTTCAAGAACAGCTTCATAACAATAAATCTGCCGGTTTCTTCGAAGATACCGGCAGCAAGTGCCCCATAAACAGCAAATGCTAGTGGCGTCGGGAATAAATTGCTTTTTATTACTGCCATATGCATAAGCTTTTCTAAAACCTGAGAAAAAATCATAAAAGTAAGGATACCCGCTCCCAATACTTTCATCGAAATATTATACTTCTTCCTAAAATACACAAATAGTATTACAGGCAGCAGTACTGAAACTACTGCTGAAATTATCATAAATATAATTGATGATGAACTTACCATATAAAAATTATCTCCTATTCTTTAATTATTAAATCTATTCAGCCATTCTTCCAATAAAGCTTTTAACTTAGGATGCATCGACTGAGACATTTCATTTTTATACTGCTTCATTATGTTTAAAACTGATTTCTGACCTGAGAATTCCTTAAGCATATGATCCATATTTTCAATAATCTCACATTGAATATTGCTATTTCCTAGTGCCTTTATTTTCTCCAGATCCCTATAATTTGCCTGAGCATCTTTATTTCCGGTAACAGCTAAAATCGGACACTTTGCTGTATTTAATGCAGTCAATATATCATCACTGCTGTATTTAAAATGCTCTCTAAACCATTTTGCCGGCATTTTTTTACCTTTGAACTTTATTGTATCACCTGTTGAGTTGATCATTGCAGCATAAAGACTTTCCTGCTGTTTATTAAGCTTTTCTTCCTTTAGCGCCAATCTTAAAAGAACACCTTTTATACCTTTCAAAGTTTTTACTTCCTCTAAAAGCTGTCTATTTTGATATTGCATAGGCTCCCAAATATTTGTACCTGCGCCTGAAAGCAATATTAATCCACCAACAGGCATAATTATATTAACTATTGTTGATAATATGCAGCCTTCGCTATGCCCAATGAGTATTATTTTTTCTGCGTCTACTCTTGGATGATTTTTTAAAAATTCTATGTTGGTTTTAATATCATTTACTAAATCCATCATTCCGATTGTATGTGGTTCTCCCCCGCTTTCTCCCACGCCTCTTTTATCATACCTTAGTGTCATAAAACCAAGACCTGTAATAAAATGAGCAAGCTCTTTATAAATATTGGAATTCATCGCCGGCTTTTTCATATTTCCATCTCTGTCAGCTCCTCCTGACCCGTTAATTATTAAAACCGCAGGCAGTTTGTTATTAGCTTCAGGTATTGCTATTGTCCCACTTAGCGCAACCTCTCCATTTATAACTATATTTTCTTCTTTAAATTTCAGATTCACTATTTATTCCTCCTTTTCAACCAGGTACCATATCGTTGGAGTGCTAACTATTTTTTAAGAATATGCACTCTATGGCATTTATTTCTTCTCCATAATTGCTATTTTAAAGTCATTTAGTATTTTAACCTTTTAGTCTTCAACACTTGGAACAATTATGGTAGATATTTTTCTAAGCTTTCTTTCTGATGAAGGCTTGTTATCTCTTACCTTATCAAAAGCTTTTACTAAATCTTGAATAAAGTCTTGAAACTCATCATCACTCAAATATAAGGCTGCACTTCTAAATGTTACTCCATCCTTCTGTAAATCTGTATTTTGCTGATGAATGTATTTTTCGAAATCTCCTAAAAGAGTCATTAGAAAGTTATAAAACAAATTTATATATTCTTCCTTATCTGAATTCTCCAAAGCATTTGTTACAGCTGTGTACGGATTTGTTTCTAAGGCATATACCTTTTCCAAGGCTCCTCTAACTTTATTTTCTTTAACAACTGTTATGGCCTTAACCTCGACTAATTTACTTAGGTGCCTGTATAAAGTTGCCTGAGGAACCTCCGGCAATTCTTGAGCTATTTGTTGAACAGTCATGTTTTTATTTTTTACTAAAGCTTGAATTATTCTCATCCTTACAGGATTTAATATACAACTTAAAAGTTTGCTATCCATATATTTCTCCTTTGTTATTATCAAACTTAATAATATTATCACTTATTATATTATTATCATTTTTGATAATAGTCAATATAATTTATAACTTATTTTTTACATTTATAATTTCATGATACTTTTAATAAGCTCATTAAAAAAAGCCGAAGCTGTATACTACAATCCTTCGGCAAATTATTATATATTATATAACTTTCTCTTCCTTTAATATTTGTTCAAATGTCCTAACAATTTTTTCATCATAATGCTTTCCGATCAAGCTTTTCATCTCATTTATAGCAGCCTTTGGATCCATACCTTTTCTATAAGGCCTGTCTGAGGTCATTGCATCGTAGGTATCTACTACTGCAATTATTTTAGCTTCAAGACAAATCTCCTCTTCCTTTAATCCCATTGGATATCCGCTGCCATCGAGTCTTTCCTGATGTTGAAGTATGCCAGGCACTGCCTCCCTTAAAAAAGTATTTTTAATTATATCTGCGCCATCAGCTGGATGCTTCTTTATATATTCAAATTCCTCATTAGTCAGCTTTCCAGGCTTTTTCAAAATTTCATCCGGTACATTTATTTTCCCTATATCGTGAAATAATGCAGAATAAAACAATATATCAAGCTGCTTTTGAGATAATTTCATATTTTCCCCAATCTTTATAGAAAGATCCTTCAATCTCATCCCATGACTATGTGTATACATATCCTTACCTTCAACTTTTTTAAGCATTTCACTTAAGACTTCAATTTCATTACTTAGCAAATGAAATATAGGTTGACTAGATATATATAGCAAACTTACGTCAGTTAAGGTTTTAAAATATACAGATTCTTTTAAGCTATGTACGTAAAAATAATCTCCTTTAGTTAACTTAACTTCATCATTATCTTTCTTATAAGAAACTGTGCCTTCTAATATATAAAAAAACTCCATAAGTCTTTCGTTGTCTCCAGGATCCAGCCAAAAAACCAAGTCTGCTTGAAATCTTTGATTCATTATTTCAACTCCATCACCCTTCGCCAGGAGTCGTAGCTCTTCACCATTTTTTGATACCTTTTCAATGAATTCATCATCTTTTTCTAAATACAAACCAAACATTATATTTCTCCTATAAACCTTATTAACTGCAAATATTAAGTCTATTTATAATATTCGATTAAAATTCAATTTTCCCTTCTTGTAGCCTTATAAAAATAAAAAGAGTCTGACTACTAATCAAGACTCCTTTATACACTCATATAAATTAAGCAGACCTCGATCTACAAGGATCTACCAAAACAACTCTTCCGCCTATTTCTACTTCAATCCATTCCGAATATACTTCGACTCCATATTTTTTTGCTTCTTCTATAAGCTTTGCTGCCTTTTGGTTTGTAACATCAACTAAATGGTTTATTATTTTATCTAAATCATTATTAAACCTTAGGGTTAATCTGTTTAAGACTTCCTGTCTTTGAGCACTAAATAAAGTTTCGCTTTTACTATTAACTTTTGTTATAGCATCTTCAACATTCTTTTGAAGATCACTATATTCCTTGCTTCCAACATTTAAAGCCTGAAGATTTTTTTCCATATTTAAGACATTGATTACTTCATTAAGCCTGTCTATATTAGCATTTGTATAGTTTATATCTATTTCTCCTGCAAATAGAGCCTTTTCACAATTATACCTAAAGACAACCATGTTAGCCTGAGTAATTGCTTTTTGAATTTCAAAGTCTATCTCTTTATTTGTTTTCTCAATCATCTGATTTACTTTGTCAACATTATTCTCCGCAGCCTGAACTTTAAAGCCAAAGAAAGAAAATACCATTACCATAGAAAAAAAAGCCATAAGAAGTTTTTTCATAATACATTCCCCTTTCATTTTAAAAAAATATAAAATGCCTACTTTAAAATTCTAGCCACAGCTTGTCTGTCTTGTACATATAAAAATATCTCTAGATTAAACCTGCACAAAGATAAGCAATAAATTGCTTTACTACATACTGTGTGTGTTTATTAAATAGGCAACCCAGCCGTCATAGATTAATATATAATCCTTAGACCCGCAGCTTTGCGTCTTCTTTTTTCAAAGAATTTGCTCTTTTCTATATTATCTTTCACACATTAAATGTTAGCATAATATTCCCAATATTTCAACAGTTACCAGTAATATTTTTACATTATCGTGAATATAATATTGCTCTCAATTTAATATACTTACTTTACTGCCTTCACTAACTTCACTAAAAGCACCTGCTTTACCTTCTATAACTATAGCAGCCCCTTCCACAGGCATTATAATTTTTCTGGGAGGCAAATTTTCAACTTTCTTAACTACCTTCATATCTATATCAACAAACAGCACATCAATATTAAACCTCATAAAAAAAGTATGGATACTATTACAGGGTTTTATAAGTATAGCTTCATAATGAGGCTTTTTCCTGAACATGTATCCTAAAAATCTTGTTTTAAAAGTATCTGCTATAAAAATCTTTCCAAGTACTACAGAATTATACTTTAAAACCTTGATCATCTTCAGCCTCCTTGTATTCCTCAGTAGTCCGTAAGTATTATCACTCCTTATGTCCTTTCTTATTTTGCGGTAAAAGCTTTTACAATCTGGATTACTGCCGGACCTAAAATAATAATAAAAATTGATGGAAATATAAAAAACACTAGAGGAAATAACATCTTAATAGGTGCCTTCATTGCTTTTTCTCTTGCAGCCTGTTTTCTGTGCTCTCTTAGGTTTGCTGATTCAATTCTTAAAACTCTACCAAGACTTACGCCAAGTTCATCAGCTTGTATTAGAGAAGTTATAAGCATGGATAGTTCCCTTACATCACAACGTTCGCTCATATTTCTAAGAGCTATTTTACGTTCTATTCCCATACGAACTTCTTTAAGACATTTTGAAAACTCATCGCATAACTCTCCGCTGATATTTGTAACAACTCTAGCCATGGCTCCATCAAAGGATAACCCTGCCTCGACACTAACCGTAATCAGATCTAAAGTATAGGGTAAATCCTTAAGAATTTTACTTTTTCTGCTTTCGACTTTTCTTGATAAATAAAAATTGAAAAATGCATTTGTACAGAGCGTCATAAGAGCAAAGAGTCCTAAAGTCTTTAAAAAACTATGACTAGCAGCGTAAGCAAGTAAACCCATGCAGCTTGAAAATATTAAAACTGCTATACTCTTTGTATAAAGATATTTTTCTGTGCTGCTATTTTTAAGCATCCCTGCCTTTTCAAGTTTCTTATTCAAAGCATCCAGTTTGTTCTTAGGTGTGGCTTTTAATAAAAAGTCTCCTAATGCCTTATAAAAAGGAGCAATTGTTCTTTCTGCAAATGTCCTGCTTATACTTTCATCTTCCTTTGCAGTATTAAGAAGCTTAACTTGTTTTACTCTTTTTGCGATTATGGTTCTGTCGCGAGTTACTAAAACAAGCATACTGTAAATAAGCATAAATGCCGCTATAAAAACAATAAATACTGCAATGTAAAGCATCATACTTTTCCTCCTTATCTATAATTCACTTTAAAACTACATCTCTATATTAACTATTTTTCTAATTATCAAAAATCCAAATATTTCACTTATAACAGATGCTGAAATCATCGCTATACCGGTTGGTGTTGTAAAAAGTACCATCATATACTTCTTATTAAACACATAAATGAAGGCTCCTAAAAAAATAGGAATGAGCATTACTATTATGCCAGACAGTCTTCCCTGGGCAGTCAAAGTCCTAAGCTCTCCCTTTATCTTTTGTCTTTCTCTTATGGTTTCTGAGATATTATCAAGTATTTCAGATAGATTACCACCTATATCCTTTTGAATTAATATTGCATTTATTACAAGTCTCAGATCGTCTGATTCCATTCTTTCAAGAAAGCTCTTAAGAGCCTCCTCCTCAGAAATTCCAAGGCTCATCTCCTTTAAAAGCTTTTTAAACTCCTTTGAAAAGGGGTCTTTTGTTTCCTCCGTAACTACCGCAACAGCCTGAAGAAATGAATATCCTGCTTTTAGCGAATTTGATATTATCGTTATACCTTCATTAAGTTGACTGTCAAAAAGCTTTATTCTATCCTTTTTCCTTTTTTGTATTACAAACTTAGGTATATTCCAAACCAATATAAAAACAACTAAAGGCATAAAATAATCTTTAGAAACCGCATATATTAAAAAAGCTATCGCTGAGGAAGATAATACTTTAATAATTAAAAGTTCTTCTACAGTAATTGGCAAATCAGCTTTCATAAGTTCATTTTCAAGCTTTTCGGCTCTCTTTTTATTAAGCCTTTTTTCCGGCACTAAATTTGATAAAAGCTTTAAAGGACTAACTTTCTTATTGCCCTCAAATTTCTCCTTAAGCTCATAGTTCTCATCAAAATGCTTTAGCTTATCTATTGGTTTATTTTTATTTAAAACCACATACAGAACAGCCGCACCTAATCCCCATACAGCTAAAAAAACTAATACAGCTGCCAAATATAACATTTCATCACCTCCCTTAAATTAAAAGGTCTGCTCCAATGTTAATACCTTTTTCTTTAAGCTTTTGAACAAACTTAGGCATTATTCCTGTAGATACAAATTCTCCTTTTACCTTGCCCCTACTGTCTAAGCCCCTTTGATCAAACCTAAAAATATCCTGAAGCACTATAACATCGCCTTCCATGCCTTGAACCTCTGTTATGTGAGTTATTTTCCTGCTTCCATCCATAAGTCGTGATTGCTGAACAATAATGTCGATAGCTGAAGCAACCTGATCTCTTATAGCTTTTATAGGAAGATTCATTCCTGACATCAAAACCATAGTCTCAATTCTTGATAGCATATCCCTTGGGGAATTAGCATGTCCAGTTGTCAGAGATCCGTCATGACCGGTATTCATAGCTTGAAGCATATCTAAAGCTTCTCCGGAACGTACCTCCCCTACAATTATTCTGTCAGGCCTCATTCTCAGGCTGTTCTTTACTAGATCTCGTATAGTTATTTCACCTTTGCCTTCTAAATTTGAAGGCCTTGTTTCCAGCCTTACCACATGTTCCTGCGAAAGCTGAAGCTCTGCAGCGTCTTCTATTGTTACAATACGCTCATCCTGTGGTATAAATGAAGAAAGTACGTTCAAGGTAGTAGTCTTACCACTGCCTGTACCTCCCGATACCACTATATTTAACCGGCCTTCAACACAGTATCTTAAAAGCTCTGCCATTTTTGAGTTCATGGTTCCGAATCTAACCAAGTCCTCAGCCTTAAAAGGATCTTCAGCAAATTTTCTTATGGTTATTGAGGGCCCATCTATTGCTAATGGAGGGATTATAGCATTGACTCTAGAACCGTTTGGAAGCCTAGCGTCAACCATAGGTGAGCTCTCATCTATTCTTCTGCCGATAGGCGATACTATCTTTTTAATAACATGAAGTACATGATTGTCATTTTTAAATTTTGCATCAGTTAAGACCAGCTTACCTTCCTTTTCTATATAAACATGTTCAGGACCATTTACCATAATCTCAGTAACGTTCCTGTCTGATAGAAGTCCCGTAATTGGGCCAAAGCCGATAATTTCGTCAAGCAGTTCTTCTTTTATTTTGTTCTTTTGATTATTGGTCATATTAAGAGATTCTTGTTCAATATTCTTAGCAATAATATAATTTATTTTTTCCTTTAACTCCTCATTTTGTTCGGAAATTTCATTAAAATCTATATCTAATTCCTCTATTACTCTATTTTGCATTTTCATTTTAAGTTCAAAATAAGGATCAATTTCTTTTTCATTAGCTTTATTGGTCTTCTTATCTATATTAATCTCTTCAAGTCTTTTCATAAGAGACATGCTATCACTCTCCCAATAAATCCTTGCACATTATTTCTAAGGCTTTCCCTATTTTAGATTTATTATATTTGCCAGCATCACAAAATGGCTCACCTTTATTTATTGACAAAATAACTGTCTTCTCCTCATCCGGAAGCATTGCAAAAATATTATCTTTAAAAACTTCTTCTACATCTTTTTTGCCTATTCCATAGCCTGAATTAAATCTATTAATAACAAGTTTCACCTTGTCTCTTTCATATCCAAGTGATTGCATAACTCTTAAACCTAATTTAGTATTTTTAAGTGATATGATATCCATAGTAGATAAAAATACTATTTTTTGAGAATGATCCAAAACATAAAGTGTATTATCATTAAAATTAATACCGGTATCTACAATAATTAAGTCATACTGATTTTTAACCTGCTTTAGTAGTTTTTCTATACTTTCTTTGCTAATATACTCTGCTGCTTCCGGCTTTCCGGGCGCAAATAACATGTCCAAGTTATCATTGCATTTGTACATATATGGTTTTATATTTTCATAAGAGTCCATTTGTCCTTCGTCAACCAAATCCAAAATAGTTTTTTGATTGTACTTATTAACCATTATGGATATATCTCCGAACTGCAAATCCATATCAATAAGAAGTATTTTCTTATTGGCTTGTTTGCTGAAGATAATAGAACTGTTAAGAGCCAAGACAGACTTGCCGACACCGCCCTTTGAGCTGAAAAAAGTAATTATTTTCCCCTCTCTTAAGGGTTCGCTATTTATAAGTTTTACTTGTCTTTCTTTATATTTCTCATAGGTGCTTTTTACTGTCTCAACTAAACAATCATAGTTAAAGGGCTTTATAATATATTCCTTTGCTCCATAGAACATAGCCTTCTTTAAATACTCATTTTCGGCCTGAACAGACATTATTATAACTATTACATTGGGATAATCATTCGTTATTCTTTCTGTTGTCTCAAGTCCGTTCAATACCGGCATATTAATATCCATTAAAACCACATCCGGATTAACTTCAGGTATAAGACTTAACACTTCTTCCCCGTCAGATGCTTCCCCTACAACCTCAAACTGGTTATCCTCAAGGCCTAATATTTTTTTTATTACACTCCTTGTTTCATCTATATCATCTGCTATTAGCATTCTAATTTTATTCATGCAAAGCCCTCCTTTTAAGTGGCGGAAAACTTGTCACTTCAATTTTGGTATTTTTAAAACTTCACCGATTACTATGATATCTTCATCATTTATATTGTTTGCTTTTTTAATTAAACTGTATTTTGAAGGGTCTCCGTAAACCTGGCTGCTTATTTTTCTAAGAGTATCTCCTCTTTTAACAGTGTAGGTTGTATCCCCTGAATTGTTTGAAGTCCCAGCACTTTGATTATTATTATCTGCGCCTTCTTTATTACCAGATTGTATATCCTCTGTTCCATCAACCCTAATATAAAACTCTTTCCAGGTTGTGCCGTTTGTTTCTACAGTACTATCATCCTTTAAAGGCCTAAGAGCAAGCTTTATAGTTCCTATGCTTTCAGCCAAGACTATTTTTTCAAGACTCTTAGTTTCTACCGACAAAGTTACAAGATAAGCTGCCTGATCCTTTTGAGCATCCTTATTATCTTTATTTACTTCCCTGTCAAGCTGCTTATTAACAGCCAAAACTTCAATATTCTGAAGTATAATTTTTGCAACATCCGGTCTTGCTGCTTTTGTTCCGTCAGATTTTTCACTTAAATAGACAACTATATCAACAAAATCACTGGGTTTTATCAAATAAGCTACTCCTGCGTCCCCCATAACATTTACAGAAATTGCTCTATGATCTTTATCTATCTTTAAGCTTAATTCCTCTTCATCATTATTTATAAGCTTATCCTTATGAAAGCCCTCATTTTTCATTATTGTTTCTTTTGTGTATTTTCCAATAACTTTAGAAGAATCGTTAACATAGTCACTAAAAAGAGTGCTGTCTGAAACCTGCACTTCTTTAACCATATCTTTATTTATAAGTGTTCTTGGCTGTATTGTATCTGCAGCCACTAAAACAGTTGTTTTTTTTGCAATTGTTTTTGGGGATTTTATAGACTGCAGATACATAAATATAGTTATCGCTGCAAAAAGTGCTAATATAAAGGAGGCTATGATTATCTTTGAGCCACTGCTTTTCATAATTGTCACATCCTTTTCTACATTACTTAGACAACCTAGCTCCATATAAGCCTGTGTCATTTAATTTAGTATCTATCGGTGCATTTATGACATACTGAATGAATCTTCCGCGTATCTCAATATTTCCGGATTTTTTATATATATCTTCCACATAAAATTCAGCAAACCCTGAGACCTGTATCTGTCCTCTTCCATTTACCATAAAACTATTTACTATAGGTATAGTCCAGATTCTAATTGAGTTTCTGGGAAAATTATTAAAAGAACTGATTTCTGAATTAATATAGTTTTTTATTTCATTTGCCGTTCCGGCCATATCACCGGTTTCAGTGTCTATATAGTCGCCAACTGCTATAGTTCCGTTATATCCGTATAATGCATTATTTCTAAAAACATTATTTCCTGTTCCCCCAAGTGCAACAGTTCCATAGTTACCACTATATCCATCTCCTGCTCCTGTTTTAAGTGTTATTAAGTCTCCATATGAGAAATTAAACTTTTGAACTGCAAATGGCCTTATACCGCCTTTTACAGATTTTACAGGGCCTATAATAGCACTATTACCTGCACTTATATTACTTGACTGTATGCCTATTATAGGTGCAAAAAGATGTTTTACATTAACAGTTCCTGCTATCTGAATGCTCTTTTTATCAGCTGCAATCCCTATTGCAATATTATTGGTATCCACCCCATTTTTTCTTAGGTAATCCTGTGCCAAAGCTTTAGCTTTTACTTCATTGCTCGGAAGTTCGAGGGCTCCTGCCAATGCTGCTGAGTCCATAGCATTCGAAAGCTTTACTTTTTCCGTGTAAACTAATCCTATATCTAATGCAAAGGCAGCAAATCCAAATATAACTGTGATTAGTATGCATAATATAACAGATGCATTTCCTTTTTTAGGTTTCTTTTTCATCATACCCCTCCCATTATTCTATTCTCATGGAGGTCTGGGCATTTAATAGCACTGAATTCTTAAACATGCTGCTTATTATTGGAACAGTTAAATTATAGCTGTAGCTTAACTTTACAGTAAGCGCATCTCCGGATTTCCTATTTGCAAAATCAGGTGTTATGGTTACAGTTATTTTACTTGCATCAAGGCTTTGAGAATTTGCTATAATTAAATTTTTTATCTCTGCATCAGTGCTTCCGACTATACCGGCTCTTGCTCCTTCTCTTGACGCATACTGGATAGACAAATAAGAGTTTATCATCATTCCAAACTGCACTATTCCCATTATTAAAAGAAGCAAAATAGGAAGTATAATTGCAAATTCTACAAGTGCCTGGCCTTTATTGTTTCTTATAATTTTCACTGTAACCTTACCTCCTTTCAGCTGTAAAAGTTTGGTATTTTAGCGTGCTCGTTTCCATTGATAAACTGACTGTTAAAGTTTCGATTATTCCAAAAATGCTCTAATCAAACATCTTATGATTAGAGCATTTTAATTGATTTAGAGGGTATCTTCAATTATTCCTTTTGTATATATCTATCTTTAAGCTAGAAAAGTTTTTGCATAATCAATATAAGTTGTTGTTGTTCCTCCTGAGGATGGAGAAAGTTTATCTATTATCTTTTGGAAAGTTTGTGATATTGCCGGCCCTAGCAATACCAAAACTGCAATAACAACTATTGCTACAAGCCCAATTATTAGTGCGTATTCAACCATGCCCTGACCTTTTTCATTGTTTATCTTTGATAAAGCATAGCCTTTGAATTTCTTTAACATAATCACTCCTCCTTTTATTAGTTACTTTTTGTGGTTAGTGGGTTCTCTGTGGATTTTTCTTCTCTTCTTGATATTATTATAGTAGAAAGTGCTTTATCGTGGCAGATTGCAAAAGTCATATTCTTTCAAGTAAAAAAGTAATAAAAAAATAGGGACCTTCGTCCCTATTCTTCAGAATATCTTACCTTATAGTATTCTTCTATTTTATTTTCAATTGCAAAAATTGTTGCCTGCACTCTGTCTTCCACATCAAGTTTTCTAAATAGATTAGTTGCATAGTTCTTAACTGTTTTCTCAGAAAGATAAAGTTTTTCTCCTATTTCTTTATTGCTCAGTCCCTTAGAAATACTAATTAACACCTCAATTTCTCTCTTTGATAATTTATCAAGTGCACTAATAGTTTTTTTATTCTTACTTTTTATATCTGTAAAAAGCATAGCTACTAAAGACTTATCAATATATTTTTCACCATTATAAACCATTCTGATAGCATTTACTATTTCTGTCCCTGCAGAATCCTTCAGCACATATCCATCTGCACCGATATCAATTACCTCATGAATAGTATTTCTGTCATTTTCAATAGTAAGCATGATTACCTTTATTTTTTCTTTATCAGCCTTTATTCGTTTTAGCACTTCTATGCCGTTTTTTACCGGCATATTGCAATCTAAAAGTACAACATCAGGAACAATACTCATTAAAAGTGAAATAACCTTATCACCATTTTCAGCTTCTCCGATAATTTCAATATCCTCTTCAAAGCTTATTATTCTCTTTAGGCCTTCCCTTATAATAGCATGATCATCTGCTATCAATACTTTAATCCCCTCTTTTTCCATCCTTAATCACCTCACGATTATTAGGAAGCTTAACAATATAAGTAGTTCCTTCTCCTGCCGCGGATTTTATTTGGATTTCTCCCTGAAGCTGACTTACTCTATCAAAAATACCAATAAGCCCATAGGATGCTCCTTTAGTTCTAACATTTTTCAAGGTTTCCTCTACGTTAAAGCCTATGCCGTCATCTGTAATAACAAGCATTAAATATTTTGTTCCAAAGTCAAGCTTTACTTCTGCATGTTTTGCCTTTGAATGCTTTTTGATGTTGTTAAAAACCTCTTGGATAATTCTATATACGGCAACTTGTATAATAGACTCTATTTCTGTTTTTATTGGTTTTAGCTTAAGCTCTATATCTATATTTGATTCTTGCGTTATTGATTTTACAGTCTGCTGAATAGTATGATTTAGTCCTAAATCATCAAGAGACATAGGTCTTAAATCAAATATTATATTTCTAACCTCTTTTAAAGCTATTTTTACACTTTCCTTTAAATCTGCTAGCTCTTTAAGGCCTTCCTCTACATCCTTTTTTATTACCATCGTACAAATATCTGCCTTCATAACAGCGTTAGCCATATGCTGTGCTGGTCCATCATGTATATCTCTTGCTATCCTTTTACGCTCATTCTCTTGCGCTTCCAGTATTTTTATACCGAGAAACATTTCAGAATTTTTATCAGCGCCCTCTAAAGCTGAAAGAATATCACCTTCCAAGTACCCCATGGCTATGCTTATTTGATTAATTACCTTTTCAGCTCCATCTATATTTTCCATAGTTTTTTTTAACGCTATTTCCAGCTGAGATCTTTTTTCCCTTAATACCTTTTCCTCATTTGTCTTAGTAGAATATTTCACTCTCATATCTGAGGCCTTTTCATAAGCCTCCTTTATATCTTTTTCAGTATACTTGTTAAAATTAGCAGAAACCTCTGCTAACCTTTTTCGCGCTATTCTTTCCTGCTTTTGAAGATCATCCACTTCATCTATAACCTTTAAAATTTCACTTTTTATCTGAATTAGCTGAAACTTTAAATCCTCTTGTTCTTTTCTGATGTTATCAACAATATCAAGTATTTGTCCCCTGCTGGAGCTTATTTCCTCAATTACTTTTTTGATTATTTTATTAATTAAATTAACATCTAAATCTACGTTGTTCATCTTATCAGCCCCTGACACAGCTTAGTTGTGTACATTAATTTATTTAAAAACAAGAAATGCAATTATACTTCCCAATGCTAAAAATGGTCCAAAAGGAATATAATCTCTTCGTCCTTTTATCTTGAACAAAAGAAGCAATATACTAACAATTGAAGATAAGCCAAAAGCTAAAAAAACCGCCCAAACAGTTCTATACGCACCTAGAAAAGCCCCTATACCAAGCATAATTTTTATGTCTCCACCGCCTAAAGCATTTGGTATAAGCGCTAACAAGAAAAGTATTAATCCTCCTATAAACATGCCAAGTATACTATTTATAAATGATATATCGATAAAAAAAGAAAATACTAAACCTGCTATCAAAGTAATAATTGATAGCATATCTGGAATAATTTGATGCTTTAAATCGTTAAAGGACATAAATAAAAGAAGAGAAGTCAGTACTATGCTTTTAAAAAACACCAAACTAAGTCCAAATTTAAAAAACATTATTAAATAAATTATTACAGTTACTAAGATTAAAATAACTTTTTCCATTATACCCTCATGATTATATAATACATAATTTAATTATTGTGTTCAATTTCATTATACACAAAATGCATAATATTATTTAAAATTTGTTCATAATGTTGTCACCATACTGTAATACATCAGCTTTACTATATAATTATGCTAATAATAAAATATAGAATACAACGATTAACTTTAGTTATCAACATATAACAATGAGTCTATTATAAATTTTTATTTATAAGCTAAATGGAGGTTAAGAAAATGGATGAAGAAAATAACTCTGTTACTAATGAGAAAACTCAGACCGAAAATATAGATAATAAAAATGAAAGTATAGAAAATAATGCTGTTATAAACCAAACTTCATCTGAAGATGATGTAAGCAAAGTAAAAATACGCACTATTTTAAAGCAAAGATTTAAAAATCTTAAGCCGGGCTTAAGGCTCTCTATTCCAATTATTTTAGTAGCTATAATATGTTTTATAGGTGGAATGATGACAGATAGAGCTATTATATGGAATAAAGCAGGAAAGGCTATTAAAGACAGACCTGGAATAAGCAGACGAATGCAGAAAGATCCTTTTAACAATAAACAGTTCAAAAACAAAAATAATACTCTCCCCGGTAAAAATAACAATAATAATGGAAATAGTAATAATCAGAATAACGGCTAAAAACCTTTAATAAGAAAGGGCTAAAATTTGAATTTTAGCCCTTTCTTATTTGCAAAATTTTTAACAATCTCTTATAATAACATTATATGGTTTTTTAGTAAACTAAAAGGGGGTAAAATAATTATGGATAATAACAAATCAAAAAAATTAGGCGGTGGAATACTAACTGTATCAATTATACAATTAGTAATATATGCTATTGGCTTAATAGGACTTGTACCACTGGTTTTTGCAAGAGATAAAGTCGAGGCACAGCTCGCTACAATGAAAATTAACACTCCAATGCCTACACAAAATCAAAACATAACTTCATTAATCCTATCAGTAGTTATTATTATAGGTATTATATTGATCTTATTGAAAAAAGCAGTTGGAGTTTACGCTTATTTTATAGCTATGGCCTTAGAAATTATTTTCTCAATAATGGACAATGGCTTTAAGTCTTCAATGATTATTAGCTTTTTATTTCCAATATTAATGGGAATATTTATTTATCAAAAGAAAGAGATTTTTGGATTTGGAAGCAAAAATAAATCTGAAAATATATCTGAGTAATAAAGCTCAGCCGTAAATATAAAAAATATTTACGGCTGTTTTATTTTAAAAACTATATTTCATCAGAAGCTTATCTGCTGATTTCTTTAAATCTTCCAGAGTTCCGTCATTTAGTATAACCTCATGACAAAGGTTGTTTATTATATATGGGACATCAATTTCAGTATTATGTTCTGAGCTGCTGTTACTGACCATTTGTATTCCGTCTCTGGTTATAAGTCTCTTTTTTCTTACCTCTTCGCTTACTTTTACCCCTACTATAAGATAATTCTTTTTTTTCCAATATTCAAGATCAGTCAAAGTACGTCCCCCAACAATAATAGACAATTCATTATTTCTCAAAATATTTAGCTGCTCGAGAATAGCTTTACTAAAAGCCTCTTCATCTAACGAGCTGTTATCCCAACCATATTTCTTTTGTCCATTTTCATATATAAGAGCAAGTATGTAATCGCACATAATGTTAATGTCAAGCTCTCTAAATCTATCAGCAATGGTTTGTCCAATATATCTTTCCTGGCCTCTCCATCTTTGATTTACCTTTGATACCTTCATCATTTCTCTGCATAATACACTTATTTTATATATTTTAGCCTTATCTCTTAAAATGCAAAACTGTTCTGCTAAAGCATCCTTGCCCGCACCCATTTCGCCAAAAATTACTATACCATTATAACTCTTATCCATTTAAGCTGCTGCCTCCAATATTTTCGAAAGTTTATTATCAAATAAAATTTTATCATAGTGAAGTAAAAGAATCTATATACAATGCGATAAAGTTCTTGCCTTCATGATGTCCCAAAACATCCATTCTTGAAGGATTTTTGGTGCGTAATGAAGGTATTAGAACTTTTACATTGTATATATAATGTATTGTAAAAGCCAATCATCAATGCTAGATTTAAAATATGGCTTACTTATAAAGCAATAAAAAATACTGACTTGGGGGGCTTAGATTTGAAAAAAAGAAATTATTATCTGCTCTTAATTATAGTATTTGGCGGCTTTTTAGTATTTGGATTTTCCGAAAATATAAAAGGGCCCGCTATTCCTAAAATGCAGTCTGATTTTTCATTAAGCGAAATGCAAATAGGTCTGCTTTTAGCTCTTAACTCGCTTGGATATCTTTTAGTCTGCAGCTTTACAGGATTTTTAACAAAAAAATTCGGTATAAGATTTTCAAGCCTGCTAGCCTTTGGAAGTATGGCTATTGCAGGAGTTTTTATATTTTTATCTACAAGCTATACCAGTCTTTCTGCTTCATATTTTCTAATGTATATAGGAAACGGAGTTCTTGAAATAGCTCTTGGAGTTTTGGCTGCTAGAGTTTTCACAAAAAACACAGGAACAATGATGAATTTATCACATTTTTTCTATGGGTTAAGCTCAACAATAGCTCCAATTTGCGCTACAGCTATCATGGGAGCAAAATTTTCCGGTAAAGAAATAGGCTGGCATGGAATGTATCTTATAATGCTATCACTATCATTGCTTCCTTTTATCATAGCAATTTTTACAAAGTTTCCCGGAGATGATATTAAAGCAGAAGAACGTATGCCTTTTAAAGAATATATAAAAGATCCATCTGCTTGGCTTATAGTTGTTATTCTTTCCTTTGGTGTAATTTCAGAGCTCTCAGTCGGTGGATGGCTTGTTAACTTTCTTGAAAAAACTTATAAGTTGGATATGGCTTCTTCATCTGGGCTTCTGTCTGCTTTCTTTTTAACTTTTACACTTTCAAGACTGCTTTTAGGTCCTCTTACTGATAAGATAGGCTTTGTAAAATCACTCATTATTTTCTCTGGAGTCTCAGGTATATTAACCCTAACCGGCATACTCGTTGGGAAAAATGGTGCCTTTTTATTTGCCCTTGCCGGAGCAGGCATTGCTCCAATATATCCAACCACTATGGCTTTTCTCGCAAAACGGTATCCAAAAGACAGCGACACAGCCATAAGCTTTACTGTAACCTTAATGGGCATAGGAAGCGTAATTGGAAACTTTTTAGTTGGAGCTATAATTGATTTATTTAAAAATATATTTATGGGCAGTTATGGGGTAGAGACGGGTATCATAATAGGAATGAAGGCTGGTTACTCCTTTGTAGCAATATGTGCTCTGCTGTGTTCCTTAACATCATTATTTCTTTACAGAACACTTAAGCGAAGAAATGAAGTAATATAATAAAATTGAGGAATAAATTTTTCAGGCTTTGCTTTAAGCGAAGCCTGTAATAATTTAATCCTCTACTTAACAATTGAACCTTAAAGATTTGTTTCTGGCTTTACATTATCATTGTTCCTGCTATATTGTGCTTTTTCAGCGTAGTGTGCGATTTCACCATTATCTCTCATCTTATGACCAATTGCTTTTCTTTGAGTATTTGTTAATCTGGATCTGTTTTTCACAGGTTTCACTCCTTTCTGCAGTAAAAACTATAAGTACGTTCTTTTCCCATCCAGAAATATGTTTTCCTGTGAGTTAATATTTATTCCTATGAGCTTGCAGATGAAGCTGCTGCAGCACTCGCCGCACAAGCTGCTGCCACTGCCGCCTGCTGCTGAGCTATAATAATAGCATTTATGCTGTTGCTTAAAGTAATTTGAATAACTCCTTTTTTAATCTCATCTACGTAATAATCCGATACCAAAGTAGCACAAAGGATTACTTTGGTATTCTTATCAATGCTCCAAAATCCGTAGCCATCCTTATCAGAAATATAATCAAAAACTTCTTTTATTTCACTTACTGTATTATTAATATCGTTTGTAATAAGGGCCAATAAACCTAAAGTTGCTAAGCCGGTATATTGAAGCTTGCAATTCACTTCTTTAAGGCTTCTATATAAGCTTACTGCCTTGCTGCATTTATCTTCTACTCCTTCTTCTCCAATCGCTAATATATGAGATAAGGTTTGTAAGTCATTGCCTTTATAAAAACCTTCTTTATTTAAAAAGCTGTAACATTCTTCAATCTTTCTTGAAGTAGCTTCTATTTCTAAGTCCGTAGTAGCTAAAACAGCTGCAAACACATAATCATCTGAAGAAGTAAGCCAATAATGATTTTCTTTCATTTTATCATAAAACTTTTTAGTCCTTTGAATTCTATAATCCCATTCGCCAATAGGTACTTGTCTAACTATTGTATAAGCAGCTAACGGCAGCTGAGGACTTCTTCTAAAGCCTGCTTCCTTCAGCTTATCATAAGCATTTATCATATTTTCAAAAAAACTCTTATAATCATCTTCAAAGGCTAAAAGATTTACTATAAGAAATTCACCTGTTCCCCTAAAATATGATGTCCAGCTTGTTTCTTCTTTTATATATTTTTTAATTTCCTTCAGCCTATCTATATCAACTCTTTTATCGTTAGTGGCATGAACCATGGCACCAAAATGTTTAACCAAGTTAGCTTCCCACTTAAATCCTGTCTTGAATTCTTTATAGTTCTCTACCATTAAGTCAACTTTTTGTTTTAACATTACATTCATAGTTAATTCCCCTTTATAATAAAAAACTTATAATCATATTATAAGTTTTTTATTACCATATTTCAAGTGTGTTATTTAATTTTTATTCTAAATCAATACTTTCCAAGAGCTTCATAAAGTCTTCTTCACTTTTCTTTTCCAAGTACATGTTAAGAAGAGTTCTTGTAGACATTTTATTAAAGCCCTTAAAGCCGTTATCAAGTATCTCAGTTAATATACTCATAAAAGTTTCATTGTCTTTATTTACTTCTTTTAGTATCTTGTCTGCCATCTCCTTAGCCAGCTCTTCCTTAATAGCCTCCCTAAGCTTTTCAGTATATTTTTTCATATATTCCTGAAGTTCTTCCGGATACTTGGAAAAATCTCCAGATAGTATATCATGAATGCTGAACATAAAATCTTCACCTTCCTGTCCTACGATTAAAAGTTAATCCTTTAAACCTTTAAATACTTCCACTTTCCTTTAAGCATTCTCGACAAATACATAAATGACCTGGAACTAAAATCTAGAAATATTCCTATCATTACTGCAGTCATTCCAAAATGAGCCCACCTTATTAGTGCAAAACATACAAAAACTCTAAAGGTCCATAAACCTACAAAGGAAGATACCATAACATAATTTATATCTCCTGCAGCCTTAAGAGTTGCTGAGCATACATTCAATATAGCAATTAAAGGCTCAAGTATTCCAAAGGTTCGTATAAGACTCATAGATTCCTTTATAACAAGAGGATCATTTGAATATAAATTAGCAAGAGGTCTTGCAAAAATCACCATAAGTATTCCGAGAACAAAAGCCATAAGCATAGTTATTTTTAAACTCTCATAGGCATAGTTTTCAGCTTTTTTATAACTTCTCTCTCCGAGGCTTTGACCAACAAGTGTTGTATTAGCAATAGCAAAACCAAACACAGGGAAAAATGCCAAAGAATTTACATTTATCCCAACTTGATAGGAGGCCATAGCTACAGTTCCCAGTGTTACAATTATAATCTGCACCAGCAAGAATCCTCCCTGCATAACCGCCTGTTCGATAAAAGCAGGAATTCCTATATTAATAATTCTTTTCATAACATTAGGTCTAATGCTGTAATCACCTTTTAGACTTAAGTTAAGCTTAAGTTTTCTTCCATTGTATAAAACAATCATTCTTATAACTACAGCAATAACTCTTGAAAGTGTAACAGCTATAGCTGAGCCTACTACCCCCAAAGCAGGTATATGAAGAATAGGGAAACCAAATATTAAAACTGTATTTAAAATTATATTTATTATATTAACTATTCCTGTTATAACCATAGGGGTCTTAGTATCTCCTGCTCCTCTCATTGCTCCGGATATAATAATATCAAGAACAAAGAAAGGCAAGTTTAAAAGAGTTATTCCGAAATAGCTTATTCCTAAATTAAAAACTTTAACGTCTGCTCCTCCAAAGAACAGCTTCAAGATAGACACCGAGAATATTTTACCAAATAAGGCTAAAGCAAGTCCGATAACCAGAGCCATATAAATAGATTGTATTAATGCTCTTTTTGCCTCTTCCTTATTACCTTCCCCGGTTACTCTGGCTATGATAACTGTAGTTCCCATGGACAACCCTGAAAAAACAGTCTGCAAAAATCCCATAAGCATATTTACCATACCTACAGCTGCTACTGCATCAGTTCCTATTCTACCCATAAATATAGTAGAAACCATACCAACCATCATTTCAAGAATTTGTTCAGTTATAGACGGCCAGGCAAGTTCTATTATTTCTTTATCTGCTTTTCTATCTAGTTTAAAAGTAAATTTTTTCAATACATCTTCCTCCTGCTAACTCTATTTTTTCTTCTTTTTCTTTGCAATAGAATAACCAAACTTGCCTAAAGGCTTATTATTTAGTGCAAAATATTCACCGTGTGAGTAGGCAATCAAGTTAGCTTTTTCAAGATGAATTTTTCCTTTATCATCTATAATATTTTCATCAACAGATATGGAAACAACCTCAGCTAAAAACAGGTCATGACTGCCTAATGGAGTAATGCTTTTAAGCTTGCATTCAATATTAACAGGGCAATCTTTTAAAGAAGGCACAGCTACTTTATCTGAGGCCTCAAGCTGCAGCTCTAACTTTTCTATTTTATCTTCTCTCTTACCTGAAACAACTCCCACATAATCAACTACCTTTGTCATAGCTGAAGTAGGAAGATTAACTACAAATTCCTCTGTGTCCTTTATATATTCGTAGGATAATCGCTCAGGTCTTATGGCCACTGTAATCATAGGAGGTCGAGTGCAGGCAGTTCCAATCCATCCAACAGTAAATACATTTACCTTACCCTCTTTATTTTGACTTGTTATCATAACTGCCGGTACTGGATTTAATATCGCACTTCCTTTAAAAGTTATTTTGCTCATAGTTGTATTTCAGCCTCCAAATTCTTATAATTATACACATGACTATAATTATATCCTTCTTTAAATATATTTCAAATACATAAATACATGGAGGCGCGCTATGACAGATAGTAATAATATAAAACTATTAAAACCAAAACTTTCAAAAACCTTGCCTGAAATTTTTTTAACTTCAGAGGATATTTTTGATGACGCTTCTTTTTCTTCTGCCTTTATAAAGGACTGCTGCATAGAAAATCTTGATGCAGCTCATGTTTCCTTTGATGAAGCAGTATTTAAAAATGTGATATTTAGAAACGTATCATTTAATCACTTAGAACTTACTGATGTTAGATTTGAAAACTGCGATTTATCAAATGCTGATTTAAGAGAGGCCTCTATCCATAGGGTTGAGTTTATTAACTGCAAGCTAGTAGGAACTAATCTAAGCGATTCTGCCTTAAGAAATGCCGCTTTTAAAAACTGCAGCGGGAAATATTGTTTATTCAGGTTTTCAGATTTAAGACAAGTTTCCTTTGATAACTGTCAAATTCCATCATCAGACTTTGAAGAAAGTCAATTTTCTAAAGTAGAATTTAAAAACTCGGATATGACTCAATGCCAGCTTTCCGGAGTAACGCTGAAGGGTATTGATTTTTCAACCTGTGAAATTGATGGTTTAGGTGCACGAACCTCGGATGTATATGGAGCCATAGTTACTGATGCACAGGCTATTTCTCTTGCAAGACTTCTTGGAATTGTAATAAAGAAATAAAAATTTGCATTTTTAATTGTTTACATACCTCATTTTACTATATAACAAAATTTGGATTTGATTTTGAAATATGCTATAATAACTTTGGAATAATATGTTCATTATTATAGGAGGGAATGACTTATGACCCTTTCATCAAATTTTGATACTCTTAGAAAATCGAAGCTAAGCTTCAAGAGTATCTTTGAAATACTGTGTCAATACGGTGAAGTTACAGCAGGAGAATTTATTGATAATAACAATATAGTTAAATGGTCCTTTAAGGATTACGAAACAAAAGTTTATAAGGCTGCTTCAAAAATTTCAAAAATAGCAGGAGAAGCTAATAAGGGAAAATACATAGCATTAAAAATGCCTAATTCCCATTTATGGCCTGTAATGTTTTGGGGAATACTGGCTGCCGGATTTAAACCAATATTGATAGACAGCACACTCAATGAAGAAATGACCAGCTTTCTTGTAAGGCAGTCAAGTTCAATTATGGTAATTAATAATCCTATTGAATTTGAAAATGAAGATATGCCGGCTTCTTTGGATTGGTCAGATGAGGTGGCATTGTGCACTTCTGGTACAACCTCCACCTCAAAAATTTTTACATATTCAGGAGAGGCAATCTGTTATCAGTTATTTAATCTTGAGGAGCTAACAGAAAACAATAGAATGAATGCTGTTCCCGGAGATAAGGTACTGGCTTTTCTTCCTTTTCACCATGTGTTTGGATTTATAGCTCAATATCTTGTATATTCTTTCCTTGGTGCAGCTATGGTTTACATAAAAGATAGAGCTCCTGAAACTATCATGAAAGCTTGCAGGTCTCATCAAGTAACTCATATAATAACTGTACCTCTTCTGCCTAACAATCTTGTAAATAGTGTTGTAAAAAAGATAAATGATGCTTCAGAGCTAAATCAGCTTATGTTTAAGTCCATGCTTAGTACAAGTTTATCAGCTCAGCGAGTTAACTTTAACAACGGTATTAAATTATCACAAAAGCTTTTTAAAAAGCTCCAGGATAATCTCTTAGGTCCGCAAATTAAGATGATTATAAGCGGTGGAAGCCGTATACCTTATGAGACAGTTCGATTTATGAACGCTATTGGTTATTATGTTGTTTGCGGTTATGGAATGACTGAAATCGGAATAGCCTCCTGTCAGGGCGACTATGATTTAAACAAAAGATTAAACGGCTCCTCAGGCAAGAAATTCAAACATCTTGAATACAAGCTTTCCGAAGATGACAGTGAACTTCTTGTAAGAGGAAAAGCAATGCATACCGGTATGCTGGTTGACGGCAAAAAGGTATCCCCGGAAACCGATAATAATGGTTGGTTTAAAACTGGAGATATAGTAAATATCGATGAGGATTCTCTTTGGATACAAGGAAGAGTAAAGGACATAATTGTTAATGAATCGGGTGAAAATGTATATCCTGATGAATTGGAAGACTATTTCTCCAAACTGCCTTTAGTTAATTATATGTCTGTCCTTGGTACAAGAAAGGATAACTCCTACGAAAACATAACTCTTATCTTAAACATGGATAAGCCTAATATGAATGAAGAGAATTTTAGTAAGCTTGTTGATGCTATAAACAAAGTTAACGGTACTCTTCCAATATTAAAAAAGGTAACTAAGGTTTTTGCAACCTCAAGTGAGCTTCCTTTAGCTAACGGTATAAAGGTTAAAAGAAATAAGCTAAAAGAGTTAATTGAAAATAAAAGAATAGATTTGGTAGAGTTAAACTTAAAAAACAAAACCTTCACTGCTACTGAAGCAATAAAAGAGCTTGAGCCTATGGTTTTAGAATATGAGGATGATTTAATAGAAATTAAAGCTAAGGTTAGACAGTGCTTTGCGGAGGCTTTATCTTTAAAAGAAGAAAATGTAAAGGATACTGACCATTTTATAAATGACTTAGGCGGAGACAGTCTTTCAAGCATAAGCCTTTTAACAAAAGTTGAGGATTTATTTGGCATTGTTATACCGGACTCAGAATATTACAATTGCAGCAGTGTTAATGATCTTTCCTTATTAATTTTAAGAAAGACGAAAGGAACTGCTATACTTGATGAAAGTGCAGCAACTTCTCCTATTTCTGAAGCAGAAGTGAAAATAATAACAAACTTCGAAGATTCCAGAGAATATAATAATTTTCTTCCTCAGCAAAAGATTGCCTCTGGTGAGACTAATCCTTATTTTAAATGCCATGATTCAATTATACGAGACAAGTCCATGTTAAATGGAGAAGTAGAAGTTTTAAATTTTGGTTCTTATAATTATATAGGAATGTCTGGTCATCCTGAAACAGTCAAGGCTGCTCAAGAAGCTGCAGCTAAATATGGGACCTCTGCCAGCGGAAGCAGACTGCTTACTGGTGAAAAACATTTGTACAAGGAATTAGAGAGAGAACTAGCAGCCTGGAAGCATACTGAGGATTGTTTAGTTCTAGTGGGTGGACATTCAACCAATGTAACCTTTGTTGGCAACTTCTGCAATGAAAGAGATATTATACTTTATGATGCTTTAGCTCATAATTCAGTAGCACAAGGCTGCCAGCTTTCAAAAAGCGATTCTAAAGCCTTTCCTCATAACGATTATAAGGCATTAGAAAATATTCTTAAAAATATAAGAACTAAATATGAAAAAATCCTTGTTGTAATTGAAGGTGCCTACAGTATGGATGGAGATATAGCCCCTGTGCCTGAATTTGTACGCCTTAAGAAAGAATATGGTTTTTTCTTAATGGTAGATGAAGCTCACTCTGCCTGTGTTATCGGCGAGCATGGCGGCGGTGTGGATGAATATTTTAATCTTGAACCTGATGATATAGATATAAAAATGGGTACCTTATCTAAAGGACTTGGTACCTGCGGAGGTTACTTAGCAGGTAAGAAATCACTAATAGAATATTTAAGATATAATATTCCCGGATTTGTATTTTCAGTTGGGATAAGCCCTCCAGTTGCTGCTGCTACTCTTGCTGCTGTAAAACTAATACAAAGGGATAACTCTGCTGTAAAAAGGCTTCATAAAAATATAGAAATTTTTATAGCAGAAGCCCATAAAAGAAAGCTTGATACTTGCTTAGCTGCTGAAACAGCTGTAGTTCCAATCTTAGTTGGAAATGATAATGCTGCCTTTATCTTAAGCCATCTTCTGCTTGAAAAAGGTATTGCAGTTCCTCCGGCTGTTTATCCTGCCGTTCCAAAGGATAAAGCCAGACTAAGATTCTGCGTTACCAGCGAACATAAAGAAGACCAGATAATTAAAGCTTTAGATGTATTAGTTGACCTGGCTAAGGAGAATAATATAGATATACAATTTAATAAGTAATAATTATAGGTAGCTTGTGAATATCATAGGCTACCTATATAGTTTCAATTAGTAGATCGCTGTTCGTGCAAGTCACATAGCAGATGGTTATTTTTGAAGATATATATCTTGATCTGAAAGGAAAAAAATCATGAATAAACTAAAGAAGCTTACCCCTTTAACAGAAACTAAATTTTTAAGTCTTTATGATGCTGAATATGAAAATAGAAAAGGTGCTGAAAAGCATTGGATCATTGCTTCCAGAAAAAACTTTGATACCCTTAAGGAACAATTTTTCAATAAAAAAGAAGAAAAGATTGATGCTGTTATAATAAATGCAATTCATAAGCCTACTAATAGTCTTGTACTTATTAAACAGTTTAGAATTCCTTTAAATGATTATGTTTATGAGCTTCCTGCAGGACTTTTGGATGCTGACGAAAGCATTGAAGAAGCTGTAAGAAGAGAATTAATGGAAGAAACAGGCCTTTCACTTGTTGAAATAGATAATGATAAAACCAACCCAAAGGTATATATATCAGCAGGTATGACTGACGAATCCGTAGCAATGGTCTACTGCAGCTGTGAAGGAAGCATATCAAATAGCTTCTTAGAAGATGATGAAGATATTGAGGCTATTTTAGTTTCAAAAGAAATCGCTAAAAAACTCTTAGCACAAAACATAAAAATGGATATAAAAGTTTGGCTGTCTCTTCAAAATTTCATACATAATTAATATTATCGCTCTTGATTAACTGTAAATATATGGTAAAATATTATATATATTCAAGTTCATATATTATTATGACTTATATTTTAGTTACAAAGGAGATAATTTTTATGAAGAAAACATATTTAGCGTTAACTTTGATTCTATCTACACAGCTTTTATTTGCTGGCTGCAGTGAAATTAATAATGCAAAAGATAAACTAAATTCACAAACTGCTAAAAACCAGACTTCTCAGCAGACAAAACAAGATGATTCTAAGGCTAAGACAGAAGATACCGCCAAAGATACAGCTTCTGACACAGCCTCAGATGCGGCATCTGATAGTACAGATAAGGATAATACTGCAGCTGACTCAAATACAGCCAACACCGGCAGTACTGACAAAACTGATTCTGCATCGGCAAACAATAGCGGCACCAATTCGTCTAAAACAGTTAAGCCTGCTAACTTAACTAAAAAGGATGTCCAAACATACGCTTCTATGACAAAAACAAATTTGATAAAAACCTTTGGAAAAGACTATAAGTCTGATGGAACAGCCTTAGTTTTTTCAAACGGTTTGGCAATCTCAGGCTTAGATAAAAGCGACAGTAAACCAACGTCAATTAAATGTAAAAACGATGTTACCATTATGGGTATAAAAAATGGTATGACTTTTGATAAGGTTCAAGCTGTTTTGGGAAAGACAGAGGTTATTCAAACCTATCTAGGCACTAAGTCCAATATTGTTTATAAAGTACAATATCCATACGGGCAAGGTGTTATAAAAGTTATATCTCCCAATAAGGATGGAAAAAACTCATATATACAAATTGTGCCTCAATAAATTTGTATTATAAAACCGCAGCCTTGCTTAAGCTGCGGTTTAAATTTTAATTCTTACTTTAAATATTTATCAAACCATTGAGTTATTTCCTTAAGTCTTCTCACTCTATGTTTTGGCTTACCACTTCTGCTTAATTCGTGATTTTCCCCTCTAAACATACACATCCTTGACTCTACTCCATGATACTTTAATGCCGTAAACATCTGGATACCTTCCACAAGCCAGCATCTATAGTCTTCCTCTGAATGAAGAAATAGTGTAGGAGTCTTTACTTTATCTGCGTATTTAAGCGGAGAATTATCCCAAAGCTTTTCCTGATTGCTCCACGGAGTAGCTGATACTTGATCTTCAGCAAAGAAATAACCTATATCTGTTGTGCTATACATAGAAATCCAATTGGATATGCTTCTTTGTGAAGCTGCTGCTTTAAACCTATCAGTATGTCCTATTATCCAGTTTGTCATAAAGCCTCCATAGGAGCCGCCAGTAACTCCTACTTTTTCACTATCTATAAAACTGTATCTTCTTAGAATTTCATCAGTAAACTTCATTATATCGTCATAGTCAATAGTTCCATATTTGCCTCTTATATCAGCAAATTCATTTCCCTTTCCGTCACTACCTCTAGGATTGCAGAAGAAAACTGCATAGCCTTCGTTTGCCCAGTACTGCATTTCATGTACAAACACAGTTCCATATACAGTCTTTGGCCCACCATGAATATCAAGTATGGCAGGATATTTTTTATTCTCATCAAAATCGACAGGTTTTAAAAGCCATCCATCTATCAAAACTCCCGGTTCTGTCTCTATTACTATTTTCTCAGGCTGACCTACTTTTAGCTCATCGTATATCCATCCATTAAAATCAGTAACCTGCTGCTCAATATTATATTCTTTAGAATACAGCTCTTGAAGAGTGCTTTTTTTCATTGCAACATAAAGTATGTGTCCATTCTTAACACTTATTCCATCCACAGATCCTTCATCTGAAACAAGCTTTTCAATATTTCCGCTTTCATCAATTCTATTTAAAAATGAACTCTCTCCCTCTGTTGTTACGAAGTATAAATAATTATTATCTATCTGGCTAAGAGCCGAACCTCCAAATCTGCAGTCAGAGCCTACTGAATTTGTGATTGCAGTATCGAAATCAGGAGTTATACAGCTTGTTTCCTTTGAAATTAAGTCAATTGTATAGATTTTTTCATTTTCATTAATACCATAATCTCTCATAGCTGAAGCTATAAAGATTATCTTATTATTTTTTATAAAATCAGCATAGTAGTGGCTTAGCTCTTCCTTATTAAGCTTTTCTAATTTTCTATTTTCTATATCATAAACAAAAATATCATTAAAAAGAGGCATTTTATGCTCAATACTATACCCTATAATGACTGCTTTAGTTTTATCACCATTCAAGTTAAAAGTATCTACATTAAAGTTTTCTTCTGTTACAGCTTGTATTTCCATTGATGCTGAATTGTATATATACAGCCTGTTTCTCTTCTTGCTTACAAAACCTCCGCCATTTGACCAAAAAGGAATCTCTTCTAAAACTTCATAATCCTTTTCTTCTTTTCTTGCCTTAAGTTCCTTAACTTTTTCCTCCTCATTTAATAAACTAAGCTCTTTCTGATTAAAATCATACTCGCTCGTAAACATGAAGGTATCCTCGCCTATAACCTTAAGAGAATTTACATCTCTTGGTACTCTTAAATATTTTACGGCCTCACCGCCATGTATGTTTATTTTATAGTACTGAGTAAATTCCTCACCTGATTCCTTCTTTTCTTTATCCTTAGCATCTCTGACAGCAGGAAAAATTATATTTTCATTGTCCAGCCATAAAAAGCTTCTCTCATTATCACAGCTTGTAAACCTGCAGCTATTTTTCTTTTCATTATCAAGAATCCATAAATTTGAAAGATATTTATTTTCCTCTAAATCTGTTTCATGAACTATGTAGCAGGCATACTTTCCATCAGGTGAATGTTTCACTCCTGATAAAAATTTATATTTAGCAAAGTCGTCAATTTTAATATTATTCATTATAGCCCCTCCCCTATAAATTGAGTTGTTATCTTGAAAAACTTTAGTATTATAGAAATATTTTACATCATCTCTTTTTAAATATCTATACAAACAATAAGCATAGTTATAATAAACATTTTTTTGAAGATACTATATAAAATACATATACTGTGGAGATGATATCTATGATTTTTGCTTTTTTCATACTGGCTTCCTGGCTGTTTATTATCTTATTTACATTAATAAAGAAAAGCTTAACTAAAGAAGAAAACTCTACTCTTTTCTTTTTTATCACCATGGTTATCATAAACATCTTCACTATTATTACTCTAAATATGAAGCTCATACAAAACACCAGTGTACTTGAGTATTATTATTGCCTCTTGCTTCAAAGAAATATAATTATTCCTCTTACACTACTAACTTATATTAATTTGGAGCTATTTCAAACAAGATTTAAAAAAATAGTATTTTCATTTCTTACATTTATAATTTTATTTTGTTTTGAATTAATTTTAAAATGGCTGGGCTTAAAGGTTTATACAGGCTGGAGAATATCCTTTACAGCAATCTTAATAATCATTCTAATGCTAGTAACAAAAATCGGCGCAATTATATTAAAAAAAATTCCTTGAAAGGACGTCTTATAAATGGATGCTATTTATGACAAGAACTTCAATGGGAATGAATGGTACTGTATTATTACTTTTATCATAGGATTTTTATTTATGTTTAGACTAAAAAAGAGATTCTCGCTAAAGGAAGCTTTGGTTTATTTCTTCTATTGCGTCTTTATAGGCATGCTGGCAGATCATTCTATCGGTGTACCTCCTTTAGATTATTATGATGTAAATGATTTTTCAAGTTATGAATTTTTTGACTTTTTAACATACTTCATGTTCGGTGCTTATGGATATCTATATGTTTATATTTATGATCATTTTAATATTAAATCAAAATATGCTCCTTTATATATTTTATCCTGGTCTATTGTCTCTACTTTCATGGAGCTTTGTGGAGATTATTTAGGAGTATTTCATTATAAAAACGGCTACAAAATATATTATTCCTTTCCTATATACTTATTGACCTTAGGGCTTCTTAGTTATCTGTATTCATTGATACATACCGGTAAAAAGGTAAAATAAAGTCTTCTGAGAAACAGATTATTAATTTCAGATTTATTATTGATAATTATTATATAAACTAAAGCTGTGGAGGCTAAAGTCCTCAATGGACTTTAGCGGGTAATTTGCGAGTGGAACGAGCGATCTTAAATTACCCAGTGATTCGAGTTAAAGGAGGATATTACTTTGAATAATTTAAGTATTGATTTAAATATTAGACTTATGTATTTATATAAAAAACTTGGAAGGATTATTTATGCTGTACTGTTTGCTTTAATACTAGCACTAACTATTTACGAGGCCATTACTAGAAGCGGCTACTTTATCTGGCTTATATTTTTAGACGTCACTCTTCTTCTTGTAGGGCTTTACCTGGAAACAAATTTAATTCACTATGCGGAACTCGGAAGCAGCTATATCGAGATAAGCAGAAAAACAGACAAGTATACTCTTGAGAAACATAACATATATGGTAACAGCTCTTTCATTTATAAAACCAATGATGAGTTTATAGTTAAAATATCAGATGAAGCTTATACAAAAAGCTATAAAAAAGATAATGTTGTACTGCTGGAAAACTCTCTCATTGAAACTCCTATAATAGAAATAACAACAATAAAGAAAATATCTCAGCCTGCTCATAATGAATATTCAATTTTTGCTATAATAAATGATGTTCATATATCAAAGGCAGTAAAAATAGTTGTAAACAATATAACCTCAGATATTGAGAAGATATAAATAACAGCTTTTTTAGAAAGCAGCTTACATAGCTAAGAACTGCATGAAGGACAAGGTTGTTTGTATTGATTAATCAATACAAATCAACTATATTATTGTCCTTTAAATGCATTTTGAAGTCTCTTTTAATTATTAAGAATTGTTCCAAGTCATTTAAAAATTGATAAAGCATTGCTCTATTTTCAAACTCTTCCCTTGTTTTAGGAAGCTCCATTTCAGTAAAGCTTTCTCTAAGCTCCTGCAAACTTTTTAATAATCCTTCTGCTGAATTATATTCATGTATTGAATTTGAAAGCCTTAAAGTAAACTCAGCTATCATTTCTGTCTGCTTGTAGGTTATAGAAAACCTTTCAAAGTGTCTTCGCATGTTTTTTAGTGCACTAAGCTGCTGAAGTCTCATATCCATATACTTTGCATAATAGCTGTTATCAACAAACAAGGAATTGTTTAAAATTCTGTATGCTCTTTGCAGCCCCTTATTAAGCTTTAATTCAAGTTCATTAAAAAGCTCCTCTTCCTTTATTGAAATAGCACATTCCTTTAAAGCCATTGACATATGCAATAACAATTCTCTTATTATATCTTCAATTCGACTAATATCATTTTTTATATCTTTTTCAATACTTGGCATATACATATTTAATAAGAGTGCTACAACTACTCCGATAAGCATTAGCAGAAGTTCATTTATTAGTAATGAAACTGATGTAGTCTTCTCTACTAGCAAATGAGTTACAAGCACTGAACTTACTACAATACCATCGTTTAATCTAAACTTCGCTGCTAATGGTATAAAGGCAAGAATAAAAATACCAAATACATACGCACTGTAGCCAAATATATTAAATAAAACCGAGGATATAAACAAAGCTAATAGACAGGCTCCCATCCTTTGAAGTGCTATCTTAACAGATTGCCTTTTAGTGCTTTGTACACTCAATATAACTATAACTCCCGCTGCTGTACCGTATTTTAGTCCAAGAGCTGCGGCTATTATCATTGCAATGGCAGAACCCAAAGCAGTTTTTATAGTTCTATAACCAATAAAATTCATAAATTACCTCCATCATATAGATATAGTAATTATTATATTATAGTTTCAGTACAATTTTAATAACAAGATTTATCTGATAAATAATAAAGACTATACCTGAAAATCACTATATTTCAGGTATAGTCCTTACTTAATTTAAATTATCTTAGCTTAATTATTTGTGCTGGTTGCTTCTGTAGTGTTTGTTGTGGTATTGCTTTCTGTATTACTGCCGCTTGTCACACTGGTGCCTGCTTGATCCTGTGTCGGTGATGTTGAATCTGCTGGTGCAGGAACAACAGCCATATTTGCTATAGCTAATAGCCCATCTAAATCTGCATTTAACTTTTTAAGAGCATCAAGCCTAGCTTGAAGTTTTGAAATAACTTTATCCAAAGATGCTAAAGCATTATTGAAATCCTGCTTATTGACCTTATCCTGAGTATCAGAAACTTCCTTTGATATTTCAGAGGTTGCCTTTACTGCATCAGTATCGGATTTTAAATTTTGTGACTTTAAAAGTAATTCATCAAGCATATTCTGAGGAAGTGTTTTCTTTCCTGCTTCAATATCGTTAATAATTGCTGTCAATGACTCAGTTTTCACTTCAATCTGCTGCCTTAAAGCTATAGTTTGTTTTCTGATTTGACTCATAGTATCGTGCTTTGCTTTCATCTGTGCTTTAAAAGCTTCAACTTCCAGTTTCTTTGCATCTTTCTTATCTTCATTTGCTTGTTTTTGTTGAGCACCTTTGTTTTCATTGCCTGCCTTAGAAGCTTCTTTGTCCACATTAGTTGACTGAACTTGTCCCTTATCTTTGTTTACAACTTGCTGCTGACCTTTTGCTGCATTACTGTTTGGATTACCCTTTGCAAATGCTGCGGTTGGCATTAAAATTAAAGCTGACATTACAACTGCTATTAACTTTTTATTATTCATGTTTTCTTCCTCCTTTTAGTCGGAACACTGAGTAATTTAAAAACTCTCGCTCCGCTCGAAAATTACTCGTAAAAGTCCATTTAGGACTTTTACCTCCTTTTTATTTTATTTAGTTAAAATTAATATCTTTTACATCTTCGAGAGATTTTAATGAATCTTTTATATTATTTATAACTGGTTTTACTTTAGAATCAATTTGAGATTTTTGAGATTGATTCAGCTGGGGCACAGTATCGGGTTTTACAGGTTTCAGATTATTTTGCACACTATCTGTTTTAGCACTGCTATCTTCTGATGCTTTTGAACTGTCATTACTACCTGTTTCTGCACTATTAGATATGCTTCCTGGCGCTTGTCCTTGGCTAACTGGTGAAACAGCACTTTTATTTGTTTCTTGAATATCTTTACCTTGACATCCTGTAAAAATAAGTGCTGATAATAGTAACGCTGCAGCGATTTTATTTTTCATTCCAGCTACCTCCTTTATTTTTCATTATTATTTACGTTTCTACAATTTATTTTTGGGGGGCATATTAAAAATATTTTTCTGATTAATGAACCAATTCAAATTTTTTATATATCACTTAGTTTTAACTGCTCCATTCCTCCTTTACAATATTATTATTTAACTTATCGTATATAAATCCACCTAATAAAGATGTAAAATATGGAAATATTATTGCGGTTAATTAAAATAAATATATTATATTGACATCCATAATAAGTAAATATATAATAAAATTTCTTGTGTAATTAATTTGTAAAGGTGGGATAAAATGATTGAGGTTAAAAACTTAACTAAAAGCTTTAAGGTAGCCAAACGAAATTCAGGAGTTGCCGCTGCAGTTAAATCTTTATTCAAGCCTGAATTTACAAGGGTTGAAGCCTTGAAAGGCATCTCCTTTAATATTGATGAAGGTGAAATTGTCGGCTACATAGGGCCAAATGGTGCAGGCAAATCTACAACCATAAAGATTATCAGTGGTATTTTAGTGCCTGACAGTGGACAATGCAGCATACTCGGCAATACTCCCTGGAAAGATAGAATAAACCATGTAAAAAATATAGGTGTAGTTTTTGGACAAAGATCTCAACTTTGGTGGGATGTGCCTGTATTAGACTCATACGATCTTCTAAAAGACATTTATAAAATTCCGCAGCTTACCTTCAAAGACAATCTTGATTTACTAACATCCACTTTAGATTTATCCACATTATTAAACACTCCTGTGCGGCAGCTAAGCCTTGGACAGAGAATGAGGTGCGAAATCGGTGCTTCTCTGCTTCATAACCCGAAGATACTTTTCCTTGATGAACCTACTATCGGTCTTGATGCAGTTTCAAAACTTGCTGTAAGAAACTTTGTTAAGACAATAAATAAAGAAAAAAAGGTTACTGTCATATTAACAACTCATGACATGAATGATATAGAAGCCCTATCAGAAAGAATAATACTAATAGGAAAAGGTCAAAAGCTTTTAGACGGAAGCCTCACTGAATTAAAAAACAGATTCTCAACTCACAAAACTCTGACCGTTGATTTCTCAGAAGACTATCAGGATATAAATATTGAAGGTACAACTGTCCTTTCAAAATCAAAAGAAAGAATTTCACTTTTAGTTGATTTAGAAAAAATTAAAGTATCTGAGGTTATTGGTAAGCTTTCAAACAAATTGGACATACTGGATGTTTCAGTGGAAAGCAGGCCTATTGAAGAAATAATCGTAAAACTTTATAAGGAGTATGAGATATGAAGGCATATTACTCTTTATTTAAAATGAGACTATTGAAAGGACTTCAATATAGGATTGCTGCATTAGCCGGAGTTTTAACTCAATTTTTCTGGGGTTTTATGTATATTATGATATTTGAAGCTTTCTATAAAAGTACCACAGCTGTTCAGCCTATATCTTTAAGAGAACTTATTCAAGTGCTATGGCTTCAACAAAGCTTCTTAGCGCTTATTATGCTTTGGTTCAGAGATACCGAGCTAATAAACCTTATCACAAGCGGAAATATAGCCTACGAACTTGTAAGGCCTTCAGATCTATACAGCTTTTGGTACGCAAAGCTTATTGCTCAGAGACTATCATCAGCCTTATTAAGATGCTTTCCAATACTTATTGTAGCAATACTCTTACCTTACCCCTATAATTTCACACTACCGCCAACTTTTACAGCCTTTATATTGTTTGTTATCACTCTGGTGCTTGGAATAATACTAATAGTTGCTATTTCCATGCTTATTTACATATCCATTTTTTATACAATGTCAGGAGTAGGCTCAATGTTAATTTTCGGTGTATTCGGGGAATTCTTTTCAGGACTATTAATCCCTGTACCGCTTATGCCGAAATTTCTAAAAGGTTTGGTCTATTTATTACCTTTTAGGTATACCTCCGACCTGCCCTTTAGAGTTTATGCCGGAAACATAGGAACTAAAGAAGCTGTATTAAGCGTAGGTGTTCAGCTTTTGTGGATTATTGTACTAATAGCCGGAGGAAAGCTGTGGATGAATAAAGCATTAAAAAGAATCGTTGTACAGGGAGGTTGATTGCTATGAAACTATATATAAAGTACATGTTCATACTTTTTAAAAGTCAGATGGAATACAGAACCTCATTCATTCTGCTTTCCGTAGGACAATTTTTTGTACCTTTTTTAGTTTTTGTATCTATATTATTATTTTTTCAAAGGTTCCCAAATATAGGCGGATGGTCCTTATATGAAGTTGCTCTATGTTATTCTATAATTCATATAGCTTTCTCTTTAAGCGAATGCTTTGCAAGAGGTTTTGATTCCTTTTCTTCACTTATAGTAAACGGTGACTTTGACAGAGTGCTGGTAAGGCCTAGAAACAGTGTACTTCAAGTGCTAGGCTCAAAGTTTGAATTTACAAGAATAGGCCGGCTTGCCCAGAGCATTATAGTTCTAATTTTTTCTCTTACAAATCTTAGCGTAGTCTGGAATGAAGCTAAGATTATAACATTAGTTCTAATGATATTAAGCGGCGTATTTATTTTCACAGGAATTTATATGCTTGGGGCTACTCTATGCTTTTGGACTATTGAAGGCCTTGAGGTTATAAATATATTCACTGATGGAGGACGTGAGATTTCACAGTATCCTCTTAGCATATATAAGGAGTGGGTAAGAAAATTTTTCACCTTTGTTATTCCTTTTGGAACAGTTAATTATCTTCCTCTTATGTTTATCCTTAATAAAGTGCAAGGGAACACAGTAATGTATATGTTAACTCCGCTATTTGGTCTTTTATTTATAATTCCTTGCTTAATTATTTGGAACTTTGGCGTGAGACATTATAAATCTACAGGATCATAAAAATGAGCAGTTCCTAGGAACTGCTCATTTTTAACTATCACTCTGTTTATCTTCTGTATCTTTATCCTTGTCTTTAATCTCTATAAGATGACTAAAATCCGTCAATTCTTTACGCTTACCGCCGCTATTTTTTCTTCCCATTCTATCACCTCTTTGCTATCATTCACAATACCCCAATGTTTTATTCTTTATTTTAAAAAACAAAAACCCTATAGCAAACCTATAGGGTATTAACAAACAATTTATTATCTTCTAAATCCTCTGTTATTGTTGTTTTGTTGCTTTCTTGCTCTTCTGCAATCAGCACATCTCTGAGGCTCATTATCAAAGCCCTTTTCTTTATAGAAAGCCTGCTCACTTTCAGTGAATAAGAATTCTTTTGAACAATCTTTACATACTATTGTTTTATCTGCCATTTCAACATTCCTCCTTTTTTATTATTTAAGATTAAAAATAGACCAACAAGTATATTCTTTTTAAAAAAGAGGATATGCTTCTTATCATATTAAATCTCAATACTAGACATTTATCAATCTCTAGCACTTAATTAGAATAACACACATATAAATATAAAGCAACACATTTGTTTTGGTTTATAAAACCTGATCTTCCACATTAAAACCATATTACCATAATAACATCATTGTCCTTCAAATATAATCATGTTATTATTAGTTCATCGGGAAACAAAGTCGTGCTAGACGGGGAGCTAGCGGTGCCCTGTAGCCTGCAATCCGCTACAGCAGGGTTGAATCCCTCGTATAGACTTTAATTTGTCAGGTCAGTGTAATTAGGCTGGTGCTGAGAGCTTGGTCCCATGCAGCAGAAACTCATGAAATCCGTCAGGTCCGGAAGGAAGCAGCGGTAAATGATACTTTCTGTGTGCCGTGGAATAACCTAGTTTGAGTTGGCTTAACTGCAAACGCTGGTAGATTAATAGTCGACACGAGGTGCACGATTTACATAGAGCCTCAAAATAAAAGTCCTGTAAGGATTAGATTAATTCTTACAGGACTTTTTACTTTATATTAAATTAGGCTTTCTATAGTCCTCTTAGCCCACTCCGAATCCTTATATATGGATCTTCCTACACCAATAAGATCTGCTTTTCCTTCCTGAAGAAGTTTCTCTGCTGCAGAGGCTTCAGTTATTCCCCCTGTTAAAATTACTGGCATATTTACAACCTCCTTAATAGCTTCAGTAAGAGGTGAGAAATAACCTTGTTCGATGGATCCTGGCATAACATACCCGTTGAAGCCTCCTGAAATATCAATAATGTCTACTCCTGCTTTTTCAAATTCAACTGCTGCAATTTTGCTATCCTCTATTGTGCTTCCTCCTTCCATAAAATCTGAAGCACCTAGTCTTAGAAGTATTGGGAATTCATCTCCCACAGCCTCACGAACTGCTTTAATAACTTCTAAGTGGATCTTTATACGACCTTTTACATCCCCGCCGTATTCATCTGACCTTTTATTTGGTTGTTCATATTGTACAGCATATAATTTCCTAATTCAATATTGCAATACTGTCAAACATATTATTCCATCAACTCATTATTTCATATTCAGCTAATTATTTCTAAATGCTATTGACTCAACTTTCTAAACCTTTTATAATTATACCTAGATATACTATGCATATTAATTCTAGGTATGAAAGGTGGAAACTTTATGAAGGTTAACAAAGAGCTGCTTAAAGGCAGTACATCGACTCTCATATTAAGCCTGCTTAACTCAAGGCCAATGTACGGCTATGAAATAATTAAGGTAATGGAGATTAAGTCCAGCGGTATCTTTAGCTTTAAAGAAGGAACTCTATATCCTATTCTACATTCTCTCGAAGCTGATGATCTGATAGAAGCTTATTGGAGTGAAGGCGATGGCGGAAGAAAGAGAAAATATTATAAGCTTACAGACAAAGGAAGACTTTTTATGGAAGAGAAAAAAGAAGAATGGTCAACTTTTAAAACCGCAGTTGATGAAGTTTTATGGGGGGAAAAGATAATATGGGGTTAGATAATAGGAAAATTGAAGAATATATAAATAATGTGTGCACACTTGTAAAAAACAAAGATGCGCATTCAGATATTAAACTTGAATTAAAGGACCATCTTGAGCTTCTTAAGGAAGAAGCTATACAAACTGGTCTTTCCGAAGAGGACGCTATTGATAAGGCAATAGCTCATATGGGAGATTCCGAGCTAGTTGGAAAGCAGCTTAATAAAACGCATAAAGCTAAATTAGATCTAAAAACATTGATTCCGGTGCTTTCAATCTCTCTTTTCGGCTTATTAATGATGTATTTTATACAAACTAACTCTGTTGTTGCAGATGCTAAAAACATAAAAATATTTGAAAAAAGCTTGGTATTTTATTCTATCGGAACAGTTCTAATGATAGGACTATACATATTTGATTACAGAAAACTCTTTAAGTACTCAAAATATATGTATGCAGGAACTATTGCAGTTCTGGTTTTAACATCATTTTTTGGTGTTAAAGTAAATGGAATTCCCTATTTGAATATAGGATTTGCAATCGTAAATTTTACTGATATCAGTCCATTCTTTCTAGTAATAGCTCTTGCCGGAATATTTGAAGCATGGAATTGGGACAATTCTCTAAAAGCCTTGTTAGGTATAGGAATTATGTTTCTACCTATAATACTACTGTCGAAGATTTCATTGTCTACAGCTGCCATATGTATAGTTTTCTGCTCAATTTTTATGATTGTCTCAAAAGCCAGGCGTATGCAAATTATTATATCTATAGCAGCGGTTACAATAGTCCCTTATTTCTATATAATAGTTGAACCTTATAGATCAAAAAGAATGTTTACATTTTTGAATCCTTCCTCTGATCCACAAGGAATGGGCTGGCTTTATATTCAGCTGCACAAAACCTTAAGCTCAGCCGGATTTTTAGGCAATGGTTTTAATCTAAATCCAAGAACCATACCTGACGTGCATACTGACTTTGTCTTTGCATACATTGTCTATTCTTTTGGATGGCTTGCTGCGATAATAACTATTATATTCATAGCTTTTTTCATTATCAGAATGATGAACACTGCTAAAGCAACTAAATATTCTTATGGAAAGTTATTGGTTATAGGCTTTGCCGCTGCCTTTACAACTCAGTTTATACTAAGCATTGCAACAAACTTAGGCTTTTCACCTTTGTTTGGAGTTACGATGCCTTTTATGAGCTTTGGAGGTTCTCACATAATTACAGATATGATGTCTGTTGGGCTAATATTAAGTGTATATAGAAGAAAAAATTTAGGACCTGTTCTGCCGGAAGAAAGACTTGCTTAATTACAAACATAAAGCCGATTAAACATTTAACCATATAAATATTTAATCGGCTCTTTAATTTAAGTACTAATCCTCTGCCTTTTCAACAACGCTTCTTATATTTTCATTTAATTTTCTTAGCTTTTCTTCTCCAAGATCATTTTTTACTTTTAAATTATCAATAACTCTTTCTATTTTATAAATTGTATTTTTCAGGCTATACTGTGAATCTTCTATTTTTGATTGAACGTTCCAATCTGCAAAAATGCCGTCAAAAAAGTAATCTGCAAATTTATCAAAGGAGCTTATATCCACTGTAACATCTATGCTCAAATTTACATCTGAAAGTTCTCTTCTAAATCGGTTAAGCTTATCTCTTGCATCATTAATATAATCTACAGCTTCATCGATACTAGAATGCTTCTCCATACTACTTATAAGTCCGCCGCCAAACATATCATAGGTCCCCCAGTTTTCAGCAGTATCCAATGCATCAGCAGCTCGTTCCAGAGAATTTAAAACTGAATTTCCCGCCATTATTGCTTGCTTAATTTCTCTAAGGTCAGCTTCTATATTGCCTCTTTCTTCTGTAAAATCTAATATTTTTCTAGTATTAATATCCTGAGCATTCAATATAAACTGTTCTTTTTTCCTCATTAATTTATCATAATCATCATTAGCATTACCTATTTCTTTTAGCTCACCATAATACTTTTGAAGGTCTTCTTCTAAAATTTTAACAGTACCGCAACAAGCATCATATTTAAGCTTGGCAGCTAAAACTTCTGCTTTTTCTTTATCCAGCTTTTCTTCTTTGTTGCCCAGTAACGTCACGAAAATTCCTTTAATGCTTAATCCTTCGAGCCTCTTAACATCAAGTTCTTCTTTGCTTAGAATTTTCTTAAGCTCATCTTTTCTATGAAGTTCGTTTTTAAGATTATCATCGGTGTGATTAATTAGATTTAAGATTTTTTCTCTTCTTCTTACTCTTTCTTTTACCTCTAGAATTTCCTTATTGATTTTCTCATACATACCCAATCCCCCCTGGTATCAGTATATCATATCAAACTACATCGAGAACAGTTCCAATAACTCCTCTTCACTTAAAGAAGCAAATCCTTCACCACTGCTTAGTTCATCCCCCATTACCTCTGAGATTAGCTTTCTCTTATCCTCTTGGAGCTTAAGAATCTTTTCTTCAATTGTTCCTTTTGCAATAAGCTTAATTACTTCAACAACATTTTTCTGCCCTATTCTGTGAGCTCTGTCTGTTGCCTGTTCTTCAACAGCGGGGTTCCACCAAGGGTCGAAATGAATAACTACATCTGCAGAGGTTAAATTAAGGCCTGTGCCTCCTGCTTTTAAGCTTATTAAAAATACAGAGTTTTCTCCTTCATTAAAGGCTTTAACCATATTCATTCTTTTCTCTGAAGGAATGGAACCATCTAGGTAGCTGTAGTTTATTCCTTCTTTTGATATTCTTTTTCCTATATTTTTAAGCACTGAGGTAAATTGCGAAAAGATAAGAACCCTGTGTCCTTCTTCAATGCTTTGTTGTAAAAGCTCAACCAGAGCCTCAATTTTTGCACTTTCACCCTTGTAATTTCCCATTAAGACTGAAGGATCAAGACAAAGCTGTCTCAACTTAGTTATATAAGAGAGAATTTCAATTCTGCTATTTTGGAACTCATAATCCTCAACTTTCTTTTCAATAAGCTCAACAGCATAATTAGCATAGGCTTTATAAACCTTCTTTTGATCTTCATCCATATCTACTGCTACAGTTTTTTCAATTTTATCAGGGAGTTCTTTTATAACATCTTTTTTTCTTCTTCTTAAAATAAAGGGCTTTATAAGCCTGTTTATCTCTTCAATTACTACAGGCTCTTCCCTAAGCCTTTTGTGATATCTAACACTGAAGCGTTTCTCATCATACAAATAGCCTGGCATAATAAAATCAAAAATTGACCATAGCTCCATAAGAGAATTTTCTATTGGAGTACCTGACAGAGCAAAGCGTGTTTTAGCCTTTATTTCTTTAACCGCCAGTGCATTTTGGGAGCCTGAATTCTTAATGTATTGAGCTTCATCCAAAACAAAATAATCAAATTCTATAGAAGCATAACTGTCTAAGTCTCTTTTCAATAGGTTATAAGTAGTTATAAAGACATCATATTTATCGAGTTTTTTTATAATCTCCTCTCTTTCCTCCTTAGTTCCATTTACAGCAGCAACTCTTACTGTCGGAGCAAATTTTTCAAATTCACTTACCCAGTTATAAACTAAAGAGGTCGGGGCTGCAATTAAAGATTTGCTTCCTTCGTTTGATAGTATAAAAGCAATAGTTTGAAGGGTTTTTCCAAGTCCCATTTCATCGCCTAGTATTCCACCAAAGCCCAGATAATCTAAAGTTTTAAACCAATTATAGCCCGTCTTTTGATATTCTCTTAAATCGGCAAGAAGCCCCTTTGGCTGCTCAAACTTTAGGCTAGCTATATTCTTAAGTTTATCACTTACCTTTTTAAGCTCAGTTTTTCCTTTAATAAACCTAACCTCATTTTCCTCTATAAAGCTTTCAATATAGGCAGCTCGATTTTTTGCTATCTCAATATGATTGTCTTCTATTCCTTTCATCGCAACAGCATCTATAAGCTTTAGAAGCTTATTAAGCTCGAGTTCCTCAAGGTCTATGTATTCTCCGCTTTTAAGCTTATAGAACTTTAAGTTATCTCTAAAGGCTCTTAATATATCTGCTGTTTCCTTAGGAGGAATATCTCCTATTTTAAAGTCCATCTCAAAATAATTGAACTTTCCTGCTTTAATATCTCCTTTTATTCCTTTTGAGCCAATAGACTTCAGACCTTTAAAATTATCGGAATAATAGACTTCCCCTATTTCCTGAAGTTTTGAAATTTCATATTTAAAGAATCTAAATATGTAGTCGTCCTCTTTATTAAAATAAAACCTGTTCCCTATATCTTCAAAGCCAAAGCCTCTTAAAACAGAAATAACCTCAGCTTCTTTTAAAGAATCCCTATACACAATCTTCTCTTTATAATCTTCAAATATATTAAATTCACAGCCTTCATAGCTTACCTTAACTACTAGCGTAATCTGCTCCTCTTCTCTATCAAAATAGAAGCTGAAATTACAGCTTCCCATAACTATTTTATCTTTAATAACCTTTGATAAAGTAACCTTAGAGGACAGGAAGTTCAGCTGAGGTATAAGCCTTCTTAATACTGTTTCTTCATCTTCTATTGGAAATAGCACTACTTTCTGTCCAGCAAACACCTGAAGATATGGTGATATTTTGTAGCAAAACTCATAATCAGGAATATATATATCTGAACCATATACAAATACATCCTTTTTAGAACCTAAGCTTTGAGGCATTCCATTAGGAGACTTAAGAACATATTCATTCTTTATAAGCTTCAAATCAAAATCTATAGGAGGAGCCTCATATAGTATCTCAGCCTCAACCGGTCTATGGAAAAAACCTTCATTTAAGTAAACCCTATGATCTTTAATGATACTAAAAAATTCTCTTACTAAATACTTAGGTATATTTAAATATTTTCCCTCTACTGCACCGGCACTGCTTCTGTTTATATACTTATTGCTGCCTTCAATTGTTTTTAACATTTCAATAAAATCTATAAGCTTTTTGTCCTTTGTACTCAGCTTTTGATATTTTGTATCAAAGGTAAAGTTCTTACTATAAGTTACGGGCATATTGTTATAGAGTGATACCAAAAACTGTTCTATATCCTTAAGTATATAAAGACTGTTGGAACTCATAGACTTAATACCTAGTCTAAACTCTGCGGAAATATCATCATTCCATTCCTTTCTATTTATATAGACATCTAGCTTTAGTTCTTCTTTATCCTTTTTTTCTCCTAAAAGCATTTCAAGAAGTCTTCCATTATTTATACCTACTTCATTTGTTGTCTCTTCTTCATTAAATAATGGATGATTAATCAGCTCCTCCAGAGCTTTATAAAAAGTTGCTGCAACATGCTTGCAAACATAATTTTTCTTTTTAAATTCATTTTTTTCATAGTCTGCACAGCTGCAGAAAGTAGAAAAGACTTCCTTTTTACTCGCATCAAGCTCAATCTTTGTAGTATATTCATTAAAGAGGTTTTCTGATATAACAAAACCATCAATGCAGATTAACTCTCCTTCACTGTTTACATTTACAGAGGAAACTAAATCATTATCAATTATTTTATAGCCCATATCATAATTTTTTCCGCTTGTGCTTTCTTTAAATAGTTGCAAAAGTATATCTTCTTTTAACATATTTTTCACCTTGATTAATTTATTTTCAGGTTTTAAAATCTTAATTGATTATATAACATAATTTCACATTTAGAATCCTGAACTAATCCTTTTATTATAACATAAAACAGCCTTTTGTGCTTCAACTTATAAATTGCAGAATATCGGTAATAATTTTAATTATGAATATGAATATGAACATGAATTAAATTTTAAATTTTGTAACAACCTTGTCATGAAATTGTCATAAAACTGTTTTATTATAAGTTCATGAAATAAATAATAAAATAATATATGGATATAGATATGGGAGGAATTATTTATGGAGAACAATAATAATCAAGAAATCAACCAGGAAAATACTCATGATACCTATGTGATGAATTATACTGAACCCAACATTCAAAAGCCTAAGAAAAAAGGCGGAAGATTTAAGAAGACATTATCTTATGTCGCTGTTGGTTTAGTATGTACTGTTGTTGGAGGCGTTGCTTCAGGTGCTGCTGTACTATATGGGCTTCCAAAAACAGATTTATTTAAGGACACTGCATTATATAAATCTATTGCAGGCAGCGTAAACACTTCGACTTCAGTATATGACGGGCATCCAACTCAGATTGCTGCTACAAGCGGCGCAATGACTATATCAGATATTGCTAAAAAGGTAGGTCCTGCAGTAGTTGCAATTACAACAACAATTCAAACACAGCAAGGCTTCTTTGGCAGTCAGGCTGCTCAAGGTGTAGGTACTGGAATGATTATAAATGAGAACGGTAATATTCTTACTAACTACCACGTTGTTGAGGGAGCTCAGCAGGTTAAAGTAACCTTAAGCAACAATAAGCAGGTAAATGCTAAGGTTATTAACTCAGATCCTAACTATGACGTTGCTGTGCTTAAAATAACAGACAGTGTTAAAGTACCGGCTGTAGTTGAAATTGGTGATTCAGATAATCTTCAGGTCGGAGAATCTGTAGTAGCAATAGGAAATCCTCTTGGAACTGACTTCTTCGGATCTGTAACAACAGGTATAGTAAGTGCTTTAAACAGAAAAATCGATGGTGATGGAAGCACAAACAAACAAGGTCAAACATCATCTTCATCAGGACTTTCTTACATCCAGACTGATGCAGCTATAAATTCCGGTAACAGCGGCGGACCTCTAATAAATGCAAGAGGACAGGTAATAGGAATTAATACAGCTAAGATTAAGCAAAGCGGAGTTGAAGGTTTAGGCTTTGCAATTCCAATAAATGCTGTTAAGAATAAAATTTCTGATCTATCTAAGCCCGTACTAATGATAGGTATACAAGGAACAGAGATAGACAAAACTTTATCAGAGCAATATAACCTGCCAATAGGTCTATATATTAAAGATGTTTCGGATTTCAGTCCGGCAGAAAAAGCAGGTTTAAAGCGCGGCGATGTTATAATTAAATTTGATGGTCAAAAGGTAACAACCTTCAACGAAGTTACAACTATAAAAAACAAACATAAGTCAGGAGATAAGGTTTCCGTGACTGTCAGCAGGGATGGTAAAGAAACAAACTTAACCTTAACACTTGTGGCTGAATAATAAAATATTATTATAGAAAGGTCCGTGCAAGATATAGTCTTTGCACCGGCCTTTTTATTTATTTTCACAGCTTGGGTTTATGTAATTTATTAACATTTCAGAAAATTTTAACACAATTAACTATCAATTTCTAAAAAATTATATATGTTTTTTGATATTTTATTAACAAATTTCAAAAAAACTCTTGTTATCTTTTTATCAATCAGTTATAATAAACTTGTCCTAAAAAATATAAATTTTTATAACATAGGGGGATTCACACATGAAAATAAAAGCATTAGTTTTAGCAGTAGCAGTAGGTGCTACACTATTTACAGGATGTGCTAAAAAAGCTGAACCAGCTGCAGCACCAAAGGCAGACGCAGCAAAACCAGCTGCAACAGAAACTAAGAAAACAGATGCAGTAGCAACAGCTTCAGTAGTTGACACAAATGCAGCTTTTGAAAAAGCTTTAACTAAAGATGGCGGAAAATACGTTATAGCTACATTAAAGGATTTAACTTTCGATAAAGAACTAGTAGTAGAAGGAAGCTTCAAAACTGGTAAAAAAGACGCTAACGGCGCTTTAATAAAAGATGCTAATGGTAACGAACAAACTCAACGTAAAATAGGTCTTTACACTCAAGATGATAAGCATAATGTAACAGGAAGATTTACTTTAACTGCTCCAAAATTAACTTTCAACGGTGATTTCGGAAGTCTTGAGCATGGAACTTTCAAAGGCGACCTTTATATAGCTGGAAAGAACTTTAAATTAGTAAATCAAAAAATTGACGGAAATGTATATTTCTTAAATGCAGATGCTGAAAAGACATTCACAATTGCTGACAGCAAAACTGACAGCCAAGCAACTGTTATAACTGGAAAGAAAGAATTAAAGAAATAGTCATAAGTTAAATATAAAACAGTTAAGCCTTGCTTAACTGTTTTTTTATCTGCTTTGTTCTATTTTATAGCTTTTATAAATCTTGCTTGACTTTACTATAAATTCACAAACCGATGAGGCTGCTATAAGAGCAAAGTTAATATCAGTCATCATTCCTTTAGGTTCTATGTAATATTTTTTTCGTATTTTTAAAATTAAGTCTTTTACACTTTTTTCTTGTTTGCATTTGTATCTTAGCTTTATATTTCCAGCTATGAACATAGATAACAGCTTAGCATGAAGTGCTGCTTCGTAAGTACCATGTCCCAACTTATCTTTTTTCCAATATTCTTTGGTATGATATATACAGAAATAATCAGCGGCAAAGTGAGATATAATACCTAAAGCCATAGAAAAGTCTTCTAAAGAGATATTGCTATTAATAATATCTTCCGAGTAGATATTAATCATTTCAATACTGTCTTCCAAGGTATGTTCGCATCTTATATAAGCTTTATCAAGGTCAGGTCTTATGTTCCCATAGGTAAAGGCAGGCACATTCAGCATAAAATTTGTATTTTGTAAAACATATTTATAAACTAAACTAGAAAATATTATATGGCTGCTTGTAATCAAAAATAGTTCCTCCAATAAATTGATCACATAATAATATATATTACTGATAACTTTTTTTCATATCTATAATTTTATTTATAAAAATTTAAAGGACGGTTAAATCCTATTATTTTAACCGCCCTAGTATATTAGTTTATCTAGTTGCCTGACTTAATGCTCTTTTTGCAGCTAACTTCCAGTTAGCAACTGCTTGCGAAGTTAATCCTTGTGGATTAACATCATAAGTTTGATTTTGAACCATTAAGTTAGATAGTGTATCTCTTCCATCTGCGTATCCGGATTGAGCGCCATTAATATTTCCCATTGTTGTATTACCTGTGGTTCCACCATATTGTGTTCCTGTTATATTTCCTGTAGTCGCATTATTTCCAGTTCCATTAGCGGAAGTATTTCCAGTGCTTGTTCTATTTCCATAGCTGGCTGTATTACCCATGTTTGTAGTACCTGTTCCGCTAGCTGAGGTTCCATAACCTGTTGTACCTGTTACATTATTTGAAGTTCCATATCCTGTAGTTCCTGTGCCATTATATGAGGTGTTTCCGCCTGTTGTTGTTCCAGTTCCTCCGGTTGAAGGTGTTGTACTTCCATTTGGATTGGTCATATTATAATTATTTGCCGGAAAATTCCCTCCACTTGCATTACCGCTGCCAACAATAGGTCTGCTTCCTGTGTTAGTAGTAACTTTCCCACTTGTATCTGTATAGTCGAGTACTACATTGCTTATTCTTCCACCTTTTATAAATACTGTTGCCATATGATTTCCTGTAGCAGTAGGATCTCCATAAGCTGTGTAGGTTCCATCCTTATAATTTCCTGTAGTTGTACCTTGGTTAATGTTATATCCGGTTCTTGTTCCTTGAGTTGTCCCTGTATTTGTTCTATTTTTATTTTCTTCATTTGTTCCAGTACCTCTTTGATAGCATGCAGTCAAAGTTGTAGAAATAAGAATTGCTGATAATAATGCTGCAGTTTTTTTCATGAATTATCCACATCCAGTTCTCTATCCATTAAATATTGTGTCTATGTAATAAGATAAAATACTAGAGAATTATTAGGCACTTTATAATATAAGTTGAAATTTTAAAGCTGCAGTTATTACTTCTGCAGCTTCTTTATACATTCACCAATTATTTTAAATCCTTTTTCTATATCATGGTATTCCAATCTCGAAAATCCAAGTCTGAAGGTGTTTTTTTTGATATCATCTACATAAAAAATATCTCCCGGCATAAAAATAACATTATTTTTCATTGCTTCATCTAAAAGCTTTCTTGAATCTATATGAGGAAGCTCTAAAAATATATGAAGTCCTCCATCACCGTAAACTCTGCAGCAGGACAAGTATTTTTCAGAACACTTTACTGCAAACTTATACTTGTCTCTGTAATATTTTCTAGCTTTCTTTAAATAGCTTTCAAAGTCTCCATTTTTTAAATACTCATATAAAAATGCCTGATCTAAAACAGAGTTATGAATATTCCTGCTTCTCTTAACGCTTTCAAGCACATCTATTAATTTTTCATCGCCGGCTATCCAGCCTACTCTAATACCAGGGAAAAGTATCTTAGAAAAACTTGCAGCGTATATTACACTATTATCCTCGCCCGCTAAAGCAGCTATAGAAGATACATGCGAAGAAGAATAAAGCAGTTCCTCATTAAATCCATCTTCTATGATAGGAATATTATAAGCCTTACAGATTTCGTAGATTTCTTTTCTTTTATTAGCCGACATTACAGCTCCTGTAGGATTATGATAGGAAGGAATAAGATATATTAATTTCACTTCATTATTTTCTAATTTTTCTTTTAATTTTAACGTATTTATGACCCCTTGTTCCATATCAACTCCAATTATATTTAACTCATGAAGCTTCATAAGTTTAATTGCAGTGTTATGAGTAGGATTTTCACAAATAACAGTATCACCTTTAGCGGTTAGTGCAGATAATATTATGTCAAAGGCCTCAGTAAATCCATTTGTTATCAATATATCCTTATCTTTAAAGTTTACGCCTTTGTTTTCCATATAAATTTTTAAATAATCTATAAGAGGCTTATAACCTTTAGCATAACCGTAGTTAAATAGTCTTTCACCATGAACAGAAACACTGTTTAAAAAATTTCTTTTTATTTCTTCCAAATCAAATAATTTTTCATCAGGTGCTATACTTTTAAAGGAAATCATATTTTTTGCTGTGACCGCTTCATTTTTAACTATATCCAAATCTACAGCTGTATTTCCAAAAACACTGGTTTTTTTATTCCAATCCACCTGCCATTTAGGCCCATTTTTCTTGAATTTATGGGAAACAAAAGCCCCTTTTCCCTTTATTATTTGTATATACTCCTCATCTTCAAGAAGCTCATAAGCATGAATGCATGAATTTCTGCTTATTTTTAAAAGCTCGGAAACCTCTCTTGTGGAAGGGAGCTTGCTGCCTTCAATAAGAAACCCCTCTTCAATCATCCTTATTATTTCATTTTTTATTTGCTTATAGATTGGTTCTCCACCTTTTAGCTTAAATTCTGACAGAAGCATATTCTTACCTCATTATCGCTTAATCTTTAAAGACAACTCAATTATGGCATCAAGAAGCTCACTAAAGCTTAAGCCATATTCCCTTGCACTTTTAGGAATTAAACTGTTTTTAGTCATCCCCGGAAGAGTATTTATTTCAAGTACATAGGGTTCATTGTCTTTTAATATAATATCTATTCTACCATATACAGAACATTTAAATAAACTCCAGCACTTTCTGTATATAGTATTGATCTTTTTCTTTAACGCTTCTTCAAGCTCAACTATTACTTCTTCAGAGCCCATGTCCTCATATTTTGATTTATAATCAAAAAACTCTGAGGATGGTTTTATCTCAATAATTGGAAGAAGATTTCCGTCTAGAATACCGCAGGTTATCTCTCTTCCTTCAATATATTTTTCTATCATTATCTCTTCATCATAAGTAAAAGCCTTTAAAATCGCATCTAAAATGTCTTCACTGTTTCTAACTATAAAAGTCCCAAGGCTTGAGCCTCCATTAACTGGCTTAACTACTAATGGATAGCCTATTTTTTCAAGAAGCTTATAGTCTATTTCATTTCTCTTCTTTATAGTTATCCATTCCGGAGTATTTATTCCTTCGGCCCTCATAAGTCTTTTTGATATATCCTTATCCATGCAGAGACTGCTTGCTAGTATTCCGGAGCCTGAATATGGTATATTAAGACTTTCCAGTATTGCCTGTGCTCCTCCATCCTCACCAAACTTACCATGTAGAGCTAAAAGTGCAAAATCTATATTTTGTTCAAGTACTTTATCTATTAAATCTTTTCTGCTGTTTATCTGAATTTCAATTACTTCATATTTTTTCTTATCTAAGTTATCTATCATTTCTTTTCCTGTTTTTATCGAGACTTCTCTTTCTGCTGAAGTACCTCCTGTTATAACTCCTACTTTCATTTTATGGCCTCCTTTAAGAAATTTAATCTTATAGTTTAATTTTAATCTCTTAAAATAATAAAAAAAGAACCACTGCCATGGAACTTTTCCACAGCAGTGGTATCACATAGATATCTATAATTAGTCATTATAAATATCGTAATATTCTTCTCCCCAGTATTTTTGTATAAACTCATCTCTTCCTGATATTTTTCTATCTTCTTTATATTCTACCGGACTCTTCTTATAAAAATCCTGATGATAATCTTCGGCTTTGTAAAACTTTACTGCCGGAAGTATTGGAGTTACAATAGGTCCAGAAAATCTTTTTGATTCGTCCATAGCTTTTTTAGAAGCTTCGGCCTTTTGTCTTTGTTCCTCTGTAGTATAAAATATAGCCGTTCTATAGGATGATCCTCTGTCTTGAAATTGTCCTCCCTCATCAGTAGGATCTACTTGTCTCCAATATGCCTGAAGCAGCTTGTCATAATCTATAATCTCTGGATCATAAGTCACTTTTATAACTTCATAATGCCCTGATGCTTGAGACTTAACGTCTTTATATGTAGGATTCTCAAGATGACCTCCGGTATATCCTGATACTACCTCAACTATCCCATCTAAAACATCAAATGGTGAAACCATGCACCAAAAACATCCACCTGCAAATATAGCAATTTCATATTTTTTATTGTCAGTCATTATAATCGGCCTCCTGTATGTAAAACATATAAATAAATTATAACCTATTTAGTCTTTATAAGTAATAGTTTTAAAATTAATTAAAAATTTTGTTTATAATTTTTTAATAAAAACAAATGCTAATGTTGTAGCTTAAATTAAGTGGTTAAAATCCTATATGGACTTTAACCGGTGGCTTGCGAATAAAAATGAACACGCTAAGCTGCCTTATAAGCAAATTAAAAGGAGGAAAAATCGTGGATAGAAAATTATTAAGTTTTACGGTAGCTTTATCACTTATATTTACAGCAGGATGTACTACTCAGCAGAAACAAAACATGAAAAATAATAACCCTCAGCCTATTCAAGGCGTCGAGTCTTCTGTTAACCAAATGGGCACTATTCAAAGAGTAAAAATTACTGCTGATAACTCAAATATCAGAACCGGATGCTCAAGTAATACACCAGTTCTAAAAACAGCTACAAAAGATAGTACCTTGGATGTAGTAAGCCAAGTTTCAGACTGGTTTGCTGTAAAGCTTCCAAATAATCAGATAGGGTTTGTTCATAACCAAGAAGCTAAGCCAGTTGTTGTTGAAAATAATCAGCCAAATGTAACACCTGAAACCTCCGGAGGTGCTCCTCAAGTCACTCAAGGTAATACAACTAGTTCTACAGCACCTAAGACACCAAGCGCACAAACAAACTCTGGAACCCTGACTGCACAGGAACAGCAAATGCTAAACCTAGTAAATCAAGCAAGGGCACAAAATAATGTACCTCCGCTTCAAATTGATATGCAGGTAACTAATGTAGCAAGAATTAAGGCGCAGGATATGATAGACAATAATTATTTCAGCCACAATTCACCAAAGTACGGAAGTCCTTTTGATATGATGAAATCCTTTGGGGTAAGTTATGTTCAGGCTGGTGAAAATATAGCCGGCAATCAAACCGTTGTAAATGCTGAGAATGCTTTAATGAACTCTCCCGGGCATAGAAAAAACATATTAAATCCGGCTTATACTCATATAGGTATAGGAATTAAGAGCGGCGGCCCTTATGGAAACATGTTTTCTCAGATGTTTGTAAGCAAGCCTAAATAAGCACACTCAAATAAAAACAGCAGTCTGAAAGTATTAAATCCAGACTGCTGAATATTTCTATTCTTTTTTATTTTTATCTTTTAAATTATCCTTTATCTTATCTCTTACCTCAGGATTACTGTAAATCTCAGCGCCTGCCTCAATCATATTATTCCCTAAAGCAGCCATCCTTAGCTGAGCCGCAGTTAGCTTATTGCCCATATCATCAGCTCCTTTCCTTATTATCATCTATTCTTTAAAGAAAATAATACATAACAAATGAAACTCACTACTAAAGTAAAAGCTGAAAATATAAGAGCAATTAATAAAACTGCTATCAGATGAGCATTATATCTGCCAAGCTGCATTACATAATGAGCAGTATTAATACTAAAATACCTTAAAATAAAATTTACTATAAAAATTGAAACAAATAACACTATAAACCCACTCTTGGCTCCCTTTATATCAGCTTTGCTTAAAGCTATATGAGAAGATATGCAAATTGCAGCAACAATAAATATCCAGAAGTTAATACTTGATAAATTAGCTGTATTAAATATGCTTTTTATAAGTACACCCGAAGCTTTAAACAGAGAGCCTGCTACATTTATATCTATTTTATCATTGTTTATTCCTTCTAATACAAACATCTTAAATACCTTAAAAGAGCGAGGAACAAGAAAATACATACTTGCCACCAAGGCTCCTATGCCGCTGAATATTGGCCCCAACCCTATAAATAAATTTCCTATACTCTGATAAATACTGCTTGGATTATAGCTGTGCTCCACATACCCTAAAACACCATTTTCACTTTTTGTATTTAAAAGCTTTATTTTTGTAATATTATGATTAAAAATTATACACATTACTGCGTGACCTAATTCATGAATCGGTGTTCCTAACCATGCTGTAATGAATATTCCTTTTCTGCCTAAGGATCTTTGCATAAGATTATTAGAAGCTCTTTCAAATCCCCCTAATATTAAGCCTGCTAATAGTGTCAATCCAGTTAGATAGAAAATCTCTATAATGCTAATTTTTAAAACTGATAATATAATTTCACTCATTATTTCACCTCTTTTTTTATCTTTTAATAGTATACCACAAAATTTTGTACTTCCTTTCGTATTTATATTTAGGCAATAAAACATAAAGCTTTATCACTTTTTATTACCTTGGATTTTATTGTTGCGGTTGCTTATCTATATAATATGATATAATATTCTTAATATGTTTAATCATAGGGGGATCACATTAGTGAATAAAAGGTTAATTTCTATATATATTTTATTTATTTTTATTTTTTGTACAAGCACTATATCCTATGCTGCTGATAATCCTCAGGATGCTATTACAAACAATAAGATAAAGTTTCAACAAATGAATGATAGTATAATAGAAACAAATAAGCAGATTTCTGAGCTAAATATAAAAATTTCTAAGACTAAGAGTGATATAAATAAAAATAATGCAGACATAGATAAAAATAATAAAGAGATTGAAGCTGAAAAATTACATATGGAACAGCTGATTAATGAAATTAATCAAAAGCAAGAGGTAGCTAACAAGAGACTTAGAGCAATGTACATAAATGGATATAATGAAAATTTTGCTGCAATTCTCCTTACATCTAAAAGCTTTTCAGATTTACTTTCAAGATATGAGATAATAAAAAATATAATAACCTATGATAAGAAAGTCTTTGATGACTTAACTTCAAGAAAAAAAAGACTTAAGGAAGCTATTAGTGATTTAGACAATAAGCTTCAAAAGCTTCAGGAACTAAAAAATAACAACTTAGAAAAGCTTCAACAGTTAGACAATGATAAAAAGAAGCTTCAGGAGCTGATTATTGAGTTTGATAAAGAGAAAGCTTTAGCAGCCCAAGCTATAAAGGACAATGAGGAAAAGCTTATTGCTCATTCTATATCAGTAATTGACTCAAGCTCTTCCACAATACCTGATATGAAAGGCGCTCTCCAAACGCTTAACAGCTTAGTTTCTCAAATAAGCACTGATTCTGTTAGAAGTAAAGCTAAAGATTATATAGCTTCAGGTAATAAAAAGCTTGCAGATATGCTGGCCAAAGAAACCAAACCAGTGGTTTCAGGCAACGAAACTTATAAAGCAACCTATACTATGCAAGCTACGGCATATACAGGTGGTACACTTACTGCATTGGGTCTTAAGCCTGTACGGGATCCCTCAGGTTTAAGCACTATAGCTGTTGACCCGTCGATTATTCCGCTTGGTTCTAAGGTATATATACCTGGTTATGGCTATGCAATATGCTCTGATACTGGAAGCGCCATAAAAGGAAACATAATTGACTTATATTTAAATTCGGAAGATGAATGTATAAGCTGGGGTCGAAGAAATGTAACACTTTATATTGTAGCTTATCCGGGAGAATGGTAATGTACTTATAATTAAAGGACAACTTATTAGGTTGTCCTTTTTCTATAGCATTATTTCCAGTTATTAATTAACTTTTCAAGCTCCTCTGCCTCTATAGGCCTACTGAAAAGATATCCTTGAGCAATATTACAACTATTTTTTCTTAGAAATTCTGCTTGTTCCTTTGTTTCTACTCCCTCAGCAATTACATTGCAATTTAAGTTCTTGCCCATATTTATGATAGTTTTTACTATGGCAGCAGATTTAGAATTGTCTATCATGTTTTTAATAAAAGACATATCTATCTTAAGATTATTTATTGATATATTCTGAAGTACACTTAAAGAAGAATATCCCACTCCAAAATCATCTACAGATAACTTAACACCTAATGGTTCCAGTTCATTAAGTACATATTTTAATTCTTCTATATCCTTCAAAATAGTTTCTGTTATTTCCAGCTCAAGGTATTTTGCCTCTAATCCACTTTCAGATAAAACTTTTTTTATGCAATCTACAAATCCATAATATTTAAGTTGTTGATATGATACATTTACAGCTATATTTATTGGTCTCATACCCGAACTTTGCCATATCTTGTTTTGTGTGCATGCCTTTCTTAAAACCCACTCACCGATAGGTACTATAAGGCCTGTCTCCTCAGCCAAAGGAATGAATTCACTAGGTGAAATTGTCCCTAATTCAGGATGTTTCCAACGGATTAAGGCTTCAACTCCGGATATTTCTCTGGAATTAAGATCAATTTGAGGCTGATAATGAATCATGAACTCCTCATTTCGAAGAGCTTTTCTTAAAGCACTTTCTATTACCATACTCCTTGAAACTGCTAGGTTCATTTCAGGTGTATAAAATTTATAGTTATTTCTACCCTGAGACTTTGCTTCGTACATCGCAGTATCGGCATACTTAATCAAGTTCTCAGCATTCTCACCATCTTTAGGATAAAAGCTTATCCCAATACTAGGAGTAATGTCCACCATGTGTTCTCCAATATTTAATGAGTTAGAAAAAGCATCAATGATACCTTTCGCTATTTGCTTGCTTCTTTCAAAGCACTTGTTTTCAAGAACAACTATAAACTCATCTCCTCCATACCTAGAAATGAAATCACTTTCGTCCAAGCATGACTTTATCTCGGAAGCCGCTTTTTGCAATACAACATCTCCAAAATTATGCCCCATTGTATCGTTGATAATTTTAAATCTGTCTAAATCTATAAACATAATTGCAGTAGATTGTCCATTATTTCTACATGTTTCTATTGCATTTTGAAGATACATATTAAGAAAATAACGATTAGGAAGACCTGTAACTGAATCATAATGTGCCATTTGGTTGATTCTATCCTCCATTTTCTTTCTTTTGCTTATATCTCTCACAATAGTCATAATAGCGTTTTTACCATTATAAGTAGTTAGAATATTTGCCATCTCTACGTGTATTGAAGCATTATTAGATAGATTTAATATTTCCTCAACATAATCTGTATCATTATTTTTTATTATTTTCTTTATGCCGATGATTGTATGTTTATACTCTCTTGGGTCAAGGAACTTAAATATCGGCTTTCCGACAAGCTTGTCTTTGTCTTCTGCCTGAAAAATTCGCGCGATAGCTTCATTCGCATAGATAATTTTTCCACCTTCACAAACAATGATGCCATCCGGTGAAACATCCAATAATCTTTGATAATCCTTTCTGCTTTCATTTAAGGCCTTCTTATGACTTTCCCTTATTGAAAGATTTAACAAAACTATTATAGATAATACCGTAAGACACATTATAACAATAAAACTATTATTATCGTATCCGTAATCACGCATTCTATCAAAATAAACTGATAAGCTAACCAATGATATTATAGAAATTAAATAGAATAATAATGATCGTATTTTATCGAAAGTTAATGTTATATAAAAAACTACAAGTATAAATATAAGACAATATCCCTCTGAAAAATCATTAAAATATAGAAGATAAATTGCAAATCCACTTGCTAAATAACATCCTAAATAAAAAAACATACTGAGATACTCTTTTACAAAACTGCTTATATATATTGAGCAGTACGGTACAATAAATATTAATGCTACAACCCAGGCTACTAGTTTAAGAATTAATGGCATGTTGGGGTTTAGTTTTAAGCAAGCAAGAACAAAACCAGGAGTTACTATTGCAGCGATAAGTGAAAGCACTTCCATTAGCTTTTTATCGGATTCTATAAAAAAATTATCATCACATTTCTCCTTAAAATTCATCTATGCCACCCTCTCCAAGGCTTATAAATTCATATATATAATCATATTACATTATTCTACATAATTCGTCAATCTGATGCAATTTGGTAATCTACATTAGATTTATACCATTTGAAGTATATTTTGCCAGAAAAATAAAAGGACAACTTTAGTAGTTATCCTTTGACTTATCAGAATATTTAATTACAATCTCAGTAGTATCATAATTAGCCTAATATTGAATTTCCTTTAAACATAATCCTTTTGCAGCTGCAGTAGGGCCTGCTTCTGCTCTTTTTTTCTTTTTTAAAATTTCTTCTATTTCACTAGGCTTAATAGCTCCCTTTCCAACTTCTATAAGAGTTCCTGTAATGATTCTAACCATATTTAACAGAAATCCATTACCATTAATCTCTAGTACTATCAAACCATCCTTTTCCTTTATATCTATGTAGTTTATAGTTCTTGTGGTAGGCTTTGTATTTGGTTTTAAGCTTGTAAAACTCTGAAAATCATGGGTTCCAATTAAAAAACTTGCTGCTTTCTTCATAGCTTCTATATTTAATTCTTCAACAACATGATAAGTATATCTTCTATTAAAAACATCTCTAAATTTATTATTATTTATCCTATACACGTAGGTCTTAGCTTTTACATTGTATCTTGCATGAAATCTTTCACTAGTGTCCTTCATAGATTTTACTACTATATCCTCCGGCAAATATTCATATAAGTAATTTAAAATATTATCTATACTTTCATCATAATTAGTATGGAAATTTGCTATATAATTCTCAGCATGGACACCTGTATCTGTTCTTCCACAGCCTATTACTTGAATTTCTTCCCCAGTCATTTTAGAGAGTACACTTTCTATCTTATTTTGTATAGTCATATCTACATCCTTTTGTTTTTGCCAGCCTCTATATCTGCTTCCATCATATTGTATTACCATCTTTAAATTTCTCATTCTGTTCCACCTTCTTAGTTATAGATAAACAGGTATTTATCTATAATATTTAAATCACAGCTTATTGTACCACACTACAAAATAAAACCCTAATTTTTCATTATAAAAATGTCAAATTGTTTATTTATTTATAAATTTTTTTAATGTATGTGTTATAATATATACTGCTAGGAAAGAATGTAAATATAATATCTTAACTTTATTTACGCCTAGAACAAAAGAAAGAGGTGCTTATCATACAAAATAAAAATAAAACAAAAGCTATTACGTTAGAACCAAATGAGTTTGAGGTAAATAAAAATACCGCTTATATAAGACTAAAGAAAAAGAATGGCTCAACTGTAGATACAAAAGTAGATGCTGAAGATCTTCAGCGAGTATTAGATAGGGGAACATGGTTTGCAGAATGGCATAAAGATTATAATAGTTATTTAGTTATGAATTACATAGATTCTGACAAACGCAAAGAAAAGCAGAGCCTTCAATCCTTTATACTAGAAGTAGATCCAAGAACTCCTATTAGACATCTTAATGGAGATACATTAGATAACAGAAAATCTAACTTGGAAATATACAATAAAAACTCCTACAATAATTATAAAGAACTAGATGGAGAAACCGCTGAAGTTATTCTTATGGATAGTCATGGCAGAAACGCATCAAAAACTATAATTGATAAGGCGGATCTATATAGAGTTATTAATAATGGCTACCCATGGGTTTATTATAAAGTAAATGAAAAACCCTATGCTGTTGCAAACACTCCGAGCGGCAGACTTTATTTAGACAGGTTTATTATGGCTACTCCCGAAGATATGGTTGTGCAGCATGTAAATCATAATACCTTAGATAACAGAAAAATTAACTTAAACAATGTAAAAGCAAGTGAAGAATAAAAATACAGAGGAAATTATCCTCTGTATTTTTAATTCTTTTTCTTATCTTTCTTTTTATCACCTTTTTTAGTAGAGCCACTCTTGCTCTTTCCTTTATCCGGCATAGCAGAACCTCCTTATTTTAAATTCAGTAGGCGCCAAGTTGATTTATATATTATATATTTCTACAATTATCTGAATATTCCTTCAATATTTATAAATTTTAAAAAATAATAATCAAAAAATAAAAAATGCCAAGTTTATAACT
>KE993500.1 GCA_000466585.1 Clostridiales bacterium oral taxon 876 str. F0540
TTCTCCTTTCACTCGAAACACTGGGTAATCTAGATTACCCGTTGAAGTCCATTTAAGACTTCAACCTCCTTAACCTTAATTTTTTTGTATTTTAATTTCTAAAATATTTTTTGTATTTTTATCCACCTTATAGTTCTCACTTATCCTATAACCGACTATCCACGCTATTTCATCATCAAAACATATAAGAGGTATATTTTCCCTTTGTTCCTTAGGAATCTTTAAATCAATAAATAAATCTTTAAGCTTCTTGTTTCCCTTCATGCCAAAGGGAATAAATCTATCTCCTTCTCTTCTGCTTCTTACAGTAATTTTTTGTTTTAGTTTATCATAATCAAAATACTTTACATAATCCCTTTCCTTAAAGTCTATTTTTTCATTTGTACCTACAACTCTTATAGAGAAATTCATATTAAATTGTTCTATATAATTATTTTCACCTATATTCAGCTTGTATTCTTTCTTTTCTTTATTATTAACATAATTTTCACTTAAAACAAGCTCAATACTGCCGTAGTTATTATAGGCGATTATATTTTCCGGAAGCATAATCTTCTTTCCTGTTCCTAGCTTTTGAAGCTCTATCAGATCATAAATATGTATCTTTTCTATATTCTTCAAGTTACCTTTTACGTCTTTTAAAGCAAGCCTGACAACTCTAGTAAGAATTGCCTCTGCTTCTATAAATGCTTCTTTTTTTATTATAACCTTTTGTTCCTTATTATCACAATAGATTTTATATTTTTTAAAGGCTTTACTTTCTAAATAATCATTATCTACTGATATGGTCTCTGCCAATCTATTTAAAGAAGTTACTATATCACTGTTAAAATTATCTCTTATATAAGGAAGAAGTTCTAATCTAACCTTATTTCTTGCATATATATTTTCCAAGTTGCTTTTATCAATCCTCGGAGATAAGTTGTTTTCATTGCAATAGACTTCGATACTTTCTCTTCTAATATTTATTATCGGTCTTACAAATATATTCTCTCTCACAGGTTTTATTCCAACCATTCCTTCCATACCTGTGCCTCTTATTATTCTCATAAGTACAGTTTCAGCCTGGTCATTTGCATTATGGGCAAGAGCTATTTTTTGAGCATTAAGACTCGTTAAAAGTTCATCAAAAAATTCGTATCTTGCTTCTCTTCCGGCACTTTCTGAAGATAATCCTCTCTCCTGCGCCAGCTTATTTATATCTATTTTTCTGCTGAAGCACTCTATGTCATGCTTTCTGCAGAATTCTTTTACATACTCCTCATCCTTATCTGCTTCTTCTCCTCTGAGACAGTGATTTACATGAGCGGCGTACAGCTTAATATTAAGCTCCTCCTTAAGACTATATAATATATGTAGAAGACACATTGAATCCGGTCCGCCGGATACAGCTACTATAACCTTATCTCCTGCTGAAAACATATTGTATTTTTTTATTGTAGATAAAACTTTATGGATCAAAATAAACACCCCGCTGCTGAATTTATTAATTCAATTACATAATTATATCATAAATAAAGAAATGAAGAACTTATTCTCCATTTCTTCCTTAATTATTATTTATAAACTAATACAGGCTGTACACCTTTGATACCACAACAGTCATATCATCCTTGGCCTTTCCTCCGCCTAATTCCTTAGCCTTTTCAACAAGCTGCTCAACTAAATCTTTAGGGTTTACGCAGTTTGAGTTTTCAAGAAAGTCAACTACCCAGTCTACCTTTCCTGCAGCTTCATTATTATAATCCAGCATTCCGTCTGTAAGCATAATAATAATATCTCCGTTTTTAACTTTTCTTTTTATTATATCTACATCAACCTTATCCAATACACCCATTGGAAGAGTTTTTGATTTTATAACCTCTACCTTATTTCCACTTTTTATAAAGCTTGCTACTGCTCCAACCTTCATAAATTCAGCTTCACCGGTATATAAATCCAAGCTGCTTAAGTCTACAGTTGAAAACTTTTCATCTGCTGAAAACTTTAAAGTCATTATGGAGTTTACAGTATTAATTGCGGTTATTTTGTTAAAGCCTGTGTGAGCAAACTTTTCTATAAGCTCCACAGCTGCGTTGCTTTCCTGTTCTGCCTGAGGTCCTGAACCCATTCCATCACTTATAATTGTCATATAGGTTCCATCACTAAGCTTTCCAAAGGTATAGCTATCACCGCTATAATTTTCACCTTCCTTGCAGAGGCGAATTGCATGAGAAGCCACATGGAATTTAGGTGCTTCTTCAAAGGTTACAGTGCAGGTACTGTCATTAATATCAATATTGCATCCTTCGTCACTGACACACATATTTTTATGAAGTGCCTGGCTTATAAGAGGAAGTACCTCCTTAATACATAATTGCGTTCCGCTGCAGGAATGCATTTTTACTTTAATAACAAGTCTGTTATTTTTATTGCACAAGCAGAATACGTCATTATATTTGATTCTATTTCTATCTAATATTCTTCTTATATTATTTTCTGCCTCAACATCTATTTTTATATTTGCATTAAATTCGTCTATTATTTCTGATACTGAAGAAGCCATATTGCTAATCTGGCTTGATAAAAGTTCTCTGCCCTCACTTAGTCGTTTTCGCCACATTTCATTTATCACATAGTTATTTACTATTTCTTCAGTATTCTTTGTAAGTATCGTCCTTTTAACACATTTTCTATCTAGTTCCTCAGGCATCTCCTGTTTTCTTTCCTGATAATTTTGAATCAGTTCGCCAAAGGCATTATATGTATAGTAGGCTTCTCTGTTCCAGCACATAGATTTCATATTACAATTGCTGCAAACTCTATCAGCTAAGTTTTCTATAAGGGCGGCACTTTTGTTTTTCATAACAAGCTTATCATTTTCTGCCAGGTTCTCAAGTATGGTAGACATATTTGTCAGCACATCTGAAAAACTGTCTAACCTGTTAACTAAAATTCCTTTTATCTTGTCCACATAATTACCGCTTATATAATCCTGCTTTTTATGAAAGTCAAGTTCAAGAGTTAATCTGTTATAAAATTTAAGGGGTATTAAAAAGAAAGCTGCTCCGCTTATTAATACTTCTATAATTTTAAATTCACCTTGTATATTCGAGTATATTTTTATAATAGCAAAGGCCACAATATACGAAAGCATTGTTAAAAGTTTTCCGCTGTTTCTGAATAAGCCCCCTATAAGACCGCATAAACCATAAACACTTATATATAAAGGCAGGTTATTTGAGCATATGCCTATTATCACTCCCATAGCTACTCCACTGGCGGCTCCTACAGTACTCCCTTTTACATAACTTACTATTAAAATAAATACAAGAGCAAGAATATTTCTAATAGAAACTCCATAAATGCTCACTCCCCAAGTTCCTGATATTACAAGAGAAGCAGTGACTGCCATACTTATAACTTCTTCATTAGTAAACAGATGTTTTGTATTTAAATTTTTAAAGCATACTATAGAATAATTTATAATAAAATATAATGGAAATATGCAGCCTACTTCAAGGATAGCAGAAAGGGCTGCAATATCTATAGTTAGCTTTGAAATGAAGAATTTATAGGCTATAGCTTCAACAAATATCATTGAGAACATTAACAGCAATTGTTTCTTTCTTCCTATATTTTTAGTTAAGTATGCTGCAAGAGTTACCACTGCTACAAGAACTAAATATGATGGAAGTTCATTTATATTCCCAAGAAGGCTTACATACCCGATTAAGGTCCCGCCACCGGCAACAATTGGCACTTTTTCTTCCCCATAAATAAGTACAGCTACTAAAAAGGCTATGCCAAAAGGCGCTATATAATTTATTAATAAAACTCTGCTTACAAGCATAGAGCTTATAAAGTAAATCAGCAGCTTTATAACCAGCTGTCCATCAATAGACTTCTTTTCTTCCTTCTTTTTTGCTTTCACTGTTCGTTCATAAGTAGATAGGTTAGCTCCGTACTGCATTATTTATTCCCCCTAAATTTATAGTCATGGGATAACCCCTTTATTTTCTTATATATAACTTTTTCTAAGTCACGTCTAAATTATAACAAAGGGTTATGGAAATAATTGTCAGTTACTAGGGGTGTTTTATATTTTTCGTAGGACATTGTTCTATTATTTCCTTCAAATAATTACCATATGCTTATACTTGTACTTTTATTCCTAAATCTTTTGCAAACATTGAGTACAAGCTATTAATGATATGTTTTTATATATTTATATAAGTATTGTAACTAATTAATTTATGCTATATATTACCAAAATATGTCGTCAAATAAATAAAAGATGTTGTAATAACTATAATTTTCTTCTCATATATTTACTTGTATGGAGGGGATAAACTTGGTTAAGCACAAATTTACAAAAGGAAAATTTTATACCTCACTGTCACTATCACTGCTGCTTACTTTATCTATTCCTGTTATTTCAAGAGCTGTCGGGGACGAAACTTCTTCTCCGGAGAAAAATTTATTTTACATGGAGATTATTAATTATACGATGCCCTTTGTAAAAGCTGTAGCTCTTAATGAAGATGAAGTAGCAGAATACAATTATTCAATAAAAAATAAACTTCTTCAGACTGTTGGATTAGATATAAGAAATCCTCTTTCAATAGTCAAAAGAGAGTTGGGATTTATAAGCACTATAGGCGATGAAGAAAGTCAGCACGAGACTAAATCATCTTTTTTTATAAATCCATTTAAGCTTAATGAAAGCGCAATTAATAAAAGTACCGAAAATAATACTGCTAATAATACTACTAATAATACTCAAAATGTAAGTCCGCCAAACATCAATGTTGCTCAGGTTTACAATCCAAAGATTAAAAAGACATTAAACCCTGCAAAGCCTGAAGTGCTTATATATCATTCGCATACAACTGAAAGTTATAAACCTTATAAGGATAATATGTATAAAGATGATGAAAACATGAATGCAGTAGGAGATGTTATTGCTAATGACTTAGAAAAAAATTACGGTATAGCTACAATTCATGATAAAACCTATAATAATATAGGAAACTTCTATCATTCCTATGAAAATTCAGGCGCACTTGTAGACAAGTATCTTGGTAAATATAAAGACTTTAAGCTTATAATAGATCTTCACAGAGATGGCTTGCCTGACAACACTGCTGCCTCTGTATTTGAAACCAACCTTAATAAGACTAATTTAGCCCGCTACATGATTGTAATAGGTACCGGAAATAAAACTAAGAGCTCCAATATTGCTGTTGCAAAAAAAATATCCAGCATATCTCAAAGTTTGTTTCCCGGATTAATTCGTCCGGGCAACGGCGGCGCAGATTATGGTATTCATTATTATGAGAATGCCAGATTTAATCAGCATAAAAGCGGAAATGCCATATTAATTGAATTGGGTGCTCAAAATAACACACTTGATGAAGCCAAAGCTTCAGGACTATATCTATCAAGAATAATAGCCGAATATATAAATTCAAAATAGTATCATAAAGCTGACAGGCTGTACTGTCAGCTTTTTTATATTATGAAATCGCAACTTTATTAAGTTGTGAATATTATATATTTTAGATATTAAATTATTATGGTGGTGAAAATTCTTGGATGATTATATATTAAGTAACATGCGCTGCAGTGAATACAGAGTAAAAAATGCTGATTCTTCAGTATTATTTTATTTCTCCCCCGGTAACCTTACTTCAACCTCAAATAGATTTGTCCCTATATTGGCTTTTTTAAAAGAAGGGCGTGAATATATTGATTTTCCTACAGCCAAGCTTTTTTTAGATGATGAAGAAATCCCCAGTAAAATAGATAATTTCACTATTAGCAGTAGCCATAATAAGCCAATAGGCTACGGATGTCATTATATTAAAGTAGTAGTGAAGCTGCTTGATGGAGATATCCAAGATTTTATTTGGAGTTTCATAATTGAAGATGAGCTTTTAGATTATAATTTTTATTATGGTATCCCTCATTCTCACACCTCTTACTCCGACGGCTTTGGCACTCCTACAGAAGCATACGAAAAAGCAAAAAATAATGGTCTTGATTTTTTAATTGTCACAGATCACCAAGGAAAACTTGCCAGAGGTAAATTCAACTATGATAAAAGCATATCTCTGTTTGGAGGTAATACCCCTAAGTGGGAAATGCTAAAGCTTGAAGCCGAGGCCATGAATTTTAGAAATCCTGACTTTGCTGCTCTGTACGGCTTTGAGTTAAGCACAAACTTCTGGGGACATATCAACATTATTAACAGTAATACTATAATAGCTAAGAAGCCTTCCTCCATTGAGGACTTGTACACCTGGCTTTGCACTGAAGACAACATACTCTTATCAGTAAATCATCCACATCGTTCTCCAAAAACCTTGCCCTTTACCCACAACCTTGATAACTTTGTTAACTTATATGAGGTCGGTAATGGCTCTACTACACGCATCTATACCCGAACCGAAGAAAACTATTATGCGGCCCTAGACTATGGCTGGCATATTGCTGCAATAAATGGTCAAGATAATCATTCTGATGACTGGGGAGATTCCAATAATGTTACTGCAGTTATATGCAAGGAGCTTTCATCTGCCTCGCTAATAAATGCAATTAAATTAAGAAGAGTATATTCAACGGAGTCAAGGAGCTTGAAGCTTGCAGTAAAAGGAAACGGGAAGTGGATGGGAAGTGTACTTAATCTGAAAAAAGGAGATATCTTAGGTATTCACATCTTAGCCGAGGATAACTCAAGTCCTATAGAAAAGCTTCAAATTATAACTAATAGGGGGGAAGTTGCTCATGAAAAGTCTTTTGGTGGAGTTTGTAAATGCGAATGGAATTTAACCACTACAATTGATGATGAATATAAGTGGTATGTTGTTAAAGTTATTCATACAGATGGAAAAGTTGGGATATCTTCCGCTTTATTTGTTCAAGATATTAATTTATGATATGCTAAGCTATAAACATCTGAGTTCTTACAAATACTTTCTATGAAAACATAAAATCCCTATAGGTTTTCCTATAGGGATTACTTGGTAGCGGAAATAGGACTTGAACCTACGACAC
>KE993501.1:0-166258 GCA_000466585.1 Clostridiales bacterium oral taxon 876 str. F0540
GCCGAAATTTCTCCAAAGGTACTTGCCAGTAACAAATGGATAATCATGTACATTTATTGATAAAAACAGAACATAAACCAGTAGGTAATTTCATTTGTAGGATAAACAGTATGTATGCAAAGTACTATAATAAGAAATATAATTATATCGGACATTTATTTCAAGATAGGTATTATTCTGAGTTAATCGAAAATGATGCACAAATGCTAGAGACAAGTAGATATATACATTTAAATCCTGTCAGAGCAAAGATGGTTGAAAAACCAGATATTTATCAGTGGAGTAGCTATTCTATGTATATAGGTAACCAAAAAGAAAATTTTATTTGTATTAATAGAATATTATATTACCTTAAAGACAAGAGTAGAGAATTATATAAAAAATATGTTGAGTCTGCAATTACTATAGGAGTATAAAATTTTAAATAAAAGAGTGGAGAGATAAACATGGATATAGTGTCACTATCAATGGTAATGAGTCAATCAAAGGCACAGACGGCAGCAGGTATAGTAGTAATGAAGAAGGCTATGGATACTGGAAAAGAAAATGCTGCACAGATGACAGAGATGATAAAGAACTCTGAAGTAGACTTTAATCTAGGAACACACATAGATATTAGTGCTTAGTATAGATGAATGAAAGAGAAGAACTAAAACAAGAATTAGAACAGGAACTTCTGTGGGTTCAGTACAGACAGAAGATACTAGATATCATAGAGAAAAAGCTACTGCAGATGAAACAATTAGCAGAGAGGGTTAAGCAGGGTAATCTTACCACAGGAAAAAAAGAAGCATCAAATGGTAGGCTAAATGACTTAGCAGCACAGGTTAGAGCAATTGATGGAGAAAGCAGAAAAATGGAAGATGGTAGAATAATAGAATGAGCATCAGTGGCTGAAACAATAGCTACTGATGCTCATTTTGTCATAGAAGTAGTCAGTAGTGCCGATTTTTAGGGTAGAAAAGGGGATTCACCGCATAATCTAAATAATGCAGTGAAATGTAATAAGCCTAAGAGAAAGCCCAGGAACCATTGCTTACAGTTTATGGTGTCAACCAAAGTGGGTAAGGGACAACAATTAAGAAGATATCTAGAAAAGTAGATAAGTAGCTAAGAAGTTATCGCGATGAGAAGAAAATTAGAAAAAATTATTCATGGATGCGTTAATAGAAATATGACTATTAATACTTCGGCTTCAAGAAAGTCAACGGAAAAACCCTCTTAAGTTCTTTTACAAGAATACTTTAAAAGTTTATAAAAATATGTTAAAGTTTTATGTGAAAGATGCGATAATTAATTTATAACATAGATAAAAACGATGGAGTTGGTAACGGATGAGATTATATCATAACTTGGCATCGCTTAATATTTATAATGAGCAGTCAAAAATTCTTCAAAAACAAAGTAAGGCTCTTTCTAGAATTTCTTCTGGTTTGAAGGTAAACAGTGCAAAGGATAATCCGGACGCTTTAGCTCAAAGTGAAAGATTAAGGATGCAGATACGCGGAGTTCAAATGGCCAGCCGTAATGCTCAAGACGGAGTAAGCATGCTGCAAACTGCGGAGGGGGCACTAGGAAACATTAATGAATATTTAGGAAGAATAAGGCAATTGACTGTACAGGCTGGAAGTGGAGCTAATAGTCCTGAAGATAAAAAAATAATACAAACTGAAATAGATCAAATGATTAAGGGCATAAACGATACTGCAAATAAAATGGAGTTTAACGGCGTTAAGCTTTTAGCTCATGATATGGATGCAGTTAACGAGGCCGCTAATGAGTTATCCATGTCTGTAGGTGCAAATAAAGACGAAGTTGTTAAAATACCAATGTGCGATTTAAGAATTGATAGCTTGTCAGATAAAAACGGAAATTTACTAAAGAATATAGATGTTACAGCTCCCGGTGGAGTAGATAATGCTTTAAAGGTAATTGACGGAGTAATTGAAAATGTACTTTCAATAAACAGTAAATATGGAGCTATTGAAAACAGATTAGACAGCAGCTTTAATGATTTGAATGAGTTAAGCGACAAAATGGAAGGTGCGGACAGCAGCCTTCGTGATGCAGATATTGCTGAAGAAATGATGGAGTTCTCAAAGGATAACATCCTTGCTGAGGCAGGAACTGCTTTAATGGCCCAGACAAACAGATTGCCTCAGGATATACTTAGAATTTTGGAGAATGTAAGAAGATAGAAAAAAATACATTAATACAATTAATAGGCTTGGAGAAATCCGAGTCTTTTTTGATTGCCTCTCTATAGTGTAGCAAATTTGTTACACTTTTATATACTAATAGCAGGAAATGGTTGTCCACAAACTGTTTTTCTTAACTGGCATATTAAACTAATTTTAGTATTAAAAAATTTGTCGTAAATGTATAATTGTAAAAAAATAAGTATACAAATAATCCGTTTTCATGTAAAATAAAATTAATTAAATACCGCGAAATGTGCAATATTTATGGAAAAATAATCTAAAAAGTTATGGAGATGGTTTCATGAATACAAACAATTTGTCGAATAGCTCAGGAGTATATAGCCTTTTAAAGAAGGGGCTTGATGCTTCCTCATTGAGAGGTAAAGTTACTGCAAACAATATAGCTAATATTAATACGAAGGGATATAAAAAATATACAGTTTCCTTTGAGGAAAACCTAAACAAAAGCATAGATTCGCTTGATTTGAAAACTACTGAGGAAAAGCACATTAAAGACTCAAGTGAAACTGGAGATATCAGTGTCCAGCAAGACACTTCTACAAGCATGAGACAAGATGGCAATAATGTGGATATAGACAATGAAATGGCAAACCAAGCAGCTAATCAGCTGATGTACAACGCATTAATAAGTCAAGTTAACAGCAGATTGTCACTAGAAAAGTATGTAATTAATGGAGGTAAATAATAAATATTATGATTAATGCTTTTAATACTTTAAGAATAAGTGCAAGTGGACTTTCAGCAGAAAGACTTAGAATGGATACTATAGCCTCAAATATAGCTAATGTAAATACTACAAGAGGTGAAAATGGACAACCTTATAAAAGAAAGGTTGCTGTTTTTCAGGAGAACCTGGATAGAGCTGTTGATGCACAGTCAGGACAAACAAAAGAAAAGCTTTTGGGAGTAAAAGCAGTAGGAATTGAAGAAGATCAGTCACCTTTAAGAAGAGTTTATGACCCAACAAATCCTGATGCTGATTCAGAGGGATATGTTAATATGCCAAACGTAAATATTTTAAACGAGATGGCAGATATGATAGCGTCAACTCGTGCTTATGAAGCTAATGTTAACGCTATGAATGCAGAAAAGGGAATGTTTTCAAAAGCTTTAGAAATTGGTCGATAGGAGGATAGACAATGAAGATAAATGGTTTTGTGCCAGACAGCAGTATTTTTGATAGTATGAAAGCTGCTGATAAAGTTACTAATAAAGAAAGTGATAATAGTTTTTTTGATACTCTTAAACAAAAATTAGATGAAGTCAATGATAAACAGATTGAGGCAGATGATATCACAGAACAGTTTGTTAAAGGTGATGATGTAGATATACATCAGGTTATGCTAAATACGGAAGAGGCTAAAATGTCTTTAGAGCTTGCTGTTCAGATTAGAAATAAGCTTGTTGAAGCTTATCAGGAGATTAATAGGATGCAGTTATAGTCATTATATTTTATAAGGAGTGCTATGAATGGGTAAGCTATCGGATTTTTTTAAAAAGCAATTCGATAAATGGAAGAATCTAAAAAGTGGTACGAAGATAGCTTTGGGGGTTAGTTTTGTCGGATTATTAGTTGTCATTATTTATTTTACTGTATCTTTGAACTCTACAAAATACAGCGTTTTGTTTGCTAATTTAGAATCAGATCAGGCAAAAGCTGTAATGGATCAATTGAAACAGCAGAAAATTACCGATTATAAGATTTCGGGAAATTCTATTTTAGTTCCCAGTACACAGGTTGATTCGCTTAGACTTCAATTAGCTCCACAGATTGATTCAACAAACAGCGGCTGGGCATTATTTGATACAGGTAATACTTTTTCATCAACTGATGCTGAACTTAAAATAAAATATCAGAGAGCTCTTCAGGCTGAACTTGAAAAAACAATAAAGAGTTTTCCTCAAATAGATAAGGCTAGAGTTACTTTAGTTTTACCTGAGGATAGTGTGTTTGTAAAGGATTCTACTCCTGCAAGCGCATCTGTTACCTTAATTATGAAAGCGGGACAAGCATTAAACGATGACCAAGTTAGGGCTATAGTAGCACTTGTAACTGGAAGTGTTAAAAATTTACCAAAAGAAAATGTACAAGTTGTCGATGACAAGATGAAGCTTTTAACAAAGGATTTGTTTGATGAGGATAAATTAGCTATAAATACTGCCACAGAAAAACAGCAACAGTATAAAAGCAATTTGGAAAAGCAGCTTGAGAGCAAGGCTATGGATCAGCTTTCAAGACCATTTAAGAATAAGGTTACTGTTAAAGTAAATGCTGATGTTGATTTTGATGCGGTTCAAAGTACATCCAATACTGTTGATCCAAAAGGGACTGTAGTCAGCGAAAAGTATACTAGGGATACTAATGGTACTACTACTACAAGACCGTCGCAAAGTCCGGTAGACAATAATATGACAAATGGTACTACTACAACAAATACAAATACTAATGGAAATGTAACACATGAAGAAGAAACCAAAAACTATGAAATAAGCAAAAGTGAAACTAAAACTGTAAAGGCTCCAGGTTCAGTAAAGAGATTGACAGCTTCAGTTATTATAGATGGAACACTTGATAGTACTCAGCAGCAGCAGGTTAAGGATCTTGTTGCAAATGCTATAGGGTATGATCAAAATAGGGGAGACACCATTACAGTAGAGGGTATGAAGTTTGATACTACTGACCTTCAAGCAGCTCAAAAGACTATAGATGAGATGAAACAGGCTGATGCACAGCAGCAAAAGATGACTTTATATAAAGAGCTTATCGCTGGTGGTGTAGGTTTAGTTGCAGTTATGATTTTCTTAATAGCTATGGCTAGAAGAAGAAAGAAGAGATCTCCTCAAGAAGAGCAGCTGGAAGCAATTGTACCACCTAAGGGCATTGATGTGCTTATTGGAAATGAAGAATCAGAACCAAAACTAGAATTTAAGCCAATAGACTTTGATAATGAAAGTAATAATGAAAGAACTCACATTGAGAAAGAAATAAAAAGATATGCGGCTGAAAAGCCAGAGCAGGTTGCAGATATCATTAAGTCTTGGCTGGCGGAGGATGAGAGGTGATAGTTAGTGGCTAAGGAGACAAAATTAACTGGTGTTCAGAAAGCTGCAATACTATTCATTACCTTAGGCCCCGATGCGGCCTCAGGAATTATTAAAAAGCTTCCTGAGTCAGAGATTCAAAAAATAACCTACGAAATAGCTAATATTACTTCAGTAAGACCAGAACAGAAGGAAGAAATATTAGATGAATTTATTCAAATAAATAAGGCGAAAGATTTTATCATTGAAGGCGGTCTAGAGTATGCAAGAACCCTTCTTGGAAAAGCCCTTGGTGCTCAGAGAGCTAAGGAGATAATGGAAAAGGTCACTGAAGCAACGCAACAGTATAGGCCTTTTTCCATTGCAAGGAAAGCAGACGCGCACCAGCTTTTGAATATTATTTCTAATGAACATCCTCAAACTATAGCTCTTGTGCTTTGCTATCTTCAGCCGGACAAGGCGGGGCAGATACTATCATCACTTCCTGAAGATGTTCAGTCTGAAGTAGCTCTCAGAATAGCTTCTATGAGTAATACTTCACCAGCAGTTATAAAAGAGGTTGAAAAAGTTCTCGATACTAAGCTTTCAAGCGTGGTTAAATCTGATATGACTGTTCTTGGCGGAGTTCAGACACTTGTTGATATATTAAATATGGTTGACAGAACTACTGAAAAGAATATCACAGAAGGTCTTGAAAAAGAAAATGCAGAACTTGCAGAAAAAATCAAAGAGTCAATGTTTGTATTTGAAGATATTATTACTCTTGATGATGTATCTATACAAAGAGTTCTTAGAGAAGTGGAAACTAAAGAACTTGCACTTGCTCTTAAAGGCTGTTCTGAAGAAGTTGCAAATGCTATATACAGAAATCAGTCAAAGAGAGCTGCTGCAGCTTTAAAGGAAGATATGGAATTCTTAGGACCAGTAAGACTTATGGATGTTGAAAAAGCACAGCAGAAGATTGTGTCTGTTATTAGAAGATTAGATGAAGCAGGTGAGATTGTAATATCTCGAGGTGGCGAAGATGCAATCATCGTATAATGTTATAAAAAATAATACCGTTAAGCCTACAGGTTTAAGGGAAATTGTTACTAACATTGATATAGAAAAAGCAGTAGATCCTGAGATAGAAAAAAATACAAAGCCTTATATAGAAAATTATGAAAACCTTGCTAAAAATATATTGGAAAATGCACGAAGACAAAGTGAGCAAATAAAATTAAAGGCATTTGATGAGATAAGAATATTAGAACAAGAAGCACTAGATAAGGCTGAGCAGCTTAAAAAGGAAGCATTTGAGAAAGGCTTTACTGAGGGGCAGCAGGAGGGTTTCAATAAAGCTTACTATGAAACTATTGATAGCGCTAAGCAGGAAGCAGAATATATTATTTCGAATGCGCATGAAGTTTTAAACAATGCAAAGACAGAATATGAAAATTATTTAAGTGAAAAAACTAGAGAAATAGGTGAACTTGTCTTATCAATTTCTAGAAATGTTATAAAGAGAGAAATAGAAGACAAGGGTATGATAAATGAGATGATTCTAAATGCCCTTGAAACTTCTAAGAACTCTAAGAATTTTATTATTCGATGCAATAGTTTACACATAGATGAACTAAAAAGTCAGGTTGATAATTGGAAAGAACAGCTGGGTTTCTTTGGTGATATTTTTATACTAAAGGATAATAGTTTAGAACCTGGAAATGCCGTTATTGATAAAGGAAACGGCAGGATAGTTGTTGGAATAGATTACGCACTTTTAAGAATTAAGGATATTCTTGAAGGGAAGGAGTAATATGTTTTCAATAGATTTTACCTCTCTAAAAAAAAAGGTAGGAGACACAAACCTAGTATATGTAGAAGGATTAGTAAAAAAAGTTATAGGCTTGACTATAGAGGTTGAAGGTATAAAGGCTTTTGTAGGAGAAGTTTGTACTATATATAATGAAAAAAATGTTGCTATCACTTGTGAGGTGGTAGGATTCAAAGAAGATAATGTTATATTAATGCCTCTTGGTGAACTTATTGGTATAGCTCCTGGCTGCAGGGTAGTTTCTCATGGAAAGCCTTTAAGTATAAGCTGCTCTGATAATCTTCTTGGTAAAATTCTAGATGGTCTTGGAAATCCGCTAGAGGGAGAAATATTAAAAGGTGAGGCTTTGTATCAGCTTGATAGAGATCCTCCTGACCCGTTAAAGAGAAGAAGAATTAAAGATGTGCTTCCTACCGGAGTTAGAGCCATTGATGGTTTTTTAACCTGTGGAGAAGGTCAGAGAGTTGGAATTTTTGCAGGCAGCGGGGTTGGTAAAAGTACTACACTTGGAATGATTGCTAAGTACGCTGAAGCTGATGTTAACGTAATTGCTCTAATTGGAGAAAGAGGTAGAGAAGTTCTTGATTTTATAGAAAGAGACTTAGGAGAAGAAGGGCTAAAAAAGTCAGTTATAGTTTGTGCTACTTCTGATAGACCGGCCTTGGTTAGATTAAAAGGGGCCTTTACTGCTACAGCTATCGCAGAGTACTTTAGAGACCAAGGAAAAAAAGTTATTCTTATGATGGATTCAGTTACTAGATTTGCAATGGCCCAAAGAGAGGTTGGACTTGCCATAGGTGAGCCTCCGGCTACAAAAGGCTATACACCTTCGGTTTTTGCAATGCTTCCTAGGCTTATGGAACGCTCAGGTATGTCTGATAAAGGTTCAATAACAGCTTTTTATACAGTTCTTGTTGATGGAGATGATTTTAATGAACCTATCGCAGATGCCGTAAGAGGTATATTAGATGGACATATTGTTTTATCTAGAGCACTGGCTGCTAAAAATCATTATCCTGCTATTGATGTACTAAGCAGTGTAAGCAGACTTATGTCTGAAATAGCTGATGACGAGCATAAGAAAATTGCTTCGTTGTGCAGAGATTTAATGGCAACTTATAAGGATTCAGAAGACTTGATTAATATAGGTGCATATGTTAAAGGAAGCAATAAAAAGGTGGATATGGCTATTAATTATAATGAAGCTATTGAGAGATTTTTAAGGCAGGGTGTTAAAGAACACACCGGATTTAGCGATAGCTTAATAGCATTAAAAAATATTTTTAAATAGGAAGTGCTTAGAAGTTGGAAAGTTATAAGTTTAGGCTGCAGAAACTACTTGATATGAGAGCTGATAAGGAAGAAGAAAGCAAAAGATTATTTAAGGAAGCACAGCTTGAAAGAGAAGGAGCTGAGCAGAAATTAAATAGTCTTAAGAATGACTATAACAAATATAGAACTTCAGAAAGCAAAAATCTGGTGGAACAAAAGCTTAAGCATATGTATCTAAATGCTTTAAATCTTTCTATAGTTGAGGCTGATGCTGCATTAAAACAAAAAAATGAGAAGCTTGAAGAAAGAAGAGAACAGTTGAAGCAAAAACAGATTGAAAGAAAAACTGTTGAAACTCTTAAAGATAAGCAATTTAAAGCGTTTGCAAAGGAACAGGAGCTTATAGAACAAAAAACAAATGATGAATTTGCTTTATACGGATTTTTAAGAGCACGCGAAAGGAGGTGAAAAAGTGGTAAACTCAGTGCCAACTACTACAATTAAAGTTCAAAATACAAATGATTCAAACAGCATAGCAAAAAATGATGCGCCAAAAGAAACAAAGAACAGTTTCAAGGATGTACTTCAGAATACAAAAGAATCAGAAGATAAGAATGTGCCTTATGTTAAAGAAAAAGGTTGTTCAGAGGACGAAAAAGTTATAAAAGCTTTAGATGATCTTGATAAGAAATTAGAAAGTATGGATTTAAGTCAGATTATTAGTTTACTATCCCTTTTGAAGATTGATCCTAAAGATATACTAGATATTAAGGAAAACATGCAAAAAGGAAATTATGAGGATATACAGGCAATTGTTTCAAAGCTTATTGAAAACACTTCTGACAAGCAGATAAATACTATTATTGAATTAATGCTTAATCAGAATTCTAAGCAAATTGATAGTAATATAAAAGCTTATGAAAAAGTCAATAGCAATGATGTTTTTGATATTCTTCAAAATAATGAAGTTGTAAATACTTCTGATAGACAGTCTATTCAAGGTAAGATTGGAAATGAAACTGATTTAAAACGTGAAATTATAGCTATGCTTCATAAAAGGTTTGCAGAAGAAAATTTAAAACAATATAGCGAAAGGTCTAATGACAGCTTAGATTCTAAGGTAAATAAGATTTTACCTGAGCTTAAAAGCAAGGAATATGTTAATTTAGATAAAAAAGATTTATCAAACAAGGATAATACACTAGAATCAGAAAATTTAAGCAATGATAAAGTTAATTTTACTGAAGGAGTATCTTTAAGAAGTACTGAAAAAGAAGATAAGTTGTTAAAAAATTTAGTTAATCAGGAGAAGCCAAAAGGAGTTAAGGACACTGCTGATAGTAAAATTACTAATGTTTTAGCTAGATTTGAAGTTTCGAACTTAAACAAACAGGAAGTTGTAATTGATAAGCCGGTAATAAATAGGACAAGTATGAATATGGACTTAATAAAAGCTGTTAAATATATGGATCTCAATAATCTTAAGGAACTTTCTGTTAAAGTAATGCCTAAGGATTTAGGACAAATAATTATTAGACTTACTATGGATAACGGTATTATGAAAGCAAATATTACTGCAAACAGCAAAGAAACCTATGATTTATTAAATTCTCAACTTCCGACAATAAGCAATCAGCTATCAGAACAGAACTTATCGATACAAAGCTTTAGTTTAAGCTTAGGAAATGGTGATAACTTTCTGTTTAGCGGAAACGAAGGAAACTCTGGAGAAGGACAAAAGCAGAAGCAGAAGTCATATGGAGTGGATGCGATTGAAGATGATAATGCCAATTTTGAATCTGAAGTAGGGATAGATAGCAAAGTTAATTTATTAGCGTAAATTGTGAAAAGGAGGATATTTATTATGGCAGAAAATGTAACTGATACTAAAGCATATAATACTGGGCAAGTAAGTAGCACAACCACAGCGAAAGGTACTAAAATTGTAAAAGATACTAATGAAATGGATAAAAACGCATTTTTGAGGATACTAACTGCAGAACTTTCAAATCAGGATCCGGAAAATACAAAGGATTCTACGGCTTATGTTGCACAGATGGCACAGTTTGCGTCATTGGAGCAGATGGCAAACTTAAACAGCACTATGAGTATTGTAAGTGCATCAAGCTTAATTGGAAGATCAGTAAAATTAAATGCGGTAGATGATAATGGAAAACAGTATGTAGGTACTGTTTTAGGAGCAAAAAAGGATGGTAACAGCATAAACCTCAACATTCAAGTACAAGAAAACGGAAAAGCAGTATCAAAAGAGTTTCCATATTCAAGTGTCTTAGAAATTTATTAATAAGGGAAAGTAAGTTATGAGTTATAGAGTTATCAATGGTAAGCTGTACTCTATTGATGATTATGCTAAATTACCATATGATGTACAAAACAAAGCAAATGAGGATACTAGTTTTAAACAAATACTATCAAAAGAGATTAACAAAAAGGATGGCTTTGTAATATCAAATCATGCTGCAGAAAGACTTAGGGATAGAAATATTACTTTAAATGAGAGCGATATGAATAAGCTAAATGATGGAATTAATAAAGCGCTTGAAAAGGGTGCTTCAGAATCCTTGATTTTATATAAAGATATAGCGTTTTTAACAAGTATTAAAAATAGGACAATAATTACTGCTGTAGACAAAGAAAACAGTAAAGGTAATGTTTTCACTAATATTGACAGTGTTGTACTTTTATAAAAGGCAGGACCTTAAATAGGATGCCTTACTTTGTGGAATGACGGAAGCAAAGTTATATTTAATAAGTTAAATAAGGGAGGCAAATAAATGTTAAGATCATTATATTCAGGAATATCAGGTATGAAAGTAAATCAAACAAAGCTTGATGTTATAGGTAACAATATAGCTAATGTAGGTACAACTTCTTTTAAAGGGGCGAGAGTTAGATTTCAGGATATGCTAAGTCAAAACGTATCTCAAGCGCTAGGACCTGGATTAAATCAAGGTGGAGTTAATCCTAGACAAGTAGGACTTGGAGTTCAAATGGCTGGTATTGATACTATGGTTGCCCAAGGGATGATGCAGCCTACTAGCAGAAATCTCGATGTTGCAATAGACGGAGATGGTTACTTTATGGTAGGTACAGGTGAAGTTCCTGCAAGTAATGCTGCTGGAGTTGTTATAAGTAATGGTAAAATTACAAATGCAGATAACATGGCAGTACAGTATACTAGAGATGGTTCCTTTACTCTTGATGAGAAGGGTAATTTACTGACTTCAGATGGAAACAGAGTATTAGGATATGCACTAGTTCAAACAATTACTAATGGCGGAGTAACTACAACAACAAATAGTATAGACTATAGTACAAATGGGTCATTAAATTTTGTTGATCTTAATGATGGCGCAAATAAACCAGTGGCTAGTAATGCACTAGTTCCACTAAAGGTTCCAGACAGTGTTATTAAAAATGGAAAAGAAATGAGAATAAAAACCTTCTCTATAGGTAAAGATGGTGTAATTTCAGCAGTACTTGAAGATGGTTCAGTATCAGGTCTTGGACAGCTAGCAATGTCTTCTTTTAAGAACCCTGCTGGTTTATCAAAGGTTGGTAAAAATCTTTATGACAGATCAGCAAACTCTGGTGAACCAATTGTGAGAAGCGGGTTAAACGCAGCTACTGACAACAGCAAGGGGTATGGCGATATGCTTCAGGGTATGCTTGAAATGTCAAATGTGGATTTAGCAGAACAATTTACTGACATGATTGTAACTAGCAGAGCCTTTCAGGCAAATTCTAAGACTATAACTACTGGTGATGAAATCCTTCAGGATATTTTGAATTTAAAGAGATAGTATAAATATTAATTAGTATTTAGGCTGGATAAATTTATTAATCTATTTGCTAATTTGGTTGTATAATAAAATGCAGACTAAGTAATTCCAAAGTTAACAGTAATAAAGCAGTTGTAAAAATAAGTGTTAACGGATACAATAAGATTAGTAAATTTATCTGGCACACTGATTAAAATTATCGTTGTATTTATAATTAGGTTTATATTCAACACAACGGTTTCAGTATGCCAGATTTATTTTTTTAGGCTTAATATACTATAATAAATTTTGGAGGATTTTAATATGATAAAGCTTACAGGGCTTAACAATAAAGAACTTATATTAAATGCTGAACATATAGAAAAGCTTGAAGCTGTACCTGAAAGTTTAATAACTTTGACCAATGGGAATAAGTATCTTGTACGTGAAAGCAATGAAGAAATTATTAATAAGGTTTTAGAATATAAAAACAAGATACTAAGGTTTGGCTTGTAAATATATAAGTAGCAAATTAATAAAGGAGATTTAGAGATGGCTGAGAAGAAAGAGAAAAAAGAAAAGGAAAAAGGAAAGGGAGGTCTGTTTAAGGTAATAATAGTAGTTTTGCTTATACTAGTTGTTTTAGGATTAGGATTTACTGGGTATTTACTCTTAACAAATAAAAAGTCCGCTGATGAGGCTGCAACTACGCAGAAGACACAAACTGCAAAAAACTTAAACTCTATGGAAGCTGTTAATGCATTAAATGAAATTTCTTCAAGCACTTACGGGATGGATGAGTTTTTAGTTAATCTTGCTGATGAAGGTGGAAAAAGATATTTTAAGGTGAAGCTAACCCTTGGCTATGAACCAACAAAAAAGAAAGAAAAAGAAATGGCTGCAGAATTTGAGACTAAAAAGCCAGTATTAAGAGATGCGATAAATAATATTTTAAGATCAAAGAAAACTACAGATTTAGTTACACAAAAAAATATAGATGATTTGAAGAAGGAAATTTTGACTAAGATTAATCCTTATTTTGAAAATGGAAGGATTAATAACATTTACCTCACTGACATCTTAATTCAGTAAAGGAGAAGATATGGACTTAAGCTTTTTATATATGATTCTTAAGATAGTTGTATTTCTTCCTTTTATTCTTTTTTTATTTTATCTTTCTGTTAAGTTTGGAGGAAGCAAGCTTCAGAAGATTCAAAACGGTAAATTTATTAAAGTTCTCGATAGAGTTTCTTTGTCAAAAGAAAACAGTTTAGTGGTAGTTAAAATTGGCCAAAAAGGATATGTGCTGTCTTCTTCAACAGGCAAGATAGAAACTCTCTTAGAACTTAAGGAAGAGGAACTTTTAAAAATTGAAGAAACTAAAGAGATTCCTGAATACGCAAGTCTTAAAGAATTTTATCAAAAAGTAATCAAAAAGAAGGAAGATTAAATATGAAGAAAAAATATGGCATATTCGCTGTACTATTTATGGTTTCTTTAATATTTCTACTAGGATATAAAGTACAAGCTGCACCTGCTGATATACCTATTCCTAAGGTTAATATTTCAGTGGATGGAGCCAATACTCCAAAGGAATATGTAGATAATATAAAACTGTTAATAATGCTCACAGTTCTATCCTTGCTGCCTTCTATCATCATAATGATGACAAGCTTTATAAGAATTTCTATAGTATTTTCATTCTTGAGAAGTGCCATTGGTACTCAGCAGGCTCCACCAAATCAGGTGTTAATTGGACTAGCAATATTTTTAACAATATTTATAATGACACCAACCTTCAACGCAGTTAACAATAATGCGGTTAAGCCTTACCTTGATAATAAGATAACTCAGCAGCAGGCAATTGAAGAGGGGTCAAAGCCCTTAAGGCAGTTTATGCTTAAAACCACAAGACAGAATGACTTGAAGCTATTCATTGATGTAGCAAAGGTACAGGGAGAAATAACTAAGGATAATGTTCCGCTCTATGTAGTAGTTCCAGCCTTTGTTATAAGTGAATTAAAGACGGCCTTCATAATCGGATTCTTATTATATATTCCTTTTTTAATAATTGATTTAGTTGTTTCAAGCGTACTTCTTTCAATGGGTATGATGATGCTGCCGCCAGTTATGGTATCTCTTCCTTTTAAATTATTACTCTTCGTAATGGTTGATGGATGGCATCTGTTAGTTAAATCACTGATTATGGGCTTTTCGTAGAATTGAATGCAGTAGTTAAATAAATATAGAAGTTTTAGTTTTAGGGGTGAGGGTTTTTATGAGTGAAAATATGATTATATCTGTTTTAAAGGATGCTATTCAAACAGGACTTACAATTGCAGCACCGATACTTGTCATATCAATTATTGTGGGCTTGATTATTAGTATTTTCCAAGCTACTACACAAATTCAGGAGCAGACCTTAACCTTTGTTCCAAAACTTATTGCAGCAGCTGTAGTTGGCCTTATAGCCGGTCCTTGGATGCTTCATACAGTTGTAAATTTCACAGAAAGGATATTTTCGTTAATTGCAAATGTAGCAAAATAGAAAAAGGATATCAGGGTGATAAATATTGATTAATATGGCATATTTCACGGCTTTGATACTTGTTTTTATTAGAATGATTGGATTTTTCGCAGTTGTGCCGATATTTTTCCCTAAAGGGCTTCCGAGTATTGCAAAGGTTGCCTTTACGCTTATCGTTGCATATATTTTATTACCAGGAATTAATTACTCGTCAGTAAATATAACAAGCAATTATATTTTAGTTTCTTTAATTATAAATGAAGTTATTACAGGAATTACACTTGGTTTCATAACAAACTTATGCTTTTTCAGTATTAAAATGGCAGGACAGTTTATAGATCAGCAGATAGGTTTTTCTATGATAAGTATGTTTGATCCAACAACAAACAGCAATAGTACTTTTATAGAAAATATCTTGTACTGGTGCAGCTTGATATTATTTTTTACTATTGATGGTCATCACATGCTCATAAGGGCATTAGTAGAGAGCTTTAATTCAATATCTCTTGGTAAATTCATATTATCAGGGGGAAGCATAGATTTAATCATAAATGCTTTTATACAGTTCTTTGCTATAGGATTGAAAATTGCAATACCACTGGTATTGATTATTCTTATAACAGATATAACTTTAGGACTAATAGGAAGGGCAGTACCCCAAATTAATCTAATGATATTAGGTCTGCCTATAAAGATATTAGTTGGACTTACTTGTTTTGTGCTGGCACTGCCCCTATTATTAAATATGATTTCAAATTCCTTTGGAAACATGCAGGATCTTTTAAAAGGAATATTTAAGGTAGTGCCTTTTATAGTAGTTTTTGCATCAGAAGATAAAACAGAGGAAGCTACGCCAAAGAAAAAGAGCGATGCAAGAAAGAAAGGTCAGGTAGCTAGAAGCAAGGAAGTTAATTTAGCACTTACTATGCTTGCTGCAACTCTGGTACTTTTAGCAATAGGAAGCTATGCAGGAAACAGTTTGAAAGATACAATGCAAATGTTTTTAAATAACTACCTATTAACAAATTTAGATTATAATAGTCTTCAAAGTATAACATTAACAGCACTTTGGAGAATAGCCTTAGTAATTTTGCCTATTATAGTACCTATCATGATAATGGGTGTGCTTGCTAACTTTATTCAGGTAGGATTTATGGTAACTTCTGAGCCTCTAAAGCCTCAGCTTTCAAAAATAAATCCTTTAAAAGGACTTAAAAGAATATTTTCCTTTAGAACTCTTATAGAAACAATAAAAAACTTAATCATTGTTTCAATTCTAGCTTATGTTGGTTATGGCTTTATAAGAGATAATTACAGCTATATTATGCAGATGGGAAGCTTGAAGGTAGGTGCAGTACCTGCCGCCTTTGGAAAAATAGTTATGAGCATATTTTCTAAAATAACTATAATAATGGTTGTTGTAGCATCTGCTGATTACCTCTACCAAAGATATCAATATAATAAAGAACTTAAAATGACAAAGCAGGAAATAAAGGAAGAGTTTAAGCAGCAGGAAGGAGATCCACAGATTAAAGGAAAGATAAAGCAAAGGCAAAGAGAGATGGCTTCGAGGAGAATGATGCAGGCTGTGCCTGATGCCACAGTAGTAGTTACAAATCCTACTCATATAGCTTGTGCATTAAGGTATAAAGATGGGGAGGATAGTGCTCCTATTCTTGTTGCAAAAGGTGCAGATAACTTAGCTATTAAGATAAAGGAAGTTGCAAAGGAAAATAACGTTCCAATAATTGAAAACAGAGCTTTAGCAAGACTAATATATGCAGAGGTAGATATAGAATCTTCTATACCTGCTGAAATGTATCAGGCTGTTGCGGAGGTTTTAGCTTTAGTTTATAAAATGAAGAAGAAAAAGTAGAAGGCTTAATTGATACAGGGGTGAAATAAATATGGATTTAAATACAAAGTCAAAATTTAATATAAAAAACAATACCGATGTGGTTGTAGCATTTTTGGTTATTGGTATTGTTCTTATGATTATCATTCCTCTGCCTCCTACAATACTGGATATACTTTTAGCCTTTAATATAACAGTATCAGTAGTTATAATACTCTTAACGATGTTTACCACAGAAGTACTACAATTTTCTGTTTTTCCAACCTTACTTCTTATTACAACTTTGTTTAGACTTGCGTTGAATATATCTTCTACAAGACTTATATTAAAGGATGCCTATGCAGGACATATAATTGAGGCTTTCGGAAGCTTCGTTGTAGGTGGAAACTATGTTGTTGGAATTATAATATTCTTAATTATAATGATTATACAGTTTATGGTTATTACTAATGGTTCAGGCAGAGTAGCAGAAGTTTCTGCAAGATTTACGCTTGATGCAATGCCTGGTAAGCAGATGAGCATAGATGCAGATTTAAATTCAGGATTAATTAATGAAGCGCAAGCTAAAGATAGAAGAAAGAAAATGCAGATGGAAGCTGATTTTTATGGAGCTATGGACGGTGCGTCAAAGTTCGTTAAAGGTGATGCTATAGCCGGAATTATAATTACTTTAATAAATGTAATCGGTGGAATTATTATAGGCGTAGTAATGCTAAAAATGGATATAGGAAATGCAGCGCAAACCTATGTAAGACTTACAATCGGTGATGGATTGGTAAGCCAGATACCGGCGCTGCTAATATCAACATCCTCAGGTATTTTGGTTACTCGTTCTGGAAGCGATCAAAACCTTGGTTCCTTGGTAACATCACAGCTTACAGGATTTCCAAAGGTTATTGCTATAGCTTCAATAGTATTGCTTTTCTTAGCTTTCATACCCGGACTTCCGCACTTTATATTTATAGTACTATCAGTTACTACAGGGGTAAGCGCATACTTTTTATATAAGGATGCTAAAAATGAAGTTGAGGCAAAAATTGAGGAAGAGCAGCAGCAGATTATTGAAACAGAAAAAAGAGAACCTGAAAATGTTATGTCGCTTATTAGTGTAGAACCAATGGAAATTGAAATAGGGTATGGGTTAATACCTCTTGCAGATGAAAGCGCCGGAGGAGATTTACTTGAGAGAATATCTTCAGTAAGAAGACAATGCGCTATTGAAATGGGCATTGTTGTACAACCTATAAGAATAAGAGATAACCTTCAGCTTAAGACTAATGAATATGTAGTTAAAATAAGAGGAACAGTAACAGTAAGAGGAGAACTTATGCCTAACATGCTGTTATGCATGGACCCGACAAATGGTGACTACGATATTCAAGGGATAAGTACAGTAGAGCCGGCCTTTGGACTTCCGGCTGTATGGATAAATAAGGATCAAAGAGAAGATGCTGAAATAAAAGGCCTTACAGTAGTTGATCCGACGACTGTTATGGTGACACACCTTACTGAAACAATTAAGAGTCATTCCTATGAACTCTTAGGAAGACAAGAAGTAAAGCTAATAATTGACGCAGTTAAGGAAAAATATAGTGCAGTTGTAGAAGAATTAATACCGGATTTAATGACTATTGGAGAAGTTCAAAAGGTATTGCAGAATTTATTGAAGGAAAAAGTTCCGATAAAGGATATGGTAACAATAATGGAGTCTCTTGCTGATAATTCAAGAACTTCAAAGGATATTGAGCTTTTAACAGAATATGTAAGATTTGCTTTAGGCAGAACTATATGTAATCCGCTTATAGATGAAAGCGGAGCTATAACAGTGGCTACTCTTTCACCTGATATAGAAGAGTTAGTAGCTAAAAATATACAAAAGTCAATGCAGGGTTCTTTCCCGGCTATGGATCCTGACACTACCGGAAAAGTATTAAATTCCATAAAGAATGTTACAGATAATGTTTATTTTAATGATAATCAGCCTGTTTTGTTGGTTTCTCCTAAGATTAGACCTGCTTTTAGAAGGCTTATTGAGATGGTATTTCCAAATATTATAGTTCTTTCATTAAATGAAATACCTAATGATATAGAGATAAGAACTGAAGGAGTTGTGACCATATAAATGATTATTAAGAGATATATAGTAAGCAGCATGAATGAAGCGATGACGCGTATTCGTTATGAATTAGGCAAAGATGCAGTTATAATAAGTCAGAGAAAAATAAGAAAGCCAGGAATAAAAGGATTTTTCTCAAAGAAAATATTAGAGGTTACTGCAGCTATTGAAAATGTTAAGAAAAATGATGAAGATATTGTTGATAGTATAGAAGCAATAAAGAAAGCTGTTGAAAAAGAAACTGTGAAAAGCTCTGAACCTTTGAAAAATGAAGTAGTTGAAGAAAGCAAGGTTTCTTCAAAGGATTCAGATCTTTTTAAAGAAATGCAGGAAATGAAAAATCTTTTATCTGATATGATGAATAAAACTCCTGAAAAAACTCAAAGGAGATCAAAGCTTCAAATTAGACTGGAAGACGTTGATTTAAATGAGAAAATTGTTAAAAAGGTTTTGACTAAAGTAAAAAGCTTTGATGAAAATTTGGATGAAACACAAAAGGCAAGAATGGCCATAGAGAAACTGGTTCCAATAGCTAAGGTGAAAATGGAAGGCGCGGTTGTATTAGTTGGCCCTACAGGTGTAGGTAAGACAACTACAATTGCAAAGCTTGCAGGAAAGCTTTCACTGATCGATAAGAAAAAAGTAGGACTTATAACTATTGATACCTATAGGATAGGTGCTGTTGAGCAATTAAAGACTTATGCGGATATAATGAATATTCCTTTTAAGGTAGTATTTACTATGAAGGAAATGGATAGTGCAATTGATGCTATGAGAGATTGCGATGTTGTTTTAATAGATACTACAGGAAGAAGCAGTAAAAATACAATGCAGATATCAGAGCTTAGAGCTTTTGTTGAAAAAGCTAATACGAATAATATACATTTAGTTATAAGCTCTACTACAAAGAATAAAGATGTGGAAGCCATAATAGAGGGGTATAAGATTTTAAATTATAATAATGTTATTATAACAAAGCTGGACGAAACCTCAACTTATGGTTCTATACTGAATATACTGGATTCTGCTAAAAAACCGCTTAGTTTTATTACCACTGGGCAAAATGTGCCTGATGATATAAAGTCTATATCATCTTCAGAAGTAGCTAGTCTTATATTAGGAGAGGATAATATATGTTAGATCAAGCTCAAAGACTGAGACAACTTGCATCAAATAATGAAACTAAAGATAGAGCTAGAATAATAACTGTTACCTCTGGAAAGGGTGGAGTAGGTAAAAGTAATTTTGTAGTGAACCTTGGAATCATGCTGCAGCAGATGGGTAAAAAGGTGCTGATATTTGATGCAGACGTCGGAATGGGAAATGACGATGTATTGATGGGGTTTCTGCCAAAGTACAACGTTTTTGATGTTATATTTAATGGTAAAGAAATAGATGATGTAGTTATTACTGGTCCCTATGGAGTTAAGCTTCTTCCAGGTGGGTCAGGACTAACAAAGATTGAGGAGTTAACCAATGAGCAAAGAGAAGGATTTATTAAAAAGCTGGAAGCCCTCACAGGACTAGATTATATTCTTATGGATACAGGTGCAGGAATCAACAGGAGCGTGCTCGGATTTGTAGCCTGCTGCGAGGAACTTATTGTATTAACAACTCCTGAACCGACTTCCCTTACAGATGCGTACAGTCTTCTAAAGGCTATATCCCATTTTAAGCTTAAAACAACTGCAAAGGTTGTTATTAATAGAGCAATTGATGAAAAAGAAGCTGTGCTTACCTACGGAAAGTTTAATAATGCTGTAACCAATTTCTTAAAGATGAAAATGGAGTATTTGGGAAGTATTGCTGAAGATAAGAAGTTAGTGCAGGCAGTTAGAAGCCAACAGCCTTTTATAATAACATATCCAAACTGCGAGGCTTCTCAAGATGTTGTAAAAATAGCTAAAAAACTTATAGGCAGTGAAGATAAAGAACAAAAAACAGGGGTTCAGGGACTTTTTAAAAAGATTTTCAGTATATTTTCGTAAGGAGATAGTATATGGCAGAAGAATTAAAGTTTACTATAAACAACAAGGTTGAAATATCTTGGGACGATGGATATTATAAGAGCAATATAGAGAATGTAGATGACAGGTTTTTATATATAAGTATACCGATTAAAGAGGGACAATATATCCCTCTGAGGAAATTTGAGCAAGTTGAAGTAATATATTATCAAGGAAACGATATTTATAAGTTTTATACTACGGTAACTGATAGAAAAGTAGATGTTATTCCTATAATAGTTTTAGCTCTTCCAAATGAAGTGTTTAAAGTTCAAAGAAGAAAATTTGTGAGGGTTCCAATTGTTTGTACAGTTGAGTATTCCAAAATAGAAAATAAGACAGAAAATATTGTGAAGGCAATAATGGTTGACTTAAGCGGCGGAGGCATGAGAATAAAATTAAATGAACAAAGGCTGAATGTTGGAGATTTAATTAAGGCATACATTCCTGTTGAAGGTGATAGCCTTGAGATCAAAGGGGAAGTTGTTAGAGTAGAGAAAGATGATGTTAATAAATTGAACATATGTGGGATTAGTTTTATAGATTTAGAAGAAAAAAACAGAGAGAAAATTATAAGATTTATTTTTCAAGTAATGCGTGATCAGATGAGGAAGGGTACTACAAATTAAAGTTTGATTGTAGAGGGGGGCTAAGTATGGCTTTGGCTAAGGCGGTTGATATAAAAGAACAAGTTGTTGCAAAATATATACCACTGGTTAAGTATATAGCTTCAAGAGTAATAATAGGAAAAAGCAAATATATTGAGTATGAAGATTTAGTAGGCTTTGGCATGATTGGGCTCATGGATGCTATAAATAAGTTTGATGAAAGCAAGGGGATGAAGTTTTCAACTTATGCCTCCATTAGAATAAAAGGGGCAATGATTGATGAACTTAGAAAGAACAGTCCTATTTCCAAGGGTGCTATGGACAAGCTTAATAAGTATAATGATGTTATAGAAACTCTGCAGAAAAAATTATTAAGAGAACCTAATTATGATGAAGTAGCAAGAGAACTGAAAATGAGTTTGGAAGAAGTAAGTGAAATAGAAAGCTACATTAATTATATTTCAGTAGCATCTCTTGAGGATATCATTTTTTCTGATGATGATGATATGTCTCTTATGGGAACAATTGAAGATGAAAAGAGTCCTAGCCCAGAAAAAATGCTTCAAGATAAGGAAGAGATCGAGTATTTGGCAAAAGCATTAGATAACGTAAATGAGAAAGATAGAATGGTATTATCTTTATACTATTATGAAGGATTGACTTTAAAGGAGATTGGAAAGGTTCTCGAGGTTTCAGAGTCAAGAGTATGCCAGCTTCACAGCAGAGCAATTATGCATTTAAGAAAAGAACTAAAGAAGTTAAAATATGAATAACTGAGGGATAACTATGATTTGGTTTCTAATAATTACAGGTATATTATTAATTGTTTTTAATATAAGGGCTGTAAGAAAGCAGGATACTTCCTTTGGCAAAGTCTTCAGTAATACTGAAGCTGACCTGACAGAAGTTGATATAAGAATTGGTGAGCTTAGACGAGAATTTTCAGAAACTATTCTGGAACTCCAAAAAGAAATTATAAAGCTCCAGAAAAATGAAATCGATAATAAAAGTATAAATGACCATGATGATACAAATGAAGTTATAATGGAAAAAGAAATAGAGGAAGTCCAAATTAGCCAGGAAGTGGAGCAAAACAAAAGCTTGTATGTTGATGCTAAAGAGGATACAATTAAGGAAACTGAAAATATTAATTTGAAATCAAATAGTGTTAAAATAGACGAGATAAATTCTATGCTCAATAAGGGATATTCAGTAGAGGATATTGCTACAAAACTTGGTATAGGCAAGGGGGAGGTACTATTAATAAAAGAATTATATCTAAAATAAAGTATTTAATAGACTTTCTTAGTGACAGAAAAATTCTGCTTGGTATTGGTATAGGAATTATTATTTCAACGGTTATTATGAGTGGTGTAAAATTTAATAATAATATAAGCAGTGCAGAAATTGAAAAAAGAGCTAAAGCATTAGGTATGGATTATCCAAGTGAATTCAAAGTTATTAATAAGGATGTGAGCAAATGATAAGAGCATTATATACTACTGTATCAGGTCTTATAACTCAAGAAGCTAAACAGGATGTAATAACAAACAATCTAGCAAATGTTAATACAGTCGGGTTTAAAGAAGATAATTTGGCAGTAAAAAAGTTTGATGATGTATTAATTGAAAATTATGATAAGATTGTTAATGGCAAGAATGTTAGAAATGTAATTGGTTCATTAAGTCAGGGAAGTTCAATAGACGGAGTTAATACAAGCTATACTCAAGGAACTATAGATGACACAGGAAAATGGAGTGATTTTGCAATTGATGGCGGAGGCTTCTTTTCTGTACTAAGAGAAAATAATGGAGCCAATAACACTTATTACACTAGAGATGGACACTTTCATGTAAACAGCCAAGGTTACCTGGTTAATGACAGTGGAGACAGAGTTTTAGCCTCGGTAGTTAATGAAAATGGACAAACTGTAGGAAATCCATCACCTGTGCAAGTTGGAAATGAAGAAATAAAGCTTTATGGAGATGGAACCTTTACTGTTCAAGGAAATAAGTATAGATTTAACACTGTTAATTTTGCTGATCTAAATTCTCTTAAGAAAATAGGCGACAATCTATATGAAGGAAACAATGCTGTTCAGTCAGATAATGTTTTAGTAAAACAAAATTCACTGGAAAAGTCTAATGTTAACGTAATTAATGAAATGGTCAATATGATGACAGTTATGAGAACCTTTGAATCTAATCAAAAAATAATGCAGTCTTTAGATGAAACTTTAGGAAAAGCTGTTAATGAAGTTGGTACTATAAGATAAATATAATTATCAGAGGAAGTGAAGCAATTGTTAAGAATATTATGGAGCAGCAGAAGTGCCATGTCTGCGCAGCAGGATAAACTAGATAGCATCTCAAATAATATTGCGAATGCAAATACAACCGGTTATAAGCGTGTAGATGTTAATTTTAAAGATTTAGTATATGAAAATCTTAATAGAACTGGATATCCTGTTACAACTTCAGGACAAAATACTTCTTATAATGGTACTGGTATAAGAACAGGGCAGTGGACTCGTGACAATAGTCAGGGTAATCTTACCGAGACAGGAAAGTCAACGGATATTGCTATTGATGGCCAAGGATACTTTCAGGTTACTCTTCCAGAAAAAAATGCAGATGGAACTTATAAAACTGCGTATACAAGAGGAGGAAATTTTAGTTTAGATTCTGAAGGTAGTTTAGTTGATAGCAATGGAAATAGATTGGTTGTGGCTTTTAATGAAAATACTACTGAAGAAGATAGAAGACTTAGTGAAAAAAATTTTACCATAGATGATAAAGGGAGAATTTTCAAGTCTGACGGAAATAATTCAAAAGAAATAGGAAAAATAAATATTTATAATGTTATTAGTTCTGATTCTATGCAGTCAGTAGGGGAAAACCTTTATACTTTGGTAAATAATAATGTAAATGGTGTAGATATACCTGTTGAGAGACCATTTATATCACAGGATGCTAATGTTATGCAGGGATTTTCAGAATTGTCAAATGTAAATATTGCAAAGGAAATGACCGATATGATAATAACTCAAAGAGCCTTTGAATTAAGTTCTAAATCAATGAAAACAGCTGATGACATGTGGGGAATGACTAATAATTTAAGATCTAAATAAAAAGAGCAGTATTGTACTTATGTATGATACTGCTTTTTAATTTAGTATAATTTTTAGCAAATATTAAATTAATATAGCTTTCATAAACTATTAAACCTAGTACATATATTTATAATAATACATTATTTTTATAGGAGGAATAAATATATGTACAATATGAATAATCAAATTAATTCACAGTGCTATTGTCCATTGTACGAAATATGCCGACAAAGAACAGATTCTATATTTATGCCATGCAGATCATCATACATTGATAATAATGATTTCATGTATAGAAGCAGTGCAAATATGCTTAATATTGAGATGAAACCCGTTTCTATTAAGGAAATAGAGGATTAGTCTGGAGGAATAATATGGGGGTAGGTTATGTTTTTGGCTGTCTTCTTAGTATAGTTCTATGGAAAGTAGACAGGCAGATTGTATTTAATTTCATTAATAACGGCTTAAGCAAACTAATAAAAAGTAAAGTATTGCTTCAAATTTTATATACTTTAACAACAGGGATTATTTGTTATGCAATTTACAAAGTTAGGCCAGGTGAAATAATTAATTTTATAATTATATTTTTAGTAATAGATATAAGCAACACAGAAAAAAAGAATTTGAAGCTTAGAGAAAAGGTGAAATTCTATGATACTATATCAACCATTTCAAGAGCGCTGGTATGCGGCTTTATAGCACCTGTAATGTATATATTGATTTTTGGTAATTTTATCGGGATAGCTTATATGATTATTTATAATTTATATCTGCAAGATGAGGAACTTTACTTTTTTAAATATTTATTTAATCTGTCAACTATAGTTCCTGCAGTTATAGCCCAGGCTTTTCTATACATAGTGTATTTTTGCAGAAATAAAAAATCAGAAATAGATTTTAAAGGAGATTATATAAATAACTTTTTCAAAAGGCCTTTGCTAAATGTTGATATTATGGGCGCTTATGTTGAATCAGTAAATTTCTATTATATGTACAGTTCAAAGAAAACTGATTATATAAAAAGCTATGGAGGATACAGCAAAAAAATTGACAGCATATGTGTTAAGGATTATTTAAGCATAACCTATGGAATATGTATAATTATATTTATTATATTTTATCTTATAATAAAATAAGAAGTGGAAATCCACTTCTTATTTTAATGAAGTTATCGCTGAAGTTATCGGCGGTATAACCTGCTTTTTCCTCGATAATATTCCTGGAAGATAAAAGCTTGTGCCATTTATTTTAACATTGAAGGCTCTTGCCGCAATTTCTTTGTCTTTGCCAACAACTAAGAGCTCAGAGCCGCCTTTTAGTATATCTGTAAGCATAAATACTAATAAATTAAAGCTGTTCTCAAGTGCCTTTTTTTCCATTAGAGTAACCATATCATTCTTCATATCTGTAAAGCCTTCTAGATCCATTGTGCTTATTTGAGAGATTCCAATCTTTAAATTGTTAAGAGTGAATACTTTAAAGTCCTGGTGGAATATCTCATCTACAGTTCTGTTTTTAAGGGAAGTTCCTGCTTTAAACATCTCTTTAGCAAAACTATCCACATCTATGCCTGCTATTTCTGACAGCCTTTTAAGCATAAGTTTATCCACATTAGTTGAGGTTGGAGACTTAAAAAGAAGAGTATCAGAAATTATTGCTGCACTTAAAAGTCCTGCAACCTTTTTTGAAGGTCTTATACCATTTTCAAAAAACATAGAAGCAACAATAGTTGAAGTACTTCCAACTGGTTCGTTTCTAAAATAAATAGGATTACCTGTTTGTATATCTGCAATTCTATGATGATCAATAATTTCCATTACTTCAGCATCTTCCAGTCCATGCACAGACTGAGTTCGCTCATTATGGTCCACCAAAATAACTTTTTTTCTATTTTGACTAATTAAATGATATCTTGATATAGTTCCAACAACTTTATTATGTTTATCAATAACCGGATAGCTTCTGTATCTGGTTTCAAGCATAACATCCTTTATTTCATCTACAAAATCATCTGTGTTAAAACTTACAATATTGTCCCTTGTCATAACATAACTTACTGGAACACTTTGTGTTATTAGTCTTGAAGCTGTAAAAGAATCATAAGGAGTAGAAATGATAGAGCAATTTGAATTTTTGGCAAGCTCAATTATTTCATCACTTGCTCCATGATTGCCGGTTATTATCATAAGACTTGCTCCACCCTCTATAATAACCCTTTGAGTATCTTCTCTATCGCCGCATATAATCACATCTCCAGCTTCTATGATCTCCTTAGTGCTGTTAGGCTGCATAGCAGCTGTAACTATTTTACCATGAAGTTTAATATTTTCATCATGAATAAATATGTAATTAGCAGATAGAGTATCAACAATATTTTCAAGCTTAGTATTACTTTTTGATAAAATATCGTTATCCCATACATCCATAGTACTGGAAAAAAGATTTGTTATAGTAGCAATTCCCATCAATGAATCATTTTCATCAACTACAGGCAGGGTTTTTGAATTGTTTTTCTTCATAATATTCCAGGCCATTTTTAAAGATATATCAGGAGATACAGGAGCTACATTGTCGATATGAAGATCAGACACCTGAACCTTTACAGTTTCTATAAGATCAGGAACTTCAACATCAAAATAATTTAAAATAAATTGAGTTTCTCTATTGATCTCTCCGAGCCTGACTGGTGCAGCTTTCAGATTTCCAGTTTTATTTTTAAGTTCAGCATAGGAAATAGCTGCACATATTGAATCTGTGTCAGGATTTTTATGCCCGGTTATATAAATTAAGTCATTCATTTATTATTCCTCCTTTTAGTCGGAAGCACTGAGCAATCAAAGATCACTCGCTCCCGCTCGCTAATTGCTCGTTAAAGGCCATTTAGGCATTTAACCTCCTTTTAGTCGGAAACACTGAGTAGTCTAAACCCACTCGCTCCGCTCGCAAAGTACTCGTTAGAGGTCATTTAGACCTTTAACCTCCGTTCATTTAATCCTTAAGTATCTTAATTGTAAGGGTAATTACTCTCCTTGTAAATAGTTTAAGTTCTTTTTTAAATATTTATAATATAATAACATTTCTTCATAACTGTGGACATCCCTTCATATATATTAATGAATAAAACATACCTTAAGACTACAAAGAGGTAAAAACTATAGCACAGGAGGGATAGAATGCAAAATAGTGAAGCTTTAATGAAAGGCTTAACAAAGAACGAAGCAGAAAAAAGGCTTAAAACCTATGGCCCTAATCAACTAGAGAATAAGAAGAGTATTTCGCCAATTAAAATATTTTTATCTCAATTTAACGATTTTATAGTATGGGTTCTAATTGCAGCTACAATAATATCGGGAATAATGGGTGAAAAAGCTGATGCTATCACCATACTAATAATTGTTATAATGAATTCTATTTTAGGATTTATTCAAGAGTATAAAACAGAGAAATCATTAGAAGCATTGAAAAAATTAGCAGCTCCAACCTCAAAAGTAGTCAGGGAGGGTAAAATTGAAGTAATAAATGCTGAAAACTTAGTTCCCGGAGATTTAATTATACTGGAAAGTGGAGATAGAATTCCAGCTGACTGTATGATAATTCAAGATAGCACAGTAATGGTAGATGAATCACTTTTAACCGGAGAATCTGTAGGTGTTAATAAAAGTTCTAAAGATAAGGAAAATCAGCTTTATATGGGAACGGTTTTGTTAACAGGAAAGACTGTTGCTCGAATTACCGAGACAGGCATGAAAACAGAAATGGGCAAAATAGCTAACATGCTTCAAGATATTGAAAGTGATAAGTCTCCCCTCAAAGAAAGGCTTAATTCACTAGGAAAAATATTGGTTGTATTATGTGTAGTAATCTGTGCAATAGTAACTGTTATGGGAATATGGAGAGGTCAAAATGCTTATGAAATGTTTCTTCTTGGAGTTAGTCTTGCAGTTGCAGCTATACCTGAAGGCCTGGCAGCAATTGTAACAGTGGCCTTAGCTTTAGGGGTTTCAAGAATGCTAAAGAGAAACTCGTTAGTAAGAAAGCTTCCTGCTGTTGAAACATTAGGTTGTACCTCAATTATATGCAGTGATAAAACGGGTACTTTAACACAAAATAATATGACGGTGAAGGTTATATACAGCAATGATTCAACTTATAATGTAGACAAGGATGGCGTTCCCAGTAATGACTTATTGAGAAGAGCTTTTGTTTACTGCAACGATTGCAGCTATGATGATAAGGAAAATTCCACTCAAAAAAGCTTATTTGGTGATCCAACTGAGACCGCATTAATTAAAGTATTTTTTAAAGATACAAAATCATATATTAATTTTCTTTCAAAGGGAAAAAGAAGCTACGATATTCCTTTTGACTCTGATAGAAAAATGATGTCTGTAATTATCAGAGAAGACAAAAAAGACTGCTGCTATGTGAAAGGTGCACCTGAGAGGCTTATTCAAAGGTGTAAGTACATATTAATAAATAATGAAGTAAAACCATTAACGGCTAATTATAAAGAAAAGATTTTGGCTGCAGTAGAAGGTATGTCTTTTAACGCTCTAAGATGTATTGCCGCAGCTTATAAAGATTCAGATCTAGTAAAAGGCAGCAGCCTAGAGAATGACCTTATATTTTTAGGAGTTGCAGGAATTATTGATCCTCCTAGAAAGGAAGTCAAAGATGCGGTTTTAAAATGTAAAGTTGCAGGAATACGTCCTGTAATGATAACAGGAGATCATAAAAATACTGCCTTTGCTATAGGTAAAGAACTAGACATATGCAAGAATCAGTCTGAAGTAATAACCGGTGATGAGCTTGATACTTTAAGTGATAAAGAATTACTTAATAGAATGAGCAAGGTTAGTGTTTTTGCTCGTGTAAGCCCAAATCACAAGCTAAGAATAGTCAAGCTATTTAAGAAAAAAGGCTATATTGTTGCTATGACAGGCGATGGAGTAAATGATGCCCCTGCTGTTAAAGAGGCTGACATAGGAATTTCTATGGGGATTTCAGGCACTGATGTAACAAAAGAAGCATCTTCAATGATATTACTAGATGATAACTTTGCTACAATCGTTGCTGCTGTAGAAGAGGGAAGGGTAATCTACGATAATATAAGAAAATTTATAAGGTATTTGCTTTCTTGTAATTTAGGTGAAGTTCTTACTATGTTTTTAGCGTCGCTTTTATATTTAGACACTCCGCTTCTTCCTATACAAATTTTATTTGTTAACCTGATTACCGATGGACTTCCGGCTATAGCTTTAGGTGTAGATCCTGCTGATAAGGATATAATGTATCAAAAGCCAAGGCCTAAAAATGAACATATTTTTGCAAGAGGATTAAAAGAAAAGATAGTTATAAGAGGAAGCCTTATTGGTGTTTGTACTGTTTTAGCGTTCTTGGCAGGCAGATATTATGGAATGAATTTAAGTACTTGCAGAACTTTAGCTTTAGGCACTTTAATAATGTCACAGCTTATTCATGTTTTTGAATGTAGATCAGAGAAACATTCAATATTTGAAATAAATATATTAACTAACATTTATCTTGTCGGAGCAGTATTAGTATCTATAACAATGCTTTGTCTTGTTTTATATGTTCCTTTCTTGCAGGCTATATTTAAAACTGTTGCTTTAAATTTTGGTCAGTGGATGATAGTAATATTCTTCTCAAGCTTTATAGCATTTATCAACAGCTTATATTTGTATATAAAGAGATAAGAATAAAATAAGAAGTGGATTTTCCACTTCTTATTTTATTCTTTGAACCTTTTGAATTCTTTGTACTTTGCCTTCAACAGGAATCAAGTCTTTTTTAGTTGTAAGATTTCTAACATTCATAATAGATATAAGTTCTCTGCCTTCTTTACCTTTTTTACCCTTTAAGCCCTGAATAATAACAAGATTTCCTTGGTTTACAGTAATGAAAGAAGGTTTTTTAAACCATTTATTTTTCTTATAAAAACATTTTACAACAGTTTTACTTCTATCAGGTTTTACAATTAGAGTAGCTGTTAATTTGTGGAATATCCATAAAATAGTCTTTTCCTCGATTTTAGCTGATACAACATTTCCTTGAACTTGTGTTATTCTATCACCATATCTTTTTAAATAGGTTTCAGTGTAGTACTTTGAAAATTTCTCTTTAATACTCATATGTATAACTCCTTTACTATGTATTTATTTAATTATTTATACTTATGCATGTTTAAAATTATAACAACATATTATAAAATGGCATTTTTATCTACATTATAACATAATATATTTGCATTTAAAACATCTATATTATAGTTTTCCAAATAAGTTTATAACTATGTTTATATTTTAACTTTTAGTTACAAAGTATGTAAAGTTGTGATATTATTATGAATATAGAATCAATATCGAATTTGGTAAAAATATAATGTATTTTGAAATAGAGGTGAATTTAAATGTGTTTAGGGCTGCCTTTAAAAATAATAGAAATTAGTGGTAAAGAAGCAGTTGGTGAATTAAATGGCATTAGAAGAAAAGTTAGAATAGATTTAATTGAAAACTTAAATGTTGGAGAATATGTTATGGTGCATGCAGGTTTCGCCATAGAAAAAATAGAGGAAGCTGATGCATTGGAGACTTTAGAAATAGTTGATGAATTAGAAAAAGCAGCAGGAAGCAATTAATATTAAAAGGAATTTAAAAGAGGTGTTTTAAGATGGACATGCAATTGATTAATAAGCAGCTGAAGTATATAAATTCCTTTGAAGGCAATATAAATCTAATGGAAGTATGTGGTACACATACTATGGCTATAAGCAAATTTGGTATTAGAACTTTGATAAACAGCAATATCAATTTAATTTCCGGTCCAGGCTGTCCTGTATGCGTAACTCCGGATATATATTTAGATTACATATATGACTTGTCTTTAAAAGATGATATAGTTGTGGCTACCTATGGAGATATGATAAGAGTGCCTGGTTCTGATCCAGCCAGAACACTTGAAAATGCAAAAGCTAAGGGTGCAACTGTAAAAATGGTGTATTCCAGCATGGATGCATTAAAACTTACAGAAAAATATAAGGATAAAAAAGTGGTTTTTCTGGGAATTGGTTTTGAAACTACAGCTCCTGCTACGGCAATAGCTGTAAGAGAGGCACAAGACTTAGGAATATCGAATTTTTATGTACTCTCTATGCACAAGTTAGTTGAACCTGTAATGAGACTGCTTTTAGAAGATAAAGAACTGGAGATTCATGGATTTTTATGCCCTGGCCACGTTGGAGTTGTTATTGGAGAAGAAGGCTTCAAATTTTTAGAACAGTATAATTGTCCGGGAGCAATTGCCGGCTTTGAGATGGAAGAAGTAGTAAGTGGAATTTTTAAGTTGGTTAAGAATATTAAGGAAGAATCATGTAATCTAGAAAACCCATATAAAAAATTAGTAAGACCTAAAGGGAATAAAGCTGCGCAGGCTTTAATACAAAATACTTTTAAAGTTGAAGACGATTACTGGAGAGGCATGGGATTAATAAGTTCGAGCGGACTTAAACTTTCTGATGAATTTGAAAAGTTTAATATAGAAAATATATATAAAATTCCTCAAAATAAAGTAGTAAAAAATAATGGCTGCAGATGCGGAGATGTTCTTAAAGGAAAGATTAAACCTAACGAGTGCAGCTTGTTTAAAAATGTATGTAATCCGGAAAATCCAATAGGACCATGCATGGTTTCAAGTGAGGGAAGTTGTTCTGCTTACTTCAAGTATTCACCTGTTAGTATGACATAGCAAGTCAGAAAAATTTACTGACTCATTAAATTAGGAAGATATCAAGATAAGAAGATATCGCGATATATTCTTATCTTGATATCTAGTTTTTAAAAATAAGGATATAAAATTAATTTTGACTTAAAAGGAGGACGGACTATGGATGAAATTATATCTATGTCTCATGGCAATGGAGGCAAGAAAACTTCAAGTCTTATAGAAAATATTATACTTCCAAGCTTTGATAACAAGGCACTTAATAGTCTTGGAGATGGTGCACTGCTAAGTGTTTCTGCAAATATTGCTTTTTCAACAGATAGCTTTGTTATATATCCATACTTTTTCCCTGGTGGAGATATAGGAAAGCTTAGTGTTTGTGGTACAGTAAATGATTTGTTGATGTGTGGAAGTATACCTAAGTATTTGAGCTTGTCTTTGATAGTTGAGGAAGGTTTAAAGATAGATGAACTAAAAAAGATTATTGATTCCATAAGTAAAACTGCAGAAAAAGCTAATGTGAAGATCGTAACAGGAGATACGAAAGTAGTTGATAGAGGCCACGGACATGGAATTTATATAAATACTGCAGGTATAGGAGAAAAAATAAAAGGTATAGATTTGGGACGACATAGGATTGAAAAAGGAGACAAAGTTATAGTAACCGGAAGTGTAGGCAATCACGGTATATCAATCTTATGTGCAAGAGAAAATCTTTTAGAAGGCGATATTGTTTCTGATTGTGCTGTTTTAAATGATGTTGTAAATACAATTTTAAGCTTCGGGCATGATGTTAAAATATTAAGAGATCCGACAAGAGGAGGGGTAGCAACAACTTTAAATGAATTTGTTGAAAAAAGTTCACTTTCAATAGAGCTTTTAGAAGATAAAATACCGGTTGATTTAAATGTTAAAACAGCATGCGATTTGCTTGGTCTGGATCCTTTATATAGTGCCAACGAAGGAAAGGTGCTTATAGTTGCAGCTCCTGATGCAGCAGATAACATAGTGAATTCTTTACGAAAGCTTGAACTTTCAAAAGATGCACAGGTTATAGGAGAAGTAGTTGACTATATGCCTTCAAAGGTAATACTTAGAAGCAGCTTTGGAGGAAGGCGTATACTTGATAAATTGAGTCATGATATTCTTCCAAGAATCTGCTAAAGAAGGAGAAATAAAATGCATGAACTACCGATTACAGAAAGTATAGTAAGAATAGCAGCAGATGAAGCTCTTAAACATAATGTGAGCAAAATAAATGAAATTAGAATAAAGGTTGGTGAGCTCTCGGGTTTGGTACCGGAGTGCATACAATACTATTTTGATGTAGTAAGTCTCGGAACAAAAGTGGAGGGAGCAAAGCTAATTATTAATAAACTTCCTATAATTATGAAGTGTGTTAACTGTAATTTTAATGGTGAAACAGATAAGTTTATTGAAAATAAGTGTCCCAATTGCGGAGGCACACAGCTCAAGATGGTAGGAGGAAATGAATTTTATATCGACAGTATGGAGGTAGAGAAAGATGGAGATTAAAGTTGTAAGACAGATACTTGAATGGAATGAAAATTGTCATTTGGAGCTTCAAAAATTGTTTAATGAAAATAAAATCTTAATGATAAATATTATGGGTTCTCCTGGAGGCGGAAAGACTACATTTATAACAAGACTAATTGAGGAACTTAGAAATGAGTACAATATAGGAATAATCGAAGGAGACGTAGCAGGTCAGGTTGATGCGGAGAAAATACAAGCTATGGGAATCCCTGTAGTTCAATTAAATACTGATGGGGCTTGTCATATTGAAGCTATGTCTATAAAAAATATACTCCCTTATTTTGATTTAAAAAACTTAGATATTATAATAGTTGAAAATATAGGAAATCTAGTTTGCCCGGCTGAGTTCGATATTGGAGAACATCTGAAAATTGCACTTTTAAGTGTTCCTGAAGGAGACGACAAGGTTGAAAAATATCCTTTGATGTTTACAAGGGCAAATGCTCTCGTTATTTCAAAGTATGATATGAAAAATTATTTTTACTTTGATGATGACAGAGTTATTAGTAATGCAAAGAAGCTTAATAGCGAGCTTAATATATTTAAAGTAAATTCTTCTAAAGGAGAAGGTATAGACGAAGTTGTTGAATATATAAAGTCTCATATGTAAAAAATATGAGCTGAGTACACTTGTTACTTTTTTCTATTTATATTAAAATGTTTTTGACACAAAAAATAGGAGTGATACAAGGATGAATAAAGAAAAATTAGCTAAAATGATCGATCACACCATATTAAAACCAGAAGCTACAGAAGAGCAAGTAAGAAGAGTATGCGAAGAGGCATTAAAGTATAAATTTGCTTCTGTATGCATAAATCCATGTCACGTTAAATTAACAGCAAGCCTTTTAAAGGGAAGCGATGTTAAGGTATGTACAGTTATCGGATTTCCTTTAGGAGCTAATACCAGTGCAGTAAAAGCTTTTGAAACTTCTGAAGCTATTAGGGAAGGCACTCAGGAAGTGGATATGGTTATTAATATAGGAAAGTTAAAGGATAGAGATTATGACTATGTTAGGGAAGATATAAAAGCTGTAGTAGAATCAGCTAAGGGAAAAGCTCTTACTAAGGTGATTATAGAAACCTGTCTTTTAACTGATGAAGAAAAGATAGAAGTGTGTAAATTAGCGAAGGAAGCTGGTGCTGACTTTGTTAAGACCTCTACAGGATTTTCTACAGGAGGCGCAACCTATGAGGATGTAAAGCTTATGAGAGAAACTGTAGGAGAAAATATGGGGGTTAAGGCTTCCGGAGGGGTTAGAAGTTACAACGATGCAGAAAGTGTTATAAAAGCAGGTGCATCTAGAATTGGAGCTTCATCTTCAATAGCTATTTGTGAAGGCGGAGAGGGTAACTCTAATTATTAATAACATTGGCTTTAAGCTGCGTTTTGTTTTAACGCAGCTTTTTTAATATGCATAAGTTAATAAATCTTTTCATAAAGCTCTGGTTTTTGGCTAGAGCTTTTATTTTTTAATAAACTGTTCCTAAAATATAAATTTTAGAATATTTATATAGTAAATATATAATGCAATAAAGTTATTGCTTTAATGATGCCGCAAATGATTCAAACTTTAAAGATTTTTAGGGCTTCATTAATGTACTATAACTTTTGCATTGTTTATAAATGAAGGTCATAAGTGGAGGGAGGAATAGCTGCATGAGTTTAGAGTTAGCACCTAAGGATATATTATATGAATTTAATTTGGATGTTAAAATCAGAAATAATGATTTAGAATATATGCCAGAGTATGAACAAGTATATAAGAAAATTAAAAGCGCACTTGAAATTAAGGACAGTGGTTATAATGTTTATCTTATTGATGACTTTTCACAGGATAAGCTTGAGAATATAATAAATTTTGCAGGAAAAAACCTGGCTTTAAAAGAAAAGCCTATGGATATCTGCTATGTGGTTTTTGATGATCCTAAGAGACCTCAGGTGCTTTTTTTACCAAATGGAATGGGGAGTACCTTAAAGGAAATTCTTGAAAAATTGCAAAATACCTATTCTGAAAGTACCTTTAATTTTTATAACAGCAGTTCTAATAAGGATAAAGAATTCATTATTGATAATATGCAAAAGAAGAGAAACGTTTTGATAGGAAAACTTGAAGATATGTCAGAAGAGTATGGCTTTGAAATTAAAATCACTCAGGGTGGTTTTGTGTTTATTCCTTTAAAAGAAGGAGAGGCAATGACCGAAAAAGATTACGATGATTTAGAGACTGAAAAGAAAGATGATATCTTAGATAAAGTTGGGAAACTTAAGGAAAATGCTGAGGAAATTCTAGAAGAACTCAAAGATATGGAGCTTGAAGAACTTGAAAAAATAAAAGAGCTTATGGGTAAGTATTTTGAAGTTAATTTAAAGGAAATAAAAGAAGAATATACTGAAGTTTTTGCTGATAATTCCGAGGTAGTTGTATACCTTAATAATATTTCAACCGAGATTGAAAAAGGTATTATAGAAAATTATTCAATTAACTATGATGAAGACGAGGAAAAAATCAATGAGATAATATACAGATATGATGTCAATATAATGGTAGATAATTCTGAGAATGAAAATCCTCAGGTTTTATATGAGGAAGACCCAAGTATTATTAATCTTTTGGGAAATATTGAATATGAAAATCATAATAATGTATATACAACAGACGTTTCACTTATAAAAGCAGGATCTATGCTTAAAGCAAATGAAGGCTGCCTTATTTTGAGAGCTAATAACCTTTTTACAAATTCTCAGGCTTATTATTATCTTAAGAAAACCCTGATCTCTGAGAAGGTTAATTTAGATTACAACAGAGGATACTTGGAGCTATTGTCATTAAGCGGTCTAAAACCTGAGCCTGTAAAAATTAGAGAGAAAGTTATTCTTATCGGAGATTATGAAACTTATGATGCACTTTATAATTATGATGAAGATTTTAAAAATATATTTAAAATAAGAGCAGAGTACGAACCTGTAGTTATTATTAATGACAATACAAAATGGGCCTTATTGAATAGCATCAACAAAACATGCTGCAAGGATGAATTAAAGCCTTTAAGTAACGAAGCCGTAAAAGAAGTAGCCAAATTTCTTTCAAGAAAGGCTGAAAATAAAAATAAACTGTACTTTAATGACGTTGAAATAAGTAAGCTTCTAAAGTTATCAAATAATAAGGTTGTAAATGAAAACAAAGATAAAATTGATGCTGAAGATATAAGAGCAGTAGCTTACTCCGAAGAAATTGTTCAAAAGGAACTGTTGGAAAATTATAAAGAAAAAAGAATATTGATTGATGTAAATGGGAGTAAAATAGGACAAATTAATGGGCTATCTGTGCTTGATACTGGATATTTCAGCTTTGGAAAGCCAATTAGAATAACCTGTTCCTGCTATAAGGGCGAAGGAAATGTAATAGATGTTCAAAAAGAAAGTAATCTAAGCGGAAGCATCCATAGCAAATCCATAAATATTTTAAAAGGATATATAAATAGATTGACTAATTCTTATTCAAGGCTTCCTGTTGATTTTCATCTCAGTTTTGAACAGCTTTACGGTAAGATTGAAGGAGATAGTGCTTCTGTAGCTGAAATAATATGCATGATATCTGCTTTGAGTAAAATACCTGTAAGGCAAAATATTGCAGTAACAGGTTCAGTAAATCAGTTTGGGGAGGTCCAGCCAATAGGAGGAGTAAATGAAAAAATAGAAGGATTTTTTAATATTTGCAAGGTTCTTGATTCAACAAAGGATAAGGGGGTGCTGATTCCGTATTCAAATAGAAATGATCTTGTTTTAAGCCATATTGTAGAGGAAGAGATCAAAAAGGGTAATTTTCATATCTATACAATGAATACTGTTGAAGATGCAATTGAGCTTCTGCTTCAAAATGAAAAGATTAAGCTTGCAGATGTGATGAATGCTATTAATAAAGAAATAAAAAAATACTCGTCAAAAAGATAAAAGAATGGAGAAATCTCCATTCTTTTAAACGTTGAACCTAAAGTTAACAACATCGCCATCCTGCATAACATATTCTTTTCCTTCAAGCCTATAGAAGCCTTTTTCTTTGGCAGCAGCTTCAGAACCGCATTCTACAAGTTTGTCGTAAGAAATAGTTTCAGCTCTTATAAAGCCTCTTTCTATATCTGTATGAATTTTACCTGCTGCTTGAGGAGCTTTTGTTCCCCTAGTTATAGTCCATGCTCTAACCTCTTGAACTCCGGCTGTTAAAAAGCTTATAAGACCAAGAAGCTTGTAACTTGACTCAATTAGTTTATCCAGACCGGTTTCCTCAAGTCCGTACTCTTTTAAAAGCTCAACTTTTTCATCATCTTCCAAAGAAGAAACTTCCTCTTCAAGTTTTGCGCAGATTACTACAACCTCTGAGCCTTCTGCAGCAGCATATTCTTTAACTTTCTTTACATATTCATTATCAAGATTTCCTGCTACTAAATCATCTTCAGATATATTTGCACCATATAATACCGGCTTTGAAGTAAGAAGGAAATATCCTTTAACTAATTCCTGCTCTTCATCAGTCATTTCTATGGTTCTTACAGGCTTTCCGCTTTCAAGGTGAGCCTTAAGTCTCTCCATTAATCCAAGCTCTTCTTTTGCTTTCTTATCCCCTGAACGAGCAAGCTTAATAGATTTTTCTATTCTTCTGTCTAAAACTTCTATATCAGAAAAAATAAGTTCTAAATTTATAGTCTCGATGTCTCTTACGGGATCTACAGAACCATCAACGTGTACAACGTTTGGATCATTAAAACACCTTACTACGTGAACTATAGAAGCAACTTCTCTAATATGGGAGAGAAATTTGTTGCCTAGACCTTCGCCCTGACTTGCACCTTTAACAAGGCCGGCTATATCGTAAAACTCAATATTTGCATATACTTTTTTTCTTGAGGAATACATTTTTTCAAGTACATCAAGTCTCTTATCAGGAACATTAACAACACCAATATTAGGTTCTATTGTACAAAATGGATAGTTTGCAGCTTCTGCACCTGCTTTTGTTATCGCATTAAACAAGGTGCTTTTTCCTACATTAGGAAGACCAACAATTCCTAGTTTCATCTATTTACAGTCCTTTCATGCTTTTGTTTACCTTTATAAATTATACATTACAGCTATAGTCTTTTCAAGGAGAAAGGTTAAGTTTTAAAATCTAAGAATATATGTTCTCAATGCAGTTAAATCAATGAAAATATTTAAAAAATTACTTAAAAAACCTTATTTTTTAGAAGGATTTTTCATTTTTTCATAGAATAATACAAATAGTGGTTAAAAGTGGAGTAAAGTGGAGTGAAGTGCACAAAGAGGTGAGGAAATGTTCATAGGGGAATATCAGCATGCAGTAGATAGTAAAAATAGAATGATTATTCCCTCAAAGTTTAGGGAGGCAATAGGTGAAAGCTTCGTTCTTACAAAAGGATTAGATGGATGCCTGTATGCCTATACTAAATATGAATGGAAAATCCTCGAAGAAAAGCTTAAGAAACTTCCACTTACTAATAAAGATGCAAGAGCCTTTGTAAGATTTTTTTTCTCTGGTGCAAATGAAATTGATGTAGATAAACAAGGAAGAGCCCTGATACCACAAAACCTTTTAGAATATGCTGAGGTGAAAAAGGATATAGTAAGTATAGGGGTTTCCACAAGAATAGAAATTTGGAGCAAGGAAAAGTGGGATGAGTATAATAATCAAAACATTGATTATGAAAGTATAGCAGAGAAAATGAGTGAACTTGGAATCTAGATGGCATAAAGGAGAAACGACATGGAATTTAAACATATATCAGTGCTACTTGATGAAGTACTGGAAGGTTTGAATATAAAACAAGATGGTATATACGTAGACTGTACCTTAGGCGGTGCTGGTCATTCAAAAGAAATACTTAAAAGATTGAGTCCGGAGGGAAGGCTTATTGGAATAGATCAAGACAGTGATGCTTTAAAGGCAGCAAGCGAAAAGCTCAAGGATTTCAATAATGTTACATATGTACATAATAACTTTACCAATATAACAAATATATTGGATGAACTTAATATTGAAGCTGTAGATGGTATTTTAATGGATTTAGGAGTATCTTCCTATCAACTAGATACAGAAGAAAGAGGCTTTAGTTATATGAAAGATGCCTCTTTAGATATGAGGATGAATAGAGAAAATGATTTTTCGGCTTATGATATTGTAAATGGGTACAGCGAGGAGAATCTATACAGAATAATAAAAGAATATGGTGAAGAAAAGTTTGCAAAGAGAATAGCTCAATTTATTACGGATAGAAGAAAAATTAATCCTATTAATACTACGCTGGAGCTTGTAGATATTATAAAAGCTGCTATTCCTGCAAAAGCCAGAAGGGAAGGACCACATCCGGCAAAACGAACTTTTCAGGCTATACGTATAGAGGTAAATAAAGAATTAGAAATATTAGATAAAGCTATTGAAGGGGCTGCTCACAAGCTTAAAAAAGGCGGAAGGCTTAATATAATAACCTTTCATTCCTTGGAAGACAGGATTGTAAAAAATAAATTCAAGGAGCTAGAAAATCCTTGTACATGTCCTAAAGAGTTTCCGGTATGCATATGCGGAAAGAAGTCTGAAATCAAAATAATATCAAGAAAACCTATAGAGCCTTCTTCTGAGGAAGTGGAAAATAATCCTAGAAGCAGAAGTGCTAAATTAAGAATTGCAGAAAGAACTTAGTTCTAATTTTGGGATGGGGTGAATAAAGTGATAGTAATGGACAACAAAAACTTAACAAATGGAAGCTCTGCTTTAGCGCCAAAGTACAGGCCAAGTACGAGAAACGTAGACGAAGAGTTAGAAAAACTAAGGAAACAACAAAGAGAGAAACAAAAACTATTAGCTCAGAAGAGAACAAAAGCAAAGGCTAAGTTGCTTATAGGTATTGCTGCAGTGTTTACTGTTGGAGTAATTTTAATCAGCAGGTATGCAGCTGTTTATAATATGCAGAAAAATCTTACAAAAGTAAAAAATGATATCCATAACGTTAGTATGGATAATGAAAATTTAAAAGTCCAGCTCTTAAAAGCCAGCGATATGCAGCATGTTGAACAAGCTGCAAGAACAAAATTACATATGGTAACTCCAGATAAAGATAAAGTCATTTATACAGAAACCACTAAAGATTACTTTGCTAAAGCAGCTAATGATAACAACAATAGCAATAAAACAAAGGAGAGTCTTGTTGCAAAGATAAAGAATATTTTATTTTAGTGGAGGTTGGTACGTTGGCTGGAGGAGAATATAGAGACAAGGTTATAATAAAAAAAAGGATGCTGATTACATTTGGCATACTTTTTATTTTATTTTTTTTGCTCACCATAAGATTGTCTTATATAATGATTGGTCAATCGGAACATCTGACAAAAATAGCTAAAGAACAATGGACAAGCGATGTTAAAATAGATGCTAGAAGGGGAAGAATACTAGATAGGACTGGACACGAGCTGGCTATGAGCGCAAATGTGTACAGAGTAGATTTAGATATGAATACCTTAAGACAGTATCTAGATGAGAAAAAAGTAACCAGAGAAGAGTTAGCTCCTAAATTAGCCGATGCACTAAAAATGGATAAAAGTGAAGTTTTAACGATTTTGAATAAAACTTTACCAAATGGATTGCCTATGGCTTCAGCAAGTCTTGCAAGAAGGATAGAAAAAAGCGAAGCTGATAAAGTTAAAGATTTAAATATAAGAGGAATTTTAGTGTCTTCTGATACTAAAAGATATTATCCTTATGATAACTTTTTATCTCACGTTGTTGGCTTTATAAGGAAGGACGGAGTGGGGTTAACTGGAGTAGAATTAACTTATGATAAGGTCTTATCAGGTACTCCTGGAAGAATTATTTCGGAAACCGACAATAAGAGTAAAGGACAGCCATATATTATTTCTGAGTTTACAAAACCAGTAGATGGAAAAGATGTGGTTTTGACAATAGATGAAATGATACAGCGTTTTTGTGAGAAAGCTGCTGTACAGGCTATGAACGATAATAAAGCTAAAGCTGTAAGTATTATAGCAATGGATCCTAATAATGGAGAGATACTTGCAATGGTTAATAAACCGGATTTTAATCCTAATAATCCTTGGGAAGAAGGAAAAACAGATGATGAGCTTCAAAAGATGTGGAGAAACAGATCTGTCAATGATACCTTTGAGCCTGGTTCTATTTTCAAGGTTATAACTGCATATGGTGCAATGGAAGAAAATTTAGTAAAAGAAACTGATCATTTTGTTTGCGGTGGAAGCACAAAAGTAGTAAACAGAATAATTAAGTGCTGGAAAAGAACAGGGCATGGAGATCAAACTTTTGTAGATATATTAAAGAACTCCTGCAATGTAGGTTTTATGGAGCTTGGAAAAAGGCTTGGCAAAGAAAATTTAAATAAATACATAAATGAATTTGGGTTTGGACAAAAAACCGGTATTGATTTGCCTGGTGAGGCTAAAGGAATAATAAGAAAAACACAAAGTATTTCTGATGTTGATTTAGCCACTATATCCTTTGGACAAAGCAATACAGTTTCTGCGATCCAGTACTTAACTGCCTTCAATGCTGTTGCAAATGGCGGAAAGCTTATAACACCTCATGTTATGAAAGAGGTAGTACACTTTGATAATAATAACAATAAAATTGTCGATAAAAAATATGAAGATTATAATGAAAGAAGTATACTAAAGGAAGATGTTGCCCATACTTTAAGAGGATATTTGGAAAAGGTTATTTCTGAAGGCGGCGGAAAAAATGCATACATACCTGGTTACCACATAGCAGGCAAAACAGGAACTGCTCAAAAGGTAAGCAGTGTAACGAAAAGTTATGAAGCAGGAAAATATATAGCCTCCTTTGCTGGAATGGCTCCGGCTGAAAAACCTATGATTTCTTTGTTTGTTTCGATAGATGAACCAGACCCATCTAACTATTATGCTGGACAAATAGCAGCGCCTGTTGCAAAGCAAGTGTTCAATGATATATTCAATTATCTGGCAATTGAAGCTGATGCTTCCGGAGATAAAATTGCAAGAAGCATGTTAAAGGATGTTACGGTTCCTGAAGTTAGAGGTATGAAAAAGGAAGAGGCTTCAAAGCTTTTAAAGGGGCAGGGATTGACATTTGAAGCTGATTCAAAAGGAGAGTATATCACAGATATGAATCCAAAGCCGGGTTACAGCGTAAAAGAAGGAGATAAAATTGTACTTTACACAGGAACAAGCTCAACCTATAATAAAGTAGTAGTTGTACCTGATCTTACAGGGGTTACAAAGGAAAAAGCAGTGGAGATATTAAACTCCTTAGGGCTTAGAGCGGACTTTAGTGGAGAAGGATTGGTTTCCGAGCAAAGCATAAATGCAGGAGAACAGGTTTCTAAAGGCACTACTTTAACTTTAGAATTAGAATTGTTAGATGACTAGGTAAGATTATTAAGGTGGCATGCAAATTCTACTTATAGAGTAAGTAGTTCTGCATGCCGCTATTATGTGTACATAATACAATGAAGCTGCTATTTTAACTTTTATTTATGGTATATGGAGTGTGATATATATGGAACTAAAAGATTTGCTAAAAGGAATAGAATACAGCATAATCAAGGGCAGTGCCGACATAAACATTAATAAGATGCAATATGATTCAAGAAATGTTGAAGAGAATGATATATTTTTCTGCATACAAGGCTTTAAAGTTGATGGACATAAGTATGCTCAAAAGGCTGCAGACAGTGGCGCCACTGTAATAGTATGCGAGAATATTGTCAGTATTGAGTCTGATTGTACAATAGTTAAAGTTCCTGATTCAAGAAAAGCTTTAGCTATAGCTTCTTCAAATTATTTTGGTGAACCTTCAAAAAAGCTTAAGATGATAGGCATTACAGGAACAAATGGAAAAACAACTTCTACTTATATGATGAAGGCGATCTTAGAAGAAGCAGGATATAAGGTTGGGCTTGTAGGAACAATAGCAAATTATATAGGCGACAAAAAAATACCTTCTCATAGAACAACACCTGAGTCTTTAGAATTAAATGAGCTGTTTAATGAAATGGTAAGTTCAGGAGTTACTCATTGTGTGATGGAAGTATCATCTCATTCACTTTCACTTGATAGAGTATACGGAATAAAGTTTAACGAAGGCATTTTTACTAATCTCACTCAGGACCATCTTGATTTCCACAAGACTTTTGAAAATTATTATAATGCAAAACTTATGTTGTTTAAAAGCAGTAATACGTCCATTATAAATATGGATGATGCCTATGGAAGAAGAGTATTTGAGGATGTTAATTCTAAAAAGATCACTTATGGATTAGGCGATGGTGCAGAAGTTACTGCAAAAAATATAAATATTCATTCTAGAGGTATCGAATTTGAATTGAATTATAAAGGTGAAAGTATTCAAATTAATTTAAGTATACCCGGAAAGTATAATGTTTATAATGCATTAGGAAGTGCTGCTGCCTGCCTCCAGGAAGGTGTAACTCTGAAGCAGGTTAAAGCTGGACTTCAAAAAGTTTTTGTGCCTGGCAGATGTGAAATAGTGAGCAAAGATTATAACCTTGGGTTTGAAATAATTGTTGACTATGCTCATTCTCCTGACAGTTTGGAAAATATATTGAAAACAGCAAGAGAGTTTACCAAAGGCAGATTGATATGCGTGTTTGGGTGTGGTGGAGACAGAGATAAAACTAAGAGACCTATTATGGGAAATGTGGCTGCATCTTTAAGCGACATTGCAGTAGTTACATCTGATAATCCTCGTTCAGAGGAACCTCTGAAAATTATTGAGGATATCCTTGAAGGTATAAAAACTGACAATTATTTAGTTTTAGATAATAGAAGAGATGCAATAAAGGAAGCAATTAAGCTTGCAAAGAAGGATGATATAATAGTTATAGCAGGTAAAGGACATGAGGATTATCAGGAATTAAAGGACAAAGTTATACATTTTGATGAAAGAGAAATAATTGCTGATATTATAAAGGAGCTGTTTTAAATGGAAAAGTTAACCTTGAAGGAAATAGTTCAAGCAGTTAATGGAGAATTTTTTAAAGTAGGTAATGAAGCAGTATATGAAGCTGTGAGCACTGATACAAGATCAATAGATAAAAACAGTATTTTTATAGCTTTAAAAGGAAGTAACTTCAATGGAAATAATTATGCTGTAGAAGCTAGTGAAAAAGGTGCTAAAGTATGCATTGTTGATGAGATTGCCTTTAAGGAAGATGACTTTTCAAATGAAGTTTCAGTTATTAAAGTTAAAGATACAAAACAGGCTTTATTAAGCTTAGCAGAGTACTATAGAAGCAAGCTAAAAATAAAAATAATTGGTATTACCGGATCTACGGGAAAGACTTCAACCAAGGATATTGTAGCTGCTGTTTTAAGTTCTAAATATAAGGTGTTTAAGACAAAAGGAAATTTCAATAATGAAATTGGACTTCCTTTAATGATATTCAAATTAGACAGAGGTTATGATGTTGCTGTACTTGAAATGGGAATGAGTAATTTTGGGGAAATTCACAACCTGGCAAAGACTGCAAGACCGGATATTGCAATCATAACAAATATTGGAGTATCTCATATTGAGTATTTAAAAACAAGAGAAAATATTCTTAAAGCAAAAATGGAGATAACTGATTTCTTTGAAAGTGATAACAGCTTGATAGTAAACATTGACAATGATATTCTTAAGAAATTAAATAATCTTCCCTTTAATCTAATAAGAGTAGGCACTGAAGATGAAAATATTGATTATATGGCAAATGAAATAGTCCTTAAAGAGGATTCAATATATTTTAAGATTATTGATAAATATGGATTTAAAGCTCCTGAATTCACAATTAATATACCTGGAAAACACAATGTTCTAAATACCCTGCTTGCAGTTGCATGCGGAAGACTTTTAGGTGTTGGTTATGAGGAGATGCTTGAAGGAATTAATAACTTAGAATTTACATCAATGAGGCTTGATATTGTAAAGGGATCTAAATTTACTATAATTGATGACTCTTACAATGCTAGTCCCGATTCAATGAAAGCAGCAATTGACGTCCTTGTAAACTTCAGAGGCAATAAAAAGATTGCTGTTCTCGGAACTATGAAGGAATTGGGTGAAATGTCCTATGAGCTTCATAAGTATGTGGGTATATATGCAAAAGAGAAAAATATTGATATGCTTATTATTTCCGGTGAATTTAGTGAAGCTTACATATCAGGTTTTGGAGATGCTGGTAAAGTTTCTTTATTTAAGGATAACGAAGAAATATCCGACTTTCTAAGAAATCATGTTGAGGAAGATGATGTGATATTAGTTAAGGCATCAAGAAGTATGAAATTCGAAAAAATCGTCAATAATCTTAAGGTGATAAATAGCTAAAGAGGGGATAGGGTAATGTATAGAATAGTATATTCAGTTTTAATAGCATTTTTTATATCTTTAGTTTTGGGACCTGTTCTGATTCCTTTGCTTCATAGATTAAAGTTTGGTCAGAACATAAGGGAAGAGGGACCTAAAAGCCACCAAAAAAAAGCTGGAACTCCTACTATGGGTGGAATAATTTTTATTATATCCTCCTTCATAACTATGGCGATTTTAGTTAAAAAGCCTAGTGATGAAGCAATGGTAGCTCTATACGCTTTTATTGGCTTTGGCCTAATAGGTGCACTCGATGACGGTTTGAAAATACTGCATAAAAAGAATCTTGGTCTTAGAGCTTTTGAAAAAATGATACTTCTTCTGGTGGTATCTGGGATTTTGGCTTATTACGCAGCAACTAACACAAATATAGGCACTACAATTATTGTTCCTTTTTTACATAAAAACTTTTATGTTAATTTAGGATTTTGGTATGTGCCATTTATAGTTGTATATTATGCTGCAACAACTAATGCAGTAAACTTAACAGATGGTTTGGATGGTCTTGCAACTTCAATAACGCTGCTTGTAATGACTTTCTTTGCATTAGTAAGCTTTGGACTTGGACATTATACCTTATCCATATTCTGCGGAGTTATTGCAGGAGCATTGCTAGGCTTTTTAAGATACAATGCATTTCCTGCTCAGGTTTTTATGGGAGATACAGGCTCGCTTGCGCTAGGAGGTGCGGTAGCCACTGTTGCCATGATATTAAAGTTGCCTCTTCTTATTTTGATAGTCGGAGGGATTTATGTAGCTGAAGCTTTATCAGTAATACTGCAGGTGGCATCATTTAAGCTTACCAAAAAGAGAATTTTTAAAATGAGTCCTTTACATCATCATTTTGAGCTTTCTGGATGGCATGAAACGAAAATAGTATCTGTATTTTCCATAATTACTGTTATATTATGTCTTATTGCATTTTTATCACTACCAGCAATTATCTAGGAGGATACATTGAGTATGAAAAAATCCAATGTAAAAATGGGTTCTATTGATTTTATTCTTTTCTCGGCTGTAATGATTCTTGTTGCTTTTGGGGTTGTTATGGTATATAGTGCAAGCTCATATAGTGCATTTTTTAGTAAAGCTTATAATTACGATAGTATGTACTTTTTGAAAAAACAAGGTTTATCAGCTATTATAGGAATTACTGCAATGTTTTTTATGATAAATATTGATTATCATAAAATAAAGAAATTTACAAAAGTTATAATGTTATTAACTATAGTACTTTTATGCGTGGTATTTGCGTTTCCACCGATAAATGGTGCACGTAGATGGATACCAATTCCTCTATTTAATCTTCAACCATCAGAAATAGCAAAATATGTAATTGTATTGTATATGGCTAAAAGTATTGAAGCAAAGGGAGAAAAGATTAAGAGCTTTGTTTATGGAATTCTTCCATATCTGATGGTTTCAGGATTATATGCCGGATTGGTAATAGCTGAAAAAAACCTAAGTATTGCAACAGTAATAATGTTAGTTACTTTGATACTCTTATTTGTTGGAGGAGCTAGATGGATGCACTTCATTCAGCTCATAGGAGTTGTTGGAATCTTTGGTACACTGGGAATAATTCTAGAACCATACAGACTAGATAGATTTAAGAGCTTTCTAGACCCATGGAAGGACCCTAAAGGGGATGGCTATCAGCTTATTCAATCTCTACTTGCTTTAGGATCTGGAGGCATTACAGGCGTTACATTGGGAAAGTCCAGACAAAAATGCTACTACATACCTGAACCTCACAATGATTTTATTTTTTCTATTATTGGAGAAGAATTAGGACTTATTGGCTGCACAGTAATTATAATACTTTTCTTAATTGTTATATGGAGAGGTATTAGAACAGCTATAAGGGCAAAGGATACATATGGAACACTTTTGGCGGTCGGAACTACTTCGGTTATTGCTATTCAGGCTGTAATTAATATAGCGGTTGTATCCGGTTCAATGCCTGTTACTGGAGTTCCTCTTCCGTTCATAAGCTATGGAGGTTCATCACTTTTGTTTAATCTTATGGCTATGGGGATATTGTTAAATGTTTCCAGACAATGTAGTTCATAAAAGCATTGCATTTGCAGTGCTTTTTTTAATATAATAAAAAAACTATACTGTTTAGTAAATTAGTAAAAAATGTCTCGTAATTTTTGTAAAAAATATATAAAAAATCTAATGAATTTAAACCTATAAAGTGGTATTATATATATGTGAATTTTCATATACTTCGATAAGGTGCGTGTAAAAATTGAAAAATGCTTTAGCAAAAACAGATAATAAGCTGATAATAAACAGAAGAAGAAAAAAAGCCGTAAGAAAAACTATAATTTCATTAATTCTATTGATATCTGTTACAGTTACTTTATGCTTAAAGTTATCTTACTTTAATGTTTCTAATATAAGTGTAATTAATAATCATACTATAAATTCTGATGAGATTATAAAACTATCCCAAATTAAAAAGGGAATAAATATATTTTACTTAAATTTTAAGAATGTGCAGACTAATCTTAGAAGTAATCCGTATATATTAAGTGCTGACATAAAAAGAAAGCTTCCTAGTACTATAATTATTTCAATAAAAGAAAGAGAAGCGGTATTTTACACAAAGAGAGATAATAAGTATTTGATTATAGATAGAAATGGCATTATTTTAGAGGAGAAGGAAGACATATCACAAATGAAGCTGACAAGCCTCTTGGGCTTTAATTTTAAAGAAGCACAGATTGGTATGGTTATTCCGGTGCAGGATAAAAGAAAACTTGAAAATATTTCACTAATGACGGAACTTATATCCGATAACACCAGCGGCATCGATATAACGAGTATTGATTTATCAAACAATCTAAACCTGGAAGTGTACACAAATAATATATGTATTAAGCTTGGAAGTGGAAATATAAAGGACAAACTTAATAAAGCATTAAATATTATTGTGAATAATAATCTAAAAGATCAAAAGGGATATATCGACGTAAGTTTTGATGGCACTCCCGTAATATCTATAGACAAATAGGAGGTTAATATGAATAAATATAAATCACAGCTTATCGTTGCTTTGGTTTGTTGTATACTTGGCTTTATGCTTGCATATCAATTTAGAATACTCAATAAGAATGCAAGCGCTGCAAAAGTTAAGGAGACAAATACTGACATAACAGTTGAACTGGAGCAGTATAAAAAGCAGAAGGAAGAGCTTCAGAAAAATATAGATGAGCTTCAGAAAAAAGTTAGCTCCTATGAAGAAGCTGCTGCAAGTAAAAGCAGCGAAACAAAAAATTTATTAGACGAAGTTAGAAATACAAGGCTTCTTATGGGAGCAGAAACAGTTCAGGGCCCTGGAATTACAATTTATCTTAATCCGAAAACTAAGATGCTTCAAAATGATGTTACTAATGAACAGATTACTGATAAACATTTGGTTTATTTGGTGAATGAGCTTATTTCGGCAGGGGCAGAGGCAATATCCATTAATGATATTAGGATAACCCCAAGAACGGGTATAAGAACCTCAGGAGCTAATATTAGAATAAATGAAGAAAATGTATCACCGCTTCAGAGAATAACTATAAAGGCTATTGGAAATAAAAAACTGTTAAATGGTGCAATGTCTTTCCCTGGTGTGTTTAATGATTTTAAAGCTATTAGTGATTATAAATATGAACTTTCTGACAGCATTACTATAAATAAATATAACTATGGAAAAAGTCTAAAGTTTGATTATGCAAAACCAGTTAACTAGTAAAGAGGTGAAAATATGATAGCAGTTATTGGATTATTAATAGGTATTGTTGTAGGTTTAGCCTGGAATATAAATATTCCGGACAAATTTTCTCCATATATGTCAGTTGCAATACTTGCATGTCTTGATTCAGTTTTTGGTGCTTTAAGGGCGGCGCTTTCAAAGAACTTTAGGGCAGATATATTTATTTCAGGTTTTTTTGGAAATGCGGTGCTAGCTGCAGCTCTTGCCTACTTGGGAGACAAATTAAGCGTGCCTATATATTTGGCAGCAGTTATAGTGTTTGGAGGCAGGATATTTGATAACTTTGCAATTATAAGAAGACTTATGATGGATAAAGCAAAATCACACAATGAGGTGATTAAATGAAAAATAATGAATCCTCGTTATTTGTATTTATAGCTACAATAATTGTGGGGATTTTAATTTCATTGAATATCAATTTTAACAAGACTTATAACAGAGTTTTTTTAAGCACAAAACAATATCAAGATGCATATAGTCAAAGAAATAAGCTTAGAGGTGACATAAGCAGTCTTCAAGATGAGTATGCGGAATTAAATAAAAAATTAAACAGCTTTCAAAATGAGGGGCACGGCCACAGCAGCATCAGTAATGTAAGCAACGAAATTGAAGATGAACTTTCTAAAAATAAGATGGTATTAGGTACAGTGGATGTTGAAGGAGAAGGAATTATAATTACTTTAAAGGATATTAGCAATGATATTTATTTTTATAGCGAAGACGATCCAAATTTAATGGATAAGATAATTCATAACATTGATATTGTTAATCTTATAAACGATCTAAAAATGGCTGGAGCAGAAGCTATATCAATTAACGGTCAAAGAGTTAACGACAGGACCAGTGTTATATGCGACGGATCTCTGCTTGAGGTTAATGGCGTAAAAATAGCGTCTCCTTTTAACATTAATGCTATAGGAAATAAGGAAAGTCTTAAAACCTATATGCTGGCAGATGATAATTACTTAAAATATATGATAAGCAGAGAAATTTATGTAGATATAAGCGAAAGTGATAATGTTAAGATTCAGGCATATCCTTTTGATATGAATGATGAATTCTTAAAAACTGTAAAATAGAAGTGTAGCCTGTCAAAATAACATAATTATATTGACAGGTTAAATTTTATTTAAAATAAATATTTTATATGAAGGATTTTTATGTTTTTTGAAGAATACTATATATAGAATAGGTCTATAAAAAATAATATTACATAATTCAACAAATAATTTTGCTTAAGGGAGACGATAATATTGTCTATAGAGGAGAATATTAGCGAATTAAAGAGAAGGCTGCCAGAAGATATAAATCTTATTGCTGTTTCAAAAACTAAAAGCGCTGATATGATAAAGGAAGCTTATAATACCGGAATAAGAGATTTTGGCGAAAATAAGGTTCAGGAGCTTACAGACAAAATTGATAAGCTGCCTGATGATATAAACTGGCATTTTATTGGGCACCTTCAAACAAATAAAGTTAAGTATATAGTTGGAAAGGTAAGCTTAATACATTCATTAGACAGCGTCAAATTACTTAAAGAAATAGAAAAGCAGTATAAGAAAGAAAATTTGACAGCAGATGTTTTACTAGAGATAAACATAGGCAAAGAAGAAAGTAAATCCGGTATTTTTGCAGAAGATTTAGATGATATTATTTCTGAGTGTGAAATGTGCGAACATGTGAAGGTCAGAGGATTAATGGCAATAATACCTAAGGGTGATGAGAATAGCTGCAGAAATTACTTTAGGCAAATGAAAAGTATTTGGGATACTTTAAATAATAAATCTTATAATAATGTAAGCATGGAGTATCTTTCAATGGGGATGACAACTGATTATGAATTAGCTATAGAAGAAGGCTCCAATATGATTAGAATAGGTACTGGTATTTTTGGATTAAGATAAATAGAGACATAGGAGGAAAGAAAATGAGTGGGAAAATGATGAACAAGGTAATGGGATTTTTAGGTCTTGAGGAAGATGTAGACTTCGATGAAAATGAAGAAAGAGAAGAAGTTGCAGCTGACGTTGAAGAAAATGAAGTGGAATCAATTTTCACTACCAACAGAAAGCAAAGCAATAAGGTTGTTAATATACATACAGCAGCTTCAGCAAAGGTGGTTATCATAAAACCTAATGATTATGATGAAGCAGCAAATATTTGCGATAATCTAAAAAACAGAAAAATCGTTGTTGTAAATACAACATCACTAGAATCAAAGGTTGCACAAAGACTCCTTGATTTTATAGGAGGAGCATGTTATGCATTAAGCGGAGAGCTTCAGCAGGTAGAAAAAGGAGTATATATTTTGTCACCTTCAAATGTTGAAGTTTCTAATGACTTAAAAAATGAACTGACAAGTAAAGGAATATTAAACTGGACTAAGTAAATCTGGAGGCAATTATGAGTAATACTATAATTACTGCTGTTAATCTTCTGTTTAATCTTTTGGAATATGCTATTTTTATCGATGTAATATTGTCTTGGTTCATGAGAGGAAGAACTAATGCTTTTGTGGATATTCTTCACATATTTACAGAGCCATTTATGGCGCCTGCAAGAAGGCTCCAAGAAAAGATATTTCCTTCAATGATGTTGGATTTTTCTCCTATTATTGCATATTTTGTATTAGTTATTCTTCGTATGGTTATTATTTCTATAATAGGAATGTTTTTTTAATGGATAAAAAGAGTTTTATAAACAGTATAGCATCTGAAGATAATAGTTTAGCGTCCAATTTGTACGATAAGCTGAAATTAGCTGAGTTGACATATAAGCCGGTCTTTATGAATGAGTTTGTTCCGCCGAATGTGTGGAAGAGGCTAGATAGTTTACAGGCTAATTTTGATGTTAGTGTTTATTCCTATGGGATTTTTGAAGACAGCGAGAGAAGAATTTTAGCATTTTCTAAGGATGATGTTTATGATTACCCTGTTAATGCTATTAAAATAGAAAATAAATCTCGTTTTGTGAAGCTTGAACACAGAGATTACTTAGGCGCATTAGTTGGACTCGGAATTAGAAGGGAAAAGTTTGGCGATTTAGTTCTTCATGAGGATATTTGTTATGCAGCAGTTTGTGAAGACATTTTTGATTATTTAAAGCTTAATCTAATTAAGGTAGGAAATTGCCCCTGTAAGGTTGAACTGGTAGATTCTTATGAAATACAACAAATAAAGAAAAGCAGTAAGGATAGTATTGTTTCTACAACGTCTCTTAGACTGGACTGCATAGTAGGCTCTTTATGTAACTTATCTAGAGCTAAAGCTGTTTTGTTAATACAGAGTTCAAAGGTTCTGGTGGATTATGCTGAAGTTACTGAAAAAGATTTTAATGTAGAAATAGACAGTATAATTACTATAAGGGGATATGGAAAGTTTAAGATATCAGAACATACTGGAGAAACCCAAAAGGGAAGATTGAAGTTATTAGTTAAAAAATACATATAAGAGGTGGTAATCTTGAAGATAACAGCAATGGATATAACAAATAAAGAGTTTAAAAGAGTTATTAGAGGATATTCAGCAGAAGAAGTTGATGAGTTTCTAGATAAAATAGCTGAGGATTATGAGGCTTTATACAAAGAAAATTCTTCAATGAAAGAAAAAGTTACAGCTTTGACAGATAAAATAGATCATTATGCTAAAATGGAAACAACTATACAAAATACTTTGGTCTTAGCACAAAATGCAGCTGAACAATCAAAAACTACTGCACAAAAAGAAGCAGATCTGATTATTAAAAATGCAAATGAATCAGCTCAAAGAATTTTAGATAAGGCTCATAATGATGTTATGAAAATAAATGATGATTATGAGCAGCTAAAACAAGAATTCGTTAAATTCAGGGCTAAATTTAAGAACTTTATGAATACTCAAGTTGAAATGTTTAACTCGCTTGAGAAGGATTTCGTTAAAAACTATAATATCGGCTCCACCGTTGAAGATACTATAAAGGAAAAAGATATTGATTTTGAAGATTCATTTGATATAGATGCAGCGAGGGATAAAAACTTCAAAATTAAAAACATAAAAGATGACGATTTAACAGATGATAATTTAAGTGAAATTAAAAATTTCTTTGTAAAAGGAGATTAACATAATCTCACTCTTAGGAGTGAGATTTTTCTATTTGTTAACGTTATAATAGTATTATGGAGGCTGTAATATGGATATTCTTAATGTATCTGATTGCTATAATGTATATATCGATAATTCAATAAAAGGATTATATGATGCTTTGAAAGCAAATATAAATAAAAATGAGAAAATATTTTTTGTTACAGACAGCTGTGTAAATAAAAATTATGAAGACCTGATAAATAATCTATCTAAAGCTTTTAATGCTGATGTATGTATTATTAACCATGGTGAAGAAAATAAGAACTATGATACTATTAATTACATTTATAGTTTTCTTATTGATGGTAAAGCAGATAGAAATAGTATTATAATTGCCATTGGTGGCGGTGTTGTGGGAGATTTGACAGCTTTTACTGCGGCAACCTTTATGAGAGGAATTAAATTTATCAATGTTCCTACCACCCTTGTATCACAGGTTGACAGCTGTATTGGTGGTAAGTCTGGATACAACTTTAAAGAGATTAAAAATGTTATTGGATGTTTTCATAACCCTGAATTTGTTTATATATCTACTCATTTCTTAAAAAGTCTTAATAGGAATCAACTATTAGATGGATTCGGTGAAATAATAAAATATGGTCTTACTATTGATAAAGATATTCTTGAATTTTTAGATATGAATTCAAACAATTTATTTTTATTAGAAGATACAGTATATATGTCAATTATAAAAAAATGTATCAACATAAAATCTAATGTTATTGATAAAGATTTTACCGATAAAGCCTTTAGAAACATATTAAACTTTGGACATACAACTGCCCACGCAATTGAGGTGGAATCAAATTATTCTGTTCCTCATGGTATTGCTGTCGCATTAGGCATACTTACAGCACTAAAATTATCTGAACAACTATTTGATTTAAACAAAGGCATATATAAAGATACAATAAAGCTATATACAAAACTAGGCATGCCATCAAGCTATAAAGTTGACAATTATGAAGCATTTTTGTATGCTATAAAGCATGATAAGAAAAATAATGATAAGATTAATTTTGTTTTGTTGGAAGATTTAAATAGGTGCAAGATTAAAGTTGAAGTAAACGAAGATGATATACTGCTGGCACTTAAAAACAGTATTGATAAATAAGGAGGTACATAATAAATGATCGGTATTATTGGAGCGATGGATGAAGAAGTAGAAATACTATTAAAGGAAATAATATTAGAGAGAAAAGAAAAAAAAGCTAAAATGGAGTTTAGCTTAGGAAAGCTTTGGGGGCAGGAAGTAGTTGTAGTAAGAAGCGGAATAGGTAAAGTAAATGCAGCTGTATGTGCTCAGATACTTGCGGATGACTTTAATACAGACTATATAATAAATGTAGGTATTGCAGGAGGAATAGGAGATAATATTAATCCTGGAGATATTGTTATAGCTGATAATCTTGTTCAGCATGATATGGATACATCAGCTTTTGGTGATAAGTTTGGTCAAATACCTAGACTTGAAACCTTTGATTTTAAATGCTCAAAAGAGCTTATGATAATAGCAGAAGAAGCTTGTAAAAAGTTTGGAAAAAGTAAAAGCTTTATTGGCAGAATAGTAACAGGCGATCAATTTGTAGCTGATATTGAAAAAATAAAATGGCTTAAAGATGAATTTGATGCATTAGCTTGCGAAATGGAAGGCGGAAGTATTGCCCAGGTATGTTACTTGAATAATATACCATTTGTAGTTATAAGATCAATTTCAGATAATGCAAATACTGGTGCACATATGGATTATGAAAAATTTAAATACATAGCAGTAGGTAATTCAGTTAATATACTAAGAGGAATGTTAGAAAATATGTAGGTGATTTTTGATGAAAAACTTGTTAGTAGATAAAAGCAGCGGCAGTGACATCAAAGTAAAAGTTAAAGATACTGTAATAGGACAAAAGGAAAAGGTTATTATTTCCGGTCCTTGTTCTGTAGAAAATTATGAGATAATGCATGAAATAGCAAAAGCTCTTAAAAGTTTAGGTGTTAATATACTTAGAGGCGGTGCATTTAAGCCTAGAACATCGCCTTACGATTTTCAGGGACTTCAACTTGAAGGATTAAAGATTTTAAGAGAAGTTTCTGATGAAGTTAATCTGCCTGTTGTTACAGAGGTAATGGATGTTAGAGATATAGATATGGTTTTAAAATATTCCGATATGCTCCAAGTAGGCTCAAGAAATATGTATAACTATCCTCTTTTAAAAGAGCTCGGAAAGGTTAGTTCACCGATACTTTTGAAAAGAGGAATAAGTGCAACTTTATCAGAATGGCTTTATGCAGCTGAGTATATAGTAACTGAAGGAAATGATAATGTTGTGCTTTGCGAGAGAGGCATAAGAACCTTTGAAAGTTATACCAGAAATACACTGGATTTAAATAGTGTTGCAGTTATTAAACAAAAATATAGGCTGCCTGTTATTGTGGATCCCAGTCATGGGACTGGTCTAAGGGAGCTTGTTCCGTCAATGTCTCTAGCCTCAATAGCTGCAGGAGCGGATGGCCTTATTATTGAAAGTCATATAAGTCCTGACAATTCGGTATCAGATTCAAGACAGACAATATCATTAGAAAGTTTAAAACAAATAATGAATAACGTGCAAAAACTACAGAGGAGTTTATAATTTTATGAAGGTAAAACTTCAAGCAAAAAAGCAAAAGATAAATACTGAGTTGAAATTTAAAGGAGACAAATCTATAGCTCACAGAGCTTTAATAATAGGAGCATTAGCAAAAGGTAATTATAAGATATACAATTTTCCTCAAAACGAAGATTGCTGCTCTACACTTAACTGCATGAGAAAGCTGGGAGTAGATATACAGTATGATAGTCAGTATATTTCTGTAACTTCGCCGGGTTTTGAAAATTTCAGTTCTTCAGTTGGAGTGCTTGATGCCGGTAATTCAGGTACCACGGTAAGGCTAATGAGTGGACTTCTTACAGGCCGCGGAATTGAGGCCCAAATAGTAGGTGATGCCTCTTTAAGTAAGCGGCCAATGGGAAGAGTTATACTGCCTTTAAGCAAAATGGGAGCACGAATATTAAGTGAAAATAGTGTATTGCCTTTAAATATAAAAAAAACAGATGGACTTATTGGTATAAACTATGAAATGCCGGTAGATTCAGCCCAGGTGAAGTCCAGTGTTTTAATTGCCGGTTTTTTAGCTGAAAATCACACTACAGTGTTAGAAAGAAATTTCACTAGAGATCATACCGAAAAAATGTTTAAAGCACTTGGTGCAGATATTCAAGTTAGCGATAAAAGTATTACAATAAAAAAATCAAAAATTGAAGCTCGAGATATGTATATTCCGGGTGATATTTCATCAGCAGCATTTTTGATTGCTGCAAGTTTGTTAAGTGAAGATGCCACAATAAGAATCAATAATATTCTTTTGAATCAAAGAAGGAGAGCATACTTGGACATTTTGATTCATATGGGCGCAAATATTGAGTATAGAGTCACTGAAGTATACAATGGTGAAGAAACAGGCTACATAAAGGCTGCCAGCAGTTCTCTTAAAGGCGTTAATATTTCAAAGGAGGTTATACCTAATATTATCGATGAAATACCAATGCTAGCTGTGCTTGCTGCCTTTAGCAATGGTAAAACTGTATTTGAAGGTATAGCTGAGCTTAAGTATAAAGAAAGTAATAGAATTGAAGCTGTTGCAGAGAATTTCAAAGCAGCAGGTTTAAATATACAGTACTCTGATGAACATATGGAAGTAATTGGAGATAATAGGTTTATAAATAAAGAATTGATAGTGAAGACCTTTGGAGACCATAGAATTGCCTTGGCTTTTGCAGCTATGTCTGTAAGGAATAAAGATGTTACTATCATTGATAATTGGGAATGCACAAATATTTCTTTTCCTGATTCCTTAAAATATTTCAGTGAATTTTTAAATATAACTACCTGCCAGTAATAAAATCCTCTAATTATGACAAAATAATTAGAGATAATAAAAATAGGTGGGTGGTATTATATGGATAATAAAAAAATGCTGTATTTTAAGAATAAGCTTCAGGAGGAAAGAAAAGATATATTAAACCTATTAAAACAAATGGAGCAGAATGAAGCTTTTATTTCAAAGGTTGAAATGGCAAGTGAAATATCTGAACTTTCTATGTATGATAATCATCCTTCAGATATTGCTACAGAGGTGTTTGATCAAGAAAGAGGCATGGCTTTGAAGGAACATGAGCTAACAGTAATTAAAAAGATTGATGAGAGCATAAGAAATATAGAAAGTGGAACCTATGGGACATGTCAAATGTGCGGCAGAGATATTCCGGAAGAAAGGTTAGAGTTTATTCCTTACGCACATTTGTGTGTCAAATGCCAAGATGAAGCCAATGACTCAAGGCCATTAGAAAAAAATAACAGGCCTCTTGAGGAATATGTTTTAGGACGTCCGTTTGGTTATGGTTTTAATGATTTTGATGAACAAAAATATGAGGTCGGCTATGATGCAGAAGATAGCTATCAAGATGTTCAGCGATTTGACTGGAGAGAAAATGCTGATTATGATTTTTTAGATGAAGATGCTGATTATGTTGAGCCGATAGAACAGATAAGTAATGAACAGTATAAGAATCAGCTTCCCGACTAAGTTGAAAAAGTTATAAAAAGGTGGAGATGGGGATGGAAATATTAATTGTTATTTTAGGTTTAGCTATCGATAGATTTACTAAGATTTGGGCATTGAAGAGTTTAGCAAATGTTGATGATATAGTAGTAATCAATAACATATTCAGCTTTTCATATCTTGAAAACAGAGGTGCTGCTTTTGGAATATTTCAAAACAGAGTTCTGCCTTTGGCTATAGTAACATCACTTGTTTCAATAGCAATGATTTATTATTTGGTTAAGTATAAGCCTTCGTCAAAGATTTTAAGGTTAAGTTTGGCTTTAATTATAAGTGGAGCTATAGGAAACCTTATCGACAGATACGTTTACAAATATGTAGTAGATTTTATAATGTTTCATTATAAGGATGTCTACTATTTTCCGACATTCAATTTTGCAGATATGATGGTAGTAGTTGGAACTGCATTGTTAGCTATATGCATTTTAAGGGATGAAAAGTAATGGAGTTTAAAGAATTTATAGTAGATAAAGAATATGAGAATATGAGACTTGATGTATATCTTTCAAAAATGCTTGAGGATAAGTCCAGATCTTTTATTCAAAATTTAATAGAGGAAGGTAAAACCGTTATTAATAATACTTCTAAAAAAAGCAATTACAAGCTTAAGTCAGGAGACAAAATAGAATTAACTATACCATCTCCCGCAACGCTTGACTTAAAACCGGAAGATATACCTCTAAATATACTCTATGAAGATAAGGATGTAATTGTAGTTAATAAACCTCAAGGAATGGTAGTTCATCCTGCTTCCGGAGTATATGAAGGAACGCTTGTTAATGCACTGTTAAACCATTGTAATGATCTTTCAGGAATTAACGGTGTCTCAAGACCTGGTATAGTTCATAGAATTGATAAGGACACCTCAGGAGTACTTGTTATAGCGAAAAATGATTTTGCTCACAATAAATTAGCTGAGCAGCTTAAGAATCACTCTATGAAAAGAGTATATATTGCTTTAGCTGAAGGGGTTATAAAAGAAGATAATGGAATTGTAGATCAGCCTCTTGCAAGACACCCTAAGGACAGAATTAAGATTGCTGTAGTAAAAAACGGAAAAGATGCTGTTACTCATTACAAGGTAATAGAAAGATTTAAAAATTCTACCCTTATTGAGTGCAGATTAGAAACAGGAAGAACTCATCAAATAAGAGTTCATATGTCCTATATAGGGCATCCTCTAGTGGGGGATCCGGTTTATGGATACAAAAAACAGCGCTTTAATTTAATCGGACAAATGCTTCATGCTAAAGTTCTAGGCTTTATTCACCCTACTTCAGGCGAGTACATGGAATTTGAAGCAGACCTTCCAGATTATTTTACAAAAATTTTAGAAGTTTTAAAAAAAGAATTGCCATAGTAATCAATATGTGATATATTAATAACAATAAATATACCTTTAAATGATCCTGTGAGGTCATAAGGCAATGTAACGTGATAAGTATATCATTATGCCTATGTCCTCAGGACATAGGCTTTTATTTTTCAGTATTGGAGGTGAAAAATATGAAGTTTAAAAATCAACTGTTAGATGATAAGTCAATAGAAAGAGCATTAACAAGAATGTCTCATGAAATCATCGAAAGAAATAAAGGTGTTGAAGACATAGTACTTGTTGGAATAAAAAGAAGGGGATATCCTTTAGCCGAAAGAATGGCTAAGGCCATAGAAAAAATTGAGGGAGTTTCAGTGCCTGTAGGAAGTGTAGATATTACTCTTTATAGAGATGATTTATCTATGATAGGAGAACAACCTATTGTAAAAAATGAAGAGTTAGGTGTTATAGTTAAGGACAAAATCGTAATTTTAGTAGATGATGTGCTTTTTACCGGAAGAACCGCCAGAGCAGCTATAGATGCTGTTATTCACTGTGCAAGACCTAAAGTAATTCAATTAGCAGTACTGATAGACAGAGGACATAGAGAACTGCCAATAAGAGCAGATTACGTTGGTAAGAATATACCAACTTCAACTAATGAATTAGTATCAGTTGAACTTATTGAAGTAGACAATGCAGATTCAGTTAAAATTTATGAAATATAAATCTTTTAAGTTAGCACAGAGAGGCTAAGAAGGAGGAAAAACTATGAAAAATTACATTGACATTGAGGAAAGACTACCAATTTTACAGACATTACCTTTGAGTTTTCAGCACCTTACAGCTATGTTTGGTGCCACAATTCTAGTACCGCTTCTTTTCAACATAAATCCTGCAATTGCTCTTTTAATGAATGGTATTGGAACCTTGCTTTACTCCTTTGTTACAAAAGGTAAAATACCTTCATATCTAGGTTCAAGCTTTGCATTTATTGCTCCAACCTTTGTAATACTTGGTTCAGGAGCAGGTTTTTCACATGCACAAGCAGGATTTATTTTCTTTGGAATTTTCTTTGTAATAATGTCCTTTATAATTAAATATGCGGGGATCAAGTGGATTGATGTAGTCATGCCACCTCCGGTTATGGGCGCTGTTGTAGCTGTAATTGGATTAGAGCTTGCGCCGGTTGCTGCACAACAAGCTGGACTTGCTCCTGCTGCAGCAAAAGTTGGACAGGTAGTAGCAGCATACACACCTGATTGGAAGGTTATAACAGTATCAATGTTTACTTTATTTGTCGGTATAATAGGTTCAGTAGTTTTTAGAAAGTTTTTTAAGATTATACCAATATTAACTGCAGTAGTTTCAGGCTATATTTTAGCGCTTCTTATGGGCATGGTTGACTTTGGAGCTGTAGCAAGTGCACCATGGTTTAAACTGCCACAATTCAGCGCACCGGTTTTTGACTTAAAGGCTGTATTTATTATTGCACCTGCATGCTTGGTTGTATTTGCAGAACATATTAGTCATCTTATTGTTACAGGAAACATAACAAACAGAGATTTAATTAGTGATCCGGGACTTCATTTATCATTACTTGGTGACGGTTTATCTAATATAATTTCAGGATTTGCAGGTTCACCTCCTAACACAACTTACGGTGAAAATATAGGTGTAATGGCGCTTACAAGAGTATATTCTGTATGGGTAATTCGCGGAGCTGCAATATTAGCTATAGTATTTTCATGTATAGGTAAAGTAGCAGCAGTAATTCAATCTATACCTTCACCTGTTATGGGTGGAATAACTGTTCTCTTATATGGAGTTATTGCATCCTCCGGTTTAAGAATGTTTGTAGAACAAAAGGTGGATTTAAGCAAGAGCTACAACACTATTTTAGCAGCTATAACCTTTGTTATAGGTGTTAGTGGAGCAAGCATAAAGCTGCCAGGAGATGTAGAATTAAAAGGTATGGCATTAGCAGCAGTTATTGGTATGCTACTTTCCATAATGTTCTATGTATTCAGCAGGCTCGGAATAATGAATGAGGAATATGTAATAAATTCTAATGACAAAGATTTAAATGCATAGTTTTGCGTATAAATTAAAGTACTCTGCTTAATAGGCAGGGTATTTTAATTTTGTTTTTTGTTAAACATACATTATAGAAAGAAAAATATTGTTCACCGGCAGCTTTTATTGTATATTATTCATAGCTGCAAAATAAGGAGAGAAACAAATGAACTATGAATTAATTGCTACATCAACCTTTGGGCTTGAGTCTATAGTTGCGAAGGAACTTAAGGAACTCGGCTATGAAGATTTAAAAATTGATAATGGAAGAGTGACCTTCAGTGGAGACGAATATGATATTGCCATATGCAATATATGGCTTAGAACAGCAGACAGAGTTTTAATTAAAATGTCGGAATTTAAAGCAGAAACCTTTGAAGAGCTTTTTCAAGGTACAAAGTCTGTTCAATGGGGAGATATAATCCCTGTAAATGGTAAAATGCACGTAGTAGGAAAATCTATTAAATCAAAGCTTTTTAGTGTTCCTGATTGCCAGTCAATCGTTAAAAAGGCTGTTGTTGAAAAAATGAAGAATGCATATAAAACTGACTGGTTTGAAGAAAATGGTCCGGTGTATAAAATTGAAGTTGCGCTATTAAAGGATATTGTCACACTAACAATAGATACAACTGGAGCAGGATTACATAAAAGAGGTTATAGAGAACTTGCCGGGGAAGCACCAATGAAGGAGACTTTAGCAGCTGCTTTAGTGCTTCTAAGTAATTGGGAGCCGTCAAGAAGTCTGGCAGATATTTTTTGCGGCTCCGGTACTATTGCAATTGAAGCAGCTTTAATTGGAAAAAATATTGCTCCGGGACTTAATAGAAATTTTATTTCTGAAGAGTGGCCATCAATGGATAAGGCTATATGGGAAGAAGTCAGAGGTTATGCAAAAAATAAAATTAATAACGAAGAATTTAGAATATTAGCTTCAGACATAAATGGAAGAATTCTAAATACTGCAAAGGAGAATGCTGTAAAAGCTGGAGTTGATCAGTATATTTCCTTTCAAAAAATGCCTGCACAGGAGTTTATTTCAAGAAAGAAATATGGGGTTATTATAAGTAATCCACCTTATGGTGAAAGAATAGGTGATAGCAAGGAAGTGGAAGATATATACAAAGCCTTAGGTGAATTATATACGAAACTAGACACCTGGTCTTTTTATATAATAACTTCTCATCCTGATTTTCAGAAGCTTTTTAGAAAAAAGGCTGATAAAAACAGAAAACTTTATAACGGAAGGTTATTATGCTACTACTATCAGTATATAAATAATCCTCCTAAAGTAAAAGAATAAGCAGAGCTTGCTGCTTATTCTATTTTTTTAAGATCTTGTCTTATAGGGTCCACATATAAAGTTTTATTTGTATAGTAGATTACCATTCCGGGCTTTGCACCGGAAGGTTTTTTTACATTCTTTATTTCTGTATAATCAACAGGTACTTTTGTTGAATCTTTTGCTTTGCTGTAGTATGCAGCCAGTACAGCTGCTTCCTTTAAGCAGGTATCAGAGATGTTTCCGTTATTTTTAATAACAACATGAGAACCGGGAATATTTTTTGTATGCATCCAAATATCATGCTTATCAGCAAACTTTAAGGTTAAATTATCATTTTGAATATTATTTTTTCCTACATAGATGTCTGTGCCATCACTGGATTGATAGTGAAGAGGTTTTGAAAGCTTTGTTTTTTTCTTATCTTCTTTTTTAAACCTAATATATCCAGTGGTCACCAGCTCCTTCTTTATTTCTTCTATCTCATCATAGGTTTCAGAATTCTTGATATTTGTTAAAACAGAATATAAGTACTGGAGTTCTTCATTGGCAGATTCAAGCTGCATTCCAGCCATCTCTTCAGACTTTTTAAGTTTATTGTACTTTTTAAAATAAGATTGTATATTTTCTGAAGGAGTTTTATTTTCATCTAAAATAATATCAATGTACTCTTCACTGTCAGAGTAATAATTTAGTACACTTATGCTTTTTTGTCCTTTTTTCACATTATAAATGTTAGCGGTTAAAAGCTCACCGTAAATTTTATAAATATCCTTTTGCTCACTTTCTTGAAGAGTATTATTAAGAAGCTTTATTTTCTTTAAGCATCTTTCAATATTGTTATTAATAATTTTTTGCAGATCTGAACTTCGCGAATTCAATCTATCCCATTTATCCTTCTCATAATAAAACTCTTCAAGTAAAGTAGATGGAGAGGAATGTGATCTACAACTGAGATTATCATACTGTTTTAGTTCTGTGCAGTAAAAATCTTTTATAGACATTTCGTCAATATAGCTTAAATATTTGAAATCACAGCTTTTAAGCTTGTTGAATAAAATAACAATAGAATTGTATATGTCTATTAAAGAAGCAGAATCGAAGTTTATTTCTTCCTTTATTTGCAGGTATAAGGACTTTGAAAATTGAGAGCTGACACCGGTAAATAATTTTGAAAAAATACTTGAATCTATTTTATAGGCGTTATCTGTTAAGTAAGTTTCAAAGTCCTTATAAGAAAAATCAAAGGGATTAAGTTTTGTAGATTCCGGCGGATATTTATAGATAACTCCTGGATATAAACTTCTGTAGCTGTTTATATCAGGGGTAATATGTTTAATAGAATCTATTACTGTATTATCCCGCTTTCTTAATAAAGTAATATTGCTGTGCCTGCCCATAATCTCAACCACAAGAGAATAAATGCTGTTAAAACCAAGTTCATCTGAACTTTCAAAATCTATTACTGCTATTCTGTCTGTTGACACTTGGTTTATACTGATAATTTTTGCTGTACTAAGATATTTTCTAAGAACCATGCAAAACATTGGCGCTTTAATTGGGTTTGGCTTATTAGTGTTGGTTAAGTGAATTTTAGGGTAGGTTGAGCTGGCACTCATAAGAAGTTTAAAATTGACTCTTTCGCCTCTTAAAGTAAAAATAAGTTCATCCTTTTCAGGCTGAGAAATTTTATCAACTCTGCAGCCTACTATTTTTTTGCTAAGTTCATCAATGATACTGTATATGTAAATTCCATCTAAAGGCATTATATCACCCCATATTCTTAAAATATAATCATAAGTTAGTATAGCATTTTAACTTTTGAAAATCAAAATATTCTAACTGCAACTAGAAAACTTGAATACTAGTTATATAGTTATATATTTATTTTTATGTTATGCTAAAATAAATTTATATATAATTAAGAAATTATTTTATGGAAGGAAGGATTATATGAAATTTACCAAAATGCATGGAAACGGGAATGATTTTATTGTAATAGAAGATCTGAATAATGAAGTTACTAATGAAGCTGATTTAGCTGAGAGACTTTGCAACAGAAACTTTGGCATCGGAGCAGATGGCATCCTTATAGTGAGAAAAAGCAAGGCGGCCCAAATAAAGATGACAATTATTAATTCAGATGGATCATATGCTGCTATGTGTGGTAACGGTATAAGATGTTTTGCTAAATATGTATGGGATCAAAAATTAGTTAAAACTGAAAACATAAGTATAGAAACCGGAGACGGAATAAAAACTGCTTACATTAATGTTAAGGATAATATGGTAGCAAGCGTTACTATTAATATGGGATATCCAAGTTTCAATACAAAATTGATTCCAGCTTTAGCTGATGAGGAAATTATTAATAAAAAACTTGAATTGAATGGTAAAGAGTATATTATTAATTCGTTATTAATGGGAGTTCCCCATACAGTAATAATAGATACATTAGATAATTATAAGATTGAGGAAGGAAGGTCAATAGAAAAAGATAAGCTTTTTCCACAAGGAACAAATGTTAATTTTTGTGAAATTATAAATAGGTCTGAAGTAAAGGTAAAAACCTGGGAAAGAGGAGCAGGGCCAACACTAGCATGTGGAACCGGTAGCTGCGCTTCTGTAGTAGCTGCAAATAAGCTAGGTTATGTTGACAATAAGGTAAAGGTGTGGATACCGGGGGGAAGCCTTATAATTGAACTTTGTGATGATGGTGTATATATGTCCGGCCCTGCAGTTACAGTTTTTAACGGAGAAATTTAATAATAATTTTTATAAGTATGCAATTTTAAATGCATACTTTTTATTATTTTTACAGATAATAAAAGGTTTAAAAATTTTGTAGGAGGTTATAATGACAGGTACGAGTTTTATTATGAAATAGATGTAAAAGGTGCTATAGATTATGAAACAAGAAACTAAAGATTATAAAGAAAGACCCGAACTAATTAATTTAAAAGGATTAAGCATTAGTAGCAAAATACTAGATGTTATGCCAAGGGATGTTATGTATAAGTACTGTGCAGTACCATTACAGATATCTGAAAATTACGTAGTCATTGCAATGGGAAATACAGAAGATAAGGATGCTATATTAAACATTAGCTGTTTATTAAATAAGAAGATAGAGGTTGTGCCTGCTGATAACAAAGAAATTTATACTTTAATAAACTCAGTTGGAGAGAAACAAGAGACTGACTTAATTTTAGAACAACTAGAAAGAAATCTTGAAAAAAGTCAAAGCCTTAATAGAAATGACAATAGAGGCGAAATAAATTTAGTTGAAAGCTCACCAATAGTAAGGCTTACAAATAGCATTATTGTTCAAGCAATAAATATTAAAGCCAGTGATATCCATATTGAACCTTTTGAAGAGAATGTAATCGTTAGGAACCGTATTGATGGTATTTTATATGAAAATATTAAACTTCAGAAAGATATATATACACCAATATGCTCAAGAATTAAACTACAAGCGGGTATGGATATCTCGGAAAAAAGGATACCTCAAGATGGCAAGCTCCAATTTGAGCATAATGGTTTGGTATTTGATTTAAGAGTATCAACTCTTCCAACTATTCATGGTGAAAAAGTGGTTATTAGAATTTTATATAAGCAGGAGAAGCTTCAGAGCTTAAAGGATCTAGGATTTTCTGATTTCGGTAAAAACAGCATTTCCAACTCGTTAAAAAATAATCATGGAATTATCCTTGTAACAGGACCAACCGGAAGCGGAAAAACAACTACCTTATACTCGATGCTTGAGGAAATTGATAAGTATAATAAAAATATTGTTACCATTGAAGATCCGGTTGAGATTCAGGTTCCATTTGTTAATCAGGTAAATGTAAACACAAGAGCTGGCTTAAACTTTGCAAGCGGTCTTAGAAGTATTCTTAGGCAGGATCCAAATATTATCATGATTGGTGAAATACGAGACGAGGAAACCGCTCAAATTGCAGTTCGAGCAGCTATAACCGGCCACCTTGTCTTATCAACTCTTCATACAAATGATGCAGCTTCTTCTGTAATAAGGCTTATTGATATGGGAGTTCCGAACTATTTAGCTGCGGATTCTCTGCTTACTTGTATAGCACAAAGACTTGTAAGAAAAATTTGCAATTTCTGCAAGACGGAATATAAACCTAATATAAGAGAAAAGCATGAGCTTATGATAAATGATAATGAGGTTCTGTATAAGGGTAAGGGGTGTGCATTTTGTAAGCACTCTGGATACAGCGGCAGAACAGTTGTATATGAAATTATGAGTGTTGATGATAGCCTTAGAGAATATATAAGTAAAGGTTATAGTGCTGATCGCATAAGGCAGTATAACTATAATAAAAATATGACAACGTTAAGGGAAAATTGCATAGACCTTGTAAAAAGTGGAGTTACAAGCTTTGATGAATTTTTGAGAATTTGTAATGCAAGTTAAATAGTAAAGAAGGTTGATTCTTAATGCCTCTATACATATATAAAGCTAAAAATATTCAAGGAAATATAATAAAAGGGAAGTATTGGCTTGAAAACAGGGAGTCTCTAGTAATTAAGCTAAGGAAAAAGGGATATTATCTGGTAAAACATAATGAACTATTTACAGGTGAAATTTCTAGTAGAATGAAAAAAATCTCATCTAAGGAATTATCCATACTTTGCAGTGAGTTTTCATCGCTTATTGAATCAGGAATGAATATTTATGAAATCTTAAATTTGGTTCAGGAAGAAGCAGGCAATAAACATTTAAAGAGGAGTCTGGAAGATATTAAGGAGCTCATTCAAGAAGGTACGGAGCTATCCTGCAGCATGAAGGCTCATAATGATATTTATCCTGAATTTTTCACTAATATGATAAAGGTTGGAGAAGAAACAGGAAGGCTTCAAGAAATTTTTTCGAAACTATCTAAGTATTATAGCGATGAAAGCATTATAACAGGAAAGATAAAGAAAGCTATGCTTTATCCATGCACTTTATTTATTTTCAGCATAATAATTTCTCAAATATTAATTTCTTTTATAGTTCCAGTCTTTGTTTCCACACTAACTGAAATGGGCGGGCAAATTCCCGTAACTACAAAATTTATTATATCTTTTAATAAGTTTTTAAAAGAAAATTACTGTGTATTATTAGGAATTTTATCTTTTTTTATTATTGGAATTTTAAAAGCAAGAAAGCATAAGGAGATTAAAATAGCTGTTCATAAATTTTTACTGACTAATAAAATTACTAAAAGGCTTTCAAGAAAAATATTATGTGTTAGATTCTCAAGAATACTTGGGACTTTAATAAACAGCGGCATACATATAGTACACGCCATGGAGATTGCCAGTACTATGATGGAAAATGAATATGCCAAAAGTAAATTACAGAAGAGTATTCATAGTATTAGAATGGGTGAGAGTATAGCAAAAAGCATAAGAAATACAGATATTTTTTTGCCTTCTTTATACTCAATGATTAAGATAGGAGAGGAATCGGGGAGCCTCGATAGTATGCTTCAAAAGGCAAATTTAGTTATGGAGCAGGAATTATATATTTTTATTGAAAAAGTAACAGTTCTTTTGGAACCGGCAATGATTTTAGTTCTTTCTTTTTTCATAGGCTTTATTTTAATTTCACTGCTTATGCCTATGTTTAATATAATGAACACGATTTAAGGAGGAATAATAACATGAAAAAATTGAAATGTAAAAGACTAAAAAGAAAGGGTTTTACGTTAATAGAAGTTCTGATAGCTATTACTATAATAGTTATATTAGCAAGCCTTTCAGCACCAAAGGTAGTAGCTTATATAGATAAAGCTAAGGATGCAAAAGCATTAACCTGCGGTAAGCAAATATATACTGCTGCCATGTGGAGTTATTCTGATCAGGGTAATAAGTTTAAAAAGACTGAAATTGAAGCTGCCATCCAAACTTCTACAAATATTAAAAATTCTGTTGCTACGGTAAATGAAACAGCTAATACTGCAAAGATAGAGTTTTCAAGTGATAATAAGGATTATTCACTGGAAATAAGTGACTCCGGAAATTCGTACATTATTAAAGAAGGTGCTAGACAGATATACCCTTCAGTTACAGCTACAAGTACAACTTAGAAAGCCAGGATTATAAATAAATGAAAAAAGGCTTTACTTTACTTGAAGTTGTAGTAACTATATCGATGCTGTTTATTATTGCTTCCTTAAGCTTAATCAATATATCTAATTTGCAAAAACAAAAGAATGATACAGATGTTGAATTATGTAAAAGCATGATACTTGGTACAATAAATGATTCAAAGCAGTACTGCAGAGAAAATAATAAGCCTGGGTACATAATATTTGACGTATCGGAGTCCAAGATAGGCTTTTACAGCGGTAATAAAAGAATAGAATCCTTAAAGCTGCCAGGCGGTGTAAGTATTTACAGCATAAATACTGACGGAAGCAGAATTGATATAGACAAATTTGGTTTTACAAGTGATGCAGGTACAATTAAGTTAAGAGATAAAAGAGGCTGTCTTTATACTATAACAATAAATGTTGGAGCTGGTTATGTTGAAATTAAATAAAAAACCAGGATTTATGCTCATTGAAGTTTTGTGCTCAATTAGTATTGTACTTATCTTGCTTACTGTAATTTTAGCTTCAGCATTAAACACTAGAAAGCTTCAGGATATAAATAAAAAGAAATATGAATATGTTACAGTTATGGATGCTGTAAAGAATGAAATGCTTCTTAACAGAACTTATGATGATATAAAAAAATTATATAGTGAAAATAAAAAGATTATCCATAAGGAACAGCTAACTCTTAGCAGTATCCAGAATACAGAGCTTCAGGATTTGTTTAATGAAAATACAAAAGCTGAAGATACGTACCTCTTATTAGGTGTAATTGATGGAAAGGTATTGACAATTAATCTAGAGCTTCATGCAAAAGTTAATTCAAAGGAAGAAGTAATTACATGCAGTTTTTCAAAGGGAAATTATTAAACAGAAAAGGACTTACACTTATTGAGCTAATTGTTTCCATATCCATAGCAAGTATAGCAGCTGTGGTACTGGTGACGATTTTGCTTGAAAGTATACGAAGCTATAAAAACTATACTGATGATTATAGAAGTTATTTTTATCTGAGCGAGGCTCTTATGTTTGTACAACATGAAATAAATAACTCAAAAGATATAAGTATTCAAACAAATAATATTGAGTTAAAGTTCTCTGAGGATACAACTAAAATTATTAAATTGAATTCTGAAGGCAGTTTGGAGCTAGTGCATAAGGAAAAGGGCGGAATTAAGGCTGTAAACAATATAATAAATAATATTAAAGAGTTTAATGTTATACAAAAGGATAAAGTTATTTACATTACAGCTGAACTAAAAAATGGGGGGAGATTTAAAAGATGTATAGGAATAAAAAGGTAAGAAAAGGGTTCATATTAGTATATGCTCTTTTAATAACCTCCTTTTGCCTAATTATTGCTGTTTACATATTTACCTTACAAGTTAAAATAGGGAATAATGTTAACAGTTATAAAAAATACGTTTTAAATGAACCGGAGTATGATAGATATAAAGAGTACCTGTTTACAGATATTAGTGAGCAAATATTGAAGAATATCAGTAAACCAGATCGAGAGGAAATGAAAGGGTATCTAAATAGAAGCAGTTTTATGAAAAAAACTGAAGATAATAAAGCAAAAATAAAATATAACTCTATATCAGACAATGTAGAATTTATAACCTATTATGAAACAAACTACATTAGGATAGATAGATATAATTATGATGTTTTTAATGGAAAGCCTAAACTAATATATTTGGATACTCTTTATTCTGAGGGGAAGGTAGAATAATATGCTGTCAAAACAAGCAATAATTGAAATGGGTGATTATTGTTTATCAAGCCACCAATTTAATAAAAGAAGAATTTTATCAAATCATTATAACTTAAATTCAGGTAATGGTTTCTTAGTTGATATAAAAAATAAAAAACTAAAAATTGTATTAGAGGGAGAATTAATTAATATACGATTTATTACACTGCCTAATGTTTCTAGAAAAGACTTGCCCAGATTAATAAAAGATGAACTAACTTGTTATTATAATGCAAGTGATAACATTGCTTATGATTATATTATTGTAAATACTGATAAAAACAGCATTGATACAGCAGTTTTTACAATTGATAACAGCAAGATAAACTATATATATGAAGAAGCTAGAAATAAAGTTAAAATACATGGCGTATATTTAATTCAATTATGCTTTTTAAATTATTATAAGGATAGTATTAAAGAGAAGAATTATATATTTACCTTTATTTATCATGATACGCTATATTTATTATACTGCATGGATAATGTTATAAGACACAATTATATATATAAAAATTTTCAAGAGTTTCATAGCTTGAAAACAATATTACAAAGCTTTATTGACAGCGTTAATATATCAAATGATAATATTATCTATTTTGCTAATTATGGTTCAAATGATTCTGATCTTAGTAGCATTGGCAAATATAAATGTATATATTTAGGAGATATTGATACTCATAGTTTTTTAAATTTTATAAAAGAAAAAAGGTGATTAATTTTTGCAAAACCTTAATTTTTTACCGGATAGTATAAAAGAAAAGAGAGTCTTAAAGAGTATAAGAGTATATAAAGCTTCCTTAGCTTTTATATGGTGTTTATGCTTAGTATTATTTTTATCCTTTATTTATCTTAAGCAGATTAATGACAAATATAAAAAAACAACATCTCCTGAATTAATAAAATTCCAAGAGTCAAATGAAATATCTTCAAAGAAAAGTTTAACTTTTTTGACTTTAGATAATTTTATAAAAAATATGAATGAAGCTGTTAATTATGATAGTTGTTTAATAAATAATAACGAAATTTCTTTGGAATTTGAAGTTGATAGTATAAGAGACTATTATAATGTTATAAAAGATATAGAGAATATGAATAAATACAATATTATAAAGATTACTCCGCCTAATAACACTTTAAAGAAGTTTAAGTTTCATCTAACTTTAGAGGTAAGATAAAATGATTAAAAACGGCACAACCATTTATAAAATATCTTTATTTATCCTTTTAGTGATAGCTGCAGTGTTGTCTAGCCTAGATATTTCTCTGATTAATGATATAAACAATAAAAGTAATATGACAAAGAATAAGGTAGAACCATTAAATTCTACAGTAAGAAAGTATGGGTACAGTGAAATACTAAATTTAGTTTTGAAGAATGAAGATATAAAAATTTCAAATATATCAACATCCTCAGAAAATAACAGCCAAGTTAGAATAGACATAAATTTTAAAGAAACTTACAATTTAAATGACGTATATAAATATATTGAGGATATTAGGAGTGAAAACTGCTTTTTAGGAATTGAAAATGTAAAAATAGATAAAGACAATCAAAAAAATAAAAATATAAGTTTAACTGTATTTTTTAGAAGAAATAAATAAGGATGATATGTATGAATTTTAACTATAGAAGAATTTAAGAAATAAATAATAATGTTTGCAAATAACCACGAGTTTTGATAAAATATCATTGGTCAGGATAAAATTTGCAGAACTAAACATATTATAAAATGCCATAAACAAGTTGAACAATGTGCAAGTATTCAAGGCTTTAAATATATTTGAAAATAAATTACATAGAGAAGTGTTTGGTATTAATTTACCTGAAAGGGTTATAATATAAATGAATTAATAGTTTGTGGAGGGATATTTAATGATATCAGCAGGAGATTTAAGAAAAGGAACCACTTTTGAATTAGATGGACAAGTTTTCACAGTAGTTGATTTTTTACATGTAAAACCAGGTAAGGGAGCAGCTTTTGTTAGAACTAAGTTAAGAAACGTTATTCAAGGAGGAGTAACTGATAGAACTTTCAATCCAACAGATAAGCTTCAAGAAGCAGTTATTGAAAGAAAAGAAATGCAGTATCTTTACTCTGATGGTGAGCTTTATTACTTCATGGATCCTGAAACCTTTGATCAGATTCCTCTAAATCATGAAAAGGTTGAGGAAGCTATAAAGTTTTTAAAGGAAAATATGTTTGCTGTAATTAAGTTTTATAAAGGTGATGCTTTTTCAGTAGAACCACCTAACTTTGTTGAACTTCTTATAACATACACTGAGCCAGGAGCAAAAGGTAATACTGCTACAAATACCGGAAAGCCAGCTACAGTAGAAACCGGAGCTACAGTTATGGTTCCTCTATTTGTTAACGAAGGCGAAGTAATAAGAATTGACACCAGAACTGGTGAATATATGGAGAGAGTTTAGTCAATAATATTTAATAGATTGCTAAATAATAATGCAGTATAAAATTAATATTTTATACTGCTTATTTATTAATTTTTCTGAGGATGTGATTGTATGGATTCATTATTATCAAGAGTTTCTTATTTAAACGGATTAATTGACGGTATGGAAATTGACAAAACCAGCAAAGAAGGCAGAATCATCGCTGAAATGGCTAAAATATTAGAAGAAATGGCCGACAGAATAGAGATTTTACAGGATAGTCAGGATGAACTTGAAGAATATGTAGATTCAATAGATGAAGATTTAAGTATTGTTGAAGAAGACTTATATGAAGACGATGAATATGATGACTGCTGCGAAGACGATGAATATGATGATTATGTAAGCATTAACTGTCCGCACTGCCATGAAACAGTATATATTGATACTGACATATGCAAATGCAGTGAGGAAATAACTTGTCCAAATTGTCATGAGGAAATTCCCCTAGAAGACTGCTGCGAAGAATAATTTCAAAAAGACATGTAGAGTTTTAACTTTATATGTCTTTTTTTATTTCTTTAAATTTTTATTTTACAGGAATATTTTTATCAAAATTCAAATAGGAATTATATAAGAGAGGAGGATAAGAATGAAGGATACTAAAGATGTATTAGAAATATTACCAGCACATATTAAAAAGATAATTAATAATCTAAAAGGTCTTGAAGTGATGCAGGAGATAAGATTGAAAATCAATAAGCCTCTTATTATACAAGTAGGGAATGAAGAAATAATTACAGACTACATTGCCACACTTCAGGACATAAAACTTATTCTTCAGCATATAAGTAACTATTCTATCTATGCATACGAAGAAGAGATAAAGCAAGGGTACTTGACAATTAAGGGCGGACACAGAGTTGGTATGTGTGGAAGCTGTGTTGTTGAAGATGGAAAGATAAAAACTATTAAGAGCTTAGGGTCTTTAAACATAAGAGTATGCAAGGAAGTAAAAGGCTGCTCAAATAGTTTGCTCCCATTTATTTTTGAAAATAACCAGGTTTTGAATACTATAATTATTTCTCCGCCAAGATGTGGTAAAACAACTCTTATTAGAGATATTGCAAGAAATTTATCAGATGGAGTTAAAAATATTAATTTAAAAGGCAGGAAAGTATGTATTATAGATGAAAGAAGCGAAATAAGCGGCTGCTATAATGCAATTCCTCAAATGGACGTAGGGATTAGAACTGATGTCCTAGATAATTGCCCGAAGGCTGAAGGAATAATGATGGCAATAAGGAGTATGGCTCCTGAAATCATCATATGCGATGAAATAGGCACTCATAAAGATATAGAAAGTATATTGATGGCACTAAATTCTGGTATAAAGCTTATTACTACGATTCATGGATATGGAATTGAAGATTTATATAACAGAAGGGTTTTTCAAGACATTATAGATAATCATGTTTTTCAAAGGGCAATTGTGTTAAGTGACAAGAGCGGCGTAGGTACAGTAGAGTTTATTTATGATTTTGATAAAAAGGACAAACTATGGAGGAAACAAAATGATTAAAGAAATGGGATGTTTAATAATCATTGGGGCATCAACTATTGCTGGATTTATGTATTCAGAAAGATTTAAGAAAAGAGTAAAGCAGCTTAATGAATTTGAAAGAGCTATAAATCAGCTTCAAGATGAGATTGAGTATACACATACCCATCTTCCGGAAGCTTTTAATAATATAGCATCCAAAAGTGAAAATCCCATTAATGAAGTGTTTTATAAAACTTCTGAGCTTCTCTACGAAGGAGATGCTGAAAGTGTTTATGATGCGTTTGAAAAAAGTATTAACGATAAAACAATTGAACTAAATTTAGATGAAGATGATATTAACGTAATACTAGACTTGTCTAAGACTTTAGGAGATTCTGATATAGATGGTCACAAAAGAATGTTCTCTTTAGTAAGAAATAACTTAAAAAAAAGAATAAGCATAGCCGAAATAAGTATGAATAAAAATGTAAAGATGTATAGATACCTAGGTTTCACTATAGGAGCTATGCTTGTTATTGTTTTGATATAGGAGGTGGACAAGATGTTGGATATAAGCTTGCTATTTAAGATAGGTGCTTTTGGTATTTTGCTTATGATACTTGAAAAGGTATTAAAAGCCTCTGGAAAAGATGAAATTGCAATGATTGCAAATATAACCGGTATAGTAATAATTTTAACCATGGTAATAAGACTTGTTAGTCAATTATTCAGCAGTGTAAGAACCATGTTTACAATATAGGAGGTTATTATGGAAATTGTAAAAATAGTAGCCTTTGCATTCATAGCTTTATTTATTGTCATTATACTTAGAAAAAGCAATGATACATTAGCTATACAGGTTAGCACTGTTGTAGGAATATTAATTTTTCTATTTATGATAAGCAAAATTACCGCAATATTGCAGCTTTTACAGCAGCTTGCGATAAAAGCAAATATAGATTTTGTCTATCTGAATACTGTATTTAAAATACTGGGTATAGCTTATTTAGCATCCTTTTGCAGTGAAATATGCAGAGACGCTGGTGAAGGCAATATAGCTATGAAAGTAGAATTTGCGGGAAAGATTCTTATATTAGTTCTTTCCATACCTATATTAATGGCTGTACTTCAGTCTATTCTAAAGATAATGTAGAGGTAAATTATGAAAAAAATAATAACAATACTTATGATTATATTTCTGTTACCTTTTAATGTACAAGCTTTTGAAGGAAAAAATGATAGTCAAGAACAAAGTGCTCAGGTAGAACGCCTTTATGATTATATTGTAAATATGAAGACTCAATATGAGGTGCTCAAGGATTTGGATGCCAAGGATTATGTAAAACAGTTTATTAAAACCGGAGATGGAAAAGTTTCAACAAACAAGCTTATCAAGGCTGTAACTGCTTACTCATTTAAAGAAGTTATAGCAGTAATAAAGTCAATGTCAATACTTGTGATAATCGCTATAATATGCGCACTTTTAAACAACCTTCAAAAAGCCTTCAGCAGGGATGATATATCGAACATAGCATATTTTGCCTGCTATGCCTTAATAATAATAATACTGTCTAAAAGTTTTTATGATGCAGTAGATGTTGCTAAAAATACAATTAGTAAAACTGGAGACTTTATGGCTGCACTTGTTCCGGTACTATTAATGCTTTTAGCTAGTGTTGGTGGCTTTGTAGAAGCTACAGTAATGGATCCTATCATCATCGCAGCTATTAATATTAACGTAAAAATATATGTAAATCTTATTATTCCTATAATATTCATGAGCTTTGTCCTGCAGTTTGTTAACAATATTTCAACAGAGTTTAAAATAGATAAACTTACGAAATTATTAAATCAATTTGCTATATGGACTCAGGGAATTATTATGACAATTTTTATAGGAATAATAACAATCAGAGGGATAACCTCAAAAACAATAGATCAAGTAACTGTAAAAACAGCAAAATACGCTGTAGATAATTTTATACCAATAGTGGGAAAGGCTTTATCTGATGCTATATCTACTGTAGCCGGATATTCGCTGCTTCTTAAGAATGCACTAAGCGGTTTAGGGCTTTTAATAATACTTCTAATCGTGCTTTTTCCCATTATAAAGATTCTTATAATGTCTTTTGTCTTTAAGCTTACTGCTGCCTTAATTGAGCCGATAAGCGATAGTAAAATCGTTAACTGTATTACAGCCGTAGGGAATTCACTAACTTTAGTTATGTCCTGCGTAATAAGCGTATCAATTATGTATTTTATTATGATATCGATTATTGCTTCAGCAGGAAAAATGGCTATAGGGGGGTGATCAATTCAATGATTGAGGGTTTAAGAAGCTGGATTATAGAAATATGTACAGCAGTAATATTTATAACAGCAGTAGAAATGGTTTTGCCAAACAATAATTTAAAAAAATATGCAAAATTTGTGTTGGGTTTAATACTAATTACAGTATTAATTAATCCAATAATAAGGCTTTTCGATAAGAACTTTGATTTGGAAGCATATACAAATAAAGCATATCAGTATATGGATGAAAAAAAATATGAACAGGATGTTGAAAAATATAAACAGGAGGGGATGAACAAAACCATAGGTGTTTTTAAAAAAAATCTTGAAAATATATGCAAGGAAAAACTTAAGCAAGAATTTCCAAAGGATAACTATCAGGTAGATGCTGTGGTTGATTATGATAAAAATAACGACAGCATTTATGTAAAGAGTATAAAGGTTGGAATTAAAAACGGAAACATTGAATCAATAAAAAAGGTGGATATTGGTTCGAAAGGTGCAGCTGTTAACTCCAACCCATCAATAAATGATGAAAGAAGCAGGCTCATGAGAAGCTATCTTAGTAAAGAGCTCAAGATACCTGAAAACTCTATAGAGGTTTATAAAAATTGAATTATTACATAAGGAATATAAGGAGGTAAACTATGGATTTTAATAAAATTATTGATGAGATTATTAACAAGATAAAAAAGATGTTTACCAGCGAGGAAGTCAAAATTGAGAAAAAGAAAAATAATAAACTGCCTAATTTTCTAATTTTATGTTTAAGTGTAGTGCTGATAGGTGTTTTAGTGATACTTGGAAATGATTTTTTCAAAAGTACAAGTACAGTTAAAATAAATTCACAATCTAATTCTCCACAGGTAAAGGAGGGCTTTAGTGCAAGTGACTATGAAACTGCCGAGGAGAATAAATTAAAAGCTGTTTTAGAAGATATTGACGGTGTCGGTAGGGTAAAGGTAATGCTTACTATTGACGGCAGTGAAGAACAAGTGCCAGCGGTCAATATTAATAATTCAACAAGCAATACAAAAGAACAGGATAATACCGGGGGAACAAGAGAAACTACTCAGAAGAACGACGGAAGTACTATAGTACTCACAAATGAAGGTGATAAAAATCAACCTCTTATAGTAAAAACTAACAAGCCAAAGGTAGTTGGTGTTTGTGTGGTAGCTGAAGGAGCAAAAGAAAGAGTCGTTGAACTCAAAATAACACAAGCTGTGACCAGGTTATATAATATACGTCCAGATAAAGTTAGTGTTTATCCAATGAAAAAGTAATATATTTTTAAAAATAATCATATAATTCATTAAAAAGATTGTTAGGGGGAATACCAAAATGAATAAGAAACAAGCCTTTATTATTGCCACTTTACTAGTACTTATTGTTTGCGCAGGTGTATTAGCTGCAAGAGTTAATAGTCCTTTGTATGTGGACAGCTCTGAAATATCAACCAAAACAAATGCTCAGGCAGGAGATAAGAACAGCAAAGGTGATTTCTTTACTGAAAGCAGATTAAACCGTGATCAGGAAAGAGCAAAAATGCTTCCTACATATCAAACTATAATCAATGACCCAACATCCTCAAAAGAAGCAAAAGACAAGATGACTGCCCAGCTTAAGAGCTTAACTTCTAATACTGAAAACGAGCAAAAAATTGAAAATGCTTTAAAAGGAAAGGGTTATGAAGATTCTTTCTGTCAGATAATGGATGAGAAGGTAACAGTATATGTTAAGACTAAAGACAAGCTAACTGATAAGCAGACAAAGGAAATTAAAAACATAGTTTTAGGTGCTACAAAAATAAAAGATGTAGAAATTGCTATGAAGCAATAATAATTGTAAAAACATAATATATTTGATATAATGTACCTAAGATAAGAGCTGCTGCTTATTTAAGCAAGGAGGTACTGAGATGGAAGAAAATATAAAAGAAGAAGTTGATATGGGTATTGTTAAGATATCTGATGAGGTAGTAGGAGTTATTTCTGGGCTAGCTGCTACTGAAATTAAAGGTATTGTAGGAATGAGTGCTAATCTCGTAGGTGGAATTACTCAGATACTTACAGGAAAGAAAAACCTTTCTAAAGGTGTTAAAGTAATTGTAGGAGAGAGCAGTGCAACAATTGACTTATTTGTAGTTGTTGAATATGGTGTTAAAATAACTGAGGTTTGCAAGCAGGTTCAGGATAATGTAAAGAAAACTGTTGAAGCAATGACAGGACTTGTAGTTTCAGCTGTGAACATTCATGTTCAAAATGTTGTAATTCCTAAACTAGATGAAGAACATAAAGATCAGGAAGAATCTGAAGAATAATTTATTCCCTCTGAGTTTTCAGAGGGTTTTTCTTCGTATTAAAGGTTACAGTACTGCTATGTGAAAAAACTTGTATTTGTATATTTATAATTAACTTGATAATAATTGAAATATAGAATAATATTAAATATTGATGTAGCGTATAAGTTTTAGGAGGAAATATGATGAACAGAAGAAAATCTAGAGAAATTGCAATGAAGCTGCTTTTTGAAATGTACATAAAAAAGGAGAGTTATAACGATATATTTGAGAACTTTAAAGAAAATACAGATATGGATTTAAATGATGTTGACATGGATTACATATTCAGAGTGCTTAAAGGTGTAGAAGAAAATCAAAAGACTATAGATGATAAAATTGAGAAAAACTTAATTAATTGGAAGCTTAACAGAGTTTCTAAAATAGATTTGGCTATTTTAAGAACAAGTACATATGAGATTTTTTATGAGAACGACATACCGGATAAAGTATCAGTTAATGAAGGTATAGAACTTGCAAAGAAATATTCAGATGAAAAATCTTTTCAATTTATAAATGGTGTTCTTGGAAATATGATAAAAAATAATATTTAATTTATCAGATTTTAGGGGGTAATTTTATGGGAATGATTATTGATGGAAAAACAATAGCTGAAAAGTATAGAAAAGATATAATTAAATTCACAGAAGAAAAAAAAAATAATTCCTTACGTGTTCCTTGCCTAGCTACAATTTTAGTTGGAGAAGATGGAGGCTCGTTATCCTATGCAAATAACCAGAAAAAGTTGTGCGAGAAGCTTGGTCTTATAAATAGGCAAATTATTGTAGAGTCATCAGTGAAAGAAGATAAGCTTATCGAAATAATTGAGGAACTAAATAGTGATTGTAATGTAGATGGCATAATTGTTCAGCTTCCGCTGCCCGGTCATATTAATGAAAAGACAGTGACTTCACATATAAGCAGCAAAAAAGATGTTGATGGGCTAACCGACATAAATACAGGAAAGTTTTATAAAGGTGAAGATTGTTTTGTGCCATGTACTCCGCAAAGTATATTAAATTTGATTAAAACTACAGGTTGTGAAATCAAAGGCAAGCATGCAGTTATAGTTGGAAGAAGTAATATAGTTGGAAAACCTGCTGCTCAGCTTTTGTTAAATGAAAATGCGACGGTGACAATTTGCCATTCTAAAACCACTGATTTAAAAGAAGTATGCAAAACTGCTGATATACTTGTATGTGCTCTGGGCAAGCCCAATTTTATTACAAAGGAGTATATAAAAGAAGGCGCTGTAGTTATAGATGTAGGAACTAGCATGGTTAATGGAAAACTAACAGGAGATATATGCTTTGACGAAGTTATAGATGTAGCTGGTTTTTTAACACCAGTACCCGGAGGAGTTGGAGCATTAACTACAACAATGCTTATAAAAAATACTTGTGAGGCAATGATTAAAAATGTATGTTAAAACCTTAACTGTATCTGCATTAAATAATTATATAAAGAAAACATTGGATGCTGATTTTATTTTAAATAACTTAAGCATTAAAGGAGAAATATCCAACTTAAAGCTGCATTCAAGCGGTCATATGTATTTTTCTTTAAAGGATGAAGGCAGCAAAATAAACTGTATAATGTTTAAATCTTATGCAGGCAGTTTGAAGTTTTTACCTAAGGATGGAGAATCTGTAATAGTTAAGGGAAAAGTATCCGTATATGAAAAGGATGGAGCTTATCAATTATATTGCACACAAATTACTCAATCCGGAGTTGGGGAACTTTATATTGCTTTTCAAAAACTTAAAGAAAAGCTGGAAAAGCAGGGTTTGTTTGATGAAGAGAGAAAGAGACCTATACCTAAGTTTCCGAGAAGAATTGGAATAGTAACTTCACCTACGGGTGCTGCAATAAGAGATATTATTAATGTTTCAACTAGAAGATATGCTGGTGTTAATATTCTTATTTATCCTGCACTGGTACAAGGATATAATGCAAGTGAAGATATAATTAAGGGTATTGAAACTCTTAATCAAATAGAAGATATAGATGTGATAATATTGGCAAGAGGCGGAGGATCATTAGAAGAACTTTGGGCATTTAATAATGAAGAACTTGCATATGCAATTTTCAACTCTAAGAAGCCGATTATTACAGGAGTTGGACATGAAACAGATTTTACAATTGTTGATTTTGTAAGCGACAGAAGAGCACCCACGCCATCAGCAGCGGCTGAAATAGCTGTTCCTAATAAGGAAGAGCTTATAAGAGGAGTTAATACGTACGAATCGTCTTTAAATATATATATTTATAATACTTTAAAGGATTATAGAAGTAAAATCGCAAGTATTAAAAAGACTTTGGATTTAAATAGTCCGGCTAATTTCATAATCAATCAATATAATTATATTGACAGACTACAAGATACTTTGACCTATAAGATGAAATTAATTTTACAAAACGAAAGGGAAGACCTGGGAAAATTGAACTCTCTTTTAAATGCACATAATCCTCTCAAAGTTCTTAATAAGGGATATGCTTTAATTCAAGATAATGACGGTAAAATAATTAGCGAAAAAAAGGAACTTAAGAACAATGAGGAAGTTGTTATAACAGTAAAAGATGGAAAGGTTAAAGCCTGTTTAAATTCTATAACTGAAATATAGCTAAGGAGAAAGAAGTAAAATGGCAAAAAAAAATGAAAGTTTTGAAAGCATGATGAAGAAACTTGAAGAGATAGTAAGTTCCATGGATAATGATGCTCTAACCCTTGAACAGTCCATGAAACATTATGAAGAAGGCATAATACTCTGCAACAAGCTTTATAAAGTAATACATGAATCGGAAGAAAAAATTAAAATTTTAACTCAAAATAGAGAAGAAGACTTCTTAGGTAGTGAGGAGTAAAATATATGGAATCAATTAAGCTGAAGATCAATGATTATTTAAAAAGCTACTTTAAGAAAGATGTATCATTTAATAGAAATTTGTATGATGCTATGGCTTATAGCATAAATTTAGGAGGCAAGCGAATAAGGCCCATATTAATGCTTTTAACCTACAGCATATATAACAATAACTATGAAAAAATAATGCCTATGGCAGCAGCTATAGAGATGATACATACTTATTCGTTGATTCATGATGATCTGCCGTGTATGGACGACGATGATTTAAGAAGAGGAAAGCCAACTAATCATAAGGTGTTTGGGGAAGCCTTAGCGGTTCTTGCAGGTGATGCGCTTTTAAATGAAGCTATGAATATAATGTTTGACTTCTGTATTAAAGAAGACAAAAATTCACTTAGAGCTTGCAGAATAATATCACAGGCTGCAGGTGCTGAAGGAATGATCGGTGGTCAGGTAGTTGACATGTTAAGCGAGGGAAAGAGTATCTCAACTGAGGAACTTTTATATATGCATAGTAAAAAAACAGGAGAGCTTATAAAAGCATCCATATTAGCAGGTGCTGTAATGGGTGGTGCCTCCAATGAAGAAGAAATGCTTTTAAATAATTTTGGAGAAAAATTAGGGCTTGCTTTTCAGATTAAAGATGATATATTGGATGTGACAAGCAGCAAAGATGTTTTAGGGAAAACCGTCAATGCGGATGTTAATAATAATAAGACCAACTTTATTTCTACCTATGGATTAGAAAAATGCAAGGAGCTATGTGTAAGTCTGACAAATGAATGTATAAATACTCTTAGTGCTATTGATAAAGATACAGCTGAACTTAAAAGGTTAACTGAATTTTTATTGAAGAGAGAGTTTTAGAAGTGTATTTTAAAACATGATTAATTATGCTATAATAAATTACAGTATTTAAGTCTACTAAGAAGATAATTAGTAGCTTTTATTTTATCACTTAAAAATATTATAAAACTTTACATTTTATAAATTGTAGTGATACTATATGTGATAGGCTACAGTATAGAAATGCATGGAATAACTTTATAATACGCAGCACAAAATAAAATACTAAAGTTAAAGGACAGATAAGAATGTATGAAATTTTAAATAAATACAAGGATGCACAGGATATTAAAAAAATGTCTTATGCACAATTAGATGTTTTTGCAGAGGAAATAAGACAATTACTTATAGATAAAGTTTCAAAAACAGGAGGTCATCTTGCTTCAAATTTAGGCGTAGTAGAACTGACCTTAAGTCTTTATAATGCATTTGATTTTACTAAGGATAAAATTGTTTGGGATGTAGGACATCAAGCATATGTTCATAAAATTCTTACCGGCAGAAAAGATAAATTTGATTCTCTTAAGAAATATGGTGGTATCAGTGGTTTCCCTAAAAAAGAGGAGAGCAGCTTTGATATGTTTCAAACCGGGCATAGCAGTACATCTATTTCGGCTGCTTTAGGAATGGCCAGAGCAAGGGATCTAAGAAATGAGAAGCATGAAGTGGTAGCTGTAATAGGAGATGGTGCCCTTACCGGAGGCATGGCTTTAGAAGCATTAAATGATGTAGGATATAAAAAGACAAAGCTAGTTGTAATTTTAAACGATAATGAAATGTCAATTGGCAAGAATGTGGGGGGATTATCCACATATTTAAGCAAATTAAGAGCTGATCCAACTTATAATAAGTTTAAACGTGATTTCGACACTACACTTAGAAAGATTCCAAGTATAGGGAAAGGTGTAGCTGAGTCCATTGAGAAAATTAAAGACGGTATTAAGCAGGTAATTGTACCCAGCATGCTTTTTGAAGATATGGGCATTACTTACCTTGGGCCTATAGACGGGCATAATATAAAAGAATTAACAAAGGTTATGTCGATGGCTAAAAGCATTAATGAGCCGGTAATTATTCACGTAGTAACCAAAAAAGGAAAAGGGTATTCCTACGCTGAGAATAATCCAGGAAAGTTCCACGGTATAGGACCCTTTGATTGCGACAGCGGGGAAATTTGTTCCGTTTCTGGAGAAAATTATTCTGGAACCTTTGGAAATGAACTTTTAAGGCTAGCTAAAGAAAACAAGAATATAGTTGCTATTACAGCTGCAATGAGAGATGGAACAGGGCTTAGCAAGTTTGCAGAAAAATTCCCGGAAAGATTTTTTGATGTTGGAATTGCTGAACAGCATGCGGTAACTTTAGCTGCAGGACTTGCAACAGAAGGACTAAAGCCTGTATTTGCTGTATATTCTACATTTTTGCAAAGAGCATATGATCAAGTTCTTCATGATGTGTGCATACAAAATCTTCCTGTTATTTTTGCTATTGATAGAGCCGGAATTGTTGGAGAAGATGGTGAAACACATCAGGGAGTATTTGATATATCATACCTTTCTCATATGCCTAATTTAACAATTATGTCGCCAAAATGTTTAGATGAGTTAAGATATATGTTAGGCTGGGCTGTGAAACAAAAGTTTCCTATAGCTATACGATACCCAAGAGGAGGAGACCACTCTAATGTCAGCTTGGAACCATTAAAGGAATTTGCTAAAGGAAGATGGGAAATTGTATATAGTGATAAAGAGAACAATAATCATAAAAAGGTGGTTGTTATTGCCTCAGGTAAAATGATACAGCATGCTTTCTTAGCTAAAGATAAGCTTGCTCAGCTTCCTGTGAGTTTAACCATTGTTAATGCGTGTTTTATCAAGCCTATTGATAAAGAACTCATTAAGGATTTTGCAGAGAAAAATTACGATATTATTACTATTGAGGATAACGTTATACATGGAGGATTCGGCAGCGCAGTGCTTCAATATGTTTCAACCTTAAACAGTACTTCGAAAATAGTGAATTTAGGATTTAAAGACGAATTTATTACACATGGGAGTGTAGATATACTTTATAAGTTATACGGATTAGATGCTTCTGGGATAGCGGATAGTATAAGAAAGCTGATTTAAAATTGGAGGATAATATGACAGAAACAAAGGAACGATTAGATGTTCTGCTAGTTGAAAAAGGTATTTTCTCATCAAGGGAAAAAGCAAGAGCAAGCATCATGGCAGGACAAATATTTGTTGATGATCAAAGAGTAGACAAATGCGGAGAAAAAGTAAAAGTAAATTCAAACATTGAATTTAGGGGAGAGATGCTCCCCTATGTAAGCAGAGGCGGGCTTAAGCTTGAAAAAGCAATTAAGAAATTCAATATAGATTTGAAAGATAAGGTTTGTTTTGATATAGGTGCCTCAACTGGAGGATTTACGGACTGCATGCTTCAAAACGGAGCCAGCAGAGTTGCTTCTGTTGATGTAGGCTATGGTCAGTTTGCCTGGAAGCTTAGAACAGATCCAAGAGTTCTTTGTCTTGAAAGAACAAATGTAAGATACTTAACTTCTGAGCAGGTAGGTTTTATAGGAAACTTTGCAAGTATAGACGTTTCATTTATATCTTTAAAAAAAGTCATTCCTTCAGTCTTGGATCTATTAGATGAAAAAGGGGAAGTAGTAGCCTTAATAAAACCTCAGTTTGAGGCTGGTAGAGAGAATGTAGGGAAAAAAGGTGTTGTCAAAGATCCAGCGGTTCATAAACAAGTTATTAGTAATATAGTAAATTTTATTATAAGTTTGGACATGAATATAATAAACTTGGATTATTCTCCTATAAGAGGACCTGAAGGTAATATAGAGTATCTTATATATTTTACTAAGGATAAGGAATATATATCTATATTTAATTCGGAAACAATTGAAAGTATTGTAAGTAAATCGCATGGAGAGCTAGATTAACTGCCTTGTGAAGGGAGATACTATGAAAAATATTGGTATAAATATAAATACTGAAAAAGATTCGAATGGTACAATTCTAGATACTATAAAGAAAGATATAAAGAGTACAATTGCTGATTCTAATATTACAGTATTTGAAAATACTTCTGGACTTAGTAGAAAAGCTGTTGAAAAATTGGATTTTATTATATCCTTAGGGGGAGACGGAACTCTTCTTGGGACTGCACGAGAGATAGCAGAATACAATGTGCCTATAATGGGAGTAAATATTGGTAATCTAGGTTTTCTTACAGAGGTTGAAAGTTCGGAGTTTTGTTACGCTATTGAAAGCATAAGCCGTGGAGATTACAAGATTGAAGAACGCATAATGCTTGAATGTACTATTTATAGCAGTGATACTTTAAAGAAATACATATGCTTGAATGATGTAGTTCTATCAAAAGGTGCTCTTTCGAGAATGGCAAAATATGAAATATATATTGATGATAAATTTTATTCTTCCTTTACAGCAGATGGTGTCATTGTTTCAACACCTACTGGGTCTACTGCCTATTCTTTATCGGCAGGTGGTCCGATTATGTATCCTGATTTAAAGCTTATGTCCATAACGCCTATATGTCCGCATTCCTTAGGAATAAGAACAATGGTTATTGATGGCAAAAGTATGGTGGATATAAATTTAAAGAAAAAATATGAAAGCATTTTTCTAACGGTAGATGGTCAAGAGTCTCAAGAATTAAAAGAAGATGATAGGATCACTGTTAGTATGAGCAAAGACATATGTAAATTAATTAAACTTGATAATTATGATTATTTTGATATATTAAGAAGAAAAATTACTTCGAGAACAAAAGAGTGTGAAGGTGGTAAATAATGAAAGTTGCTAGACATGCTAAAATATTAGAAATTATAAACTCAAAGGATATTGAGACTCAAGAAGAATTAGCTTATGAGCTTGAAAAGTTAGGTATGGATGTTACTCAGGCTACTGTTTCAAGAGATATTAAGGAGCTTAAACTTATTAAAGTACTGTCAAACAGCGGAAAATACAAATATGCATCTATATCGCCCGTAGAAAAGTTTTTATCGGATAAACTTGTTAATGTATTCAGCCAGACTGTTTTATCTGTAGAAAATATAGATAAGTTTATAATCGTTAAGACAATACCCGGGTCTGCTTCAGTTGCTGCTGAGGCTATTGATTCTTTAAATTTTGACGGAATAGCAGGAACAATAGCAGGTGATAACACTATATTTATTCTTGTTAGAACATTACATCAGGCTAATCAGCTGGTTCAAAGAATTAAAAGAATGATAAGTGAACAGGAGGCTTAGTATGCTTCTGCAAATAAATATTAAAAACTTTGCACTCATAGAAGACTTGACTATATCCTTTGATAACGGTTTTAATGTTTTAACAGGAGAAACAGGAGCAGGAAAATCTATTTTAATTGATGCGATAAATTATGTTCTTGGAGGAAAATTCAGCAGGGATTTAATTAGAACCGGTGAAGAAAAAACTTACGTAGAAGCTATATTTACAATCGAAAATGATAAAACAAAAAATATTTTAAAACAAATGGAAGTAGATTTCGATGATTTACTTATAATAAGCAGGGAAACTTTTCAGTCCGGAAAAAGTATAGCTAAGGTTAATGGAAAATCTCTAATACTATCAAATATAAAAGCTATAAGCTCTACTTTGTTGGATATACATGGACAACATGAAAATCAAAATTTGTTAGACTCAGGAAATCATATTGTGTATCTGGATTTATTTGGCGAGAAGGGCCTAATAGATGAGTTAAACTGCTATAATGACATGTACAAAGAATTTTTAAAAATAGAACATGAATTAGAAAAAATTCAAGGTAAAGAAGGAGAAAAAGAAAAGATTATTGACTTTTACAAATATCAACTTGAAGAAATTAATAAGGCCAAGTTAAAAGAAGAAGAAGATAAAGAACTTGAGAGTCAATATTCAATATTAGCTAATGCCGAAAAAATAAATAAGATACTAAGCAGCAGCTTTGAAATGCTCAGCAGCGGAAGCGACAATTCATTATCTGTAATTGATAGTTTGGGTATAGTAATAAAAGAGCTAAGAAGTATTGAAAGACATATTGGGAAAGCAAAAAATTTGGCAGACGGCCTAGAAGAAGCCTTTTATAATATTGAAGAAAATTCAGAGGATATTAGGAAACTAAAAGAAAGTATTCAATACGATGAAGAAAAGCTTGAGATAATAAACAGCAGGATTTATCAGATAGGTTTGCTTAAGAAAAAATATGGAAATAGTATTGAAGATATACTTAAATATAGAAATAAGATAGAAAAAGAATATAATGAGATGGTAAACAGCAGTGAGATTATCGAAAAATTAAAATTTGAAAAAGATAAATTGTTAAGTAAGCTGAAAGATAAAGTGAAGAAGATTCATAATATAAGAGAAGATATTTCTGCAAAACTTGAAACAGCAGTCATGGAAGAATTAAAGTATGTAGGACTTGAAAAAAGTACGTTTAAAATAGAAGTATCAGAAGTTGAAAGCTTTAATGAATACGGAAGCGATAAAGTACAATTTTTGATATCAACTAATCCGGGAGAACCGATTAAACCTCTTGAGAAAGTAGTATCCGGAGGCGAACTTTCCAGAATAATGCTTGCATTAAAATCTGTATTTGTAGATAAGGATATGATACCATCTGTTATTTTTGATGAAATAGATGTTGGAATAAGCGGAAGAATAGCACAAAGTGTAGCTGAAAAAATGTATACTATATCTAACAGACATCAGGTATTTTGTGTAACTCATCTTCCTCAGATTGCATGTATGTCTGACAGCCACTTTCTTATCTCTAAACAGGTAAATGATGGTAAGACCTTTACTTTTGTACATAAAATGAATACAGAAGAAAAGCAGTCAGAAATAGCCAGAATGATCGGTGGCTCAGAAGTTACCAAACTTACTTTGGATCATTCAAAAGAATTAATATCTATGGCTGAACAAAAAAAAATTAATTTAAAAAGGCAAATTTAATAATAAAAAACAATATTTGTGGAAAAATAAAGTTATAACTGTAAAAAGTTATAACTTTTTTTACTTTAGTGATAATATATAACTTATTTTTTATCATTAATTACATTCTAAAACAATGTTTTAACAGTGCATGAAACTTTATAATAGGATAATAATATATGCTGCAGGGTAACTTAAAGTTATAAAATCGTTAAGAGACAGGAGGCAAAAGCATGAAAAAAAAAGTAAAAAGAATATTATGCTGGATTTTAACTCCTTTAACCCTTTTAACTTTAAGCATATATTATAATGTTTATAATATACCTACAACAATGTTTGTAAGAGAAGGGCAGGAAATAAAAAGCAATCAGTTTATAAGGCTCAGTGAAGATAATGAGCTTAAAGTCAGTAATTTAGTAAAGAGTAATTCAAACAGCCGTAAGCTTAAAGTAAGCTTTTTAGGTCTTGTACCCTTAAAATCAATATCAGTAAAATCAATTCCCTCAGAAATAACACTATATCCCGGTGGCCAGCCTGTAGGAGTGAAATTAAATACAAAAGGCGTTTTGGTAGTGGCGCTCTCTGATATAGAAACAATTAACGGCAAAACTACAAGTCCTGGTGCCTTAGCAGGAATACAAGTAGGAGATAGTATTTTAAAAATCAATGATGAAAATATAAACAGCTCTGAACAAGTAGCTAAAATAGTCAATTCCTGTAAAGGAAAGGATTTAAGTATAACTGTTATGAGAAAAGGTTCAGAAATGGTTAAGAGTATTAAACCCATTCAATCATCAAATGACAATAAATTCAAAATAGGCCTTTGGGTAAGAGACTCAACGGCTGGTGTGGGAACTCTTACATTTTTCGATGATAAAACTAAAAAGTTTGCTGCTTTAGGTCATCCTATAACTGATGCTGATACCGGAACACTTTTAAATATTAGTTCAGGTCAAATAATAAACTCTTCAATTGTGTCTGTAAGAAAAGGCGCAAGAGGTAATCCTGGAGAATTAAAGGGCATATTTGTTGATGAAGATATAACCTTAGGTGATATATCCAAAAATACAGATTGCGGAATATTTGGCAGTACTAATAAAAGCTTAATTAATAATAAATTTGATAAGCCTATGAAAATAGCTTTAAGACAAGAAATAAAAGAAGGGCCAGCTAAAATAATTACAACAATAGATGGCGGCGAACCAAAAACCTATGATATTGAAATTCAAAAGCTTCTTCAGCAGGAAGAACCAGGACCTAAGAGTATGGTAATTAAAGTAACAGATCCAGTGCTTCTAGAGAAGACAGGTGGAATAGTTCAAGGTATGAGTGGTAGCCCGATAATACAAAACAATAAAATTGTTGGTGCAGTAACTCACGTTCTAATCAACAAACCAGATGTAGGTTATGGGATATATATAGAATGGATGCTGAAAGATGCGGATATTTTGACAAAATAGTAGTAATTAATTTTAAAGAATAGTATAATTAATAATAAATGAACATAAAACGATTAAATTATGTAATATGTTCATTTATTATTTTTTTTTATCAAATTAATAAAAATTTTTTTATGATATAGAAGGAATTATTATAGTTTTGTCGAATTATTTAATTGTCAAGATATGGAATTAAAATGAAGGGAGTTTATAAATATGGAAGATTCAAAAATCAGTGTAATTATTGCAGATGATAACAAAGAATTTTGTAATATTCTAAATGATTATTTACTAAATCAAAGAGATATTGTAGTAACTGGAATAGCAAAAGATGGCGTTGAGGCTTTAAAGCTTATTCAAGAAAAAAAACCTGATTTAGTCGTATTAGATATTATTATGCCTCACTTAGACGGTTTAGGGGTTTTAGAAAGACTTAATAGTATGAATATCAATCCTATGCCAAGGATAATTGTTTTATCTGCAGTAGGACAAGATAAAATAACTCAAAGAGCCATAACATTAGGTGCTGATTATTATGTGGTTAAGCCTTTTGATATGGATGTTTTCACAAAGAGAATCAGACAAATGTTTAATAATACAATTTCAGGAGATGAAACAAAGAGAACAGTTTCTATAATGGAAACTACTGAAATTAGAGTTAACAGAAACGAACCTGTTGACTTAGAGTCTGAAATTACAAACATAATTCATGAAATTGGGGTTCCAGCACATATAAAAGGATATATGTATTTAAGAGAAGCAATAAGCATGGTAGTAAACGATATAGAATTATTATCAGCTGTTACAAAGGAACTATATCCTTCAATAGCTAAGAAATATAATACTACAGCCAGCAGAGTTGAAAGAGCTATTCGTCATGCTATAGAAGTTGCTTGGAGCAGAGGCCAAGTAGAAACAATAAATAAGCTCTTTGGCTATACTATACACAATGATAAAGGCAAGCCAACAAACTCAGAATTTATTGCAATGGTTGCTGATAAATTAAGACTTAAAAATAAAGTAAGCTAGATATAATTTAGAACTTAGAAAGATAGTAGCTTTTGTTTGGAAAAGTATTTTTATATTAATCAATATATTTTTAGAAGAGAATGTAAGCCTTCAATATTCATCAAGAATGAATGTTGAAGGCTGTTTTATTGTCCGAGTAGTAGATGATATTTTAATATTCTTATGCATATATAATTATTTATTGTCATAAGTATTAAAAGATAGTTTACAAAGGGGGATAAAAAGATGACCAATAGAAAAATAACAACCGCTCTTAATGAACATTTACAGAAGAACTTTTGGCTCTATGTAGTAAGCTTGCTTTGTGTTTTTACAGGAATTGTTTTAGGTATTTATGCAGTAAAGTATATGAATAACGTTGAAAATAATGATTTATTAAGTTATTTTACAAATTTCAGTCAAAATATTTCTAGTGGAAGCTTCAAATACAGCAGTATTATCTCTGATATTATAAAAAATAATATTTCAATTATTTTAGTTGTATGGTTTTTAGGATTAACTATGGTTGGGATTCCTATAATATTGATAATTGATATTATAAAAGGGTTTACTTTAGGGTTTACTATTAGTTTTGTTGTTAAAGGCTTAGGAACCAAAGGCATAGGAATTATATTAATCGGTGTACTGCCTCAAAATATAATATATATACCTTGCGTTATTATTGCATCAGTAGTGGCTATGGAGTTTTCTCTTAATATTCTCCGAGAAAAAATGAACAAGCAGTGGGTGAACAGCATTTGGATGAAAATCACTTCGTACTCTTTTGTTTTTATACTAATAACAGTCTTGATGGGTGTTGGATTTCTTTTGGAAGCATATGCAACACCAAATTTAGTAAAGATAATAATTTGATAGGATGAGCTATTTTGGAAAGAAAAGATAGTTTTACAGAGTTTTTGATAATATTAATAAAAAGTTTTTTGATACTAGTCTTTTTTGGAATTCTTCTTCCTACTTGCATTGATAACTTATTATTTAGAATAAATAAATCGAATATTTATGATAATAGTGTTTTTGTTAATTTTGTTATAGATAAAAATAGTAAATTGATATATAATTATATATACATTTTAAAATTAATACTAAATATAGGAATTTAACTCAAATTATATAAACTATAGTAATCTTAAACTAAATTATAATCTTTTAGCGTGCATTTATTTTAATTGCACGCGTTTCTTGTCTTAAGCCAATAAATTAATATAAATAAGATATAGTTTTTCTTATATAGGAAAAACTATAATTGGATTATTTAGAATAGTGATGATAAATTATTTAGTAAAGTTAAATTAATTAATAGTTATTATTTTATAAATATACGTTAGGGGGAAACCAATATGAGAATGTACGATCTTATTTTAAAGAAAAGAAATGGTGAAGAACTTACTAGAGAAGAAATTGATTTTTTTGTTGAAAACTATACAAACGGAACAATACCTGACTACCAAGTATCTGCTCTAATGATGGCAATATTCTTTAAGAAAATGAACAGCAGAGAAACTGCGGATCTTACTATGGCTATGGTTAATTCAGGAGATATACTGGATTTATCCGGGATTGAGGGCGTAAAAGTTGATAAACATAGCACTGGCGGAGTTGGGGATACTACTACTCTTGTTCTTGGACCTATGGTTGCTGCTGTTGGAGTTCCTGTTGCAAAGATGTCAGGAAGAGGACTTGGACATACAGGTGGTACTATTGACAAGCTTGAGTCTTTTAAAGGTTTCTCAGTAGAAATGCCCAATGAAAAATTTATTGAAAATGTCAACACAATAAAGCTTGCTGTTGGAGCTCAAACTGGAGATTTGGCTCCGGCTGATAAAAAGTTATATTCACTTAGAGATGTAACTGCAACTGTAGATAACGTATCTCTTATAGCCTCAAGTATAATGAGCAAGAAAATTGCTGCTGGAGCAGACTGTATAGTTCTTGATGTAAAGGTAGGAGAAGGTGCATTCATGAAGACACCGGAAGCTGCCTTTGAACTTGCGCATGAGATGGTATCAATAGGTAATAATGTTAACAGACAAACTATAGCAATAATATCTGATATGGACCAGCCTCTTGGTTTTGCGGTTGGTAATGCCCTGGAAGTTAAAGAAGCTATAGATACATTAAAAGGCAAAGGACCTAAGGATTTATTTGAATTATGTCTGACACTAGGCAGCAATATGGTTTTACTTGCAAAGAAGGCAGAAACTGTAGAAGAAGCTAGAGCAATGCTTATTGAAACCATAGAAAGCGGCAGTGCGTTAAGTAAATTAAAAGAATTTATAAGAGCTCAGGGCGGGGATGAATCATATATTGATGATGTAGAGAAGCTGCCAAAAGCTCAATATATTGTTCCTGTAGTGAGTGATAGAGAAGGATACGTAGCTAAGATTCATGCTGAAAATATTGGATTAATAGCAATGGAGCTTGGAGCGGGAAGAGCTACTAAGGAAAGCATAATTGATTTAGCTGTAGGAATTGTTTTAAACAAAAAAAGAGGAGATTCAGTAGCTAATGGAGATGTATTGGCTTACGTACATTCAAATAATATGGATAAAGCTAATGAGGCAGTTGAAAAGATACAAAAGAACTATGTTATAGAATCACAATATAATGATAATATTCCACTTATATATGGAGTAGTAACAAAATAATAGTTGATTTACAAGGGAGCAAATGCTGTTTTTAGGCGATTGCTCCCTGTTTTTTGCTATAACTTAACAGTGTAAATTTGTGATAATCTTAGTGAAAGTGGTAAAACTAAGCTTATGGAAGGAGGATGTTTATGAAAAAAGGTAAAAAAATATTTTCTTTTATATTATCATCAATATTTATTTTTCAAGTGTTCACTGTAACAGTTAAAGCAGAAGAGCAAGGACTTAATGTTGATGCAAAATCAGCACTGTTAATGGAACCCACAACCGGAAAAATAATATTTGAAAAGAATTCACATGAGAAATTTGCACCAGCATCAGTAACAAAAATTATGACTATGTTATTAACAATGGAGGCTGTTGACAGCGGAAAAATAAAACTTAGTGATAAGGTTACAATAAGCGAAAATGCTAAAAAAATGGGTGGAAGCACAATGCTTTTAGATACAGGAGAAATACGTACTGTAGAGGAATTATTAAAAGGTATAGCAATAGCTTCAGGAAATGATGCAGCTGTGGCTATGGCGGAATATTTAGGAGGCAGTGAAGAAGCTTTTGTTAAGCTAATGAATGAACGGGCACAGGCTTTAGGAATGAAGGACACAACCTTTAAAAACTGTAATGGCCTCAGTGCTGCAGGACATGTAACAAGTGCATATGACATATCAGTTATGTCAAGGGAGCTTTTAAAGCATCCTACAATACTGAAGTATTCGGGAACATATATGGAGACAATATCTGAAGGAAGAAAAACTCCAATATCATTGGTTAATCATAATAAATTAGTAAGGTTTTTTAATGGCTGTGATGGACTAAAGACCGGGTTTACTGAAGAGGCAAAATATTGTATTTCTGCTACAGCTGTAAGAGATGGTGTAAGGATGCTTGCAGTAATAATGGGAGCACCAACTTATAAAGTTAGAAATAGAGATGCTAGCATGCTTATGAATCATGGCTTCTCAAAGTTCGAAAGTAAAAAGGTTATAAGTAAAGATGAAGATATAGAGAAAATGTATATTAATAAGCAAAGTGATAAGTATTTTATTGCCAAAGCTAAGAATGACACTTCAGTAATATTAGAAAAAGGAACAAATTCTAAGATTGATAAGAAGTGTGTATTAACCATAGACAGCAATAAAAAGGAATTTAAGAAGGGTGAAACTATAGGCTACTGTGAAATTATTGTTGATGGCAATACAGTAGGAAAAGTAGATATTTACTGTGACAGAGATTTCAAGAAGGGTGGAATTTTTGAAAATCTTAAAAACAATATTGAAAGAATGTTTGAAAATGCAATATAGATAATAAAAGCAGCTTTTAGTCGGTTTAAATGGACTAAGAGCTGCTTTTTAATAATTTGTTTGTATTATTTATAAAAACAATTTAAAATATATATAGATTTCAAAGTAAATCAGCTATTTAAGCTTATCAAAAACCTGCAGAAACATCAGGATTTTTACTCGCTTAAATAGCGATTTACTATTTGAAACTATGTAAATAGAGTATTATATAAATTTGGGAGAGATTTAAATGCCGTTAAACATAAAGATAGATAATTTTGAAGGCCCTTTTGATTTCCTTCTTCATTTAATTAAGAAGAATGAAATGGATATTTATGATATTAAAATTTATGATATCACTAATCAATACTTACAATACTTACAACAGATGAAAGAACTTGATCTTGAGATTACTTCTGAATTTATTGTAATTGCTGCTACTCTATTAGAAATAAAGTCAAAGATGCTTCTTCCGGCTGTTGTGGATGATGAAGTATCTGCAGATGAAGAGAGAGATCCAAGAAAGGAACTGGTTAATAAGCTTATAGAGTACAAGAAGTTTAAAAATATTGCTAAATATTTAAGAAACTTAGAACAAAGCTATGGAACAGTTTATACAAAAAAGCCTGAAATAATAGAAGAAAAAAATAAAAATATAGACTCTATAGACATATTTAGCGGAATAACCATGCTACAGCTCTATAATATGTTTAACGATTTAATGAACAATTATTATAATAAGATGAACAAGGAAAATATAGTACAAAGAGAAATTCCGGTTGATGCTTATAAGATTGAGGATAAAATGGAGTACATATCCAGAAAGATGGTATCTTTTAAAAGTACATATTTTTCAAAATTCATTGAGGAATGTACTAACAAAATGGAGGTTGTGGTAACCTTTCTGGCATTACTCGAGCTTATAAAACTAAAAAATGTAAAAGCTGTACAGGAAAATAATTTTACTGAAATTTACCTCGAAAGGATAGAAGATAATGACAAAGATGAGTATGAATCAAATTGAGATAGATCAAATTTCTAGGAAAAAGCTATATTTTTCTATAATAGAAGCTTTGCTGTTTGTGAGCGGTGAACCCTTAAAATTGAGAGAAATCAGCAGTATAATTGAACAAGATATGGATAGTACAAAAGAACTGATTTATGAGCTCCAAAGAAAGTATGAAGAAGAGGAAAGAGGAATTATGCTTATTAGTATAAATGATGAATATCAATTAGTAAGCAAGCCTCAAAACAGTGATTATATTCAAAAATTGTTAAAGACAAATACAAGGCAGTCCTTATCACAGGCGTCTTTGGAAACCCTTGCTATTATCGCCTATAAACAGCCTATAACAAGGGTAAGCATTGATGAAATAAGGGGAGTAAAAAGTGATAGAGCTGTATTAACCCTTCTGGATAAAGGTCTTATAAAAGAATCGGGAAGAATGGATGTAGCAGGAAGGCCTATACTTTATTCAACTACTGAAAAGTTCTTACTGCATTTTGGACTTGAAAATCTTAAGCAAATGCCTTCTTTGGAAGAAATGCTAAACGATGATGATGAAGATATAGAAATAGAAGAAGATAAAAGTGAAACAAAGGAATAAAAATTATTCCTTTGTTTGAGTTTCACAGCAATTTTTTTTATCCTTGGATTTGCCTAACATGCTTTTTATCATTTCAAGAACTTGAGGTATAGAATCAATTGCTTTATCAACAGAACTGTCGTATTCAACAGGCAAAAGCTTAACAGAATCATTTTTTATTACTAAAAAGGCAGTAGGTTTTACTGTAACACCAGCTCCGGAACCGCCACCAAAAGGATATTTTGTTTTATTTTCTTTTGGATCGCCCATATTAAACTCGCTTCCTCCTGAAGCAAATCCAAAGGAAACCTTTGATATAGGTATAATCATAGAACCATCCTTGGATTCTATTACATCTCCGACTATAGTATTGACATCTACCATTTCTTTGATATGTTCCATTGTTGTTCTCATTAAATTATCAATAGGATGACCATCCATAATATAAGTTCCTCCGTTCATTTAATTTGAAGAAATCACTTTTTTTTATGTGATTTTTTTATTGATATAAATGACTTTATAACAATAAAACTCATATATATAATTTTTACTAAACTTATATAAATTATACTTTCGATTTTAGTTTCTAATTTAAAATTATTGAAATCAGGATTTATCGTTGATTTATATTTTTTAATTTTAAAAGGTATGGAAAAAAAATTAGGAACTAGTGAGATCAAATAAGATATAACTCCATAAGAAATACCGGTAACAGCTGCATCTGCAAGACCGTAATTTAGAAGTATCTGGAGCTTTAGTACTGGTTTTAATTTGTTTCTATTTATATTTTTAATAATAAAAAGTATATCTGAAAAATTAAGTTTTCTTTTTATTTCAGTTCTCTTTGGTTTTTTCTTATGTTCAGCTTTATCCTTTTTTTTTAACGGATTAATCTGAAATCTATAAATGTAAAGTTTTAGGCACTTATTAAGATAGCTTAGTCTGATTTTTATTGGTATAGGCAGAAGTAATAATATAATTAATAAAAGTGCAAGTATATACCATTTCATGCAAAGTTCCTCCAATTAATATATAAAATAGTATAACCAATGGAAAATATTTTATAAGCTGTACTTTTGCATTGTATCTATTGGGAAAATTTTTATGAGTAATTAAAAGTAAAAGTGAAAAAATAAGTAGTAGCATTAGATGTATATATAAGATATATATTTTTTTAATATAGAGGTGATTTGATGAGGGCGAAATTATCTAAAACAACAGTAGCTTCAGTTCTTGCTTTATTATTTAGTTTTAATATATTCAGTATTAAGGTGAACGCCTCTCAATTGAGAGTTAATGCAAGGGCAGCTATAGCAATAGATAGTAAAACAAAAATTGTTCTTTTTGAACAAAATGCTCAAGATGTAATCCCAATGGCAAGTACAACAAAAATTATGACAGCTTTAGTAGCCATAAAATATGGGGATTTAGACAAAAAAATTGAGATATCCGGTAAGGCAGCAGGTATAAGAGGATCAACTGTGGGATATAAGAAAGGAGAACTTGTACCTTTAAGAGAGCTTATTTATGGGCTTATGCTTAGATCAGGAAATGATGCTGCTATTGCTATTTCAGAAGGCATAGCCGGCAGTGTTGAAGAATTTGTAAAGCTTATGAATGAATATGCTGTCCAAATAGGACTATGCAGTACACATTTTGAATCTCCTCATGGCTTAGACAGCGATAATCATTATACTACAGCCTACGATCTTGCTCTGATAACAGCAAAGGCTAGGGAAAGTAAGTTGTTTAATGATATAGTTCAAACTAAGGATATTGATAAGGATGAGTTAGGATTTACCAGAGATTTTCACAACATAAACAAAATATTATGGCAGCTTCCTAATGCTACAGGAGTCAAAACAGGATTTACGGGAAAAGCAGGAAAATGCCTTGTAACTTCAGTTAATATTAAGAATAACGATGTAGTAATAGTAGTTTTGAATTCAAATGAAAGATGGAAAGAAACTAAAAAAATAAATGATTACGTTGATAAGAATTATGAGTATAAAAAATTCTTTGCTAAGGATGAAGTTGTCGGAGAATATGATTTGGTAAACAACAGTAGAAAAATTCAGCTTGCTGCAGAAGAAGATATTATACTGCCTGTTTCAGAAAAAAATAAATATGAAGCTAAGATTATAAAACCAAATAGCAATCAAGCATTACCTATTAAAAAAGGAGATAAAGTGGGAAGTATAGAGATTTATGAAAATGATAATAAAATATTTTCAAAAGCATTAATTGCTAACAATAATGTAGGAAAAGAAAACTTGCTAAAAAGATGGTTTAAATTTAAATAATAGATGCGCCTGTTTATATACGTAATTGATATAAACAGGCTTTTTTATTTTGGTACTTAGTATAAATGTAAACAGTTTAGCAGCTTAAAGTTTTATTTTAAATTTTGATATTTTAGTAACAATTTAACCTAATATAAATACCTTAGTAGTAGAGAGATTTTGCATGAACTCATTTTTTAATACTTTTTTAGGGGGTCTTAAGGTGAACTATGAGATAAGAGATTGTATAGATGCAGGAACGGAGTTTTGTCCATGTCATTTAGCAGAGACAGGTGACTGTATACTTTGCTCTCAGCTTTCCGGTAAAAACTTTTGTGACTGTATAAATTGGAAGGGAGTGTGCATATATCAAGAATTCATATGGAATGGCGGAAAAGCTAAAAAGACAAGAAAGATTTTCAGCTGCAAAATTATAAAAAAAGAAACTTTGGAAAAGAGACTTATAGTGCTTACTATTTCAGCTCCGCACGAATTAGTTAAGAATTTGGTTCATCCAGGCAGCTATGTATTCTTGAGAAATTCAAAAACCTCTCAATTTTATGATGCTCCTATTTCCATAATGGATACGGATATAGATGAAAATTTACTTATAGTTGGTATTGAATTAAAGGGTATAAAAACAAAAAGTCTTAATTTATTAAATGAGGGTGACAGTATATTAGTAAGAGGCCCTTATTGGAATGGTGATTTAGGCTTAAGAAATATTTATAAAAGCAAAGAAGGTACTTCCGTAATAATTACTAGAGGAATAGGCCAGGCACCAATGGTTCCTGTACTTAAAAAATTATACTCTAATGGAAATAAAGTAATAGTTATAATGGATAGGGCAAATTACAAAAATGTTTTTGTACAAAAATATCTGGAGCTTTGCAACTGCAGGGTTATAGAGTGCAATACACTTCAATCCGGCGGGCTGTCTGAAGATCTTAAGAATATATTAAATAATATTATGGACAATGAAACCATAAATTTAATACACTGTTCTGGACCTGACATACTAAACTATAAGGTTCTTGACTTTATAGGAAACAAGGTGGATTTTTCCTGCTGCAATAATTCTAAGATGTGCTGTGGAGAAGGAGTTTGTGGTGCTTGCTCAACAAGATATAAAGGGCATAAAGTTAAAAAATTATGCAAAGTACAGATAGAACCTAAATATTTATTTGAAGGAAGAAGACTAATATAGAAACTTAATAATGGATTTGGAGGGGTAAAATGAAGGTAATAGTTATTGGAGGCGGCTGGGCTGGCTGCGCTGCTGCAATCACTGCAAAAAAAGCTGGTGCTCAAGTAAGCCTGTTCGAAAAAACAGACATGCTTTTAGGACTTGGAAATGTCGGCGGAATAATGAGGAATAACGGAAGGTACACCGCTGCAGAAGAATTAATTGCCTTAGGTGGTGGAGATCTTATTAATATAACTGATAATAACAGCAGGCATAAAAACATAGATTTTCCGGGACATAAACATGCATGGCTATATGATGTTAACAGAATAGAACCGGATGTAAAAGAATATTTGGTAAGTATGGGTATTCAGGTCAGGACTATTGCAAGAGTTATAGATGTTGAAAAAGAAAATAATAAAATAAAAGGAATATATCTTTCAGACGGCTCCTATATAGAGGGTGATGTGTTTATTGAAACTACAGGATCCACAGGACCTATGGGAAACTGCTTAAGGTACGGAAATGGATGTTCAATGTGCACACTCAGGTGTCCTGCTTTTGGTCCTAGAGTAAGTTTAAGCAGCAGGGCCGGTATTGAAGATTTGCAGGGCGAGAGGGATGATGATTCCTATGGTGCAATGAGCGGCTCCTGCAAGCTGGCAAAGGAAAGTCTATCGGAAGATATAGTTAAAGAGCTGGATGAAAAAGGAGTGGTTGTTTTAAAGGTACCGCCTGAAGATGTAAATTTAGATAAACTTAAACTAAAGGTTTGCCAGCAGTATGCACTTAAAGAATTTGCGGAGAATATAGTTCTTTTAGATACAGGTCATGCAAAGCTTATGACCTCCTATTATGTTCTTGAAAAGCTTAGAAAGATACCGGGGCTTGAAAAAGCTAAATATGTAGACCCTTATGCAGGCGGCAAGGGAAACTCAATAAGATATCTGTCTGTTGCTCCAAGAACAGATGACATGAAGGTAAAGGGGCTTGAAAATTTATTCTGTGCAGGCGAAAAAGGAGGGCTTTTCGTTGGACACACAGAAGCTATCTGCACCGGAGCTTTGGCAGGACACAATGCCGTAAGAAGTGCGCTTGGTATGCCTCTTTTGATACTTCCAAAGAGCCTCGCCATAGGAGATATAATTTCTTATGCAAACTACAAGATGATGACAAGGGAAGGAAGAAGAAACAGATATACCTTTGCCGGAGCAGAATATTTTGAAAGAATGAAATCTTTAGGTCTTTATACCACTGATTCGGTAGAAATACGAACTAGAGTTGATAAACTCAATTTGACAGATATTTTATCTCAGAAATTAATTTAAAATATAATTTAGAATAGAATTTTGTTTTATATTTTCTGTGGCGATATCATGAATTCTACTTTTATAGAAATCATGATATCGCGATGTAAAGCAATTTATTAATACTTATTGAGATTTGTATAGTTCACTACTTCTCTTGACAAAATTTTAACTTTGATGTAGCATATTAGATGAAAATTGAATACTATCTTCAGGGCAGGGTGAAAATCCCTACCGGTGGTAAAGCCCACGAGCCGCAAGGCATGATTCGGTTAGATTCCGAAGCCGACAGTACAGTCTGGATGAAAGAAGATAAAAGCGCATAAATGTGTGTGTCGTATATTTGCTCTGGAATGATTATATCGTTTCAGAGTTTTTTATTTTTAGATACATACGAATATTTTCACGCTTATTGATGCCTTGAACGATATTGTTCGGGGCATTTTACTTTTTTAGGAGGTGCGCTATTGAATGATAAAGATTATATGAAAAAGGCATTGGAACTTGCTCAAAAGGGATGCGGCTGGGTAAACCCTAATCCCATGGTGGGGGCTGTTATTGTAAAAAATCATACCATCATCGGGATGGGCTATCATAAGCGGTATGGTACGCTTCATGCTGAACGCCATGCTCTTCAAAATTGTACAGACTCGCCAAAGGGTGCAACATTGTATGTAACATTGGAGCCCTGCTGTCACTATGGAAAAACTCCGCCCTGCACTGATGCAATAATTGAAAGCGGTATTCGACGTGTTGTAATTGGCTCCTTCGATACCAATCCTTTAGTGGCGGGAAAAGGGATTCAAATTTTACGTGAGCATGGAATTGAGGTTGAGGAGGGGGTTTTGACGGAGGAATGTAACAAACTCAATAAAGTATTCTTCCACTTTATTCAAAACAAGACCCCATATGTTGTAATGAAATATGCAATGACAATGGATGGAAAGATTGCGACTTACTCTGGAAAATCCAAATGGATTACCGGGGATAATGCTCGGGAGCGTGTTCATAAAGACAGACATCTATATTCAGGAATTATGGTAGGTGTAGGCACAATTCTCGCAGATAACCCTTTACTTACCTGTCGATTACCTGACTTAAAAAGTCCCATTCGCATTATTTGCGACACTCAATTAAGAACTCCGTTACATACGAACGTGGTTCAAACTGCAAAACAGTATAAAACGATAATTGCAACCTGCTGTAAAGATAGTACTAAGATAAATAAATACGAAGAAGCAGGCTGTGAAGTTCTTTATATGAAGCTAAAGGATGGCCATGTTGATTTAAAGGAGTTAATGATTGTTTTCGGACAAAAAGGAATTGACAGCATCCTATTAGAGGGAGGTCAAACTTTAAACTGGTCTGCATTGAAAAGCGGCATCGTTAACAAAGTTCAGGCTTATCTTGCACCGAAATTATTTGGAGGTATAAATGCCAAGTCACCTATTGGTGGTATGGGTATTGAAGATCCAAGTGGAGCTTATAAGCTTTTACCACTACAAGTTACTAAACTAGGCGAGGATATTCTTTTGGAAAGTGAGGTAATAGGATGTTTACAGGAATCATTGAAGAAATAGGAACAGTTAAAAGTATAAAAAAGGGTGCGAATTCTGCTGTCTTAACTATAGGTGCGGCATCTATATTAAGGGATATGAAACTTGGTGAAAGCATAGCTGTAAATGGAATTTGTTTAACAGTTACAGCGCATACAAGCACAGAATTTACAGCGGATGTTATGCATGAGACAATAATACGATCTTCTCTTAGCAGCATTCATGCTGGTACAAGGGTTAATCTGGAACGTGCCATGCCTGCTAACGGAAGGTTTGGAGGTCATATTGTAACCGGTCATATTGATGGAACAGGTGTTATTCGTTCTATTCAAAAGGATGATAATGCAGTTTGGTACAGCATTAGAGCGACGCCGGAGATTTTACGGTACATAGTAGAAAAAGGTTCTATTGCTGTTGACGGTATTAGTTTAACAGTTGCTAAAATATCTGAGGTTGATTTCAGCGTATCTGTTATTCCACATACGGCAGATAATACTATACTGTTTTTAAAAAAAGTTGGAGATAAGGTCAATCTTGAAAATGACTGTGTTGGTAAATATATTGAAAAGTTTCTCGATATACCATCGAAATCAATAAAAATAACAAGAGGCTTTCTCACAGGAGCCGGATATTAGGAGGAGGAAATATGTTTCAGTTTAATACTATTGAAGAAGCACTTGAAGATTTGCGTCAAGGAAAAATAATATTAGTGACAGATGACGAGGACAGAGAAAATGAAGGTGATTTTATATGTGCTGCTGAGTTTGCTACTACAGAAAATGTGAATTTCATGGCGGTGCATGGCAAAGGATTGATTTGCATGCCTATGAGCATTGAGCTCTGTAAAAAGCTAAGTCTTCCTCAAATGGTAAACGACAATACAGATCACCACGAAACTGCTTTTACGGTTTCAATTGATTATATTGATACTAAAACCGGAATTTCAGCAGAAGAAAGAGGCATCACAGCTCGTGCTTGTGTCAGAGAAGAGGCAATGCCGGAAGATTTTCGCCGTCCCGGTCATATGTTCCCTTTGACGGCTAAACGAGGCGGTGTTCTTGAACGCAATGGTCATACAGAGGCGACAATTGATTTACTTAGACTTGCTAACTTGAAAGAGTGCGGGCTATGTTGTGAAATTATGCAGGAGGATGGCACAATGATGCGTACTCCTAAATTGATAGAACTGGCGCAAAAATGGAATCTAAAGTTTATTACAATCAAGGCTCTGCAAAACTATCGCAAAAATCACGATAAGTTAGTAGAGTGCGTTGCCGTAACAAAAATGCCTACCAAATATGGCGAGTTTAAGGCCTATGGTTATGTTAATAAACTAAATGGGGAACATCATGTAGCATTAGTTCGCGGAGATATTGGGGATGGAAATAATCTTTTATGCCGTGTGCATTCGGAGTGTTTGACAGGAGATGCTTTTGGTTCTCTCCGTTGTGATTGTGGTCAGCAGTTTACAGCTGCAATGGATCAAATTGAAAAAGAGGGGCGTGGCATTCTTCTTTACATGAGACAGGAAGGCCGCGGAATCGGTCTTATCAATAAACTAAGAGCGTATGAACTGCAGGAGCAGGGCATGGACACTCTTGAAGCAAATTTAGCATTGGGCTTTGACGGTGATATGAGAGAATATTATATTGGCGCTCAAATACTTAAAGATTTAGGTGCTAAAACGTTGCGGCTGTTAACAAACAACCCCGATAAAGTATATCAGCTGTCAGGCTTTGGAATGGAAATTACTGATCGCGTACCTATCGAAATGAGTGCCACAGATTATGATCTGTTTTACTTACAAACCAAGCAATCCAAAATGGGACATATTTTAAATTATTAAAAAGGAGATTTTAACATGAATATATTTGAAGGAAAACTTATATCTAAGGACATTAAGGTAGGTATAGTTGTTGCCCGTTTCAACGAATTTATAACCTCTAAGCTGCTCTCTGGTGCATTGGATGGACTAAAGCGACATGAAGTACAGGAAGAAAATATTGATATAGCATGGGTTCCCGGAGCTTTTGAAATTCCACTGATTGCTTCGAAAATGGCGAAAAGCAAAAAATATGATGCAGTAATATGCCTAGGAGCGGTTATCCGTGGAAGCACAAGCCACTATGATTATGTGTGCAGCGAAGTTTCCAAAGGTATTGCTCAAGTATCACTTGCTAATGATATTCCTGTAATGTTTGGTGTTCTTACAACCGAAAATATTGAACAGGCTATTGAACGTGCCGGAACAAAAGCAGGGAATAAAGGATTTGATAGTGCAGTTAGCGCAATTGAAATGGTGAACCTAATACGCGAACTGAAATAGAGGAAAGTAATACCTAAGTCATAACTTCTCATTATTTATATAATCAATTATTAAGTAGTCTGTATTCTGGGTGAGTACAGACTTTTTTATTGCTAACTAATTACCATAAGTTATATAATTAGTATATTAATGCAATATGAACTTGTGTTTTATGACAAATTAAGGGGGTGATGCAATGGTAAGACATAGAAGGATAGACATTTCGAAAGATAAGGATACCTTGGTTGAATACCATTGTGAAATCAATTATGAATGCGAATCGGATTTTGGTAAGCAAATTCCATACGAGGTGTACAGAAGAAAATGGCTAAATACTAAAAAACAAGTTAAAGAATTCATTGAGGCTATTTGTAACAGCATGAGCGATAATCGAACAATTGCAGAAATACTTGAAGATGATAATGGAGCTGACTTAGGTTATATTTGGGTAACATTTACTGATATAACAGACTATAATTTAATAATTGCTGAAATTAGAGAAATATATGTTTTAGAAAAATATAGAAATAATGGAGTTGGAACATATGCAGTAGAATATATAGAAAAAGCTGCTAAGATAAAGGGTGCAAATATATTGCGTTCTGGGACAGGCTATGGAAATATCAATTCAAAGAATCTTCATGAACATTGCGGGTTCAAGCCGTATAGAGTTGAATATGAAAAGGAATTAAAATAGAACCTAATGGTTTGTGAGAACATGAAATAGTAATGAGAAATTGCTGTGTGCATAAACCGAAGGCAAGGTTACTAAATTTTGATGGGCCATATGATAACTGGCTGAGGCAATGTAGAAGAGAAACTTTAAAGCAATATGAAAATTCAAAGTTTAATATAGATGAGGATATAAGATGGTTCTCCAAGATGTCATTGTTTTGGAACATCGATACCTGTTCGGGTTATGGAGGAAATTTGACCTCAATTCGATTAAGCTCGCAAGGAAAGTTATTGGATGTTATCAAAATTAAGACAGTAAAAGATGATTTGATTATAATCTAAACAAATAATTTCTGTCCACCGTAGCTGGTGGACTTTTGTTTTATAGTAATGAATAAATATAGTAATTAAAATATTAATAAAGTTATTAATTTAAACTACGTTAAGGCATAAATGTGCGCCTAAGAAAAGGATTTTAAATACTCTATTATTTTGATTTTATTAGGTTTTTAACATAAAGTACCAATAATGTAACTATTGGTATTATGATCATTATCGGCAAATGAAAATACTTTATGCTGATATCAAGTCCTATCTTAACATGCTGCGGGTAGTTTCTTGCTATCAATATTGATGCTGCAAATATTAGGATACTGAATGGAAGGGCAAAATATTTTGTATCCTTAATTTTTAAAATTTGTGATGTTCCCAACATGGCTCCGTAAGTAAAGAAGCTTATTTTCATAACTCCTGCCGTTATCATAAAAAGCACAGTAACTATATCTAATCTATCAAAGGTTTCCCCAATATTCATCATACGCAGTGTCTGAAGCAACGGAAATAACGAATTAGTGGCAAAATCTACACCTAATACAGAAATAAACATAATTAAATTTAATGTTATAAGAAGTCCTTCAGCTATAATAGCAAATATTGCAGCTTTTCTTATCTTAGAAGATTGAATTACATATGGATAAAACATGGTAAACAATATACTTTCACCATATGGAAAAAAAAGAAGTCTCCAGCTTTTTCCTATAACTGTCATTATTCCATCTTCAAGTACAGGCTTCAGATTATGAAACTTTAAATCTCCCGGAGATGTAAATAAAAATATCCACGATAGCACTAAGAAAATCAGCCAGAGGATTAAGATGATATGCGCACTCCTAAAAAGGTTTTCCATACCAAGATATGTGGCATAAGTAACTACGGTTAAAAAACATATTGAGATCCAAATCATCGGAATCTTTGTAAGTACGGCAATATTTATAAGACTAGAGAAATCCCTCAGTACTCTAGCAGCTATGTATGTAAAAAAAACAACATATAATATACCCAGAAAGTTTCCGATTACTTTTCCTAATACTTTTGGAAGATAAGAAATAATAGTATCTTGAGGATGTTTGCTCCATAAATAGGTGTATAAAATTTGCAACAAGATTCCAGGAACTATATAAATAAGCATTGCAAGCCAAGCATCATGTTTTACTTCAGGAGCCATATAGAAAAGCAAGGCACTCCCGTAAGGAACAATAATTATGGCAATAAATAATTGAAAGGCAGTTATTTTTATTTTCACTTTTATCCATCCTCTGAATTTAGCCAGACTCTATTACCTAAATGGTTTGGAAATAACACCTGGTCTTTTTATACTTGAATTAACATTAATCTTAATTTTTATATTTGGAAAAGTTTCGTCCCAATTATTCTCAATGCTTTTCCAAACCTTCGGATAATCTCTATGAATGGCACCAGCAAAGTCAAAAATATCCGATTTTAATTCCTTCTGGGCTTTTTGCAGAACCAAATTGATTTCGTGTTCAATAGCTTTGTTTTGTATCTTACTCAATTCATCCATAAGTTCCGGTTTACTCATAGGATCAATGTTTGCAATTGTCTCTCTAATATTTCCTTGCTCCTTGATATCTATCACCATTGTTATATCACCATTTGTTACTACCGGATACACTTTGCTCTTTGTTTTCACTATATCAAATACAATACTGCTTCCATCACTTAAAGAAGCTACTAGGCCTCCTGACTTTACCTTTCCACGTATCCAATTCAATCCGCGGGTTTCATTTTTATTTAGGTAGCCTATAAGCTTATCTTTATTGAATACAGCGGTTCCAGCCAGCTCGAGATTCCTGCCAGTAATGTCATTATCCTGAAAATTTATTACAGCTGCTATGGGCGCTTTTGATTTTCCGGTTAGAAGATTAGTAAAGTCTAATCGCGAAATTACAGGAGAGTACCCAATAATTGACTGTTCCTTTAATAATCTCTCTATACTTGTAGCAGAAATTTTTTCATTCTTTGTCACTGAAGTAATTATGCTGGAGGCTGTTCCTTTAGTAATAAGTAACGGAATATCAGGTCTTGTTTGATTACTTCTTAAAGAAGCATCAATAAAAAGTGCTGTTCCAGATTGGGCTAAGTTCTCTCCTAGAACTGTGAATTTACTGTGAGCCCAAAAAAGTTCTCTGCCAAGAATGGTTGATATCTGGTTTACAGCATCAGTTGGCGTAGACCCTTTTTCACTTACAATGATTACATCTGAACTTCCTTGCGGACTGCCGCTTTTCTGTCCTATCATAGTACTTCCAGATTACTTTTGAGGATTTAGTATCTGAGCTGTTACTACATATTCATTCTGAGCAGTAAGATCAAATCCTACTGCACTTACTACGGCAAGTTTTTCAAGCTCACGTTTTGATTCTTTACAGCTTGTTGCAGAGAATATAATCATGATAGACATAGCAATTAAAGTTAGCCTTTTCATAAATTACTCCTCTTGTATTTACTATATATAAGATTCATGATTTTCTCCTTATGCTTTTAGCTAGAGACTTGGATATTTTATTTTTAACACTAAACGGGTATCTTATAAATAAATCAGGCAGACTCTTAGATGATAAGGGAGCCAGCGGCCATAAATAAGGTACTCCAAAAGATCTTATAGACATAAGCCTCATTGTAAAAATAACTAGTCCGCACATTAAGCCTATGAGACCCAGTGTTCCACCCAGTATTAGAAATATAATCCTTGGAAAGGTTAGTGCAAAGGACATATCAACAGAGGGAACTGCATAGGATGAGATAGCTGTAGTAGCTACCACAATTACCATAGGAGTACTAACAAGCCCTGCATCTACTGCGGCCTGACCGAGTACTAAAGCTCCGACTATGCTGATGGCCTGCCCTGCTGTTCTTGGAATTCTTACACCAGCCTCCCTCAATATTTCATATACTAAGAGCATCATAAAACACTCAAACATAGTGGGATAAGGAATTCCTGAGCGTGCTTTAATAAAAGTAGTTACTAAGGCAGTAGGAATAAGCTCCTGGTGAAATGTTGTTATAGCAACATATACTGCCGGCAGTGTAAGAGATATTATAAACGAAATATATCTGATCCAGCGATTAAAGGTACCTACAAAGTACTTTAAGTAAAAGTCATCACTGGTTAACATAAATTCTAAAAAAATAGCCGGTACTGAGCTAACAAGCGGTGTACCTTCCACTAAAATTAAAACACGACCTTCTAATAACTTAGATGCTGCAATCTCCGGCCTTTCTGTTGAAAAAATGGTAGGAAAGCTGCTGCTGGGCGCATCTTCTATAAATTCTTTAATGTAGTTGGTTCCAAGAACAAAGTCTATATCAATCTTATTTATTCTTTCTCTGACTTCGTTTACTATCTTTTCATCAGCTATATTTGATAGATATACAATGGCTACATCAGTTTGAGTTTCTTTACCTAAAACAAAGGGTTCAACACTAAAGTTTATATTTTTAATTTTTTTTCTTAAAAGAACTATGTTTGTAGCTATAGATTCAGTAAACCCTTCACGAGGTCCTCTCATAACAGTTTCAACCTGTGGTTCTTCAATAGCCCTGCTTGGTGGATTTTTTATGCTTATGGAAATCGCTTTACAAATTCCGTTGATAAATAAAATTACTTTGCCTTTTAATATAGCATTGATAACCTTGTTCATATCAGAGAATATATCTCTATCCTCTACACCGAGAATGTACCTAGAATATTCGAGACTATCTTCCGGGTACGTCTTATTATTTTGTGTGTGTGATAATTTATCGATTATAATTTCACTGACATCTGACTCTTTTATCATGCCGTCAATATACACAAGTAGAGCACTAATCTTAGGATTATTCGCGATTTTTAATTTTTTCACTACTAAATCCGTGCTACTCTTAAAGCTCTTCATTATGTATTCTTTATTTTCTATCAAAGCGTCTGAGACTTTAAATACTTCACTTAACTCTTTGTTATTATTTTCCTTAGGTAGCTGTTCTGTTTTATTGTCCTCACTCAACGAAAATATTCTTTTTATTGAATCAAACACCTTGATCACCTACCTTTTGTTATTATTATTTTAAAACTAAAGGTATTTATACTCTTGTTCTCTATATTTTATGTTGTTAGTTTTATATTAGCCATGGAGTATTTAAAAGATGAAAATTCTTTTGCAGAATTGGTTGGTTTAAGGAGGGTATCTGATTAATAAAATGCTGCGGTCTAACTAGTTAGACAGACTTTTCTTTTATAGCATTGTGTAAATATATGGTTTATAATCAATATTAAGGGTAGATATGGATTTATAATAGATGGCACTCACTTGTGAGTTATGCTAAGGCATATTCGTAATACTGAGAAAAGTGCTTAGTTATATACTAGTTAAGTGTTACCTATATAGCTTTATTATTATATATGAGGTTTAAAGATGGAAATTAAGTTCTCATGTTTATAAAAGCTATAATGAATAAAATATGTCCATATTGTGGAGGAAAACATGATAGTTGATTTATTGAAAAAAAGATGCAGTATTAGGAATTTTAAACAAATGACAATCCCTCAAGCAGTTATTGATTATATTATTGAAGCAGGAAGATTATCTCCCTCTGGAGGAAACGAACAGCCATGGATGTTTGGAATAGTAAATGACCAGGAATTGATAAACAAAATTGCAGCAGCAGCATATAATCAAAAATGGATTAGTTCAGCGCCCTTAATAATTGTATTATGTACAACCATTGTAGAAGATGAAAGAGGGGCAAGAGATATTCAGGTATCAAGATTTCCGGAATTAAAAAATGATATATTAAATATGAACAAACAGCTCTATAGTAAATTAAATTCTGAAGAGCATCAAAGCAAGATACCAGGAACTAATATGGTTTTAGCAGCATTGGAACACGGAATTTATTCAACATGGGTTTCTTATTTTAATGTAAATCAAGTTGCAGACTTATTAAACTTACCACCATTATGTATACCATCTGAGATACTTGTTTTAGGATATCCACAAGGTGAAATCAAATCAAGAAATAAAAAGAAAAAAGAAGAAATTGTATTTGTAAATTCATACAAGAAGGATGATCCTGGAGATAAAATATAACATTTGTGAAATGGGTAACTTTCCTTGCTTAAAATATTAAATATAAAGTATAAAGTTGAGACATAGGATTATTTATAGGTAATATGAAAGGATGCTTTTAAGGAGGATTATTTGTGAGAAAGCAAACCAGGATTATAGTACTTTCATTAATAATAATAAGCAGCCTATTGCTTTTAAGTACTGGCAGAAAAATAGCAGGTGTTATGCTCAGCGATTACTCTATATCTAAAGATGGTAAGGTAATGACACTAAGAGTCGGTGTAGCAAGCAGTATTGGCTACATAAGGACTCTTAAAGAGAGCCAAGGAGAAAATAAAAAATATATTGCCTTTTATTCAACATATGGATTGAATAGTAAAATCGGTGCCAAAAGTGAATTTCAAATTGATTTGAATCCTTCCTGTAATGAAATATATTTTTACAGAGGGAATGATGGCTATGAATTGATTCTGTACAAGAACGAAGATTCAAAAGATTGGGAATTAGCAAGATAGAAATGCATTTTATGTGAAAACAAATTCACTAAATGGAGCTATTATTCCGCAATGGGTTTCTAACCTTGCTGCAAGTATAATTAATAATTATAAATAAGACTTAGGAACGTTAATTTTAAAAAATCTAATTTTTATCAGACTTAATCAATGAATAGCCTTTCTATTTGATTTTTATAAAAATTGCACTCGCAATATGATATAATAAAACAGGTTGAATATTTAATTAATTCCAAGGGAGCAAAAATATGGATAGAAAATTACATGTACATTTTATGGGAATAGGCGGAAGCGGAATGGCGCCTATTGCAGTAATAGCAAAGAAATCAGGATTTGATGTGTCCGGATGTGATTATAATGAAACAAGTTATTATAGTGATGCATTACGGGATAGTAAAATTGATATAAAATTAGGTCATAGCGCAGATCATCTGGAGGGAGTGGATATCCTGGCAGTTACACCTGCTGTTTTTGACATTAACCCTAATCATCCTGAGATAGCTCTTGCAAGAAAGAGGAATATATTAATGACCTGGCAGGAATTCATGGGGAAATACCTTCAGAAAGATAAGTTCCTTGTTGCAGTAGCAGGCACTCATGGAAAATCCACTACCACAGTCTTAACAGGGCTGGCATTAGAGGCTGGAGGCTTAGATCCTATAGTAGAAGCCGGAACTATATACAAACCCTGGGGAGGTGGTTTCAGGATAGCTGATTCCAAATATTTTGTCTGCGAGGCAGATGAATTTAATTGCAATTTTTTAAATTATTCACCTTCCTTAATTATAATCAATAACATTGAGATGGATCATCCTGAATTTTTCAAAGACTTCACAGAATTTAAATTGGCATTTAAAAAGTTTATCACCAACATGAAGCATCCCGGTACTCTTGTGGTAAATGAAGAGAGTGAGGGTATTAGAGATGTACTAATAGAAATGAAAGACTGGCTTCAAGAGAAAAATGTTAAAGTCATTGGATATTATTTAAAACATAAATTTGATTTTCCTTTCAGAGTTGAGTATAAGGGCGAAATAATGAGCATTGTTGAAGAGGGTGTAGACTTTGACGTTTATGGACCAAACTTTAAAGAAAGCTTTAAGCTTGGTCTTCTAGGAGCTCACAATGTTTCAAATTCCTTAGGTGTACTTAGTGCTGCTATTGAACTTGGAATAAATTTAGAAACCCTTAAAGAAGTATTTCAAAAATATAAGGGTATTGGAAGAAGAACTGAATTAATTGCTGAAGTGAATAAGATAAAAGTCTTCGATGACTATGGTCACCATCCTACTGCAATAGCCGCAGTTTTGGACACATTTAAAACTATTTATTCAGATAAAAAGGTGTATGCAGTAGTTGAACCACATCAAATATCACGATTAAAGCTATTTCCAGAGGAATTTATTGCTGCATTGAATTATGCGGATGAGGCCATAGTGACAAAAACTTATGTTGGTAGAGAAATAAATAAGAACCTAGAACCTGTGGATATGAATTCACTTGTCAGTAAAGTTGATGCTGGCAAGGCGACCTACATTGAAGACTTTAATAATGTTGCAGATGTAATCTCTTCCAAAGCTAAACAGGGCGATATTATCATCGTTTTTGGTGCCGGGAATTCACATAAGCTTACTAAGTTAATAGTTGAGTGTTTAAGAAAAACTAAGTTTTATGAAAATTTTCAAATAAAGTTATCCACTTCTACGAGACATTATTTCTAGAACACTGGATCATATGGGAAGAAAAATACTGCCTTATCTAATAGAGGTGCTCAAGTATAAAAACACTTAAAGATCATTAAAAATTATCCCAAAAGAAAGACGGATACCTTATAACCAAATGTTTATGTCCACCTTATTTGGTGGACTTTTTTTATATAGTACTGTGTAAATATATGGTCTATAATCAATATATAGGAACGTTTTGAGTTTGAGGTATTATATGAAATTTAAGATTGAGGCAGATTTAAATTTTATAGAAAGAGATGTGAATTATGAAACAAATGCAGATAGCACAAGTCAACTAAATATCATCTTGATAGCTTTATAAAAAATGATTTAGATAGATTGAAAGAAAAAGAAATATTAGAAAGTGACACAAGAATTATTTTACCTAATCAAATATTCAATGAAGAATTATTAATCAATATAGGAGACAGATTATTGAAATTAATACACTGTCCCGGGCATACATATGATAGCATTTTAATACTTGATATGAATAGTAATATTCTGATTGTTGGTGATAATTTACTAGGTGAGGAAGTTGAATTTTTTATGCCCCCTACAATACCACCGGATGAAATAGATATTAGTTATAAAGAGTTAGAGAATGCTTATAAATTGATAGAAAGTATTCAAGCAGAAGTAATTATACCTGGACATGGAAAAATTATGGAACCTCATTCTATGTTACAACTTAACCAAAAGAGATACCATAAATGCTTAAATGAAGGTTTGAAATATATAAAGTAGTTTAATTTTGTGCATTTTGTTTGCGAAGAATATAGGATAGTTATATTTAGATATTTTATAACACAGAGTTATTGTACTGGAGGGGTAAAAATGAAAAATGGAGTATTAGAATCAGAAAGGTTATTACTAAAACCTTTATCATATAAGGAACTATCATTTATCAATAGTAACAATATAGAAAGAATTGAAAATTTGATTGAATCTGAGGCAATATTTGATTTTGTTAAGGTAGCAATAACAAAGAAACTAGATAAAATGAAGAATATTGATGAAAAAGATCATGAATGGTACACATATTGGTTGATTATAGACAAGTCTAACCAAAAAGGTATGGGAGTTATAGGTTTTAAGGGGTTACCTGATGAAAATGGTTTCTCAGAGGTTGGATATAGTATAGCATCTAAATATAGAAAAAAAGAATACATGAGCGAAGCGTTATTAACGCTAGTAAATTGGGCATCTGATTTTGAAAATTGTAAAGGTATTACAGCAACAAAAGTGTTAAAAGAAAATATAGGATCGAACAATGTATTAAATAAATGTAAGTTCAAATTGATTAGTTCTACAAGTAAGGAAAATAATTATATTCTTGAGTTCTAAAAGGGGATTGGATTATGAAAGTAATATTACCATTTAAAATAAACTACAGTCCAATTAAGAAACTGGCTTTGATCAACTTTGAAAAGAAGCCGGATAAGCTTTACAAAGGATTGGAACTGCAATATATAGATGGAAAGTCATATGGCAAAGGCTATCGTATAATTGCGTATAGAAATGATGATTATGTTGATGTGTACGATGATTATTCGTTAAAGTATATAGAAAATGAAAAATTTAATGTGGTTGAAAACGGGTTGAATAAGCATGTTCAAACTCGTTTAGATAATGTAAACTTTGAAAGAACAAACGGAAATGTAGAGATTACTTTTACATTTTCAGATTTGCTTAATAGGGAAATAAGTGTTTCGATTATTGAGCATTCCAAGAAAAAAAGCATACCGATGAATTTGTTGGCTCCAGTTGGGGTTGGATCCAAGAAGCCAGATTTTATGCCGGCGTTCTTTCTATATGATTTTGATTTTGTGAGAAGATCGAAAACAGCTGCAAATGTTGAAATAGATGGAAATAACATTGATCTAGACAAGTTCCCAATGCCCATGAATATGCAGTTTAGATATTATAGCAGGTATAGTGTTAACTGTCAGATTATAGAGTTTATAGATGTTAACTATACTAGATTAATAGAAGTTGAATTAGATGAAAATTTGAGTTTTACAGAGGAGTGTGTTAAATACTTCTTTAATAGTAATGGAGGTTTGGAAACTATTAATATTGAAGCAGGAAATAATCCAATAACTATTGAATTTATGCCTGCAGTAACATTTAATAAAGATATAGAAGGGGAATTTCGTATTGCTCCTGCTGAATGTATGGGCTATATAAAAGGTGATTATCAAATAAATGGGGATGAAAATGAACGTACTTACGAATTAAAGCTTATTCCCAGTGGAGGATGGACACCGGTTCCTAACTCTAGGATAACAAAAATGTTGTTTAGTCCTAAGTCAATGTTTTGTTGTTGGAGTAAGAAATATTTGCTTAATGAAGTTATATATCTCAAAGATATGGTGGCTGATGGAAAGTGGACTAATGGAAATCTAGAAGGTAATACACTTTCTAATGGGAAGATAAATTCCAACATATAAGGCTGATGTAAAACAATTTTAGATTGACTTCTCGTTAAATTTTATACTGGAGGAAATAACATGTGAGCTACTGGAACACAGCAGTCTGCAAAACAAACGGAATTAACATGCACTACACAAGAACCGGGGGAAATAAACCGCCTTTAATTTTACTGCATGGTTTAATGACTAATGGAATGTGCTTTACAGAATTGGCACGTGTTTTTGAGAAAGAATATGACGTAATTATGCCGGATGCCAGGGGACATGGTAATTCGAGTGTACCTGACTATGGATACCGATACGAAGACCATGCAAACGATGTTGTCGGTTTAATAAATACCCTAAGACTTCCTCCTCCAATCCTGCTCGGACATTCTATGGGAGGGATGACTGCAGCAGTGGTAGCAAGTCGTAAACCAAATCTGCTCCGAGGTCTTATCTTAGCTGACCCAACGTTTTTGAGTCCAAAAGTTCAGCGCCAGGTTCGCGATAGTGATGTAGCTGATCAGCATCGACGAATGCTCAATATGTCATTAGAGGAGGTAGTGTCAGACGCGCGGAATAGACACCCTAATCGCTCAGAGGAAGCCCTTGAACTTTTCGCTCGTGCACGACTTCAAACTAGCATGGCTTCCTTTGACGTTCTCACGCCGCCGAACCCTGACTATAAGATGTTAATGAGTGCAATTGACATTCCTAGCCTCATGGTATTTGGTGATAAGGGAGTGGTTTCATCTGCTGTTGCTGAAGAACTGCAACTCCTTAATCCAAGGCTTCAGGCGCAACAAATCAAAGAAGCCGGACACAGTGTCCACTTAGACCAGCCAGAGCGCTTTGCGGCTGTCGTTGGATCTTTTATACGTTCAATTTGAACAGTAATTGGTTCATGAAAGTACGAATATAGTTGAATCTAGTTAAAATAAAAGGACTAAACAACCTGAACAGTTGGTTAGTCCTTAGTTTAGCATCACCTTTTCCACACATCTTCAAGGAAAAAAATCAAGTTTATACTAATTTTCGTTATGACCTTCATTTTCTTTTACTTTTCTTATGTTGAACTCATCAATAAAATCTTCTTTAAGTTCAATCGATGCTTTTTCTACGCCATTTTTAACTGCAGCTAAAATAATTATAAACAAGGAAACTGGACCTAATGCTATTATTGCCATTATTACTATGCTTTCCGTATCCATCACTCCTTTTAGTGCAATATGTTATAATGTAAATTGCTTAAGATAATTATACCATATAATGTAATACGATACATTTTTGTTATACCTTTAAAAACAAAATAATTATTTAACGCATATACCGTAAAAATTTTTTAACATGGTAACGAAATTATATCTTATTACGTCTTAATATAAAGGAGGGCTTTTATTAATAAAGAATGTTTGTTAGAATAGTGTTAAGAAAATAAATTATAAAAAATTTACCTGCAAGGAGGGGATGCTGTGAGAAGGAAAAGAAAAAAAACCAGTAAGACTGGCGGGAGGATAATAGTTAGTTTTACTTTAATATTTGCTATATATCTAGGAATTTCAATGTTTTTCACAAAGCATTTATATTTTGGCTCTCAGATTAATGGTATTAATGTATCGGGCAAAACAGTGACGGCAGTAAAAGTGCAGCTTTTATCAGAGCTTCAGGGATATAGCTTGACTCTAAAGGAGAGGGGAGGCAAAATTGAGCAAATCAAGGCGGAGGATATTGGTTTGAAATATAAATCCGATGAGCAAATTCAGAATTTTAAGGATGAGCAGAATCCTCTTAAGTGGGCAGCACCATTTTTTAATTCAAAGAGTTATGCGATGACAGCAGGAATTGAATACAATAAGGAGCTATTAAAAGAGCAAGTGGATAAACTATCTATTTTCGATAGCAGTAACAGCATAGAACCTAAAAATCCAAGCTTAAAATATACAGACAATGCTTATGTTATTGTAGACGAAATAAAAGGTAACAAGATAAATAAAGAAGTTTTGCTTAAACGTGTGGAAGAGGCCGTATCCAAGATGGAAAGCACAATAGATTTGGAATCCTCTGATTGTTATATAAATCCACAATATACTTCAAAATCTCAAAAGGTTACAGATGTTAGAGATACGCTAAACAATTATGTGTCTTCTAAAATTACCTATGCATTTGGGGAGCATAAACAGACTTTGGATAGATCAACAATAAATAAGTGGCTGTCAGTTGATGCTAATTTCAATGTCAATATTGATGAGAAAAAAGTAAAAGCTTATGTAGAGGCTCTTGCTAGTAATTATAATACAGCGGGCAAGACAAGAAGCTTTCATACATCATCAGGAAATACTATAAATATTGGCGGTGGCGATTATGGCTGGAAGATTGATACCGCCAAAGAAACTAGCAATCTAATTGCAGCTGTAAAAAATGGACAAACTATAACAAAAGAACCTGAATATGTTCAAAAGGCTTCTTCACATGGAAGCAGTGACATCGGAAATACTTATGTGGAAATAGATATGACAAAGCAGCATTTATGGTTTTATAAAAATGGCTCATTGGTAGTGGAGGGAGACGTTGTTACAGGCAATACAAGTCGTAATAACGCAACACCGGGAGGTATTTACAGATTAAAGTATAAACAGAGAAATGCCACTTTAAAGGGTGAGGATTACAGCACTCCGGTGAGCTTCTGGATGCCGTTTAACGGCAATATTGGAATTCATGATGCAACCTGGCGAAGTGTGTTCGGAGGTGATATTTATAAGACAAATGGCTCACATGGCTGCATAAATTCACCTTACACAGTAGCCCAGACAATATATGATAACATTACTACCGGTACACCTGTTGTGTGTTACTATTAAAACTTTATGTGACTGTTGTTATTTCTACATTCACTAGTCCTTGTTTGGATAGAACATCATTAAGACTACTATAAATCATAAAGGATTGCCTGATTAGGTAATCCTTATATTTTTGTTTTAAATAATCCTGATTAGGTTGTGATGGAATTGTTAAGAGAATCATTGTAAGGAAAATTGTATATAAGAGAATTGCATTTCATAGGTCAATACCTTATATTAGTATTGGAAATAAATTAAAGCCCAAATTAATAAAACCTTAAGATTTTCATAAGAAAATTAATATGATATAAACTTTTGTTTTGCGCTACAATAGTAATGATTGTTTAATCAGGAAGAGGGGATAAAGCTTATGAGTGCCAATATTTTGGTTGTAGATGATGAGCAGTCCATAGCGGACCTAATTGAAGTTTATTTAAAAAATGAAGGATTTATGATATACAAATTTTATAACGGTCAGGATGCGCTTGGATGTATTGGGTCAAAGCAGCTTGAGCTTGCCATACTTGATGTCATGCTGCCGGACATTGATGGCTTTACTCTTTGCCAGAAAATCAGAGAAAATTATAATTTCCCTGTTATCATGCTGACAGCTAAAGATGAAGAAATCGATAAAATCACAGGGCTGACATTAGGTGCGGATGATTACATAACAAAGCCTTTTCGCCCTTTGGAGCTTGTTGCCCGTGTAAAGGCGCAGCTTAGGAGATTTACAAAATATAATTCCTCAGAGTCAAGAGAGGAAGAACACTTAATTGCATTTTCCGGGTTGGTACTTAACATGGATACCCATGAATGTACGCTGAACGAGAAAAAGCTGTCTCTTACTCCTACTGAGTTTTCCATTCTTTGGGTCCTTTGTTCCAATCGTGGGCGTGTGGTAAGTTCGGAAGAATTGTTTAATGAGGTATGGGGAGATAAGTATTTTACCAATAGCAATAATACGGTAATGGTCCATATCCGTCATATAAGAGAAAAAATGAACGATAATGCAGAGCATCCCAAATATATCAAAACTGTATGGGGGGTCGGCTATAAAATTGAAAAATAACAAAAAGAGTAATTACTTAAACCTAAAAAGAAAAGTATTCTCGCATATGCTTTTAATTACAGTTATAGCAACTGTGACTGTTTATCTATTACGTTCTATCCTCCGTGGGCAAATTGGAAATCGTATTGTTCGATTTTTAGTGAAAACTTTTCATTTTGGTGATTCTGACGCCCAGGTAGTCTATCAGCTTGTGTTTCGCAACAATTTAGACATGATCCTCTTTGTTGTAATCCTAATATTTTTAGTTATCCTTTTTCGATTTTCAATTTCCTGGTTTACTAAATATTTCGATGAAATAAGTATCGGCATGGATAGATTGGTTGAGGAATCAGGTGAAGAAATTATATTATCACCGGAATTGGATTTTATGGAATATAAGCTTAATCAGATAAAAAATAACTTGGAGAAACAAAAGAAAGCTGCACTTGAGGCTGAGCAGCGAAAGAATGATTTGGTAGTTTACCTGGCTCATGATATAAAGACACCGCTGACCTCTGTTATAGGATACTTAAGTCTTCTGGATGAAGCTACTGATATGCCTCCTAAGCAGAAGGCAAAGTATGTGGGTATTACTTTGGAAAAAGCTTATAGATTAGAGCAGCTTATAAATGAGTTTTTCGAGATTACAAGATTTAATCTTCAAAGTATTATTTTGAATAAGGAAAAAATTAATTTACTGTTTATGTTGCAGCAGATGGCAGATGAATTTTATCCAATGCTAACTCCACAAGGAAAGCAGGTGTCAGTCAATGTGCCTGATGGTTTTACTCTGTGGGGTGATGCAGACAAGCTTGCCCGTGTGTTCAATAACATTCTGAAAAATGCCATAGCCTACAGTTATGAAGACAGCGTCATTAACATTTCTGCCTGGCAGCAGGACAGATATATAATTATAACTTTTACTAATCAGGGAAATCCAATTCCGCAGGCAAAGCTCGAAACTATTTTTGAAAAATTTTATCGATTGGATTCTGCACGTTCCACAAACACCGGTGGGGCAGGGTTAGGACTTGCAATAGCACAAGAAATTGTCACGGCTCACGATGGAACAATTTCTGTGGAAAGCACCACTGAAAATACTACATTCACAGTAAAACTACCGTCATAAGAAAATCTTAAGAAGTTCATAAGATAGAATTCCAACATAGCTTCTTATTATGTGGTTGAATAATATCATCACGGAACAAGGAGCTGTTTTTTATGGTACAAAAACTAAAAAAGAAAAAGCTAGGAATATGCATATATGTGACATTTATATTAATGGTTGCTACTGCTGTATTGATTTACATTAACCTTGGAGACAATCATATATTTGAGAGAGCATATGACGATGAAATAAGTCAGTTTTCTCCTTCAATAGAACCTAATCTTTCTATTTCTATATCGCCTAATAAGCTGAAAAGTTCTAACGCGATTTTGATTCGGTTAACGGATGATGCCATACTGATGCAAAAAAATAGCGATAAAAAAATCTACCCTGCCTCTTTGACTAAAATGATGACGGCTATTGTTGCTATAGAAAACTTACCTGATCCTAATGAAGAAATAAATTTGACGGAAGCTACTTTTCAGGGACTGTCCGGAGAAGATGCGTCGATGGCAGGTTTTAAACCGGGTGAGCAAGTCAAGTCAATAGACTTGTTATATGGTGCACTATTGCCAAGCGGTGCGGAATGCTGCATTGGTCTAGCAGATAAAATTGCAGGATCAGAACAGAATTTTGTAAAGATGATGAATAAAAAAGCTGCAGATCTTGGTATGAAAAACACTCATTTTGAAAATGCCACCGGCCTTCATAATGAAAACCATTATACAACAGTCAGAGATCTTTCTATTCTTCTTAAGTATGCTTTAAAGAATAATACTTTTCGTGAGATTTTTACTTCGTACCGTCATTACGTACCCCCTACAAATAAGCACCCTGAAGGAGTAACCTTTTACAGTACTATGTTTGAAGAACTTAAGAATCAGAACATTACTGGTGGACAAATTCTAGGAGGAAAAACCGGATACACTAATGAAGCAGGTTTGTGTCTAGCGAGTCTAGCCAAAGTGGGAAAACAAGAATATATTATGATTTCAGCAGATGCAAAAGGAAATCATAATACTAAGCAGTATAATATTACCGATGCAGTAGCTGCATATAACAGTATAGAAAAATAATAAGTTATTCATAAGAAATTAATATGACTTTCAACCTAACTGGACAGGCTTGATACTGCCTAAAGAATGCAGCATACATGAACTGAAGGCCAGCAAATTAAACAGTGATATAATGATAATGGAGGTATTTATTATGAATAAACGAGAACGAATTAAATCAGTATTTTTATATGGTGTTTTTATTTGTTACTTATTTTTTTTAATTAAAATGTTATTGTTATCAAGAACTTCTCATTCGGGACCTAGGTCAATTAATCTCATTCCTTTTTATAGTATAGCTGAATATATATCCGGCAACACTGATAACTTAAAAAGATTTGCTTTTAGTAATTTGGTTGGCAATATTATTCTTTTTATCCCTCTAGGCATGTACTTACCATTTTTCAAAAAAGATAAAAGGGTAATCACTAATCTGCTTCTTATATTTATAGTGAGTTTATTTGTTGAAATCATTCAGGGCCTTTTAGGAATCGGGGCATCGGACATTGATGACATAATTTTAAATTGTTTGGGTGGATTGTTTGGTATATTAGGTTATAAGTTCTTATTGCTAATAACAGGGAATGAGAAAAAAGCTCGTACTGCATTCACAATACTATCTACTATTGTAGGGTTACCTGTTCTAATATATTTATTATTCATGGTGAAGTTAAGGCTCTAAATATATTTATTTCAAATATCTATATACTAAACATACTGTGGAGAACCACATTACGCTAATATCGTGAAGCTAAGATGAACATAGAAAAATATCTGAGTATGCGAAAGTCCTAGAATATCATAAGGTGAATCATATCATAAATAAATGAGGTTTTTGGTAGTATACATTGATATAAATAGATTAAGGCTATTATTATGAAATACGTTATATAAATAAATCAGTAATAAATAAAATTTATTTATAAAATAAAATACAAATATGAAGTGGTACATTTATAATAGAATTATGAACAAATAAAAAAATAAGATCTAAGTTTTAATATTATAACTTGGCAAGGTGATAAAATGAATTATGTTTGCAAATATGATAGGAATTTTGCAGCAATTTCAGATAGTGTAAGAGCAGATTCTCATAGACACTGGTTGCTGCAAATGTTTCTTGGCTTCGAAAAAGAGCTGAATATTGAAGTTGATGGAAAACTGATTATTTGCAATGCCATTATTGTAAATATGAATACACTGCATAAATTTAACACTGACGAAAAAATCCATTTTACTATGCTTATTAATCCTACATCAGAAATGGGCCGTGTGGTGAGAGGAATGCTAAAGGATCAATCTTTTTATGTTTTTCCTTATGAAGAAACCGTTGTTATGCAGCAGAATTTTAAAAATGCTCTGTTACAGAGAAATCATAATGCTATCTTATCCTTTATTCAGAGTATTAACTCTAAATTTGCTTCGCGTAATACAGCAAGTTTTGATGAACGTATTGTGGAAGTACTGAGTTGTCTTAATGACTGCCTGCATGAGGATGAGTTTCATCAGATAAAATATTTATCCCAGAAAATATGTCTCTCAGAAAGCCGTCTTGCGCATTTGTTCAAAGAAGAAACCGGAATTCCGCTAAAAAGCTATATTGTTTTGCATAAGCTTCAAAGTGCGTATGAGCTAATATTCAAAGGAGAGAATATAACGGCAGCTGCACTCCATGCCGGCTTTGACAGTCCATCGCATCTTGCATATACTAACAAAATAATGACCGGAATGTCTACAACGAATATCATAAGAGATAGCGAGTTTTTGAAAGTTTTCTGATGTGTATTTTGGTATTGTGTATTATAGATAAACCAGTTTCAATTAAAATAAATGACTTGTTATGCTATTAACACCAAAAGTTAAAATAGGACTCGTTAAGTTTTATAAGAAAGAGCTGGAATATCTAGATCAGAAAGGGAGGATACACAATGAAAGAATACTTAGAAGAAACTAGAATGTTGAATTTTAACCATGACTCAATACAGAGGCTGATAAAGCAAAAGAAGTGGACAAACGATGATGATTTTCAAAAAATCCAAAAAATCTACAATTTTATTCGTGATGATGTAGCTTTTGGATACAATACAGATGATACAATCCCGGCCTCCGAAGTTTTGAATGATGGTTATGGGCAATGCAATACAAAAGGAACTTTATTTATGGCGCTTCTGAGGGCTGTTGGAGTACCTTGCCGAATTCATGGTTTTACTATTGATAAGAAATTGCAAAAAGGTGCGATGACAGGGCTAATTTATTGGATTGCCCCTAAAAGTATTGTTCATAGCTGGGTTGAAATCCAATTCGAAGAACATTGGTATAACTTAGAGGGTTTCATTCTAGACCGTGAATATTTGAAAAAGCTCCAGGAAAAGTTTTCTGATTGCAAAGCCAGTTTTTGCGGTTATGGTGCAGCTACAAATAACTTTCAGAATCCTCAAATAGACTGGTGTAGAAACGACACCTACATCCAGAAGGAAGGCATCAACCATGATTTTGGAGTATTCTGTTCACCTGACGAATTCTTTGAGAAGCACCAACAGCAGTTATCGCCATTAAAAAGATTTATATATCGTTATTTTGGACGTAAACTTATGAATAGTAATATAAAAAGAATTCGCATTCAGCAAAGATTATAGGCGTAATAAAAAATTGACAAATTCAAGTTGACAATAAAATATGAAATTGCAGCAGCAAGAGATAAGCCCACCTTGTATTCAGGTGGGCTTAAGTTTATTATGTTTACACCATATTGTAAATAATTAAAGAATTAGTTAATATCATTTGTCCAATATATTACATCCACCGTCTAAGTGGGAATAATATTTAATAGACCAAGCCTCAATTTCCTTAATGATTTTAGTAAGGTCTTTTCCCTTCTCAGTAAGGTAATACTCAACTTTTGGCGGAATTTCAGCATAAATCTCCTTATTTATTAAATCTTCATTTTCTAATTCTTTTAGCTTTTCGTTTAATACCTTTTGGCTTATTCCTTGAGTTATTCTCTGAAGCTCTAAAAACCTTCTCGGTTCATCATATAAATGACATAATAAAACTGCCTTCCATTTACCTCGTATAAAATCCATTGCAAAATCCAATAAACATACATATTGCTTATCATTATAATTTATCATTTAGTTACCTACCTCTAATCCTTTAAATTTATTAAAACTTGATTAGTTATTCAACAGAATTACAGTATATACCAAGTAACTTTAATAATAACAAATTTCTAAATTAAAATAAACATAGATTATTATTAAGTAAAATTTTATTCTATATTATTATAGATATTACAATAAATCTTACCTAAAGGTAAGTAATCTAACAAAAAAGTACGTACTTGTAACTTGTATTTTCGAGCCATATAATGAACTCATATTTGAAACTAAATTATATGGAGGTATATATGAAAGTAGTTGCTTTTAATGGAAGTCCTAAAAAGAATGGAAACACTTATGAGGCAATAAAGGCTGTAGCAGAAGAGCTCGAGAAAGAGAATATAGAGGTAGAGATTGTTCATGTGGGAAATAAGATAATACGCGGATGTATGGATTGTGGTGGATGCAGCAGAAACATGAATGAAAGATGTGTTATGCAGAATGATGAAGTTAATGAATGGATTCAGAAAATGAAAGAGGCTGACGGGATTATTTTAGGTTCTCCAGTGCATTATTCAGCTATTGGAGGAACGATGAAATCATTTTTGGATCGTGCCTTTCTAGTTACATCTGTGAATAATGGAATGCTTAGACATAAGGTAGGGGCTAGTGTGGTAGCAGTAAGAAGATCAGGTGGTGTTACAACCTTTGAACAGCTAAATAACTATATAAATTATTCTGAGATGATGATGCCAACATCAAATTATTGGAATGTAATTCATGGTACAAAACCAGGAGAAGCTGTGCAAGATGAAGAAGGAATGCAAATTATGAGTGTTCTAGGAAAGAATATGGCATGGTTATTGAAGGTTATTGATTCGGGTAAAAACAATGTAAAGGAAAATGAAAGAGAAGATAAAATATTTACCAACTTTATAAGATAAGCTTTGAAGGTAAAGTTATTATAAGGAGAGATAGAATATGATAAACAATTTAAAAAACACAGTAACTTTAAACAATGGTGTAAAAATGCCATGGCTGGGGCTTGGCGTTTTTAGAGTAGAGGATAGCCAAAACTTAGTTGATGCAGTAAAGAACGCAATTAAAAATGGTTATAGAAGCATAGATGGAGCAGCCATTTATGATAATGAAGCAGGTATGGGAAAGGGAATAGCTGAAGGAATAAAGGCAGCAGGTATTTCAAGGGAAAATCTATTTATAACATCTAAAGTTTGGAATGCTGATTTAGGATACGAATCCACAATAAAGGCTTATGAAACAAGTTTAAAGAAACTTGGACTTGATTATTTAGATTTATATCTTATACATTGGCCAGTAGAAGGTAAATATAAAGATGCTTGGAGAGCTTTGGAGTATTTATATAAGCAAGGCCGTGTAAAAGCAATAGGAGTAAGTAATTTTCAAGTACATCATCTTGAAGATTTAATGAAGGATGCAGAGATTAAGCCAATGATAAACCAAGTAGAATTTCATCCACGTTTAACACAGGGGAAGGTTAGAGCCTTCTGTAAACAAAATGATATTCAAGTTGAAGCATGGTCACCACTTATGGTTGGTAAACTACTTGATAATGAAATATTGAAGGAAATTGCTCATAATCATAATAAATCTATTGCTCAAATTATATTACGCTGGGATGTACAAAATGGAGTGATAACTATTCCTAAGTCCACAAACGAGGGCAGAATAATAGAAAATTCACAGATATTTGATTTTGAACTAACTAATGAAGAAGTAGAGAAGATAAATTCTTTAAATCAAGATTTGAGAGTAGGACCTGATCCGGATAACTTTGATTTTTAATTAATTACAATAACTGTGGCACTTTTGTGCTTATGTTCATAAGATAATATGGTAAATAAGAATAAGAAAAGGGAAACAATGTATAATTACTATTTTAGAGCTGACAGTGATGAAGTATATGAAGACAACAATGTTCTTACTATTTTAGATGCTACTATAGAAAGAATTTATACAAATGAAGACATAGGCTATGTATTAATATCTTATATAACTGCAAATCCCAATTTTGAAGTTCGTAAAGATTTTATTACTTTGGTAGTGGGAGCTGATACTATAATACTGGATCCCTTTGGAGAAAAAGCCTCGTTTAACGCCTTAAGGCCAGGACTTATTATATATGCTGATTTTTCAGCTGCTATGACATATAGCATTCCACCTCAGGCAAGGGCTTTTAAAATAGTTATAAGTTATAAAAATATGGTTTTCAATGGCAGGATGGACAGAATTTTAGAGGTAGATGCTGAAAACAGATTTCTTTACACAGGCAGAGCTGAGGATATGCTAAGCCAGGTAAGGTTTGTAATAACTGACTCAACACAAATTCTAGACGAAGAAGGAAAAATAATAAGACTAGAAGACTTGAGTCCGGGGCAGCTAGTAAGGATTGCTTATGCAACCTATATGACAGCCAGCATTCCCCCGCAGACTACAGCCTTTAGAGTACAGCTTTTGAGAGAGAATTTATAAATATTATTTATCCCCTGCTTCCTCATATAAATTACTTCCTTTGAGGTAACACTTCTCAAAAAATATCGGCAGATTTATATTCTGTCGATATTTTTTTTGTAGCAATTTAAAGTTAATATCATATTATGTACCAGGACAAAAGTCCTAAAACTACACATATCTATAAAGGAGGAGACAGAGGATGCCTGATGGAAATTTTGTAGCTGATTTAGCAAGACACATCGGACAAACAGTAACTATTTTTACAACAAGTGGTGGAGAATCAGGAAGAGGTTTTACCGGAGTACTGGTTAGTGTAAACCGTGACTTTGTAAGATTGATAGACAGGATAGGACCAGCACCTGGCTGTGCTCTTGGCAACTGCTGTGACCCACACTTTGGCCGAGGAAATTTAGAAGGACAAGGTGGAACATTACCAAATGGAATAAGCTGTAATGCAAACAATGGACTTGGAGCAGTAGTTGATATACCGGTTGATAGAATAGCTTCATTTGTTCACAACTCAGTAGGCAGCGGCTGGTAGAAGTTAGGATTGTTCATAAAGCAAGTTACATTATGCCCTTATCTTTTCGGATAAGGGCTTTTTAAACTTATTTATATGCTTTTAGGCAACAGAGGGGCAACATCGACAGATAAAAGATTTTACAAAGATTCTATTATAAAATAATTGTATCTTAAGGCTATGAAATTATATAATTAGAATTATATATGACTGGTAACTTGAAATAAAAGAATTTTTTTATAAGTTTGCTGTAATAGTTTTAAAAATTCAATAGTTAAAGGAGGTAATTATATGGTAAATAAACAGAAGGATATAGCAAAGGCTTTTCTTGAAGGAATTGTGACAGATAAAGTTCGTGAGGTTTATGATTTATATACATTACCCAATTTTATACATCATAATGGGTTTTACAGTGGGGATAGAGATTCGCTCTTAGAAGGAATGGTGGATAGTAATAAAATATTTCCAAACAAGAAATTAACTATAAAACTGGCAGTTGCTGAGCCTCCATACGTGACTTTGCTTTCTCGAGTTCAAATCACAGAGGCTAAAGAGGTAGCTGTGGTACATATATATCGCTTTGAGGGAGAAAAGATTGCTGAAATGTGGGATGTTTCACAAGAGGCTCCTGACAATTCTCCTAATGAAAATGGCATGTTCTAATATAAAATGATAATTAATATATAGATTGATCCAGTAGAATGCGGAGGAAGTTTATATGATGTTTTCAGATGTAGAAATCAAATTAAAGAAAAGAAATAAAATATTGTTTTCTCGTGATAGTGAGTGCCTGCAAGATTTGAAAAAAATGATTCAGTTGCAAAATCATCGAACCCTTGTAATGTGGGCTTTGGATTGCGCAGAAGTGACCCTGGAGCAATTTGAAGCAAAGTACACTGATGAACGCAGACCAAGAGCTTGTTTAGAACTTTGTGAGGATTGGGCAAGGGGTAGAATTAAAATGCCTATTGCAAAAAAGGCAATTTTAGCTTCACATGCTGTAGCTAAAGAAATAGATGACGGGGAATACGGTGCTTTATGTCATGCAATTGGCCATGCTGGAGCTACCGTTCATGTAGAAACACATGCATTAGGCTTGCCTTTTTATGAATTGACTGCAATAGTTTTAAAATACGGAAAAGATAACTTCCCAAAACCAGTAAGCGAAAAGATAAATTATTATTATGACCGTTTGCTGTATTGGAAAGAAAATACCGATAAGCTTGAACTTGATTGGGCAGGTTTTTTATTGGATGACACCAGACCTAACAAAGAGAAATTACTCAAGGAATAAACCTTGAGTAATTTTTATAATAAGCTATTTCTTTGCTTCTGAAGAATCCTCATTTTTAGATTGTTTATTGAAGTATTCATCTAATTTCTTTCTCAGATTATCAGGAATCTTCTTTTCAATTGGAAATACTACTGAATTTATAACTGTTTCACTGAATTCTTTAGCTATAGCTGTAGTTTTTTCTAAGGCTTCAGCACTTAAATAATCAATAACATCGTTGCGGGTGTGGATGCCATCACCACCATCAGGTGCGAAACGGGAGAAGGTAACAGAAGGAATTCCGGTGTCGGCAAATGCAGTAGAATCACTTGAATAAATACTCTGCTCCACTTTTAGAGGGAAGCCTTTAATTTTTGCCATATGGTCAATATAATCAACCAAAGTTTGTTCAGCAGTAACTAAAGCCCACTCGCAGCCAAGTATGGAACCTCCTACATCTGCATTTATCATAAGAAGATGCTGATTAAGCTCTTTTTCATGTGCCTTTAGATAAGCTTGGCTCCCAAGCAGTCCAACTTCTTCGGAACCGTACCATACAAATTTTAAAGTTCTCATTGGAGGGTTTTCTTTATAATATCTTAAAAGTTCCATTATAATAACTGAACCGGCACCATTGTCATATACACCGGTACTGAAAGGAACACTATCATAATGAGCACCGAAGGATATTATCTCCTCAGGGTATTTAGTGCCTTCTAAGGTGACAACAACATTTTGGGAAGTAAGCTCTATATCCTCAGTAATAAGATCCACTTTAACTTTTGAAGCTTTGTTCTTAAGCATATGTAAGCAGTCTTTCATTCTCATAAATAAAGCAGGTACTTTTCCATACTTAGTATTCTTTTCCCGCATTCTAGCTACAGTAATATCAGTTTTATCTTCCTCGTCAAATATGGTGCCGCACATGGTTATATAGCCGGCAATACCGGTTTCTATAAGCTTTTTATAAAGTTCTGGCCTTGGGCTTTTGTTTATAAGTACAAATTTTCCTTTAATATCAACTAAGTTTACATCAAGCGCATCTTCAATATATACAAAATCTGTGGTTATCCCGCATTCAGGTGTGCTTATTGAGCAATTATAAGGTGTAACCTTATATTCTTTTTCATAGGGCTCAACTACTTTTAGTGAAGCTTTAGTAATTTTAGAAGTTGGACTTTTAAACTCCTCTAAGTGCCCCTCAAGTCCTATTGAAGAAATTTCATTAAGCAATATGTTTGCTGCTTTTAGTTCTTCCTTAGAACCACTGGTTCGTACAAAACCAATCTTCTTTAAAAGTTCAAATTCCCTTTGACTATTGATCGACATACCAATTCCCCCCTGTATATGTACTTATATACAGTATACTAAAGTTAAAAGAAAATTGAAAATATAAAAAAGTATTTATGCTTAGTATGATAATTAGATTATATCCTCCAAGCCATTAACAGAGGCCTGTTCGTTTTCATTAATAGGAATAACTATGCATTTTTGTCCATCAATTATTTGAGACTTTATTTGAGGTATTTTTTCAGGTTTTACTTGAAGAATAACATCGTAGTCTGAAGCCTCCTCATTAACCTCTTCGGGTAGGTTGGTTTCATTATCTGAAGCGGACTCCTGCTGTACTTCCTCAAGCTTTGTTTTAAGTACTTCCACTTGTCTTTGAAGACTTTCTTCTCTTCTTAATTGCTCCTTTACCTTAAGCGCCTTTGCGTCAATTAGGCTTTCTGCTAAAGGAATATCCTCACCAAAGCACTCTACATATGATTCTTCAATTTTAGCTGTAACTTCTTCAGGAACTCCACTTTCTACTAAAAGGTTTTGCATAACCTTATTTGTTAAGGCTATAGGTTCAGGATCTGTATCCTCATAGGTGGCATTGTATTCCTCTATCATTGTATTTAGGTTGTCCTGAACTTCCAAAAAGATTTTTTCTGCCTTTTCTTCATCAGCGCTGAAGGTATCTTTAATAATTGAAGCAAAGGTCTCCTTTTGGATAGCTGCAGTCTGCCTTGAAAAGCAGCCCAAAGCGTCTTCCATTAGTTCGGGATGTGTATCCTTTGGATTTTTTGTATAATACATAATAGAATTAACATCCGAGCTTCGATCAATAAAAGCAGGAAACACAAAGCCGTTTGCAGGAGCTTCCACTACCCAGTCTCTTACACGGGCTCCGATCTTGTTTTCTTCCTCAAAGTATCTAAGGCCAGGATCTGAAAGTGAAACAGGACATATTGCACATAATACATATTCATATACTTCTTCAGATTCATCTATTTTTAAATTATCATTTGTTTTAGTAATAACATCATAAGCATCATGAAAAATAACTATCAAATAGTTACCTGTATAATCATAATTATTTATAATCAAATTATAAAAATCATCAAGAAGATCATCACTTTTTAGTTGACTGCTTTTAAGCTGAGCTAGAAAAGTCTGCTTTTCATTATAAAGCTCTTCATTAAGCGGAAAGTTAAGCTCTAAAATATTATTTCCTAGGCTTCCGGACAGTACTTTTTTAGCAATTTCCAAGTACTTATGATTTTCTTCTTCCTCTAAGTTAAGAAAGGTTTCTCTAAATTTTAAAATAACATGCTTTTCACCGCTTACATAGCAGCCGCACATTTTAGTAAAGGTGCAGTGATCTTTTTTCAAACGTCTTTTTAACTCAAGTATATCTTTTTTTCTCATATGTAAACCCCTCCATAAAGTCATTTGTATTTGTAAATTTATCGGCATCATTAAGTATATTATCTTTTTTGAATTAATTAAAGAGTTTATAAGATGAAAATTTATGGAATGTATTCTCATATAATCTTCATACAATCTTCATATTAAGAATGTAGAATTTACTCATGAAGTTTTTTAAATTATAAAGATAAAGTCAGACAATGTTTATATGTTTTTGAGAATTTAGGAGGATTAGTATGAATTGTCATGGAGATAATAAAAGAAACCACAAAGATCATAAGCACAGTCCTTTAAAGCACTTGCTGCATTTGGTTTTATGCTGCGGGCTGCCCATAGTTATTGTAGGGTTTTTACCATTAATATCTAGAGTTAGCCCCGGTGCCAGTAGTTTAGTTTCAAGGATAGTGCCATTTCTATGCCCATTAATGATGATAGGTATGATTCCGATGATGCTTGGAAGCAGCAAAAAGGAAAATTGCTGCGATGATAAAAATGAAAACAATAATAAAGAATTGGAGCCAGGCAAATATATAGAACAATAATATATTAGAAGAATTTTTATAAAGCTATATTGAGTAAAAAATTATTCTAAGCCTTATAGATATACTGTTAAGTTTAGTTAGAAAAATTTAGTGCTGCCGCACTATCAGTATTTAACTGTTAGTGCGGCAGCACCTTCATTTATTCTTCATTGTAGGGTGCTACTTATAAATTATGTGAGTTTTTATGAATTTGAAGAATACTGCTCAATAAGAGATGTTGCTACATCATGTACCTCTTTCTCAAATCTACATACTCTTCAATTACCTTCCAATACCCCTCCTCATCTTTAGGAATAGGAGTCCAATCTTTATCAGGCCAATTGTTTTGGACCTTATGGAATTCTTTACCATTTAAGTATTCATAATCGACTGTGCAGCCAAGCTGTTCTCTTATTGGCTTTATAAAGATGTAGCCGTCAAACATTTCTTTGAGAGTGAAGTATTTATAGGGGATGGAGTTGTAGCTGTCATCGGGGATGTTACCCATTACCGTGTTCACTAAATCAAAGCCAACAGGTTTGTTGTTCATGCTCTCCATAACAGTTTCGATAGTTTTTATTCCCATTGTGGTATCAGGAAGCAAAGTGTTAATGTTCATTGCAGGTTGATGCAGTATAATGTTAAATATCTTTGAACCGAATTTTTCGTATAATCTGTTGCCGAGCCAGCCGCCCTGGAGAATGAAAAACTGGTCTGCATTACCCTCAAAGATTGGATTTTTGAATTTGGTGAAGGCATGGGGAGTCCCAGTTAATATAAGGAGCTTTTCACCCTTGGACAAAATTTCTTTTTCAACAAGATTTGCTCTGAAGGCCTCGATATTTCCTTTGTAAAATATCTTTTTAAAGTTTATAGGGGTCCTTATACCCGAAAAACCTTCCCAGTTATAAATATAGCTAAGGTTCAAAATTCTGAACTTCTTTGCGTTCTTAGGCAGGTACCTGTTAAATTTCCAAGCAGCTTTATATATGTCGGTGTATTCTTTATAAGCCCATTTAACGTTGTAGTTAAACATCAGGCGTCTTGCTTCAACCTCGTCATATTCCTCACCGGTAATTAGCCTGTCTAAGTCCGCCTGGTCTTCGCTGGCGCCAAACTCCATTCCGAAGTTGTATATGCCAGCCTGATATAATAGGGGAATAAGGTTAATGATAAGGTCCAGGTTACTTTTTACAGCATGATCTTCTCCTAATAATATAACCTGATGTTCCACAAATTTGCTTATGATATACTGCTCCGGAGTTAAGTAATTTTCTTTTAAATATTGAATATACTTTTCCATTTCAACACCACCCCATTTATAAGTTGAAGAGCCAATTCATCATGCCGGGAAATCTTTTACGCCAGCAGGCTTCATTGTGAATACCCCCTTCGGCAATTTCATATTTTACATCCTCAAAGGCAAAGCCAGCGTCCTTTAAGGCCAAATAAACATTTCTGTTACAACTCAAATATATTTGCGGAAAATCTGGATTATCCGGATTGCTTGTTTCGTCTGTACCAACATCCATATATATTCTCATGGCTTCTCTTTTACCTTCACTGATAATAAAGCTTTTAACTTCTTCTTCTGCAAAATACATAGCAGAGGAAAAGGCAGCTATTTTTGAAAATACATCCTGATACTTTATTCCTGCACACATAGATATAAGCCCGCCCATGGAGCTTCCGCAGACAGCAGTGTTCTCCCTGTCCTTTAAGGTTTTATAGGTAGTATCAATAAAGGGTTTCAAGGTGTTTACTATAAAATCAATATATTTAAAACCTTCTCCGCCGAGAAATCCGGTAGTCCTGGCATGGGGCAGGTATTCACCTCCGACCTCGCTGTACCAGGGACAGTACTCTGAATATCTGTAATTGCAGCCATTATCAATTCCAATAACTATATAAGCCTTCTCAGGGTTCTCATTGTATATGCTATCAAGGGTTGCGGCTATATCCCAAATGCTGCCGAAAGCAGAGGTCTCTACGGTGAAAAGGTTCTGAGCATCATGCATGTATATTACCGGATAGTGCCTGTCTGCTTCATTGTAATCCGGTGGTAAATAAATTCTTATGGTTCTGTATCTGTTAAGCTCCGGCATATAAAAGTTCTCTATAACATGAATTGTTCCTTTCTTCATTTTCCTTCCTCCATTCATATTGTTATGTGATAATTATAGAATTATATTGAAAAGAAAAATGGTATATAATTATATTAAATTGTACTATATTAATGTAGTTTTAGGAGAATGAATATGATGGAAGGATTTATTACAGACTACTCTATCTTTATACCTGAATTTGACGCGCTTCTCGATATGAATAATATAGAGGAAATAAACCGGCTCATAGAGAATAAACATAAGTATGAGCAGGAGGTTGAAAAGAATGTTGAAGATAAAAAGATAGATTTATTTATATGGCAGGGAATATTGGTGCGCAAAATATCACAGGCTAAAAATATGGTTATGAACACTATAATGCATGAAACCTACAATAAATTTTACCAGAGGATCAAAGCCTGCAGAAACCTAAAGGAACTGCAGGCCTTGGAAAAAGAAATATTCTCGGTGTACTCGGATTTTGTCATATACTATTCTGAGGTTACGGATAATTATACTCTGAACAGAATTTTAAAGCATATTCACATGAATATTGAAAGCTATATTTCTCTGCAGACCATCAGTGAAGAATTAAACTTATCTAAACCTTACATAAGTTTAGTGTTCAAGGAACACATGAGCATAACGGTTATGGATTATATAACGAACTTAAAGATTAACAGAGCAAAAACTCTTTTGACCACCACCACCCAAAGTATCATGGAAATTTCTCAAATTCTTGGCTTTCATGATTCAAGCCATTTTGGAAAGGCTTTTAAGAAGGTTACAGGGGTGACTCCAAGGGAGTATAGGAATAGATAGAGCAAGGCTTCTGCAGCAATTAGCGACTGAAATAATATTGAATATTGATTCGATAAAGTAGGATTAAGGGAGAATTCTCTTAGTCCTATTTTTACTTGGATTATATAAAATTACTATTAAGTTAGTAGGATTTTTCTTTAAGGGTCCTAATTGTTACCTTAAGGGTATGACCTTCATATACTGTATTATTGAATTAAAATACGTCTAAGGAGGTCAACAGTTTGAATAGCTATATCAATCCATACAATTATTTAGGTCGTGAGGCTAAATACTATAATACACAGAATACTTATATGCTTGATAAACAAACAGGAGATGTAAATGGTGATACAATACCGGATATAGTGTACCTAGTTGGTGAAAAGGGAGAGGGGCCCTATTATTAAAATATAAAAGTAATATTGCAGGACGGCAGGACGATGCAGCAGTATGTTATACCTCTAAATCCTCAATACAGTAGTCCGACAGCCCATGGCTATTTCTTGGAAGCTTTACTAACTCAAACACCGTTGAGATTATGGTAAATCTCCCCGTTGCAGGAAGTGGAGTGCCCACATATTGCTATATAATATCATTTCTAAACAACAATGCAGAATATATACTTGGCCCCGAGCGATTTATGGATCTTACGAAAAGCTTGGAGATTGAAGTTATATATGGATAATTATAGAGTACTCGTTAATAGTAAAAAACTTGATCAATCCTATATACTGAATATAAGCAGCAGGAGGGAAGTCTATGATGGAACAGTTTACGATAAGGACGGCAAGCTTATTAAACCCTTAGAAGGATTTGTAATTTACCTGCCTCATCTGCATCCTGTTAAAAATGATGGTAGTATGCCATATAGGCTTGAAGCTCTTCAGGATATAGCGGGAACAGCACATTATAACCAGCTTGGATATATTGTAACGTACTGGAAATATGATGAGTACAATAATTCCTGGATTTTAGATCCTGAGTATTTTTTTGTTATGCTTGAATAAATGAGCATTATAAGCAAATAGAAAAGGAGCGGCTTTTAACACTCCTTGGAAAGGGACTTAGCATTATAATGAAATTAGTATTGCCATCTATTAATTTGGCATGGGGGAAATGGGTGGATATCTTGAATCATGTTAAAAGAGTAATGTTTCATTGCAAATTGAGTATGATATAGATATTCAAGCAAGTATATTTCCTCATTAGAAACGTCGCAAAGTATGCCTGAAACACCTTGACCATTGATGAGAGATACTCCCACAGGCTGATTCATCAAGAATTGAAGTTTCTCTTGCCAAGACATATGTATCACCTCCTTTTATCAGTTTATTCATGTTGCGATAAGGTGTGACTGCACGGCGACTGTTAGCCAAATTCAATGTATAACAACAAAAAAAGGCAAGAATGCCTTTTTTTAATGCTATAAATTTTAGTTACGACATTACGTATCAATCAATTATTTCGAATAATATAATCAAAACTATCAATTTTACTAATACCATCCCTCATGATATCATAAATATGCAAAGGAGAGTAATTAAATTATATAAAGATTAAAAATATATGTAATCAGGAGGAATAATAATGGAAAATAAAAAATGGCATGATAAAGTAATGGGAGAACGGGTTGTGGAAGCTCTAAAAGAAAATTTCTTTGATGCACTTTATTTTGAGACTTCAGTGGAGGCAACTTCATATATTATGGATTACATCAAAGAAGGAGCTAAAATCGGTTTTGGCGGTTCAACAACAATTTCTGAAATGGGAATTCAAAAAAAGGCATTAGATAAAAAGGCAATTATCCTAGATCACAATAACCCTGCACTTTCCAAAGAGGAAAAACTAGCTATAAGAAGGCAGCAGCTTACTTGTGATTTGTTCCTTTGCAGTAGTAATGCAATAACATTGGGTGGTGAATTGGTAAACATTGATTGTGTAGGTAATAGGGTTAGCGCAATGACCTTTGGTCCTCAAAAGGTTATAATAGCTGTTGGAGTAAATAAAATATGCCGTAACACTGAAGAAGCATTTAATAGAAATGAAACTACGGCTGCACCATTGAATATAAAAAAATTAAATTGGGATAATCCTTGTACTAAAACAGGAGTTTGCATGGATTGTCATAGCAGTACTAGGGGATGCAGAGTTTATTCTGTCATTAAAAGAAATCCACTGCAAAGCAATATAACAGTATTAGTTATTGGAGAAGAACTAGGGTATTAATATTCCATAGCCAATAATGCTCAAGGAGATGCAAATGTTTAATTTTATAAAACTTTACAAAGGATTACCAAAGAACGTATATATACTATTTTGGATTCAATTAATAAATAGACTTGGTGATTTTGTTGTCCCATTTTTAGCAATGTTTCTAATTAATAAATTACAATTCAATTCAAAAACAGCTAGCGTACTGGTAACTTGCATAGTTCTACTGCAGATTCCAGGTTCTATGCTGGGAGGTATTATCTCTGATTATTGGAGTCGAAAGGGCACATATATTTTATCCCAAACATTATCGGGGTTATGTATATTATCATGTGTCGTCATAAATAACAAAGTATGGATCGTTATTTTACTTTTCCTATCGGCTTTCTTTAGCGCCTCTGTTAAACCAACAGTAAATACAATGTTATATGACTTTCTACCTCCAAACAAAAGAAAAACTGGACAATCCCTTTTGTATTTAGGGGTGAATTTAGGTGTATCCATTGGAACACTCTTAGCTGGGTTTATGTTTAATCATTATTTAAAATTGTTTTTTATTTGCGATGCTGCTACTTCTTTTGTTGCAGTGGGCCTAGTGGTATTTAATATAAAAGATGAAGGTAAAAGAAATTTAAAAGTTAACACCAAAAATAAGCCAAGCTTTATACGTGAGTTAATAACAAACTATAAAATCACATTTTTTCTATTTCTATATTTAATGTATAGTTTTATCTACGCACAAAACAGTTTTTCATTGCCACTTATGCTAAATAGCTTATTCGATGGTAAAGGCCCTGTATTTTTCGGTTACTTGATGAGTATTAATGCAGTTACAGTTGTTTCACTAACAGCCTTAATAACCTATTTAATGAGAAAAAAATCCTCTCTTATCAATATAACTTTTGGAGGCACTTTATATGCTGTTGGTTTTGGAATGATAGGTATCTCTAAGCATTTTCCTCTTTTCATATTATCTACAATTTTTTGGACTATTGGAGAAATACTAAATTCTACAAACTTTGGAGTATATCTTGCAAACAATAGTAATGAAGAAATGAGAGGACGTTACTCCTCCTTAATGTTCATTTGTTACTCATTGGGAAGGGCTATTGGTATACTTTCCATGGGGGGCTATATAAATAAATTTGGTATAACTGCAGTTTGGCCTTTTATAATGCTAATTGCTTGTTGTATAAGTTTAACAATGTTTTTATTTCATATTAGTTCTAAAAAAGGTAACAGCTTAAATTTGTAATTCTTCTATAATACAACTGGTCCAATTAAATTACAATTGTGTGAAAATCTAATAAAATCCATGACCTTGTAAATGTTCTTGTGGTCATGGATTTTTTTCTAAGGCTATGTTATTATGAGCATATTAATTAGTTTAGTAAATAGTTTGTACAATTATAATCAATAATTTCGATAACAAAGGGTGAAAAATATGGATATGAAACAATTAGTAACCTTTACAACTGTTGCAAGATTGAATAGTTTTACTCAAACAGCAAATGTATTAGGATATGTACAGTCAGCTATTACTTCTCAAATTCAGTTACTAGAAAAAGAATTAGGTATTCAATTATTTGAGAGAATTGGCAAAAAAATATCCTTAACCTCTGAAGGAAGAGAATTTCTTTTATATGCCAAACAATTGCTCAATCTCTGGGAAAATGCTAAAGGTATTGCCTCTGATTCAGATATTATCAAAGGAACCCTTTCTATTGGCGTGGTTGAATCTATTTGCGGATTCAAACTTCCGAGTATTCTAAAAGAGTACAATGAACTTTATCCTGATGTTGAAATTGTTCTGAAAACCGGTAATTCCCGGGAACTGCAATCATTACTCCGGGATAACCAAATTGATGTAGCAATTTTACTAGATTCCGTAATATCTTATCCTGAATTTGTTATAAAATCCAGCCAAGAAGAACCAGTATCCTTATTAGTTGCGCCTAACCACCCTTTACTGCAAAAGGGCAGTGTTTGCTCCGAAGATTTGTCTAAGCACCCGCTGTTACTTACCAGACAAGGCTGCTTTTTCAGAAATATTTTTGAAAGAATTTTGTCAGATACCAAGGTAACGTCTAAAATAACCTTAGAAACTAGTAATATTCAAACAATTAAGCAGCTTACTATTTTAGGATTTGGTATAACATTACTTCCACGGTTTACTGTTCTTAATGAACTGGATAGCAAAGAGTTAATAGAACTTAATTGGAGTGGACCAGCTTTTGATATTATGACACAAGTTATTTGCCATAAGGATAAATGGATTTCTCCGGCATTAAGAACCTTCATAACGTTAATACAAGAAAATGCTTAGTTCTGCCGGGCTAAGCCGTCAAAAATTCAAAACGTTATACGATATATGTCCCTAGGCAAATTGCAATCATCACAGAAAGAGGAGATTTTCGTATGAATCATTCTAAATATCTAAATAAAAGGATTATTATAATTGATGAGGCTATTAATGATACTAATGCTAGTATTATTGTTGAGCAACTAATAAACTTATACGAAAAAGCAAGCACACAAGATATCTATATATTAATCGATAGTCCTGGAGGAGCTGTTACATCATGTTTTGCAATCTTTGATACAATCAGATGGTGCAAATGTAATATTAATACTATTTGTCTGAACTCCTCGTCCAGCTTATCTACTTTATTATTATCGGCTGGTACAAAAGGGAAAAGATATGCATTTTCAGGAGCACAAATCACACCGACATTATTTACTACGGCAAAAAAAGAAGCAATATATTCTTCTGGTGCTGAGATATCAAATAAAATTACTGAAAAGACAATTGAATTATTCTCTAACTTAACACATATTGATTATCAAACAATGAAATCTGCTTGTTTAACTGAACATTTTCTAACCGCTAAAGAATCATATTCAAAAGGTTTTATTGATAGCGTCATATTAGATAAGTGTTTTGGTATTAAAATGTTGCAGGCGGCCAAACAACATACATTCATAAAGAAATTTGATGGAATTTGGTATGATAACATAGTTAAAAAACTTGAGTCAATTGGAATAATAAAATAGTTACTAGGATATGGGCATAAGTGTAAAATAATAGCTAAGCATTAAAATTGCAATAAGAAAATTAATATAATAATCGATATGGGGGTGTTTAAATGGGGTTGTTATCGGATTTTCGAATTTCAGTGATTGAAAAAAATTTAGGTGTATACGGCATTCATGTTTATCAAAACGGAAAAACGCTTGCAGAGCATCGATTTCGCAGCAATGATAGAGAAAATCTTTATTCTGCATCGAAAACCTTTGTATCCGTAGGAATTGGTATCGCGGAAAGCGAAGGTCGTTTCCAATTGTCAGATTATGTGCTGGATTTTTTTCCGGAATACAAGGATATCGCCTATTTAGGTTCTGAAAAAATAACTATTCAGCATTTGCTGCAAATGAGTTCTGGACATATGTTCGAGGATTTCAGCCAATATAATTCTAAAGACAGAGCAGAGCTTTTCTTTATCTCAGAGATGAAAAAGGAAGCTGGTTCAAATTTCTATTATGAGGATTTATGTACTTACATGCTTGGTCGGCTTGTAGAAAAAGTTAGCGGCAAAACAATGTTGGATTACTTAAAGCCTCGTTTATTTGATATGTTGGAAATTGTAAATCCCCAATGGAATACTTGTCAGTATGGACATACGTCCTGCTCAGGCGGTTTGTATCTCCATACTGAGGAATTTTCCCGCATTGGGATAACATTACTACAAAATGGTGTATATAAGGATAAGCAAATCGTTCCTGCTGACTATATAAATCGTATGCATTCTGATTGGGTCGACACCACATCTAAAAACGACCCTGAAACCAAAGGCGGTTATGGTTATCAGGTTTGGAAGTGCACACCTCCTAATACTTATCGAGCGGACGGTATGTATGGTCAATTGTGTGTCGTTTTAACTGATTATAACGCTGTCATTACGGTCACCTCACACAATGAAATTGAACACAAGGATATCCTGCGCGCTATGTGGAGCGATATTCTTCCAAATTTGTAGGTTAAAAAGAGATGCAACTCAAAGTTCTAATTATTTAGGCTACTTAGGAATATTCTTATATGGTTGGCTAATCATGCAAATGCGATAAATGAATTATAAATTTGATTAGGAGGGAGTACATATGAACATTGATATTTTACTTAAAAAACTTGCTAAACCAGCACAAAGAGCTATCGAAAATGAAGGGATAACAACAATGGAACAGCTGTCAAGATATAGTGAAAAAGAATTTTCTGAGCTGCATGGGATAGGGAAAAATGCAATGAATATTATTAAGGAGATTATGAGTGAGAATGATGTTGCATTTTCTGATAAAAAGTAAGAGAAAAGTAAGTTGCTAGGGTAATGAATCTTTTTAAGATACTAAGATGTTAAGGAGGCTTTTATGTCTAATATTATAATTAAATTACTTGAAAAATCAGATGCACAGGAACTTTTTGATTTTGAATTTAAAAATAGGGCTTTTTTTGAGAGAGTAGGTTTCCCAAGAGGAGATAACTATTATGAATTAAATAGTTTTAATACAATAATAAAGGGGTTGATCGAGGAACAAGAGAAAGGATTAGCATATAATTATTTAATAAAGAATCATTCCGGAATGATTCTTGGCAGGGTAAATTTATTATCTATAGAAAGAGGGATTTTTAATAAGGCTGAACTAGGCTATAGAATGGGTGAGGAACATCAGGGGAAGGGTTTTGCAACAAGCGCTGTAAAACTTATTTTGGAGGAAGCAGTCAATAAACATAAGCTTCATAGGATAGAAGCAGGAACATCACCTAGTAATATAGGCTCTCAAATAGTATTAATAAAGAATGGCTTTCAATTTACTGGACGAAATAGTAAATATATTTATAAGAATGGAGAATGGTGTGACAGCATATTTTTTGAAAGAATACTTGATTGAATATAAGTTGTCAAATACTGCAAAGAAGTATTCTTCTAGTATGACGCAATAAAGGCAAGCTTTAGGTTGCCTTTATTGCGTCATACTAGAAAATTGTTCGTTAACACTTTATTGAAACTATATAACTTTTTAGGGAAGTCACTGTGATTTCACTTGATTCTTATTTCATAAATATATATTTTCTTATTTAATTAATAGTTTCTTATCTTTGCCAACAAAAAGTGTTGCCCAAATAATAAGTGATATAGATGAAATAAAGTACGAAATAGTTCCAAGTTTGTTTGCCAATATATAAAATATTCCTGCTGAACAAAGGAGAAACAGGTTTAAAAATTTGTGGTTTTTCACTAAAGCACCTCCAATCTACATCCTAAACTAAAACTTTTACTATACTTCTTAAATAGTTTTCATAAACAATATTAAGTTATAGTATATTTATACACTAAGTATAACATTAATTTCAATAAAAGATATATAATTAAGTATGACCTATTCTTACTGAACATAAAAATACAATTCCAAATTAATTCCATTATACGGCAAGTAGGTAATATATACTATAAATAGTATATATTATTTTCAGCACTATTCTTTAACACGCCTATAAAATAAATTAACCATTCCACCTTTTTCCCTCAGGTAAACTTAAGTTCAGCTGATCTAAAAGTTTCATTACTTGATGATTAACAATGTCTTCAACAGTTTCGGGTTTATTATAAAAAGCAGGCATTGGAGGAACGATTTTAACTCCTAACTGTGACAGCTTCAGCATATTCTGCAGGTGTATAGCGCTTAAGGGCGTTTCTCTGGGAGACATAATAAGTTTCCTGCCTTCTTTAATTGTTACATCTGCAGCGCGGGTAATTAGATTATCACAGTAACCATTTGCTATAGAACTTAGGGTTTTCATGCTGCAGGGCACAATAAGCATTGCATCGCTCAGGAAGGAGCCACTTGATATCTTGGCTCCCATATTAAGATTATCATATACTGCGTCTGCCAAAGAATTTATGTAATCTAAGTCATATTTTGTTTCTGTAATAAGGGTCTGCTGAGCCCACTTACTCATTATTAAATGAACATTTACATGCTCAAATTTTTTAAGGGCTTCAAGTAATTTTACAGCATATATTGTACCTGTAGCCCCGGTAATTCCAACTATTATTTCCATTTTGTACTCTCCTTGTTGTAAGTTATACATTAATTATGCTCTTAAGCTCCTCTATCATCTCAATGCACAGGGCACTAATAGCGTCTATTTCAGATTTCATTATTTTGTCCACATGAATACCGCAGCACAGCACGATGTTTTTGTCAAAGGAAGCGGTAAAAAGCTCATAAAGTACTTTTGTAATATGATCTTCCTTATGCTTAGGAAAGCAAAAGGTCGATGCTTCCACGTCTTTTGAGCCTACAGTGATAGCTCCCAGATGAGGCCTATCTCCACCTGTAATAATAATGCAGAGATCTTCACCTAGATGAATGGCATTAAGCTTTAGACTTACTCTTCCTTTTGTTCGTTTAATTTCTATCATATCTTCCATGTATCTATCCTCACTTAGCCTATTTAAATATAGTTTAATTATAGCATATAAAGCTTATATGGATAGCCTTGGCTGATTTTTAAAAATATTACCTGCTTTGTTGAAATATGTTCATACTCTGTAGTATTATATTTGTAGCATGTATACTTACAATATTATACTAATAGGAGCGATTAAATGAATATGCTATTAACTAAAGCTGTAAAAAAGGTTCATGACTATGGAGTACTTGTTATGTTTTCGCATACAATCTTTTCTCTGTCCTTTGCACTTATTTCAATGCTTTTAGCAAGTAATGGATACCCATCTTTTTATAAGCTGTTTTGGATACTTGTTGCCTTTATGGGCGCAAGAACAGGAGCAAACGCCATAAACAGAGCGATAGATGCTGAGATTGACGGTAAAAATCCAAGAACTGCTGTGAGGCAGCTTCCTCAAGGCCTTCTAAAGAAAAAGGAAGTTATAGTGTTTTCTATTTTGTGTTTTTTAGTAATGCTTGTTGCAGCAGCAATGCTTAATCCATTATGTGTGCTGCTTTCACCAATAGCATTATTTTTAATGATTATTTATTCATATACAAAGCGTTTTACCTGGGCCTGCCACCTGGTTTTAGGTGTAACTTCAGCTGCTGCTCCCGTTGGAGCTTGGATAGCAGTAACCGGGAAAATTTCCTGGCTGCCTCTCTTTATGGGTGCGGCTAATACTCTTTGGGTTGCAGGATTTGATATTATCTATGGCTCACAGGATTATGAATTTGATACCGCAAATGGAATACACTCAATACCTCAAAGATTTGGAGTAAAAAATGCCCTGCGAATTTCTTCACTTTTTCACTTTATGACAATAATCTTCTTAATAGCAGTAGGCCTATTAAGCAGCAGGCTGGGAATTATTTATTTCATTGGACTTTTTATAATCTCAATTTTATTTCTTATAGAGCACAGGATGGTTTCACCGGATAACTTAAATAATGTAAAAATAGCTTCTTATGGTGTAAATCAGATAATAAGCATTGCTTTTCTAATCTTTGGTGTTATTGATGCATTAATATAAAAATTCTATATACAATGGAGGACTAAAATGACTAGACTAAAAAAATTATTAACTACTGTTACTGCTTCTTTTGTGGCAGTATCCTTGGTTGCTTGTTCACAGGCAAGTAATTCTTCAAAGACTACCACATCTGATTCTGCTGCTAAGGCTACCTTAAATATAGGAGCAATAAATTCTGTGGACGTAGTTCCAATAGTAATTGCCAATGAAAAAGGATTTTTCAAAAAAGAAGGCGTTGATGTTAAATTTCAGCCTTTTAAAAGTTCTCAAGACAGAGATACAGCTTTTCAGGCAGGTAATCTTGACGGGGTTATTTGTGATGAAATAGCAATAGCTCTTTATCAAAATTCAGATTTTGATGTAAAGATAACAGGAATTACAAATGGAGACTTTATGCTTATTGCAAACCCACAGTCAGGAATAAAGTCCATAAATGATATCAAAGGTAAAAGTGTGGCTATATCACAAAAAACTTCTATTGAATATGTTTTAGATAAAATGCTGGAGAAAAGTTCCATGCAGCCTGCAGATGTTAAAAAATCTATAGTACCTGCTGTACCAACAAGACTTGAAATGTTAAGGAATAATAAGGTTGATGCTGCACTGCTTCCTGAACCATTTTCTACAGCTGCTATAAAAGATGGAGGAATACTTCTTGGAACAGCAACCAAAATGGCACACTATCCTTCAGTAACAGCTTTTTCACAAAAGGCAATAGACAGCAAAAAGAGCGAAATCAAGGCGTTTTACAAGGCTTATAATGATGCTGTAGAATATATTAACAGTACTTCAATTTCTGACTATGAAGCTACAATAATAAAAACTGTTGGATACCCTGATGACATGAAAGGTAAAATTAAATTACCTGAATTTAAGAAAAATGCTCTTCCATCAGAAGATGAAGTTAAGTCTGCTATAGATTGGACAGTAAAGAATGGTATTGTTAAGAAAACATTAACTCCTAAGGACGTAATGAGTGATGTTGCTGTTAAATAAGCTGCAGGAGGTGCTGTATGCTTGAAATAGAAAACCTTTCTGTAAGTTATAATTCTGAAAAAAAATCAGTTCATGCTTTAGGGCCTTTGAGCATGCAAATTTCATCAGGAGATATTTATGCCGTCATTGGTCCATCGGGATGCGGCAAGTCCACTTTGCTTAATGTATTATGCGGGATTATAAAGGATTATGAGGGAAATGTGCTGCTTAAGGGTGAAAACCTAAGTCCAAAGAAGCACAACATTGGATTCATACCGCAAAACTTTGGCCTGCTTCCTTGGAAAAATATTTATAAAAACTGTATGCTTCCTCTAAAGATAAAGGAACAGCCAATTGATAGTGCAATTAAGGAAAGAGCTGAGTATATTTTAAATAAATTAAACATCGGAGATCTGAAAAACAGATATCCAAGGGAGTTAAGCGGAGGTCAAAAGCAAAGGGCTGCCATAGCAAGAACCTTTATAATGAATCCCGATTTGCTGTTAATGGACGAGCCGTTTTCAGCCTTGGATGCTCTTACAAGGGAAGAAGCCCAGGAGCTTTTCATAGATATATGGAACCAGTATAAAACTACTACAATACTAGTGACCCACAATATTGAAGAAGCTATTTATATGGGGAAGAAAATAGTAATATTATCGCACTGTCCAGGTACCATAGTAAAAATAATTGATAATCCTTTATTTAATACTGAGAATCTAAGACAGAATGAGGATTATCTAAAGCTGTCTGAAAGCATTAGGAGCATCATAAAAAGAGGATGGAAAATATGAAGGTAAAAAGAAAAATCACGCTGTTTGTACAAGGATTTATTACATTTAATATATTATGGTATCTTTTTGCAGTGCTGCTTCATACGAAAGTGCTTCCAAAACCTGCAGCTGTTTACTTACATATGAGCAATTTCTATGACGATAAGCTATATATACATGTTTTAATAAGCTTATACAGAGTAGGTGCCGGACTTGGTATTTCACTTATATTAGGAATTACTGCAGGAATTTTGATGGCCTACTCGAAAACCTGGAACAAAATATTAAATCCACTGGTTTACTTTACCTATCCTATACCCAAAACAGCAATGCTGCCTATTGTCATGCTGCTGTTTGGACTTGGAGATACTTCAAAGATTATAATACTTGTTTTAATATTGGTTTTTCAGATTATTGTTGCAGTCAGAGATTCAGTGCTTAATATTTCACAGGAAACCTATAACCACATAAGAAGCCTTGGAGCTTCAAGACTTCAAATCTTTAGGCACATAACAATTCCGGCTATTTTGCCTGAACTCTTAACTACCTTAAGATTATCCATCGGAACTGCATTATCTATTTTATTTTTCTCTGAAGCTTATGGAACTCAGTTCGGCATAGGGTATTATATTCTGGATGCCTGGAGCAGTATTGATTACATAAGAATGTATGAAGGAATAATTATATTAAGCCTTCTAGGCTTTATCTTATTTGTTTTAATAGATTTGCTGGAAGAAACTATTTGTAAGTGGAAAGCTTAAGTAAAGGTAATTATAAAAAAGATAGGGTAAATGAAGCCTTATAGCATTATTATAAACATCTCAAATCTGAGGTGTTTTTTTATTGGAAAAAGCTTGAAACAATTGATAATTAGGTATATAATATTGAATATAAATTCAATGATTAAAAATTCAATGAATAGGAGTTCGATGAATTGGTTACACGGAAAGAACAAAAGGACAAAAGAAGGAATGAAATTCTTGAGGCAGGGCTGGACCTTTTTATACGCAGAGGTTATGCCTCGACGAAAATAAGTGATATTGCAAAACAGGTAGGGATGAGTGTAGGGCTATTGTTTCACTATTTCGAATCAAAGGAGAAGCTATATGAGGAACTCATTAAGAATGGAGTAACAGGTCCTATGAGAATCATGACAGATTCTGATATTGAACCCATTGTTTTTTTTGAGACCACAGCAAAGCTGATCTTGGGCTCTTTAAAAAGTGATGCTGCTTTTCCAAAATATTTTGTACTTATGAATCAAGCATATTATAACGAATCAGCACCACAAAGTGTAAAGGATATGCTTAAGGGCTTTGATATTTATACTCCCACTTCACATCTGATAAAAAAAGGTCAGGCTAATGGCACAATTAAGGAAGGTAACTCTTATGCGCTTGCCATCGCATATTGGTGTGCTATTCAGGGAATAGCCGAGCAAATGGCAATGACCCCTGAATACCCGTGTCCTGAGGGCGAATGGATTGTTGATATATTAAGGAGGTAAAAGCATGAAAAAAGTAATTATTGTTGGCGCAGGCATTGCTGGACTGTCTGCAGGCATTTACGCAAAGCAGAGCGGGTTTAACGTTACAATTTTTGAGAGCCACACTATACCAGGCGGGGCTTCCACAAGCTGGAGAAGAAAGGGGTACCTTTTTGAAGGAGGGATGCACTGGTTGACAGGATCCTCTCCTAAGGTGCCGCTTAATAAAGTATGGAGGGAATTGGGGGCTTTGAGGGACGATATTCCAATATATAATAAGGACCCTTTTTTTACTGTGGAATTTGAAGGTAAGACAGCATATCTTTATCGTGATGTTGAAAAGTTGAGGCAGCATTTTCTTGAGATTTCACCTGAAGATAAAAATGAAATAGACCAATTATGCAGGGATATAAAAAGGTTTTCAAAGGTAAGCATGCCTATCAGTGATATTAAGAATGTTAAAGTGAAGAAAAAGTCTTCATTACCATTATCAGCTGTAATTAAAATGCTGCCTGCATTCTCAAGGAGGGCATTTTATGCAAACCAGACTGCCGGTGAATATGCCAGTAGGTTTAAAAGTCCCATTCTCAGGCTGTTGATTAAGAGTATTGTTGGCGAACAGTATTCTGCAACAGGAATGATATTTACAATTGCCACCCTTGCCTCGGGCGACGGTGGCTATCCAGAGGGTGGTTCACTAGCTATGGCGAGCAGGATGGCAAAGTATTTCGAGTCATTAGGCGGTAAAATAAATTACAATAGCAAGGTAACAAAAATATCGGTAAACAACGGAATCAGCGACGGAGTGATTATAAATGGGAAGCATATCCCTGCGGACGCGGTAATAGTTACACAAGATACTCTAGTGGCTATTGACAGTCTCTTTGATCCTCCAATAAATGAGCCATGGGCTCAGAAGATGCGTCAGAGCACAAAGCCAATGTTGAATACCTTCATATGTTTAGGCATAGAGACAGATCTGTCAGAGCTGCCTGAATCAATGAATTTCGTACCGTATAAGCCACTTTCCTGTGGTGAAGCTGAACTAGAGGTTGTTTCTATAAATAATTATGCTGGTTACAAGGGCTATGCACCGGATGGATGTACTGCAGTTACCTCAATTATTTCCGGGGATAGCTATGACTATTGGAAGGCATGTAAAGAAAATAATACCTATGAGCTTGAGAAGAAGAGACTGGCTGAGAGCTTTATTGAAACGCTTGCTGAAAGATTTCCAAAAATCAGAGGTAAGGTAGCTGTGTGGGATGTTGCAACACCGCTGACATATGAAAGGTATCTGGGTTCCTATAAAGGCTCATGGATGTCAGTAATGTGCCCGGGTGAAAACATGAAAAGTTATCCTTCGAAGCCTGAAAACTTTCAAAATATATACTTTGCAGGCCAACGGCTTAATCCACCGGGAGGTTTGCCAGTAGCAGCTGAAACCGGAAGGAAAGCTGTTCAGTATCTTTGCAGGGATACTGATACTATTTTTCAGGGTAATATATAAGTTCATTAAAATTAATTTATTATAACTTTTGATTTTAAAATTGCAGTAAAGAAGAAATATATGAATATATAACAAAGCTATTGAAAAAAGGTAGAATTTAAGTATAATAAAGGTGTACTTAATTATAAACATGAAAAAATATAAATGTAAGGTGTTGTTAATATGCGCAAAGAGGTAGTTTTGAATTAAACTAACTGAATAAAGATTATTTTAGAAAGTGCAGTAAAAAATCTTGAGTGGTTCAAGATTTATTTGTGATACGGTTAAATAAAAAAATTAACTGGCATCGTGATTATTGTGTACTCTAAGATAGTCAATATTAAATGAGCATGTTACACCTTATTAGCATAGTAGGAATACCGTGTTCTAAACACGGTATTTTTATGCCTATTTTTGCTGCATTTATAGATGTGAGGTAAAATTTTAATTTATGAAGCTGTCAGTAATTTTAAAGCTTTATAAATTGAGATTCTATTTTTCGTGTTTATATTTGTATATTTTAATGTGGATTTACTATTTACTCTTTTTAGAATTCATAAACATATGATATTTATCAGGTAAATAGAAATTTACAAAATTGAAATATATAAGTGAATGATTTTTAGGTCGTAAGTGAACGTGTATTCATTTACGGCTTTTTTGCTTTATCCAAAAATAGTTTTAAGCTTTTGATAGTCAAAAAAAGAGGTGGAAATTGAAATGATTATAAATAGATTTAGTAAAAGAAAATTTTTAAAGACAAAAAATTCGCAGCTAACTACTGTATTTTTGAAGTTGTAGGGATGGTGAATAATTAATGAATAATAAACTTTCGAAAACAATTAATATAGGAATAGTAGCGCACGTTGATGCAGGAAAAACAACAACTACTGAAAATCTCTTGTATTACAGCGGAGTAATCAAGTCTGTGGGGCGGGTTGATTTAGGAAATACACAAACAGATTCAATGGAGCTTGAGCGTAAGAGAGGAATTACCATCAAGGCATCAGCTATATCTTTTAATTGGAAAGATATTAAAATTAATCTTCTTGATACCCCTGGGCACGTAGATTTTGTTTCAGAGGTAGAAAGATCATTGAGTGTATTAGATGGTGCTGTACTAATAATATCAGCAGTTGAAGGGATTCAGTCTCAAACAAGAATATTATTTAATACTTTAAAGGCTCTCAAAATTCCAACCATAATATTTATCAATAAGCTGGATAGGTCAGGTGCAAATAGCCAAAGAGTAATTGATGAGATAAAAAGGAATATGAGCGATAAGGTTGTGTGTATACAAGAGGTTTATGATGAAGGAGGTAAGGAGGTTTCAGTAGGTGAATTATTCGAATCTGACTTAGTGATGGAAAATATTCATGAGGTATTAGCGGATACAGATGAAGCCTTTTTAGAAGAGTATATAAACGGGGTTAAATACGATAAAAATATGATTAAGGAAAGGCTTTCATACTTTTCAAGAAGGGGAGATATTTATCCTATTTTTTGTGGTGCAGCATCTATAGGACTTGGTATTAATAATTTACTTGATGGAATTTGTGAGTTTCTTCCTATAGCCGAAGAAGATTGCGGTGGTGATTTGTCAGGAGTGGTATTTAAAATTGAAAGAACAAATGGAAATGAAAAAAAGGTTTATGTGAGGTTGTTTCAAGGTATGGTATCTGTAAGGGACACTTTAGAAGTTCCTAAAAAGGATATGGTGGAAAAGGTAAAAAAAATTCATGCCTTAGAGAATGGCAAGTTAACTGATGCGTCAAGTATTAAGGCGGGAGATATTGGTGTTCTTTACGGCCTTTCAAGTTTTCAAATAGGAGATATAATTGGAAGTTCAAGTGAAAGAATAAAAAGTATATCCCTAGCTAAACCCACTTTAAAAACTACCATTTCTGCTTTGAATAGAGATGATAATAGTAAATTATTTAAAGCATTAACAATGCTTACAGAGGAGGACCCTCTTCTTGAAGTAGAAACGGATGATAGTGAAAAAGAAATCTATGTAAACTTATTTGGTGAAGTACAGATGGAGATACTGAAGTCCATACTTATAGATTCTTATGGTATAGAAGTAGAGTTTTCAAACATACTGACCATTTATAAAGAAACACCAAAAGGCACTGGAACAGCAATGATGAGAATGCAAGAAGGACTGAATCCGTTTTGGGCTACTGTAGGATTAAAAGTAGAGCCTGCTGCTAGGGGAGAAGGACTAAGATATATTTCTGAGGTTTCTGTAGGGTCACTCCCTAAGTCTTTTCAAAACGCCATTGAAGAAGCAGTGATAAAAACAAGTAAACAAGGACTTTTTGGGTGGGAAGTCACTGATATAAAAGTCACACTTACTTGTGGAGAGTTTTCCAGCCCAGTTAGTACACCAGCAGATTTTAGAAATGTAACCCCAATGGTATTTATGGAAGCTTTGTATGAGGCAAAAACAGACCTTTTAGAACCTATACATGAGTTCGAACTCAGGATTCCTCAAAATGTTTTAAGTAAAGCTATCTGGGATTTGGAGACTATGAGGGCAACCTTTGATAATCCAATTATAAACCAGGAAGAATTTATAATAAAAGGTTTAATACCTGTAGAGAACTCAAAAGAATATAAGATGAAAATTGCTGCTTATACAGAAGGAAAAGGTATGTTTATGACAAAATTTTATGGATATAAAGAGGTACTACTTGAATTGGCTAAAATTCGTCAAAAATTAGTCTATGATCCGTTAAACAAGAAAGAGTATTTATTGCATAAGTTAAATGCTATCAGAGATTAAGTGGAGGTTTATAGCCTTAAGCATTAGTATTACTTGCTTAAGGCTATTCTTATAGGCGAAAATAACGTAGCGTAAGTAACATTCTATTTACAAAATATGTTATAATAAAGTTATGAAGAAATTAGAGTAACAGACAAATAGTAATTTGCCGGAGAGATTTTTTATAATGGGAGGGATAAAAAATGTCTATAATTAAAGGTTTAGAAACCACATTTAACTCTGTTTACACTGAATACGACAAGTGGCGTCCTACTTATGTTAAAGAGCTATATGATGATATTTTTAATGCAAAAGAAATAAACCAGTCAAGCAATGTGCTTGAGGTTGGAATAGGAACTGGACAAGCAACATTGCCAATACTTGAAACAGGTTGTAGTTTTACTGCAATTGAATTAGGTGACCAGTTAGCGGAATTTTCAAGAAATAAATTTAAAAATTATAAGAAATTTAATGTTAAAAATTTGTCCTTTCAAGATTTTCAGTGTGCTCCTAATTCATTTGACCTAATCTTTTCAGCAACAGCCTTTCACTGGATTCCTGAAGATATAGGTTATACCAAAGTGTTTGATATGCTGAAAAGCGGTGGTATTTTTGCACGATTTGCTAATCACCCATTTAAAGATAAGAAACGTGATAGCATACATATTGCCTTTGAAAATATATATGCAAAGTATATGCCCGGTTCATTAGGTGGAAATGAATATAGCGAGGAAAATGCCAAAAACATAGCAGACATAGCTTACAAATATGGATTTGTAGATATAAGTTATAGACTTTATCATAGAACAAGAACCTTTACAGCCGATGACTATATATCATTATTAGGTACCTATTCAGACCACATTGCTATTGAAGAAGCTACAAGGATGAAATTCTTTGATGAAATAAGGGAAGCGATTAATGATAACGGCGGTATTATTACCCTATACGATACAATAGATTTACAGCTTGCAAGAAAACCATAACTTCTTGTTATGAGCATAACACGCAGTTCCCTAAATTCCAATTTATAAGAACGCAGTTGGATTCATTGATAATTAAGAAAAGCTTAGTGCGCTAACACTAAGCTAATCCTTAGAACATTTATTTTGTTTTAGGCTATTAGATGAATTATATAAAGATTTAATTAATAGTGAAGCACTATTCTTGATCGGGTGGGTGCTTTTTCTCTTTGCCACTAAGTTCTATATGAATACCAAGAAATTTAATTCTGTTTTATATTAACAAATGTTGTATAGACTTCCGCCCTTTGAAAACAAATGCTCAATTTTACTTTCAACAGCTTTATCAGGAATTAGCTGCGGCGCATGATGCGGTTTGGTGCGGGCATCGATAATCATATTGTCGCAGGCCCAGTGTTTGTTTTCATAATAACTGTTAACACCGTAAATATCGTGAGAAGGGTTGCTTCTCGTAAATGTAGCCCATAAAAAGTTTTGAAGAGAGCCGCTTATAAATGAGCTGTCATCGCAAAGAATAATCATTGGGCAGGATGGTATAGTACCTTTCTCTTTAATAACAGTGCACAGCTCCTCTAACTGTATTTGAGCAGTTTTATAGTCTATAAACTCAGGCCCTTCTATAGCAATAATTCCCGGCATAATTAAACGTGGATTCCTAAAATTACTGAAGTTTTTTAATTGCTCGGGTACTTCCTGACACAAGATTCTTTTCTTATCGCCATAAGCAGCAAATACTACCTTGCTGCCAGTATTTAAACCTGTTCCCGAATAATCAAGGGTATCAATAGTGGTATTAGTTTGAAAGTGAATATCACGATGAAGGTCCATTCGCTCAAGTATGTAAGTTAAAAATTCTATTTCCTTATGGGTATCAAGAGGCTCGCCGTCTTCAGCTGTAATAAACAAGTACTTAGCAAGGCTCAGCTGGCCTGTTCCTAAAATTCTGTTTGCAAGGGTAAGTATTTCAGCAGGCTGTTTAACCTTTTGATAAGGTGTATACCTTTCGCTTCCTATTGCAAATAACAAGGGGTGCACTCCTGCTGCATCTACGGCATGAACTTCTTTAACTCCGGGAATTTCTTGACTTATTGCCTTTCCTGTAAGCTCATGTATTAGCTCTCCAAAGGCAGTATCTTCCTGAGGAGGACGGCCAACAACCGTAAAAGGCCAAATACCGTTTTTCTTAGCAAATACTTTATGAACTCTCATTAGGGGGAAATCATGAATTTGACTGTAATAGCCTATATGATCGCCAAAAGGACCTTCTGGCTTCGTTTCATCCGAATAAACTTCACCTGTAATAACAAAGTCAGCATCAAGACTGATGCAATAACCATCAACATAAGTATAGAGGAAATTGCGTCCTGAAAGCATTCCGGCAACTGTCATCTCACTCATTCCTTCAGGCAGCGGCATAATAGCAGCTAGAGTATGGCCTGGAGGACCTCCAATAAAAATACTCACCTTCAAGGGAAGACCGGCTTTATTTGCTTTATATTGATGAACGCCAATACTTCTGTGAATTTGATAATGCAGACCAACTTCCTTGTTAAGTTCATAATCATTACCTGTCAGCTGAACACGGTACATTCCCAAATTGCTGTGCATAATCCCGGGCTTTTCCGGGTCTTCTGTATAAACCTGAGGCAAAGTGATAAATGCCCCTCCATCATCAGGCCAGTGGTGAATTAAAGGAAGATCAGAAATTTGTATTTCTTCAAATCCAGCCAATTTACTGCCTGCTTTTTTAATAGGGAGCGCTCTTGAAGCAGTAAGTCCTGTGCCAAAGTGTTTAAATGGATTTTTTAATATACTCATTGGATCGTTTCTTAAAGCGATCACATTCTTTGTTGCGTCAAAAGTATGCCTGAAGATAAACTTGCTTCTCTCTAAGTTTCCAAATAAATTTGAAACTGCTCTATATTTTGAACCTTTTACATTTTCAAATAATAATGCAGGTCCGTTTGATGAGTTAACTTTAAGATGTATAGACGCCATCTCAAGATACGGATCTACTTCCTCTGTTATCCTGACTAATTGACCGGATTTTTCCAGGTCAAGGATACATTCTTCTAGATTATGATACATTTCTGCACTCCTTATTATATATATGTTAAGTTGATATTTTCCACGCTATGTAAGTACTAAACATAATAATACAGCGAAATTAAGGTTTGTGCAATGGGAGCCCTGTTCTTTGGTACCTCGTTCTCAGTAGGGCATCTTAAGAAGGATATTTAATTTATATGCCGCTTCAGCTATATAAATAGTTATCTATTTTGCCCTTAATTCATTAAATTGTCTTATGAAATGGATAATTTATTCATAGATATAATTGCTGTTTTTATAACCTATGGTATAATTTTATCAATATGTGATAGAATCAAGTTATATAGAGACGATTATATATTTTTACAAGGAGTTTTAATTATGGAAAAGGGAAAAAAGGAGTTGCCTTCAGAGCAACGTGAAGAAGTACTCAATATTTTGAAAGAACGTTTTGAGAAAAATATGAACCGACATAATAATATTGAATGGGCTAAAGTGCAGACAAAGCTTGAAGCTAATGCTGAAAAACTATGGTCGCTCAATGAGATGGAGAAAACCGGCGGCGAACCAGATGTTGTTGGCTATGATAATGAGACGGGTGAATACATTTTTTATGATTGTTCTGCAGAAAGTCCTAAAGGTCGTAGAAGTATTTGTTACGACAGGGAGGCACTGGAGTCAAGAAAAGAGCCTAAACCCAAAAATTGTGCTATGGATATGGCTGCTGCCATGGGCATCGAGCTTTTAACAGAGGGACAATACCGGGAGCTTCAGACGCTTGGAAATTTCGATATGAAAACATCCAGCTGGGTTAAAACACCTGACAATATCCGAAAACTCGGAGGGGCAATCTTTTGTGATCGTCGTTACGATACTGTTTTTGTGTATCATAACGGTGCTGAATCTTATTATGGCGTTAGAGGGTTCCGCGGCTTGCTTAGGGTCTAAATTTTGAACAGTTTAATAAAGCCACTATGTCCTAAGAATATTGTTTAAGGATAGTTACTTCTTTATGAAATAGTAATAGCTGCTTAAAAAAGCGGTTATTACTATTTTTTTGGCTCTGTTTAAGAATTTTGATATATTACAGAAGAAGTGCATTATTATTTATCTTTAAGTAATAATAACAAATATAAACTATTGTGAGGGAGAAATACATTTTGCCTATTCATATTATATTTGCAATTATTCTTATATTTACAGTTTATAAAACAAAAGTATGGAGAGAGTGGAACCGTTATTATAATACTATACTATTTTTTGTGCTCGGTGATTTAATGTATATGTTTTTATTTGAAGATAAATTATTATGGAGGCATTGCTCTATTTTGATAAGCGAAAAGCAAACTAATTGTATATGGATGTTTCTTACTTATCCATGTACCACATTATTATTACTTAAGTTTTATGAGAGACAAAAGGCTTTATCAAGAAAAATTCTCATTATTCTTTTTTGGGTGATAGTATATGTAATAGTGGAGGTTTTATTATGTAAGTTCCGATTAATACACTACTACCATGGATGGAACTTTTATTATTCTGCTCTATTTGATTTGTTTATCATTTTAACCTTAGTTTTACATCATTATAAACCGTTATGGGCTATTTTAGAAACCGCTATTGTTGCAATAATAAGCATGTATGCCTTTATGGGAACAATTAGTATATAAACATATAAATGCACCTAGTCTACACCTTTCTTAAATCGCGCAAAGCATAAAACCAAATATTTATCTATGACGCTGTATTATTCAGAATTGAATTTTAGGGTATAATACTAATATATTAAATAAAACAGCACGTGCAGATATATGTGATTACTTTTCATAATGTATATCTAATGTGTAGATTATCCAAAGGTATATTTATAAGAGCGCCACATATAGAAGTACATAAGCAAGTTCATTTTGTAGAAAGTCAAAGTTTTATTTTTGATGTTTTCGGTGAAAAGCGCCAACTGTTTGCAAGAGAGATAATCCACATATTTGCGCTTATTTTTACAAATATAATGGGAAGTGCTAAATTTACAGGCTTTGCTCAGGTTTCTAAAAACAAAAAGCACTCAGAGTATTTTATTAAAGGTAAGCATATATCTGAAGAAATTAATAAGGAATTAATTGACATTTTAATAACCTGTAGCAAAAAAACTCTAACTTGCAATATCTTCATCAGCATCTTCAGGAGAAACCTCATATTGAGATTTCTCTTTCTTTATTGTTAGCATAAAATATAGGAAAGCAGTAGCCGCAATTAAAACTACTTCAAATACGTAAACGCTGCGATAGCCAAGAGTATTGCTGCAATTCCTAAAACATACCCACCAATTGCCATTCCTTCATCCATGGAGTTAAAGAATAAAGAGTTAGCAATTTCCACTATATGTGATTCCACAGAACTGATAGTTTGTGTTTGAAATGCAGGGGTTACTGAACCACAGCCCCATTTCCCTGCAAAAGGTCTAATCAATATAGCTGCCAATAAAAATAAGGCAATTATGTGTCCAACTTTATCAGTACCTGCATATTAACAAGTGTAAATCATAATAGAATAAAATTTAAATAATAATTATTATTGACAACATGTAAAGTAAAGTATTATAATTAAGTTACATAAAGTAACTAGTAATTGAAAAGTTACTTAAGTTTCTATATATAAAGCAAAAATTCTATTACATTCTGCTCTCACAAAAATCCTTGAAGATTGGATATTTGCTTAGCACAATGTAAGAATATAATGCTTTATATATAAGCAGAATTAAAAAAAATGGAGGTAATTTATATATGAAAATTGGAATTATAGGAGCAACAGGCAAGGCTGGAAGAGATATATATAAGGAAGCAATTACCCGTGGACATGAGGTAACAGCTATAGTTAGAGAAGAGATAAAAGCAAAAAGCCTTTTAGGTGACAAAGTTACAGTTCTTGAAAAAGATGCCTTTGACTTAACAGGTGAAGACTTGAATAGCTTTGATGTAATTATAAATGCTTTTGCCACAGAACCATCAAAGGCTTATAGACATGTGGATTTAGCAGCAAAGTTAGTTGCATTATTTAGGGAAACAAAATCACCTCGAATTATCTTCATTCTTGGTGCAGGCAGCTTAAAAACAGGTGAAGATAAGCACTTATTTGTAGAAGATATTAAAGTAATGCCTGGAAGTGAGGCATGGGTTTCAATTCCAGAAAATCAATTAAAAGAATTACTTTTCTTAAAAGAAGTAGAAAATGTTAATTGGGTTGGGATATCTCCTTCTGCAATATTTGAGCCTGGGGAGAAGAAGGAGGTTGTTCTAGGACAAGATGAATTACTAATTGCACCAGACGGCTCATCTCATACAACAACTGGTACAATGGCATTGGCAGTTTTAGATGAAATTGAAAATCCAAAGCATCATCAAGAGAGATTTACAGTCAGAGATAAATAAATTGAAATGACTGAGGAGCATATATGGAGAATTTGATCCAATATTTCCACTTCATATTGGTGAGGAAAATTATAAGTTTTTTAAAGAGAGAAGCAAAAATGTAAGCTTTAGATCATATCCAGCTGGGCATGAGGTTTCATTAAAAAATAAGAATGATATTATTAAATGGTTAAATGATGAGAAACAAAAGAGTGTGGATAAATGAAGAGATAACCTAGTCAGTAAAAGCGAAGTAAATTGCTTTTACTGGCTATTTTTGTTTTAGTGAAAATATGTGAATTTTATATAATGGTATAGTAATGATTTTTTAAAAAGCAATGTAAGATGTTGTATTTTTATGTATAATTAATATAGTTAGTGTTATTTTTTGGTATAAGGTTTGAAATACAAGTATACAGATGAATTAGATGAGTTTAAGATAAAACTTATAAATAGGAGGTATTGTTATGTCCAATAAAGCAGAGAATGTAAACACAATTCTGAAAGAAGTATTTGAAAATTATAAAAAATACGATAAGCGAAAGATTACTCCTGAATATATGGACAATGAGCCAATTATTAATATTCTGACATATTTCAAGATGCATGAGGTTGAAGGAGGAAGTCTAAGCAGAATAAAGTGTGATGGTGATGCTTGCTATTTTTATAAACTTTATAATGACTCGAAGGTTGCTCTTAGAGGAGATACCATGATTTCATTCTGGACCATATATAAACAAGCATTGAAAATGGCTACAGGAGAGAACTATATCAAATCTAGCAACCCATTTGATGATCTAATTGCAAAAAGGAATGAACCTGGCTATAAAGAAGTAAATGACAGATTTTCGAAATTTGCTGAAGTATATCACACGCCCGGAAACTTCATTTTACTTCCTCCTCCCAGTCCAGATGGCAGAATGAATAACAATCGCTATAAATGTTCAGAAGATAGAATTGATAAATCATTATTAGAATGTTTTAATGGAGGAGTTTTGTCAAAGTATTTTGGAGATGATAATGAAAAGCTTAAGAAATGGGTAAAAGAGCAGAAATTGGATTCTGTATTTGAAAAAGGAGTAATTGAAAAAGATAAAATAATCCCATTTAATATAAATAATCCATATGTTTGTTATTCAAATATGAATGAGAATGAGGTTAATGAGTTTTTAGAGAATGTTGAGAAATTAATAAATTACAGAAATGAAAAGCTTTTATGATTAATAGGCAATTAATATGTTGTGCGAAAATAATAAAATCAAAGTGAAGAAATGAGGAGATGTAATGTACACTTACAAATCATATATTGATAAAATTAATTCTATATCAGTAGAGGAAGCAGAAGAAATATATGAAAAAATGCTAGAAGAGATTGATTTTAATGATAGTGATGCAAAAGAACTTTGGGACGACCTTATAAAAAATGCCATAGAATATGTTTCAATAAGGAGTAAATGGCTAACTTTTGAAAGAGAGGAGCGCATGGAGAAAGATTCAGCAAGGACTTCAGTACATAATACACTAATAAGCTCATTTAATGTGTTAAGCCGTTATCTTGAGAAAATAGGAAAAGACGTAAGTTGGCGAGCAAGAATAGGAGAAGATAGAAAGAGAATTGGTGATTTTGCCTGCTACATAGTATTTATATTTGTGTTGAATGCAAGATAAATAAATGGAAGTATGGAGCTTCCCATGAATACTTTGTGGGCAAGCTTCCAATAACAGCTAATATAAGAAGACCGGCACCTAGGGGCGAAATAAAGAAGAGGTTTAGGAGATAAATCGGCTGTTAGGTGGCTATGTTAAAAAGATGTGCAAATAATAAAAGGAGGTATCTAATCAATACCTCCTTAAAGCTATCTTACATTGAGCTCTGTAACATTTCTCTCAGTTACCTGAGCTGAATGCTTGGACAATAGGTCTCCGCCTGATGAAGCAAATACGTTTCCTGCTATTATAGTATCCATAACAACGGATACTTCCTGCTGAGTTATGTTATCTTTCACACCGGGAAGGGTAATATTTGCTCTTGTACCTTCTTGATTTATAAAGGTCATTACCAAACTTTTATCAGCCATTTTAAAAATTCCTCCTTTCACTCGGAATCACTGGGTAGCCTAGATCGCTTTCTTTCGGACACTGAGTAGTTTAACCCGCTCGCTTCCGCTCGTAAACTATTCGTTAACTAAGATGCTGTCGTCGCTTCTTGAAACGCTGACAAACTCATTCTTTAAAAGGGAGCCTAAAGCTGTTCCTATTTCAAGTAGCTTGTCAGGAGCTGCAGTTACCTTAACGTTTGAGAACTTCTTAGTCTTTATAATGTCTTTCCCGGCTGAATCGACTCCAGATTTAAATTTAATGCCTAAAGCTGAGCTTAAAGGTGTGCTTACTACTGCCATTTTTATTACCTCCTTCTTTGAATTTTGATTACATACATATATATGCAGCTTTTAGAGAGTTTTAAAAAATTTTACTGTTTAAAATGATTTTCCAGCTTTCCTAATACAAAATTCTTTTTCTTACGAGCCTCATAATAAGTTAGTCCTTTCTTTTCAGCATATTTTCTAAGAGACAAACCTTCATAATAGAGCATGGCAACAAGCTCCATGTCCACTGGGGAAAGCTTTGCTACTGCGTTTCTCATATCCTTAGACTCCTCAGAGGAAAGAACAGTTTCCTCTATGCTTTCCTCCGAATCTATGCAATTTATATATTCTTCAGCTCTTTCGTAAGGGCCTTGAGCTGAATTTAAACTCAATGAATTTTCATGTTTTGAGTTTTGCCTGGCAGTGTACCTAAAAGCATTTTTAATGGATTCATAAACATAGCTGCTAAAGGTGCAGGAACCTGCTTTGTATTTTGACAAAGCATTGATAATAGCCATGTAGCCTATTTGCTCAAAATCATTTAGGTCATGGTTTCTAATGTTGTAATTCCTTGCAGTTTTAAAAATAAAAGGTTTATATTGCTTCAGAATCTTTAATAAATCCTCCTGGCTTCCGTTTTTAGCTTTCATAACGCAGCTTTCAATTTCGTAGTGATTCATATAGCATCTCTCCTTGTAAAAAACTATTGAAGTATATATATACATTTCATAAGACAGTTTTTGCTTATTTATCAAAAGTTTGAGAAATTTTGTATGTGTATTTATATGTTAATATAACTTTTTATTGGAATAAAGCAGCTTTATATGAAAGAGAGAAAGTTGTTAATTCAATGAGAGGGGAAATGGCTATAATCCATGTAGAATTCTGACAAGCTATATAGCTTATTTAAATAGAAAAAACTCACCTGCAGCATTTTACTTGTTACAGGTGAGTTCTTTCATGCGGCTTTGTTGCTATCATTTCCGCCAAGCTTAATTGAAAGTATAGTTGACAGCTGATTTATAGAAGCTGACAGACTATCCATCTTACTTTCAATTCTTATTAACAGGTAGGCAGCCACTGCAATAGGGAAGCCCACATTGGCTATAGCTTTTAATAAGTCTTCCATGATTTCACCTCCTTTCATTCAAAACACTGGGCATACTAGCCAGCTTATTCCCACTCGCTAGGCTGCCCGCAAAAGTTCATATAGGACTTTTGCTTCATAATAATAAATATGCAGAAGAGAGGAGGTTTTGGAAACTTGACACTAATTTTAAACAAGAGTAGAATTGTGTTGAACAGCGTTAAATACATAAACAATGATAAAGCAGTAGCTGGGAGAAAGCTGTAATGCTTAAAAGAAATATTAAGGAGTAGAAAAATGGACAAGTTCATGGTGGGTGTAGATTTAGGCGGAACAAATATCAAGATTTCAATATTTGATGATAAATTCAATAAGTTAATGGAATTAAGAAAGGCAACGGAAGCAAGTATGGGACCTAGCTATGTTTTAACAAAAATTGGTGATATGGTTAGCTATATGTTGGAGAACCTAAATATTAAAGAAGACTCAGTATACTGTATGGGGATGGGTATTCCTGGGCTTTTAGACCCAAAAGAAGGCAAGTCATATTTTTCACCTAACTTTCCGGGCTGGGAGAACATTGAAGTAGTAAAGGAAATGAACAAAAGATTTAATTTTCCTATTTTTATTGATAATGATGTGAGAGTAAATTTATATGGTGAATGGAAATTTGGAGCTGGCGTAGGAATTAATAATCTTGTACTTATTACCCTTGGCACGGGAGTAGGTTCAGGTATTGTAATGGATGGAAGAGTGTTATATGGGGCTACAGCAAGCGCAGGAGAAATCGGCCACATGAACATGTATAGAGAGGGACGTCCCTGTAAATGCGGAAGTTCCGGCTGCTACAGCAGATATGTATCAGCCGTTGGAATTATAAATACCTTTAAAGAAAAATTGCAGCAAGGAAAAAATAGTATCATTGAGCAATGGATTGATAATGATTTAGATAAACTTAGTCCAAAGTTGATTTCGGATGCTTATGATTTAGGAGACAGTTTAGCGTATGAAGTTATAAATGAGACAGCAGAAATACTCGGCTTTGGCCTTGCTAACGTAGTTAATATTTTCAATCCTGAAATGATAATTTTAGGAGGAGGAGTATCTCTTGCGGGAGATAAACTTTTAAAGCCTGCAAGAGATATAATGAAAAAGCATGCTTTAAAGGTGTCAAGTAATGCATGTACTTTGGTACAAGCAAAACTTGGTGATGGTGCAGGCATGATAGGAGCAGCGGTTTATGCTTCAGATAGAATACTGTAAAAAAGGTTAAAGGTGGAATAAACAATGGGCATAAAAGAACGTAAGGAAAGAGAAAGAGAAGAGAAAAAGGAACTTATTTTATCCGCAGCAAAGAAGATAATTGAAGAAGAAGGGATACAAGCTCTCTCTATAAGGAAAATTGCCAGCAGAATAGAATATTCACCGGCAATTATATACCACTATTTTCAGGATAAAAGTGAAATTGTTGACTATTTCTTAAGAGAGGGCTATAAGGAAATTGTTTCAGCTCTTGGAGGGCTTCAGCATCAAGAGGGAGAACCGGATATAGTTCTTAAAGCAAGCCTTGTAAACTTTATAGAGGCTGCGTTAAAGATGTCAGAGGAATACAAATCTGTAATGCTTAATGATTCCGAAGAGGTTCTAAAGCATACCTCAGTACTCTTTAGAGGGGCTTCTGATGAAAGACCGGCAGTTGGGCTTTTGTGCAAATATTTAAAACAGCACTATTTTAAAGATCGGGAAGACAGCTTTATTGAACTTACAGCACAGATATTATGGAGCTCTATATTTGGACTTATAATACGACTTATCCTAGAGAAAAACGTTGATGAAGTTCAGAAGCATAGACTTATTGAACATAATATAAGGTTTATTATAAATGGTATAAAGACAGTAAAATAATTTAAACTAGAGGTTTTCCTAGTTTGTTTGCAGCTGACATGAATGAACTTAAGGAAAGTCTTAAGAAAATAGTAAAGCTTAATCCTAAGAAGGTATACAATTCTCATGGGCTTCCAGCTGATGTTAATGCAATTGAAAAGCTTATTGTTAGCTGTAAGTAATATAGAATCTGAGGATCTATTAGACTATAATAGGTATATAAGTTATCAAAGACACAGACTCTAAGACTCAGAGCCGATGATGTGATAAAAACACAGTTGTCGGCTCTTTTTTATTAAACTGATGGACTTGTAGCAGCAGATAGTTAACTAGAAATATAGATAACAATAAATCTAGTTAACTATTTATCTAGTTGGACTTGCAGCCAAAAACATAATCATAGTAATAAGAAATAGCTTCATCAATAATTGTATTAAGATAGGCATTTACATCAGAGTGGCCGGCCTTTAATTCGTTAAGCTTTCTTATGGTTGAAGGTCTGAATTGGTAGCAGCGCTTCAGTGTGTAAAGCTCTCCATCTACAGCAGGAGTTGATCCTCTTTGTGATTTTCTAAAGCTTAAAACCATTGGTGCCGACGCAGCAGAAGGTTTAGTAACATCTATAGGATGATCTGCAGGAGCATTAGTGCTTTGCTCTTCCTTTAAAGCTTCAAAACTAAAAGATGCAACTGCTTTGCCTAAATTAATATCTCCTTCACTGAAGCCGTCATCATCAAAATCCTCAGCATCTAAGCTTTCAACATTAGCATAGTTTTTCTTTTTCATGTAATTTGTCATCTCCTAATAAAAAAAATTTCTCTAATATATACAATGCAAAAGTTCTAATACATTAATAATGTCCCAAAAATTCTTGAAGCTTGAATATTTTGT
>KE993501.1:166358-245088 GCA_000466585.1 Clostridiales bacterium oral taxon 876 str. F0540
CCAAAAATTCTTGAAGCTTGAATATTTTGTGACATCATTAATGTAAAAACTTTATTGCATTGTATATATATATAAATACACAGTTTAAAGTGGATATTTATTATATTGAAGGCTCTGCAGAAAATATTGTCTGTTATGACATAGACGCGGAGAAAAAAACTAAGAGGGAGGAAATAAAGATGTTTGTTGATAATGCAGTAGTTAAAAAGACTCAAGGAGGAGAGGTCTATGACAAGTTCGCCATAGCAGCAACTTTGCTTGATGTCAGTTTTAAAGGTGCAAGCTGCAGTGTTTTAGAAGCACAGATAGTAAAAAGCTGTGAGGTGTGTAATATGAAGTATTTGTGCGGAAAAATTGATGAGGTAGTGAAGGATTATAGTGAGAAGACTACGGTGGTGACGGAGAGTTTTAGTTTTGTTTAGAAGAGTGAGGAGAGAAGAAATTGGCTGAATGAAAAAAGCATGATAATTATATCAAGTTGATATGTTTTTTAATTGTAATTGAAATGTAATAACTAGAAACAAAAACAGTGAAAAGTTAAATTATACTTTCACTGTTTTATTGTTATATAGATTATAAAGTAAATCTGCTAATTGAGTTTCTCAAAAACCTGAAGAAGCATCAGAATTTCTGCTCACTAAACTTGCGATTTAGTAATTAAAACTATATGGCTAAGGTATAGCAAAATCCTTTGACTTTAGCTTTGAATAATAGCCAGACACAGGAGAATAATCAGTTATCTCATTTCCGCCTAAATGCAGCGCTTCTAAAGTTGACAAATTCTTAAGAGGGCTTATGTCTCTTATTTTATTTCGGTTTAAATACAGAAACTTAATAGACTTTAAGTTTGCTAACGAAGATAAATTTTCTATCTTATTATTTGATAAATCGGCAGTGCTTAATAACTTTAGTGAGCTCAAATTAGGCACATAGTTAATATTATTGTTCCTGAGATTCATACCTTCAAGACTTAAAAAATACTGCAGGCCTTCTAAATTTGTTATATTACTTCCCTCCAGATCTAATGAATTTATAGTATGAACATCATGTGCAACTATTTGTCCTGTTGGTTTATCTATGATTTTCCTGATTTTTGATTCAAAGATTTTATCTGAAAAGCTGACAACATGAGAAAAGTTTACAATAATATCTGTATTTTCTTCAAACTTTATCTGAATTTGTTCTCCTTTTTCAGAGTGAAAGGGTTTTTGAAATACCCAGGAGAATAATCCATAGCCACTGTCTGGCACAGCTGTTAATGTAACTGTCTCTCCATACTCATAAGCGCTCTTATTTGGGTATTTTATAACCTTTCCGTTACCCTGAACTGTAATATTTACTTGACATGTTTTTATTTTAACATTTACTTTGGCAATGTACTTTTTCCCATTATAAGAAGCAACCACATTGCAAGTTCCCGGTTTATCAGCTATAAAATATGCCTTATTATTATTGCTTTCAGTTATTTTTCCAGTATCTCCTTCAACAGTCCATTTGAAGGGAAGCGCCATATCGGTTTCACCGGTTTTATGACTATATACAGAAAACAATTGCTGCTCTCCGGGGTATAGCTCCTTAATTTCAGGTGACAAAGCATACTCCGTTCCAATATTGCTTTCATTATTATGAGTGATGGAATTGGCTGCAATGCTTTGAGCCTTGCTTTGTCCTTTACCAGTGCCCTCAGAGGTATTCTCATTTCCTTTCTCTTTATTAGAAGCATTATCAGAAGGAGTTTCAGCTATTTTTTCAGTTTTTTCAGAAAGGCTTACCGATGCTGCTTCGATAAACTTATGCTCATCAGTTTCTGTATCCTGTTTCTTTGTAACAACAGTATTTTTAGATCCAGCTTTTTCTAGGCCTAGAAATGATATAGCACTGATTAAGATAAAAAAAGCAAGTGTAAATATTACTTTTTTATTTTTCATATATAGCTCCTTCACAATTCACTGTACATTATATTATTTGAAATTATCTTCTTAATACTTATGTGTATCAGATAAATTATAGAACTGTAGTGATGGCCGCATACTTTATAGAATAAATATAAAAAATAGCAAAAGGTCATTACCTTTGCAAGCATATAAGCTTCTAGGTGATGACCTTATTTTAATATTTACAGAGCTGTTCTTTTTTTATATTTTTACCTTTGACTAAATCAATAAGCATAACATAAAGATTTGCTCTTAAAGATAAGTGTGGTCTATTCAAAAAATAATGAAAAATTTCTTCATTATTAACTACAATGGTAAATTTGTCATCTGGATAAATGCCCGCCAGCAATCATTAAATCCTGATATGTAACTTCGTTATAAGCTTTTGGAGCCAATTTCGATAATGTTAGAAAAATGGTAGTATGTTACAATAAGTATAGGAAATTGCAAGGGATAAATTTTATGCTTGTTCATAAAGATGGTGACATTACTATGGTAAATTTTAAATTGAATGAATTATAAAAGAGGATATTATTCTTAATCGCAAAGGGGGATATATGTTGGATCAAGAGTGTATAGAAGAATACAACCGAAGAATTCATAAGGTTCAGGATTATATAGAGAATCATATAGACCAGCGGCTTTCAATAGAGGAACTTTCTGATGCTGCCGGCTTTTCTAAATATCATTTCAGCAGGATATTTCAGAGTATAGTGCATGAGTCGCTTAGATACTACGTCAACCGAATTCGTATGGAGAAATCCCTCTTTTTACTTGCCCACAGGCAGGATAAGAATATAACGGATATTGCCTATGAACTGGGATTTACTGACTCTGCGATTTTTTCGCGTGCGTTTAAAAACTGCTTTGGAATTGGCCCTAGAGAATATCGTAAGGAATATAGCAAGAATTGCAAAGAATTATTTTTAATATCTGAGTATGATAAGGGTACAGCAAAGAAAGAAAAGGCAGATTATCAGTTTCCAGTGACAGGTAAAATTGCTCTGATTAACCTTGAGGAATTGCAAGTTGTATATGTGAGACATACCGGAACATATGAAACTCTGGCTAAAGAGTATGCAAGGTTATTACAACGATTGTTTATCCAGGCCGGGAGACAGAATCTTATGGCAGAAGGGCAGAACAAAGTGCTTGCTATCTATCACGATAACCCGGAGTTTTCAGATAAGAAACAGTTTCGTACGAGTCTGTGCCTTACTGTTTCAAATCATCTTAAGCCTTCAGAAGGAGAAGGACTTGAGATAATGATACTCGCAGGAGGTCTATATGCCGTTGGACATTTTGAAATTATACCGGATCAGTATAGCGACGCATGGAACTACATGTACCAAGAGTGGATTACGGGAAGCTCTTATATACCAAGAGATTCTTATCCGTTTGAAATGTATATGAATATGCCAGGGCCAGGTGATAAACATATTGTAGACATCTACGTTCCGATTGAGCCTATTTCTTTCTAATACAGTAAGCAGAGACCTGCGAGTTACACAATCAGATGATTGTTGCTGTATTTCTATGCTGTAAAATGAAAGAGAGGAAAGCATATGAAACAGAAAGAATTGACGAAAAAAATGGAAGTGCTCATCAGAGAAGACCACAAAAATGTTGGGGGCATAGTAGTACAAAAATCCGGAAATATTTGTTATGAAAAGTATTTTAATGATTTTGAAAAAGACAATCCTTTTCATATTTTTTCAGTAACAAAAAGTATAATTTCAATATTAATTGGAATAGCAGTTGACAAGGGAATGATTGAAAGCATTGAACAGAAAGTACTTGATTTCTTCCCTGAATACACAATTAAGCGTGGAGAAAAGGTGCTACAAAACGTCACAATAAAAGATATGCTTACGATGACCGTTCCGTATAAGTACAAGTCTGCTCCTTATACGAAATACTTCAGTAGTAGTGACTGGGTAAAATCAGCACTTGATTTGATGGGTGGAAGAGGAAGAATAGGTGAATTTAGATATGCTCCATTAATCGGACCTGATGTTTTGTCAGGAATTTTGATAAAGGCAACAGGCAAATCAGTACTTGATTTTGCAACAGAAAATCTATTTGCACCACTCGGAATAAGCGTTGAAGGCAATGTAGTTTTCCATTCAAAAGAGGAACAGCTTGCGTGGTATAAAGACAGAAACATGAAAGGCTGGGTGGCTGATCCCAAAGGTGTAAATACCGCAGGCTGGGGATTGTCACTTAAGACGAGAGATATGGCAAAGCTTGGACAGCTTTATTTAAATCATGGCGTATGTGATGGAAAACAAATAGTTTCATCTGTGTGGATAGAGCAAAGCACTCAGGAGCATAGTCACTGGGACGAAAAGAAGTATGGGTATTTGTGGTGGATTATAGATGAAAATGAGAACAGCTTCGCAGCTTTGGGTGATGGCGGAAATGTCATATACATTAATCCTAAAAAGGAGCTTGTTGTTGCAATTTCAGCGCTGTTCATGCCAAGGGTAAAAGACAGGATAACTCTTATTAGGGAATATATAGAGAAGTCTCTGGATATATTGATTTAGGAAAGACTGGGTTGGCAGATAAAAAAATTAGAAAGAAATATGCTTTACATTTGGTAAGTATAAACTAACAATTTATTATTTGAATTAATATGGCATAATTATTAATAAGTGGTGAGAGTGCAAAAGGATAACGAAAAGCTATTTGAACTAATGGAGAAAATGTTAGGATGCCTTGATGAGCATCCTTTTTTCTTTTCTAATAATAAGATAGATATTGTATTAATCTAAAAAACCTTGATGAAAATCCATATAATATTAATAATTAACAAGAATTGTGCTTCAATGATTAGACAATAAAACACCATCTCCCGTAATTTAATACAGAAATATTATGCCACAACATATGGCATACAGAACAAGTGTTTTTACAAGATATGTTGGTTTTTTATAAAAATATTTCGGTAATTTAACTCGTTATTTCTTTTTCCTAAACATCTTCTTAGCAATCTTGCCGGCCTTATATATGGCTCCTACAACATCTAAAACTGAGAGCATATTAATTTCTACATTCCAATTACCGTTTGTTTGGTTTGAGCTAGGTTTGACTTGTTTAGAAGATTCATCAGTTTCTATTGTAGCTGCAACTTCATCATTAGCTATTTGACTATTAGCTACATATTTCATTTCGTGTTCAATGTTATCTAAAACATCTAAGCATATTGCAGATATATAGTCTTTCCTTTTCAATGCATCTTTAGATATAACATTTAATATTATTATATAAAAAGCTATACTTATTGCTATTATTACAGCGAATTTATATTTATAGTCGCTTACACTATAAGCTTGAATAAACCCAGTCATAAAAATGGTGAGTGCTAAAATTATTAGATTAACAGAGAAACTTGTAACGCTTCCACTATATCCCCCTGATTTACTTTTCAATCTGATTTTTTCAACCTTGATATCTAACTCTTGATTTTTTATTTTTTCTAAATATCTTTCTTTTATTGAATTATAAAGCAGATTATAATAATTATATTCATCAGAATCATTTAAGCTCTCATCGATAATCTTAAGATAGTTGCTCATATTCTTTTTATGGTTGTTATTACGCATAAAAAATCACCTCAAGATATATATTCTATATTAGGATAAATTTTCCTCTATTAAACATAAATAAATAGTCTAATAACCTCAAGTGATTATATATTCAAACAAACTTAAATAGAATAGAAAAAGGTCATTACCTTTTAAAGCTTATAAAGCTTCCAGGTGATGGCCTTTTATTAGTATTTACTACAATGGTGAATTTGTTATCTGGATAAATGTCCAACTGCAATCATTAAATCCTGATATTTAACTTCGTTATAAGCTTTTGCAGCCAATTTTGATAATGTTAGATAAATGGGAGTATGTTAAAATAAGTATATAAAATTTTATATGTTAAGGAGTAATTTATGACTTATGATAAATTTCAAAACTAATGAAATATAAAAGAGAATATTCTTTTTAATAGCTAATATGTTTTATTTTACTAGACACGTTGAGAGCGTAATTTTGATGACGAATAGTGGTTCTAAGGGCAAATGAGGCAGGTCAACCACCATAAATAGTGGTTTTGAACCAAAAAATGAGCAAAAATCGAGGAGAAAAAGTGTAAATTTTGACCCGTTTTTTGGTCGTTTCATAGATGACACGAGGTATTGGGGAGGATGGAATAAAGTTAGGATAGGAGGATATCAAATGGCAAAAAACGATAATATGCTAGCCATTTTATGGATGCTTAATTCTGGATCAAAAATAACTGCGAAGCAAATAGCGGAAAAATTAGAGATAAATATACGAACCGTTTATCGTTATATTGATTCGCTCTGCTCAAGCGGAGTACCGATTGTATCAGATGCAGGACAGAACGGTGGATATAGTTTACTGAACAATTTTATCCAAGCACCTTTGTTTTTCGATATTGAAGAACAAAAAGCGTTGCTTCATGCTGCAGTATTTGCAAGCGGAGCGGGATACCCTTTCAGTGAGTCGTTAAACAATGCAACACAAAAATTAAAAATGTATTCAAACCTGGAACAGGAAAGTATCCTCAATCGACACTTAGCTGGTTTCGAAGTGATAAACCGTGGTATTGAACCGTCTGTTAAGCTAACATTGGAAGAACTGGAACGGGCTGTAGCAAACGAATATTCTATAGAAATTGAATACCGTACAAGCCATGAAGAACAACCCCGGTCAAGAGTGATTGATCCTTATGGAATGCTCTATTGGAACAATAAATGGTATACAGTTGGATTTTGCCATCTTCGAAACGAAATCAGAAGCTTTCGAGCTGAACGGATTTTACAAATAAAGCGGACGCAAATGATGTTTAAACGGCCTGAAGCCTTTTCCGCCAGAAAATATTTTTTACAGAATCTTTTACCTAATCCAGAAAATAAAGATAAGCTGGTTTCATTGATTATTAGTGGCAGGTCAGAAGCTTTGGATGATTTGTGCATTCATTGGTTTTTAGGTCATCATCTGAAAGAGAGGACGTCAAATCAAGCAGTTTTTTTATTAGACGAAATAGCACTTCATGCATATGTACCCCATTTTCTCTTATCTTACGGAAAGGCTATTCAAGTGATTGAACCTCAGATTTTAAAGATAAAGCTTGTTTCTGTTGCATCGGAATTAATGGAATATTATCAATTATGATTAGCTTCACTGACAGTAGTTGTCAGTGAAGCTGTTTTATTATAAATATAAACATTACTCTTGATCATGGATGGTTGATCAAGGCTTGAGATAGGAGGTTATGAATATGAATAATAATGCTGTGTATCTATATGTATTTGATACAATGGCTGATTGGGAAGTTGGATTTTTGACTGCAGAGTTAAACTCAGGAAGGTGTTTTAGGAAGGATGCATCACCAGTTAAAGTAGTAACTTTAGGACTTGAAAAGAATTATATTACTACAATGGGCGGGTTAAGAATACTACCTGATATTGATTTAGAAGAATGCAACATAAAAGAAACTGACGCTTTGATTTTACCTGGTGGTGAAACGTGGATGGAAACAATTCATCAACCAATATTAAGTTTAGCTAAACAATGTATCGATAAGAATATAATTGTAGCTGCGATATGCGGTGCGACAATGTCACTTGCTCAAAATGGACTTCTAGATTCAAGAAGTCATACAAGTAATGATTTAGGATATCTTAAAATGATGTGTCCTAACTATGCAGGAGAAAATCACTATAAGCAGGAGTCTGCGGTAACTGACGGAAAACTGATAACTGCTTCCGGAATAGCTCCACTGGAATTCTCCGTACATGTCCTGAGAGCTTTGGATGTGTTTTCTACAAAAACGTTGGATGCTTGGTACAATCTGACCCTACTCCAATTTGATAGACAGTAAGAATCCGTCTATAATCAAATTGGAGGGATTAACAATGAGTGAAAGAAAGAAGTTTGATAAAGCATTTAAGGAACAAGTAGTTTTAAGAATAACTTCAGGAGATACAACAATCAGTAAAATATCTGATGAGTTAGGTATACATTACTCAACAGTTAGAGATTGGGTTAAAGGCTATAAACAAGATGGAGCTTCTGCCTTCCCTGGGAGCGGTAATCTTAAGCCTGAAGACGAAGAACTCAGAAGGCTTCGCCGAGAATTAGCAGATCTCAAGGAGGAAAATGAGATACTAAAAAAAGCAGCGGCCTACTTCGCGAAGAATCTGAAATAGCAAAATTTAAGTTTATATTTGAACACCGCTTCAAGTTTCGGATTGCGAAGATGTGTAAGGCCTTGGGAGTATCGCGAAGCGGGTATTACGCATACCACTCACGTGGAGAAAGTATGAGAAGCAAAGAGAACAAAGAGCTTCTTAAAGCTATAAAGAAAATACATGAGGAAAGTCATAGAATATATGGTGCTCCTCAGATAACTAAGAACTTGCCTAAGAATCAAAAGGCAAGCAAGGGGCGCGTAGCTCGGTTAATGAGAGCTAACGGTATAAAATCCAAAGTAACAAAGAAATATAAGGCAACCACAAATTCAAAACACAATTTCCCCGTTGCAGAAAACGTACTTAATCGAGAATTTACTGCTACTAAACCTAATGAGAAATGGGTATCTGATATAACATATATCCAAACTAAAGAAGGATGGCTGTATCTAGCAGCAGTAATGGACTTATATGGACGTAGAATAGTAGGCTGGGCTATGGATAGGCGCATGAAGACCAGCCTTGTTTCTGATGCCCTTAAACAAGCTGTTGGTAGGGTTGGTGCTACAGAAGGTCTTATACTCCACTCAGATAGAGGAGTACAATATGCAAGTAACGAGTACCAACATCTTCTTAAAGGCTATGGCTTTATCTGCAGTATGAGCCGTAAGGGTAACTGCTATGATAACGCTCCTATGGAGTCTTTCTGGGGTAAGCTTAAAATGGAATGGCTCAATGATTATAACTTTAATACAAGAGCAGAAGCTAAACAAGAAGTATTTAAGTACATTGAACTATTCTATAACCGTAAGAGAACACACTCTTCCAATGGTTACATAGCACCTTATCTATTGGACAAAGTATCATAGCAAATTTATGAAAAATGAAGAAAATTGGGGATTTATACTGTCTATTTTATTGATGCAAGGTCAGGTGCAAGCATAAGTAGATGGACATCTTTAGTTATAATTATATGTATGGTAATATGGGATGTAGCTACTAAAATCAATCAATATTAAAACCTTATTAGATTTTGTTTAGGACATAGTAGAAAAAATAATTTAGATTAGGTGGTATAGAGAAACATGAAGATGGAGAATAAGAAAACTTGGACAGGTGTGGCCTTATTAATAACAATAGAGCAAGTTATTAAAATAATAATTAATTATAATTTTCTTAATAAAAGATTGCCTATATTACCTCCTTTGCTATATTTTGAGCCAATGTTTAATAGGGATTATTCATGGGTCAATTCTATGTTGCAATTAAACGTGAGCAAATGGATACATATTATATTAGTGACAATTATGACTATATTAATATATTTGTTTTATAAATATCTAAATACGAAATTAGGCACAAATAAAATTATAAATATTATGTTTGCTTTTATATTTTCTGGTGCCATGTGTTCACTAATTGATAAAATCTTTTGGAATGGCAGTTTAGATTATATATTAGTAAATGGTTTTTTTACCTTCGACTTAAAAGATGTATACATTGATATTTTTATTGGATTAATACTATTCTCTTCAATTTTAGAAAACAGTGTTTTAAAACAAATTGATGATAAAAATATGCTAAGAGATTTTTCAAAGTATATTCTGCGGAAATCTTAAAACCATTGGCAAGGCACATTTCTTCACCAAAGGCATCGCACTAGGTTCAGGAACATCGGCAGTAAGAAACGTTAATGAATAATATTTTAAGGAATTAATAATAAATACAGAATTGACACTACAGGATATGGTAAGGGCTCTTTTATAGATGAAATAGTTAAGACAAATAGTGGAAAATATCTTATTCTAAAGGGTAAAAACTATGATGATAAAATTTCATATGTAAGGGTGCTATTAGAAAATAAAGAGTACAAGATTACTATTCCAAAGCAGGAATAGATGCTATTCACAAATCGGAGGACAAGAAATGATTTATAAGGGATTTAAGTTTGGAATGTTATTACAGCTTGCTGTTGGTCCAATGTGCTTAATGGTATTTAACACTTCAGCTACATATGGCTTTTTGATGGGGCTATCACTTGTTATGGCAATTTCTCTTATTGATGGATTATACATAATACTATCTGGTCTTGGTGTCGCCATGATTATTAATAAAGAAAAGATTAAATCTGCCATTAAAGTATTAGGGTGTATTGTATTGGTACTGTTTGGGATAAATACAGCAACAGGAGCATTTGGTTTTACGCTATTGCCAGATTTAAAATTATTCTCAAATGTGACTAATCACAATGTTTTCTTCCAAGGTGTACTTCTAACTGCATCCAACCCGCTGACTATTATCTTTTGGGGGAGTGTATTCTCATCTCAAGTTGCTGAAAATGAGTTTAGCAAAAAACAACTTATTTTTTTCGGAATTGGATGCATCCTGTCTACAATATCATTTTTAACAATTGTATCGTTTTTGGGAAGCATTTTAAGTGGGTTCTTACCACAAATAATTATTCAAATTCTTAACTTTTCAGTAGGTATCGTTCTTATTTACTTTGGAATAAAATTATTGTTAAAAAAGTAGGCAGTGAATAATATTTATATTGGATTAGCTAATAATGCAAATGAATAATATCATATAACAATGCATTTAAGTTCGCTTTGTCTTAAAAGAGTGCCAAAGCACATCCTTTCGCCAAGCCAGGTCTGGCTAGGGCTCAAGGACGTCTTGAATGCGAAACGTTAGTGGAAATCAAGGTATAGGGAGAATAATAAATACGGAGGTAAAGGCATATGGAAATTCTTGATATTAATAAGGTAGAAGAAATTGTTATGAAATTATTCAGAAGAATTCCTAATCATAAACAAGTGAGTTTTTTAATTTCATTTAAGGAAAATAAATATGATTGCATGCCTTTTATTTCAATTGATACAAAAGGATATCATTTGAAATGTTATGAAAGAGGAAAATTAATTCAAGATGATATAATGCAAGATTTGGACGAGCTTCTATATCGTATTTTTAGGGATATCACATTTGAAGAGGCTTGTAAATTTGAATTAAAGAATAGGTTGAGGTATCAAGATAATAGAAGATTAATATTTTCTAAACAGCTTGAACTACTTCAATGTATTAGCGATGATTTTGCTAGAAGACGTAAATTAGAACTTGATAAGATATTGCAATCCAGCCCATTTGATGATAATTATAGCAGCATATTTGACTTAATTGATGATTTTGAACATATAGCAGCTCATTTAAATGAAATATATCAAAAACAAAATATATCTAAGAGATATTGTGAGAAAGAAGTTAAGAATATAATTGGTGAAATAAGCCGGTTACATCGGGAGGGAACTTCAGACATATCTAAATTTTGCAAAGATATTATTGAGAAAATAAAATTAGTCTATCTTGAATTAAAGAACAATCCAAGTTTACATATAGAAATAAAATTACAACTTGATAAAATTGAGGATACATTAAAAATAGCTGAAAATGTATTTAATATTTCTTTTCTGGAGAATAGGTATAAGTTATATAAAAAATAATTATAACATTTAAAAATGTATTATTAGATTATTGTGTACCTAAATTGTAATATGAGTTGGAGATGGTTTTATGGCATGTATTACATATCTTTATAAAGTAATTGAAAACGATAATGAAGTTATTTACAAGTTTGGTGGATTAAATGAAGATGAAAGCGATTTGATGGGATTATTAAGATTTGATAGGAAAACAGAAGAATTGTCTGAATTAAGACGGTATAATGGATTGTACAAGGACAGAGCAGATTTGTTCTATAGACAAGCGTGCTTCTGTTTTGTGAAACTATATAAGTCTGGCAAATATCCATCATTCAGTTGTAGAGAAATTTAAAATAGATTATAGTGGAGTTTTTCATTTATTCTCTTTTTAGTGAATAATCTTCTTTTGCGGTTAACAATCAGAGAATATTGAATGTAACTTTTAGGAAGGATGGTTTTCTTTGAAAATTAGTTATTATGATAACAATGAGATTGAGTATAATGAATTTGGTGTTCTTAATATAGATAGAGTTTATTGCTTGGATTTTAATAATTTTAGCAATGATGATTGGAGTGTTCTAGCAGATATATATAGAAAATTGCCAAACCAGATTATTTTGGATAATATGGAGCAACAAATGTGGTTTGGGACAGAAGGGGGATCTGAATTCTATCTATGGTCTTCTGTCGAGCCATCAGGACTACAAATTGTTGGACATTTAAGAGAACATGATTGGAAACATTGGGAGAAACTATTTCATGAGAAAATTGAACGGTTTCCATTCTTGGATACTTAAAGCAACCTAAAGTATTTCGCACTTTTCTTACATTATAAGCACAATATGTATGAAATTATTTTGGTTTTCCTCACGCATATAGAGAGCAAAAGATTTAAACTATGAGATAACAAGATGTTGCCGTCCGCGTTGGCTGGATGGCTGTTTTTATATAGAATTGTGTAAATATATGGTTTATAATCTATATATAGGGTGCGTTTAAACCTGCACCAAGGATAGATACGGTTAGAACCAAAGTAAAATATGACGAAATACTTATTATTTATATTTTGTATGTATAACGTACACGAATGGAGGAATAAATTTGGTTGAACTTTGGGATATATTAGATGAAAACGGTAATGTAACAGGACGTGTTCACGAGCGTGGCAAGCTCATGAACAAAGGCGAATTTCACCTTGAGGTTTATGTTTGGATTGAGAACGACAACGGTGAATACCTTATATCGCAAAGGTCGCCGAACAAGTCGTTCCCAAATATGTGGGAATGTACGGGCGGAAATGCGGTTGCGGGCGATGATAGCTTGACTACGGCATTGAAAGAAGTAAAAGAAGAATTAGGTATTATTCTTGAGCCGCAGAACGGACGAATGATTAAACATCACATACCGTGTAGCGACGTTGAATGTCACGGCTTGGCTGATGTTTGGTTATTTCGGCAAAATGTAGACATATCAACCGTAATTCTTGCTCCTAATGAAACCTGCAATGCAATGTTGGCAAGCCGCGATGAAATTAACCGAATGATTGACGAGAGAACATTTACAACATGGGGACAATATACATACATTGACGAATTGTTTGAGGAAATTAAAATGGATTGATGAATTGCAAACAGTATAATCATTTAACAAAAAATTTCTGCCCAGCTTGACTTGAAAATATAGCCAAGCTACGTCTGCGAGACTAAGCTGAGTCTGGCTAAGTGTCTCGTCGTCGGAAATTAAGAACGGTAGGCGAAATAAAAAATGATATTAATTAAGGAGGGTTTAGTTTTGAACTCATTGTTTAAGATAGCAATTATATGTCCATGTAAAATCGAATATGATAAATGTAAGTTAATTTTAAATCTATTAAATGAAACAAGCTTTAATGGAAGGACTGTTTGTTTCAAAAAGTATAATTCCTATGAGATAGCTGCTATATTTGCAGGACCGGGTAAAATACAATGTGCTTCGGCAACACAATTAATTATTGATAGATTTAACCCAGATTTGGTAATTGATGTTGGAGGTTCAGGCTCATTAAGTAATGATTTCAAATATAACGATATAATTATTGCAAAAGAAATTTATGAATTTGATATTTGTGAACTTGAGGATTTTAATAAATCAAAGGATGAGTTGACAAGCAAGACAATTTTTAATGATATATCAGATGAAAGCATTAAATGTTTGAAAATGACAATGAAGGAAATTGAAAGTTTAGTTAATGTGAAAATTAAATTAGGAAATATTGCAAGCGGAGAAAAGACAATAAAAGATAGTGAAATTAGAGAAAAAATGTGTAGTTTATTAAAAGCCCACGCGTGTAATTGGGAAACAGCTTCGATTATTAAAACTGCAAACTTAAATAAAGTTAGCGGAATATCAATTAGAGTAATTACGGATAATGCAGATGAAAAGATGGAAAAGGATTTTTATAATAATTGGGGGACTGCATTAGAAAAATTATTTTTAATATTGAATACTATATTTGAAAAAAGTAATGTAAGTAGATTATTAAATCTATGAAGGTTAAACTAAATAAATAGAATAGTAATTTTAGATAGCAAAGTAACAGCTTAAAGTTTGTAGATTTGGTTTTGTGATATTTAATTGAAAAATACTTTGATGTTAGATTATTTATATTTTGAGAGGGGTAATTCATACAATGAAAAAGATTCAAGTTCTCATTCTTTTTACTGTTGCTATGTTGCTATTTTCTAGCTGCAACCAAAAGGATGTAATCAAAAACACAAGCGATTTAACTATACAAACTTCTGTCACAATGGAAAATCAAAATAAAGAACTATCTGCACTTAAACAAAAGGTATATGAATTGGAGACAGAACTTCAACAAAGAGTTGGACATTTAGAAAATTATTTTGATCGAAGAACACCGGAATCTGTTGCAAGTCTATATGGTGATGCAGTCAAAACTCGCAATGGAGCATTGCAATATGCATTGTTTTCAAAAAAATTAAAAGATGAAAATTATGACTACTTTGCTTCAGTGGGTTGGCATACCGGAGCATCTAATAGCCCTAGTATTTCAGATTTTACTGTAGGTAAGCCAATTCGATCTGAAGATGGACAAACTGTAATAAATATAATATTTCACTATACAGTTAAGGATGGAAGTCCATCAAATGAAACATGTACTTTATCCTTAGAGCAAACCCAAAAGGAAACCAATGATGATTGGTATATTACATCATTAAAAAATGGACACTAATAACGCGGGAACAGTCAGCATAATGTGCAACAAAATTATTACTCAATATTCTTAATGTGTTTTAGAGTAGATTTAGTTTTATTGCAGCGAGAAAAACTAAGCCTAACAGTGCGCTCAATTATGCTTTGGCGTCTTAGGATCAAGCCTTCGAAGGAGCCAAAGCTCATGCCTTCACCAGTGAAAGCACAACCAAGGGGGATTCCTTTGGGGGATGGTTCAGGAATATCTCGAACCCGAAACGTCAGATGAAAATCTTGTTAGCAGAGTGCAAAAGTAATGTTTTGTTTTTAAAATGTAAATTTGCTTTATATTGTGAAGTAAGGAATATTTATTTAATCCGACTGGCAGACAAATCGGAACTTGATGGAGTGATATTTATGGGAATTGGAATTATTGTATGTGGTTTAAATGGTAGTGGAAAAAGTACATTAGGTAAAGCACTTTCAGAAAAACTTGGATTTCATTTTATTGTTTTGAAATTTAAACTCAATGGATAAGATAGACAAAGCACACTCCATCCACTGCTCAAGCGCATACAGTGGCTATTCCTTTTGGGGTTAAGTTCAGGAATTCTTGGGTGCGAAATGTTAGACAACATAAAAAATCAGAAACGGTGTAATAAAATTATAAAGGTGAATTTAATTGAGAATTTAGACAAATTTAATAAAAGCATAAAATATATAAACTATGCTTAAAATAAGGTTGATTTTAATACATTGCACCGAAAGGATGATAAAATTGAACGAATATGAATTAACCTTTGAGGTATCTAAAAAAGACTCTGATGAAGTTTATGAAAAGGTCGCTCATATAGATCTTAAAGAGTATCAACATAGCTATGAAGGGAGCGTATCTCGTTTAGGTGAACTTTACAGCAGAAGCGAACTTAATCCAAAGATACGACCACTAAAAGAGCAATTTATCTTCGAAAATATTACTAAGAGTATGGATGAGAATGAAGAATTATCCTCTCTTATTGATCCGCTTGTTGATGAAATTGATAAATATATTATTGAAACTAAAGACAGATAATTGTAAGTACAGAGCAAGGGACAAGTATCCCAGCACTGCTATTTTAGAATAATAAAACATTGGATGCAAAAGGACTAAACCGCTGACACAGCAGTTTAGTCCTTTTGCATATAAGAAATTATTATTGCTCAGCTAATGTTTGAGCATCTGATATAAATTTATCTATTTCTTTTGAAGCTAAAAGTCTGTCTATGGTTTTATTTATAGCATCTAATAGAACTGGGTTTCCTTTTTTCAATGCTACCGCGGTCCCTTCTACGTCAGACTGAAGTTTTACATCCATAACAGTAATGTCAGGATTCTTGCTGGCATAGGCCTTAGCAACTTCAATACCACAAAGTACTGCATCAACTTTGTTAGTTTTTAAAGAAAGAACAAGGTCTGATACGCTTCCTAATTCCTTTAAATTAGGTTCTGCTATTTGCTTTTGAGCCATCTTAACTTGTATAGATCCCTTCTGAACACCTATTTTTTTCGCTTTAAGATCATTAAGAGCCTTAAACTTGTTTTTATCACCGGTTTTAATTATTATACCTTGATCGCCTTTATTATAAATTTTTGAGAAATCTACGCTTTGCTTTCTCTCCTCTGTTGGAGCCATACCAGAAAGAACGAAATCTATGTTTCCTGATTGTAATGCAGGTAATAAACCATCAAATTTCATGTCTTTAATTTCTAATTCAACTCCAAGATCTTTTGCTATTTCTTGTGCAATTGAAATATCGGAACCTATTATAGTGTCCTTTCCATTTATTTCTTTATGAAACTCTGATGGAGGCCAGTCAGCACTAGTTCCAAGAACGATTTTACCTGCTTTTTTAATTTTGTCTACTTCTGTTAATTGAGTTTCAGGCTGTGCCTTAACTTTTATAGAAGCATCAGCTTTTTTAGCGCATCCTGGAAGCATTATAATAAGTACTAATATTAAAACTGATAATAATTTTTTAAACTTTTTATTAAACATAATAAATCCTCCTTTAATATCTTTATGCATAATTATGCATTTAAACAAATATTATTGTATTTTATTGAATTCCTCTAGAATTTTTTGAACCAGCTCTGGTGAAGTTAGTACGTCATAACCTGTTAATGCCAAAGCACATGCACCTTTATATAGAGCTTCCTTGCCTTTTTCTGTCTGTGTGCATGCTGCGAATTCAACGGTATGACCAACCAATTCCTTATTTCCCATACCTATCATAGGATGGATTGAAGGAACCACATAACTTACATTTCCCATATCTGATGAGCCCGATGGTGAATCAGCCTTTTCTATTTCTGTTTCACCAAGAAGTAAAATATTATTATTAAAGGCCTCAGATAATACTTTGTTTGTTCTTAGATCAGCGTTCGACAATTCAAAATTAGAGATTTTAAGTTCAGCTCCGGTTGAAAGAGAAGCAGACTTGGCACAATTCAAGACTTTTTCAGAAACTTCTTCCAATTCCTTCTTTGTAGCTGCTCTTACATAAAATTTTGCTACTGCATAATCAGGTATTACGTTTGGAGCCTTTCCGCCTTCACTAATAATTCCGTGAACTCTAACATCTCTTCCGATATATTGTCTGAGTGTATTTACGTTATTGAAAGTACTTATAACAGCATCAAGCGAATTTATGCCTTTTTCAGGGCATCCGGCAGCATGAGCTGTTTTTCCAAAAAACTCGAATTGATAAGCATTTAGAGCCAGAGTAGTTCCACTCTCTTTAGTAACAGCGGATGGATGCGCAATCATAGCTACAGTAACACCCTCAAAGGCACCTTTCTCAGACAAAGTGACTTTTCCGCCGCTGGTTTCTTCTGCAGGCGTACCAAATACCGCAATGCTTCCACCTACTTCATCTATTACTGATTTGAGACCTAAAGCTCCGCCTATTCCCATAGCTGCTATTAAATTATGACCACATCCATGACCTATGCCAGGCAAAGCATCATATTCACAAAGAAAAGCAATCTTCGGTCCCGCTTTTTTACTATCATAAGTGGCTTTAAATGCTGTTGGCATATCGCATATCGAATGTTCTACATTAAAACCCTTTGCTTTAAGAAAAGCTGTTAGATATGCCTCTGCCTTAAACTCTTTATGACCTAGTTCTGGGTTTTCATAAAGATATTTACTTATTCCTAATAGTTCTTCCATAACATTTGTAATTTCTGCTTTGATTCTATTCTTCATTTCTTTCCTCCTGAATTTCTACTATAGCATAATTATGCATTACTATTTATAATTATGCAACACCTATTTTATAATTTTTGAAAAAATTTTGATAGCATTGTAATTGGTTTGAGGCATGAAATATGGAATAATCATTTCAAAGTATATACAATTATGTAAGTACTCACGTACTTCTTTTTTCCCCATATATTTCGGGGATTTGTTAAAATGATTAAGAAATTGAAGCACTTGACCCTAATAAGCTTTTGTTGTTTTTGGACTAAAACCTCTAAGTTACATATGCATTTTCATCTTTTCTAAAATTATTGACATAGGACCACTCCTTTTTGTTTTGTTTGGCAACTTAATTATTGGAAGGAGTGGCCTTGTCTATATAATTTTCGAAGGAATAATAGTCTAAATATAGAATAAATATATGAGTTGGCAGTTGTTTGCTACCGCGCAGCGGTTTCGTTCAACAAAAATTCCCGTTCAGCTTAGCTTGAAAAGAAAGCCAAGTGAACGGGAATCAGAAATGTTTTATGACATTTTTATTTATAAGTTTTTTCTAATGTGTAAAACTAATTAGACTAACTTCTGTAAGTACTGCTCGGTTTCTAGTGGCTGGACTGTTTAGAATATGCCATGCGGTATATTGCTCAGCGTAAAGAATATTTGCAGTGGACATACAGTCCACTGGAACAATAACATTATAGCCGTGGAAAGCAGCGCTAGCAGCTGTATGAAGTACTGCACCATTAGCGGCAAAGCCTGTAACTATTACAGTTTTAATATCTTTTTTTCGAAGTATTTCATCTAGGTTAGTTTCGTAAAACTTATCTACGTTTGATTTTACAATGGGATCACTTGGTAAAGGGGTTAGCTGTCTGACAATATCTTGAGGATTTCCATTATGTGTAAGACTATAGACAACAAGTATGCCATTATTTCGGGCTTTAGTAAGTAATTTGGAAATATTAGTGATAGAAGCTATACAGCGTGGACTTTTAGATATAGACATCTCCATATCTAAAATCAATAGTGCAGTGGTATTGGAATCAGCTCTTACAGATTTTAGTTCAGGTGCAGGAGGTGGAGAGACTGTATTCCATAAATCGATTATAGTTCCATTGGCCTGTTCTCTATAATTAGAGTAACAATTGCCTGGGGATTCGAAGTATATGCCATGTATTGGGCAAAAATATAACATAGTATTCCTCCTACTATATTTTCATATCATTTATATTATGAGATTCTGAAAAGAAGGTGCTTATTATTTGCATTTTGAGTAAGTTTGAAGTGTTTTTACGTTAGTTTACAATACCTGATTATTTTAACAAATGGAGTATAATGATAAAAAGCAAAGGTTTTTATTTAATATTGTGAAGTAAGGAATATTTATACAATCCGACTGGCAGACAAATCGGAACTTGATGGAGGATATTTATGGGAGTAGGAATTATTATATGTGGTTTAAATGGTAGTGGAAAAAGTACGTTGGGTAAAGCACTTTCAGAGAAGCTTAGATTTCATTTTATTGATAATTCGAATCTATTTTTCCCCAAAATAGATTCGAATTATGCTTACGCTTACCCAAGATCACACGAAGAAGCAGTAAAACTTCTTATAAACGAGATCAGAGTACATGAAAACTTTGTTTATGCTGCCGTGGAAGGGGATTGTGGAAAAGAAATTCTGACGTTCTATCAATATGCTGTACTGATAGAGGTTCCGAAAGATATTCGATTAAATCGAGTGAGAAAACGTTCTTTTCGGAAATTTGGTAATAGAATGTTACCCGGTGGAGATTTGCACGAACGTGAAGAAGCGTTTTTTGATATGGTAGGTTCCAGAACAGAGTATTACGTTGAAGAATGGGTAAAATCTTTAAGTTGCCAAATTATCCGAATAGATGGTACCAAGCCAATTGACGAAAATACAAGACTTATCATAGAAAAGATGCAGGGATAAATTCCTATTTATCGGGATTTTATGAGCATTATCTTCTTTTACTTAGTAAAAGAATTTATTTTCTTTAGGCATCCTCTTCTTATAGGACATTCAGAACAGTTGGGATTTGTCGGTCTACACCAATTACGGCCAATATTCCAAAAGGGTGAAGTTAAAACACCTGGATATTCAGGGTTTAAAATTCTACCTATATTTATAAACTCATTTAAATCATCTTTATTAACAAGTCCGGAACGTAAAAAAACCCTTTTAACATGAACATCAAAGGCTATGTCAACATTATTTTTATCTTCAACCTCTATCATGAAATCTCTTATTAATAACATTGCGCCTAATGTAGCTTTTTTTTGACTAATGCCTTTGAATTCATTTAATCTAGCTATTATTTCATTGGCAGTAGAGGGATATTTCCAAATATTATTTGCTGAGCCGTTATACTTTTCGATAAGGGTTTTACATGCCGATAAAATATATTTCGATATTGTACCTGGATATCTGTGTAATGCAGGTTTTGTCTTAAAAAACACTTCAAATTCTTCTTCGCTATAATCGGCAATTTTATATATATCAAAATGACCTAATCTTTCTTTTAATTTATAGGGTAAGCTCCAAGCAACTTCTGTTTTAACGGATTGTTCCGCTATTAAGGCAAATAAAAAGGAGTTAGGATTTTCTAGTATGAATCTCTTTGCATGTTCTTCCAAAAATGTTCCCTTAGTTATGCTATGTTCATTACTAAGGATATTGTAATATGATAAAATATCTTCTCTAATTAATTCAAAAGAATTCTTTTTTTTATCAATATGGTTGTTTAACGACAGGTTGTTTTGAGGCATATTGAATTCCTCCTTTTAGTCGGAACACTGAGCAATCAAAGATTACTCGCTCCGCTCGCTGATTGCTCGTTAAAGTCCATTTAGGACTTTAACCTCCTTTTAAATCTTCATTAATAATGTTGTAAAGTATATCCTTATTATATTTAAATATACACTTTAGAATAATCTAAGATTTTATTTAATCGTAATTTCTTTGAATCTAAGACGATTATAGATAGTAAATGATCTAAAACATCAACTAACAAAATTAGCCGTCCCCCTTGGCAGGTGGATTTTTTTAATATAGATATGTGTAAATTTATGGTTTATAATCTATATATAGGTTAAAAGGGTGAGACTCAAAGGAACATACCTTCACCGACGCAAGCGCAGCCTGGAGGTACTCCTATGGGGTCAAGTTCAGGAATGTTGGCAGCACGAAACGTTAAATGCAATTTTGATTTACAGCATAACTGCTTAAAAGTTATTAATAATTTTATTAAGACAAAATAGCAGAAAAGTGCTAACTGAAGATTATAAATATAAGGTGGTTAAAAACATGAAAGTAAGAAAAGCGGTTAAAGAGGATATTGAACTCCTCATAAAGATTCGTATGGAATATCTGTTTGCAGAAAAAGGTGTGTCTTCTTCGGAAGAAGTGCAAGATATTAGAACGAAGTTAGAACAATATTTTACTCAATACCTTAACAAGGGATTTATTGCTATCATTGCCGAGAATGAAAATGAAGTATTAGCAACTGCATTTATGTCAATCGTGGAAAGGCCTCCGCTAATAGCGTTTTCATCATATCTTGTCGGAACGGTATACAATGTTTTTACATACCCTCAATATAGAGGAAGAGGCATTTCAACGAAGGTTATGACTGAACTTTTATCGGAAGCGAAGCTATTGGGCGTTGCCGCAGTTGATTTAATGTCGACTGAAAAAGGAAAACCATTATATGAAAAGCTTGGATTTCGAGTATCAAATTATACATCAATGAATAAGTTCCTTTAACCCCCGCAAAATAAGCATTATCAGAAGTTGTATTAATTCACCATATTCTTATAATGCGATAGTTTAATGTTTAAAAGAGGAATCAGCTTAAAGTGTAGCAGCTAAAACTGCATATAACAAAAAATTTCCTTCCAACTTGGCTTGAAAAGACAGCCAAGCTATACCTACGAACCTAAGATAAGAGCTATCTAAGGCCCCTAGGAGTCGGAAGCTAGTGGCATTATACGCAACTTTATTGATAAAAGTAAATTATTGGTAACGTTATAGATTTTAATTTATTGATGTAAAATTGTAATTTATGATGAATTAAAAAGGGGGCAGAAAATTGGGAGACTATGCAAAGTGGATAAGGAGCAGGGTAGGTCATGATACTATAATTTTAAATTTCTCTGTTGCATGTATTGTAAATGAAAATGGAGAAATATTACTGCAAAAAAGAAGTGATAAAGATGATATTTGGGGACTTCCGGGAGGAGCAGTTGAAATTGGCGAATCCATTGAGGATGCCGTGATTAGAGAGGTTAAGGAAGAGACAGGATTAAATGTTGAAGTAGAGCATTTTATTGGAGTATATTCTAAATATTTTCATACCTATCCCAATGGAGATAGGACACAATCCATATGCCATTTATTTAAGTGTAGTATATTAAATGGAGAGTTAATGGTTGATAATAAAGAAACATTTGATTTGAAGTTTTTTGATAAAAATAATATTCCTAAATTATTTATTGAGCAGCATACAGATATGCTAAATGATTTTTTTCAAGGTAAAAGAGAAGTATTTAGATAATATTTTATTTAAATGTTAATTTAATAATAACAGCTATAAAGGAGATAAAATGATTTACGAATTAAGAACTTACTATATTAAACCTGGAAAGATGGTGGATATTCATAATAGATTTTCTAATCTTACAATAGATCTATTTAAGAAACATGGAATGAATATATTGGATTTTTGGGAAGATGCAGAAGGCAAGAATATTATTTATTACATTATTGAGCACAAAGATATGGAAGCAAGAGAGCAGCATTTTAATAGTTTTAAAAAGGATCCAGAGTGGATTGAGGGAAAAAGAATATCCGAACTAAATGGACCTATAGTAGAGAAGGTTGAAAGTGTTTTTATGAAACGAGTACCATACTCTCCATTCAATAAGACTGTATAAATCCAGCATGGCTTGAAAAGATAGCCAAGCTGCGCCTGAGAAACTAAGCCAAGTCCGGCTATTTGTCTCGACGTCTGAGATTCGAGATGTTAGATGCAATTACGGCTAATATTATAATTTAATAATTTCTAAAATAATGTATTTAATGGAGGGATAGAATTGACTGTAGTAGCAGGTTGTGTGGTTCAGGATAATAATAAAATTCTCATGGTACAAGAAGGTCAAGGTGTGGAAAGAGAATTGTGGAACTTTCCATCAGGTAGATTAGAGAATAATGAAAAAATAATTGATGCCGCAATCAGAGAAGTTGAAGAAGAAACAGGCTATAAAATATCAATATCTGGCTTATTGGGAATATATAATTTTATAAGTATTAATAATGAGCAGGTTATATTTTTTTGCTACGTTGGACAAGTAACTAATGGAATTCTAAAATATGATAATAATGAGATTATAAACGTAAAGTGGTTATCGCCTGATGAAATTGCCGGAATAAGTGATAATAAATTAAGAACACACACATTAATCAGAAGGATAATTAGTGACTTAAAAAGTAAAACTATTCTGCCACTTGATACTATTAATGACATGATTTAATCTATAATATTCTAACGAACTTGCCTTATAAATAAGGAGGAAGATATATGCTATTTATGATGATTGTCAAAGCTTCCAGGAATTCGGAAGCCGGAAATCTACCTAGCCCAGAGTTAATTGAAGCTATGACGAAGTACAATGAGGAATTAGTTAAGGCAGGAGTACGGGTTATGGCAAAAGGACTTCATCCAAGCTCTAATGGAATTCGCATTTCGTATCTAAAACCAGATGAAAAGCCGATTGTTACATATGGTCCATTTGCAGAAACTAAAGAATTGATTGCAGGATTCATTCTGATTGATGTTAAGTCGAGGGAAGAGGCTATCCAATGGGCCATGCGGATGCCGGATCCTCAAGGATATGGGGAAGGCCAGATTGAATTGCGTCAAGTATTTTAGTGGCCAGAGATAACCGAAAATCTTGAAATGTTGATAAAACAATAAGACAATACAAATCCAAAGAAATTGTTTAAAGCATTTTACTCGACACCTGAAACGATATATTTTACATGTTTGCCTAATTATGGTATGATATTTTTGTTGACATTGTCGGATTGTTAGACAAATTCAAAGCGGAAGGGGATGTTATTGTGAATAAAATTAATAGGTGGTTTTCCGACTAAATTTGAGGAATAAGAAAACCGATTTTTGAATATAGCTTATTCCTCACAAAAGGAGTGCAGGAATATGATGAAACTAAAAAACTTGGTGCTTAATACAGACCAGGTTGCAAATGCAATTTTAAAAAATTGGAATCACGATGAAAATAGTCTAAACTTTTGGCGTGGTAGTGCAAATTATGTTTATTTTTTCACCTTAAAAGGTGACAGATATTGGTTGAGATTCTCTAGAAAAGATGAAAATTCACTAGAACAAATAAAAGCTGAAATTGAATTTCTATTATACTTGAAGGAAAATAATTTTTCGGCTGTATATCCAATCATATCTAATAATCATAGGTACATTGAAGTTGTTGAAGATGAAGGAGAAACATATTATGCTGTTGTGTTTAACAAAGCAGAAGGTGTTAATCTGGAAATTGAGGATATGACTGAAGCTGAGTTTGAATGTTGGGGAAAGTCTCTTGCTTCTTTGCACAGGTTATCTAAGACGTTTAGACCTAAAGAACACGTTCGTAATAGCTGGAAACAGGTGTTAGAAGTGACAAGTGATATATTATCCGATTTTCCAAACGAGCAGAATGCTAAAGATGAATTAAAAAAGGTAGAAAAATGGCTAAAGTCTTTGCCTGTGACAAATGAAAATTATGGATTAATTCACTATGATTTTGAGTTAGATAATGTTTTCTTTAACAAGCAATCACGTTTATTTAAGGCTATCGATTTTGATAGTTCTATGTATCATTGGTATGTTATGGATATAGCATGTACTTTGGGCGATTTGAATGAATTGGATAGTCCAAAAGCAGAAGATGGGTTGAAGCATTTTTTAAAAGGCTACCGTTCCATTAATGGGATAGAAGAAGAGTTTATAGATTTATTGCCTAAGTTTGAACGATTTGATAATTTGATTAGTTTCGCAAAACTATTAAGGTCATTACAAGATAGCAGCTTCCCATCAGAACCTGAGTGGCTTAAAAGATTGAGACCAAGATTGTTAAAAAAGTGCGATGAATATAGAAAAGGCTTTGAAAAAGCATGGTAAGATTTTCAAAGGAAAATGATAATTAAGTTAATGCAGCCTCATATCTATTGGGATATGGGGCTTTATGCTAACAATTTGGACTGAGAAGATAACCAAGCTACACCTGCGGTACTAAAATAAGCCTGGCTAAGTTTCTTGGCATCAAAAATTCGAAACTTTATCTGTAATTCATAGAAAACGGAGTAATGGCAAAGATTTTTAGAGTTATTTATTGGGACCAATTGTAAAATCTTATTCATAATAAGGAGATGATTTTATGCACTATATCATAAATTTATCACCAGCAGAAGACGATAAATTAGAAATTCGCAGAAAATTACAAGAATATAATTCTCATTATTTTGAGATAAAGGATGAACCAAGTTTCGTTATTTCAAAAAAAGATGAATATGACGAGGTAATGGGCGGAATTGTATGTACAATTGTAGGCCAATGGTTAGAAATCGATTTTTTATGGGTTCGAGATGATCAACGTGGTAAAGGATTGGGTGAAGGTTTATTATTAGAAGCTGAAAAAGTAGGAATAGAAAATAAGTGTTCAAAAGCATTTTTAACTACTATGAGCTTTCAAGCACAGCCTTTTTATTTAAAGCATGGATATAAAACAGTATATATTCAAAAGGGCTATCCAATAACAAATGAAGAGTATTTTATGGAAAAAACATTAGTCATTTAAAATTAGAGAGGTGTAATCCGAATTTACTTAAGAAATGTAGGGTTAACAATTTTCTCATATTTTGAACCTATAAAAGAATGTTTGAAATAGTAGTATATTACATAGTGCGGTGTAAATTTATGGTTTATAATCAATATATAGGTTAAAGTTTTTCAGAGATGCAATAAAACTGATCTAAGTACTTTAAAATTTTTATAAATGGCAAGCGGAGGTTAAATTAATGAATAGAATTTGTAATCAATGTGAAACAGAGATGATTGATGATTGCAGCATAAGGCCTGAGTTCAAATTTGAAGATATAGTTATTTCTAAAAAGTTTAAGGGTCTTTTCAATATCAAAAATGCCAAATTAAAGGCAGCAGTATGTCCTAATTGCGGCAATGTAATTATTTATACTGAAGAATATAGGGAGTTTTTATAAAGAGAATTTTAACAGTAATAATCCTTATTGAAAATAGCATAATCCGATAATTTAGAAAGCCGCTAAGCAAAGCTTAATTGCTTTTAAGGTAGGTGAGGATATTTGATATATAAGCTTCCGGAAGGTTTTTCGAGGGAAGAAATTAATCCAATAACAAGTGAAAAATATGATGATAGCTGGATTGCCTTCTGTTTAACAGACTCTCAGGATTACGAGATTATGAACGGAGGAGGCTTAAATTCAGTTTATACTTTGACAGTAAGTAAGAAATACCCTAATTGGAAGATGTCCTTAATGGATTTTATTGAATTTCAGACAAGTCAAAATAAAAATATAATATTATCAGTTTCCGATGAGGACCTTGAAGAGGCTAAATCCTTCTATGATAATCATCATTTTAATGATCAGTTTTTAAGAAGCTATGAACCAAAGGTAATGATTCATAGTACAACCTTAAGCTGTTGGGAAAGCATAAAGAAGGATAACTGCTTAAAATCATGGAACAGGCTAAAGCAAGAGGGACGTGTCTTAGAACGAGTGCCTATAGGCAGCCTGCTGGGTGACCCTGAAGATTTTAGCGATTATATAATGTTTTCAAATGGCTCTATATCAAGCGAACTTGTGGTTTTATCAAAGCAAAAGGGTAAGATTATCATGAAAGAAGATGCGAGATATAAGCCCGGGGTAAGATTATATTTCAATATGGAAAAGGCTGCGAAGGATGGGCTGGTTGTTCGGGACGGCTGCCATTTGAAAGTAAAAGATTCCTTGCCTTTAGATACCTATCAAATATGGGCAGCTAACTGGAAAAGTGCTGGGTTATCTGGTGAATATTCTACGCCTGCAGATTTTACTTACAAGTCAAATAAACTGTTTAATGAGATATATGGAGAAAAGGTTTTTTGAAAGCAATAATTGATTTTGAAAGGTGCTTAACTGCTGAATAATGGTAATCCATGACAGATTAATTATGGTCAAGTAAAAACATTTAATAATTGGAGGGAAATAATGAACAGATTAAAATTAGTGTTACCAACTATGGATTATAAAGAGATGATTTTGGACTATAAAAAAGAGTTTATTGAAAACGGTGATAGTTTAGACGGTACTGCGGGATTAAGTGATGCTGAAACTTTTGAAGAATGGTATAGCAAGGTTTGCGATAATTCAAAAGAAGATACCGTAAGGGAAGGTCGTGTTCCTGCAACTACATATATGGCTGTTTCAAATGATAATGGTCGTTTAATCGGCATGATTGATATTAGGCATAGTTTAAATGATTATTTGTTTAATTTTGGCGGTCATATAGGCTACAGCATTCGAAAATCAGAAAGAAGAAAAGGCTATGCAACTGAAATGTTAGGATTAGCCTTAAATGAAAGTGTAAAATTAAACATAAAAAATGTTTTAATTACCTGCGATAAATATAATGTAGCTTCGGCAAAGACCATTATAAAAAATGGCGGTATATTGGAAAATGAAGTCCCTGAAGGAAATGAAATTACACAAAGATATTGGATAACTTTAGGATAAAGTTATTTGCATAATTGTATTTTTCTTATATTGTTGAGAGGTTGCAGTTTAAAAAAACAGAGAAGAAATGACATAGTTGCAGAAGCTGTTTCTAATGTGTTCAAGCCAGATAAAATAAATTATGAACTGCTTGGAAATGGATGCCCTCATATTCATTGGCATTTGTACCCGAGGTTGAAGCGAGATACTCCTATAATAAACTCAGTTTATCAACTTCCGAATAGCGCATTGTTTGATGAATCCACAAGACCAAGCGATGAAGTAAGGAAAGATTATATAAATAGAATTAAGAATGAAATTGAAAGACTGCTAGCACTGTAAGCATAATGTACAATTGAGTAATTTCGCATCCTACTTATGAGATGCTTTAATTATGGTTTATGAATTGGTGTCTTATAGTATATTAGGGTGAATTAAAGGATGGAGTTTAATGAGATATATTACTTCGCTAAATGATGAGTTAAAGAAAAAAATTTTGAGTTTACTTTATGAGGATGAATTGTTCAATGTGTTTCTAATACATTTTATAGAAAATCAAATTCAAGATATTGGTGAACTATATGTTGAAGAATCAAATGGTAGTATTGATAATATCTTACATATGAAATTTGACGGCAATTCTTATTTTACAAGCTTTTTTACTAAAAAGGAGAATGGTTATATTGAAATTGCAAAACAGCTTCAATTACTAAACTATAATAGAGTTTTATTGGCGGGTAAAAGAAAAGAAGTATCGAAAATATTGTCCTACCTAGGTAAAAAGGAGACATCTACTCCAGACATATATTATGAATTTGACTTAAATAGGTATTGTAAACAAGCCATACATTCAGATATTACATATAGAATGGCTACTTGTAGACAGAATGATATGAGTAAAATTAGTGAGTATATGATTGGGTTTTTTGAGCCGACAAGTAACATGGAGATTGCTGATATAACTGATGAAAATAAGTTAACTGAAGATATAAAAATAGGAGTCTATTTTATCGAATACAAAGGGCAGCCCATAGGCATGGCTCGATATAGTGGAAAAACTAAAAATTACGTTGATATCACAACTGTATACATTGATCCTATTTATAGAGGAAAAGGCTTTGGTAAAAAACTAATGGAAAATATGGTGGAAAATATTATTTCGGATAATAGGATACCAGTAACACAAACTTCGTCACTAAATCTTATTGCAAGAAAGACTTACGAGTCCATGGGATTTATCAAGAAAGAAAATTATTCATTTGAATTTATATCCTAAATATTCAATAGAAAAGTGATTCTCCTTCTTAATATATGGTTTGTCAATATTGCTAATGCAATAAATGAATAATGGTATGATATTGTAAAACAATTTAATGTGAAAGGAAGGGAGTTTATGTGATGGCTAGCTACTGCAGTACCATTTATTTTATATCTTCTTATACAGGAAGCTATTGAGAAATCTAAACTTATAGAACTGATGAAAGAGAATAATAAGATTTTATTAGAGATAAAAGAACTATTTAAAAATCAAAGCGAAAATACATAACCTACAAAAATATTAGTCACAATTTCCTTATATGGTTCACTAATCATGCAAATGTAGTAAGCGAATAATGGTAATTTATTGGGTATTATAGCAATAACAAAGGGGTATTAATCATGATGATAAAAAACTTGGAAACAAAGAGATTGATTATTAAAAGAACTAAGAAAGAAGATACTGACTTTTGTTTGGATATATGGCTTGATGATGAAATGGGTAAATATTTATCAGATCCACCTCGTGAAAAGGCAAATGATACATATTTAGAATGGAAAGAGAATGTAGAAATTTATGATGGATGTTATTACTTTGTTGCAATTTCAAAGGAAACTGGAAATTATATTGGAACATGTAGTGCCATCCCAAGTATGGACAAAAGTCATTGGGATTTAGGCTACGCTATTCATAAGAATTATTGGCGTCAAGGATATGCTACAGAAATGATAAAATCAATAATTGATTTTTGTCATACTAACGGTGGGAGAAAAATAACCGCTCCTGTTGCTAAAGAAAATATAGGTTCAAATGCTGTATTGAGAAAACTAAACTTTTATGTTGAGAAAGAAGGTGCTTTTAGAAAAAGTGGTACTGACATTGTATATGATGAGTACATATATAGACTTGATTTAGATTAATTTTTTAATTGGTTATTTTAAGTAATTTATATTATTATTCAATCATATTAACTATAAAATAAAAAGGCTTAAATATGCGCAATTGTCTTACTAATTATAAACGATATAATGTAAAAACTGGTGGTGGAGCAAATAAAGATTCTGATATGATTTTATCGTTATATACCCATGTAGAGAATAAGGGGGTTTTTGTAAATTACCATAAAGGAGAAATATGTATTAGAAAAAAGTAAACTCTATGGAGGAAAGGAAGCAATCCCGTATCAGCAAGTCAAGGGATGACAAGAAATCGACCCTGATAAATACTTTGGAAACAAATAAGCGTATGGCTTAAAGTTAAAAATCACCTTATTTAGAAATGCGACAAATAAATAATGGTAGTATATGGTTAAATGAAATACTGAGGGCAAAAAGTGAATATATCTTAAAAAACACTATTTTTTATTAAATATTTAAAGTGGGGGATAGATTATGAGAAAACAAGTAAAATATTTTTTAATTGGACTATTTATAATCCTAATAAGTACACCGCTAGGGTACAAAGCAGTTAGTATAGTTTATTCTAATAGAAACTTAACAGGTGAGTATGTTCCAATATTAAATGGATTCATACATTCATTTATGTTAATAGGCATATTGGTATTTATTATGGGGCTCATAAATATGAAATCAAGTGGAAAATAAACACAACTTTACTATACATTCTTCAAAAGTTGCTTAGCGAAAGTAAGATATTGTGAAATACTAAAGGGGGATAAAATGGAGAATAACTTTAATGTTGAATATGTAAGGGTTAGCAGGAAAAATCCAGAACTTTGTGCTGAGTTTCTAAATTTAGGTTATGAGTATATGAAGGAAGTAGCCTCAGACTGGTCTACAGAAATGCATAACAAATTTCTTAATAGTATTCTGAACCATCAAACTGAGGATGAACGTTGGTTAATTGGGTTAAAAATAAATGATAGTATGGTTGGATTTTCACATTTTAAAATTGACCGTAGTGAACGTATTGGCTGGGGATATATAATGGAATTTTATATAATGCCAGACTTTAGAAGAAAAGGTCTTGGAAGAAAGTTGTACAGTCTCATAAGAGAAGAATTTGCTACTTATGAAATTAAAGATATTTGGCTAACTGCTAACAAAGTAAATGGTGAACCATTTTGGTTTTCATTAGGGTTTTTAGATTCTGGAGAAACAGAACATGAAATGAAGATATTAACAATTTCAATCTAATGATTGCTTCACAATCTTCTTAAATGGTTAGCTAATCATGCAAATGCAATAAATGAATAATTATAAAATACGACGTAATAAACTGAAAATGTACGATAGGAGAACTTATCTATTATGTTAGCAATCAATACAAAGAGGCTAAATATATTTTCCTTAGACCAATCTTATCTTGAGCTTTGTATTTCCAACTTCAATGAAATGGAAAGGGCATTGGGTTTAGCTATAACTGAAACAAAGCTCAGTGACAGAGAAAAAAATGTTTTTAAAATAAGGCTAAAGGGCGTAAAAAATAACCCTGATTACTATATGTGGTATACTGTCTGGATAATAGCATTAAAAGAGGAAAATAAGTTCATTGGCTCAATTATGGTAAAAAACTATCCTAATCAAAACGGTGAGGTTATAATTGGTTATTCAATTGAAAGTAATTTTAGGCGTAATGGTTTTATGACTGAAGCATTAAAGGGCATAACACAATGGATGTTTTTAAACCCGGAGGTTAAGTTCATACTTGCAGATACTTTGAAAAGCAATATACCATCACATAGAGTATTGCAAAAGATTGGAATGATAAAGTATATGGAAGATGATGAATGCTACTGGTGGAGGTTAGTGAAATAATTAGTTCTGAACATTCATTAAAATTGTAGTAATTAAGTTATTATGATTTCTGCAACCCCGTAAAACATGATTTATTAAACTATAAAAGGGGGATAAAGTTGAAAAGGAAAGGCTATAAAATAATCTTATTATGCATTGTTTTATTGACTCTTTATACGGCATTTGATATTTATAGTCATTCAACTATTGAAAGAGCTATAAGAACAGATCTGTTTTTGAAAGGCTATTTTGTAAAAGCATTTAAAACAGAGATTTTTGAACGACCAATTAGTGATACTCAATATGGAGCACAATACTTTTGCAATAATCCTGCTATCGGTCCGGATTCTTATGACATAGACTATAAGTATAGTTACCTTGGTAAAGTTAAGTATTGGTATATTAATTGGGCTGGAACTGGTGGAGGCTAAAAACTGATACACTATATTCTTTTATAATTCGCTAATAATGTAAATGCAATAAATTATTAATTCTAATTTAAACGAATCAATACTAAATTTCAGGAGTACAAAATGAAAAATAAAGTAACTGAAACGGTTCTAATACCCGTACCCATTATGGCTACTATCCTAAGTGCAATTTTAAACTTTAAAGAATTCTTAATGGGAGGCAATGCTACAACGAAGAATATTGTTGTAACAACTGTTTACATAGCCATATGGTTTCTCGTTACGGCAATAGGCATCATAAACAAGCAACGCAGCATTATAAAATACTGCTCAATATTTTGGGGAATGACACTGTTTTTAATTTTGCTGATATTGCTTCTCAATACTACAGGAATTGATGCCGGCATTGTTGACCTTTTTATACCATTTGCAATCTTGCTTTTGGGACCATGGTTTGGAATACAGCAGTTTGCTGAAAGCCTTCAGAAGTGTGAAATATTGATAACACTTATACCTGTAGTAATGTTTTTAGCAACTTTTGTCTCGCTAAAACGGCTAAAACAAGTTTGAGTGTAATTTGCTATTTTGGAATTGTTGAGTACGACGAAGTTAAAATGTTTTAATTAGAACGGGGGATAAAAGTATGGGAGTATTTAACAAGACGGAGATAGTTGTCATAGGAGTAGTACATGAAATATATAAAAAAGAAGTATTAAAGTATATTGATGAATATACTCCTGATGCAATTGGTGTAGAAATAAGAGCGGAGGATATTAATGAAACAAAAGAGTACTTACTTGAGAATTATCCAAGTGAAATGGTAGAGATTGTTGATAGATTTCCTCAAATAAAGACTATTGGATTTGATTGGCTTGGTGAATATATTGAAAATAAAAAACTCTCTCGTGAATATTGGCAGAATAAAAGTATTAAAAAACTTTATAGGGAATTTCTCAATGATGTAAACTTTCAAAAGGAAAGAGAGTTGTTAAACATTATTGATGAAAAAAGAGATGAAATAATACTAAATTGTTCAAACGTAAAAAAATATAATAATGGAATTGATGATATTCTGGCAGAAATATACTACAAGCAATTTTATAATATTTTGAATGAAACGCAGTATGAAGAATACGCACGGTTCTGGAAAGATAGAGATAGACACATTGCAGATAACATTATAAATATAATTGAAGAAAATAAAGGTGGAAATATAGTGCTTGTTATGGGGGGAGACCATAAGTATTTTGTTATTAGAGAAATAGAAAAGCACTTTGGAAGTGATATAAAGTTAATTAAAACTTTAGAGTAGATAATAGGAATTCTATCAAGCAACTTTCTTATAGAGTTTAATAATCGTGGTTTACTGATTAGTGCATCAAAATATAAAATGGTTTATTTTATTAAATAAGCTTGCATGAGATGGATAAAGCTACATTTAAAAAAGTTATTTCAGGAGAAATATTATGATTGAAGAATTTGAATACGCTTATATGAAAAAGTATTGGAATATTCAACTATTTCAATGGTGCAATTATTTTGAAAATGGCAATTATGACCTATCATTGATAGATAATGAAATGTTTAATATTGTCCATAAATATTATTGCCTAATAAAACCAATTGATAGAAGGTCTAAAATAGCTTATCTGCAAATAAAAAAGGATTTAGTTGATAAAAATCCTTTAGTTTCAGAATTAAGAAACCGAATTGATAATCAGGAAAATTATAACAAAAGTATTCCGCCACAACTTGAAGAGAATAGGTACAATTACTTATTGGAACTATCCTCAAGGATGAAAAGTGATGTCGTTAAATTAATGAATATAAGAAATAAATTATCAAAGGAAGTAGGTTATTCTTCTTATCCTGAATTAGTATTCAAAACTGAAGAAATAAATAAGGAAATGTTAGTAAATTTACTGAATAGCTTTGTAGAAGAAAACATAAATAAAGTATTAAAATTAATTGCAAAGTACAATATCAAATGGAAAAGTTGGTTTTCTGATTTAAATAAAATAAGTGTTCCAATGCTAGATTTGAACCCTGTTGAATTAATAAATCAATTTATAGATAAATTGGGGTTTAACTGCATAAAAGAAAAAATACAAATAAATTATATGGAACATGAATTTAGTGGAGTAGCAAGTGAGATTTCTCCTAAAAATATAAAAATAGTTGCAGCACCTATTCACTCACTATCAGATTTGACAGGACTATTTCATGAATTAGGACATGCAATATCCTATTACTTTAATGAGGAAAAAGGCCTTTATAGAATTCTTCCGGCCAGTTATGATGAAGCAATGGCAGTAGTTATGGAACATCTTGCTCCCCAAATATTATTTGATGAATTTATAAAAGAAAAAATATCTGAAATTCAAGTTTTGGAATATACAAGATGCGCTATTAGTTCCTTATATGAATTTGAGTTATGGGAAAAACCTGAACAAGCAGAGGAACTATATATAAAGCACTACAGTAGATTAGGTCTTAATATAAATAACCCGTCAATTTGGGCTTGTGATACTTTTAGAAGTATTGATCCTGTTTACATACACAATTATGTGATTGGAGCAGTATTGTCAAAATATCTTAATAAATATCTTGTTCAAAACTACAGGTATGATTATTTAGAATGGGGGAAGTGGCTAATAAACAATATATATAAGGATGGAAGAAAAAGAATATTTACTGAAAAGATATCTGAGGTTTACGCATTTAAATAGATTGTGGTGTTTCGCGATCTTCTTATGGGCAGAATTAATCAAGTCCAAAAGGTTAGTGCAACCATGTAGAATATTAAGTCTAGGGAAATATCAGTTATAGTTAAGAATTAGCGAAACAGGTTCGCAAATGCCAAATGTTATCTGAAAATTTTAGGTCTATTGAAGTTTTGGTTACGCACTTAATTTCTTTAGATAAATAAAAGATAATTTACAATTGTAAACTACAGGCATTTTGAAAGTTAAATTAATACGATATTTAGAAATAAGGAGGATACATAATGAAAGTTGATAAAGTAGAAGTTTTTGGGTGGGAAGCTGCTATAAGAGGTATGAGAAATCCATTGAATAGCTGGAGTAAGTCAGATAGCAAATATTCTGATGGGTATGTTGAATTAGGAATAAATGATATAAGTCTTATGCAAAGACTTATATTAGCAGGAACAGAGCATGCTAAGTTTATGAGATATATTACTGTATATATGGACATTGACGCTCCATTGTATTGGTGGAAAGAGTTTGACACTTACAAGTTCTGTGAAAAAAATAGTACAAGTACTATGCATAAAATTACTTCTAGACCATTAACTTATAATGATTTTGACTTTGATTTTGAAAGTGAATATAGAACTAATATAATAAATAATCTTAATCATATGATAGATATATATAAAAATATAGAAGATAAAACTAAAAAAGAAGAGATTTTTAGAATTATAATTCAGGACTTACCCAGTGCATTTAAACAGACTAGGACTATTGTAACTAATTATGCAGAACTTAGAAATATGTATTTCCAAAGAAAAAGCCATAAGCTTAAAGAGTGGAGAGAAATTTTCGCTGATTCCTTGAAGTCATTGCCCTACGCAGAAGAATTAGTAATGATTAAATAGCTCGTGTTTTTCGTATATTGTAAACTACGTGGAAAGAAATATTGGTGGGATAAGCTTAAGGATATAGATAGCAAAAGACCTAAAAAATCAGATAACAAGAAACTCCCGTGCAGCTAGGCTTGAGAAGAGCGCCTATCCAAACCTGCGAAGCTAAGTACAGTCGCTCTAAGCTTCGCAGGTTTCGGGAGTTAGAAACGTTAGACGAAATGAATAATAGGGGGAACATATTAGTGAAAAAAGGTTTTATTATTTTGTTTTTATTATTCTTGCTATTTAATATGGTTGGATGTACTTCAAAGTTACATACTGAAAAACGTGGTAATGAATCTGTTACGAGTGTAAGTGCAGAAGATCAAGCTATGAATGCTATCATAGAGCAAGCAAGGGGAAGTGTAGATGAATTTCTAAAAGAGTATAATAATCCAAGTTCAAATTGTACAGGCTTTGCAGTAAAATACCCGTTTGATACAGATCCAGGTAGTGAAAGTACAAAAGAACATATATGGCTTGATAAAATAGAGAAAAAAGATGGGAAATACTTTGGCGTAGTAAATAATGATCCATTTTACATAAAAGGTATAAAATATGGGGATAAAGTCGAGTTTGATATTAATAAAATTTCAGACTGGAAATATGTTAAGGACGGCCTTTTGATAGGTGGTAAATCGATTGTTTATTTTTATGATCGTATGTCAGATAAGGAGAAGAAGGAGTTTGAACAAGAGGCAGGATTTAAAATAAAAGAGTAACGCGAAAGGTTATCATATAAAATAAAAGATAATAGAAAGCTTACTTCGTCTAACAAAAAATTTCCGTTCAGCTTGGCTTGAAAAGACAGCCAAGCTATACCTGAGAAGCTAAGAAAAGAGCGTTCTAAGCTTCTCAGCATCGGAAATTAGAGACGTTATCTGTAACTTTTGAAAAACAGAGTAATAGCTCAATGGTTTTTAAAATTATTTGTTAAGACACAATTGTAAATTATTATAAATTGTCTATAAGGGGGAATAAAAAATGTATAATCATGCGCCAAAAGATTATATCTGTCCATTTTGTTTAGTTGTTGAGGGTGTTGAAAACGAACATGTGCAGACAAAACAAGCAGACATTTTGTATAAGGATGATTATATAACAGCGTTCATTAGTGCAGGCCAGTATAAGAACAATAAGGGGAATGTAATTATTATTCCTAATAGTCATTTTGAGAATATTTATGATTTACCTGATGAAATTTCTGCAAGGATTCATAAATTAGAAAGGAAAATTGCTATTGCACTTAAAGAGGTTTACAAGTGTGATGGAGTATCTTCAAGGCAACATAATGAACCTTGTGGCAATCAGGATGTTTGGCATTATCACTTACATGTGTTTCCAAGATATAAGGATGATAATTTGTATTTAACTGACAGAGAATTATCAAAACCAGAAGAACGTATTGAGTATGCCAATAGATTAAAAAATTATTTTAAAAACGTTAATAACGGAAACCTGTAAATCTAAATGAACAATTACACAATCTTCTTTAATTATTAACCTATAAAAGGGTGTTTGGAATAGTGGCTTTTATAGTGCAGTTGCAAAAACTACAGATAACAATGCATTCAAGTTCACTTTGGCTAAATTAGGGCGAGCCTTTGTAGTAGACAAAGAAAATTCCTTCACCAAGCCAAGTCTGGCTAGGTTCAGGAACGTCTTGAATGCGAGACGTTAGTTGCAATTCCTAGGCAAGTTTTATAGTAGTAGTTAGGAACTTTAGGATTTATAAAAATAATAGTTTTAGGGGATTTAAAGTATGATTGAATATTGGGATATATATGATGAAAGCAAAAATAAAACAGGCCAGTTACACCAAAGAGGCTTAGAACTTGAGGACGGACAATATCATCTAGTGGTTGCAATTTGGATTAGAAATAAAAATAATGAAATATTATTAACAAAACGGAATCCAAGAAAATTGTGGGGCGATTACTGGGAATGTACAGGTGGCGCTGTAATTGCAGGAGAAGATAGCATAATAGGAGCAAAACGTGAAGTATTTGAAGAAATAGGTATTGAAATTATACAAGAGTCGTTAAAATTTTTAGGAACAACAATGCATAAGACTTGGTTCACTGACACTTATCTATTAGAAGAAGATATCTTATTATCTAATCTAAAATTGCAATCAGAAGAAGTGATTGATGTAAAATGGGTAAACTTTGATGAATTTAATTCCATGTGTATGAAAGATTTAATTGTTCCAGTTGTACTTGAACAATTTAAACATTTTAGAAATGAGATTTTCCAAAAATAATGTATTGTTGAAACTAGTATAAATTCATGTATATTCAAGATAAGTGGGAACGGAACTGCAACTAACAAAATACTCCAGTTCCCCTTGGCTTGAAAAGATAGCCAAGGCACACCTGCGACACTAAGCGACGTCGCGATAAGGGTCTCGGCGTCTGGAGTACGAAACGTTAGACGTAATTAAGTTTAGAAAGGTGAACGTTTTCAAATTATTGATAATGATTATTTAATACAAAATAGTAATAACGAGAGAATATTGCTCGATTTAATAAGATCTAAATTGAATAAACTTGGCTACATATTGAGAATTAAAGGTGGTAATTAAATGAGGATATTCCAAACATGTTTTTTTATAATTGAAATCATATTTTGGTTAGCACTAGGAACTATAATAGCACTGTATCCAAAGTGGTTCTTGGGTATTAAAAACCATACTAAAAAAGAAAGACCTAAACATATGTACTTAGAAAAAATATCTGATAGTAAAAGATTCGTAATAAGAAAGTTTAATCTATGGGAAGTTATTTGGTTTGTAATTGTGATGAGTATATCAGTTTATTTTCTTAAACCGTATTTTCGTGATATTCCACAATTAATAACTGGAAAGTTAAATTATGTTGTTGGGGAAGTAGCAGAAACAAGACATTACAGTAAAGATCCAATAGAGTATGTTTATCTATCTACTGGTGAAGAAGTTAAGTTTTTCTTCTCGTCTGATACTAGCAAACATAATTATTACAAAATTGGATATCTGACTTTTACTAGGAGAGTTATTTATTGCGAGCAAATCGACATAAGTAGTAGTTATAAAAAGGTTATAGGGTTTCCTTTTAAAGATATATTAGAATACTTGGCTATACTTTGCGCACTGATCTTTTTAATCTTTTTATCACCATATTTGAAATTGAAATTATTCATCCCAACAAATATAGTATCCATTCCGACATTTATATATTTTTTTATAAAATATGGGACAAATAATGGTGTTTGGTTTTCTGTAAAAAATGAAGGATTTTTGGGTTTGGTTTTTGTTCTTGTGTCTATACTAATAACATTTTTACTGTATTTTGTTGAAAAATTGAGATCTGATGAATTCTTTTTCACCTATTTTTTCGCTCAATTATTTGCAATTTGCGAATTGGGTTTCTTTATCACTTTAGTATTTAATTTGGATTAAGCATAAATTAGAACCAAGATATCACTTTGATTATGAATTGTATTATTGTTAAAGATGATTTAAGTATTCCCTGAAGTTTAGTTGTTTAAACTACATCCAACAAAAAATTCTCATACAGCTTGGCTTGAAAAGATAGCTAAGCTGCACCTGCGGCACTAAGCCAAGCCTGACTAAGTGTCTTGGCACCGGAAATTCGAGATGTTATACGTAATTTTTATAACATAATGATAGAAATAAAGTTTTATGATTTTCTTCTATTAATTTTAACTGGAGAGTGAATGATGAGAGAGTTTTTTCTAAAAACAAAGAGATTAGGATTTTCCGTATGGAGTGAGGGGGATATCCTTGATGCTTTAGAACTTTGGGGTAACCCAGAAGTAACAAGGTATATTACTTATGAAGGTAAAATGTCAAAAGAACAAATATATCAAAGACTTAAAAAGGAAATAGACACATTTAATAATCACAATATTCAATATTGGCCTATTTATTACTTAGATAGCAATGAAAATATAGGGTGCTGCGGTTTGCGACCACATGATTCAGAAAACAATATCCTTGAATTAGGAATACATTTGAAAGATAAGTATTGGGGAGAAGGATTTGCGAAGGAAGCATGTTTGGCGGTTATTGAACATGCATTTGTAACGCTTAAAGCAAACGGGATTTTTGCAGGACACAATCCTAAAAATTTAGCATCTGCAAATTTGCTTAGGAAACTTGGTTTTATTTATACACATGATGAGTATTATGAACCTACAGGACTATATCATCCTTCATATTTGATGACTAGGGAGGACTATAATTCTATGTAATTTTTTAAAAACCAGTGATATTTCAAGGGCTTTTAAAATTATTTATTGAGAAACAACAGAAAAATTTTATGAAGTATAAATAAATGGAGGAATATAAGTGAAACATTTAGATGACTTTGAAAATGTTAAAAAAAGAATTGAATCAATTGATTTAAACTCAATCTTGTTTCCTTGTGAAATCAATGAATGGTCTGAACTCACAATGGAAATTGTAGATAAAAAATTACAAAGAATTTGTTCAGTACCATTATGTGATGAGGATTTTACTGTTGTATATACATTATATTCCAGATTAAAATGGTTAGATGCGTTAAAAGCATGTACACCAAATAAAAATGCTACTGTGCTTGAGGTGGGTTCTGGCTCATCAACTGTTATACCGAATGCCATGACGGCTTATGATATAAATTCAAAATATATCACTGCTAATATGAATAAAAAACTTACAGAAGAACTGGAGAAAAATATTTCAAAATTACCTATAAAATTTGACATTATTGAAGACGATGCTAACAACATAAAGAATTATCTTGCCTCCAATAGTATTGATTTAGTAGTTTTTGAACATAGTGTAAATGATGCTCTTCAAGCTATTATTTGTGAACAAAATGGAATTGACACAACACATAATGATTGGTTTGAATTATTACCTAAAATGATAGAATTAGTTAGTAAAGAGTATGTGGAACAAAGACTTGAAGAGAAACTTAAACTTGCATTTTTGTCTTTAGTTAATAATTGTTTGTGTGTTTTAAAGCCAGATGGGTATATTGCAATATCACATTATATGTTCCAGCATGATTTGAATTTAGGTTATAATCCAGAACTTTGGCAAGATATGTTGCCAATAATTAGACCTTGGCTTAATGAACTTTCAAATGTGAAGGAAGTATTTATTGATGGATTTGATCCGCAGTGGTGGTTATTTTATCAAAAGCTATAAAGGTTATAAGAAGTTAAGTTACTTCATATTCTTCAGAAATTACGAACCTATAAAAGACTTTTTAGAATAGTAGCTTTTAAAGTATAGTTGCAAAAACTACAGATAACATAAATTCCCGTCCAGCTTGGCTTTAGAAGATAGCCAAGCTGCACCTGCGTACTAAGCCAAGTCTGCTTTATTATGTACAATGGTAAGCATATGCAAAAGGGGGAATAAGAGTGTGTTATATGATACTTGGGCTTTTATTTATTGTTGCTATAATAATCACATTCATATTGTTAATTCCAAGAATACTTTATGGAAAACTAATGTTTAACAAAGGAAAGAAACGTGATTGTATTATAATCTTAGGTTATCGCGTACCAGATAACGGAAAGCCGTCTCCCATTTTGCTTGAACGAATTAATAAAGGAATGGAGTTATATAGACTTAATATTTCTCCGAAAATAATATGTTCGGGTGGTTCGGTACGAAATGAACATATAGAAGCAGAGATAATGTATAAGGAATTGGTGAAAAACGGCATACCAGAAGAAAATATAATTTGTGAAAAGGATTCAAAGGGGACATGGGATAACCTTAAAAATTCTAAAAATATAATGAAAAACTATGGTTATAAATCCGCTGTAATAGTATCAAATTCCCAACATTTGCGTAGAGCAAGTATATATGCTGCGAGAATGAAAATAGAGTACACAGTAGAGAAAGCTAAAATTCCTAAAAAACTCATTTTAGTATCTTGGCTCGGATATATTTATATTTATTATGGTATAATTAAATATTTGCTTAGTAAACGCAAATACATAGAATAACACCATTTTATAAACATAGTATATAGTAACTTAATACATAATCTTCTTCTGGTCGCACTATTAAGTTTTTGAAATTATCTCATCCATGGAAGCCTTGCTAGCCTTATTATCTAAAACTAAGTTATAGGCGAGACCTGCAAATACTATTAAGCCGCCAATTATTTTGCCGGGAGAAAGCATGTTTAAAGTAATATAATCAATAATCATACCTACAAACAACTGGGCTATAAAGATAAGAAGAGTTAAATAAAATGCAGATATCTTAGGAGTAATATAGCTTGAAAGCACAACAACTAAAACACCAACTATTCCGCCTAAATAAGCCCACCAAGGCACTGAGCTTAAATTTATATGATATATGCTTGTTCTTTCGCTGCTAAAAAGCATAAATACAATAGAGAATATTAATCCAACAATATAATTAAAGACAGTTCCTTGAAATATGCCAATTATACCTGCCAGGCGGGCATTTATTGTTCTAGAAATTACTATACAAACACCTGCTAATATAGCTAAAAATATCATCACTCGTCCCCCCTAAAATACCGCCATTATAACAATACCTGAAATTATAAAGACTAATCCAATAAGTTTTTTCTTTTGATATTTCATAACTTTCATTCCCAAAAGTCCAAAGTGGTCTATAACAACTGAAGAAACAGATTGACCAAGAAGCCCCAAAGCGAGGGTTAAGGAAACACCAAGAGAGCTGAAGGTTAAATTGTTAAAGAGAACTGTAAAAACTCCGATAGCTCCAGCACTATATAAATAAAATGGAACACTTTTGGTGATGGTAAGTTTTTGTCTGCTTGTCAGAAGAACTAATATAATTGTTATAAGACCAATAATATGGATAATCATAGTCGAAGTATAGTTTCCTAAAGCATTTGACAATGTACCATTAATCATAATCATTACAGCAATTAAAGTACCGATAAAGGCTGAGATTAAATTGTTCATGCATCTTCCCCCCAAATACTAAGTTATATAGCTAATTTAGCACGGAATTGTTGAGACGTGGTATGACATATGTCATAATGTATTATAAACAATATAATTAGTTATCAGGAGAAAGATGAAATATGCTTAAAATTCACAATAAGAAAGCTATGGAAGAATATGTTTTAAAATATAAAATTAATGATATTTTTACTGAGGATATGAGGCCGTTTATGGAGCTTTTTCTTTTTAAAAAGGGTGAGTATATTTGCAGGGACAATGAAAAGTTAAATTACTTATTCTTTTTTGTTGATGGAAAAGCAAAAGTGTACTCAACTTTAAGCAATGGAAAATCTCTTTTGCTTTGTTTTTATCAAGGCTTTAAGGTATTAGGAGATTTGGAAATGATTAATTCATATCCTGCTTCTACAAACGTACAGGTAATAGAGGATACTTACTGTATTGGTATTTCTACAGAAAAAGTAAAAACCTGTTTGCTTGATGATGCTAAATTCTTAAGATACATATGTAATTCTCTAGGTGAAAAGCTTAATAGATGTTCGAAAAACAGCTCTATTAATTTACTTTACCCACTGGAAAATAGACTTGCTAGTTATATTCTTGCTACGGGAGAAGATCTTGATGAAAGTCTTACTGAAATATCAGAGCTCTTGGGAACAAGCTATAGACATTTACTGAGAACTCTCAATAATATGTGTCAAAAAGGTTTAATAAAAAAGAATGATACTGGTTTTGAAATTATAGATAAGAATGTTTTAATCAAGTTGGCATCAGATTTATACATAAATTAAATTTAACGAATAATTAATTCTTTATTAAGTTTGCTTGGCAATTTTAATTTAGGATGCTTTAATCATATAAAAAGGCGCAAATAAGCTCAATAGGGGTGAGGAGGATGAAATCAGTTCCAAAATTGTTATCAGTATCGTTTTTTGCAATTCTCATAATAGGTATCATCTTGTATTTTATTCAGTTCTATTCAAGCATCAGCGTTAATTTTGTTAGTCCAGACTGGCAAATAGCTCACCATAATTATGTTATTTCCAGTTCGACGGAAACAAAAGATGTTTATATAATAACAAAAGGCAAGTGGTTTACTCATTACAAACGTTATAAGGTAAAAACAGGTGGTACTTTGGATGTTGCAGCAATAAAAGATTCGGAATTTATTTTATCGTTGTATACCCATGAGGAGCAGGGATTTAAGTGGCACTTAGCTAATAATGCAAATCCTGATGTTCTTCAGTGCACAAAGGATTATTATATGGAGCCTTCAGTTTTGAAAATTGAATCTAAAATCAGTGTGAGCGTTGGTGGTTCTTCAAGAAGAGAAAACTTTCTTTTTAATACCTATAATAAAGGTGACAGCAGCCTTGATTTAAAATATTTGTATGATGGGGATATGAACAAGATAAAAGAAACAGATAATTACGCAAACGTTATATCCCAACAATTCAATTTTTATATAAATGTTAATGTTAAATAGCCTAGTGAATATTATGAAAAAATAGTAAAGCTGACTCCATTTGAACTAGATTTATGGGGGCATTTATGAAAAAATTATTACTTATCTTTATTGGATGAATAATGGTAATCAAATGTGAAGTAAAAGCAAGGATATATAGTTGAATTTAATATTGTTTTGTGCTAGAATCATCTAAAAGTTTATATAGTTTTCTAGGGTTCCGCAGTTTATATTTGGTCAGGTCTAAAAGAAAACACAATTAATTGTGTACACGGAAGGATAAAAGCCTGGGAGATATTTTATAATATTTCTAGTGGCTTTTTTATTTTTACTCATTTTAGAATTATATAAAAAATGATTAGTGTGTTACTTATAAAAAGAAAGGATGGAAATAAAAGATGGCAGAAAAAATATTAACAATGAAATTATTAAAAGAAAAATATGGAGTTTGCAGGTTAAATAAAACTGAATTGATTCCTGAGTGGGCAAGAAATAGTGATTTTTTCTCTATAACAAAAACATCAGATGAATTATCAATCGTGTGCTTACAAGATAATATTCCTAATGATATAAAATGCGAAAAGGATTGGAGAGTTTTAAAGATTGAAGGGCCGTTAGATTTTTCTCTAATAGGAATTCTTGCTTCAATTAGTACAATATTAGCACAAAAAGGAATAAGTATATTTGCTATCTCAACCTACGATACAGATTACATTCTTGTTAAAGATAAGGATATAGATAATGCAATAGATTCACTGATTAAAGAAAGGTATGAAGTAATACAGTAATTATATTAGACACCTGTTTCGGAATCTTCAAATATGACCCATTAAAGCCAATCTATAAGAGTAACCTTCAATTTCAACACTATCCTAAAACAGAGTCTAAAAAATATAAATATCTTATAATTTGAATGTCAGGAGGCGAAGTAATGCCGCTCATAATAATCCGTAACGATATAACTAAAGTTCAGGCTGATGCAATAGTCAATGCAGCAAACTCATCACTGTTAGGTGGAGGAGGGGTTGATGGAGCAATTCATCGTGCTGCAGGGCCAGAGCTTCTTGAAGAGTGCCGTGCACTTTACGGCTGCGAAACTGGACAAGCAAAGATAACAAAAGGATATAAGTTGCCTGCAAAATATATAATCCATACTGTTGGACCCGTTTGGAATGGCGGAAAAAGTAATGAAGAGAAGCTGCTCTCAGATTGCTATAAGAACTCTCTTGCAGTGGCTAAAGAGCATAAGCTTGAAAGTATTGCCTTTCCGCTGATATCCTCAGGTGCCTATGGATATCCAAAAGATAAAGCATTAAAAACGGCCATTTCTGTTATAGGAGATTTTCTTTTAAAAAATGAAATGATAGTTTTTCTGGTTGTATACGATAAGGCGGCTTTTGTGCTGTCTGAGAAGTTGTTCTCATCAATTTCGCAATATATTGATGATAAGTACATAGAAGAACATCCCTCTAATCGTAGAAACATATATGCTGAGATGCCTAAGTTAAGTGAAAGCTATATAGAAGCTCCAGAGCTTTTCTCAGAGGAAGTATCTGTTCCGGTAAAAAAATGCAAAAGGAAACTTGAAGATGTAGTAAAGAATATAGAAGAAACCTTCTCACAGATGCTGCTGCGGTTAATTGACGAAAAGGGCATGACGGATGCAGAAACCTATAAAAAAGCAAATATAGACCGTAAGTTGTTCTCTAAAATCCGAAACGATATAAATTATAAGCCAAGCAAACCCACTGCAATTGCTTTTGCAATAGCACTTAAATTAAATCTGGATGAAACCAAAGATTTACTGCTTAAATCAGGTTTTGCACTTTCTCACAGCAGTAAATTTGATATTATAATTGAATATTTTATTGAGGATGGCAACTATAACATTTTTGAGATCAATGAAGCCCTGTATGCATTTGATCAGAATTTATTAGGTGCTTGATAATAAAATTGTCGCTTGCCATGCGACCAAGGACTAAACTCTAAATGTTATTCTTAAATCATAGAAAATGATTGGAGGAAAACATTATGAAAAAAGGTTTAGCAGAACTTGTTTTTATTCTTGATAGAAGCGGCTCAATGAGTGGTCTTGAAAGTGACACTATAGGCGGATATAACGCAATGCTTGAAAAGCAAAAAAAGGAGCAGGGTGAGGCAGTAATTACAACTGTATTATTTGATGATAAGTATGAATTGCTGCACGACCGTATCAACCTTAAAGGCATAGAGCCCATAACAGACAAAGAGTACTTCGTGAGAGGCAGCACCGCACTACTGGATGCAGTAGGAAAGACCATAAATAAAATAGGAAATGTGCAGAAGCATACAGCTGAAGATCAGCAGGCTGAACATGTTATGTTCGTTATAACAACTGACGGTATGGAAAATGCCAGCAGGGAGTTTAGCTATGAGAAGATCCGACATATGATAGAACGTCAAAAGAGCAAATACGGCTGGGAGTTTATTTTCCTCGGTGCAAACATTGATGCTGTTGCTGCAGCGGAACGTTTTGGAATCAGTAAAGACAGAGCCTCAAATTATAATGCAGATAGTAAAGGCACTTTACTTAACTATGAGGTAATAAGCGAAGCTGTAAGCTGCATGCGATCTAATAGAGCCATATCAGAAAACTGGAAAGACCGCATTGAAAAGGACTTTAAAAAGCGCGGAGGTAGGAAGTAAAGATGATTGGTGCTATAATTGCACATATAAAAAAGAAGAGTTATCTGAGATAGATAATTCCAATAGAAAATATTAGAATGCGTATGAAGCAACGATAAAGAACATTTCAGACTTACACGCATTGGAACTTGAGAGCAAGAAGGCTGATAAAAAAGGGCTAGAAAAATCTAGTCCTTTTTTATGTATCCTTTATGTTTCATGGAATAGTATTTTAAGGAATTTGCGATCCAAGGGGAAAATATGTACGCAAAGATAAAATACAGATTGTCGGGAAATAGAGCGGTTTTATTGATTTTTTAAATTCGCATATACTTAGCATTCAATTCATACTTGCTAGGACTAAAGTAGACATATTAAACAATCTATGATTAAAATAGAATAATAGATAAAAAAGAAAGCTGGTGGAAAGGTGACTAACAGTAAAGCTTATTTTAACACCTTGAGATATTCAGTTATAGGTCTTTTATTTTTTGATGAAATTTATAAATTCAATAAACAAATGATTATTTGTTTTATTGTATTAATATTTACAGCGGTTTTGTTTTTTAATGATTTATATAGAATTAAGCAGCTTCTAAAGGAAGAAAAGAAATATTATACCTCTTTATTAATATCTATTTTAGGTGTAGGAATATTGAATTTTATTGTAGGCGGCTTTTCAAATGTGTTTGCTTTTTTTACACTTATAGAGCTGATAGCAAAGGACAATATTAAAATTAAGAAACCTGTAATATACATCCATGCCGCAGCATACTTTCTGCCTAATACCATTAGACAAATGTTAGCTTACGGACATATTAAAGACTTATCAGATATTTTTATACGTATTCTCATTTACCCAACGGTTTTAATAATTCTATTTCTTATAAGGTCGTTAAAGCTGGAGAGAAAAGAAATTGCAAAGCTTAACGAAGAACTAAAGGATTACTCTGAAAAGGTGGGGGAGTTAACTGTGTCAAAGGAGCGTAACAGAGTAGCTCAGGAGCTGCACGATTCAATAGGACATTCTTTAATGGCTATTTCTATGCACCTTGACTTTCTCGGGAACATTATTGACAAGGATACAAGGAAAGCAAAGGAAATATTAGGACGTACTGATTATATTCTTAAAGAAAGCATTGAGGATCTGCGTGACACGGTATATAAGCTTAAGGAAAGCAATAATAAGGATAGTTTGGAAAGTAGAATTAAAACTTTGGTGACAAACATAACAATAGGTGAAACTCTAAATGTAAATGTTATGTTTGATAAAAATATTGAAAAGGTTTCGGCACAAATTAAGGAAGCTATATTTACAACGGTAAAGGAGAGAGTTACAAACAGTTTAAAACACGGTGCTGTTACTAAAATAAATATAAACATTCAATGTATGAATGATAAAATAGATGTTATTATTGAAGATGACGGAAAAGGGTGCGAAAATATACTTAAATCTCACGGGCTTAGAGGCATTGAAAGCAGAATCAGTAATCTAGGCGGTGAAGCTGTTTTCAAAAGCAGTGTTGGAAGCGGGTTTAGATCTGAAATAAGTATTCCCATAATTTTGGAGGCGTAATATGATAAATGTAGTAATAGCAGATGATATGCAAATCATTAGAGAAGGAATTAAAATGATGCTTAGCCTGGATGATGAAATTGAAGTTGTGGGCGAATGTATTAACGGGAAAGAACTTTTGGATTTACTTATAGTTTCACTGCCGGACGTTGTACTTATGGATATAAAAATGCCTTTAATAGACGGGGTTGAGGCAACAAGGCTGGTTAAGGAAAGATACGGCAATGTTAAAGTGTTAATTCTTACAACCTTTATTGATGATGAATATATTTTTGAGGCTTTAAAAAATGGTGCCAGCGGATATATGCTCAAGGATGCAAAATCTGATGAGCTGTCAAAGGGTATAAAGACTGTATATGAAGGAAAAACGCTGCTACATCCGGATATAGCAACAAAGCTTGTAGAGGCTTTTAATACATTAAAGAAAGAGAAAGACAGTGAGACTTTGCCAATAGCGTCTGAAAAATTAAAAACACTCACCCCAAGAGAACTAGAATTGGCTAAGTTAATAGGAAGCGGAAAATCCAACAAGGAGATAAGCAGTGAACTGTATATTTCAGAAGGTACAGTTAAAAACTATGTATCAAAAATAATAGAGAAGCTGGAGGCTAAAAGCAGGACTGAACTTATTTTATATATGACCAAAAGCACAGGCAGGTAGTGAAAATACCTGTCTTTTTTATGCTCAAATATATGACTGTGGTAACATGTGAAGCTTATATATATTTATTATAATTTATTCATAAATAAATTTTAGTTCAGGAGGAAAGAGACATGCGTAATTTGGAGATATCACTTATCAGCTTAGGAGTTTTGGCATTTCTTATGTATAACCATTTTAGTAAGGAGGAGCTAGATAATAAGGCCTACATACCTTTTGTTATATTTCTTATTATTACTGGTTACATTACTTTCAGAATAGGAGCGTTAGACTCTGGAGCTATAGAGGGATTTGTGTTGAGGTTTATCTTAGGGGGACTAATAGGTATACTTCAAGGCTGTTTGGCTAAGATCAGTGTAGAGCAGGGTGAAGTAAAGTATAAGGGCACAGCTGTTGGACTGGTATTCTGGCTTGTTTTTATACCTGTAAGACTCATAATACTTCCGTTGATTTCAACAGTTGCTGTAAGCAATACAAACTTTGGACATTATGACCTAGCTGTTTCAGCATTATATATTTTCACAGGTTTTTTTCTAGTAAAACCTTATGTTCTAATTAAAAGAGGAATTAATCTTAACAAATAACAGTATTGAAAATTATTTTATGTAAGAATTAGAAGCGCTTGCATGGAAGATAATACAAATATATTATTATATTACAAGAAAATTTTTGGAGGCGTAGATTATGACGAGTACAATAATTATTACAATTTGTATTTGGATTATATTCTGGATATATTGGATAATATCAGCACTGCGAACTCGTATAAAAGTAAAAAAAGAGGTTGCTGGTCAAAAGAGTGTACAAAGATTTGTTCATTTATTTTTAGTTGTTATATCATACTTTATTACTTTCTATAAATTTAATAATAATTTTTTTTGGAATAGAATAATACCAGCTAACCTTTTAGTTGATGATATAGGATTAGTCATTTTAATTCTATCTCTTTCATTTGGCATATGGGCAAGAAACGTACTAGGAAGGAATTGGAGTGGAGCTATACAAAAGGTTGAAGGTCAAAGACTGATTACTCACGGTCCGTATAAATATATAAGGAATCCTATTTATACTGCAATAGTATGCGGCTTTTGCGGTACATTTTTAGTTTTAGGAAGATTTTCTTCTCTTATTGGATTGTTAATAATAACAATAACTTATGTAATAAAAATAAGAAATGAACAAAAATTTCTATTGCTCGAATTTGAAGAGGAGTACAGTAATTACATAAAAAAGTCATGGGCTTTAATACCGTTTATATTTTAGTATTTTCCATATTTCAATTTATCTATTGAAGAAATGGTTGAGATGATTTTACTGAATTGTACACAGACAACAGAAATGGCTGCAAGATTTCGCTGGTATAGGAACCTAAAATTTAAGTGACGACATAAAAATACATTAGAAAGGAGCAATGCCGCCACTGTGTAATGCTCAGCTATATGAAAGAAATGTTCCCATTTCTCTTAATAAATTGTCCAGATAATATTGAGTTAATCTTTATTCCAAAACAATGCAATCTTGTTAGCGTCAGTTCGTCCTTGTTCTCTGCCATAAGCTGCGATTACAGGCCGTATTCGTGGATCAACCGGATTTCCTCCAAGCTGTTTAAAGGCAGCAAAGGCTTCTTTTGACGGAGTGATTAATTCAACTTTTGATCCGGATTCTTTAAGATGATTTATCTGATATTCTAATGTGAAAGGTGTCTTTATTGGAAGACCTACTGATAAAATAAGTACTCGATCTGCTCCAACAGCCACATCTGCGTTCTCCATTGAATGTGTTCCTCCATCAATATACTGGCTGGATCCGATAGTGATCGGAGGCCACACCCCAGCAAGTGAACTGCTTGAAGAGACAGCGTGCACAAGATCTACTCCTGAATTGCGCCCCCAAACAATACGACGTGAAGTAGAAAGATCAACTGCTGCGATTTTGAGTGCTTTACCCCATGCAAGATCACCCAACCTGTCATTGATTCTTGCTAACTGGCTGCTTTCAGGTAAAGTGTTTGATTTAACAGCTAGATTTCCAATCCTTTGTATCCATTCCTCTGCAGTGTTTGAGTTAGTAGCTATCTCATCATATGCCTCAAAGAGCCAGCCCATATTTCCAATTGGACTTTCTTCAAAGGGCTTGTTCGTAGATTCAATCAACCTTTCCCAGATATCATCCCAGGATATTCCGGAGGCAAGTGAGGCACCAACCTGAGAGCCTGCTGAAGTGCCTATAATCAGGCTGGCAGAACGTAAATCAATGCCATTGTCAGCTAGTCCTGCTAAATATCCGGTCTCCCAGCCAATACCCATACTTCCACCACCGCCCAAAACCAAAGCTCCGTATAAATTCTTATTAGTTACATTTGTTAAAAATGTTTCATCCATAGTTTTTCTCCTTCAATTAAGTTATTGTTTCATTATTACTCTACATATTATTAAAAAGTTGTTAGTGTCATGCTTCCAAGCATACCAGAATCATCTTTATTAGTATTATAGCAAGAATTGATATATAATAAAAATAGCATAATTTTATATTAGTTATACATTATTTTATATAAACAAGGATGATAATCTTATGGAAATAAAACAATTAACATATTTTTTAAAAATAGCTGAAGAAGGAAATATAACAAGGGCAGCCGAAAAATTATATATAGCTCAGCCTCATCTAAGCAATCACTTAAAGTTACTTGAAAATGAGCTTGGAGTAAAGCTCATTGAAAGAAATACGCATAGGATAAAGCTGACTAATGCTGGAGAAGTTTTAAGGCATAGGGCTATTCAGATACTGGAGTTAGTAAATTCTACTGTTAAAGAGCTTAAGGATATAGAAGATGGCCTTAAAGGAACACTATCAATTGGGACCATATCTTCTGCTGGAGATATTATTCTGCCCGATATAATTTATAACTTTCATAGACAATATCCAAATGTTAATTTCAAGGTAATGGAAGCTGTTACACCGGAAATTCTGGAGCTTCTGAACAATGGAGTGATTGAAGTTGGAATTATAAGAGGTGAGATTAATCCAGAGCTTTACGAGCAGTTTACTCTTACAGAGGAACCTATGATTGCGATTGGCAGTGGTGAGTTATTTTGTGATGCTACTTCAGAGGGTATTGATATGAGAGATTTTGAGGATAAGCCACTGCTGATACATAGCAGATATGAAAATATGGTACTTGAGGCATGTGCAAAATGGGGCTTTGAGCCAAGAATACTTGGAAATATAGAGGATACAAGATCAATATTGTCATGGGCAGAAAAGGGAATGGGGATTGCAGTAGTTCCTAGAGATTGGATAAGCCTTATTACAGGCACAAAATTGAAATATATAGAAATCCACGAAACTGGCTTGATAACAAAGACTGCTATGGCTTGGAAAAAAGGCAATTATCTCTCATCTGTTGCACGACATTTTTTAGAAAGCTGCGACAGATCAATGATAATCAATTAAAGGATTTAATTTCTAAGATGCCTAGAAACAAACAAGAACTACAAAAGGTTACAGGGTTTAGCGAGGTAAAGGAAAATAAGTATGGATATGATATTTTTAAGATTATAAATAAATATTAAACTATTAAATAATAAATTGCTAATTAATTTTACTAATTTGTATTTATAATATGACATACAGCTGTCATATTATAAATGCTATAGTTATATTAACCTGAATGGTAAAATAGTCTAGTTGTTTTATAGGAAGGAGAATATTCTAAAGTGATAATTAATGATTTTAAACCTTATAAAGGCGAAAATTGTGAAACGACTGCTGTTGGCAATCTGTTAAAAAATAATGGTATAGTATTGTCTGAACCAATGCTCTTTGGAATCGGTGAAGGACTTAGCTTTATTTATTGGGATAGTAAGCAAATGGGGTTTCCATTTTTAGGTGGAAGATGTAAGCAGGATGTTTTAACAGAAAAAATAGTTAAAAATCTTAATTTAAATATTGAAGTGCAGCAGACAACTTCAAAAACAAAGGCGTGGGAAAATGTTAAATCTAAAATAGATGCCGGAATTCCAGTAGGATTAAAACTGGATAGTTACTATCTTGAATACTTTACACAGAAGATACATTTTGCTGGACATTATGTAACAATTTATGGATATGATGATAAGTTTGCTTATTTAATAGATACTGCTCAGCAGGGATTAAGTGTCAAGACAAGTTTATCAAGTTTGTCAGATGCTAGAAGTGCAAAAGGCCCAATGTCCTCTCCTAATAGGTCCTTTATAATAACAGGAAAAAATGAACTGCCTAATTTAAGGGAGGTTATTATATCTGCAATTTATAACAATGCAAATGAATATTTAAATCCTCCAATTCAGAACATATCTTTTAAAGGCATAAGAAAAACGGCAAAAGTTATTGTAAATTGGTTTGAAAAACCTGGAATGACCCCGGAATTAATTGCACAAACAGGATTGTTAATGGAAAAGGCAGGTACAGGAGGAGCCTTATTTAGGAATATGTACAGAAATTTTCTTAAGGAATGTGATGAATTATATAAGGACTTAGAACTTAATAGTTCATATAAGAATTTTTGTACAATTGCCCAAATGTGGACAGAGGTATCAAAAATGATTTGCAGTGCAGGGCAAAACAGCAGCAAACAAGAACTTCAAAAAGCATCTGATATATTGATGGATATAGCCACATTAGAGGAAGAAACTATGAAAACTTTATTGAGCAAAATGCAATGAAGATAATAATATTGATATTTAATTCATGAGTGTAATTCTGCAGTAATTGTAAGGTAAAATTCAATATTGAACTTATTAGTGTTACCAGGGACGGTTATCAAAAATAGCTATTTAGTCAAAAATTATATCATAAAATTGTTAACCGTCCCCAATTACCCAATTATTCAAAATAGACTATCTAAGTCAACACAGCCTCTCTTATATCCATCTTCTCTATAATAGTATCTATTTTTTCTTTAGCATTTTCTATAGCGTCTTGCTTCTCTTGCTCAGTAGTGCCTGTACTATCTACTAGCAGTTTTTCAAATTTACTTATACCCATAAACTTCATAATATCTTCAATGTAATCAAGACCTTTATTAAACATTGGCCTCATTATCCATGGTATGTTTCCACCAGAGGATTGTATATAAACTACTGTCCTTGGTTTATCCTTTAGAAGGCCTTCAGGTTTTTCGCCCTTCTTAGGAAAGGTTATTGTTTTATCAGTTTGCACTATACAGTCTATATATTCCTTTAATGGTGCAGGAAAGGATAAACTCCACATAGGTGCAGCTATTACGTAGACATCTGCTTCTATAAATTGATTACATAACTCTATAATTTTATGAACTTCCTCTTGATCCTTTTTTGGCAGTCTATTTGCTGCGTCTTCATTTACAACGCAATTCCTGCTTTCAAAATATTGGTATTCTAATCTAGGTATATGTTCTTTATACAAGTCAAGTTCTTCTATTTCAAATTCAGGATACTTTTATAAATCTATTTACGAGGGCTCTTCCAACAGTTTTGCTTGCAGATAAGTTTTCCGGTTTTGAATTAACGGTAATGTATAAAAGCTTTTTCAAAGTAACAACTCCTTTATCTTTAATTGGTAGTTCATCTTAGTGTTTGCATTTTTGAAAAATTAACAACCGGTTTAAAAAATAATAAGTAAGGAGAATCGTCATAAATATGTATATGACTGAGTATGAAACTTTTGAAAGGCTTTTAATTAATGGCAGCGATGCTAATGTCTAGTTTTATGTAATTATAGACATTCAAATAAAGTGCTAGATATTTTTTCTTGAATATCTAGCACTTTATTTGAATACTTAACTTGCATATTCCTTTTTTAGCTTATATATTTTTATGAATACAAACTGTTAAACCCATTGTACAATATCACTTAATTCTTGTCTTGTTTTCTTATATGGTTCACTTGCGCGATATCCGAAGCTTGCCATAACTGAGACTCCAAAGTGTTCGGTATCTAGAATACCTTCTTCTTTAAGAATCTCTTCTACCTTTTCAATATTAAAGCCTTCGATTGGGCAAGAGTCAATTTCCAAAAATGCTGCTGCAGTAAGCATGTTTCCTAAAGCAATGTAAGTTTGCTTGCTTGCCCAGTCAAAAAGAGCTCTATCACTTTCAAGTAATTTAAAGTCATTTTTTTGAAAGTTTTCATAGGCAGCTCTTTTCCCAGCTGATATTTCCGCAGGAAGATTTTGCACCTCAGACATAATTCTTGTAATATATTCAGAATTATAAACTGTATCAATCTTTTTACGTGCAAGAATAATTACAAAATGACTAGCTCCATTGAAGCTATTTTGTGCTCCCCATGATACAGGAAATAGTTTTTCTCTAAGCTTCTTATCTTGAACTACAAGAAACTTCCATGGTTCAAAACCAAAAGAACTTGGTGAAAGACGCCCAGCTTCTAATATTGTATTAAAATCTTCATCTGATACCACGTTTGTAGGATCAAACTTTTTGCAAGCATGACGAAATTGAAATGCCTCAATTATTTCTTGATTTTTTTTATTCATTTTTCAAACCACCTTTTAATTTAGTATAGGTTAAGTCTATCACAATGAGATATTATATTGAAGAACGCACAATTTTTATATATAATATAAACAAATGTACCTAAGTATCTTTTTTATACAAAAAGGAGTAGAATTATGAAAGAGCAAACTATATATCCTAATTGTAATAATCGTCCATGTCCTGTAGAAACAACTTTAAATATAATTAGTGGTAAGTGGAAAGGGATTATTTTATATCGATTATTAGGCGGCAAAAAACGATTCAATGAATTACAAAAAATGATTCCAGCTGTTACACATCGAACATTGACACTGCAATTACGTGAACTTGAAAGAGATAAAGTTGTAAAACGAACAGTATACGCTGAGGTCCCTCCTCGTGTTGAATATGAGCTAACCCCGCTTGGCACATCTATGACTCCAATAATTGCAGCTATGTATAATTGGGGATTAAATTATCAAAATGAACAAAAGCTATAATGAAATTACTTAAGGTTCTTTTGGAGAAGTTTGGATGTTCTATTCGAACTTCCTTTGCGAGTGCGTACTCACAAGTCGCTCATAAATATATTATGATGAATAATTATAAATTATATTTATAAGACATTGACAAAAAAATACTTGTAATATATTATTTAAAATAGTGTAGGTACACGAAAATGATAAGGTGATAATATGGACAGAAAAATTTATAAGAAAAAGCCGTCAGCATGTAATTGTCTCAATCTGCGCCGGGCATCTCAGGCAATTACACAGATATATGATGAATTCCTTGAACCTAGTGGGCTTAAAATAAGCCAATATTCATTGCTTAAGCATATAAAGTATATGGAACCTGTAAGTGTTAGTGATCTAGCTTTGGAAATCAGACTTGATAGGACTACACTTGTTAGAAATCTTAAGTCAATGGAGGAAAGAGGATTTATTATAGATATTTCGGCAAGTGGTGCCCGCAATCGCCAATTAACATTGACGGATTCAGGACTTGAGACTCTTGAAAAGGCAGAGCAGCTTTGGAGCGAGGCTCAAGATTATATTGATAATTATTTGGGCAAGGATTATATGGAGACTTTGACTGTATTACTTTCTAAAATTGAGGCACTTGTGCCTTAATATTTTTACAAGAAACGTGTACATACACGTTTCTTGTAAAATGTTATTTAAATATATGCACTGCTGGTATTACAGTGAGCAGCAGATATAATTTTCTCAGTAAATAAAGCTATGCTGATGAGATTAGCAGGCATAAAAAGTAAAATTAACTTACAAATAAATGGGGGACAATAATGAAAGAATTACTAAGGAATGTAATTAAAGAGTATGTACTGGAAAGCAAGGAAAACTGGTTAGAAGAAATCCAAGACTGCTATTTCGACGAACCTATTGTAAAATTTGCATCTTCAGAGGATCCGTTATTTAAAGAGTATAAAAAGATAATTGGCAGCGATCACTTAACACCAAAAGAAGCCTTTGAAAGTTTTTTTGATAAAGATAGCTATGAACGTGGAACTGTTATAAGTATAGTCTTGCCTATAAATGAAAAGATTATAAAGAGTAACGCTGCTCAGAAGGAAAATGCATCTAAAGAATGGGGGCTGCTGCGTGCATTTACAGATGGATTTAGAATAGGACTTAACAAGCATTTAATTAATTTTTTAGAGGAGAAGGGTTATAAAGCTGTTGCACCTGCTGATCTTGAAGGCTTTAAGATCTATAGCACGCCTTCAGGACCAAGCTCTAACTGGTCAGAACGGCATATAGCATTTGCTGCTGGCCTTGGAACTTTTGGGATAAATGATGGCTTTATTACTGAAAAAGGAATTGCCATAAGGTTAACCTCTGTTGTAACAAACTTAACGCTTGCACCGGATATTAGAAAAGCTGAGAGCCATACAGAAAATTGTTTGCTATTTAGAAAAGGCATTTGTGGAGCTTGTATTAAAAGATGTCCTGTTAATGCTATATCAAAAGATGGCCATGACAAGATTAAATGCTTTAAATATGTTTACGGAGATGAGTCAAGAAAACTTGCTGAAGTATATGGTGGAAATCCGAAGGTAGGGTCAGGCTGTGGATTATGTCAGACTAAAGTACCTTGTGAATGTAAGAATCCAACTGTATGATTTTTGAAGATATACATTATATTAAGATCTTTACAGAGTAACTGTATAACTTAAATATTAAATATTTAAGTTTCGTAAAATTATTGATACCTTATTGGGTTATATGTTATAATTAAAACAATTAAATATGTTTTATAGGTTATCAGTATGAATTAAGATATTAAAAGGGAAGGAAGTGAAAAGCTTCCACAGCCCCCGCTACTGTAATTGGGATGAAAATCGTATACCACTGTTACTCATGTAATGGGAAGGACGATTAGTAAGATGATCAAAAGTCAGGAGACCTGCCTATAGATATAATATAGCTTCGGAGGGAAGTTAAGGATTATTGAAATGGATTTACGTCATATTCATGACTATGCTTTTACCTGTTTGGTAATTATAGTTTTTAGTATTTCTGTTTCAGCTGATTAGTATGGAAAAATTTATTAATTAGTATAAAGCCTTTGCCTTTGCGGCAGAGGTTTTTTGTTTTGCTAAAATTAAAGATTTATAATACTTGCAATACTAAACATTTGGGAAAAACAACTTAATAATTGAATATAGGTTTAATCAGTTTTGATTAATTAAAAGGGAATCAGGTGAAAATCCTGAACTATCCCGTAGCTGTAATAGATGAATTTAAGCACAGTTTATGAAGCAAGCTAAGTTTTAGTTTATATAATGCTTTGTAAAAGTCACTTGGAAACAGGGAAGACGTACTTAAATAATGAGTCTTGAGTCAGAAGACCTGCCTATATTTGCACTGTAAACTCTACGAGTGATAGAGAAGGCGTTATAATGAAAATTTGTATGCTTATTTTGTGAAATAGCAGCATCTTGCCGTGTAATCCTTTTAACACTTTAGTTAAAAGGATTTTTTATTTTTCAGACAAGCGTAGTTTAACATTTAAAAAAGATTATATTGCGGCAATATGAAATTATTTTGGAATAGTGATATGGAAAAATTCAAGGAAGGAGCAGCATGAAGAGTCTTATTTTGTTATGTATTATTTTTTTATTAGCTATATTCTATGTTTTATGGAAAAAGCAAGATAGAAATAACAGTGGGGAAGAAGAACACCTTTATAAAATGGGGCGCAGGCATGGAGAAGGATTCACAATTGATTTTTATGCTTATAGTTCTAAAATCAGGCACTGGAATCCTGCTTTTAAAGTATCTCTTTCTATGTTGTCACTGGTTTTGTGTATAGTGCTTAACAACCCTTATGTATCTGTGGCAGTGATTATTGCAATGGGTTATATAACGATTATAAAAGGAGAACTTCCAATACAGTACTATTTACCAATACTCTTAGTTCAAATGGGCTTTATCCTTATTGGTACATTTACCAGTGCCATTGATTTTTCAAGGAGGCCCATGGGACAGTTTAACTTATACCTTGGCTTGTGCTATGTGTTTACTTCTCAGGTTAAGCTGAAGGAAGCTGCTTTCTTAGTCATGAAGGTATTTGCAGCTATAAGCAGCCTGCAGATGATGTCGCTGTCTACTCCATCATCTGAGATTATTTATGTGCTGAGAAAGGCTCACATACCAAAGATCATAATTGAACTAATGAATATGATTTACCGTTTTATTTTTATTTTAACGGATGTGTATACTAAAATGAAAAATTCTGCAGAATCTCGACATGGATACTGTGATATTAAAACTTCCTACTTTACTTTTGGAAATATTGCAAGCAATATGCTGTTGATTTCGCTAAAAAAGGCAAATGCCTATTATGATGCAATGGAGTCTAGATGCTTCGATGGAGAACTTATATTTTTGCAGGAAGATAGAAAGATAGAAACTATTCAGATTGTATCTGCATCGGCATACATATTATTTCTAATTATGCTATGGCGCTTTACAAGATAGAAAGGAGTTATTATGGGAGAGCCTATATTGGAAATTAAAGAACTTTACTATACATATGGAAATGAAAATTATGCTTTAAATGGCGTAAGTGTTAGTATGCATAAGGGTGAAAAAATAGCTGTGCTTGGGTCCAATGGATCAGGAAAATCTACATTTTTCTTAAATATAAATGGTGTTTATGCTCCAGAACATGGACAAGTTATTTATCGAGGTACAGTCATCAATAGTAAGAATTTAAAAGAACTTAGAAAAAACATTGGGATTGTATTTCAGGATGCAGATAATCAAATCATTGCGTCTTCAGTCAGAGCTGAGGTAGGATTTGGGCCAATGAATTTAAAACTTCCTAAGGAGGAAGTAGAAAAGCGTGTTGAGGAAGCACTGGCATATATGAATATATCAGATTTTAAGGATCGACCGCCTCACTATTTGAGTGGTGGAGAAAAAAAGCGAGTTACCATTGCAGATATTATTGCTATGAAATCAGAAATCATTATTTTTGATGAACCTACAGCAGCACTTGATCCTATAAATGCCCAGATGCTTGAAGAAGTTTTAGATAAGCTTAGCAAAGAGGACAAGACAATGTTAATTTCAACCCATGATGTGGATTTCGCGTACAGATGGGCTGAGAGAGTTCTTGTATTTCACGAGGGGAAAATAATAGCAGATGGACAGCCGCTGGAAATTTTTCAAAACAAAGAAATGTTAAAATTGGCAAATCTAAAACAGCCAACATTACTTGAGATTTACGATTTGCTTGTAGAAAAAAAGCTAATTGAAAATACAAAAGAATATCCCCAAAGTGTTAATGAATTTAGGAGAATGCTTGAAAGACATGCATATTCTCTAGGAGTTTTACCCTAGTTGAATATAAATAAGAAAGAAAAAGGAGAAAAGTCAATGGGGAAAAAAGAAAATAAAATTATCATTTATATATCAATTTTTGCATTAGTTAATGGGGTGACTCCAATAGTAAATGCAATGCACATTATGGAAGGATATCTTCCGCCAAAGTTTTGCATATTATGGGGAGCTATATGTATTCCATTTCTGACAGCAGGGTATTATTCAATCAAGAAAACACTTAATAAGAATCGAAAAGCTATAACTATGCTTGCTATGGCAGGAGCATTCATTTTCGTATTATCATCTTTAAAGATTCCGTCAGTAACAGGAAGCTGTTCACATATGACAGGTACAGGCTTAGGTGCAATTTTATTTGGGCCAAGTGCAGTTAGTATACTTGGGATTATAGTGCTTATATTCCAGGCGGTACTGCTTGCTCACGGTGGAGTTACTACCCTTGGTGCCAATACTTTTTCTATGACAATAGCTGGCCCGTTACTTTCCTATGGAATATACAAGCTATTTCAGAGATTTAAATTAAATAAGAATATGGGGATTTTTCTGGCCGCAGCCATCGGCGATTTATTTACCTATTGCATAACCAGCATACAGCTTGCTCTTGCTTATCCTTCCGCAAATGGCGGAGTATTAGCCTCCATAGGAAAGTTTCTTGCGGTATTTGCTCCTACACAGCTTCCGCTTGCTATTATTGAAGGTATTCTAACAGTTGTTATTGTTATTGGCCTTGAAACTTATGCAAAATCCGAAATGAAAGGTATAGGATTTCTAATTGAGGGTGAAAAGTAATGTCAAAGAATAAGAAAAAGGTTGTCATTTTACTAATTGCTGCAGTTTTAATTGCAGTTATACCAATATTTACATTAAGAGATGCTGAATTTGGAGGTTCTGATGATGCAGGCGGCAAGGTTGTCTCCGAGATTACAGGCACAGAATATAAACCTTGGTTTACCCCTGTTATGGAAACGTGGATTGGCGGTGAATTGCCAAGAGAAATTGAGAGTCTGCTGTTCTGTGTGCAGACAGGAATCGGGGTTGGCGTAATTGCTTTCTTTATGGGAAGATTTGTAGAAAGAGCTAAGCAAGAAGAAAGAAGCAGGCGGAAGGAACAAAAATAGCACATAAGGCATTGAAATGATAGGTGATATTATGAAAAAAACTAATTTAAGAGGAAGAATTATAATTTTAATTCTTGTTTTAGCTCTTTTATTATTAATAATACTATCCTTAAATCTTGGTAAAGTTAATCTATTTCAACTAGACAAGGAGACAAGGGATAATATTTTAATTAATATAAGACTTCCTAGAATTATACTTGGGGTTGTAATTGGTGCGGCGCTATCAGTATGCGGAGCAGTACTTCAGAGTTTATTAAATAATCCTCTAGCTGATTCCTATACACTAGGTATCTCATCAGGAGCAGCCTTTGGTGCTTGTCTTGCGATTTATCTAAATACAGTGTTGCCTATTATTATTCCAATAAAGCTGGCAGCTGTAATCTTTTCGATTTTAGTTTTATATTTAGTCCTTAAAATTGCTGGCACAAGCAGGAGAATCACAACTACAAATTTGGTTTTATCAGGTATAATTGTAGGCTCAACTTGTCAGGCAGGTATTAGCTTTTTAAAGAGTCTGGCAAATGAAAATGCTGTTTCTATGATTTACTGGCTTATGGGAAGTTTAGCTTCAAAAACTATAACGGAGGCAGGAATTGTTACAGTTATAGTAATTTGCGGAGTAGGCATCTGCTATAAATTTTCAAAAGAATTGAATATATTGACCCTTGGAAGGCGAGAAGCTCTTCTTGTTGGTGTAGATTATGACAGGATAAATAAGTTGCTTATGATTGTATGCACTGTAATGATTGCCGCCTGTGTATCCTTATGCGGCATTATTGGATTTGTTGGACTTGTGGTTCCACATTTAACTAGATTACTAGTTGGGGCGGACAATAGAAAAATAATTCCACTTAGTTCGCTTATGGGAGCTATTTTACTTTTAACAGCGGACACACTAAGCAGAAGCATATTTAAATATGAGCTTCCGGTAGGAGTTATCACAACAATTCTAGGCGGTCCATTCTTTTGCTATATATTCATAAATAGAAATAAAAAGGTGAGCTAGTTATGGGGTTTATTGATATAAAAGGCTTGAACATAAAAAAAGGGAGTACAGAAATACTTAAAGATATTAATTTAAATTTTGATAAAGGAAAGCTATATGGAGTTTTAGGAGCAAACGGAGCAGGCAAAAGTACATTGTTTAAAGCAATTACAAATCAAGAAAAAATCAATCAAGGCAGCATTTTTATAGATAATAGAGAACTAAATACTTTCAGTATTCAAGAACTGGCAAAAGATATTTCTCTTATGTCACAAAACTTTAGTCTTAAATTTCCTTATTCTGTGGAAGAAATAGTTTCTATGGGAAGATTTCCTTACAGCGGTGGATATTTAAACAAAGAAGATATGAAAGAAATTAATAAAGCTATAGCTGAAACTGATCTTGATGGTATTAAAGGAAGAAGGGTTGACCAGTTAAGCGGAGGAGAAAAACAAAGAGTGCTTTTCGCAAAAACCTTATGCCAAAACACACAGGCTATATTAATTGATGAAGGTTTTAGCAATATGGATATATACTATCAAATAGAACTTATAAGGCTTTTAAAAAATAAAGCTAAAAAGGAAAACAAGTTAATTATCTTTATTATGCATGATTTAGCACTGGCTAAAAAGTATTGTGATAACATTCTTATGCTAAGGCTTGGAAGAGTTCATAGCTTTGGTAATTGTGAAGAGGTTTTAAATGACAAAGCCTTATATGAGGTTTTTAGGGTTAAAGCAAGATTTACAGATTCGTCTTTAGAATTTCTATAAAACTTAGAAGATTTAAATTTAAGGAGAAATAAATATGATTAACAACTCAAAAAAGGGCATATTGGTAGTAAGCTTTGGAACAAGCTATGAGAACACAAGAAAACTTACTATTGATCAGATTGAAAAGCGTATTAAAGAAGAATTTCAGGAATATGAGGTAAGGAGAGCTTTTACATCCTACGGTGTAATAAAAAAGCTGAAGGATAAGTACGGTATTTTTATAGATAAGCCTCAGGAAGCTCTCAATAAGTTAAAGGAGGAAGGCTTTGAAGAGGTAATTGTTCAGCCTCTTCATATCATACCTGGAGAGGAATATGATTTCGTAAAAAATGTAGTAGAAGCTTTTAAAAAAGAACAAACTTTTAAACGTATTTCTCTTGGAAGACCTGCGCTATTTTTTAAAGGTGATGAGGAGAAGATTCCTGATGATTACAGTATTTTTATAGAGGCCTTAAAAGAGCAAATCCCTCAAAATGAGGCCGTAGTACTGATGGGGCATGGTTCTAATCATCCATCCAATGCAGTTTACAGCTGCCTTCAGTGTGTTTTAGAAGATAAAGGGCTTAATGACGTACTAATAGGAACCATAGAAGGCTACCCAAGCCTGGATCATGTAGCTAATAAATTAAAAATGAAAAATATTCAAAAGGTTACATTGATGCCACTGCTTCTTGTAGCTGGAGATCATGCTATTAATGATATGTCTGGGGAAGAAGAGGATTCATGGAGAAGCATACTTTTAAAAGAAGGCTTTGAGGTGGACATCTTTATGCATGGTCTGGGAGAAAACTCAAAGATTCAAAATATATATGTTAACCATATAAAAGATGCTGTAACAAGCAGATATGGCAGCATAGGTACAACTAAAAAAGGAGTCATTTAAAAGACTATAAATTTATTAATTAGGAGTGATACATATGAATAAAAAGGCAGCAATAATATTGTTAATTGGTTCAATGCTTTTAACTTCCTGTAGTACTAAACAAGTTTCTTCTGAAAAGTATATAAGCATTACCGATGATGTAGGTACTAAAATAGAACTTAAAAACCCGGCAAAGAAAATAATTTCTCTATATTCAGCGCACACCGAAAACTTATTTTCTCTTGGTTTAAATGAAGAAATAGTTGGAGTAGGAAAGTCTGAGTCTTATCCTAAGGAGGCACTTAAGAAAAAGTCATTTGATTATAAGGGAGATCCTGAAGAAATTATTAAAGAAAAACCGGATGTAGTGCTTATGAGAACTACTATAACTAAAACTAATCCTGATTTTGTGAAAAAACTTCAAGATGCAGGAATTCAAGTGGTAACATTATACCCTGAAAACTTTAATGACTTTGATAAGTATATTACTAATCTTGGCGTAATCACTGGAAAAGAAAAAGAAGCAAAGGCAAAATTAGAAGAATTTCATAAAAATCTAGATGAAATTAAAGCAGAAGGTGAGAAGATTTCTAATAAGAAAAATATATTTCTTGAAACTATGTCAAAAGGAATAAAAACTGCTACAAAGGATAGCTTTGCATATAAGTCCATTGAATTTGCCGGCGGAGTAAATGTTGCAAAGGATATAAAAGATGAGAATGCTTCAAGTACAATTTTAGCTTTTGGTGAAGAGAAGCTGTTTTCGATGGCAAAAGAAATAGATGTATATGTTGCTCAAAAGGGTGCTATGAACTCGGATGTAAGTGAAAATGCAATTAAGAGTAGACCGGGCTTTGATAAGATCAAGGCAATAAAAGACAATAAGATAGTTATTGTGGATGAAAAACTTGTTTCAAGCCCTACATTCAGATATGTTGAAGGAGTTAAACAGCTTCAAAAGTCGATATATCCTGAGTTATCAAAATAAAGCAATAACCAAATTAAAGGCTTGAGAACTTAAATAGCTAATGATTATAAAACAGGAGAGTTGATATGAATTATATAAAGGTACCTATGGAGATAGAAAAAAGAAGTTTTGAAATTATTGGTGAAGAGATGGGGAAGCACTGCTTTTCACCAAGGGAACTAAGCATAATAAAAAGAGTTATACATACTACTGCTGATTTCGAATATAAAGATTTAGTTTATATAAGAGAAAATGCAATAGATAAGGCACTAGAACTTTTGAACAAAGGTATAACTATTTATACAGATACAAAAATGGCTTTTTCAGGAATAAATAAAGCTGCCCTTAATAAGCTTAATTGCAAAGTAGAGTGTTTTGTTGATAGGGAAGATGTATCAGCAATAGCAAAGGAAATGGGAATTACACGTTCTATGGCCGCTGTTGAAAAAGCTGTAGAGGAGGAAGTTAAGTTCTTTGTTTTCGGTAATGCTCCAACAGCTTTGTACAAGCTTAAAGAGCTGATAGTTGAAGGAAGATCCAAAGCTGAATTTATTATTGGTGCGCCTATAGGTTTTGTAGGTGCAGCAGAATCTAAAGAAGAGATAGAAAAATTAAATATCCCATTAATAACAGTGAGAGGAAGAAAAGGAGGCAGTACAGTGGCTGCCTCAATCGTCAATGCTCTTATGTATATGCTTATAGAGAGGAATTAGGTATGCTTGACCTTTATGTAAATTGTGATGGCAAAAAGCTAAGATGCGGGTATACTACCGGTTCCTGCGCAGCAGCAGCTGCCAAGGCTGCTGCCTTTATGCTATATAGCGAGGTGGATTTACAACAAATAAAGATTGACACCCCAAAAGGAATAGTGTTAAACCTTCCTATAGAAAAAACAGTACGAGGAGAAGACTATGTTGAGTGCTGCGTAATAAAGGATGGCGGAGATGATCCTGATGTCACTCATGGCTTAGAAATTTGGGCAAGAGCCAAAAAAAGTGATAAGGACTATAGTCTTAAAGGCGGCAGAGGGGTCGGAGTTGTTAATGGAGAAGGACTATATATAAAAAAAGGAGAGCCGGCAATAAATCCGGTTCCAAGACTTATGATTGAAAAAGAAGTTAAAGAAGTTCTGCCAAAAGACCGTGGAGCAGAAATAACTATCTTTGTACCAAGAGGAGAGGAAGTTGCAAAGAAGACCTTCAATCCAAGATTAAACATAATAGGCGGAATTTCTATTTTGGGAACTACCGGTATTGTAACTCCAATGTCAGAAGAAGCTCTTAAAGAGTCAATTAAGCTTGAAATTAATCAAAAATCAGCTAAAGGCTGCAAGGACTTGATTTTAGTCTTTGGAAATATGGGAGAAGACAAAGCTAATAGCCTAAGACTAGATTTAGATAAAGTAGTTACCATGTCAAACTTCGTTGGCTTTGCTTTAAATTGCTGTATAGAAAAGGGAATAAAGAAAATTACCATGGTTGGACATATAGGTAAGATTTGCAAAATAGCAGCAGGATGCTTTAATACTCACAGCAGAGTTTGTGATGTAAGGCTTGAAGTTATTGCTCTAGAATTAGCATTACTAGGGGCTGATACAAACTTAGTCAAAAAAGTATATGAAGAGAAAACTACAGAAGGAGCTGTTAAGCTTCTAGGAAATGAATATAAAACTGTTTATACAAATATTGGAGTCAAAATAAAAAATAGAATAGAACAGTTTTCCTATTATCAGTTAGAAGCAGATGTAATAATTTTTTCAATGGATAATGGTGTACTCTATGACAGCAGAGAGTGAGGAAAATTAATGATATATATTGTTGGTATTGGTCCCGGAAGCAAGGATTATATTTTGCCAAAGGCAATAATTACCATAGAAAACTCAGAAGTTGTAATTGGTTTTAGAAGGGCTTTAGAAAGTCTGTATTTTATAGATATGCCCAAAAAGGAGGCTAAGGATTTAAGTGAAATAATAAGCTTTATAAATTCATGTAAAGCTAAGGATATTGCTATTGTGGCTTCAGGAGATCCATGCTTTTATGGGATATTGAATTATATAAAAGCAAATTATAAAGTAAGTTTTGAAGTTGTACCGGGAATAAGTTCTTTCCAATATCTTATGGCTAAGCTTAATAAAGCTTGGCAGGGAAGTTTTCTCGGAAGTCTTCATGGACGTGAAGAAGATTTTATAGAGAAGGTAGGGAATAGTTATATTTCCATATGGTTAACAGATAAGACAAATACTCCAAAGATTATCTGCAAAAGGCTTTATGAAAAGCCAATGCAGTGCAAGGTTTATATAGGCGAAAATTTATCTTATGAAGATGAGAAGATTACAGTAGGAATACCGGAAGAATTAATGGATAAGGAATATGGTGATTTATCAGTGGTGGTGATAGAAAATGATTTATATAAAGGATGAAGAATTTATAAGAGGAAACTGCCCTATGACTAAGGAAGAAATAAGAATACTCAGTGTAGCAAAGCTTAAAATAAAAGAGAATTACAGAGTGCTTGATATTGGAGCAGGTACAGGTTCTGTAGCAATACAAATGGCCAAGGAGTGTGCTGATGGAGAAGTTATTGCTATTGAGAAAGAAAATGAAGCCTTAGAAACTTTACAAAGAAATATAGAAAGGTTTCAGTGCTCAAACATAAAAGTAATAGCTTTGGAGGCTTTAGAGGCAGAGAAAAGTATAGAAGGAGATTTTGATGCAATTTTTGTTGGAGGCAGTGGAGGAAATATTGAAGAAATAATAAAAAGTTATGGAAATAAGCTAAAGCACGGAGCCATAATGGTATTGAACTTCATAACTATAGATAATCTCTATAAGGCTATAGAAACACTTAAGGCACTCAACTACAAGACAGAGTGCTCACAAATATCTGTCAGCAAGACTAGAGGAAATAGTTATATGCTTATGGCAAATAACCCGATTTTTATAGTTACTGCTGTTAAATAAAAGGAAATGGAGATATGATATGGCTAAATTATATGGAATAGGAGTAGGTCCTGGCGATAAGGAACTGATTACCCTTAAGGCTGTAAAGATAATAGAAAGTTGTGATGTAGTAGTAGCGCCTAGCAGCATGGCTAACGGAAAGAGCATAGCGCTTGAAATTGCTGAAGGTTATATTAAAAAAGGCGCTGAGATTATAATCAGGCATTTTCCAATGGGAGGGGAAGATCAGGAAGAAAAAATTTATGAGGCATTTAAAGCAATAGAAGAAAAGCTTCAGGAAGATAAGAAGGTAGCTTTTTTAACTATTGGAGACCCTTTTGTATACAGCACTTATATATATCTATTAAAGCATATAGAAGAGAAGGGGTATGAAACGGAAACTATACCGGGAATAACTTCCTTCTGCGCTTGTGCAAGTATTTCTAAGCAGCCGATAGTTATAGGTGATGAACCTCTTTTAATAGTGCCGGGCGATAAAGTGGAGCATATAAGAGATGAAAAGCATGTTGTTGTTATGAAAGTTTATAAAATAGAAGAGAAAATACTGAATACCCTTGAAGAAAAAGGGTTTAAGTATGTTTATATAAAAAGAGCGGGAAGAGAAGGACAGGAAGTTATTTATGAAAGAGATGAAATACTTAAAAGCAAAGACTATATGTCGCTTATAATAGCAAATAGATAGAGGTGAGATTATGGTATATTTTATAGGAGCAGGTCCAGGAGATGTTGACTTAATAACTGTTAAAGGCAGGAATATTTTATCTCAGGCTGATATAGTTATTTATGCCGGCTCCTTAGTGAGCAGTGAACATTTAAAGTTTTGTAAAGAGGAAGTAAAAGCCTATAATTCTGCTAAAATGACCTTGCAGGAAGTTATTGAAGTTATAAAAAGTTCAAAGGCCGAAGATAAGCTGGTAGTTAGACTTCATACGGGGGATCCGTCTATATATGGTGCAATAAAAGAACAAATGGATGAACTTGATAAACTTGATATAGATTACAAGGTTATCCCGGGAGTAAGCTCTTTTACAGCGGCGGCTTCAGCAATTAAAAGTGAGTTTACTCTGCCTAATGTTACTCAAACAGTAATTTTAACTAGAGTAGAAGGAAGAACCCCTGTGCCTGATACTGAGGATTTAGAGAGGCTGGCTAAGATAGGTGCCTCGATGGCGATATTTTTATCAATAAACATGATTGATAAGGTTGTAGCTAAGCTTAGACAAGGCTATGGAAGAAACGTTCCTATAGCTGTCGTGGAAAGAGCTACATGGGAGGATGAAAGAATAATAATTGGAACCTTAGATGATATAACTCAAAAGGTAAAGGAAGAAAACATAACTAAGTGTGCTCAAATTCTTGTTGGGGACTTTATAGATTGTCAGTATGAAAAGAGCCTTCTTTATGATAAAAACTTTACTCATATGTTTAGAGAGGGTAGTAATGAAGATAGCGGTAATAAGCTTTAACAGCAAGGGAAACAGTATTGCACAAGTAATTAAGGAAAGCATTAATGCTGATTTATTTGCTAAGGATCAAATAAAAGGCTTTAACTTAAAAGAAATTGCAAAGGCTCTTATGGAAAACTACAATGCCTTGATTTTTATAGCTTCTACCGGCATTGCAGTGAGGGCAGTAGCTCCATATCTTAGAAGCAAAGCAGAAGATCCGGCAGTTTTAGTTATAGATGTTTTTGGAAAGCATGTTATTAGTCTTTTAAGTGGACATCTTGGAGGTGCTAATGAGCTTGCAATTGAAATCGCAGAGCTCATTAAGGCAGAACCTATCATTACTACCGCGACAGATGGAATGGGTATAGAAGCCCCGGATATGATAGCTAAAAGAAATAATTTGGTTATAGAAAATCCTAAAACTGCCAAGGATATTTCTGCTCTTTTAGTAGATGGAAGAAAAGTAGCCTTCATAGACGAGGAAAATAAAATAAAAGCGCCAAAGGGGTATTCTGATGATTTAGAAGCTTACAAGGGGCTGGTTTACGTCACTAATAAAGATATAAAAACTCTATATTTGATAAGAAAGAATATTGTTCTTGGAATAGGATGCAAAAAGAATTATTCTCCTGAAAAAATGAAAAAAACTGTGCTTAAGGCTCTCAAGAATTATAACTTAGATTATAGGTCTGTGAAAGCCGTGGTAACTATTGAGATAAAAAAAGAAGAGCAGGCAATTGTTGAACTAGCCCAAAACCTAAAGGCTGAGTTTAAAATTTTTACAATCGATGATATCAAAAAAGTAGAGCATAAGTATAAGGGCAGTGACTTTGTTGAAAAAAATGTTGGTGTCAGAGCAGTATGCGAACCTTGTGTAGAGCTTTACGGAGCAAGGCTTATTACTGAAAAATTAAATTGTGAAGGTATGACCTTATGTATCGGGGAGGTAGAATAATGAACAAGCTATACGCAATTGGAATAGGTCCCGGAGGCTTGGAGCATATGACAATCAAAGCAAGACAGGCCATAGAGGATAGTGATGTTATTGTTGGTTACACAAAGTACATAGATTTTATAAGACCTTTAATTGGCAATAAAATCATATTTTCCACAGGCATGATGGGTGAGGAAGAAAGATGCAGGGAAGCTCTTAAGCTTTGTAAAGAAAAAACAGTATCTGTAATAAGTACTGGAGATGCTGGCATTTACGGCATGGCAGGGCTTATATTAGAGCTTAAGGATGATGATGATATAGAGGTTGAAATTATCCCTGGAGTAACGGCGGCAACAGCTGCTGCATCTATTATAGGCGCTCCATTAATGCATGACAACTGCATAATTAGTCTAAGTGATTTAATGACTCCTTATGATTTAATCAAGAAGAGAGTTGAACTAGCAGCAGATGGGGATTTTGTAATATCACTGTATAACCCTAAAAGCAAAGGAAGAGCAGATTACTTGATGGAGAGTATTAACATAATAAGAAAGTATAGAAAAGGCAGCACTCCTGTAGCTGTAGTTAAAAATGCTCTTAGAGAAGGTCAGAAGTACAATTTATTTACTTTAGATACCCTTCAGGACGCAGAAGTAGACATGCTATCTATTGTTATTATCGGCAATAGTCAAAGTTACATAAAAAATAATAGGTTCATAACTCCAAGAGGTTATAGATTATGATAGGCCTGATATTAGGTACTTCAGAGGGAAAAAAAATACTTTCACTTCTAAATAAATATACAGATGATATTTTTGTATCTACCGCTACTACCTATGGAGGAGAATTGTTAAAGGATTATTCCTATAAAGTTATCAACACAAAGCCTTTAAATCTTAATGAGCTTGCGGATGAGCTTAAGAAGAATAATGTTGAAATATTAATTGATGCATCACATCCTTATGCTGCTGTGATTACTGAAAATGCAATAGAAGCCTGCTCAAGACTTAAGATACATTATATAAGATATGAAAGAAAAAATGTAGTTTCTGATTTTGAAGATAAAATTATAAAAATTAAAGATTATGATGAACTAGGTCAAAAGCTTAAGGAAGTAGAAGGTAATATATTAAATACTACTGGAAGCAGAAATATTGCAAAGTTTATGGACATGAAGCTTGAAAATAGAATAATTCATAGAGTGCTACCTTCTATTGAGGTAATGATGAGATGCTTTTCTTTAGGAGTAAAAACTGAAGATATCATTGCAATAAAAGGACCTGTAAGCTATGAGCTTAATGTAGGCTTTCTAAAGGAATATGATGCGAAAGCCATAATTCTTAAAGATAGCGGCAAGGCTGGCGGAACTGAGGAAAAACTGAAAGCAGCTTTTGATCTAGGTGTGCAAGCTTTTGTTATTGAAAGAAAAAAACAACGTTTCGATTATTTATTTAGTGATGAAGAAGAACTTGTAAATTATATTAGGGAGAGTGGAAAAATATGAAATTGAGAAAATTGATATTAACTGCCTTATTTATAGCTCTAAGTTTTGTTGGGGCAAATTTTAAAATGGCCGGAAGTATAGCCTTTGATTCTATGCCAGGATTTTTAGGAACGTTAATTCTAGGACCATTGTATGGTGCAGTCATAGGTGCGGCAGGTCATTTTTTAACTGCTGCAACCAGCGGTTTTTATCTGACCTTGCCTGTTCATATTATATTAATGATAGCTATGGCAATTACTATGTATCTGTTTGGCTTGACCTATAGAATTCTTGAAAATAAATATTCAGCAGCAGTAATAGTTTCTTCAATTGTAGCAGTAGTAATAAATGGGCCTGTAGCTATTTTTATGATAATTCCTATTTTGGGGAAAAGCATTTTAGCAATGCTTCCTATATTGTCTTTGGTTGCTTTTTTAAATGTGGCTGTGGCACATATATGCTATAAATTTCTTCCAAACAAGTATAAAACTTTAGATTAAGACTTTTAATTATAAAAATATCATAATTGGAGAAGATGTATGGAAGCTTCAGCATACTATCCTGGTAGCATAGGTGAACTTATGCAAGGGAATTTTAAAGGAACAGACATTTTAGTATCTTGCCCGATAAACCTATATACAAACATTAAAGTATTTGAGAGCAAGTTCCCCTGTAATAAATATAAAAATAATAAAACAGCTAAATTTTTAGGAAACATGCTTACGCGCTGGGGATATGAAAGATATGATAAAATATTTGATATTGAAATATGTTCGCAAATACCTAGAGGTAAGGGCTTTGCTAGCAGTACTGCCGATTTATGTGCACTTTACAATGCTCTAATCGCATTATTTAATAGGGAGTTTAATCAGCTTGAACTTGCAGAAGAATGCATAAATATTGAACCAACAGACAGTATTATTTTTAAAGAAATGACTTTATTTGATTATAAAAATGGAACGTTTTATGAATCTATTGGAAGCTATATAGAATTTTACATATTGATATTCGAAGGATTCAGAATAGTTGATACAGTGGAATTTAATAAAAAATCATTCCAGCCATTGGGAAATATAGATGATTTAGTCCCAATATTAAAAAATGGAGTACTAAGAAAAAGCATTGGAGAAATTGGTTCAGTTTCATCTGAAAGTATACGAAGAAACCAACATAGGCTAAAGTATAATTCATTAGACTATATTTTAGGTATAAGCAGAAAAAGTGGAGGTGCTGGAGTAATAGGTGCTCATAGCGGAGATTGTCTTGGAATAATTTTTGAGAATGAAGAACAGGCAAGATATGCTAAAGAACACTATTTATTTTACGGCAACCATAGGAATTATATATTAAAAAGCATAAAAATATAGAGAAATATATTAAAGTTTTAATAGAATTACAAGGCTCCACATCAACGTTAAAAATGTAATTGGAGGCACGCTGCTGACAGGTGAAGTTAGTTATGTTGGCAGCTTATTTGGAGCACTGACTCAGGAGTTATTTCAAAGACTTCTAGTTGCAAGAAGAGTTTCACAAAAGGCACGAGGACGAGGTACTTTGAGCAGAAAATCTGAATCTTTAAAATAAAGTTAATTCTAAGTTCCTCCATTGAGAGGTAATTATAAAAAAGGGATACCTAAGGTTAGAAAGAAATTTCTATTGTAAGGAAGCTCTTTTTTGTTATGGAGTCTTAAGAAATATTACAAGAAAGTGTGGAGGAAATAAATATCAAAAGTGCAGCTATATAACTAGAAATATATATAGATAACTAGTTATATAGCTGCCCCTTTGGTAAAAACATAATTGTATTAACAAGAAATGGTTTTATCAATAACTAGCTGCAACACAAAAGTTGCCGATAATTTTAAATGCAGTAGACAAAGTGAGAGTATAAATCATTTAAAATTACCGGCAATGATTTCTATATAAAATCTTGTAAACTAATGTATTATTTTTGTTTTGTTGCACTTGCTGTTGTATCAGTATTTCCTGCTTTTGAAGTACCTTGCGAACCACAGGCTGTTAGTGAAAACACTAATAGTAATGACATTATTATTGTTAATATTTTTTTCATTCAAATCACTCCTGTCTTCTATAATTAAATTATATGATACAAATGTGGTAATACTATCAAGTTAATATGTGAAATTTGTGTGAGTAAAAAAATATATGATATAATTAGATTAACAGAATAATAAAATTATTATGTGACATGAAATCTGCAGTAATAATAATGTGAGATCTAATGCTGTGTTTAGTGCTACACAAATTACTCTGCAGCCAGCTGACAAGCCAGTGAAATACATGTTATAAAGGAGTATTGTATTATGTGTAATTATGTTTTAACTTGCTGTTCCACAGCAGACATGCCTTATGACTATTTTGAAAAAAGAAATATTCAGTATGTTTGCTTTCATTATGTTTTGGATGGAAAAGAATATCCGGATGATTTAGGACAAAGCATGACTTTTGAAGAGTTCTATCGAAGAGTTGCAGCTGGTTCAATGCCTACAACCTCGCAAGTAAATGTAGGTCAGTTTATAGAATTCTTTGAACCTTTTTTAAAAGAGGGAAAAGATATACTGCACATTTCTTTTTCTTCCGGTTTATCAGGAGAATACAACTCTGCCGGTATTGCCAGGGAAGAGCTTTTATCTAGATATCCGGATAGAAAGATAATTATTATTGATTCACTTGGTGCATCGTCAGGATATGGACTGCTTATGGATATGGCCGCTGATAAGAGGGATAATGGAGCAAACATTGAAGAGCTGCAAGCATGGATAGAGGAAAATAAGCTAAACATACATCACTGGTTTTTCTCCACAGATCTTACTCATTACAAGCGAGGAGGACGTATATCTGCTACATCTGCGGCTGTAGGAACTTTACTTAACATGTGTCCGCTGTTAAATATGAGTTATGATGGAAAACTTACTCCTCGAAGGAAGATTCGAGGCAAAAAACAGGTTATAGCTCAAATTGTTAATATGATGGAAATGCATGCTAAAGACGGAATTGATTATTCGGGAAAGTGTTTTATATCAAACTCCGCATGTTACGAGGATGCACGAAAGGTGGCAGATCTTATTGAAGAAAAATTTCCTTACTTAAGTGCTCCAGTTATGATAAATAGCGTTGGTACTGTAGTTGGGTCACATACAGGACCGGGAACCGTAGCACTTTTCTTTGTAGGTGATAAAAGAGAGGACTAGTTTCTATAAAATTTAAATATATGCACTTATACATAAAATAAAGCCAGCCCATAGATTGCTAAAATCTATGGGCTGGCATTTTTATTTATTTAAAGTGTAATTGTGAGCTTTAACTAAATTAAATTGTATCTCTTTAGTAAGTCTAGAATAACAGTATCAGAAATTGCTTTAAGAGCTTTGTTTTCGAACATTTTTGCAGAAAGCGGAAGTTTTAAATCAGTAAGTTTCTTACCATCAAGCATTTTTGCAGTTGAATCCAATAGTACTCTTACATCGTAGCAAGAATTAAATACTTCCGGTACGCCACGGTCCACGTTAAGTAATGTATAAACTGCTTCCATTGCTGTTCTTACAGAATATTCAGTTGTAAATACTGTATCACGTACGGTATCAGCAAATTGACCTATAAATGCAAAGTTTACAGAACCTTCAGGAACAACTTTTGGTCTGTCGCCTTTTGCTCTAGGCATAAAGAATGCTGTTATATAAGGCATCATGCATGGAATGCAGTGTGCTGATTTAGTTGCCATATCATGGATTTCTGATTCAGGTACTCCTAAATGGTAAAGCCATTCTTCAGTAATTTCAATTCCTGTACATTCTCTCATTGGCTTCTTAATATAGTTTCCTGGAACATCTGAAAATAAACCGTATAACCAAACTACAAGCTGGTCTTTAGGCTGGCTCTTAAAATGAGGCTGACGGTTTAAAGTATAGCTCATAAGCCAGTTTGAATCCTTAACAGTAATTATACCACCTGTTACTACCTTACCGCTGAATGGATCTCTCTTACATACTTTCTCTATATATGGAGGGATTCTATCATCAAGGGTAGTAACTGTAGCAGACTCCCAAGTTGTTGCTTTTTTATCTGTGCAGAACTTATCAGGATGACCGAAGGATGGATCCTGCTTTGCGATATTTCTCCAAAGTTCCCAGCAGCCTCCTACAGAATCATTAAATACTGGAGCATGATTATCATCACCTAAAGTAGAATTTTCTGTACAGCTTCCGTTTGTAACAAATACTAAATCATTTTCTGTAAGATCTATAGATTCTTCTTTTCCGCTGTGCTCACAAATAATTTTTGTAGCAACTTTTTTATTTTCTTTAATGTCAAAAATAACATTAGTTACTTTTGTGTCATATTGGAAGCTAACCCCATGACTTTCAAGATATTTTAGCATAGGCATAATTAAAGATTCATACTGATTATATTTTGTGAACTTAAGTGCAGAAAAGTCAGGAAGACCGCCTATATGGTGGATAAATCTTTGGATATAAAGCTTCATCTCTAATGCACTGTGCCAATCTTCAAAAGCAAACATTGTTCTCCAATATAACCAGAAGTTTGATGCGAAGAATTCATCAGTAAATACATCAGTTATTTTCTTGTCATATAAGTCTTCATCACGAGTCATGAATAAGCTAATGATTTCCATGGATGCTTTTTGACTTAATGTAAATTTTCCATCAGTATGAGCATCTTCTCCTCTATTCACTGTGGCTCTCATAAGTGAATAGTTAGGATCTTTTTTATTTAACCAGTAAAACTCATCTAAAACTGATACGCCTTCTGTTTCAATTGAAGGTATTGAGCGGAATAAATCCCACAAACACTCGAAATGGTTTTCCATTTCACGTCCGCCTCTAATAATAAAGCCCTTTTGAGGATCATTTATACCGTCGCAAGCACCGCCGGCGATGTTAAGTTCCTCTAAAATGTGAATGTTTTCACCCTTCATCTGTCCATCACGCACTAAAAAACATGCTGCTGCCAAAGATGCTAAACCTGAACCAACAAGATAAGCTGACTTTTTGTCCACATCTGCAGGTTTTTGAGGACGAGCAAAAGCTTCATAATTTCCATTACTGTAATACATATTGAATACCTCCTAAATTTATATATATATGTTCGATATATATATGATAAAAATTAATAGGAGGCCATGCTATAGACGAAATAAGTATTGTGTTTAAAATTTATACATTCTATTCAAATTGTCTAAATATTATTATTTATTTCAAAGTTCTCAAGAGCTTTAATGATATTACCATGAATTAAAATATTCACTCTTTCTATTATATCGCAGGGATCACCCTTCATGCCTTTACCTATCCAGTCTAACATAAGCCCGACAAAGGCATATTTATAAAAATGTGCTATAAAGGATTTATCCACTTCTTTTATATTAAGACCTTTTGCTTTCTCTTCTATAACTCCAATTAAAAGATTATAGGTTTCATTATAAAGATAATTCTCCAGATGTTCTCGCTTAAGTGAATGATATGTATTTATTACAAAGGACTTGTTTTCAAGTACATATTCAAAAATCTGCATAAAGCCTTGCTGCCAGGTATCATAGGTTTTTTTATCGCCGAGTGCCTTAGAGGCCTCATTAGTGTAAATCCATTCCACAAGATCGTATATATCTTTGAAATGATAGTAAAAAGTTTGTCTGTTAACTTCACAGTCTTCCACAATATCAATAACCGTGATCTTGTCCATTGATTTCTCTGATAATAGCTTTTTAAAAGATGCTGCAAGGGCTTTCTTTGTTGTTTGAGCCATAAATATTCCTCCAGTTCAGGACAATAAATTAGGATATATACTATATTATATAATTTTTGCTGCATTCTAGCTATATAATTAATTTAAAGAGTATAAGATGAGTCAGCTTTTGAAGATAAATGCATTATTAGCTAAGGTATGCTTTGAGAAATAAGCAATCAGTAGCTGTAATATTTACTTAACATATGGAAGATGATACTATAATTAGTAGAAACTATAATGTTTATAAGTTTTCTTGAGAAAGAAATGCAAGTAACTGCATGAAATATTATATAAATTTTGAGGTGTGAAATGAATAATAAGGATAAGTTCAAATTAACTAAAGAGCAAAGAGAAGATATGATAAATTCAATAAAAAATTATTTTCTAGAGGAGAGGGAAGAGGAGATAGGGGATTTAGCTTCAAATCTCATGCTGAATTTCATAATAGAAGAAATAGCACCGGAATTTTATAATAAAGGAGTTTATGATTCCTACAAATATATGAGCGATAAAGTTGAAGACATATTAACAATTCAGAAATAACTTGGATCATAATAAAAGGGGCTGTCTCAAAATAGTTTAAACCTATCACGTGGTATTTGAATTCTAGGAAACGTTCGCTTCGCAGATAAGACTAATAATTAAAAAATTTATAAATCCTAAATCCTGGCACGGGGCAACTAAAGATCAGGCTGTTGCCACAGCCTAAGTTGCCCATGAAAAGTCATTTAGACTTTTCATCTCTCTTCGTTCAGACAATATAGGATTCTTAACG
>KE993501.1:245188-327059 GCA_000466585.1 Clostridiales bacterium oral taxon 876 str. F0540
AAATTTTTTAATTAAAGTCTTATTGCTGCTTGCTAAAATGTTTCTACGTATTCAAATACCACGCTATGTTTAGCTGTTTTGAGACAGTCCCTTTACATTAAGCCTTAGTTTTATATTATTACTTTTCTAATATTCCCTTACCAACATCTTCTCGACAATCTGATTTAGATAAGATTTTTCAAAGCCATCAGGTAGGCTTTCAATAAGCTTTAAAGACTTAAATGTATATTTTTTTGCTGTTTCTTTAGCTTTAGTTAGCCCTTCTGATGTTCTAAGTATTTCTATTACCTTTTCAGTGCTTCCATTTCTTAGATTTTCAATTATAAGGTTATTTGAGTTTTTTATCTCATAAAGAAGGGGTAGTGTATAAATGCCTTCCTTTATATCATTTCCGGAGGGTTTGCCTAAAAAATTGGTTTCGGAAGTTATGTCAAGAATATCGTCAATAAGCTGAAAAGCCATTCCTGTATAATAACCAATTGATTTTAATTTTTTTATTATAGCTTTATCTGCATTTCCTTCATAGGCACCAATTGCAAGACTTAATGAAAATAGGGAGGCACATTTGCCGTTTATTCTTTTTAAATAAGATTTTATGTCAGACTCTAAGGAAAAAACAGAAAAAAACTGATTTATTTCGCCGACGCAAATAGTTTTAATAGTATTTGATACTTCTATAATGCTTTTAGGGCTAACATTTTTCGAAAAGAGGACATAACTTTGAGCAAAAAGATAATCTCCGGTAAATATACCGGCCTTTACCCCATAGCTGCTGTGTATAGTGCTTTTTCCCCGTCTATAATTAGCCTCGTCTATAATATCGTCATGAACCAGGGTGGCCAAGTGTAAAAGTTCTATAGCTGAAGCCATTTCTATAAGCTTTTTACGGTCTATATTTCCAAAGCTTCCGCCTATAAGAACAAAAAGTGCTCTTAGCATTTTTCCCTTGTCAGCTGCTAGGTTGTCCATAAGTTTAGCTGAATTTTTTTCTGTACTTTTTAAATTATTAAGAATTGTCTTTCTTATTTCTAATAAATCTTCATCAAATTTATTCTTGGCAATATTTTCATTTTTCATAGCCTGTCCTCTTTTCATTGTCTATTTTTTACACTATAATAATTTTAATAATACATGTCCAATAATAATTAATTTTAGCATATTTTAGGACAATATTCAGTATATTATTATGCTATTTTTAAAATCTTTATGAGGTGATCTTATGATAAAAAAGATAGTAAAAGAATCAAGACCTGCTACTTTAGTTGTAACTATAATATCTACAACTCTTGGAATTACTACTGCCTATAGAGCCGGGTATCTTTTTAAGAATGTACAATTTGATTTGCTTAAAATATTTTTAATTACTGTTGCAGGTATTTTGCTTCAGAGCGGTGTTAATTTAATTAATAATTTTTTTGATGAAGAAGTAGATGAAGAAATAAAAGTAAGAAGAAATTCCTATTTTTTAGGTTATAAGAGAACAGAAGATGAAATATTAATTTTTAAGTGCGGACTAATTTTTATGTTTATTACTTTCTTAATTGGTACATATCTTAGTTTTTACAGCGGCATACAACTCTTTGTAATAGAGTTAATTGGATTATTTTCAGCTTATGCCTATGCGGGAAAGCCTTTTAGCTATAAAAATTATGGCTTGGGAGCAGTAATGTCATTTATTATGATGGGACCTCTTATGGTTTATTCAAGCTATCTTGTTTTTTCAAAAGTTTTTTCTATAATGCCTGTTTTGTATTCTTTTACCTTCGGACTTTTTATACCGGCAATACTTCTTGCAAATGAAATAAGAGATTATAAAAAAGATAAAGAAAGAGGAATAAAAACCTTAACAGTAAGAATAGGGTATAAGCATGGAGTAAATATATACTATGGCCTTATAATTTTTGCTTATATAAATACTATAGTTCTTGCTATGATAAACCTTATTCCTTTGTGGAGTCTGGTAGTATTAACGACTATACCTTTAGTTAAAAATATCACGCAAAATATGAAGAAAAATACGAGATTATTGATACCAGCTACTGCAAAGCTTTATTTAGCTTTTGGAATACAATTACTTATAGTATTAATTTTAACAAAAATTTAGACTTTTTTTCCAAAAGTACTTTAAATATTTCTAAAAAAGATTTATAATTTAGAAAAGGAATTATTTAATAATAACAATTATTGAAGGGAGTAAATTTAAAATGGGAAATGTAATCACATTAGCAAGGCTGCAATTTGCAGTAACAACAGTCTATCATTTTTTCTTTGTTCCATTAACTATTGGACTGGCATTGCTTCTAGCTATTATGGAATCGTTCTATGTTAAAACTAAAGATGAAAAGTACAAACAAATGACCAAGTTCTGGGGAAAGTTATTTCTGATTAATTTTGCTATGGGAGTTGTTACAGGTTTAGTGCAAGAGTTTCAGTTCGGTATGAACTGGTCTAATTATTCAAGGTATGTAGGAGATATCTTTGGAGTTCCTCTTGCTATCGAAGCTTTATTAGCTTTCTTTCTGGAATCCACATTTCTTGGTATTTGGATTTTTGGATGGGACAAGGTTTCTAAAAAAATACACTTGGCATCAATTTGGATAGTAGCATTATCTACAATGCTTTCGGCATTTTGGATTCTAACTGCAAACTCCTTTATGCATGAACCCGTTGGATATGTTATTAATAATGGAAGAGCAGAATTAGACAGTTTTTCAAAGGTTCTTGGAAATTCTCATTTGTGGGTTCAGTTTCCTCATACAATCTTTGCTGCTATGGCAACAGGAGGCTTCTTTGTTTTAGGAATCAGTGCCTATCACTTAGCTAAAAAGAATAAGGAAGAGTGGGTTAAATCATCCTTAAAGATTGGAATTGTTACAGCTTTAATCTCAACTATTCTGGTAGCAGGAGCAGGGGATGCACAGGGAAAATATCTTGTTAAGCATCTTCCTATGAAAATGGCTGCGGCAGAAGCTTTATGGGACAGCAAGGATCCGGCTCCGCTTAGCATCATATCTGTAGTTGATGAAAAAAATAAAAAGAATACTTTTGAGATAACTATTCCTAAACTTTTAAGTTTTATGAGTTATAACAGCTTCAGCGGGAAAGTTGAAGGACTTAATGATATTCAGGCAAGGTATGAAAAGCAGTATGGTCCCGGAAATTATATACCTCCTGTTACACTTTCTTTTTACACCTTTAGAGCAATGGTTGGCTCAGGGGTTATGATGCTTCTTTTATCACTAATTGCAGTGTTCTTTTATAAAAAGGGAAAAATAGAAGATAAAAAAGGGTTCCTCAAAATATTAACAGTTGCAATAATACTTCCTTATATAGCAAATTCTACAGGCTGGATTTTAACTGAGTCAAGCCGTACGCCTTGGATAGTATTTGGACTTTTAAAACTTGATCAGGCTATTTCACCTACAGTATCAGCTTCTTACGTTTTAACTTCATTAATAGTATTTACGCTGCTGTACTCTGTTTTAATGATAATAGATGTGATTTTAATGTTTAAGTTTGCTAAAGAGTCTCCTCTTAAGAAGGAAGTAGGAAAGGCTGAGGCAAAAGGAAACAAGGAGGGATCATTATGGATTTAGGAAATATATGGTTTGCGCTTATCGCTATACTATTTATTGGTTTCTTCTTTTTAGAAGGTTTTGATTTTGGAGTAGGAATATTACTTCCTTTTTTAGGCAAAAGAGATGAGGAGAGAAGGGCAATTATTAATAGTATAGGACCCTTTTGGGATGGAAATGAGGTTTGGCTTATAACAGCAGGAGGAGCGATATTTGCTGCCTTTCCTAACTGGTATGCTACTATGTTCAGCGGGTTCTATTTAGCATTGCTTCTGATTCTGGTTGCTTTAATTCTTAGAGGTGTTGCCTTTGAGTTTAGAAGCAAGAATGAAAGCAAAGCCTGGAGAGAAAACTGGGATAGAATAATTTTTGCAAGCAGCACATTGCTGGCTGTTTTATGGGGAGTTGCTTTAGCTAATCTTATAAAGGGTGTTCCTATAGATAAAACACTGAATTATGTAGGAGGATTCTTTGACTTAATTTCAGTCTACACTTTAGTTGCCGGAGTAACTACACTATTAGTATTTATATTCCATGGAGCCGTATTTTTATCTTTAAAGACTACAGGGGATATCGAAAAGAAAGCTTTAAAGGTTGCTGAAACAGAAGGTATTTATGCAGTGGCAGCATCCTTGATTTTAATAATTTTAACCTTTGTTCAAACTGATTTATATAAGAGCGGCCTTGCAATAGCTGCATCTGTCTTAGCACTTGTTTTCTTAGTTTTAAGCTTGTATTTAGTAAATACTAAAAAAGTAAAGTTTGCTATGATAACAAATGGTTTTGCAATTGCACTTGGAGTAGGGGCTTTATTCTTAGGCTTATTCCCACGAGTTATGGTTTCTAATATAAGTCCAGAATTCAGTCTTACAATACAAAATGCTTCTTCAAGTTTAAAAACTTTATCTCTAATGACCAAGGTTGCTTTAGTATTTGTGCCAATCGTTTTAGGCTATCAGGCATGGACCTACTGGGTATTTAGAAAAAGAATTACAGTAAAAGACTTGGAATATTAAGGCGGTAAAAATGTTTAATAAAAGATTGCTAAAAGAAGGCTTACTAAAAAAATTTTATATTCCGGCAGCAGTACTTTCTTCTATTTTAAATTCTGCATTTACTATATTAAACGCTTATCTATTGGCATTAATAGTAGACAGCATATTTGTAAAGAAGTTAGGTGTACAAAGTATAAAAAATTATACAATTTTATTTTTAGTCAATGCTGCTTTAAAATCTTTTGTTAACTTTATAATTGAAGGGTATATCAAAAATTGCTCTGAAGATATTAAGGAGGGTATAAGGAGAAGAACGTTCTCACTTATACTCTCCTCAAATCCATATAAAGTTAAAAATCAAAAGCTTGGAGAGACCATAAACATCTTAACTGATGGTATTGAAAATATAACTCCATATTTCTCACAATATATACCTCAGGCTTTTGCTTCCTTTTTGATACCTTTAATAATATGTATTGCAGCAGCCTCAAAGGATATGCTTTCTGCAGGAATTATGCTTGTAACCTATCCGATAATACCATTTTTTATGAGACTTATAGGTTATAAATCTAAGGAAGTAAATGAAAGACAATGGAAGAAACTAAGCATATTAAGTTCTCATTTTATTGAGATGCTTCAGGGTTTAAGTACTTTAAAACTGTTTGGAAGAAGCAACCTTCAGGAGGAAAAAGTATTTCAGATAAGTGAAGAATACAGAAAATCCACCATGGATGTACTTAAAATTTCTTTTTTATCAGCTCTTGTGTTAGAGCTTTCCGCAACCATAAGTACAGCTGTTTTAGCGGTTAATCTTGGCCTAAGGCTTGTTTATAGCAAAATTAGTTTTCTAAATGCATTCTTTATACTGATTTTAGCTCCGGAATTTTATATTCCTATGAGACAGCTTGGAATGAAGTTTCACGCTTCTTTAAATGGACAGGTTGCTATTGAAAAAATACAGGCAATCGAGGATGGTTTAAAAAGTGATAATTCAGATGAAGTACTTCAAATGAATGAGAATATAAGAGGTATCAAGGTTAATAATCTTAGCTTCTCACATGAGGAAAAGGAAACGTTGAATAATTTGACTTTTGAAATCCACAAAGGGGAAAAGATTGCTGTTGTAGGTGAAAGCGGCAGCGGTAAAACTACTCTGGTAAATATATTAAGTGGATTTTTAAAGCCACAGAATGGAATGGTTTTTATAAATGGTATTGACATTAATAAAATAGACCTGGAGAGCTATTTTAAAAGGCTTTCAATAGTGCCTCAGTTTCCGCACATCTTTAATATGAGTATAGCGGATAATGTTTCTTTAGGAAAAGATATAGAGCTTGATAGACTTTCCAATATATATGAAGCTGCTAATATAAAAGAATTTGCAGCTCAGTTTGAAAATAAATATGATGCTTTAGTTGGAGATGGAGAAAAAATTGAAATCAGCGGGGGAGAAAAACAAAGAATAGCTGCAGCAAGGGTTCTTGCTAAAAATTCAGATCTTGTAATACTTGATGAACCGACGTCAGCCTTAGATCCTGAAACTGAAGAAATGCTTTCCAAAATGTTAAGAGATTCATTTAAGGAAAAAACTGTTTTAATTGCAGCACACAGATTAAATACTATAAAGAATGCAGATAAAATTATTGTGCTTCAAAGTGGAAGAATAGCGGAATTCGGAAGTCCGGAAACTCTGATGCGTCAAAAGGGAATGTATTATGAGATGATAACATCAATGGAGGGGCAGTTATGAGGATATTAAAAGTGATGAACTACCTAATGAAAAAGCATATTTTCTTTGTTGCTTTAGCATTATTAATGGGTATATTTACAATTATGAGCAATGTTGGAATGCTTGCTACCTCTTCAGTACTTATATCTAGAGCTGCTCTTCATCCAGATGTACTGGATCTTATGGTCTTAATAGTAGCAGTCAGGTTTTTTGGAATATCAAGAGGAGTATTCAGATACTTAGAAAGAATACTATCCCATGATACTACCTTTAGAATATTAAGCAGCATGAGAAGGTGGTTTTACAAGAATTTTAACGAGCACTATTCTGAGAACAATAAAAATTTTAAAACAGGTGATATTTATACAAAGCTTGTAAATGATGTAGATACACTAAAGGAATTTTTTTTAAGGGGAATATATCCTCTTATAACAGCAGTATTGACAGGTATAATAACTTCTATTTTTATTTCATATTTTAGTAAAAAAGCTGCTTTTATTTATATATTAATTTATATAGTTTCAGGCTTTATTATTCCTGTAATATTATATGAATTCAATAAAGAATACATTGAAATAGAGTCTAAAATAAAAAAAGAGCTTAATTTATTGATAATAGATATAGTAAAAGGAATAGTTGAAACTTCTATATTTTCGCTAAAGAATCAATTTACTTTAGAGTTTAATAGGCTAAGCTATAAGTATTTATCAATACAAAAGAAGAAAAACTTAATTTCAGTTATTGGTGATAGTTTATACTCTTTGTCAGTAAGTTTAGTTATAGTATTCTCACTTTTGATTATGGCTCCGGCTGTAAGCATGGGATTATTGGAAGGTGTCTACTATGCTATGATTCCTTTAGCTGCTATGGCCTCTTTTGAAGCCTTAATGCCAATGTCAAACATTCTTTATAAATTTAAAGAAGCAAATAATGCCGGGACTAATATTTTTTCTATAATTGACAGCAGTGAATATAAAGCTGATGAATGTAAAAGGGCAGATAAATTTGATTTGTCAGTTAAAGATTTAGAGATTTGCGAAGAGGGTGGAAAAAATCCAATTATTAAAAATATATCTTTTGAACTTCCTTATGGTAAAAAGATAGCTATTGTTGGAGCGAGCGGATCCGGTAAAAGCAGTGTTTTACGAGCTCTGCTTGGCTTCATGAAATATGAACGTGGACAAATTGAACTCGGGGGAGTTTCTTATCTAAAAATCGATAAGGAAGAGCTGAGAAAAAGTTTTACATATGTGGATCAGAACCCATATTTATTTAATACAACAGTTAAAGAAAATTTATTTATTGCAAATGGTGATGTAAATGAAGAAGATATAATGAAAAAGCTTAAGGAAATGCAGCTGGAACAATTTGTTAGTGACCTTTCAAATGGATTAGGTACTATGCTTGCAGAGTTTGGAAGTAATTACTCAGGAGGAGAAAAACAACGACTGGCTTTAACAAGAGCAATGCTTAAGAAAAGTAAAATAGTGCTACTAGACGAACCTACTGCAAGCCTTGATATAAAGCTTGAAAGAAAAATCATAGATGAAATTCATGAGGAAATTAAAAACAAAAGCTGTGTTTGGGTAACTCATAGATTGGTTTCCATGGAAAAGTTTGATGAAATTTTAGTAATGGATAAAGGACAAATAATTGAAAGAGGAACTCATGATGAACTAATAAATATAAGTGGAAATTATTATAAGCTGTGGAATATACAACAGCAATATATAGCTAAGTATAGCTAATTAGAAATAAATTATACGATTCAGGGGGAATATGTTATGAAAATATTTATAGTTGGCGGGGGCTTTGCCGGAATTAAGGCAGCAAAGCAGCTTTCAAAAAAATTACCAAAAGAAAATGAAATTTACCTTATAGACAAGAACGAGTATACAACAATGCTTCCTAATCTTCCGGAGATTACAAGCGGCAGATTAAAAGAAAAGGATGTAACCGAAAAGATATCAAAGTTATTGCCAGGAAGAGTAACGTTTCTAAAGGAAGAAATAACAAGTATTAATTTAGATGAGAAGGCCATTACAACATCAAAAAACAATTATAAATACGACTATCTAGTTATGGCTGCCGGTTCTACAACTAACCTATATGGTTTTAATCAGCACCTTGAAAATGTAAATTTACTTGATTCGTTGGAGGCTGCTAATAGTGTCAGAGAGAGATTTGAGGGTTATATAAGAAAGGCTGAGAACCCTACCTTAGTAGTTTCAGGGGCAGGCTTTACAGGTATTGAGCTTGCCTGCAATCTATATGACTATGCAAAGAAACAAGGAAAAAAACTTAATGTAGTATTTGTTGAACTGGCTAAGAAAGTACTTCCTATGCTTTCAGAAAAATCTTCTAGTCATGTTATGAGCAAACTTAAGAAGTTAGATTTTAAAATCTATACTGAAAACCAAATTGTTAAGTTTGATGGTGAGAATATAACTTTAAAGAATGGTGAATTTATTAAGGATGCCTTTTTCTGCTGGTGCAGCGGAGTTAAATCTTCCTTAAAGCCAATAGGAAATTATGAGTGTCTTCCTGATGGAAGAATAATTGTAGATGAGAATTTATCAATACCAAGCTATAAAGAAGTTTATGCAGCCGGAGATGCAGCAGCTATAAAGGGTAAGGATGGAAAATTCTTAAGGAGGGCTGTAACCTTCGCCGAAATGTCAGGAAAGCATGCTGGTAAAAATATTGCAGCTGTAATAAATAATGAACCTCAACATAAATTCAACCCTATAGACTTAGGCTGGATAATTCCAATATACATTTCAAGTATTGGTGAAGCAATGGGTGTTGAGGTAAGAGGTCGAAAAGGAATCTTCATGCACTATATTTTATGTGGTATTAAAAATTATAGCTTTAAAAATTTTGGAAGAGAGCTTATAGCTGCATTTAAATATCCATTTGCTAAGGCTTAGTACCTTATATTTAAAGCAAGAGCGGTGATATATAGTTTTGAGTCTCAAAACAAGAAATTAATAAAGAAAAAACAAAACAGCATTAAAAGTTTACCTAATGCTGTTTTTATAATGCTCTTAAATAAGTTGTACGAATAACGGTAATAACAAAATATAATGATTTGCCATAGACTATTAATTTTGACATATAATGCCCCTTAAATTCAACCTATAAGAAGAGTGTTATTTTAAAGTAATTTCATTTACTCAAAATTTGAAATTACTCATCTATATATTCACCATGAATACGTACTCTCCCATTATCTGGACATCTTGCGTCAAAATGTTTTGAACGACTATTCCCATAGTCTAAATCTGCACCATTTTGCAAAGCGTAAACAAAAGGATATATGCAATACCAAAGCTCATGACATAATGGAGGGCATAAATCTTCTACTATGTATTCATAGCCTTTTTTAAAATAACCACCCCTGCATTTACTTTCTGTTACAGTAAGCATTACCTTTCCATAGTATTTTTTCCTCCATAATTCCATTTATACTAAACACAATATAATAAAAATATTAACTATTATTATAACTTAAACTTCAATATAATACCAATTAATCCGGCTGATTATTATTTCCCAATTAATAGGAGCTGACCTTAATAATAAAAACTGGTATATACAGGAATGTGTCGATATTTGTTGAAAAACTATTTCTATTAATTTATTATTATAAGAAAGTTAAATTGATGGACAAGGAGGCAAGTTTTATAATTATGAAGAATAAAACTTTTAGAATTATTGTTTTATTAATTATATTAATTGCTGGTGCTGCTTGTATTGTTATTGGACAAACATTATTAAACTCAAATAAAACCTATAAACCTTCAGAGAATGATTTAAAAAATGAATCAACAAGTAAGAATGCCGATAATTCTTCTCAAAACTTAAACTTAGAAGAAAAGTTATCACAAACTGCAAATGCAAATATCTCACAGAATGAGATGAAAGCTATTGCTCAAAATTCAGAATTGAATAGTTATGTATTAAAAGTTATACAGGTATATAAGGGTGAGAAATATCCATATCTTTTAAATAATGATTATAATCATTATAATGGAGTAACAGAAAATATTGCTTATAAAGGTTCTACAATTGCTAAGGCAAACCCTGACGGGAGTAAATCCAGTCATTGTGTTGGTTTAACCTTTGAAGTATTTTTTAAAGCAATGAAAGAGAGAAATAAAGAAGCTGGATTAGCAATTGATAATTTTAATAATATGTCTATTGATAATATGAAAGATTTTATGATAACTTGGTTTGCTGCACAAGGAAAACCAAAGTTAGAGGGGGATCAGCTTGCTGGAGCAATAGTTAAATATGGACTTGGGACACAAATTAAAAAATTAGAGGATGCTAAAGCAGGTGATTTTATTGATTTTAGCAGAGCAAAATCCGGGCATACTGCTGTTTTTATTAATTGGATAAAAGATGATAGAGGTAATATAGTAGGCTTTAAATACTGGTCAACACAAGAGTCTACAAATGGAATTGCCTACAAAGTAGAATATTTCAGTGATAATATTAATGAAAACTTTAAGGGAGCTGTGAACAGAAACCAGCTGTATATCGGAAGAGTTGGAGCTATTATTAATTATAAATCCTTTTAGACGCTTCCTTTGTTTTCTTCTTTTAGCTCTCCAATACTATATCTTTTATGTATACTTTATGCTATTATATGAATACGATGTAATAAATAGTAAAAATAATATTGGAGAGTAAAAGGAGATATTATGAGTAAACCATTTGCGGTAATTGTTATTTTAATGTCTCTTGTTTTATTAGGTTTATCAATGACTTCCCCCCTTGAAAGCAATAATGTTTCTTATTTATCTTCATCAAATGATAGCGATACAGTAAAGCCTGTTGTTTTCCCATATAATGATAATAATAATTTTATAAATACCTTAAGCGGGTTTACGTATGTGGCTCATAGGGGTGCGCCAGTGATATCAAGGAAGCCTGAAAATTCTATTGAAGCTTTTAAAGCCGCAAAGGAATCTGGCTATAAGATAGTTGAAACGGATTTGCAGTTAACGAAAGATGGACAATGGATCATAATACATGATTATATTTTAGATAGAACTACAAACGGCAAGGGCACTGTTAGAAGTCATTCATTAAAGGAAATTGAAAAATTAAGATTAAAAGGAAATGTTAACGAGAATTTTGCCATACCTACTCTTAATGATTTTCTCAAATTGTGCAGCAGTGAAAAATTAATACCTATTTTAGACATCAAGCCTAATGAAAAAGAAATGTCATCAAGAAATTATAGTGATTTATTAAACAGTCTAAATAAATACAAATTATTGGACAAGTCTATATTTTGTTCATATTCAAAGGAAGTTTTATTTGAATTAAGAAAGCGCAGCAATGTGACAACTATAGCGGTCATGATGGATGTAAATCAGGATAATTTAGATTTTGCTAACAAATTAAGAAATGCTTTTATGTACTGTAATTATGAAAAAACTTCTGATGAAAAAATACAACTTATAAGAAATAATAAGTTAAAGTTTGGAGTTTGGACCATAAACGATGAAACAGTTGCTGATTATTTTAATAAAAAAGGTGCAATTATGATAGTAACTGATAAGCTAAAGATAAAAGCTAAAGATGAATTGCTTAAGAATGAATCAGCAATATAGTAATTTATGTTTTTATAACTTTAAAATAACAATTAATAAGAAAGGGCCGATCTCGAGCTAGAAAAACCCAGCGTTTTATTTGAATTCAGATAAAACAGCCTAGGTTAAACTGCTTTGAGAGCAGCCCATTTATTTTAGCTTTAAATTTATAGACTCCAAGAAAATAGATAAATGTTCTCCGGTAAGGGATACACAGCCTATATCTCCATGACCATTATCTTTCTTTTCTATTCCATGAAAATCAGAACCTGCAGTTATAATTTTATTATATCTTCTTGCTATAGATTTATAATATTCATTTTGCTCAGGCGTATTCATATGATAAATAGCTTCAATACCATCAAAGTCATAGTTCATAAGCTCTTCAATATTTGTCTTTTTATATAAAATAGGGTGAGCTAAAACTACTAATGCGTTTACTGACTTTAGCAAATTAATGCCTTCTTCTAAGGATAAGTTCTTTTTTGGAACATATGCAGGGCTGTTTTCACCAATAATGTTTTTAAATATATATTCCCAGCTGTAGTCATAACCTTTTTCTACAATGGCTTTAGCTATATGAGGTCTTGCTATTACGCCTTTTGCTTTACTTAATATATCGTCATAATCAAGCTCAATGTTGAAGTGCTTATTTAAGTTTTCAACTATTTTCTTACCTCTTGTAACTCTAAAGTCAGTCATTTCCTTTAATATATTAGAAAAAGCACTGTTTTTATATGAATCATCTCTGAAATATCCAAGTACATGAATACTTTCTCCATTATAGATTGTAGAAAGCTCTATTCCCGGCACTACAGTTATACCAAGTTTTAAACCATGATTTATAGCATCTTCTAAGCCTGCAGTGGTGTCATGGTCGGTTATTGATATTATGTTAAGTTCTTTGTCGTTGCACTTGTTTACAAGCTCTATAGAAGTTAGTTTACCATCGGAGGCGTGAGTGTGCATGTGCAAATCTGCTTTAAGTGTCATAAAATCATTCCTTTAACTATTAAGTATATACAATTCAATAAAGTTCTTAAATTAATCATATCGCAAAATTTACAGTCTTTAAGGACTTTTGGGACACCATAAATGTATTAGAACTTTTAAATTGTATATGATAAAATGTTTTAATTAATTATAAACTATTTTTTTGATATAATAAAGAATAAGTTATATAATTTATTTATGATAGATAAACAATTTCAACTGAAACTTATAAACAATAAAAAAGCATAGAAGATTAGCTGTTTTTTTGTCTATAAGTCAAGTTTTCGTACTGTTTATCTTTAAATGCAGTGTAATAGGAGTGTTAAAATGATAGATAAGCTTAAGATAAAAGAAGCGGTAAAGATGATACTTGAAGCAATTGGGGAAGATCCTGAAAGAGAAGGTTTAATAGATACTCCGGATAGGATTGCCAGAATGTATGAAGAAATATTCTCCGGAAATTTTGAAAGCGCTAAAACTCACTTGGATAGGGTGTTTACAGTAGAGGAAGATGGTATTGTTTTAGAAAAGGACATACAGTTTTATTCTATGTGTGAGCATCATTTGATTCCTTTTTACGGAAAGGTTCATATAGCATATATCTCAAATGGCAAGGTAACAGGCTTGAGCAAGCTTGCAAGGACTGTTGAAGTTTTTGCTAAAAGACCTCAGCTTCAGGAAAGGATGACAAATCAAATTGCCAAAGCACTGATGGATTACTTAAATCCAAAGGGCGTTATGGTAGTTATAGAAGCAGAACATCTTTGCATGACTATGAGAGGTGTTAAAAAGCCGGGCAGCAAAACAGTAACAGCTGCATATCTTGGTGATTTTAAAGATAATGATAACTTAAAAAATGAGGTTTTTAGAATGATAAGTCTTGGTTAAGAAGGGGATAGGTATGAAAATAGGAAGTAGGGAATTTAATTTAGGGGAAAAAACTTACGTAATGGGAATATTGAACGTAACGCCTGATTCTTTTTCAGACGGTGGAAAGTTTAATAATATAGAAGCTGCTTTGTCTCATGCTGAAGAAATGATAAAACAAGGTGCAGATATTATAGATATCGGAGGGGAATCAACAAGGCCAAATCATTTGCCTGTAAGAGAAGAAGAGGAGATTGAAAGGGTTATACCCATAATAGAAGCAATTTCTAATAAAATTGATGTTCCTATATCTATAGATACATATAAGGGTAGAGTAGCAGAACTTGCAGTAAAAGCAGGTGCTTCTATAATAAATGATGTATGGGGCTTTAAAAAAGACAAGTTTATTTCAGAGGTGGCAGCAAAGTATGGTACAATGAATATCCTTATGCATAACAGAGATAACATGGATTATAAAGACCTTATGGAAGATTTGTTAATGGATTTAAAACAAAGTATTAATATAGCCTTAAACGCAGGTGTAAAGGCTGAGAATATAATTTTGGATCCTGGCATAGGCTTTGCAAAAACTTATGAGCAGAATTTAGAGGTTATGAATAAGCTTGAATATATTAAAAGTTTGAAGTATCCGATTTTACTTGGTACATCAAGAAAATCCATGATAGGCAATGCTTTAAACTTACCTCCACAGGAAAGGGTAGAAGGCACAATTGCTACAACTGTAATAGGAATTATGAAGGGCTGTGATTTTGTCAGAGTCCATGATGTAAAGGAAAATAAAAGAGCAGCAATTATGACAGATGCTATAGTAAGGAGATAGACTATATGGACAAAATAAGTATAAAAGATTTAGAGATTTATGGATATCATGGAGTAAATCCTGAAGAAAAAATGATGGGACAAAGATTTTTGGTATCCTTAGAACTTTGCCTAGACCTTGAAGAAGCAGGAAGTACTGATGATTTAACCAAGACTGTAAACTATGCTGAACTGTGCTGGTCTGTAGAGGAGGAATTTAACAAGAATAAATATGATTTGATTGAAAGTGCAGCTGAGAAGCTTGCTGAATTTATACTCAATAAATACAAACTGGTAAAGTCTGCTAGAGTAAATATCAAGAAACCATGGGCGCCTATTGGAAAGCCTTTAAAGTACGCTTCTGTCGAAGTAGAAAGAAGCTGGCATACTGCATATATTGCTTTAGGTTCAAATTTAGGAGATAAAAACTTAAATATTAATGAAGCTATAAATAAAATTGGTGAGCTTAAAGACACCTTTATAAATAAAATATCGGGTATGTATGAAACAAAACCGGTAGGATATTTAGATCAAGATAACTTTTTAAATTGCGCGGTAGAAATAAAGACACTTTATTCGCCTAAGAAACTTTTAGAGAAGCTTTTGGACATAGAAAAAGATCTTAAAAGAGAAAGAATTATAAGATGGGGCCCAAGGACTATAGATTTGGACATAATATTTTATGATAATTTAGTAATAAGCAGCGAAGAACTCATTGTACCGCATCCAAGGATGCAGGAAAGACTTTTTGTATTAAAACCGCTTAATGATATAGCACCATTTTTGGTGCATCCCTTGCTTAATAAAAGGATAATGAATCTTTTAGATGAGGTTTCAAAAGTTACAGAACTATAAATAAACAGGCTGTCGTAAAAGGCTAAACTTAGCGTGGTATTTGAATAAGTGAAAGCTTCCTAGAGTTCAAATACCACGCTATAGGTTTAAGCCGTTTTAAAGGCAGCCACTTTTATTTATGAAATATAGGTTTTTCATACCATTCTGCCAAGTAATCATAGGTGTTTTGAAGCTTTTTATATATATTATCAGAAAAATCATAGGTTTCAAGTTCAGTACCGGATTTTAAAAGCTTGTTACGGGAACCCATAAATATTCCGCCTATTGAAGTTGCACTATAGTGCCAATTACCCTTTATAGTTTCTATAAATGACAAAACTCCTGAAGAAAAGGCTGGAGCTATATATGGTTTAAAGCCAAAGGTACGCACATCTAAGTTGGCATTCTTTGTTCTTACAGTTAAATAATCAGACAGCTTCTCATTATAATTTTTTATACTGTCAGCTACTATAACTCCTTCTCCATGAGGGCCAAAGCATCTTCCTTCAGTCAAGTATTGTAGGGCACCTTCCTCCTCAGCAAAATAAGCTGCTCTTCCATGCATAACGCCGAGACCATAAGCTCGAATTTGTTCAGGTGCAAGACCTTTAAAATCCATATTGCCGTCTTCATCCATGTTGCTGAAGTTGTATGCTATATTGCTTAAAAGATCAACAGGATCGGACATAACTATGAATAAGCCTTTAAAGTGTTTATCTCTGGCAAGTTTCGAATACTGCTTTAATACCTCAGCATTACCTTCGAATTGAGCAATTCTGACATCTTCAGGTTCTTTGCCTACCTCAGGTACACCTACAGAAATACAAAATACGAACATATCACAGTCAAACAGAGTATCCTCTGTTAATGGGTAAAGTTTTGGAGGTATCATCTCTTCTGAAGGAGAGAGCACTTGGGCTGCTTCGTACTTCCATCGTTTTATTCTATTAGGATCTATATCATAAAGTCCAATACCTGATACATAATCTGAGGCAGCAAGTCTAAGTCCTGCAGCGAGATTTCCTCCTACATCTCCAAGACCTATAATATTTATTCTCCATTTTCCCTTAGGAAGTACAGGTCCATCTAGTACCTCTTCCCAATTAGGAAAAGTTGCATTTATACAAGTCACTTCTCTCTTTTCAATCTTCTTTATAAGCCATTCCGGAATATCACAGTCATCACAATTACCGTTATAGATTTTAAGAAGACTAAGATCTTCCCTTTCAAGAAAAAGCTCAAAAGGGTGTGCAACGCAAAAGCTTCTTCTGCTTTTTCTAGGATTCATGTTAGTTAACGAATATATAATTCCTGAGGTATTTTTAGCTTCCTCTTCTGAAACTATTTCGTAACTGTCTCTTGGTATTTTTGATAAAACAATTTTACCTTTGATTTTGTAATATATCATTAGTTAACTCCTTTCATTATAAAGAATTTATTATATTGTCAAGCCTTAATAAGAGCTCTAAATCATTTTTTATGTAGTTTGATGGACTTAAATTCAAGTCATAGTTAATATTTTTACCTCTATCCGGACAGCGTGGAATAGTAAACACCTGCCCTAAATTTAATAGGCTTAAATTTCTCTCGTGAAGAACATGATATTCTTCTTCAATAGTAGAAAGTATATGCATCGAGTTTTCAAGGCATACCTTGGAAAGATTATATACTGCACTTTTATTTGAATTTCTTATAAAGGTTGGAGAGGTATAAGGCATAATAAGGTTAATTGAAGGAAGAAGATTTCTTTCAGGGAAACTGCCTCTCCAAAGAGCATCTCCTCCTATAAATGGATAAAGTGAGTTTTCATTGAACCATATTTTTAATCTAGGTATAAAGTAAACGGAAACAACCTCTCTGTTTTGAATGTCCATAAGATCTTTTCCACGGCCAGACAATATTCCGCATACGATTTTTTGAACCGTTATATCTTCTTTTTTAAATAGGGGATCCAATGCTTTCATTCTATAGCCTTTATGAAGTATATTATCAACCAATATGACAGGCCTTTTAAAAGACTTAAGCATTTTTACCTGAGTTTCTAAATCAAGATAATAGGGAAATGGACCAATATTAAAATTTTTCATAGTTGGTTCAAAAAGTTTTTCTGTATGCAAAGCTTTTGTAACTGTATTTGGTATTACATACCTTTCTAGTATATCTCCATAGGGTACACACATGGCATTTCCTAATTTTTTTGGCATAGATATCTCGGTAGGAACACCGTTTTCCTCACATATCTTTTTTATCATAGACTGATGAAGCATACTGCTGTCAAAACTTAGAATAAGTTCCCCAGGATAAAGCTTTGTAAGTGCTTCCTGAAGTTTTCGTCTGGCAGAAGATACTGCATTGCGTATCTTTTGATTACCTCTAAAAGGCTCTTTTAATATATTTTCTGTATCTAAATTTAAAACACAGGGGTTGCTCATATCTACAACAAGAGCCGGATTATCAATTGTTGAACTAGGAACATATTTAAATCCCTGCAGCTTTAAAATTTCATAAATTGTAGCAGCGCATGAATTCATAAGAGTGTTTTTAAATATCGCAAATTCATAGTCTCTAGACAAACAAAATGCAAGAGTTTCTGTTATTATGATTTGTTCGAGGTACTTATATTTATCAAGACTTTTTATTCCTATCCCATGAATCAACACTGTTCTTCCGGTACTTTGCTCTCTTATGTATTGTGAAAGCTTTACATCTTTTAGTTCTTCATAAAGCATACTAGAACGTACCCAGTGGAATAAAGAAAAGGCAGCAACCTCATTTTTATTTAGAGTATTTCTAATAATAATCAGCCTTCCAGAGGGTTTTAGTAAAGTTTCTTTTATTGTATTTAAAATAATATCCTTTGGCATACCGGTAATAGATTGGATTCCTAATAAAATATCCTCGGTAATTTTTTCAACTACTTCAACCTTAAGCCATAGTGATGTAATAGAGGATTTTTCTTGAGGTTCCCTCTGATAAAAACCATTTTCGTAAATATATTTTTGAGCAAGAGGATCAATAAGAGTTGATATATCTCTGCTTTCATCTATATAGTTCCTTATTTGAGTAGAACTTATATCTGAATATTTAGCTGGCAGTGAAAGCCATTCGATTTTTCCGTCAATATTTTTTACTGCATCTTCAAGTTTTCTGCTTTTTCCTCTTTCAAAAATAATATGATTAAAACTATGTATGGAATTAGATGTCCTTAATGACTTATAAGAAGATGCATTAAGAACAACATCACTTCCAACAGCTATATAAACCTCCGAATTTGGAAAGCTTTCCTTCAATTTTTTTAAGTCATCTTCGTTGGCTATATTTATTGGCATTGTATTAGGATAAACATAAATATTAAGTTCATTAGCAACAGACATAGCAACTATTCTGCGTCTGAGCATATTAGGAAGTGTCTTTTTAGACCAGGAAAACTCATCTATTGAAAGATAAACTTCAAAACCTTTGTCTCTTATAAATTTAGCTATTTCCTTGTGGCTTTGAGAGAATGGATCAAAGGTTCCTGGGAAAAAAGCCACTTTTTCGGGAATATCTATAGAAATATTCCCTTTAAAAAAGCTATAATCAGAAATAAATCTATATATGTGATTTAATGCTGCTGAATTTGATAGAAACAAAAGTTCTTCGCCTTGGCTTTCAGTAATCATTGTAAGTAGCTTCTTACTTATAATTTTAAAGATAGCATTCTTATCATCAAGACTTAAGTTTAATGTTCCAAAAATATCTTTTCCTAATACGCTAAAAGCAGTTTGCTTTGATTTTAACTCGTAATCAGCAAGCGAATTTAATAGAATACCAAGCATAGAAATCTTTCTTGAACTATAGTCATCAAAAGACTCTGTAAATCTATACTTATAATCAGAATAATTAGAAAGGGCTACTCCGATAGTTTTAAGTATAAGTGATTTAACATTAGGGCTGGAGGTTTTTATTTTATTTTGTAAATCATTTATAATTTCATCAAGCTCTACTGGCTGAAGCCACAAAACAATCTGACCTATATAGTGAGGTATATATTCCGTAAATCTGTTTCCTTCAATTTCAAGTGCTCTTAAAAGTTCCACTGCAACTTCATTTCTTTCAGCAAGAGATAGATGAGGCATTATATTTAAAATTGCATCTCCGGCAGCATTGCGTACATTTTCTATAGCACTTACCTTTAAAAGGTTGCAAAAGTGAATTGCTGTATGAAGGCCATTACCTTCAATATTGTTTAATGTATAATTAAGGAGAAGTGAAATCTGACTTCTTTTTCGTATCCAGTCGGTAGCAGTCTTTAAGTTACTAAGGAAGATATCAGATATTTTCTTTTCATCCAATTTACAGTAAACGTTGAAAACAACCCCTAAATCATTCGCATTTAATTGTTTAGACAAATTATATTTTAAAAGGTTTTCAGAAGTTACATTACTTCTTTTTTGTTTTGAGTTTAAAAGTTCCCTTACCGCATTTGCAAAATAATGCTTTGTGTCTAACTTAGGCAAAAGGTTTAATGAAGCCTCGAAAGAGCTAAGTCTTAATGCATTGCTGTGCTTTTTCATCATAATAATTAAGAAATTAAATAACGCTATCAAGCTAGCATCTTCATGTTCTAAAGGAATGTATTTAATAGTTTCAATTAGAAAAAGCTGAGTTTCAGTAGTTTTTGAAATTTTCTCATCAAAGTAGCTTAGTATAATCTTTCTATATTTAGGCATTGATTTTTTCTGACAGCATTTAAACAATGAATTTATCATTATGCTTATGTTGTAGCCGATAAAAAATCTATGTTCAGAAATAAGCTTATAACTTGGAAAAAGCATTTGTTCTAAATATATTTGTAACAGATTGAAGCTTGTCACAGCCGGCTCTTCCATTTTAACATTCTCAGGTATTTCTTTTCTGTAGTCTTCGTCAAAAATAGCTATAAGAGTACCTAACAATTCAGCACAATGTCTCCTAATGTCATCCTCAGGGTGGACAAGATTTTCATATAGGAACTTGATAGTCTGAAGCTTTTGATTTTGAGTAAGATAAGTAGAGTATTCTTGAAATATTCTTATATATTCTCTGAAGTTTTTCCAATCCTTTTCACTTCGAGCAAGCTCAAGAATATAATCAAGGGAATATTCATCACGAAGCTGGTACATTAAATTAATATTATGATTAATAGCTATGTATTTTAAATTTTGTACTATTTCGTTCCCCTGCATAAGAGAATAATTTTTAATTTCCCCAGATTTTTGAGTTACTGTACTTGAAAAGTCAATTTCAGTTTTAACTCCAATACTTAAGAGAAAATCTTCAAAATCCTTTAGCTTGCTATAAACCTTTTTATACCGCTTTTCCTTTGACTCATCTAGATTATCTAATTTTTCAAGTATAACCTCAAAGGAATCTCTTAGAGTGAAGATATGCATTTTCACTCCATCTTCATATGATTTATTCTTAACTCTAAAATCAGAATAAATTAATATCAGTGATTCAAGTGAAAGATTTTCAAGCTCTAAATCCCAGGTAGAATGATTGATGGCTATATTTCTAATATAATTACTTCCTATTTTTTTAAACCACTGGTCAGAATAATAATAATGAAGATATGGTACTCGCTTAAGTTCAGAACGCTTACATCCATATTTTCCTATATCGTGTCCTGCGGCTGCTCCGGATACTCTTCCTAAATCCACTGGAATAGAAAGGGCTTTAATTTGTCTTGCTATGTATAATGACAGATAATGTACGCCGCATATGTGATCTAGAGTATTAAAGCCAAAAACCTCACCATTAAGTTTCATCATTTCATATGTGTAATTGTGTTTAAATGCCTTTAAAAATTTTTTGTATTCTTCCGGGTGCTCTAGGGAATTTTCTTCTTCCTCTGTCAAAAAGTTCATAGGGTAAATACTTTGCCAGGTTTCATCTTCAGATAGTTTCTGAGCTTCACAGAAAATCCTTAAAACTCTAAGGTATATCTCACAAGAAGGATTAAGGGAATCCAAAATTATTATGGTTACTGCCTCAGGAAAAGACTTGTTTAAAGTGTACTGATAAATATAATTAAGCCAATCTTCCGGAATATTAGGATAACTTAATTTATTCATTATGTCTGTACATAAATTTAAAACTGCTTTGCAGCTAAAATCATTTTTATCAAGACACAATTTAAGATTACTAATAAATTTATCACTTCTTAAGGCACCCTCAATAAAATTAAAGTCGATACCTAATTTATCAAGCCACTTAGTGCTTAAAAGCTTTCTTGATATTTTATTATATAAATTTTGAAAAGCTAGATTGCTCATATCTGCCTCCGCTTATTTCATAAATATTAGAAATTCTAATAAAGATTATATAACTATATTATATAATTTCATAGAGGGTTAAGAAAAAAGCCTTAGGATTGAACCTAAGGCATAAATACTATCTAGGTATTAAAAATTTACATAAACCATACAAATTATACAATGGTTGTATACCTTCCATATCTACATAATCCATAGAATATGTTCCATCCCACGGATAGACTGCTATGTATCTCTCATTGTAAATATTGATAACGAATTTTTCCTTATCAAAATCAAGAAAGAGCTTATACTGTGGCTTTTCTGACAAATCCTTGGGTTTTTCTATAAAGTTGGCTTTTTTTATCGATTTGGAAAATTTTTTAATTGTTTCTATATCTTCTTTAGATAAGTCTGCTTCCTTTGAAAAATTTGTGTCTAAAAGTTCTCCTTTAACTTTAGATTCAGTTACTAAATTTTTAATAAGTAAATTTGTATAATAGTAGTTATTGGGCTTTTTCTTCGTAACAGTAAAATTATTGATAGAATAACTTCCTAATTTTATTGTGCATCCAATAAAAATAATAGGAATAATAAAAATTGATATTATGTATAATGACTTTTTTTTCAATGTTACCACCTTGTACAAGTATTCTCTAAATAATATATGATTTCTTTTTTTCTCATATTCCATTAATTGATTGATGAAAACCAATATGAATTAGTTAATTATATAAGGATTTTAAAATGAATATTAAAACTTTTAAAAGCACATTATAATTTTGAGGAAGTGATTTAATTGAAAGACGAGATAATAAATAATAATACTAAGCATTGTAACAATACGCCAGAAAAAATGAAGATAACAAAGAAATCAGAGGATTATTGTATAATTAATAATCAAAAAATAGAAGGAAATGCATGTAATACTATAGTAAATAATAAATAAGAGAGGATGAATTTTATGGATAAAAAAGAAATGAAGGCACTACAAGGTGTTGACTACGCTGCTCTTACTCAAGAGCAAGAACGAAAACTGAGACAATTTGAAGCTAAATTTAATGAAGAATTTGGAGAAGATTTTAACATTTTAGTAATGGATAAAGTTAAGGAAAATAAGTAACACAAACTTGGAGCCTTTTGGCTCTTTTTTGCTATTATTTATGAAGCATAAATAGACTTACAGTGGAAAATCTAAATAATGAAAGGGGAGTTGAATTATGAGTGAAAATCAAGGTATGAGCCATACTTTTAACAATAAGAAAGAAGATAATCATTTTAAAAAGAAAAATATAAAGCATAATCCTCAGGCTGAGAGTGCAAGAACAGTATACGATGATCCGGGAAAAAAGCATTAAAAGGAAGGGGAGATATAAATGTCTCACAGAGAAACTAAAAAATCCACAAAAAAAGAAAATAAAAAGCCCTCAAAACCAGAAATAATACAAGGCGCTGAAATAGAAAAGCATAAGACTCAAGGGTTAATTAGAGGAATATAGGTGAGGCGGTGATGCAATGATTAGAACTTCTATGAAAGGCAGAGAACTTACAGATGAAGAAATAAAAAACTATAAAGAAGAAAGAAATGTAAGCAATATCGCCTATATGAAGGATACAATAGTGAATAAGCCTACAACGCAAATTGGCTATAACGAAGATGGCAGCATTAATGAAGTTGAAATTAAGCCTCAAATATTTGAATTAAATGGAGTAGTAGATACTAAGGAGGAAAGAGCATATGACAAAGGAAAGCAATAAGCATAAAGCAAAAAATAAAGAACCTAACAGAGTGGATATCAAAGAAGAAAAGGATGGAAAAGGTCCAAGAAGAAGAAGCATAAACGACAATTATTAATTTTAAAAAATATTATAAAAAAGTATTGATTTATTAATAATTATTATTTATAATATAAATATAAACAAACCCCAAATCCAAATTTATTGATACTTCCTTCAGTTTAAAAGCAGCTGACTTGATCAGCTGCTTTTTTGTTATTTAAAAAACATAAGCTATATCATGATGGGTTTTATCTATATAGAAAGCAATAAACGTATTCACATTGGGCTGCTCCAAAAGATCCAGTCCTCAAGGATTTATTGGACTGCTCAATGCGATTAGATATTTGCTTTCTATATAGCTTGATATTTTATAACTTAGAAAAAAAATCCATACTTAAAAGTATAGATTTTAATGGTGCCGATGGTGGGATTCGAACCCACATGGTTTCCCGCTCGATTTTGAGTCGAGTGCGTCTGCCGTTCCGCCACATCGGCAAATTTTACATAAGTTATGTTATCATATATATTTTAAAAAATCAATGTTTTTTTAAAATTAAATTTTAATTTAAAGAAAAATTGATTATATACTTTATAAAAAATACTATTTAATGTTAAAATAATTAATGAATAAGTTAGATTTGCTATATTACGGAGGAATAAAATGAATAAATTATTAGAAGCAGTAATTGAAAACAATAAAAAATGGACTAGGGATGGAAAGGTAGCTACATATATTCCTGAACTTGGAAAAGCAGATTCGGATGCAGCAGGAGTATGTATTATAACACTAGATGGTGAGGAATATAACGGCGGAGACCATAAAACTAAATTTACTATTCAAAGTATATCAAAAATAATTACTTTAATGCTTGCACTCCTTGACAATGGAAGAGAAAGAGTGTTTTCTAAGGTTGGAGTGGAACCCACAGCTGATGCCTTTAATTCAATTATAAATTTAGAAACCAAAAATCCACAAAGGCCATTAAACCCTATGATTAATGCCGGTGCAATAGCAACTGTATCACTTGTTGCAGGCGGAAATTCAGAAGAAGTTTTCAATAGAATACTAAATTTTACAAGAAAAATTACTGGGAATCCGGATATAAATATAAACGAAGAAGTATATAAATCAGAGAAGGAAACTGGTGATAGAAACAGGGCTTTGGCATATTTTATGAAAAGTACAGGTGTAATTGAGCAAGATCCTGAAGACGTTCTAGATGTATATTTCAAGCAATGTTCTATAGAAGCAACATGCAAGGATATTGCGAGGATTGGAGCAATGCTTGCAAATGATGGAGTTTTGCCATGGAGCGGAGAAAGAGCCGTGCCTAGAAATATAGCGAGAATAGTAAAGACTATAATGGTTACCTGCGGTCTTTATGATGCTTCAGGACAATTTGCCGTTGAAGTAGGCATTCCTGCCAAAAGCGGTGTAGGCGGAGGAATAGTTGCTGCAATACCTGGAAGAATGGGAATAGGTGTCTATGGTCCTGCCTTAGATGCAAGAGGCAACAGCATTGTAGGTATTAGAATACTTGAGGAATTGTCAAGGGAGCTTGACTTAAATATTTTTTAGCTTTTAAAGAAAAGAGGAAAATGAATGCTTAGGTTTCTTGATGCAGGAGAGTCTCATGGTAAAGCTTTAATTTCTATCATCGAAGGGCTGCCATCTAATATAAATATTAATTTGGATTATATAAACAGAGAACTTAGAAGAAGGCAAAAAGGCTATGGCAGGGGTTCAAGGATGAAAATTGAACAAGATAAAATTGAAGTTTGGTCTGGCATACGAGGTATGGTTACAACTGGGAATCCTATAACTATGGTGATTTATAATAAGGACTATGATAATTGGAAGAATGTGCTTGGTAATCAGCCAAATCAGGATGAAATAATTACAGTACCAAGACCTGGTCATGGGGACTTAGTGGGGTTTTTAAAATATAAAACCGGAGATATAAGGGATGTAATAGAAAGAACTTCTGCAAGAGAAACAGCTATCAGAACAGCGGTAGGTGCTTTATGCAAAAGTGTACTTGAAGAACTTGATATACTTATAAGAAGCAAAGTAAGCAGCATAGGAACAATACAAGATAATAATATAAATTTATTTGATGATAATAATTACGAAATAATAGAAGAAAGTGAACTAAGATGTTATAATAAAAATATTGAAGATGAAATGAAAAGACAAATTGATATTTGTAAAGAAAATGGAGACACTATAGGTGGAAGTATTTTCATATCTATGAAAGGTATTCCTATAGGATTAGGCAGTTATACGCAATGGGATAGAAAACTTGATGCTGTTTTAAGCTTTGCTGTAATTTCTGTTCAAGGCATAAAGGCAGTAGAGTTTGGGAATGGTCTGAATAAAGCTTTAACAGGCAGCGGATTTAATGATGAGATTTATTATGAAAATAATAAAATTACAAGAAAAACAAACAATTGCGGTGGTATAGAAGCCGGAGTTTCAAATGGCGAAAATATCGAACTTAAGGCTTTTATGAAACCAATACCTACCATTAGACAGAGTATCGCTTCAATTGATTTAAAAACAAAAACCAATGTTGTTAATAGATATGAAAGATCTGATGTATGCGGCGTCGTTCCGGCATCCGTTGTTCTTGAAAATGTATGTGCGTACGAAATTTTAAAAGAAATCTTAAATAAGTTTCCCGCTGATGATTTTAACGAACTTAAGAGAAGTATCGAGAAATATAGAAACGAAATTTATACATATTAACGGAGGAAAATTATTATGTCAAAAGAAAGACTAATAATATTAGACGGACACAGCTTGATGAATAGAGCTTTTTATGCGTTACCGCCTTTAACTAATGCTGAAGGTCTGCATACAAATGCTTTATATGGCTTTACAAATATGCTTATAAAAATGAAGGAAGAAATAAAGCCAAATTACATAGTATGTACTTTTGACAGAAAGGCTCCAACCTTCAGACATGAGGAATATAAGGAATATAAGGCAGGCAGAAAAAGAATGCCTGATGAATTAGCAGAACAATTCCCGGTATTGAAAGATCTATTGCATTTGATGGCTATTGATATTTTCGAAATAGACGGCTTTGAGGCAGATGACTTGATTGGGACACTTTCAAAGTTTGCTGAGAAAAATGGTATAGAGGTTTACGTAGTTACCGGAGATAGAGATGCTCTGCAATTAGCATCAGATAATATTAAAATTGTAATAACTAAAAAGGGTATGAGTGAAAAGGAAATTTATGATAAAAACAGAATGATTGAAGAATTTGGGGTTACACCCACTCAGTTTATTGATGTAAAGGGACTTATGGGTGATAACTCGGATAATATACCTGGGGTTCCAGGAATTGGGGAAAAGACTGCTTATAAATTAATACAGCAGTTTGGAAGCATAGAAAACCTTCTTCAAAATATTGATAGTGTTAGCGGTAATAAAGTTAAGCAGAATCTTACTGAGTATAGCGAGCAGGCAGTATTCAGTAAAAAGCTTGCAACTATTATTACTGAAGTGCCTATAGAAATAGACCTTGATTCAATTAAGTCAAAGGATAACTTTGATATTGATGGGTTGAGACAGCTGTTTTTCAGACTTCAATTTAAATCATTACTTGACAAACTTCCTATGGATGATGTTAAGAAAAATGATGAACTTAAGCCTTCTGAAGAAGCCATCAGCTGCGAAATTATTGATTCTATTAATGAACTTAAAAGTCTAGCTAAAGAATTAAATGATGTTATATATTTCAATCTTGAATTTTTAGATTTAAATGTTTACTCAAAAAGCAGGATAAGTAAAATATATATATCATCTGATGGTAATAATTACGTCATTAATTTAATCAGCTTATTCGAAAAAGAAAGAGATGAAACTGTAAAGACTTTAAAGGAAATTTTTGAGAATAAGGATTTGAAAAAAGTAAGTTATGATAATAAGGCTGCTTATTTATTATTTAATAGAATAGGAATAAAAATTCAAGGACTAATATTTGATATAAAGGTTGCAGCTTATCTAATAGATTCTTCAAAGGGCGAATACGAATTATGCAATCTTATAGGAGAATATCTTAATGAGGACATAAGAAAAGATGCTGAAGACATACATATAAAACAGACATCCTATTTACCCATGCTTAAAAAAGCTTTAGAACAAAAGATTAAGGAATATGATATGGAAAAGCTTCTGTATAAAGTAGAGCAGCCTTTGACAGAAGTATTGGCTGCAATTGAAGCTGAAGGTTTTAAAGTTGATACCGATAAGCTTGATGAACTGGGAGTAAAGTTTAAAAAGGAAATTGAAATAGTTCAAAATGAGATATTTCAATTATCCGGAGAAGAATTTAATATTGGTTCTCCAAAGCAGCTTGGAAAAATCTTATTTGAGAAACTTGATTTACCTGTAATTAAAAAAACAAAAACAGGATATTCCACCAATGCTGAAGTGCTTGAAGAGCTAATGGATAAGCATCCTATTATAGAGAAGATATTATACTACAGGCAGCTTACGAAGCTTCATTCAACTTATGTTGAAGGATTAAAGTCTGTAATAGATACAGATGGTAAAATTCACTCTAGCTTAAATCAAACTGTGACAACTACAGGAAGACTTTCAAGTACAGAGCCAAATCTTCAAAACATACCTATAAAGTATGAACTTGGAAGAGAAATAAGGAAAGTGTTTATACCAAATGAGTCAGAGAGTATTATTTTATCAGCAGATTACTCGCAGATAGAACTTAGAGTTCTTGCTCATATAGCAGATGATGAAAATCTAATTGATGCTTTTATAAATCATAGTGATATTCATACGAAGACGGCTTCAGAAGTTTTTAAAGTTCCATTAAATGAAGTGACTTCTCTGATGAGAAGCAGAGCGAAGGCTGTCAATTTTGGTATAGTTTACGGAATTGGAGATTTTAGCTTAGCAAAAGATTTAAAGATAACTAAGAAGGAAGCTAAAAACTACATTGATACATATTTTGAAAGGTATCCTAATGTAAAAAAATATATGGAAGATATCGTGCAGCAGGCTATTGAGCAATCTTTTGTCTCAACTATACTAAATAGAAGAAGGTATATTCCAGAAGCAACTGCTTCAAATCGTATGGTAAAGGCTTTAGGAGAAAGACTTGCTATGAACACTCCAATTCAGGGTAGTGCAGCAGATATTATTAAACTAGCAATGGTTAATGTATACAGAGAGCTAAAACAAAAAGGTCTTAAGAGTACTTTAATACTTCAGGTGCATGATGAACTTATATTAAACGTGTATAAAGAAGAGCGGGAAGTAGTTGAAGCTCTTGTAAAGAAAGAAATGGAACAGGTGCTTGAACTTAAGGTTCCGTTAGAGGTTGATATTAATATCGGAAATACGTGGTATGAGGCTAAGTAATGCTTAAGGTTGGATTGACAGGAGGAATTGGCAGTGGTAAAAGTACTGTTTCAAAGCTTTTTGGAGAAAAGGGCTTTCCGATAATTGATGCTGATATAATTTCAAGAGAAATCTATAATATTTACCCTGATATAAACAATCAGATTAAAGAGAAGTTTGGAGATAGCTTTTTTGATTTTGATGGATCATTGATTAGAAAGAAACTTGGTGTCTTTGTATTTAAAGACAAAGAGCGAGTTGGTAAGTTAGAGGAAATAACTCTTCCTTATATATTAAAGGAAATATTTAATAAATTGGAACAATTACAGAGAGAAAATAATATACTTTGCATAGTAGATGCTCCTACCCTTATAGAGGTAGGCCTGCATAAGCATATGGATACAAATATTTTAGTGTGGGTAGATTTAGATACACAAATAAAAAGAGTAAAGTTAAGAGATAATGCAAAAGAAGAAGATATAATAAACAGAATAAACGCTCAACTACCTATTGATGAGAAGAAGAAATATGTTGATTTTATCATTGACAATAGGAGGAGCCTCGAGTATACAAAAGAACAATTTGAGATAGTATTAAAAAGCTTATTATTGATGAGGTAGGAAAATGAAATATAGGAATTTACTGCGTTCTTTTGTAATTACAATAATTATTATTACAGCATTAAACTCTTTAAATATTGTAAGATTATTTTATCCTCTTTATTATTCGGAACATATAGCGAAGTATTCGGAAAAGTATGATTTAAGTCCTTGCTTGGTTGCAGCTGTTATTAAAACTGAAAGTAATTTTAGACCTAATGCAAAATCGCCCAAGAATGCTTATGGGTTAATGCAGATTACTTCATCAACTGCGGACTGGGCAGCAAAGGAAATGAATATTGAAAATTATTCTGTAGAAATGCTAAAGGAGCCAGAGTTTAACATAAGAATGGGATGCTGGTACTTGGATAATTTGAATAAAGAATTTAATGATAATACTGATTTAGTTCTTGCTGCCTATAATGGCGGAAGGGGAAATGTCCAGAAATGGCTTTCCGATTTAAATCATTCAAAGGATGGGAAAAAACTCTATTATATCCCCTTTAAGGAAACAGATAAATATGTAAAAAGAGTTAAAGTTAATTATAATATATATAAATTTTTATACGGAAACAGATTTAATGAGTAGGGTAAACTTTAAAAGCATAGATTATTTCTATGCTTTTTCTTTTGTAAATTATTTTGATAAAAAGAGCATGCCATTTAGCTAATGAATGTATTATGACGTATACACTGTTGAAAGCAATATTAAGCATTACTAGCTGTCGATAATAATTCGTATATTAAATAAGTTTTAGAAGGAGTATAATTAAAATATAGGTTACTAAAGATAATAAGGCTGAAATTTTACAATAAAATTAAAAGGGGGAATTAAGTTGATATTAATTAAAAACGGAACTGTTCTTACTATGGCTGGTAGACCTATTTTTAATGGACAAGTTCTTGTTAATGAGGGGAAAATTATTGAAATAGGAGACAATATTACAGAATCAGAAGACTGTGAGATTATTGATGCTGACGGTGGTTTTGTTATGCCCGGAATTATTGATGCTCATTGCCATATAGGAATGTGGGAAGAAGGGATGGGGTTTGAAGGAAGCGATGGAAATGAAATAACAGATCCTGCAACTCCTCAGCTTAGAGCAATAGATGCAATTAATCCAAGAGATACCGCTTTTATCGAAGCTTATGAAAATGGTATTACCTGCGTTTGTACAGGCCCAGGAAGTGCCAATGTTATAGGATGCATAGGGAGTTTATAACAGCTCACAGGCACACAATAAAAATTCTCCATCATCTTTTTTAATAGCCCCCAATTTTATAAGCTCCCTTAATATTTCATGGACTCTAGAAGCATTATCCTCTGTAATTTTTATATGTACCTGACAGGCTTCAATAAATTTAACTTTATCTTCCATAATTTCACCTCATAAAAATTATTGACATAAAAAGGAAAATTAAACCTTTGTGTAGAATTATACATAAGATGATACTAATGAGGAGTTGATTATATTGGGAGTAAAAAATAGACTTAAGGAAATTAGAATGCGTGAATTTATGAAAAATTCAAGTGAGTTTGCAAATTTTATTGGTATTAGTTTAAGTACTTATAGTCAGATAGAGAGCAATAAACAACAAGGTAATATAGAAACTATATTAAAAATTTCAACAGCACTTAATCGAAAGGTAGAAGATATTTGGTACCTAGAAGATTAGGTGCTTTTTTATTTATAAAATATATTCCTAAACAAAGAATAATTTCACAAATAGGAAACTTTCTATAGTATAGCTCATAGTATATTAGTAGATTAAATAATTTAGTTTATAGGAGGACTTAAAGTTGGTTGTAGCTGTTTACACAGGTTCTATTATTATCCTAACTTTGATAATTAACTATAATATTGATGCTATTAGGAGGAAAAGCAAATGATAGGTGGGCTAGATTTAATTATTATTGATGCATGTAAAACCTTTATATTTCCAATCATAACTAATCCAGCAAGGTTATTTATGTTTATAGCTCCTGTAGGATTAGTATTATCCAAGAGCTTAGATAAAGCAATTAAAGAGCGAGGTAAAAGATGATAACCGAATTAGTAATTGCAGGACTTACAACTTATGCTTATAGAAAGACAAAGTATAATCATACTCATAAAAGTGAACATGAACTAGAAAATAGATGGATGGCAGCGATGATAGGAGCAGGTGTAAAGAATAAAAATGAAGAAAGTGAAACCTATGAACTTACTCAAATTATACCTACTCAATACGGATTTTGTTGCTGTGTTAAAATACCATACGGACTTAGCTTTGGAGATTTAATTAAACTCAAGGCAGTAATAGAAACAAACCTAGGTGCGATATGTGAGTTTGAGAAGGATAAGCTAGAAAACTATGCTACCCTTAAGATAATTAACAATGTTTTTAAATCTGATTATGAACCTGTAAAGACGAAGTCAAATGAAATCTTCTTAGGTTATAAGCTAGATGGAAGTGAGTATATCTTAGATTTAAATACAAATAGTCATATTTTAATAGCAGGGATGACGGGCTCTGGAAAAAGCTTTTTATTCGCATCAATACTAACTAATCTGATTTACTATAATTCAAAGGATATCGATATATATCTGTTCCAGGTAATGAAAGGCGAAATTGATATATTTAGAAATTGTCCATCAGTAAAATTCACATCAGATTGCGAAAATGAAATTCTAATTATGCTAAAGAAATTAAGCAATCTAATACACAAAAGGTCAAAACAATTCACTGAATTAGGTATAAAAAACATTTCTCAATGGAATAAACATTTTCCTAATAAAAGAATGAAGAGAATCATTATAGGAACTGAGGAGATAAGTTTCTTCATGAATGAAGAAAATGAGCATTTTCTATATTTCACTCAAATTGTAAAGGCAGGAAGAAGCGTTGGCATTCATTTTGTAGGATTAACTCAAAGAACAACATCTGCAAATCTTGGCGGTAATGGTGAACTTAAAAGCCAGTTGACAGTTATAACAGCTAAACAGAGAGGGGAAATAGACAGTAAAAACGCTATAGATGTTTATGATGCTGCATATTTGAAACCTCAAGAATTTATCGCAAGTTCTAACGAAGGACTAATAAAGTTTATGGCTCCAACAATAGATGAGGACTTTAAAATTCTTAATAAATACGTGCCAGAGATAATTATTCCTGATGTTAAAAGTAATAAAGAAACACATAAAGAGAAGCCAACTATCAGCGGCGGCTGGCACATACCTAATGAGAGCGAATGGAAATCAATTCGAGATACTATTCCAGAATTCACTTATATTACAAAGGAAGAAAAGATACCAGTAGGACAAATGAAAGCTCCTAAAAAGGGAAAGAAAAATGGTGTAATTTCATTAGACGAGGTGAGGGAAAGTGTTAATGCCTAGGGATAAACAGATATTAAAATTTCTTGAGGAAAACAAAGCAGTTACGATTTTCCAAACGTATAGAATGTGGTTCAATGAAGCCAAATTCGGCTACGATAGAGCAAGAGTAAGGCTTAAGCAACTAGAAGATTATGGACTTCTTAGAAGCTATAAAAACAAGCTTACAGATGAAAAAGTGTACTATACAGATGATAAAGTATCTTCACATGATTTATTTATAAATGAGTTTTACTCACTTCTAGTTTTTAACGGATGCTCTAATATACAAGTAAAAAGACAGCCAAGGTTTATGAAAGATTTAATCAGACCTGATGCGTTGTTTAAGTTTGAATATGAGGGTAATTTATATTTTGTTTTATTAGAGGTTGACTTTACACATGTTACTTCAATATCAAAATTTCAGTTATACGAAAGGCTATATAAGACAGAAGAACTTCAAAAAGTTTGTCTGGGTGTATTCCCATTAATAACAGTAATTTCAATAGATGAGAGCCCTTTGAAATATGAAAGTGACAGCTTGGACATAATTTATCTAAATGACAAGCTGGATAACTTCAAAAATAAGATTTTGGATTAAATAATATATTATAAATTCTTTATTTCTGATTTTTTATTCCTTATTACTAATCGTGGCTTAGGAACCACCAAACAATGCGGTTTCTAGGCTACGAATCCAACTGTATAGAAAATGAGGGAGATAGTTTATAGTATAGTCCATAAGTCAATATTTAATATATTTATTGCAGTTTATAAGTATAACCTAAAATAGATTTATACATAATCCAACCATATATTTAATAGTTTACTTATTTTTTATATATATTTTACCTATGATGCTGTCCAGCAACCACCGAAAAATAAGTAAAAAACAAATTTATGAAAGGATGATGTACAAATGGAAAATCTATTAACAAAACTCATGATTTACTCAGTAGTAGGAACTTTAGCAATTGCATTTATTAAGATAGGCAGTTTCTATTTGCTCCACAGACTAACAAAAGAAAAGGCTTACCAGAACATCAGTAAGGAAAAATTAAAGGCACTTAAAGACAAGAAAGTTAAACAGCAGCTTGAGTTAGAAGATATATTACTAAGAAAGGAAGTGGAGCCTTATTATTTACAAGCAAAGAATCTATTCAACAATGCTATGAAGTCTGGGAACCTCACGCGTGAACAGATTCTCTACTTAGAAAAAATTATAAGCGAATCCTTGGGGGAATACGCTCATGATTATATGACAAGACACTATAAAAATAATTGCCATAAGATTTATAGTATGCTCATGTCTTCACATCTTAGTATTGACGATTTTAAAAGGATTATTCAGTTAGTCAAGTCCTTTGAAGCGCAAGGAGAAGGATTATATTTAACGGTTATAGATGAAAAGGAATTAACTAAATAAATTTCAATTTTACAGGAGTACATATTATTTTACTCCTGTTTTTTTTCTTATAAAAACGTCACTACAAATCGATTCTAAGATACAGCAATTTTGAGGTATACACTTATATTTATTTTATATAAACTCTTGTTGTAGAGCCTGTATGTGCGTTTTAGTAGCTATGCCAGAGTGGCAGAGCTAAATATTAATATTAAAACAGCAGACGGCACAAAATATAATTGAGATAGGAAGGAGGTTAATTAAAGTAAAAGAAACCCTTCCCTATGGTGAGTTTGGAAAATTCTTAAAAGAAAAAGTAGACTTCACTGAAAGAACTGCAAGAAAATTTATAAAGGTGGCGGAAGAATTTGGAGAACGGAATACGTATTCCGAACTTCCTATATCTAAACTTTATGCACTTTTAGATGTATCACAAGAAGAAAGAGAAGAATTTATATCTGAATCACATGAGATTAATGGACAATCTAAAACTGTAGACGAAATGACAACTAGAGAACTTCAACAAGCTATTAAAGCTAAAAAAGAAGCTGAATCGAAAAGCCAACAATTGGAACAAGAGAAACTTTTATTAGCAGAAGAGAAGCAAAAACTAGAGATAAGTGAAAATGAAAATAGAAAAGATTTTAGTTTTAGTGAAAAAATGCAATGGGCAGAGCAATTAAAGAAGGAATATGAGAAAATTGCTAAAGAGAATCAATTGAGTGGTTTAAATAACCAGACCTCGTGTGACAAAATTTTGCCAAACGACAAAATTGATTCTAACAAACAAGTAGCCGAAGATGTAGGATTAGGTAATAAAGAAACATATAGACAGGCTAAATATATATATGATAACGGTTCTAAAGAACTTATCAAACAACTTGATGATGGACAACTTAGTATCAATAAAGCATATTTAACTCTAAAAGAAGAAAAGCAACAACTAGAGATAAGTGAAAATGAAAACAGAAAAGATTTTAGTATGCTGTAACTCAAATGGGAAAAGAACTAAAAGAAGCTCAAGAGGAGTTGTCTAAACATGGTTATGGATGTTTTCAAGAATGGTATGAATTTTTAGGATTTAAGACTACTACTGTTTATAATCTTATAAATAGATTCAATTTAACTCATTATCCAAATTTTGACGAAAACACAAATACTCCAAAAGAAGATATGATTTTAGAGGATTTAATATGTACTAATATTATGCAACGTGGTGTAGGTAATGTAAATCCCATGAAGATGGCAAGATGTATAGTTGAATTGGAAAGAATTTATGGGATTAAACATGGAGGTGATAGAGCAAGTTTGAATAATTCCAACTTGAAATCGGAGTTGCAGAAATCTTCCAACCCGATAAAGTGGCTTGTTACCAATATTGACAATGAAGCATAGGGTTTGACTAAATCAGCGTACCCTATGCTGAAATCGGCACAGGGTAGTACTCAAGATGCTCCTATAGAAAAGGCAAGGAAAAAAATCCCAATAATCAAAATGAACAGTTTAAGCCGAAATCAGCAACAACTGTTAATGCTATTAATACTAGAGCTACTCTAGCAAAACTTGCAGGAATTGGTCATGATACATACAATAAAGGGAAGAAAATATTAGAAAACGAATATAGAGAAAAAACACTTTATCAAAGGACAAGAGAAGCAGAAGTTTGGGAAGAGATAGAACGAGAAAGAGCTAATTTGAGGAGGAGAGCCACACAGAATAATAATTCAGCAAAAGCTGTGGTGGAACAAAGTCCACCACAGGGAGATATAGTAGGTAAATCTAGAGATGTAATAGCAGATAAAGTCAAGTTAAGACAATTAAGTGGTTTGTATAATCAAAATGTCGTTGTGGAACATGGTCCCCAACGAGAAGAATGCTTATTACCCAAAACAACAATACAGGAAGAGCAGTTAAGGAACAAGTTCCAAGGCTGGAACAACAAGGACAAGTACTTGATATTATAGCAGATAAAATTGGTATGGGGTCTGGTCGCACATATGAACGTGCTAAGAATGTGTCTAATAAGATAGAAGAGTTAAAACAAAATAACAATTCTAAAGATGCTGAGTTTTTAAAAATAATGCTAAATGATAGTATTAGAGGTACAGAAGATATATTAAAGGCAGATTGCCTGGATAAAATATCTACTGAATTAAAAGATAAAGTGGAATGATATGTAATTTAATAATAATTAATAAAAATGCAATTAACATTATGAAAACTGCATTAAACGTAGTGTTTGATGTATAAAACTCTTCCATTAAAATAATAATAAGTTTTGAAAACACACTAATATGGAGGATTATTATGATTGATAAATATTTAATCTCAACATGTTTATTTATTATTGATGAATTCAATGATAGATTTAAAGGGATTTCTAAAGAAAAAACTAAGGAAATAGCTGATACTGAATTTACAGAAGCAGATTTGGTTGTACGGTTAGGATATCCTTTTAAACAAATGGCTAATTTTAATATGCAAGGAACTGACAGAGACATTGTAGTTAAACAAAAGGATTTTATAATAGAAGTGAAATATTTAAGAAATTTTAATAGTTATAGCGAATCCAGTAAAAAGAAAAATAAAACATATAGATCTAATAAGACAATATGGGAAGATGCTTTTGAAAAAGATTATAGTTGGTTATGTAATGAAATCAAAAATGGTAAAAAAGGAAATAGAGCCTTTGTAATTGGGTGGTTTAATGCCGTAAATTCATTTAGTGAACTAATGCAGTTGGGAGAGAGTAGAGGGTGTATGCCTGAAATAAACAAAGAAAGAATACAACTATTTCCATTTTTAAAATATAATCCTCAGACAAATAAAACAAAAGATATTACATATGCGTATAATAGAGATTTTAAAGAGTATTCAATTCACATCGAAGGACATAACTATGAAGTTAATTGTATGTTTTTGGGCAATAGTGAGGATATTTTTCACTTTGCGATTTATTTTTAAAATCAAAGGCAGTAGGATTTAGCCCTCTGCCTTTTCTTCTTGAACATATTCAATTAAATCTTCTATTTTACAGTTGAAAAACTTGCAAAATATATCTATATGTTCCTTTGGTATCATCTTGAATGAATCAGTGCAATAAGCTGAAATACTTGGCTGACGTATTCCAGTTAATTGTGCAAGCTCTCTTTGAGAAATTCTTTGTTCAGCCATTTTTATATGAAGCTTCATCTTTATCAAATAAAGTCACCTCCTAAAAATAGTATAGCACAAGTGATACGAAAAATAAATAAAATATACGGAAATAGTATTGACATATGATACGAAAAGCGTATAATAAAAGTATAAGGACAAACCAAACAAAAAATATTAATAAATGGAGGGTTTAAAAAATGAGTAATAAAACAATGGATTTATTAAAGGAAATGGATTCAGTAAACTTTGCTAAGGAATTAGACAAGTTAGAAGGCAAGTACATAACCATTAATGTTGAGGGTGAGATTTCAACTTTATACAGCATAGAGAGCTTCAATTATAGTATTCTGGAAGGTAAAGTAATAGTGGAAGATTGGCTAGTTATTGAGGATGATAATGCTCCAGATGAGTACATATTAAGAATTTGTTTAGAAACCGTTGCAGCATATCAAAAAGATTTAATAAGTGATGCTCTTATACTTGTAACAGATGGTGGAATGGTAATTCAATTCCAAGAATGTTAGAGGTGTATCATGTGTAAGGTGATACAGTTTCCAAAACAATACAATGAGAGCCAAGAAGGTATGGATAAGCTATATGAAATGTATTATAGTGACCCTGCAAATTATATGTTAGACCCAAATGAGTGGGATGATTTTTTAAAGGATTTCAACAATAAACACAAAAAGACTATGTAAACATTAGATATTTAACTCTAATATTGCATAATCACCTTAAATGACAAAATATGTTAGAATATGTACTTTTACAATGGAATAGGTACATGTTATGATTAAAGTTGAGGGCAACTACGCCTAAAATAGCTCTATTTGCCATACTCAATTTTTAGGATATATAGGGTAGTTAGAGCTACCTTGTATATTCTATACCTTTTTTTTATTATTGCCTTTTTTCAATCTTTTATTCAACCAACACTATTTTTTTGAAGGGAGGTCGAACACATATTAAATCATTATGTGACAATTTTAAGCCTTGAACCAAAGTTTGTCAAGTTATTTTTGATTAATGTTAATAAAATATTTACAAATACGAGGAGGGACTAAGCCATGGAATATGTTATTAAGAATCCTAGGCTACGAGAATATTTATATAAACTAGGATTTGATTACAGGGAAGTATCAGATAAAACAGGTAAGCAAGATTATGTATGGCTCTTTAAAAATACAACAGAATTACTTGAAGCCATTACATTCTATACAACACTAAAAAATAAGTTGAAAATAAGCAAAAATACTTATACCCCTAAAATTTAGGGGGTGTGACCTAAGTAATTAGCTATTTTACACCCCTAAAATTTAGGGGGTACAGTGAGGTGTAATAATAGAAACTAATTAAGTAATAAGAGAGAATAATGTACATCATTCGCATTTAAAATGCTCATGGCCGCTTAATTAATTTTTGTTTTGTTTATCTCATTTACTATTGTTTGTATCTATAAAAAACATATATCAAGGGGGTTATATCATGAATGACAATAATGACAATAAAATTTATTTTTCTAAGATACCTAATTCTTTGTTCTATTCTTACTTGGATAAAAAACTTAAAAAAGAAATCAAGAGTATCTTTCCGCAGATTAAAGATGAAAAAGTATTGCTTGTTTTTGATTATCTTTATACAAATACAAATAGAAAAGGTATCATTAACTTTACTTTAGAAAATATGGTTGTTCAATGTGGTTTTAAGTGTAGTACTAAAAAAGGTGAAATGAACGACCAGTTTAAAAACATATTAAATAAATTACATATAAGTAAAATAATAAATTCTAATATAGATTTTAAAGACATAAAGCCTAAAGACTTTGTATCTTGTACATATTTAATTAACTTAGATAATTCTTTTATAACGCTTTATGACTCAGAAAAAAATATTGTTCTAAATCAAAGCTTTGAGAAATGTGACAATTTAAAATTGCTTATGTATTACTGCTATCTTAAAGCAAGAATGTATAAGCGTTCAAATGATGATGCTATGGAAAAGAATGGCGGAAGAGCAGAGGTAGCATATCCTACCTATAACACTATCAGTGATGATTTAGGACTAACTGATGAAACTATAAAAAAGTATAATGATTTACTAGTTAAACTAAATCTAATTAGAGTTGGTTCGGCAGGCAATTGGTATTACAAAGACGATAAAAATAAGATACTTAGGGAGAGTTGCAACATATATACTCTGTTAATCGATAGTGATGAGGTTAAGGCTAAATTTAATCTAAAAGAAGGAATTAAGTACTACAAGTCACTAGATATAAATTCCAATAAAGTATTTACCAACAGTAAAGCTTATAAAAACAACGATAGAAAGCTCAATGGTGAATTAGGGTCTATTATAAAGAAAGAAAATAAAGGAACGGCTACTGAAGAAGATATTGCTAGGAAAAATGAAATTATTGCTTCTATCAATGCTGATGCAGAATTGTATAAGATTAAGGCTCTATTGGAAGCTAATGATGGAACTCTTTTGAGTGAGATATATGAAAATCTAGGTAAAGATGATTTGGCAAAGAAATATTCTAACATAGAGCTAAAATTGGGCTTAGTAGATTTTGAATTTAATCTTGAGGTCGATTGGGATTATTACTGCTACATAATAACTAATTACAAAGAGAATGAACATGAGAAATTTAAAAACTATGTCAGGAAACATAAAAGAGATAATGGATTAGATTCAGATTTATATGAAAATATTGAGGATTTACTTTAGGAGGGATGTATCATGGAAAACGGAATTAAAATAATAAATATAGAAGGTTCAGAGATTTTAAAGGAAATGGATGGAAAGGAAATAATTAAAGAATATAAAACAGTACTACCTTATAGTTTAGTAACTGCTAAATTAAATAGGATGCATATTAAGATTAAAGATAATAAGAGTAAAGATTTTATTGGAGTTAATTTTAATTATGGTTATGATACAGAAAAATTAAAAGATTTAAGAAGTAGAATACAAAGTCAAAAGGCAAGAGTTAAAGATTTAAATAAAAAAGTCACTATAGCTAAAAAAGATTGCGATTATGAGGAAGAAGAAGAGATTTTAGAACAGTTACAAATAGAAAATATATTATTAGAAGAATTAGAGGAAAATTATAAATCTGAAAAATTAGCATGGAACAAGGATGGCATAAGAGAAAAACTATATAGAGATGGATTTACACTAGTACATAAGCATGTTAAAAAGCACAAAGAAACTAATAATGAAGGTAAAGAAATAACTAGAGAAGAAGTAGTGGAAGAAAAGATTTTTTATAAATACTGGTTCAGAACACCTGCTAAAAGTCGTGTCGGGGATAGCATTTTTATTAATAAAAATTTATATGATGAAATAACTAAATGGCAAGATATGGGCTTAACATTGCCGGCAGGGGAAACTAAAGTTGTAGAGTTCCAAGCATATAGAAGTCTAACTGCAAGTAATATAGAGGATACTATAGAAATAAATACAAAGCATATATTAGTTGTAAATGATTTAGAAAGCTATATGGATACTAATATTATATCTGTAGAATTAAATAATAGTGGTGAATGTGTTGCAGTTCCAAGAAAAGATAAAGTTAAAAATATACTTTGGGATGGGATGGCTTTATTGGATAGTAGTTGTTTTGCAGAAGGACATAATTTCTATTTGTTAAGAAATCATTTTTTTAAGAGCTGTGCATTTAATGCTAATGTAGTGCAATTTTTAAAAGATAAATATGGAGCAGAATACGAAAATGCACAAGTAAAAGACCGTTATGGTAATAATATAAGAGTTAAAAATATAAGGATGATAACTACGGAAAATAGCATGAAGTGGGAAAAGTTTGCTGAATGTGGAGCAGTAGGCAAAGATGGGATAGAGATAACATCCAATAAGCAAATGTTTGGCTATTGGAAGCAGATGGTTAAAAATGATAGATATTTATTTGGTATTTGTAAGCATAATCATTCCAGTAAATATGGGAAACACCAAAGAATGTCGTACCAAATGGTTAATACTTTGTTGTTGAATCAGGAACAAACACAAGAACTAGCACAATATACAATAGATTATATTAATAACTTAAAAGATAATGATGAAGCTTTTATAAAGATGCTAAAAGAGACTGCTACAGATGGCAACAATAATAACTTATACATAGATTTATATAATAAAAATCAATTATTTAAAGAATCTGATATGTATAAGAGATTTAAAACAGAAACTATAGCTAGTATTAAAAAGAGAGCCAGACAAGCGAAATTGCTAGTCGAAGGTGATAATCTTACAGTTTGCGGAAATCCGTATTTGTTATTACTTCATGCAGTTGGAGAAGTGCCTAATAAAGATAATGTCATAATAGAAAGATTTACTGATGTTACATTACCTATATCCAGTGATTATATAAGTTGCTATACCCAAAGATTTGCTGAAGGAGAAGAGTTAACAGGATTTAGAAATCCACATAATGCTCCGAATAATATTGCTTTATTTCAGAATTTTAAACACGAATTAATGCAAAAATATTTTATTTTTGGTACAAATGTAATTGCAGTCAATTTAGTACAAACAGAATTACAGGATTTGGCAAATGGTTTAGATGAGGATTCTGACTTCCTGCTCTGCACAAACAATAAAGTGTCCTTACAAGCAACTAAAAAGGTATTCAGAAATAAAGATTATGCTTGTATAGTTAATAACATCCCTAAGGATACTAAAAAATGGATTAATGATAATAGTAGCGTTGCCATGATAGATAATTTACTAGCTAAAAGTAAAAACTCTATAGGGGTTACAAGTAATTTGGCACAATTAGCACTTAGTTTTTATCAGCAGGAGCAAACACAAGAATTAAGGGATATTGTATGTATTATGTCTTGTCTTGCGCAGGTCAGTATAGATAATGCCAAAAAAAGTTATGCTATAGACATAGAAAAAGAAATTGATAGGATTAAAAAGTTAGAATGTATTAAAAAATATAAAGGTATGCTTCCAGGCTGGTTTAAGTACATAAAAAAAGATGTAAATGCTAAAAGATTGTTAGAGCCAAATAAATGTAAATGTACTATGCAATACTTGCAAGCGGTTATTAATACTATAAAAAACAATACAAATAATAAGGAAAACTTAGATACTGTAGAACTTTTACAAGATATAAAAATTAATGGTAAAACAAACTATGCACAGATACAAAAGATAGAAAAATTAGTTGAAGCATATGATAAAAAAGTTAAATACGTTAAGAAACAGGCAGAAAAACATGATTGGAAAGCAGATAGGATAGAGGAAGAGATAAGAGATACAAGAGATAGTATTATAAGTAGAATTGGTAATTTGAAATTGACCGAAGAAACTATGTATTATCTAGTAAAAAATGCAATTGTAAATGAAGAATTGGAAGATAAGGAAAAGGAATCTGATACTAAAAAGTGTAAAAGAAAAATGCTTAATGTACTTTATAATACACATAAAGATTTGTTTATAAGTGTGTGGAAATAAAAAAAGTACAAGATTAATGTAAATTTTTAGAATATATTTTCTAGGATGTAGCAATATCAACACTTACAGGCATTTTTGCTAGTGTGTATATGATAGAGGGAAACTTTATTACTGCTATTGGCGATGCAGTATAATCTACGCAACAAGCTTGGTGAGGGTGAGTATTCTTGCCCTCATAATATTTTTATATTTTTCACAAATATAGATGCTTAAAACTTAAGTATAACATACTAGTTGTAGTGATGTCAATACTTAAAATATATGTTTTTATTATTTTCTAAAAATATTTTAAATTTACCCAATGTTATTATAACATGCCTAATATAGCATGTCAACAATAAAATTAAAAATAAATTAAGTGAAAGGTGGAAAAAGTAATGAATAACGAATTAAAGGAATTTGAAAGATTATTAAATCAGGATTGGATGATGAAAGAGGAAGGTTATAGTTTTAAAATTCTTAAAGATAAAACTAATAATGAAGCAGATGAAATTGTTGATGTAATTACTATGCAGGTGTTTACTGATGATGAATTGCTTTATACATATAGTACAGCTCAAATATTTGGTACGCTAGAAGAAAATATCAAAAGTATTATTGGTGCTATTTATAATGAAGACATTAACTACAGGAAACGTATTATTAGAAACTACAAAGGTTCATTTTTATCAAGGAAAATAAAAAGCTTGAATAATGCTATAGCTAAAGGTAATACAGATAAAGTTAATGCAATTAATATGGAAATAATAGAAAAATATAAGCAGTCTGAAAAATGTAAGAATGAACTTGTTGAATTTAAGAGCTTTATTTCCTTATTGTATAGGACTAAAGATTTACTAATCAGTAAAGTAGCTTAATGGAGGAATTTAAAGATGATAAAATTTAAACCTAGTGAATTTCAGTATATTCAAAGTGAATTAAAAAAACTTTTATATGATAATGATGAAGGTTGCGTATTGATGCGTAAAGGTCTGACTAAAGAAGATATAGTTGATATTCAGCATTTCATCAATACAGTAGATAAGGTTAATGTAAATGAAGATGAAAACAAAAAGTTTATACATGTGATAATCGAACATCTTGGAATGTGGTGTTTCGTAGACGCAGAGTATACATATAATGAACTTTTGCAACTTATAAAGGATAGGCAGTATTGTAACCTATACAATAAACTTATACTCGATAAGGAAGAAGAGTAAGTCAAGTCATGGCAAACGGATCTCCGTTTGCCTTTTTATATTAATAAAAGAAAGGTGGTTTTATAAATGGGGAAATTATTCAGTAAAAAACAGAAAAAGGAGATTTCTGAACAACTACAGGAAATATCTAATGATTGGAAAGACATTGCAAAGAAGTGGAAGGAAGTTAAATTGATTTCGCTTCAGATGAAGATAAGTAATTTATTATTTATTGCTAAGTTAGAAGAGGACAGGAAAAAACTGGATGATATTTTGGAAGAATTGCATGAGTGTATTAGGAAATACAATGAGTTATTAGACGAAGTTTATGGACTAAGCAGCTAGAGAAATTTAGCTGTTTTTTATTTAAAAAATATGAAAGGTGGAATTATATTATGTGTAAAAAAAGAATTGATGGAGTTTATCTAATTAAAAACATTGTTACTGGGAAGGTCAGAATAGGTAGTGCCAAGAACGTACCTAAGAGATTTAGTAATTATAAGGCTAGATTAAGAAATGGTAATGGTAATAAGCTTATGCAGGAAGATTATAATTGGTACGGAGAGAAGAGCTTTGATTTTATATTGCTAGAAGAGTGTAAAGTAAAGGATTTATATTTAAGAGAAAGATATTATTTAGAGTTATATAAAGATTGTGCTATGTATAATAAAAATGCAATTAAGAACTGTGAGAAGAAGATTAGACGTGGCAAGGAAGCAAAAAAATATAAGGAAAAGAGAAGTGCAGTCACATCTGGAGAAAATAATGGACATAACACCAAGTTATCAAAGGTGAAAGTGTTTGATATTTTAAATATGGATTCTAAAGGAATTGATAGAAAAAATATAGCAGAAAAGTATGAAATACGCACAAGTTATATAAGTAGAATTGGTAAAGATAGATGGGTTAAAGAGTTTAATGAATGGAAAGAAAATAATAAAGATGCATCTACAGTAATAGACACACCTTTAGTGAATACTTTGCAGAGTATTCAAATGTAATATATACATAACACTATTTTAATACATATTAAAGGAATTATTCAAGGGTGTCGGCAAAAACGACATCCTTTATTTAATGGAGGTGTAAAAGTTGGACAAAGACGAAAACAAGATTTATACACAAAGTATAAGATGTGCGGCCTTTATAACATATAGCATAGGTGAATTTCCTACAATTAAGGCTTTTGATAAGGGTAATACTTTTGTATTTGATAAATCACTAAAAGCTTTGAAGGCTTTAAATACATATAAAAAATCTCAGTACAATAAGGATGTTTTAATGGGTGATTTAAATGCCTATGATGATATATGCAAGCAGTTGAAGAGAATGTGTAAAGAGCATGTAGGGGCATAGTTTACAACATTTAAGGTTGATTTTTTACGAGGGACTAATAAATGTGGTCTGCTCATAGACTTATGTTAGCGAACACGAAGCGAATAAGGTCGAAAGTTAGAAAATGATTTTTAGAGGAATTTACTATTAGATAGAGAATTTTGTATATAAGAATTTATGAAAGGTGGTAAGAGGAATGGATGAAATAATTCATATTTTAAGAGAGCAATGTTTTAATAGCAATTTATCTGAGGTTGTGGGTGAAATTAATAGAATTTTAAGGGGAAGAAGACACGATAAAATCGATGTTGAAAGGTCATATATAAATTCTAATCACATTATTCCGCCTACTATTGATAATAATATTAGTCATATTGATGGAATGATAATATTGAGAACTGGTGAAAGTAAATATATCTATATTAATCAATATGAACTTAGAGAAGCTTTAGGTGAAAGCTATTTAGAATCATCTAAAGAAAAAATAAAAGATACAATATTAAAAATAATTGAGGATAAATGCAAATAGATATCCATAAAAACATTTATGAGACCAGAGCTTAAAGCCTGGTCTTTTAGTATGCTTAAAAAAAGGAAGGGTGGAAATTAATGAGGATTATAATTATTGATGTAGAAGATGATATTAGAATTAATAATAGAAGACCTAGGGTGAAGATTAGAAGACCGTTGCCAAAGGGCATTATGTTGGAGCCTTTAGTTGTTGAACCGATAAGGGTTAGACCCATTAATGCAGTAAGTAGAATCATTATATAATTACTAAAGAGAAGGATTTTACCTTAATATGTCGAATATGGATATATTGAGGTGATATTATGGGTTTATATAGAAGAATAAAATTAATAAGTATGGATTATATTTATAATTCCCACAGAAGTGAAAAAATAATAAAAAAGTATAATGAATTATATATCTGTAATTTTGATAATAAAAATTATACGTATTATAAGGATAATCTTGAAGACTTGATTGGTGATATAAAGACTAAATATAATACCAAAATTAATCAAGATAAAAGCAAATTGATAACAGAAAGAAATAAGATGCAACATTTATATGATAATACATATTTCTTTGATGGTAATAATTTGTTCGTTGGTGTTATATCTATAGTAGCCTCGTTTCTTATTGGTAGATATGCTCAAAATGGAACTGAGACTCAAATTGGTGGCATTGTTTTATTTTTAGAAGCTATCCTAATAGGTTCAATTGTTATTATGGTTGTTACAAAAAGAGATATGGTTAGTTATACTGAAAAAAAAGCTTTTTATAATCTGTGTTTAAGAATATTAGATGATATTGAAAAGGAAATTGAACCTAAGAATCAGATACGAAAAGAAAATGATGAAGTATCAGTTGGAATAGAAACAGAAAATCAACGTAAACTTGCAAAACCTAGTTCAGGCCAAACAAACGGTAATTGGAATGTGGAAATTAATATGCTCTCACTTTTGGATGCTGTAGGAGCTATATATAAGGTCAGTAAGATTGCAAAGAAGATGTTCAGAAAGAAGAAATAGTATAAATAATGGAGGATTTTATGAAGAATTTCAGAAATGAAGCTTACGGAAGTTATGTTGATTACGACTACTTAATAAGTGAAAAGTTCCAAAAGGAATTAATCGAGGCTTTAGGGATAAAACAAGGTGATAAAGTTTATATTTCTAGGGATAAATCAAATGGACAGTATGTACTAAATTCTGAAATTCCATTTGACTATCTAATATCATATAGTGGAGCAAAAGAACCACATACAAATAAATTTCATGCAACTACTATATATAATCCATGTGTAATTCAGATGATAAATAATATAGAAAAGTTTGGTGAAAATAATATATTTGTTACATTATATTTTCATGAGATTAATATTACTATTCCTGAAATAGATAGGGCAAAAGCTGATTTTAAAGATAAAATATATAGATATTATGGCATTGAAATTAATAATGTTGGATATAGTTGGAATTAGCATCGTTGTGATGCTTTTTTTATTTGTATTAGATTGTTAGTGTATTAATAATATAAACGTATAGTGTCAAGAAAAAATTCGTATTAAATTTTATGATATGGAGGTGTTAAAATGCTAGATGAAGCCAAGATAAATTGTATCGAATATTTGGTTGCAGGTGTTGAAAAAACAGAGATTGCAAAGCTTATTGGTAAGAGTAGACAAGCAATATATGATTGGATAAACAAAGATGATGAATTTAAGGCTGAACTTGCCAAACGCTTACGGGAGCGTAAAACTGAAGCAACAAGGAAGATTAATAATAAATTGCCTCAAGCCATCGATAAGATATGGTATCTGATTGAAAATGCACAGTCTGAAAAGGTTAAGAGCGATTTGCTGAAGTATTGGATAGATAGGGAGTTGGGAACACCTACAAGTAAAATTGCTGATGTTACAGAAGAAACTACAGAAGATATTAGTAATGGAGACTTAGAGCAGGAGTTTAATAAGTTTAAAGTGCTTAAAAAAGCAGAGTAAAATGTCATAACTGTTATAATGCCTATTATATACGGTGATATTAGGTATAAAGTTTTTATTTTTTAGAACATATATTTGTAATCAAAAACATTTCTTTTAGTGTACATAAAAACGATACATAAATCATCATAAATTATATCATATAAGCTATATAAATAACCCTAAAGTGTTCAATAAAATATTATATACCATTTCGTTGACACTAAACTTATTATAACATATAATGATAGTAAGAGGTAAAAAATAACAGGGGTAGGCTTCTATTATAGAAAAATAGAAAATGCCGTTGTTAGACTATAAAAATTTTTTTTATATTTTTTAACCTCGAAGAACTATTATGAGAGGTGTTATTATGGGTATTATTTACGGTTATGCAAGATGCTCTACTGATGAATCTAAGCAGGATATTGAGTATCAGGTAAGAGAATTGAAGAAAATGGGGGCAATTAAGGAAAATATATATTTAGAATATGAAAGTGGTACAAAAGTTGATAGGGTTGAATTTAGTAAAATGTTAAATGCTGTATCTAAAGGTGATATTATAGTAACAACCGAAGTAAGCAGATTGACTCGTTCTACCAAACAATTATGTGATGTAATAGAATTAGTGCAAAAGAAATGTTTAAAACTAATAATAGGTAAATCTATGACCATTGATTGCACTAATGGAGAACTAGACCCAATGACCAAAGCCTTTGTACAAATGAGTGGTGTATTTGCTGAACTTGAAAGAAATATGATTAGTCAGCGTGTTAAATTAGGTATGGCAAATGCTGCTGCAAAGGGAAAGGTAATAGGGAGACCTTCTACAACAAAAGAAGATATACCAAATATATTTTATAAACATTATCCAAAATATAAAAATAAGCAAATAAATGCTAGTGAATTTAGTAGACTCTGTGATATGAGCAGAACTACATTATATAAATATTTGAAAATTGTTGAAAGTACTGAGTAGGTGAATTTCCTACTCTTTTTTATTTTTACATAGAAATGGAGGTGAGAACATAGTCTACAATAATATAGAATTTAAAAATAATGATGAATTTAATAGATACCTTCTATATAAATACCTAAATCAAGAATATATATTGCATGGAGCATCTGAAGAACAAGCAGACCAAGCAACGCAGGAATTAATGTTAAAAAATAAGGACAATTTATTTAATTACCATGGATTAGCCTATGCTTTAGGCTCAAGAAACCTAGAGTTCTTTTCATTGTATTTTCTTCAAAACATATTTATTGGAGAAGATAAAGCAGACATAGCAGAAATACATAGAGATATATGGGAAGAAATACAGGGAATGATTTTGGAAGATACTCACGATAAACAAGAATATGTTCTTCCAAGAGGTACGGGGAAATCAACCTTTGTTTCATTAGTAACTGCAATCTGGTGTAGTGTATATAAATATAAAAGATATACTGTCATTGCTTCGGCTATAGGAGATACTGCTTCTACATTTATAAGAAATATTAAATTAGCACTAGAGAATAACGATAGAATTGAAAAAGCTTTTGGCAAACTATACGATACTAAAAAATGCATTGTTAATAGTGAACAAATAGAACTTACTAACAGAACTATGATTCAATCAATTTCAGCTTCTTCTACACTTAGAGGTAAATCTTATGGTAATACAAGAATAGAGTTATTATTACTTGATGACTACCAAAAAGATGATGAGGTTGCTACAGCAGACCAACGTGAAAAGAAATGGAAAAGATTTTCTGATGACGTTAAATTTGCGGTACAGAAGGGTAATTCTACTATTATTGCAGTAGGAACACTTCAAAATAATGAATGTTTTTATAGTAGACTTAAAAACTTGCCTACTTGGAAACATAGACTTGAAAAAGGTGTATTAGTTGATAACGTGGATGAATTATTTAGTAGTGGTCTATGGTTAGAGTTTAAAAACATACTTTTTAATTCAAAAGATGAGTTTAGACTTGATAATGCTAAGGAATTTTACTTACAACATGAAAAAGAAATGCAATATCCTTTACTATGGCAAGAATACTGGAATTGCTTAGATATGGCTTTAAGTTATTATGAAAATCCAGCTTCATTTAAACAAGAAGTACAAGGAGATACTGCAGCAATAGGAGAAAAAAGATTCAAAACAATAGTTACTGAAAGTGCTGAAACTATAGAAACACATGATTTTAAAGTAACTATGCTAACAATAGACCCTGCTAGTAGTACAGGAAAGAGTAATGACTATTCTGCTTTTATTGTAGGCTCTAAATCTGATAATAATATTAAATATTGCCGCAAAGGTGAAATACTAAAATTAAATTTTGATGACTATATAAATCATGCTATAGATTTGCTAAAGAAATATTCTGATATAACTCATATATACATAGAAAAAAATTTATACATGGGTGCAGATGTAATAAAACTTAAAGAACTTATTGCTAATGATGATGAATTAAGAAATAGAAATTTTACATTTATTAATGAAATGCAGAAAAAGAATAAATTTGATAAGATTGACTCTATTGTAGGTGATATAAACTTCGGTAGAGTTATTTTTAATGAGGAAGATATTGAAGCGTTGGAACAATTGAAAGATTATCAAGGCGAAAAAAGTTTGCATGATGACTTTCCAGATTGTTTAGCTGAATGTGTAATAAGATTAGATACATTAGAAACAATAAGCACAATAACATTATTAGACCGCAAATTATTCTTTTAGAAAGGATGTGATAATTTGGATATAACAATAGATTTATTGCAAAAATGTTATAAAGAATACCAATTAAATAAGCCTACATATGATAAAATGTATGAATATTTTAAAGGGAATACAGATGCAATAGCAAATTATAAAATGCAAACTGAACGTACTAATAATAAGATAAACACTAATTTTATAAAGAAGTTTATAAAGGAAGAAGTTAGTTATTCTGTAGGTAACGAAATAACTTATATTAGTAGAAGTGGAAATAAAGATATAATAAATGACATTGAATATTATACAGAGCATTGGTCGGAAAACCATGATTCTAATTTAGCCAAAAATATGCTTTTATATAGTTTAGCGTATGAAGTATATTATGTTGATGATGAAGGTCAATTTAGTTCTAAAATAATAAGTCCTAGAGATGGGTATGCTGCTATAGATGATTTTGGCAACATATCTTTTTTTATGCACGTTTTTAAGCTGAAGTTTGATGATACAACTTATATAGATTTATATACTGATAATGAAATAATACATTATAATAGTGATTTTAAAGAGGTTAAGCCAAGGACACAACTTATATTTGGAGCAGTTCCAGTAGGATTGGCTCAGCTAAGTGAAGAAAAACAAGAGGATACAATTTACAAAGATATAAAAGGGCTTCAAGATGCTTATGAAACTAATTTATCTGATATAAGTAATGAAATATCTGATTTTAGAAATGCTTATATGGTTTTATCTGGTGTACAAATACCAGAAGAAGATATTCCTAAGATGAAGCAATTAGGAGTATTACAAATAAAGGGTAAAGATGGTAAAGCAGAATGGCTTATAAAAAATATTAACGACCAATTCATTCAAAATACTCTTAGCACTTTAGAAGATAAAATGTATCAACTATCAAGCCACATTAACCATAATATTGATATGGTATCAAATTTATCTGGAGTTGCTTTAAGAAGTAGATTAATTTCTCTTGAAGAGAAATGCAAACTTAATCAAAAGGCTTTAGCAGACTGCGTAAAAACTAGGCTTAAAATGTTATTTATATACCTTAAAGTACTTAAAAATAAGGATTATGATTACAAAGATATTAAGATAAAGTTTACTCCAAATATTCCTCAAGATGATTTGATGACAGCTCAAACAATAAGCCAACTTGGAGACAAATTAAGCACGGAAACTGGATTGTCTTTACTAAGCTTTATTGATAATCCTACGAATGAACTTGCTAAAATTAAGCAGGAGCAATCTGAACTATTACAAGGTCAATCCTTATTGGATGGTGCTGTAAATGGATAAACAATATGAAGAAATGAATCTGCAATTTACAGAAAAAGGATTAAATAAAGCAGATGAAAGCACAAAGGAAGCGTATAAGTTTCAAGTAAAGCATAGGGATGAATTATTATTTAAGATAGCAAATGTTCTATTAATATATACAATTTTAGATAGTAGTTTATCTCTTAGTAATACTGAAAAACTAAAACTTAGAGCAGATTTTGCTACAATAATATCTAATATAGCTGTTGATGAATACAATCAGGAAAAATCTATTATTTCTGATATTTTGGAAGAAGTCACCAATGATAAATATTATAGTGATGCTTATACTTTAAGCATTGGTATGGACTTTAGCCTTAAAAAACTAACTGATAAACAAATAAAAGATATAGTTGATACCTCTATTGATGGAGAGCTGTGGTCTGATAGGCTTTGGAACAATAAAAAAGAACTAGAAAGTACCTTAAAGCTTGAAGTTGAGAAGTTTCTGCAAGGAAAAACTAATGTAAATCAAATTAATAAGGTTATAAAGGATAGATTTAGTCAAAACGCTTATAACACTAGAAGATTAGTACAAACTGAAGCTGCTAGATGTCAGAATTCTTCAAACGAATTATTTGCTGAGGAACATGGGATTGAAAAGCAAATGTTTTGTGCTACTCTAGATAATAAAACAAGTGAAATATGTAGAGGCTATGATGGGCAGGTATTTGATATAAATGATAATAATAAACCTGTTCCACCTTTACATCCTTTTTGTAGGTCATGCTTAATAAATGTACCTTTTAAAGAATGGCAGCCTATAAAAAGGAAAGATAACTCTACTAAAGAAATAATTAATTATAAAGATTATAACCAATGGAAACAAGACAAAGGCATTGAATAAATGTCTTTTTATTTTACACAAAAATTAGATGCGTTCTTAGTCTATTAAGGTTAAGAGGGCGAAAAGGAGAGTATTAAATTATGTTAAAAAAAGAATTACTAAAACTTATAGAAAAAATAGAAGATGAAGGCTCAATCGATGAGGTTTTATCTGGAAGTGATTTTGCAAAGTCACTTTTGAATAGTGGCTTAACTTTGGATGCATTCAAGGAAAAATTAAAAGCTGATAAAGATTTTAAAGCATTTTTAGATTCAGAAAAGGATAAGCACAGTTCTAAGTCTTTAGAAACTTGGAAACAAAACAATCTTGAAAAATTACTTGATGAAGAAGTTAAAAAGAGATTTCCAGAACAAGACCCAAAGGATACTGAACTTGCAAAACTTAAAGCTGAAATAGATAAAATGCAAAAGGAGAGTCTTAGAAAAGACCTAACTAACAAGGCTATTAAGATAGCAACAGATAAAAAGTTACCAGTGGATTTAGTAGACTTTTTAATAGGACAAGATGAAGAGACTACTACTAAAAATCTTGAAAAGCTTGAATCTGTTTTTGGAACACACGTAGAATCTCTTGTACAAGAGAGATTAAAAGGGAATTCATATACCCCACCAACAAATACAAACACAAATACAACTACTTATGAAGATTTAGTTAAAAATGCTGATAATATGACTTCGGCTCAGGTAGCTGAAATGTTCTCTAAGATAGGAAAATAACCTATCTTATTTTATTGTATTAAAATTTGTCTTTAGGCTTAGACATTAAAGAAAGTACATTATAAAAAGAAAGAGGTAATTTATATATGGCAGTAGCAAATTTTAAGAAAACTTTATGGGAAGGAGCTTTACTTGCAAACTTTCACAGCGTAAGTATAGCAGATGTAATAACAACTAAACCATCTAGTACAGATGGAGAAAAGATTATATTTAATCGAGTAGGAGCAGGAACTCTAAAAGATTATACCGGTTCAATTGCTTGGGATGAAATTACTACAACTCCAGTAGAAATGACTTTTGGGCAAAAGAAATATTTTGCATTTTCTCTTGATGATGTAGATAAGGCTCAATTAGTAGCAGATGTAATGACAGCAACAACAAAGGAACACAGTGCAGTATTATCTGAAACTATTGATGGATATGTTTTAGGAAAAGCAATAGCAGGAGTTAAAACAGCTAATTATCCAACTAAAACTACAGCAAAATCTATTACTAAGGTAACTGATGCTTATGATTCTATTGTAGACTTAGGTACACTTTTAGGTAAGAGTAAAGTTCCAATGACTGATAGATATGCAGTAATAAACAACGACTATTTAAATCTATTACAAAAGGATGATAGATTTACTAGAAATCCTGAAGTTCTTGCAAATGGTATAGTAAACAATGCAAAAATTAATGGTATGACAATAATAATCAGTGAGGAAGTACCAACAGGAAAAGTTGTAGCATTACATAAATCTGCAACTGGTTATGCTAAGCAGATTAGCGAATTAGAGGCAATGAGACTTCAAACAGCTTTTGCAGATGGAGTAAGAGGACTTACAGTATATGATTCTGTTGTATTAAGACCAGAAGCCATCGCAGTATTAAACTATACAATTGCATTAGTTTAATTTGAGAAGGGTTAATTCCCTTCTCTTACTTTATATGAGAGGAAGGGATAATCAATGATAATTGATGATATAAAAACACTATTAGATATACAAGACAATTCTAAAGATAATATTTTTAATATTTATATCCGTAGAGCTACAACGGTAATACAAAACTACCTTAATAATTCAACTTTTACAGGAGAGTATATTGAAACTAATTTTCCAGATGCAATTATAGATATAGTTGTAAATGCTTATAACTTCAAAGGTAAGAATAATATAAAATCTATTACTCAAGGAGCAAGAAGTGTTACTTATTCAGATAATACCGCTTTTTGTGTTACTGAAAGTGTAGCCAACATGCTTCCTACTCCATATTTAAGGATGTGTTAGCATGTTTTATGATAAAAAAGTAGGTATACACAATAAGACCGAAGGCACTAAAGTTAATGGTGTATATATTCCAGGAAAATTACAATGGGTAAAAGATATATATGTAGATATACAACCTTATAGCACTGCGCTATTACTTAAAGATTATGGCTATAACATAGAAGTTACTAAAAGAATATTTTCAGATATAGAAGCTAATATAAAAATAGGTACTATACTCAAATATAATTTAGATGAATATGAGGTAAGAAAAATAATTCCTTGGGATGATTACATGGAGGTTATGTGTTATGGGGTATAAGAGTTATAAAAATGAAGTCATTAGTAAACTCAAAGATGCTGAAAAGCAAGTATTAGATACCATAGGTACTTTTATAATTGCCGAAGCACAATTAAGAACTACGGTTGATACTGGTAATTTAAGAAGAAGTGAAACTTTTGAAACTGACATAGGAGAGAAGAAGGTTACTGTAGGGGTTACACCAGAAGCTCCATATGGAATATATGTCGAAAAAGGAACTTCTAAACAAAAGGCACAACCATTTCTTGAACCTGCTGTTATGGACAATCTTAGCAAGCTAGAACAAATAGCAGGTGAAAAAATCTCTGTAAATATGGATGGTGAATAGGATGCTAGAATTGTATGAATTAATTAATAGCAATATTGAATCTATCTGTAGTTGTTATGCTGACCACTATCCAGAGGATTTAGAAAAGGCTTATCCATATGCTGAAATTTCTTTTCCAAATATATCACCTAACAATACTTTCAGTAATTTAAATTTATTGCAGATAGATATTTGGGATGATAAATCTACAGACATTAGAGAAATCGAAGGAATTGCAGATGAAATTGACAAGAGAATAAAAAAATTACAAATAAATAATGATACAATGCAAGTTTGTATCTATAGAAACAATCCTTATAGATTGAAACTGAATGACCCAGAAGTACATATACAAAGAAGACAATTGCGATATATTGTTAGAGTTTATTATAAATAAGAAAGAGAGGTAATATTATGGCAGAAAATAGCACAAATACAGTAGGTTATACCGCAAGTACACCTAACCATTTGATTATAGATAGTGGAGCATTATATAAAAACTATGGAATAGTTGGCAAGGAAGCTTTGATAGGAGCTACAAGTGGCGGGAATGAATTAAATATTACAGTAAAAACAAGGGATGTAAAATGTGATGGAGTAAAAGGAAACGTTAAAGGTCTAAGAATGATTACGGATACTGAGGTTACTCTTAAAACTAATATGCTAGAAGTAACAACCGATATATTAAAGATGGCACTATTAGGACAAGTAGATAGTACAACAAATGCAGACTACGACCTTATTACAGGCAAAACATACATTGCAGATACAGATTACTTAGACAATATTGCCCTAGTAGGTAAACTATCTGGCAGCCAAAAGCCAGTAATAATTATATTGAAAAATGTTTTGAATACTGATGGATTAAAGTTTAAAACTGAAGATGATAAGGATAATGTACTTCCTGTCACTTTTACAGCATTTATAGACCCATTAACACCGAACGTTTTACCTTATGAAATTAGATTCCCTAAAATGGCATAGTTTTAAGCACTTACTTATGTAGGTGCTTTTATTTTTATTAAGAGTTGGAGGTAATACAATGAGAAAATTAGAAACGAGTGATTTATTTTCCTTAACAAGGATTCTAAAAAAGATGAATATAAAGGATGAAATAAAGTCCTTAGTAAAAGATGTTACAGGACTAAATGATGAAGAAAAAAAGAAGGCTGAACAGGCTTTGCAGATAGAATTAGTATGGTTATTTGTGGAGAATATCGGAAACGCAGAAAAAGAAATATATAAATTTTTAGCAGATTTAACTGGCATGAAAACCGAAGAAATAAAACATTTAGAACCAAATAAATTTATGGCACTTATAGAAGAATTATTTCAACAAGACAGCCTTGGAAGTTTTTTCTCTATGGCACTCAAATAGATGATGAATTTGAGTGCTTGGACTTATTGTTAAGTAGATATGGAAATATTGATTATATTTTAAAAATGAATATTGAAGACGGATTGGAGTTAATAAAAACTGCTTATTTAAAACAAGCAGAGGAAAGATTATGGCAACAATGGTTAGCTGAAAGACCGTACTTTGAAACATTTGTAAGCTTTGAAGAATATAAGAAAAAAGCTTTAAAAACAAATATTAAAACTGAAAACAATAAAAATGATATAAAAAAAATTATTGAAGAAGCAGAAAAAATTAAAAATGCTGATACAAAGAGAGGAGGTAATAGTTAATGAAGATATTCAGTTTATTTGGTGAAATACTTTTAAAAGACAATGGAACTACAAATAAACTAGATGAAATAGATAAAAAGGCTAAGGGAACAAGTAAAAGTTTTGATGATTCTTTCAGCAAAATTAAATCTAGTGCATTAAAAGTAGGCTCTGTGCTTTTAGGTGGTCTAGGCATTAAAGAATTAGTAACAAAAACATATCAATTTGCTGAAAGTGCAAGTGACCTAGGAGAAGCACAAAACGTTGTTGAAAGTACATTTAAAAAAAGTGCAAAATCAATTTTGGAATGGACTAATACTACAGCCAAAAGCGCAGGTATATCTAAAACCTCCTCTATGCAATGGTCAGGATTTATGGGGGCAATGTTAAAATCTTCTGGAGTTACTGAAGAATCCAGCGCTAAGATGTCAAAATCTCTAGTACAACTAACAGGAGATATGTCCTCATTTTATAATATCGGTACTTCTGAGATGTGGGAAAAGATAAGAAGCGGTATAAGCGGAGAAGTTGAGCCACTTCGTGCTTTAGGAATAAATATGTCAGTTGCAAATCTTGAAGCATATGCATTGGCTGAAGGAATTAAAAAGCCTTATAAGGAAATGTCACAAGGTGAGCAAACACAATTGAGATATAACTATTTAATGAAAGTTACTAAAGATGCACAAGGAGACTTTTCTAAAACTTTAGGAAGTTCATTTGCTAATCAAGTGAGAGTAGCAAAAATGAACATGGAGGATTTAGGAAGAAGTATTGGCTCTGTAGTACTGCCTTATTTTATGAAAGGTGTAACCTTTATAAATGAAAATATGCCTAAAATTAAAGAAGTAATCAATGGGTCAGTCAATGGTATTATTGGAACTGTAAAATTTGTAATACCTAAATTTGAAGAATGGATTAAATTGATAAGACAAATTGCAAGTGAGTTATTACCTAGCTTTGGTGGTAGTTCAAAAGAAGTCCAGGGTAAAGTTACAGATTTAGCTAAAAATGGCTTGAATTTTATTACAGAAGCTTTAACTTGGCTGAAGGATAACATAGGCGTTGTTAAAGCAGGAATTATAGGTTTATCAACAGTTTGGGCTATACAAAAAGGAATATTGTTAGCACACAACATTGCTTTAGTCGCACATAACGTACAGATGGGTGTTAAAAAAGGACTAGATATATTTGAAACAGCGCAAATTAAAGCTCTATACATACAAGAGGGAATACGAAATGGTGTTACTTGGGGTGCGGTTGCAGCTCAAAAGGCTTTGAATTTGGTTATGTCATTAAACCCAATTTCATTAGTAATAATTGCTATAGGTGCATTAATTGCAATAGGTGTAGTTTTATATAATAAATCAGCTACATTTAGGAATTTTGTTAATAATCTATGGGGAGATTTAAAGTCTTTTGCTAAGAGTATTCCTGAACACTTTGAAAATATGAAAAAAGGTGTTATTGATAAATTTGAGTCCATACATAATAAAATTGAAGAAATTAAGAATAAAATCAAACAAAAAATAAAGGACATGTTCACTTTCGAACCTCCGCATTTTAAACTACCCCACCTATCGCTTAGTGGAAAGTTAAGCTTAGTACCGCCTTCAGTACCAGATTTTTCAGTGAAATGGTATGCAAAAGGAACTGATTATTTCCAAGGCGGTTTGGCAGGTATCAATGAAGCTGGGGGAGAAATAGTAAATCTTCCTCGAGGAAGTCAAATTATTCCGCATGATATCTCTATGGAAATAGCCAAAAATAGAACGAATAATAAAACAGAGATAGTATTTATTCTTCCAGATAAACGTGAAGTTGCACGCTATATAGTTGACCCAATGAGTGAAGAGCTTGCTAATAAAGATAATAGAGAAAACTTTACATTTAATATGGGAGGTGTTCTTAATGGATAGTTTTATATGGAAAGGTCAAGATTCTTGGCTTGATTATGGAATTGTTGTTAATGAAAGACCTCCTTTTGTGAAAGCAGAAAAACAAACTGAGGAAATACCTGTATTAGGTAGAGATGGTTCTTTGACGGTAGATTATGAAAGCTATAAAAATATTAACCTTCCAATGAAATGTACACTATTGGATAATAAAAATATTGACAATGTTAAAGCGTGGCTTGATGGTTATGGAGATTTAATTTTTAGTTGGATACCTAATAAAAAGTATATCGGTAAGATGGTACAACAGATTGATATAGAAGCAAGTTTAGAAAAAGAGGGTGAATTTCCTTTGAATTGGAGATGCCAACCTTTTTTATATTTACTTGATAATTCTATTATAACTTTAACTCAGCCATCATCAATTTTTAATCAAGGCACATATACTTCTCAACCAATCTTCACAATTTATGGTCAAGGAAATATAACACTTACTGTAAATAGTAAATCTATTTATCTTACAGATGTGCAAGATTATATAATTGTAGATGGAGTCTCAGGGGACTGCAAAGAGGTAAAACTTTGTAACTCGAAGATAAATGGTAAACCTCCTGCTTTTATGTTGGGAGAAAATATTATTACATGGCAAGGGAACGTAACAAAAATTGATATACAACCAAATTGGAGATGTTTGTAATTACACAAGCATCTCTTTTTTATACGCAAAAGGGATGGTGATAATATGGAAATAATAAGAGAAATAATTTTTGATATAGATAAAAATATATATACGAAAATAGATGCTAAGCAGAACGATGTTAATAGTAGATTTATAAGATTTACTTTAACAAATAGTGGACTTGCTTTAAATCTTACAGGGCATACAGTTAAAATATTTGCAGTTAAGGCAGATAGCACACTAATCTTTAATAATGTAACAATTGAAAATGCAGTTAATGGCAAGGTATTAGTAGAATTAACTAGTCAGGCACTTGCAGTTGCAGGAGATTTAGCTTGTGAATTAGCTATTTATGGTGCTGATAATAGTATACTAAGTTCTAAGCAATTTACAATTAACGTTATACAAAGTATAAGAAATGATAGTGCTATAGAATCATCAAATGAATTTACAGCATTGACAGATGGAATAACAAAATTAAACCAGTGGGATTCACAGTTCCAACAAAAGTACGATGGATTGAATACACAATATGCACAGCAACTTACTAAAAATACAAACGACATTCTATCAACTTCAAATAAAATAGGAATTTTAACTAATTTAAATACCCAAAATAAGACAGATTTGGTAGGAGCAATTAATGAAAATGTTGCGTCTTTGAATGATATTGTTCTTCAAACTGCCAAAATTAACGATGGACATCTTGTAAATATAAAAACATCCTCTTTCCCTGTATTAACAGCCAACAGACGAGGAGCTACTAAAAAGAAAAGCAATATACAAATCTTATGTTTAGGAGATAGTCATGGATGGGGACAAGGTGCAAGTGGTTATGATAACGGTGATGCATATTTTAATGTTCATCAACAATACCCTTATTCAAATGGTTTTTTTGATATATTAAGAAAACATATTGAAGAAAAACTTGATTGGTATAAAAACTCTCTGATATTTACTACTGGGCTTCAAAACACCGCTCCTGATACCTCAACTTTTAATTTTGAGGGTATAGAAAGTATAAACAGAATAAATCATAATTGGAAAATAATAAGTGGTGTTTATGGTTATTGGAATACTCCAAAACTTGGTACAAGTATTGATGATTGGTTTTTTTCATTAAACGAATTTGGTTATGAAACAGCTAGACAAAAACTATATGATGGTGTAATGTCAATGGCAAGAGACACAAACGAGAAGGCTGAGTTTGTTTTAGATATGGAAAACCACGCACAGAGAGTTTATATAGGGTTGTGTAGAGACTCTTCTAGTGCAAAAATGAAGATTTCTTTAAGAGATAACAATATGGGAGCTTTAGAACAAAATCTTGAAGGTTATTCAAGTAAATCAAACTATTTTTATGGACAGCCTTCGGGGTATCCTTTAGTTTATACAGTACAAAACGGTATCCACACTCCGCTTCCGACAAGTGAATATACTATTGATAATACTGGAATAGTTATAGACACCTATTCAAACACAACAACATCTTTTGATTGTATTTACTGTATAGACTTCGGCTCTAAACAAAAAGCAAGGCTTGTAGTTCAAATTGCAGGACAAAATGCTAATGCTACTGCTAATGCGGCATTAGCATTAAGAGGTATTATATTTGATGCAAATAATATAATAAATGCTTCAATGGGTGGGCATACAACTGGAGCGTGGCTTGGTACAGAAGCTTCCTTTAGTGGTGAAACAAACCCACATATTGATACATTGTTGCAAAGTATTCCGTTTACTCCTACATTGGCTATTATACAAGCTCCCATTGTAAATGAGTATTTAAACCAAACACCACTAGCTACATTTACTAGTAATCTAACAACTGTTATAAATAAACTTAATAATCATAAAAGTGATGGTTCTAAAAAAATGGATGTTTTGTTTCTGACAACATTAGGCAACAAGGCAAAAGAGTATTTAGGCGAAGCACAAAGTGCAATTAAATATGAAAATTATTTTAATGCATTGAAAAATTATTGCGTTACTAATAATTACGGATTAATAGATTGTGATTCTTATTTTAAAAATCTAGCAAAGAATATGGATTATGAGTTGTTTTATGATGATGATAACCATCCATCTGCATATGCAAATGATGTAATTGGAAAAGAATTGATTAGAACAATTGATATGTTAATTTAACTCGCAATAGGATAATAGGGTGAAATAGTTACACAAAATAAAATTGAAGTTTTATTGGGTTTTAGTAAAAATATTCAATTAATAAAATAACGAATTTATTGCTTTTTATGAGAGTAACTTTTGTTGCTCTCTTTTTAATTTTGTATGAAGGAGGTCTGCTAATTTGATAATAATTTATGATTCAAAAGAAACAAATTTTAATAATAATGGTCTTGGGTTATTAGATAACATAGCTAAGTCTTGTCGGGCTACTTATAGCTTGAATGGCGAGAAATACTTGGAAATAGAAGTAATAAAGGATGAGGATGAAAAGTATAAGTGGATACAAGAGTTTTGCATTATTAAAGCTGATGATGATTTATTCAGATTGTATAATAAGCAAAATATTCAAAACAATACATTAAGCGTAAGAGCAGTTCTTCAACACATTAGCAACGATATTAATACTGACTTTATTGAAGATAGTAGAGCAGAGAATACTACCGTAGATGTTGCCTTGCAAAAGGTAGTTTTAGATAAAAGATTTAATGTTCTTAAATCTGATATGACTAATTTGAATACAGCTTATTTTGTTAAGGATAAACCACTACCAGCACTTAAAGATAAGATTATTGGCAGATGGGGAGGCGAGTTGTATCGAAAGAATTTTGATATAGGTATCTTTTCTAGAATTGGCAAGGATACAGAAATTCAATTGGAATATGCAAAAGATATAACAGGTTTTGAGCAATCCATTGATTGGACAGGTATGACTACAAGGATGATGCCTACTGGAAAGGATGGTATAACTATAGAACCATTTAATGGCGGCAGTAAGTGGATTGAAAGTCCTAGGATAAATAGTTATTTTAAGCCTTTAGTAAATGAAGTTAAATTCGAGGACATAGAAGACAGTGGAGTTTTGAAAACTGAAGCTGAAAAGCTATGGGGAACAATAGATATTCCAAAGGTTAATTATAAAGTTAATTTTATATCTCTTCAAAATACTGTAGAATATAAAAATGATAAGGCATATCAACAATTAGAGCAATTGAATGAAGGGGATTCTGTAAGAATTAAACACATTCCATTTGATTGTAATATAACAGCAAGAGTTATAAAGGTAGTAAGGGATTGTATTACTGGAAGAAATATTGAAATAGAGTTGGGACAGTTCAAAGAGAATTATATAGATAAGGTCAATAATATAAAATACAATGTTCAGAATGTTTCAGCCGACTTGCAGGAAACTAAACAAGACTTAGAAAATGCAAAAGTAGAGTTTAAGCAAACTACAGATGGTATAGAACAAACTGTATCGCAAAAAATTGATGGTGAAGAAGCTAAGACAATAATTAGCCAGTCTGCTAAAGAAGTAAGAGCAGCCATTAATAATACACATTATAGCTTCACGGAAGATGCTTTTACTATTGGTAATACAAATATTGGTGACAATGTTGAACATACACCTACATATAGCAAATATAAACATAATGATGGAAGTTATACAAAGATTGATGCAGATGGAATAAATAGGTATGTTGCAGGAAACAAGGAAAATTATCATTACCTTATGGTAACTGGTGAGGATACAACATATCCTTCCAATGATAGATTTAAAACAGTTCAACTGCCAGATGAATTTAAAGGGAAAGACTTTAAAGTATCTGTAGAAGCCAAAAGAACTGTTACAACCGAAACAAATGTTTTGCTCAGTTATTTTGAATGTAGTAAATACAGTGTAGATTATGTAAATGCCACGTTTACAGTGTATGGAAGTTGTTGGTATGCTAAAACCACTAACTTAACAGATGTAACTAATAGAGGTTGGATGGACTTTTCATATATAGCCATTGCATAATTTCTACTTATTTATAATAGGTAGTTTTTTATTTTTTGCGAAAGGAGAGAAGTATAATGGAAGAAAATTATTGTAAAGAAAAACATAAGTATATAGATGCCAGATTGGATGAGCATGAAGAGTTATTAAAAGAACATACAAAAGATATTTCAATATTAAAAGAAGATAGTAGGGAATATAAAATAGAAATCAAAAACTTAATAAAGAAGATGGATGATTTCATGACCACAATAAGGTGGGGACTTGGCATTTTTGTCACAGTCTCCATTTTTGTTATAGGAATTTTATTAAAAAAATAAGAAGGTGATTATATGAACATTATTAATAGTAATTTACAGTTCAAAGGATTATCCTATGGAAATAATCCAGACTTAATATTATTACATCATGCAGAAGCCAGTTCTTGCACAGTGTACGATATACATAATTGGCATTTAGCTAGAGGGTGGGCAGGATGTGGATATCATTACTTTGTAAGGAAAGATGGTTCTATATATACTGGAAGACCAGAAAACGCAATAGGAGCACATTGTCCTAATGTAAATTCTCACTCAATAGGGATTTGTGCTGAAGGTGCTTATATGATTGAAGCAATGCCAGAAATACAAAAACAAGCAATTATTGATTTGTGTAAATATATAAAGGGTAAATATAATATTCAAAAGATTTTAGGACATAAAGAAGTACCTTATCCAACAGATTGTCCTGGAATTAATTATCCTTTAGATGAAATAAGAGATGCAGTAATGAATAATATTAGCCAGCCTATAGAACAATCTAAACCACAAACACAAGATAGCGAATGGATAAGAAGTATTCAACATTTATGTAACCAGTTAGGTATTAAAGGGGCTAATGGACTTCCACTTGATGAGGACAATATATTTGGAAGAAATACAGAGTATGCTATTAAGCAATTGCCTGTAGCTAAAATCCAAGGATACCACAATGATTTATATACAAGATGGATACAAAAACGCTTAGGTATTTCAGTGGATGGAATTTTCTATAAAGAATGTGATAAGGCTGTTAGAGACTATCAGGCAAGTCATGGACTTTCTGTAGATGGACAGGTAGGCTTCAATACTATAAGAAGAATGATAGGTGTAATATAGAGGAGGTAAAATAAATGGATAGATTTAAAAATTATGGTTTATGGGTAAGTGTATTTGCATTAATAGGATTAATATTAGGTAATTATGGATTATACTCTAAGTTAGGGCTTAATGCAGATAGTTATAAGCAAATAGTAGATGCAATTTTAACTGTATTTGTTATGGCAGGTATTGTAAATAACCCTACAAGTGGACAGGGTTATTTAGATAATAAACAAAACAAATAATATAACGTTCCCCAGAGTGGTGAATATATGGGGTATCTTAATGATATGGGATACCTCTTTTTTTGTCTTTATTTTCATAAAAATACTATTGATAAAAACCTCCCTAAGTGTATAATTATATATAATAAACATAGGAAGGTGCGAAAGATGAAAAAGTGCGTTGCTTATTGCAGAGTTTCTACAAATAGTGAAGAACAAGAAGAGAGCTATTTACATCAGAAGCAATATTTTGAAGAATTACTAACGAAACAAAATGGTTTTGAATTAATAGACATATATGCTGATAAGGGAACAGGAACTTCTTTTAAAAGAGAAGGATTTCAAAAAATGCTATATGATGCAGGACTCGATATTGAATATAAAAAGGGCGAAATAAATTTTTATGTAAGTAGAAGAGAACCAAAATTTAATTATATTTATGTTAAAGAAAATTCTCGATTTGCAAGAAATATTGAGGTTGTAAGTATTATTAGAAAGTTAAAGGAAAAGGGCGTTTATATAGTTTTCATAGATTTAAGTAAAAATACGGAAAATGAAGAAGACACAATGATGCTTCAGTTTTTTTATTCTATGGCTCAAGAAGAAAGCAGAAAGATTAGTAGTAGAGTAAAATTCGGTAAGTATCAAGCTGCTAAGAACGGGAAGATACATTTAACTGGCGGAATCTATGGGTACGAGTGCGACTTTAAAAGTAATGCTTTACGAGCTATTCCAGATGAAGCAGAAGTTATAAAATTAATATATAATTTAGCAGAAGAAAACAATGGAGTTAGAAAAATAAAAAAATATCTTGATGAAAATGGATATAGTAGAAATGGTAAAAAATTTACTGAACACTTCTTACTTTATGCACTACAAAATAAAAAATATTGTGGCTATAATATTAGAAATGTGTACGATAAACCAGATATTCTAAACAAATATAAGCAAATTAAAAAAGATGAGAGTGAATGGATAATAGAGAAGTCTGACAGGATAGATGTAATAATAACCGAAGAACAATTTAATAAAGTACAAGAATTGATTAGTAGACGTAGAACACATAAACCTGATGGGAAATCTCTAGGATATAAAGCAAGTAAAAGTGACCTTGCAGGGAAAATAATCTGCGGTGAATGTGGTGGAAAATATATTAGTAATAGAGAAGTATACTCCAATGGAAGAGTAAGAGAATTTTATAATTGTAATGTTAAAAAGAAAAAAGGAACTAAATATTGTAAAAATAAAAATATAGATAAAATTGAAATCGAAGTTCAAATTGAAGTGTGGAGAAATGGATTTTATAAAAAATACTTTGATAGTGAGAGAGAAGAAACTATAAAAAAATTAATATTAAAACAACAAGAGATTGAAAATCTTAAAGACTTAAACAAGATTAAAGATATAGAAAATATAAAAAATGAAATTAGTGAATATGAAAACAAGTTATCTAATTTGTTAGATAATATGATAGAAGAACAAAGCGACACTTTGAAAAGAGTATATAAAAATAAAATTGAAAATATGGAAAATGAAATAAAAGTATTAGAAGAAAAATTAAAAGCTTTAGAATCTAGTGAGCAAGAACGAGAAGAAAAGATAAAAAACATAAATGTTTTCATTGAGGCTCTAAACATGAAAAAAATGGATGTTAAAGAAAAAATGACACGAGAAGAGTTTTTAGAAGAAGCTGATTTTGTTATTAAAGAGGGTAAGATTTATACTATTACAAAAAGTCATAAGTTCTTCAATCTAATTAATAGAATTATTAAAGGTGACTTAAGTAAAATTAAACAAAAAAAATTAGAAGAGATTGAAAGCTTATCGAAAAGTATATCAATGTAATTATAAACTTCCTATGTATGGAAGTGCCAATGTTATAGGCGGACAATTTGCAACTATAAAAACAAAGGGTATAAGAATCGATGAAATGATTGTTCAGAAGTGTGCTTCAATGAAAGTTGCTTTTGGCGAAAATCCAAAGAGATGCTATGATGCAAAAAAACAATCACCTTCAACCAGAATGGCCACTGCAGCAATACTTAGAGAATATCTTTTCAAAACAAAAAATTATATGGATAACAAAGAAAAGAATTCAACCTTTGATATGAAACTTGAAAGTTTAATTCCTGTTATAAAAGGAGAGCTTAATGTTAAGGCTCATGCTCACAGAACAGATGATATTTTTACTGCTATTAGAATTGCAAAGGAGTTTGGGCTTAAGATGACTTTAGAACACTGTACAGAAGGGCATTTAATAGCTGATGAGCTAGCTAAGGAAGGGCTACCAGCCATAGTTGGACCATCCTTTGGATCTAAAAGTAAGGTTGAGCTTAGAGAAAAAACTTTTGAAACAGCTGCATTACTTCATAAAGCAGGAGTAAAAATTGCTATTATGACAGACCATCCTGTAATACCTGTACATCATCTTCCAATGTGTGCTGCACTAGCAGTAAGAGCTGGATTAGATGAAGAAACAGCACTAAAGGCCATAACTATTAATCCGGCAGAGATACTTGGCATTTCTGACAGAGTAGGTTCCTTGGAGGTCAATAAGGATGCTGATATTGTTATCTTTGACAAGCATCCATTTGATATTCAAGCTAAAACTAGATATGTTTTAATAGAAGGAAAGGTTGTTTTTGAAAGATAGGAATTAGTTCCACCTTTTAAAGGGGCAGTGTGACCCTTTATATGAAATAATTATTAATCAAGAAATAAAAAAATCAAACAATATATTTAAAAATATGACAAATAGTGATAAAATGTTTATGGACTGCAATTAACTTATAGTTAACAAAGTTAACATATCTTTAACCTAACAGGGGAAGGGAGACAAAACGATGCAAAAAAGCACAAGAAAGAAAGATAAATTATTTTTAATGCTTTTAGACATTTCTGACAATCTAAAACAAGGAGGTCAGTATTTTTTTGATTTTAAGATCAAGGAACAAAAACATCTTGAAGAATTTCAAAAGAAAATGAAAGAGTTCGAACATAAAGGAGATGTTTTAGTTGCTGAGCTTATCAAGGATTTAAACAATACATTTATAACTCCGATTGAGCGTGAAGATGCTTTGGATCTTGCAGTTCATATGGATGAAATTCTTGATGGCCTTGAGCAGTGTGCAGCCCATTTTTATATTTATAACATATATGAAATAGATCATTTTATGGTCGAATTCAGCGATTTAGTTAATAAATGCATTGTAGAAATACATAATGCAGTGGATTTACTTTCACAAAAAAAGCTTACTCAGATTAGAGAACACTCAGTTAAAATAAAAGAATATGAGGAAAAGTGCGATATTCTTGAAAGAATGGCGTTAAAGGAACTTTTTGAAAATCAGAACGATATTAAGCGTCTTATTCAATATAAGGAAATTTATGAGCTTCTTGAAAACACAGCAGATGAATGCAAGAGAGTTAGCAAAGTGCTTGAAACAGTAACTATGAAGAATGCGTAAGGAGAACTAAAATGAATACATCATATTTAATAATTGTTCTGACAGTTATCCTTGCTCTTTCCTTTGACTTTATCAATGGATTTCATGATACTGCCAATGCAATCGCTACAGCTGTATCAACTAAGGCGTTGACTCCAAGACGTGCAATAATGATTGCTTCTATAATGAATTTTGTTGGAGCAGTTGCTTTCACCGGTGTTGCTAAAACTATTGCAAAGGATATTGTAAATCTTGATGCAATACCTAATGGCGCAGTAGTCATACTTGCTGCTCTTATTTCAGCTATTGTATGGAATCTTGTCACATGGTATTTCGGAATACCAAGCAGTTCATCACATGCACTTATAGGCTCAATAGCTGGTGCTGCTATAACTGCAGCAGGAACTGCATCAATTAACTTTAAAGGATTTATCTCAATTATTGAATCACTTATTTTATCACCTATACTTGCTTTTGGAGTTGGATATGTCGTTTTTACTATTATTAAACAGATATTCAAAAATCTAAACTTATCTAAGACTAATAGAAGATTTAGAAGGCTACAAGCTCTTACAGCAGCAATTCAAGCCTTTGCTCATGGAACAAATGATGCTCAAAAATCTATGGGTATAATAACAATGGCGCTTGTGAGCAACGGGTTAGACAAGTCTGGGAATATTCCTCTGTGGGTTCAGGTATGCTGTGCAACAGCAATGGCTTTAGGTACTTCAATTGGAGGTTGGAGAATAATAAAGACTGTTGGAACACAAATTATGAAAATCAAACCTGTTAATGGTGTTGCAGCAGATTTATCATCAGCTTTAGTAATATTTGGGGCATCTAAGTTTGGACTTCCGGTTAGTACAACTCATGTTATATCATCTTCAATAATGGGTGTAGGGTCGGCGTACAGGGTTAAAGCTGTAAAGTGGAATACGGGTAAAAGAATGGTTATTACCTGGTTTATAACTCTTCCAATAGCAGCTTCAATTTCGGCTGGTATATATGCGATTATAAACTTGTTTTTATAATCAATAAGTTAAAGGCAGAGACTTTAAGTTCTATAAAGTGACTGCCTTTTGTTATTTTTAATAAACTTAATGTAGAATGAATTAAGAATAACCTGTATATATTCTATAGGATGAGTATTGCAGGTCTTATTTATAACTAGTTATATTCTTTACTAGATATTATTTTATCTAAATTTTTTTGGGAAAGTTTTGTTAAAAGTAAAAGTGCTAATATTATAAAGCAAATTATCATTGCTACGACACCACACCATCCAAAGGATGACCAGAATGTTCCTCCAGCAGTTCCTCCTATGCTTGAGCCGATATAATAGAAAAAAAGATAAAGAGAAGACGCTTGAGCTTTATCGTGAGATGCAAGAAGTCCCACCCAGCTGCTGGCTATTGAGTGGCCTCCGAAAAAGCCAAAGGTTAAAAGAGCTATACCGGCTATTTTCATAATAAGACTTGCGCTTAAAGTTATTGCTGCTCCAGCAAACATTATAATAAGTGCGCTTAAAAGAAGTTTATACTTACCATGTTTGTCTGCTTTTTGTCCCATCCAAGTTGAACTAAAGGTTCCCATTAGATATAGAATAAAAATAAATCCGACTAAAGAAGGACTTAATGAATAAGGTGGAGCAATTAATTGAAATCCAATATAGTTGTATAAAGAAACGAGGCTTCCTAAAAGTAAAAAGCCTATGCCATAAAGACAGAGTAAGCTTGGGTTTTTTAAATGATTTAACATTGATTTATATAGTTTTCCTATATCAAGAGTGCGAGGATTAAAATTCTTGGAATCAGGAAGCTCAATTACAAATAATATGCTGGCTAAAAGACTTAATACGCCTACACCGCAAAGGGCAGCACGCCAATTTAAAATATCAGTAATAATCCCAATAGTAATACGCCCAAACATTCCACCAAGGGAATTACCACTAATAAACATTCCCATAGCTATTCCAAGACTTTTTTTATCTATTTCCTCGCCTAAATATGCCATTGCAATTGCAGATAATCCGGACAAAGCAAAGCCTTGAAGTATTCTGAGTGCTAAAAGAACATGAAAATTTGGAGAAAAGCCTGTAAGTATAGCAAGTATAGAAGCTGAAAACATAGAAAATGTCATAATTATTTTTCTTCCCCAGGCTTCTGAAAGGGAACCTACAATTAAAAGACTTAATGCAAGTGAAATTGTTGTTGCTGAAAGGGAAAGACTTGCAGCTGCCGGAGAAATATGAAAATCATGAGAAAGATAAGGCAGCAAAGGCTGCGTGCTATATAGAACAGCAAATGTACTAAAACCGCCTGCAAATAGCGCAATATTTGCTTTCTTAAATTCCGTGGAGCCTTTTTTGATATAACTCATAATTACGTCACCTCAAATTTATGAAATAAATTTTAAACTGGGAGAACCTATTTTAAAATACAGTTTTATTATAGAACTTTAAAACTAATTATAAAAGTAATATAATGAAATTAAACTAAATATTGATAATTCTCCTAGGAGGTAAATTGATTGAAAATCGGAGTAATAGGTTTAGGTGATATAGCCCAAAAAGCATATTTGCCTGTGCTATCAGAAAAGGAAGGAATTGAATTAGTGCTTTGCACGAGAAATAAAGATACTTTAGAAAAGCTTTCAAAAAAGTATAGAATAAATGATATGGTTTCTGCTGCAGATGAGCTTATTGATAAAGGAATAGACGCTGCTTTTGTGAGTACTGCTACTAATGCGCATTATGAAACTGCTAAAAAGCTTTTAGAAAATGGAATAAACACGTATATAGATAAGCCTATTTCTATGAATTTTAATGAAACACAGGAAATTGTAAAACTTGCAAAGAAAAACAGACTCATTGCTATGACTGGCTTTAATAGAAGATTTATACCTATGGTTAAAGAACTTAGGAATAAAGGTAAAGCTTCAATAATAATAATGCAGAAAAATAGATTCGCATCTCCTGATTATACAAGAAGATTCGTTGTAGAAGACTTCATACATGTTGTAGATACGTTAAGATATTTAATGAATACCGAGATTAAAGATGTAAAAGTAGAATATATTAAAAACGGTGATTTGCTTAATAGTCTGGTAATACAGCTGATAGGTGAAAGCTGCATTGCCATAGGAATTATGGTCAGAAACGGAGGGGTTACAGAAGAGATTATTGAATATACAACTGGACAGCAAAAATACATAGTAAATAACCTTGTTGAGACAACTCATTATCACAACAAAGATGTGTGTATGTCAAAGTTTGGAGATTGGGAGCCAACACTTTTTAAACGTGGCTTTTACCAGATAACCGATCATTTTATAGAATGTGTAAAAAATAATGAAATACCTAATCCATCTATTGAAGATTCACTTATTACTCATGAGATTTGTGAGCGAATAGTGAAACTTATAGATTCTGAGGCTTAGTAAAAGTATTTTGAAATATAAGTTGAGGTAAATATGATAAGTAAATACTATAATAAACGTAACGTAGAATTAAAAGCAGATTGTAAAAAATGCTTTGGATTGTGCTGTGTTGCACTATATTTTTCTGCTTTTGAAGGCTTTCCGGAAAATAAACCTGCAGGAAAACCTTGTACAAATTTACAAAAGGATTTTACATGCTCAGTCCATAAGCAGTTGAGAGAAAAAGGGCTTAAAGGATGTATATCCTATGAGTGTATAGGATCTGGGCAGAAGGTATCAGAGATTACTTTTGGAGGAATTGACTGGAGAATGGATCCTGAATCTTCTAAAAAGATGTTCAAAGTATTTTTAATTGTAAAGCAGTTTCATGAAATGATGTGGTATCTCGCTGAAGCTTATGACTTGCAAAAGAATGAAGATATAAAAGAGGAAATAGCTAAATTAATTGAAGAAACTGAAAAATTTACTCTTCTTAGTGCCGATTCATTGCAAAATATAGATGTGGAGAGCCATAGAAATAAGGTCAATAGGTTCTTAAGAGATACCAGTGAAATTGTTCGCTCAAAAGCAGTAAATTTGAAAAGAAATACTGGGACTAAGTCAAGTACAAACTCACGAAGAATAGATTATTTTGGTGCAGATCTTAGAAAAGCCAAGCTGGTAGGGTCAGATCTGAGAGGTACATGTCTTATTGCTGCAAATCTAAGTGGACAGGATTTAAGTTATGCTGATTTTATTGGGGCGGACATTAGAGATGCAAACTTATGCGGAGCAAATTTATCAAAGAGTATTTTTCTTACACAGGCGCAATTGAATTCAGCTAAAGGTGATGAGCATACTAAGCTTCCTATTGGAGTAACACGACCAAATAATTGGTAGTAATAATAAATAAATTAATTAATTAATTGTGAATTAAGCAGGATATGTCCTGCTTTTATTAAAATATATAATTCTATGGAAGAAGGTAAGTAGATGATGATAAAAGAAATTGAAATTAGAAGAAGTATTAGAAAATATATTGATAAACAAGTTGAAAATGAGAAAATAACTGAAGTTCTTGAAGGTGGAAGACTTGCTCCATCAGGAAATAATACTCAGCCTTGGCATTACATAATAGTAAAGTCAACAGAGATGAGAAAGAGAATATCTGAAATTTCCAATAACCAAAAGTGGATGATGACTGCTCCGGTTTTTATTGTTTGTACAGCTGATGTACGATGCAGAATTAAAGGTGATGGTGATATATACTTAGATGAAGATAGCTCTCAAGATGAGGTAAAGAGAATAATTAGAGATACTTCAATTTCAGTAGGGTATATGCTGCTTCAGGCCAGCAATTTAGGGCTTGGAACCTGTTGGGTTGGGGATTTTGTCCAGAGTGACATAAGATCAGCTCTCAATATACCTAGTGATAAGTATGTGGTTGGGGTTATAACTATTGGGTATCCTGATGAAGCGCCGAAAGCGAGACCTAGAAAGAAACTTGAGGATATAGTGCATTATGAATGCTGGTAGCTATATGTCTCTGAGCAAAGTATTTACAGATTAATATCAGGATAAGTAAAATATTTCCTTGGAAATATAAGTAAAACAAGTTTCGAATATAACCTTCTGAAATATAAGATTTTTGTACTAATAGCAGAAGTTAAAAAGATCAGAGTAAATATCAATTGAAAATTAAAAATTATTATTAATTAATAGACACTACTTTATTTCTTCTGGAAAGAATGGTAATATTAATAAAAAAGAATAGTTTTTTATTAATAAAAGTATTAGGTAATTCTTGTATAATATAAATGTGTGAAAGCATAATAAAGTTAAAGAATGTATAATATAAATATAATTGCCTGTACTAGAATTTAATATTTGAATGTTGAAAGGAGTTACATAAATGAGTAAACAACAAATAGGTGTAATAGGGCTTGCTGTTATGGGAAAAAATTTGGCATTAAATATAGAAAGCAAAGGTTTTTCTGTATCAGTTTTTAATAGATCCAGAGAGAAAACAGATGAGCTTTTAAAGGAAGCTAAAGGTAAAAATCTTATAGGAACTTATTCTATTGAAGATTTTGTAAATTCATTAGAGGTCCCAAGAAAAATACTTATAATGGTAAAGGCAGGAAAGCCTGTAGACGATACAATTGATCAGCTTAAACCATACCTAAGCAAAGGAGATATTCTAATTGATGGCGGAAATTCATTTTTTGCGGACACAATAAGAAGAAACAGAAATCTTGAAGAGGAAGGTTACAGGTTTATTGGAACTGGTGTGTCAGGAGGAGAGGAAGGAGCACTGCATGGTCCATCTATAATGCCGGGAGGCCAGGAAGAGGCATATAAGCTTGTAGAACCAATATTTACTGCTATCTCTGCAAAGGTAGATGGAGAACCTTGCTGCACATATATTGGCTCAGATGGAGCTGGGCATTATGTTAAAATGGTGCACAATGGTATTGAATATGGAGATATGCAGCTTATAAGTGAAGCATATTTTCTCTTGAAAAATATATTGGGGCTTTCCGAAAATGAACTTCATGAGGTATTTTCGGAATGGAACAAAGGTGAGCTGGATAGTTTTCTTATAGACATTACCCAAGATATATTCACTAAGTATGACGAAGAAACAGGAAAACCAATGGTTGATGTTATTCTTGATACTGCAGGACAGAAGGGAACAGGAAAATGGACCAGTCAAAGTGCACTTGACCTTGGAATATCAACACCAACTATTGCTGAAGCGGTATTTGCTCGCTGTATTTCAGCCATTAAAAGTGAGAGGGTAGAAGCAAGTAAAATATTGAGAGGACCTGCTGCACCTGTCTATAATGATGACAAAGATGAATTTATAGAAGCTGTAAGAAAGGCACTATATGCAAGTAAGATATGCTCGTATGCTCAAGGTTTTGCACTTATGAAAGCAGCTGCCAAAGAATACGGATGGGATTTAAATTATGGTGAGATTGCCATGATATTTAGAGGAGGCTGTATAATAAGAGCACAGTTTCTTCACAGAATAAAGGAAGCTTATGATAATAATAAAGATCTTGCGAACTTGATGCTTGATCCATATTTTAAGAATATACTTGAAGGTTATCAGGAGGCTTGGAGAGAGGTTATATGCACAGGTATAAAGTTTGGTATACCTACGCCTGCTTTTTCAAGCGCACTTGCATACTTTGACGGTTACAGGAGTGAATTTCTTCCAGCTAACTTGCTACAAGCTCAAAGAGATTACTTTGGTGCTCATACCTTTGAAAGAGTAGACAGAGAGGGAGTATTTCACTATAAATGGTTTTAAAAATTAAAGTAAAACTAAATATAATGCTGATTTTTTAATAAATTAATTCAGATTTATAAATTGTAAAGTCAAATAGTCTACAGAACTTTATCTTAATGTTTTATAGACTATTTGACTTTATTTTTTATTTATCTATGAGTTTCTTTTCAAATGCTTCTACCATCTTTTTGGTCATCAATCCACCAACCGGACCACCGATATAACCATTCAATTTAGAACTTACATTGCCCTTGTATCCATCATTGTATTTTAATCCAATTTCGTTTGCATATTCTGTTTTGATTTTATCTAAAGCTTCCTTAGCTTCAGGAACTAATGGTCTTCTGCTCATAAAAACACCTCCATACACCTTTAGTTTTATACACTTGGATAAATATATGCTTGGTAAATAAAACAATTATAATTACTTTTAAAAACAGAGTGAAGCGTGTTTTTATGTATACAATATAAGATGCATTGTATACATAATACTAAGTAAAATTAAATATATACAATGAAAAAATATGTATACAAAAATAAGTATTTGTTTACATACCTCTCGAATTATAGTATAGTATTATGTGAAAATGTAGTTCTGGAGGCAAACACATGAGTGAAACAGCTAATGAAGTGCAAGATAATAAGAAAGATTCACCGCTTACTGTAAGAGTTGATCAACATTATAAGGATTTGTTTTTAGAGTTAAGTGAGAAGCCTGGATACAACAGAAAAAGACTTCTTGAAAATATGATAAGCACATACATAAGTAGGGAAAAAGAAAAAGATAGACAAAATAATTTAAACTTAGATCATGAAATAAACTTAATATCAGGAAGTCTGGAGGATATTTTACAGGTATTTAAGAGAATTTCTGTAAAAGCTCAGGATACTATTGGAGCTGAGAGGAGTTTTTATGAGCAGAAAATTAATAATCATCAAAAGGAAATTGAAAGTTTAAGACTAAAGCTTGAAAACGAGGATATAGAATTAAAAGAACTTAAGCTTCTAAATAGCGAACTTGATTTAGAAAATAAAAAGATTACTAACGATAATAAATTGCTGGGAGAGAAGACTAAGAATCTGCAAGAAGAATTGAATAAGGCTAGAAACGAGCATGCTTCTGTGTTGAAAGATGTGTATAACCTAAGAACTTTAGAGAGTGAGAATTTAAGACGTGCTGTTGAAAATAAAGAGCTTTCAGCGCAGATAGAAGCGTTTAAAACCGTTATAAACGATAAAGAAAAAGAAATAGATAATCTTAGGTATGATAATAAAATGCTTGAAGAAAAGAGTAGTAAAAGAATTGAAATGGTTAAAATGCAAGTAGAGGAGTTAACAAAGCAATTAACCGATATCAGTAATAATAAGGAAACATATTTAAAAGAATTTGAAAAGCTTTTAAGAAAAGAATTTGAAATAAAAAGAGAATCGGAGATTTTAGAGCTTAAATCAGAATATAATAAACTTCAGCTCAAATATATAAAAGATTTAGAGAATATGAAGAAACAACTTTAAATGATTCCATTTAAAAATAATGAAAAAAGTTTTTTGTAACAGAAGCAAATATAGTTTTACAAAAAACTTTTTTTGATTTTATTGAGAATTTATCATAATAAAACTCGAAACATAATTTAAGTTATGTTTCGAGTTGTGGTATAATAGATTTTGTTATTAATTTTCACAAGCAGGAGAAGCAAATGGATTACTTAGATTATTTTTATAATTATTTAAAGAAACGAGACTTATCATTAAATACTATTGTTAGCTATAAAAGCGATGCAGAACAATTTCTAGATTTTATAAATAAACCAGCATTAAGTATGGACAAGAATGATATAGTTAATTTTAAAAACTATCTGGAGGAAAATGAGTTAAATGTTAGCAGTATAAACAGAAAACTTATCAGTATTAAAAACTTTCTTGATTTTTTAAATGAAGAATATAACGCTAGTCTTACCATAAATATAAAACAAATAAAAATGCAGCATCAGCAGTATCTTGATGATTTGATTTTTAAAGAAGATTTTGATAAGCTTATTAATTGTGCAAGAGAATATAAAGACAATAGAGCTGAGGCTATATTTCAAACCTTATATCTAACAGGAATGAGGGTAAGTGAACTTCTTCAGCTTGAGGTCACAGATGTAGGAAAAAATTATTTATCCATTAAAGGAAAAGGAAATAAATATAGAACTGTATTTATACCTCCAAAACTTGTAGAAGTTCTAAATGAATATATAAAACAAAGAATAGCAAAAGGCGATAAACTATTCACCGGACAGAGAGGACCTATAAATAGACAGACTGTTCATAATATAATAAAAAAGTATGCCAAAATTGCAGGCTTAAATATTAATGCAGCGCATGCGCATAATTTTAGACACCTTTATTGCTTGAGTCTTGTGGAAAAGGGGCTTAGTATTGATGTTGTTGCTGACCTTGCGGGACACAGTAATATTAATACTACAAGAATATATACACGAAAAACCAAAGAGCAATTAATGATGGCTATAAATGAGCTATAAAAATATTAATATAATTATAGGAGTTAAGGGATGGGAAAAAAAGCAGTATTTTTTGATGTAGATGGAACTTTAATAGATTGTGCTGGAGGTATGGAATGCGTTTTGAATTCCACTGAAGAAGCAATCGAAAAAATTAAGAAAAATGGACATTTAACTGTGCTAGCTACAGGTCGACCAAAATCCTTTTTAGATAAAGAAATAACAAGATTAGGCTTTGATGCTTATATAACTTCAAATGGCGCCTATATAGAAATGAAAGGTAAAGAAATATACAATAGAAAAATAGATACTAGTACATTGAAAGAGGTTATATCCTTATGTAAGGCTGAAAATATGGATTATATATTTGAAGGTCAGAATTTTTCTTATGTTTCTGATTTCAATTCAAATAACATTAAGAATCTACTTAATTCATTCTCTATAAGCCCGGATTACCTGACAGATATAAATGATCCTAATAAGATATCTGCAAATAAAATGGTATTGATTTTTGATGATGCAAAGCAAAAAGAAATAAGCATTAACTTGCTGGGAGATAGATTCAGTTTTATGAATCACCCAGGTCTTACTTCCTATGATGTTTATTTTAAGGACTGCACAAAGGCTGATGGTATAAAAAGACTTTCAAGTCACCTTAAAATAAGCATCGAAGACACTGTTGCTTTCGGTGATGGAATTAATGATATAGAAATGCTCCAGACTGTCAAATATGGAATTGCAATGGGAAACGCACATGAAAAATTAAAAAAGGTTGCCTATTTTGTAACTAATGATGTGTTTTCTCATGGTATATATAATGCGCTGACAAGACTTCAAATAATATAAAAATGTAGTATATAATATAATGCTGAAAAATAATCAAAAAGAGTCAGGAGAACTGACTCTTTTTTGATTATCTTATAAAATTAGTAACAGCTCTTGGTTCCTTTTCAGGTAGAGCGATTCCAGCCTTTTTACCGGCCTCTATACACTTTAGTAGCCAACCCATATTTTTGCCTAAAGTTCGCATTGTCTGCATTCCTTCTAAATCTTGACGAACCTCTTCAGGTGTATTTCCATGAACCATATTCCAATATTGAGAAGATACTACAGGCATATTTGAAATGGTGAAATACTTGTTTAACTGCTCGAACGCAGCTGTAGAACCACCACGACGGCAGCTTACAACTGCAGCTCCGGGCTTATATTGAAAGCTGTTTCCGGCATAGAAAAATCTGTCTAGAAAAGAAGTTATCTGTCCTGAAGCAGCAGCATAGTGTACTGGAGATCCGAACACAAAGCCATCAGCATCCTTTGCTTTTTCAAGGGCTATATTTACTATGTCGTCATCAAATACACACATGCCATTATCGTTTTTATAACATCCTCCGCAAGCCATACATCCTCTTATAGGTTTGTTTCCTACATGTAAAATTTCTGTTTCTATACCTTCTTTTATAAGTTCTCTTTCAACTTCCGATAAAGCTGTAAAAGTACATCCTTTAGCTTTTGGACTTCCATTAATAAGTAAAACTTTCATTGTTATCACCCATCCCAATCAAAAATTATTGATTACATCCAATGTATATTATACAATAGTAAACTTGTAAAAAGTATATTCTTTGTTTAATTTGCACAGATAATTATTATATAGAAGACATAAATTATATTTGCAATAATTTCATAAAAAATGTATCATAATAAAATGAAAAAACTTTTAAAAGATTTAAGGGAGATTTTAAAATGAAAGCAGTTTATAAAAACCCAAAAGAATTAGCGACAAAATTAATTGATTTGGTTGATACATACAGAGAAGGACTAATAGATGAAGAAAAATTTGAAAAATCAGTTTCTGCAATGATAGAAAAAAATGAAAATACAATATATAAAAACGGGTTTATGCCTGCAAGGCTAATAAGCATTATTGGAGAAGATAGAAAAACTTTTATTGATGAGGTAGAACGAAAGTTAAGAAATAAATAAAGGGTGATAAAGTGTTAGAACGTTTGCAAAAATATATAGCTTACTGTGGCATTGCTTCGAGAAGAAAAGGTGAAGAAATTATATTACAAGGGCGTGTTAAAGTTAATGATAGGATTATAACAGAACTTGGGTATAAGATAAATTCGGATATAGATAAGGTTTATATAGATGATATACTAATAATTCCTGAGGAGAAAAAAGTTTATATAGCATTAAATAAACCTACTGGATATATATCCTCAGTAAAAGATGAAAAAGGAAGAAAAACTATTATTGATTTAGTAGACGTAAATGAAAGAATTTATCCTATTGGCAGGCTGGATTATGATACATCAGGACTTATTCTTCTTACAAATGACGGTGAGGTATATAATAAGGTGATTCATCCACGAAAATCTGTAAATAAAGTCTATATTGCTGAACTTAAAGGTATACCGGAAAATGAGGAAATTAAAAAATTCTGCAGTGGTATAGATATAGGAGGATATATTACGGCTCCGGCAAAGTTTAAAATTTTAAAGTCATTAGGGGGTATATGCTCTGCAGAGATAACAATACATGAAGGTAAGAACAGACAGATAAGGAAGATGTGTGATGCTATAAATCATCCTGTAAGTAAGCTTAAAAGAGTTTCAGTAGGAGACATTAGTCTCAAAAATTTAAAGCTTGGTCAGTGGAGATACTTAAATCGAGACGAAATAAATTATTTGAAAAATTTATAAATCTTTAAAGCAACTAATAAGAAGGTGATTTATATGTACAAATATGTTTATGATATAAGTAAACTATCCCATAGTATAATTGAAAATTATTCAGGTGGCTTTTGCTGTGCTGTTGATGCAACTTTGGGCAACGGATTTGATACTGATTTTTTAAGCGAAAAGTTTAGTAAAGTTTATTCTTTTGACATTCAAAAGGATGCGATTGAAAACTATGAGAAAAATAAAAAAGAAAATGTAGTTTTAATCAACGATTCTCATGAATTTTTTGGAGCTTATATAAATGAGAAAATTGATTGTATAATGTATAATTTAGGATTTCTTCCTGGAGGTAATAAAGAAGTAACCACAACAGCAGATACAACTATGAAAAGTTTGCAAGAAGGTCTTGCTATATTGAATCCTGGCGGGATTATAAGCATTGCCGTATATGTAGGACATGCAGAAGGTTTAAGGGAGAAAAATTTGCTTTTAGAATATGTAGGCAATATTCCTAAGAAGGAATTTGGTGTAATGGTGCATTATTTTGCAAATCGAAATAACGCACCATTGCTAATAATAATCGAAAAAAATAATAAATAGCTACTTTTGCAATAATTTTATTGTGAAAAGTAACAAACAATTGAAAGTTATGTTGATAATCTTTTCAATAAATGTTAAAATGAAATAAATCATTCATTTTTTCATTAACTTAATAGAAAGGATTGAATTTCCGTGGAAGAAAATAAACAGGATCTGATGAGAACCATTCAGATGAAGTTTCCGAGATTAAGTAAAGGGCAAAAATTAATAGCAGAATATATTTTAAAGCATTATGACAAAGCAGCTTTTATGACAGCTGCAAAATTAGGTACCAGTGTTGGTGTCAGCGAATCAACTGTAGTTAGATTTGCAAATGAACTTGGCTTCAGTGGTTATCCGAAGCTTCAAAAAGCTCTTCAAGAACTTATAAAGAATAGACTTACTACAGTACAAAGAATTGAGCTTTCCAATGATTATGTAAGTGAAGAGTCAGCTTTAAAGGGCGTCTTAAAATCAGATATGGAAAATATCAGAGCTACCTTAGAAAAGATTAACCATAAAAACTTTGAAGACGTTGTAAACAGCATATTTGAAGCTAAGAAGATATACATAATCGGTTTAAGAAGCTCAACAGCTTTAGCCGAGTTTTTAGGTTTCTACTTAAATCTTATATTAGATAATGTAAAAATCGTAGGTTATGGAATAAGCGATATATTTGAGCAGATGATAAATATGTCTGAGGATGATCTTGTTATTGGTATAGGATTTCCAAGATATGCTGCTAGAACTATAGAAGCATTAAGCTTTGCACAAAGCAGAGGTACAAAGGTTGTTGCTATAACAGACAGTTTACTATCTCCGCTTGCTGCTAAAGCAGATTATACACTTATAGCACAAAGCAATATGGCTTCTTTTGTTGATTCACTTGTTGCACCGTTAAGCGTTATTAATGCACTTATAATAGCAGTTGGTTTAAGAGAAAAACAAAAAATTTCAAATACCTTTAATGAATTAGAAAGTATTTGGGAAGAATATCAGGTATACTCATATAAAGATAAAGAGGATAAGTAAAATTATCCTCTTTATCTTTATATATGATATATAAAATAAA